>NZ_JCAUAX010000005.1:0-482988 GCF_059692175.1 Paenibacillus sp. J22R67 | reverse complement strand
TTGCACCTCCAACGATGTAAAACATCGTTGGAGCGTGCATCAGCGCGCTAGTGGCAACTGCAACGATGAAAAACATCGCTGCAAGCCACACGGACCGCGCTAGCGGAAGCTCTTTGCGCCTCCAACGATGTAAAAACATCGTTGTTGTTTAATTTCATACCCACAGCAGCGTAGTACACGCATTTGCTACCAACAGGGCACATATATTTTTTAGAATGAGTCATCAAAGTCGAGGGCGAAGAGAGGAGTTTACCCATGGATTCTCCGAAAAGGAACAAAGGTATGAACGACGTCATCCCACAGCCCCTTCGTTATGACGGTGCCGGTGGGATTGACACAGGTCCGAGGGATATCATGCGGGATAGGGAAAACCCAAATATGCTAGTTCCACCGATAACGGACGCCGGATTGGTTCACAACTTGAAGTTTTCATTCTCTGACACTTCAATGACGTTAAACCACGGAGGTTGGTCGCGGGAAATTACGGTCAGAGAACTGCCGATCGCGACGACGATGGCTGGCGTTAATATGAGTCTAACACCCGGTGGTGTAAGGGAGCTGCATTGGCACCAGCAAGCGGAGTGGTCTTATATGTTAGTCGGACGAGCGCGTATTACGGCGATCGATCAAGACGGGCGGAATTTTATCGCCGATGTCGGTCCAGGCGATCTTTGGTACTTCCCGCCAGGGCTACCGCATTCCATCCAAGGGTTGGAGCATTGCGAATTCCTGCTTGTTTTCGATGACGGAAATTTCTCCGACCTTAATACGTTATCTATTTCGGATTGGTTTGCTCATACACCCAAAGATGTATTGTCCGCAAACTTCGGTGTTCCCATGAGTGCTTTTGACAATATCCCAACGGATCAGGTCTACATTTATCAAGACAAAGTGCCAGGTTTACTGGAAAGCCAGAAGGTTCAATCCCCATACGGTACAATCCCCTTAAGTTTCAAACATCAACTATTAGCTCAAACACCGATCAAAACACCTGGCGGCAGCGTACGAATTGTAGATTCAAGGAATTTCCCGATCTCACAAAAAATCTCGGCGGCACTTGTCGAGGTAGAACCAGGTGCTATGCGTGAGCTGCACTGGCATCCGAATAACGATGAGTGGCAATACTATCTCGCAGGTCAAGGACGAATGACGGTGTTTATCGGCAATGGCAATGCCCGAACGTTCGATTATCGCGCAGGTGATGTCGGTTATGTGCCATTTGCTACGGGGCATTATATTCAAAATACAGGTACAGAATCTCTGTGGTTTCTTGAAATGTTTAAGAGCAACATCTTTGATGATGTCTCATTGAACCAATGGATGGCACTCACGCCACATGAGCTTGTGAAGAGCAATTTGAATGTGGGACCTGAACTCATTGATGCTTTGCGCAAAGAGAAATGGCCCGTCGTCAAGTATCCGGGATTCTCTTATTATCCGAGATAACTTATTTTTTAAAAAATATGTTTTGAATCGTGATAGAAATTCGTAAGTGGCTGTGTCTTTTAGTTTGAATCCGCTAAAATGAAGTTGGAAACCCAAACTAAAGGAGAATGACAATGAGAAAAGTTGTTTTATTCATGCATGTATCGCTAGATGGTTTTGTAGCTGGACCTAATGGGGAATTAGATTGGATCTCTTATGACCAAGATTTGATGGATGCTGCGGATGAGATCGTAAAGACCGTGGGATCTCCCATATATGGACGCGTCACTTATCAGATGATGGAGAACCATTGGCCAACACTATTAAAGAACCCTGAAAGTACGCAACACGATATCGATCATGCGAATTGGATTGAGGATATTGGCAAGATTGTAATTTCTAAGAGCCTTAAAGAAGTTCAGTGGAATCGTACAACGCTGATTAACGAGAATATCGCAGCGGAAATAGGGAAGCTCAAGCAGGAACCTGGAAAGGATCTTGTCATTTTCGGCAGTCCAAGTCTTGCTCACACGTTTATTGATTTGGACTTAATTGATGAATACCGATTAACCGTTAGCCCAATTGTACTGGGGAAAGGTACGCGATTATTTCAAGCGGATAAGGCGACGAAGCGCTTGAATCTTCTCTCTTCCAAGACACTGCCTTCAGGCGTGTTGGTACTTCATTATGAAGCAAAGAAAGAATAAATACATTCGACTATAAGAGTAAAAAAGGAGCTAAGCGAAATCAAATCGCTTAACTCCTTTTTGCTATCCGCCTAAATTGGATATTCGGTTGATAAGTCCTGTGATGTCCGTGATTGTGGCAAGGATTTTCGAATTTTGCAGCTTATCGAGCGCCAAATGCCCATTTTCTACCACCTGATTAATTTCGTCTAACAAGATTTTATTTTTCTCAACTAATTGCTGGTGAATATCCTTAGCGAATGCAGGAACGCTTTTCAAATTAAATTGTTCGATGTCTGTTTTTAAAGCTAGTAATTGATCTTCAAGCTTCTGCTTTGTCTCCGGATTCGTAGCGGCGTCTTTGATCAGCTGTGGTGCTTGTTCAGCAAATGTACTCAGTTTGTTTATGTGCGCCGTAGCTTGATTCACATAATCTAGTGATTGATTTGCCCCATCTAGGATCGAACAGCCCCCTAGCATCATGGATGAAAGAAGAACGAAAAGCAGCATCGATTTTCTCATCAATAATCACTTCCTTTTTCTTAGAATTTGAGAAATGTGGTTTGGTTTGGTATTGTTTTAATACGCTTTAATAGAAAATAGAGTTTCAAGATAGGAGAAAATAGCATGACAACGTTTATTGATAAGATCGCGTTGATTCGCATCGTTGACGGACAAATATTGGGTACACGCTCGAAGGGAAAGGAACTGTATTATTTACCGGGAGGCAAAAGAGACCCTGGGGAGACGGATACCGAGACGTTGATCCGGGAAATCGAGGAGGAGCTTTCCGTACAAATTAAACCGGAAACCGTGGTCCATTTCGGGAATTTCGAAGCGCAAGCAGACGGTAAGGCTGAAGGAATTGTGGTGAAAATGGCTTGTTATACGGCAGATTTTGACGGCGAACTCCGTCCTGCTTCCGAAATCGATGAATTGGAATGGCTGTCTTATAAGGATAGGGACCGAGCGTCTCGTGTGGTTCAAATTATTTTTGATCACTTGCATGAAAAGAATCTGCTGCTATAAAGCTTAATATTTTGTGCAACTAATTCTCTCTCTTGACGTCAAATTATGACAGAAGGGAGAGAATTTTATTGTCTATGATTAAAAAAGTGTTCGTACAAGCTGCTGCACTTTGCGTAATAGCCTCTGCAGGTAGCGCTTATGCGTATGACGTTTCCTTAAAGCCGTTTACAGATGTAACCAATAAGGATTGGTTTCAGAATGAGGTCTATTCGCTATCAGCGATCGGGATTATTGATGGATATTCGGATTTAACGTACAAACCGGAAGGAATTCTGACGCGGGAAGCTTTCATTAAATTGCTGATGAATGCCAAGCAAGAGGAAGTTTCTTCTGCTACAGCTGTGGCGGGAGCTCCAGTGGATGTTGAACAGGGGCGTTGGTCATATCCATTCGTATCCGCGGCTTACGAGCGGAAATGGATTAATTTTATGCTGGATTCGCAGGGCAAGCTTCATCCGGAGAATGCGATAACCAGAGAAGAAGTGGCGAGTGTTGTCGGTAAAGCACTGCTCGATGCTCAGACAGCCGAGGCTCGCGACCGTTGGACGCTTCAAGGCTGGCAAGAAGAGAAAGAGAAGAGCAGCTTTACGGATAGCGAAGCCTTGAATCCAAATCTGCGTCCATATGCCTATTATGCGGTCAATCAAGGGATCATGGAAGGCGATCAAATGGGTTTTCACCCTAAGCAATCCCTTACACGCAAAGAAGCTGCTGCCATCATTTATCGTTTCATACAGACAGAAATAGCCACTCGTGAGCTAGAAACAGTAGGCTTTTATGCGATTAATTCTTATCCCGCGATCAAACACATGCCGCTGCTCGATCAAGTTTCCGTCGGATGGTCGCATTTGAATTACGCAGCACCAGGTAACGCCCAATTGGAGACAGCGACGACTGAGTATCGTATTCCTTCCGGCTGGGAGGAAGTTGTTCAGTCAGCAAATGCAGCCAAAGTCCAGAAAAATTTGATGGTTTATTATGGTGAGAAGAATCTTACGGATTTCTTGAAGGATGAGCCTGCACAACAAGCGTTTATCCAATCTTTACAAGGCGTTCTTACGGATGCCAGATATGGATTCACCGGGGTAACGATGGATTTTGAGGGACTTATGGATGCATCTAGCGCACCGAACTATAGCCAATTTCTGAAAGCCTTGAAAGCGGCAATCCCGAACTACCCATTAACGGTTGCTGTTCAGCCTGATTATTATTATAAAGGTTATGATCTAAAAGAAATTAGCGCTTTGGCGGATACGGTCATTCTGATGGCTTATGATTTTACGCATAATGACAGTAAACTTCCTTCTGCCCCGCTGCCGCTGGTGAACGATGCGGTGAAACGCGCATTGGCGTTTGTACCCAAAGAAAAGCTCGTGCTTGGGATATCTAAGCAGGCTAATCAGTGGATCACAGCAAACGGTTCATCGGAATTATACAATCCGGAGATTGCAGCTGTTGAGAAACGACTTGCAACACCAGGAATTACTCAGACGATGAGTTTACCGTATTTTCTGAGAGAGATCGCTTTTCAAGATGATCGCGGAAGCCACGATATTTTCTATGAAGATACAGCTAGTGTGGATAAAAAGGTGTGGCTTGCGAAGTATTATGGGTTAAAAGGCATTTCTTTATGGTACATGGGCAATTATACGGATTCGGATTGGACATTATTTGAGTCAAAATAACAATAGGGGCTGTCTTGAAAGGTCGTATGACCTTCGAAGGCAGTCCCTTTCATTTTCAGTCAGGAAATCATGAAAATCTAAAAAAAACCCGACTTCCCCTAAAGGAACTCTATATGAGGGTCGTGCGGATTCGTATACGATAAAAACAGAAACCAATGGAAGCGATTACAACAGGTGCATGCCAGCATTTATGATACGGATGATCTACGGATTCAGGGTTGAACAGAAAGCGCTAGGCGCTTTCGTTTTATCATAACTGTAAAGAAATGAGGGGTACGATGAGAAGGTCAAAATGGATGGCATGTACGATGGCATTTGCGCTAACTACTGGACTGGTTGGCTGCAGCTCAACTGCAGATAAGAAGGCACCTGAGGCATCTTCTGCTTCGCCTGCAGCGGTGAGCGCAACACCTGTGGTATCGCAAGGACCAACGAAGTTCAGCATTTCCTTGCGAACGTTGAACTTTGATTATGTAGAAAAAGCAGCCAATCTTAACGAGGACAAATGGGTGAAAGAACTAGAAAAGAAGACGAATACAGACCTCGATATCCATTTAGTGCCTCATGCCGATTTTGAGAAGAAAATGGTTCAAATGTTTGCTACTGGCGACATTCCAGACGTCGTGCAAGCGGGAGCCAGTACGAGTGGGAAAGAGCTTGCAGGCTCTGTCCAAGCAGGCGTTTTCCTTGAATTAAATGATCTTATTAAACAGTATGCGCCAAATTTATTGAAGACGATTCCGCAAGCGGCATGGGATGAAGTTACGCTGAACGGTAAAATATATGCGATTCCGGAATATATTTCTCAGCCTTCCCGCAGGGCAACTTGGGTGCGCGAAGACTTGATGAAGAAAGCAGGAATAACGAAGGATCCGAAAACGGTTGATGAGTACATGGAAATGCTGCGCGCTTTTAAGAAAATTGGTGTGGAGCATCCGTTCATGGGACGTCAAGATTTCAAATACGCGGATATTTTCTTTGGCGCTTATGATGTCTACCCGTACCTCAGCCAATTTGAAGTCGTAGACGGAAAAGTGCAGCCGAAATTTTTTGACTCGGAAAATATGCAAAAGGCATTGCAAACGTACAAAACGATGTTTGACGAAGGTTTGATCAATAAAGAATTTGCAACGATTAATCCGACGAATTTCAAAAACATTATTTTGTCAGGTAAAGCCGGTATGTGGGAAATGAACGCGCAAGAGCTGCTGCAGTGGCAAACACAATTGAAGCAGGCTGTCCCTGATGCGAAAATTAAGATTATTCCATCTCCAGTAGGTACAGACGGCAAAGGCGGTGGGTATTTGTACTCCTCCGGTGCACGCTCCTATTTAATCAATGCAAAGACAGCGAAGGATAAAATTCCAGGCATTCTTAAGTTCTTCGAATGGCAAGCATCGGAAGAGGCTGATAAGTGGTTTGACTTGACTTTGCCGACAGAACCGAAAACAGATGCCGAGGTATCTGAGCAGCGATATTTGAGCGGTTTCCTTCATATGGTCAAGGACGATGCGTTCCGCAAACAAATTTTGAGCACCACGCAGGATGGGAAGGATCTGCTCAAAACGTTTGAGACTGTTTTACCAAATGAAGGGCGCGGTGGTTTGGAGTTTGATCCAATTTTGGAAGCTATGCAAAAAAATCCGGACATTGCGCCATTATCGGATACGGCTCCTGCCGTGCTGCTCTCGCATATGGTGAAAATGGTGTACGGCAAAGAGCCAATCAGTGATTGGCCGAAGGTCATCGAAGAGTGGAAGTCCAAAGGCGGGAACGATGCGTTAAAGACTGCGAATGATCTCTACCAGAAGAGAAGCGGGATTAAACTCAGAGGCCCAGAAGCTCAGAAGTGGAAGTAAGTTAACTTCATAAAGGAGGCTGTACCAGAGGTCTGCAAAGACTTTCTGGCACAGCCTCTATTTGTGTTTATGCAGTCCAGTGTGGCGGCCGGCTGAGTGAAACTGGAAGCTTGGTACGTGTATCACCTTTGGCTGCGTTGATTTGGAACTGCGTGAGGAAGAGGCTTCCCGTAAAATCAGCGCCACTCAGGTTGGCATCGCGGAAGTCGGCGCCGATAAGATCTGCTGATCGCAAATCGGCCTCGCTGAGATCCGCAGCGATCAGATAGGCACCTCGCAAGTGAGCGCCTCTAAGATCCGCGCCTCGGAGGTTGGCTCCGATCAGATCCGCGCCTCGTCCGTAGCTCTTGTGACGCCCACGAGCACTTCTCTGCTGACGCTGAACGCCAGCTCTCACGAGCTCGCTCGTCTGCAGGAGCAGGGCATTCACATCTGCACGATGTGCCGCAACGTCAAGTTCCAAGAGCGCTTCAGAACTTAATGCTGTGAGACGTTCCGTTTCATCCCGCGCTGAACGAAGCGCTTCATGAATAGATCGCGTCTGCGCAAGCTCAAGCGCTTCTGTCAAATACCAGAGCAGCTCATGAAGCTGCCTTATAATATGGAACACCTCAAACATTTGTTTCGCGGTCTCTGGAGCTTTCACCCAATCCTTGCCTCTATAAGTCACTTGGGCGACATACTGACCGGCACCAAAGCAGTCATATACGGTGCATCCGCGATAACCGATCTTCCTTAGATCTTGGTGCACACCGCAGCGAAAGTCATTTCGCAGGTTATGGCAGGGCTTACCAGCAGGCTTATCTCCTGCAAAGTCTACGGAGACGGCGAAGGGTAATGCTACACAACACAGACCAAAGCAGTTTTCGCAATCCGCTCGGAGACGGTGATAATCGTTGTTTGAAACAGCAGATTCATGAGATTCTGGCAAAGGTTGTCCTCCTTTTGCTAGCTTTCAATGACATTCAGATATTTACAATATAAATTTAAGGATATATTTCGTCAACGGTACAAGATGGTTATAACTAAACTTGCTTTCATTGGATGAAAAATCAATTGTTTTGATGATTTTGAGCATCGATTTGTTTTATTATCAACGCTATTGGAGGTTTTGTTTATAGGCAAGCCTGCCATTCGTAAGCCATAATGAAACATGGTTGTTGGTGTATATTTCCATTTCAAGCGTAAAGGTGGATGGGAGGTGTGTAAGAACGGCCTTGAATGAAAACGTTATCAAACATTTGTCAATAGGAAACGGAGGATAAGCAAGCATGATGAAAAAGGCGATTAGCTTGTTGATGGCTTTAAGTTTGAGCGCTGGTTCGTTGCTGACTGTACCTCATGCGGGTATGGCGGCAAGTACGACTAGCACGCAGATCCTGCCTCAACAGGATGTCACGGTTTATTCGAATGGATATCAAATAAATGCTAACATCGTAGCTTCAGATGGGGTTAATTATCATAAACACGTGGATGACGGCGGAGAAACAGATATTATGCGTGCTGGCTTACAAGAAGACGGGGCATCAGCCTATGCATATGTAAAGTATGATATTACAAATATCCTACCTTTGATAAATTCGGAAACGGAGGTAGCTCTCGCATTCAAAGCTTCATCATTAACGCCAACACAAATGAGTGTTTATGGCCTTCATCCTTTGCAAACGACTGCAGATTGGTCGGAGTCGACGATGACATGGAAAAGTAAATTTCTTAGATTAACGGATTCGATAGATACCATAACCATAACGAATACGCCATCTGACTATCAGTTTAATCTCACTGATTACGTGAAGGAGAGCAAGAAAGCTGGGAAATCAGTGGTTGGATTCGTGATTAAGGCGGAAACACCTGGCGCGATTGAGATTAGAGGGCATGAAACCACAGAAAGTGCGTCGGAGGGCCTGATCCCGACGCTAATCGTGAACGAGCAAAGCACGAACCTGCATGCTCCGCATCCGTACACGCCGTCGGTACCTTTCGAATACGGCAAAAACATGCCGCCATTGCATGACACACTTGTGTACAACCCGGTCACTACGAACAATAAGGATGGGGACAAAAATTACCACAGCACCAACAATGTTGCATCCATTGCAGACGGGATGACTGCTGAGTTTAATAAGTCAGTCGGTTACTATAAGTTCGATATTTCCAACTTGCCTGAGGCTGACCATATTGGAAAAACGCTATTTTCGGTGTGGGGACGTGATACGTCGAAAGCAACATCAGCAACAGCGACCAATTACGTTCAAATTTATGGCGTTGAACATGCGGGGAATTGGACAGAAACTGGCTTGACTTGGAATAATAAGCCTGCCATAGGGGATGCTCCGATCGCCGAAGTGTTGTACAAAGCGGCAAATGATTATCAAGACGCTGACATTACTGATTATGTGAAGCAGCAGAAGATGAAGGGTGAAAAGACGATTACACTCGTAATGGCAGCCAAAAGCAGCAGCGGAATCTTTTATCATCGCGGGAAAGATACGACAGCATCAGGGCAAATGCCGCCAAGACTGATCGTCTCCGATCCGGCGGACGTGCCTGAAGATATGCGCCTAGGGACTGATGGCAGAAGCCGACTCTATCCGGCAGATTGGTACCCGGGTTTCAAGGATAACAAAGGGAGATTTCTGCACGATTTCTCATTTGCTGGCTATCATTTGGGAGAAACGCCCATTCCGGCTACAGATATTGCAGCGAGTATTGATGTGACCAAAGCGCCCTATGGAGCTGATGCGACGGGGCAGAGGGACTCGACCCAAGCGATTCAGAGCGCGATTGCAGATGCGGCGGCAAAAGGCGGAGGTGTCGTGTACCTCCCGGCGGGCACCTATCAGGTCAATCCGCCTGCAGGCAAGGATTTCTCTTTGAACGTCCCAGCAAGCCATATCGTGCTCAAGGGGGCGGGAATGAACAAAACGTTTATTTATAATGCGACCGAAAATATGAAATCCAAAGATATTATCCGGGTCGGAGATGGCGATTGGAAGAAGACGAATGTCTCCACCAAGCTGAGTAAGAATGTTGCGGAGCCCAGTGCGTTACTTCCAGTTGAAAACACAAGCGGATTCGCAGTCGATGACTATGTGCTGGTTACTTTTGAAACGACGATGGATTTCTTGAACGAACTGGGTATGCAAAATAAATGGGCATCCCGTCTCGGCAAAGTTGAGCAGCTGTTTTACAGGCAAATTGTCGGGATTGATCACGTTAATCGGACAATAACGCTAGACATTCCAACTCGGTATGCATTAAAACAACGAGACAACATTACGATATCGAAAACAGAGGCCCCGATTTCCGAGGTTGGCATTGAGGATTTCTCGATAGCTAATGTACAGAATCATAACAGTGGTCTAGGGGAAGACGATTACAAGGTTGTCGGTACGGCAGGGTATGAAAGCGATAATGCGAAAGTGATCAATCTGATTGCAGTTGCAAACAGTTGGATTCGCAATGTTAACACATATAAACCTGAGGGCAATTCGACCTATCACATTTTGTCCAAAGGGATCATTTTGGATCGCACTAAGAATGTCACGGTTGATCATGTCACGATGCAGTATCCGCAGTACAGGGGAGCGAATGGCAATGGCTACTTGTATCAATTTATCGGCAATGATAATTTGATCATTGATAGTAAAGCGATTGCAGCGCGTCACAGCTTCACCTATGCGAATTTCTCGGCCAACGGAAATGTGATGCATAATGTCTATTCCGAGAATTCCTCACTAATGACGGACTTTCATATGTATCTCAGTATGGCCAATCTGATTGACAACATGACGCTGAATGGGGATGGTATTTCTGCCATAACGCGGGATTATGGATCGTCGGCAACGAATAGACATGGCGTTGTGACGACGGAAAGTGTGTTCTGGAACACAACGGGTCAGGCTGCACATAGCAGCAAAAACGGCATTATTATCGAGTCGGAGCAATTTGGCAACGGTTACATCATAGGAACGAAAGGCGCGGTTACCGGAGTTAATGTGAACATCGTCGGCTCGATCCCCGATACGAACACCAAACCGTTCGACATGGCGGAAGGTGTTGGCGAGGGCACGAAGCTGGTACCTCAGAGCCTATACGTCGATCAATTTACTAGAAGAACAACCGCTAAGGAGCTTGCTTTGCAGTCTCTGCTCGTCAATGGAGAGGCCATTAGCGGCATGCAATTGTTGAAAACGAAGTATTCCTATACGCTGCCATTCGGAACTACACAGATTCCAACGATTGAGGCTATGCCCTTGCAATCTGGCGCTGTAATCTCCATTACCCAACCGACAGCAACGAATGGCACTGGCATTATCCAAGTGTCCGGCAATGGGGCAACGCAAGAATATCGCGTTCAATTTCAAGTGGCTGCAACACCTGTTTTGCCCAAAAGTATAACGATCGCACCTGACAAATCCGTTCCAGGCTGGAGAGCTGCTGGCAACGTAATCAGTGTAGGAAACAGCGGAAAGCTGAAAGCATTCCTTACACTCGATTCAGGTGAAGTCATTAATACGGAGAAAGCTAATATCCCTGTCACGTACAGCATAAATAACGAAGAAATCGGATCGTTAGATAACGGCTGGTTCAAAGCTAAACATGCGGGAGTGGCTAAAATAACCGCAGAAATCGTCTGGAATGGTGTGAAGGTTAGTGTCTCCGAAAACATTGAAGTGCGAGACGCGATGGCTGATCCGGAAGGAAACTTGGCCACAATTGTTAACGTGACCGCCAGTGCAGATGATGGCAACCTGCCCATAAATACGATCGATCGTGATCCTGACTCGAGATGGTCAGCTGAAGGCAGTGAACAGTATCTACTGCTTGAGCTGGATAAAGAACAATGGCTGGATCATATCTCCATCCTATTTTATAGCGGGAATTTGCGATCCAACTATTTTGACTTGGAGGTTTCTACGGATGGCCTAACGTATCAAAGAGTGCTGACTCAAGCTGCCAGCCATAAGCAAAATCCGAACCAGACGGAATCATTTGCGTTCGAGCCAGTCAGAGCTAAGTACGTTAAATATATCGGTCACGGAAATGAATTAAATGCGTGGAACAGTATTATTGAGTGCTGGGTACATCTAGCTCAGATTGATGCTCCAATTACGACGCTTAGTGTTGCAGAGTCTGTGTATGGAGGACAATTGTTCCAAACGACATTAGGACTTGGAAACGTGACAAGCAGTGTTTATACGGCAGTCTATGGTGTGGATCTATCGATTGCATTTGATAGTGCTGATCTTGAATTTATATCTGTTGAATCATTAAAGCAAGGATTTGTGATTGACCCTAGCAGTATTCCTTCCAGTCCAGGAAACATTCAAATTCATGATGCAGCTAGTGAAGCAAGTGACGCGATAACTGCCAGCGGAGAATTGCTCCGTTTACATTGGCGAGCTAAACCGATTTCTCAAGCTGCTTCTACTCGTATTAGCATTACTTCTGCTAAAGTTAAGAATGGAAATGGACAAGAAACAGAAGCGTTAGGGACGGAACTGAATGTCATGGTGAATCTTAAGAATTCAGCTGGATCCTCAGAGGATAAAGGACAGTCGGGTACAATATCCGGACCGTCGGTGCCTAGTGTGCCAATTGTACCTCCAAAGCCGGAAACACAGGAGCCCGGAAAGCCCGTCAAGGTTCAGGTTCTTGTTAACGAGCCAGTGAAGGAAACAGAGGCAGATGGGATGACAGTTGCCAAAGTTATCGTTAGCGATGAAGCCATCCAAAAAGCACTCGAGGCTTTGAGTTCCGAAGCAAAAACAGGAGCCGTTCAACTTGTTATTGATATGAAGGGGCAAGAAGATAAAGGAGTTATCGTTGTCCCTGCCGTTAGTATGATTTCTGTACGAACGAAAGCGCCGAACGCTTTATTAGTTATAAAATACAATTCGGTAACTTATGAGCTTCCGGTTAGTGGTTTGGACGTGATGGGGCTTTCCAAAAAGCTTGGCGCTGAACCTGCTGATGTTGCTTTCGCTATTCATATTGAGAAGCTGACTCCGGCGATTACTAGCAGCTTACAAACGGCTGCATCGGAGAATCAAGCTAAGCTGCTGCATCCTGGTATTCTGTTTGAGATTACTGCAGAAAGCACCGGGAAACAGGTGCAGGTAGAAGATTTCGGTGGCATGTATGCTCCACGTACAATTTCCCTACCTGGCGAAGTAGATGGGCTTCATGCTAGCGCGGTTTCCTATGATCCGATGACTGGTGAGTTGAGTTACGTGCCAGCTATCTTTGAACAGCAGGATGGCAATACGCTGGTTACGATTTACCGCACAGGTAACAGCATTTATACAGTTGTAAGCGCGAATAAATCATTCGCAGATCTCTTGGGGCACTGGTCAAAAGATCAGGTTGATTTGCTAGCGTCGAAATTCTTGATCAAGGGAGCAACTGAAGATCAGTTTATGCCGGATGCTAATGTCAGCCGAGCGGAGTTTGCAGCTCTATTGACAAGAGCAATCGGGCTTAAGCCTCAAACAGCCGGAGCGTTTGCGGATGTTCCTAGCTCGGCGTGGTACGCCGATGAAGTTGGTGCTGCTTCGGCTGCAGGGATTATTGATGGCTACGAGAATAATGAATTCAAGCCTGAGGCTAGTGTCACACGTGAGCAGATGGCGGTTATGATCGTACGCGCGATGAAACAGGCAGGCATTGAAGTGAAGGCGGATCTGGTGCAGCTGAATCAATTTGCAGATAGCTCCTACATAAGTGAATACGCTAATGCAGCTATTTCCCAAGCGATGCAGGCGAAAATCATCCAAGGTGCAACAGAGGATTCTTTTGCTCCATTGGTTAACGCGACTCGCGCAGAAGCGGCGGTCATGCTGAAGCGTATGTTGGATTACATGGCTTTTAATTAGTCGTAATAGAGGTTGTCCCGTTTGGCTTCATATGCCGAGGGGATGACCTCTTTTTGTTATTCGGTATGACTACCTTCAATCTGGGAATAATATACTTCTTACAGGGTATTTAGTAATTATTTCCATATTGAAATGGGAGATGGCGATGCAAAAGCTTAAGCGAAAAGACAGAGGAAACGATCTTTTTGAACTGGCGATGTATGTGCTTGCGGCCGTGTGTTTTGTATACTTTCTGATTAAGGGCATTGCTCCGAAAATGTGGCAGGCAGTCTTGATTGCTGTCGTTCTGCTGTTGATCAGAGTGGTTGTTAAGCTGAGCAAGACCACAATGTTTGCGGCGCTGAGGTTCTGCGTGCTGCTTTTCATTTTTATAACGATGTTTATGGCTAATGAATTTGGATTTTATAGTGTCATTCCCTATTTGGATAAAATTGAACATCTCTTTTCAGGTGTAATCCTCTGTTTTGTGGGCTTATTAATTTACGGGAAAGCAAGCGATATAGCGAACAGATCCGTCACGCCAAGCGCAAAGGTTGCCATATGGCTCAGCCTCTTCTTTTCGGTAGCGATGGCTGGAGTGTGGGAAATCTACGAGTTCACAACGGATCATTGGTTTGGATTGAATTCGCAAAACGGCAGCTTGCTGGATACGATGACAGATATCATCTGCGGGACGCTTGGCGCGGTGCTGACCAGTTTCTATTTAGTGATGCAGGCAAAGCGAAGCAAAATGCCCTTAATTGACGAATAAGTTACTATTCAGTTCCTCCATTATGAGAAGTGAAATGGCACTAACAAGAAAGAGGAGTCTGCTTAAGAGCAGCTCCTCTTTTTTTCGATAGGCAAAACTAGGATATGCTGAAGACCATTTCGTCCCATTTTAGTACGACCATCATCCCGAAAACCTGCCTTCAAATAAACTTGCCGTGCGGGGAGGTTTTTGAAATTTACAGCTAAAGCTACTTCTGCTACATCTGGGAAGTGATGCCTGACAAACTCACCAAGCTGCAGGAGCGCCGCCTTGGCGTGTCCGTTTCCTTGATCGGAATAATTAATTGAAAAAGCGCGAAGCACAAGGGAGTTCGGATGGTCCGTATAGTCACAACGCTCTTCTCCGTCATACAGAATGAAAAATCCAACGGGCTTTGCATCCGAAACGATAACAACGGGGAAACGATGGTTATCTTCCAAGGCGATTTTAAGCATTTCATCTGGCATGCCAGTGAACTGTTTTTGATCTTCGGGCAAGTGGAACGATTCCAAAGCGGCTTTATGTTCGGGTTCATAAAAAATAAGACTGGTATGCTGGCTTGTATGCAATTGTTTGCTCATATTGCTCATCTAGTCCTCCAGTAAGAATTGAATCTAACTCCTTTGATAACCATTGTACTCGATATTACCCAGGAAAAAAGAGAAAAAGCAAGCCTGATTAAGTCCCCTTTTCGTCTGAAAAATTAAATTCACGCACGCCTCTGGTTTCTGTACTTTTCAATGAAATAGTCAGATAAGTATTATCAGTAGGTAAAAAGGAGGGGAATCCATGCTAGAGGAGTACGAGTTTATCTTAAGTTTGAAGCTAATGGAGTTCGAAATTAGGCAAATAACAGCGTATACGAGGGCCTTTCCGCAGTGTTACACCATGTTGAAGAATAAATTAGATGGCCTGAGTGATTTTATACATAAAGAGGAAAATATTCAAAATTGGCAGTTATGGCATTCGAATAGCGAGGTTCAGGAATTATCGCGAAGCATGAGGGAAACGTCTATTCATGCTCTACGTGTATTGGAGAAATATCAAGCTGGTCATGACCAGATGGACGAAATCCAGCTAAGCAAGTATATCGATATATTATCAACTTCCGTACAGTCTGAATTAGCATGTTTACAGATTGATCAACATTGCAAGGTGCTGTTTATTGGCTCAGGGGCGTTCCCCGTGTCTGTATTGACTATTGCACAAGAGACGGGCGCAGAAGTAGTGGGACAGGAATTGGATAAGGAAGCGGTAGATCTTGCTGAACAAGCATCGGCAATGAGCGAAGCTGCCAGTCGTGTGACGTTCACCCACCAACCATTGAAAGAGTTGGCCTACACCAAAGAGGCTACACATATCATTGTGGCTTCACACGTTGAAAATAAGCATGAGGTTCTTGAGGATTTAAGACAAGTAGCAAGCAGTCACGCGAAAATTTTGGTGCGGTACGGCAATGGGTTGAAATCGCTGTTTAACTACTCGTGGCCGGAAGGGAATCACTTGCCAGAATGGACACAAAGTAGCGGGAGATGTGCTTCACAGCTGTATGACACGATCATTTTGGAGAAAGCGATGCAAGGAGTTTGAAACAGTTAAATGTTTAGTGGTGTAAATCGGTAGAACCTCCCTATCAAGATGGGGAGGTTCTTTCTTCAATAATCGGAGACCTGAGATTGACTTGGAACAATCCTGAATATTCCAACTGTTTTAAGCGCATAACAATAGGTAAAAGAATGTGCAAGTAAGGGGAGTTTGGCATGAATAAGACATTTCCGGGGGAGTCAAGTGTCGATAAGGAAGCATATCAGATCAGAATTTCTTCCGAACTTACCGGGAATTTGCAACTATTGCAAACATACCTTACAGACTGTGCGGATGTGATTTTTGCCCATTTTCACTTCGGCAATGGAAGTCCTGCCTCTTTGCTGTATCTCTGCGGCTCAGTAAATATTGAACTTCTCGATGCGAATGTGCTCCGACCGCTTAAGCAAGCAGAATTAGAAACTGCAAGTTCGATCGAAACGATTAAAGAACATATTAATGTGTCAGATATAGATTTGCTGCAATCAATTGGTGAAATCCTCCATAATGTTTTAAGTGGCAGACCGATTTTGTTAGTCGACACACTTGATGGTGCTTTATCCATTGGACTTACGAAGTATGAAACTCGTCCCGTAGAGGAACCTCTGGCTGAATCTGTCGTCCGCGGCTCACGGGAAGGTTTTGTTGAATCCATATTTGTGAATACGTCTTTAATTCGAAAAAGGTTAAAAACGCCAGCACTAAAATTCATCCGTTACACAGTAGGCACATATTCGAAGACGGATATAGCGTTGGCATATATCCAAGGTATTGCTAAACCTGAGATAATTAGCAACGTTTCAAAGCGAATCGAGCAATTGGATATTGACGGTGTGATTGAGAGTGGATACATCGAAGAACTCATCGAGAGTAATACGTACTCGCCATTTCCACAGCTGCAAACAACCGAACGCCCTGACGTGGCTGCTGCAAGCCTGTTGGAAGGACGCATTCTCATTCTGACAGATAATACGCCAATGGTTCTTATTGTCCCGGCGACTTTCTGGTCGATGATGCAATCGCCTGAGGATTATTATCAGCGTTATTTGATCGGGACTTTGATTCGTTGGCTGCGATACACTTTTTTCCTCATCGCTCTGCTTGCTCCTGCCGTTTATGTGGCTGTTTTAACCTTCCATCAAGAAATGGTACCGACTACTTTGCTTTTGCGCGTAGCCAAATCGCGGGAAGAAATTCCTTTCCCGGCTTTGTTGGAAGCTCTCATCATGGAAATAACGTTTGAAGCGCTGCGGGAAGCGGGTATTCGACTTCCGAGGCAAGTCGGCTCTGCAGTCAGCATTGTTGGCGCGTTAGTCATTGGACAGGCAGCTATCCAAGCTGGCCTTGTTTCGGCACCAATGGTCATGGTAGTAGCCATAACCGGGATCTCCTCATTCATGATGCCTCAGTACTCAGCAAGCATTGCGCTCCGAATTCTTCGATTCCCTATCATGATTTTGTCAGGAATTATGGGATTATTTGGTCTTATTCTGGGGCTGTTGCTAGTCATTAGTCATCTTTGTATTCTTCGTTCGTTTGGTGTGCCGTATATGGCTCCATTAGCACCCATATCCCTAAGCGGTATCAAAGATGTGCTAATTAGGGCTCCAATCAATAAATTTAAAACGCGACCGTTATTTTATAGTCAGGGGAATACAAAGAGGCAAGGCGATAAGCCGGATGAAAATTAATTTTGACGGATTGATGGAGGGGAAGGGCATTGAGGCATCGACTAGGCGTCCCAATACTTGTGTTCATACTGCTCTCTACAACAGGCTGCTGGGATCGCGTAGAAGTAAATGATATGGCCTTGATTATCTCAGCGGGGGTAGACAGAAAGAATGACGATAAAATTGAAATGACCGTTCAAGTCTTCATTCCGAATCCAGCCTCAGCAGGCACGGAGGGCAACGGCGGGGGGGAAGGGAATGTATTCACAATGACATCCGTAGGCGCATCCATGGGTGATGCTTTAAGTGAACTGCAAAAGAGGCTGCCGCGTTATTTTTCTTGGGGGCATGCGAAAGCCTTTTTTTTTGGTGAAGAATTGGCCAGACACGGGATGTATGATGAGTTTGATTTTTTATTTAGAGATGTCCAGACGCGAGAACAAGCAAATTTCTTCATCTGTAAAGGAACCGCTAGGCATCTGTTGGAGTCTCAAGTGGATCCTAATACCTATGAAACATTAATTAAGCTTTCACAGAAACCGGTCAATCATTCTTCGACGATGCATGAGGTTGAGGAGCTGTTAAGCGCTGAATCGCAATCGTTTCTTTTACCGCTTATCGCGCCTACCCCTTTAATCACGAATAGGGCTGTAAAGCAGATCCTAAGTGTAGAAGGAATGACAGTCATTCATAATCAGAAGCTGACAGGTTTTCTGAATCCCGATGAAATATTGGGAGTTCGCTTGTTAAGACCCAGAGATCTTGGAAGAAATATAACGCTCACAGAGACGCTTGACGGCGGTAAAATTGTGGTCAGAATTATGCATTCCAAAATTCGCTTGTATCCTTCGATTGAACATGGAGAATGGAAAATGAAATTGAAATTAACGTTGGATGGAGATATCATACAAAATTCAACCACAATTCCTCTCTCCAAAGGGACGAATGACATGAGACGCATTGAAGAGCCATTTAATACTAAAATTAAGGAAATAATGGAATATACGCTGCGTCGATTGCAAAAGGTGCAAAAGGCGGACGTTGTCGGATTGGCGCGTTCATTTCATAAGGAATATCCGCGTGAATGGAAAGCTTCCAAAGGCGAGTGGAATTCGATATTCGAAACCATGGATATACAGGTTGAAGTAAATAGTTCTATTCAAAGACCCGGAGTTGCCAATATCCCTGTGCGCCAAAAAAGAAAGGAGGTTAGCGATGAATGATATGGTTTTAACAAACCGTCAAATTTTTTGGATGATGGTAAGCAGCCAGGTGATTATGACAATTCTATTGACCACCGCTCCAGCCATTCAATTGGCCAAACAGGATGCTTGGTTTTCCTTAATTGCTTCTATCGCAATCGTGACAGGTATAGCCTATGTTTGTGGGAAGCTAGCTTCCATTTTTCCTGACAAATCTCTCATTGAATTTAACCGAATTTTGCTTGGGAAATGGCTGGGAGGTGTTATATCCTTTCTGTATTTGTTGGTATGGATCGTCATCCTTACCGTGATATTAAAGCAATTCAGCTTATTTATTACAGGGACAATCATGCCAAGGACGCCAGTGTATTTTATTCAAATCCCCATGTTTCTTGTTGTGCTCTATCCGACTGTACATGGCGTTGGCGTGATTGCACGTATTTGTGAATTAACTGGTCCCATCATCTTGATTGGCGTCATAGGACCTATGTTTTTAGCCATGAATCAGCTGGACAAGGATCGTTTGATGCCGATCTATATCGATACAGGCTTAGTGCCAGTAATGAAAGGAGCGCTACCGGCGGCCGCCTTCTTAGGTGATTGTATCATGCTGCTCATGCTGATTGCTTTTGTCGCTCAGCGGAAGCAAATTATTCGCCATGCGGTAGGAGGGGTCCTGCTCTCAGGAGTCGTAACGTTGATATCCGTTGTTTTCAGCATATTAATGTTTGGACAAAATGTAGCTGCGAATTACACGTATCCAATGCTCATGATCGTTCGCTCGATTTCCATCGGGGGCATTATCGAGAACTTGGATGCCATCGTTGTTACGATATGGATCATGAGTGTTTTTACTAAATTATCGTTATATTTATTTGTGTCAGGCTACGGCACATCACAGCTTTTTGGTTTAAAAGATTGGAGAAAACCGACATGGGTGATTGCGGGTATCGTCATGATAACCTCATTAATCCCCTTTAACTATGAGGAGATATCCGTCATTTTTCCCGTCAAAGTAGCTGCTCCTTTTATTTTCCCGATTTTCATGGTGGCAGGTCCGCTTCTGCTGCTATTTTTGGCGCTTATGAAACGGAAGAAGTTCCGCATGCAGCCGAACCCATAAGGGACAAGCTTCTGCCCATATTCAAAGGGACGAGAACTGATGCGACGCCGTAAAGGCGGAAAATAACAGGAGTAATCGGCGTTAAATAACCAACTGGAGTCGTGCATTCCACTATTAACCAAGCTCAAGACTGCCGGAATGTATCGGCAGTCTTTTTTATTTTCAACAACTATATTGACACTCGATATATCATGCGTTATTATATCGATATACGATACATTGTTATTCGTTATAACAGAAGGCGATATAGGGTTTTATTTGAAATGAGGTGAGAAGCACATGGAGTTTTCCAAAGATTTGCTGCCATTGACGGAAGCATTTTACTATATTTTAGTGACGTTATATCCCCGCGCAGCACACGGTTATGCCATGATGCAGGATGTCGAAAAGATGAGCGCGGGCAGGGTACGCATAGGTGCAGGTACCTTGTATACAGCATTAAACACGCTGCAGAAAAAAGGGTTAATCGAGAACGCGCCGGAGACTGAGGTTGGTGCTGATTCACGTCGCAAGCTATACGCGATAACAGAGCTTGGCAGGAACGTTTTGAAAGCAGAAATGGATCGTATGGAAGAATTATTGTCGAATGCAAGATCAGCCATCGCAAATGTGGAGTAGGAGAGGGAGAGCGAATGATGACTAACACGCTAAGTAACCAATTCGAATACCGGACTAGATTTTCATTTGTATGGAATTATGAGAAGGATGAATCATGGCTCACCGACTTGTCTGCACAAGGCTTACACTTGGTTAAACCCGGGGTATTCCGCAATCGCTTTGAGAAGGACAGCACGGTTCGTTATGTATATCGCATGGATTACCAAAAAATCAGCAGTAAAGATAAGCTCGATGAATATAAGGCTCTTTTTGAAGATTCAGGTTGGGAGCACGTAGATTCACTTTTTGGCTGGCATTATTTCAGGAAACCGTTTCGTGAAGGCGAATCGTTTGATATTTATACGGACCGTTTGTCGTTGAAGCTGTTATTCAAAAGAGTTCAACTCACTTTAGGTGTCGTTGCATTAGCAAACTTGGTGCTGCTACTCGTGAATGCGCCTAAGTTATTTAACGAAAAAAGCTCTCAAGTAATCGGAGGCACAATGGCGTTCGTGGTGCCGTTAGAATTATTCTGTGTACTCTTGTTAACTTACGGCTACTTGCGATTTCAACAAAAAATCAAGAAGCTTGACGAACAATAACTGAAAAGAAGGAGTGATTATGGGATTGCTTGCTTATCTAAAAAAAGTGTATTCCGCTTGGATCGACTATCCGTTGCAAGAGGGGAAATTGCTTCATGGTCATTATCGTATCCTCCGATTTCTCGGGATGGGAAGTTACGGGTTGACCTACCTGTGTCAAGACATCCGGACTGGTACAGAACTCGTTATTAAGCAAGCGAAACCGAGTAAGGGACAGCTAGGTCGTGATTTGCTAAGGCAGGAGACCGAAATTATGCAGCAGTTGAATCACCCTTCCATACCAAGCTGTCTAACGTCTATTCAGGAATATAAACAAATGTATATGATTATGGATTATGTGAAAGGGCAAACGGTTGAAGATTTGATTTTTGAAAGAGGTGCGAAATTTACTGAAAAAGAAGCGTTAAGCCTGATTCGTAATCTCATGCAAGTGGTGTCTTATCTGCATACGCAGGGTTTTGTCCATCGCGATATCCGGATACCTAATGTTATTCTACAGGGGGAGCGAATCCATTTAATTGATTTTGGCTTAGCATCACGAATTGGAGAGCCTGCTTTGCAGGATTATGGTACAGACGAGGCGCTGCAGCGGCGGCGGGCAACTGAGGTGACTTCCGATTTGTATGCTATCGGTCACTTTCTACTCTTTATGCTGTATTCAACCTTTGAATCGTCAGAGGTTCTTGAGGAAAGCGCCAAAGGATGGGAGGAGGAGCTCGAGCTCACATCGGCTACGAAACGAATGATTCGCAAATTGCTCCAGATAGATCCCACTTACAACAGTACGCAAGATTTCATCGATGAGCTAAACGCGAGCCTTCCATAATCGCAAACAAAAAAGCCACTTTCGCGGCTTTGCCTTAACTTGAACTATGTTGTCTATTTCGGTAATAACCTTGACCTTGCTGGCTGTGACCATTCCCGTAATGCCGATCGGATGAAGAATGGCGACGACCATATTGGACCCTATGAGAGCTATTGTGACGGTAACCTCGGTGTTTGGAGTGGAAAATGGAGCCTAATAGTTTTTTTAGTAAATGTTTTATCATTTATCAGTAAGCCTCCAATCGTTTTATTTTTTAATACGAATGGAGAGCTTATTAGTTTCAAGCTTGCAGGGAGTTATTCCATCTTTTCTCGTTCTAATTCGTTAAGGCGTTCAAGAATTCTACGTTTTCTGTACAGCATTTTAGCAGATTCTCCTACATCCTTAAGCGTGCCGCGGTTAATCCATGCGCCGAAGAGAATGCCAGCAATCGGAATCAACTGAAACAGTTTCTTCCAACCCCAATTGTCACGGTAGGTAGCAAATACTTCCCGCCAGCCCTGCAGCTGTGAAATCATCTGCGCGTCTGCTTGATCATTGGCCGCATAGTCGCTCAGCTCATCGAGGATCGCCTTCTTACCGACGATGTCTGCGGAAGAAAATTGCATGCATTTGATTGTGAAGATCCGTTCCTGCTTGATTTTGGGATCATAGCCATAACAGATGGCCAGCTCTTGAATGGTTTTCAAAGACAGGCCGAGAACGGCTGGTATATCGATGGCAAGGGTCAGAATGCCGCCAATTCCCGTCGTTGCTCCTTGGAGCGTAGCTAATTTCGTCCGATTGTGAATAATCTCATCTGCTGCTTGATCAAGGATGTGAAGTGGAAGTGCCTCCACGTCTTCAATCGCAACAATCTGTGTATGTGCCGGATGATTTCCTTCACTTCGGTGCCGCACTTCTTCAATATGGCGCAATGTCCCTGCTTCAGAAATGAGATAGCGGCCACCCGCTTGCAAATAATTCCCTAGTTCATTTAAAGCCTCGCTAATCTTCTTGTTCAATAATTTAGGTGTCAGCCGATCTAACAGTTGAAAAGGTAGACGCCCAATTTTCTCCCAAAACCACAAATCCTTCTGCTCAGACTCCCAAGTTTTTATGATGTTTAGCTCTTGCAGCAATTGCTCTCTAGATTCCAACATGATTTACAACTCCTTTGCATCTTGTATACGTTTCAGAGCGGTATTTGGATGCAAAGTCAGATTTTTGTGATAACGAGTTGCAACTTGTTCCAAATATTTGTGAATCCAGTCATCGACAGATTCGGCGTTGAGACAGTTTTTGCGAAAGGAGCTTGGCGGAGTGCCCATTTCCTTCGTGAAAACTTGTGTAAAATAGTGGATGCTTTCAAAGCCAGTATCTTCTGCAATTTGTTTCAGCGGAATGTCCGTGTAACCGAGCAAATAAGCGGCTCTTTTGACCCTTTCTGTTTTGACCACCGAAGGAAAGGATTGACCTAATTCTTCCGCCATCAGGCGAGAGAGCTGCCGCTCGGACACGTGCAAGTTCTGGGCTACATCTGAAAGCGCTATCTTCTTAGTGAGATGCGTCTGGATATATTCTTTGGCCCGTTTGAGAGTGCCTTGCAGCTCGGAGATCGCAGTAGATGAAGCTGTATCGCCAGAGACGCAGTGATGCCGAAATAAGCTGATACAACTCATGACAAGCGTATAGGCTAGATGTTCAATGGACTCTTTGTAGCGAATCTCAGACTCGGCCGCCTGAATAAGCAGTGCTTGCCAAATGAGCGCGGGCGCGGTCTGTTCGGCATTCGGGATGAATAAGTGCGGATAAGCACTTAGTTGGTGAAAATCGCGAATAAAAGCTTCACTGGATTCGGACGCTACAGGTTCGATTGCAAAAAACAGCAGCAGCATGCCCTCATCGCTTTGTATATAATGTCTGCTCTCAGGTTTGGAACAATAAAGCGTTCCAGCACGCAGCGGATAGGTCACACCATCTGAGAAGTAAATGCCTTCACCTTGGACGACATAACATATTTCAAAAAAGGAATGGGCATGGGGGCTATTTCCCTTATGCTGCGGTTTCGCACCCCAGTAATGAACAAAGATGGATGCGGAGGCCCCTTGCAGCTGATCCAGATGTTGGTTGAGGTATAAGTTACTTCGAGAATAAACGGTATGGCTCAGCACGAAAGTGATCTCCCCTCTAGTAAGCTGACATCTATTATAGCACGGAATTTTTGAAAAAAAGCGGCGTGTTTTTACAAAGACTGACGCCATGTTCCTTTTCTATAATGAGGTGGAAGATAACGCAAAGGGGTTGTTCGATATGGGAAGCGAGAAGCATGTTTCGCTGGCAGGGATAATGGGTTTTCCGGTAACACCGTTTGATCATAACGAGAGTGTGAATGAAAAAGCGTTTGAGGCAAATGTTCAATTTTTATTGGACAATGGCTTAGATTCCATATTTGTTTGTGCGGGTTCTGGTGAATTTCAATCTTTGGATATCAAAGAATATGAGCAGCTCGTTGCGATCGGAGTCTCTGCTGCCGCGGGAAAAGTGCCCGTATTTGCAGGTGCAGGGGGCAACTTGAAGGAAGCAGTGGAACGCGTCCAACTGGCGGAAAGACTTGGCGCAGACGGGTTGCTGCTGCTGCCGCCTTACCTCATTATTCCTGAACAGGAAGGGCTGTACCACTACTATCGAACACTCGTTCAGAGCACGACATTGCCCGTCATTATTTATCAACGCGATAATGCGATATTTACTTTAAGCACTTTAGAAAAATTGGCGAATCTGCCTAACGTCATCGGGTTCAAGGACGGGTTAGGAAACTTCGAGCTTAATATCGAATTCGTGCAATCTCTTGGAAATAAGCTGCAATGGATGAATGGGATGCCGCTTGCGGAGCTGACTATGCCAGCCTATCATGCGCTTGGCTTTCATTCCTACTCATCTGCCATTTCCAATTATATCCCGCAGGTTTCGAGAAAATATCAGGAGAGTTTAATTGGAGGCAACCAGGAACTGCTGCAAGTGATCTACCGCGAGGTGATTTTACCGATTCACCGTATCCGTCAGCAACGCAAAGGTTATGCGGTTTCGCTGATCAAAGCAGGGATGGATATCGTTGGTCTGCCTGTTGGTTTGCAAGTTCGTTCACCGCTAGTCCAAGTTGAGCGAGAGCATTATGTGCAGTTGGAATCGATTATCAAGAAAAGCATGGACTTGATCGCTTCTGCCCATAACATTTAGGAGGTAATGAACAATGATGAAGGTATCGATTCAAGTTCCAACTTGTGATCTGTCCGATAGCGATTTGAAACAAATGTGCCAGCTCGGCGTCGATTGTATAGATTTTACACGGGGTTCTTCTTTTCCTGGCGTGAAGGAACTCGGTTATCCAGATCTCGATCAGTTGATTAAACTAAAACGAAGAATCCGTTCACATGGGATGGACATTAACCGTGTGACACTTCCAGATATATCAAGCAGCTTTATGTTGGAAGAACCTGGTTCAGACATGCAATTGGACCATGTCAGCAATGCCATCAAAGCATTTGGCGAAGCGGGGATCACCCTTGTTCGTCAGCGGTTTGCAGGGGATGTCTTTCCATATATGTCAGAGGAATATACAGCCGTGCACCGAGGAGGGGCGTTGGTACGCGGGGAATCTATTCAACGCAATCCAGACAAGCAGCCTCCCACCGTGGAACAAATGAATGCTTGGTGGAAACGTTTCGACCTCGTCTTCGGCAAACTGGTTCCATTAGCGGAAGAATACAACGTCAATCTGGCTGTTCATCCATCTGATACACCGCATCATAATACCCCATTCGGCGGACTTGGTTTTCACCGCGTTATCGATACTTTTCCCAGCAGGAATGTTGGATTGGTTTACTGCGTTGGTACTCGCGGAGAAGCAGGTGGCACACCGCTAGTTCTTGATGAAATTTATCAATACGGGCGTAAGAATCGGATATTTTTGGTGCATTTCCGTAATATACGGGGAAGTCTGGCGACGGCAGGTGCATTTGAAGAGGCACTATTAGACGATGGTCACATGAATATGGCGAAAATTTTATTAGCCTTGCATCAGGTTGGCTATAACGGTTGCATTAACCCGGATCACATTACTTCACTTGAAATGGACCGTGCACCGCATAATCCTTCGAAATCCGGCATGGGTTGGGTGGGTTGGGCCTATTCCATCGGTTATGTGAAAGCGCTGCTTGCGGCATTAACTGAATTTAGAGGCGGGAGGGACTAAAGAGTGGCTGAATCTAAAACGTATCTCAATTATGTTGACGGGGAGTGGAGAGCAGCTTCAAGTAACTTGGTCGAAGCTAGTATCAACCCGGCTAACCGCCATGAAACGGTGGGTTACATCCAGCAATCAAATCTGGATGATCTGAATGCGGCTGTAGGCGCAGCCAAAGAGGCCAAGATGGGATGGCGTAAATTATCAGGTCCGGCACGCGGTGAGTTCTTGTTCAAGGTCGCCAACCAAGTGGAGCAGCGTCTGGATGAAATTGCGGAGATGATGACCCGCGAAATGGGGAAAACGCTGCCAGAAGCGAAAGGCGAAACCGCACGTGGTTTGGCGATTTTACGCTATTACGCAGGCGAAGGCATGCGTAGTATCGGTGACGTGATCCCTTCTACGGATAGCGCCGCGTTGATGTTCACATCACGTGTGCCGCTTGGGGTCGTTGGTGTCATCACGCCTTGGAATTTCCCCGTTGCGATTCCTATTTGGAAAATGGCTCCTGCGTTGATCTACGGTAACACCGTAGTGTTCAAGCCAGCGCAAGAAACGGCAGTCACTGCTGCTTTGATCATGGAGTGTTTCCATGCAGCACGTCTTCCTGCTGGTGTCATCAATATGGTGACAGGTGACGGTGGCGTCATTGGACAGGCTATGGCCGACCATCCGGACATCCAAGGCATCACATTTACAGGCTCCAACGGAGTAGGTAAAAGGGTCGGGCAAAGCGCTCTCGCAAGAGGTGCCAAGTACCAACTCGAGATGGGAGGAAAAAACCCCGTTATCGTGGCTCGCGATGCGGATCTAGACCTAGCCGTGGATGCAACTATTAGCGGCGGCTTGAAATCCACTGGGCAGAAATGCACAGCGACGAGTCGAGTTATCGTCCATCACGAGATTTACGAAGCTTTTAAGAGGAAGCTGCTGCAGAAAGTTCAGACTATCCGTTTAGGCTCTGGTTTAGAAGCTGAAACATGGATGGGCCCTCTTGCGAGCGAAAATCAGTTCCGCACGGTGTTATCCTATATCGCAAAAGGGGTAGAAGAGGGCGGTACTTTGCTAAGCGGAGGCGGGCAAGGTCAGGGACACGAGTTGGAAGCTGGCTACTTTGTTGAACCTACCGTTTTCGAAAACATTTCCAGCTCCATGACGATCGCGCAGGAAGAGATTTTCGGGCCCGTACTTGCTCTTATTAAGGTGGATTCGCTGGAGGAGGCGATCCACATCGCAAATGACGTGAAATTCGGACTCAGCGCGTCGATTTTTACACGTGATATTTCGACCATGTTGACGTTCATGAATGATATCGATGCCGGCATGGTTCGGATCAATGCGGAGAGTGCAGGTGTGGAACTGCAAGCACCGTTTGGCGGCGTGAAGCAGTCCAGTTCCGGCTCTCGGGAGCAGGGGCAAGCTGCGATTGAATTTTATACGGATATTAAAACGGTCTTCGTTAAAGCTTAATCAGCGATTTAAAGGGAATAGTTGGGCGGGATTAACATCCTGCTCAACTATTTTTTTCTGCGATATGAACGGTTCTTATCGAAAAATAAGAGAAGACGACAAGAAATGTCAGCGATCTTTGTGTGAATCTGGCGTTTGAATGTATAATAGTCCTATAGATGATTTAACAACTAGGTGAACAAAGGGGGATGTACTGTGCAATCGAAGTTTAAAGTCGCTTTAGGCATATCCATTCTGGGGTATGTCGTAAGTCTCATAACTGCCCGCTTCCTGCCTGGCGCAGTTAACTTATTAGTGCCAACTACTTTTTCATTAGGCAGTCTTATCATACTTAGTCGCAATCATTCCATGGAAGTAAAAAGGTTAAATGTTTCGAATCCAGCTAGTGAATCATTGCCAAATGTGACGCGTACAAGCCGTACAAGCACCACGAGTGCCAGCAGTGAATTGGAGCTGAAAAGTGAAAGTGATCCATTTTGGGGGCCGATATCTGAGTACATTCATGTAATTGAGGAGACGATGATCTCAGAGGGCCAGAAGAATACATTGGATAATGAAATCGTAGAAAAGACACTTAGCCTACTTGCAAGAGTTGGCAGGTTAATTCCGCAGTTGAAAGAGCTTAATGATGCAAACATGAATCATAATATACAACGGTTGATCTTCAAGGACCTGAATGGCGCAATTAACCCCTTTCTTAAGTTGGGGGGAGAAGCAAAACGGTTAAATCGTCGGCTTCTGCTTACTGGGATCAAGGATATTAACTCCAAACTTTCCGCTTATGTTGAGACAATTGAACAAAAAGATCTGATTGAATTGCAAACTCGAATGGAGCTCATCCAACAACGCTATCGTTCTGAAGATTAAAGGAGGAACTAACTATGACAACCCAATTAGTGCAATTAAAGTCTGCGGATTTAGCGAGAGTAGAGCAGGAAGCGAAACAAATGCTCCAAAAAGTATCGACTACGGATGATATGGAATTAGAAGTCTTGATGGATTCCATCGGTCGTATGGGTGCCAAAACCATGGAGCAAGCTGGTCAATCTTTAGCCATGTTAGAGCGTCCTGTGAATGAACTGATGTCTGGCAAACGCTCAGAGGTCCAAAACAATATTTTGAAACTTCGCCATGAAATCGATTCTTTGAGTAAAAGTAAGCAGCTCGGCTTCTTTGAGAAAATTATGAAAAAGACACCACTCAAAAATTATGTTTACAAATATCAGTCTGTGAAAACTAACGTTAATGCGATCGTCCAATCGCTTCGAAATGGCAAGGAAACACTTGAAGAAAATATGGCCTACATGAAAACATTGAAGAAAAACTCCATAGAATCTGTCTACAATCTACAAATGCGGATCGCAATGGGCGAGAACTTAAAGCAGCTATTTGAAGAGGAGATTAGCAAGCCAGAAAATGAAGGCCGTAAAGTTCATCTCGAAAGAGGTCTTCGTAAAGTAGTGACGCGCATACAGTCATTTCAGGAAATGGTTATCCTCTATCAGCAGGCGATTGCTGGCACGGATATCATCAATGACAATAATGATAAGCTCATTGATGCGGTTGATGCGACTATCGATAAAACACAGAATCTGCTTACCGTATCTGCGATGATTTCTATGGCTATCGAAGATCAAGTACAAACCATTGATGCTGTAAATTCGGCGAATGCGACACTTAATAAAATGTTTGAGGACAACTCTCGGTTGTTGAAAGAAACGACGCAGAAAACGAATGAGCTGCTTGGTAACTCAGGTTTACAAATGGACTCCATCGAGCGGGGGATGAATGATCTCTTTAGTGCTTTGGATCTATTTGAACAGTCCAATCGGACGATCATTCAATCAGCTACGGAGCACACGAAACGGCTCGGGAACATTAGTCAGCAGATGACCCAGAGACTTGGCTTAATGCCAGGAAATAAAACGAATGCTGAGAAAGAATCTGAGCTCAGCGGGCTCTTAGAATAAAAATAGCGAGACTGCCTCTTGTACTTGGCAGCCTCGTTTTTTTATTCCCATTTTATCGTGAATAAGATCCATCCATAATTGGGAAATTAGACCGAATGTCAAACCAATCGATATGGGAGGTAAGTGCGATGCCTGATAATACGAAAGGCCAAAAGAACATCGTTGAAAACAAAACGAGTATGTTTAATAACATGGGACAGTCAGCGACAAATTATGTCCAGAACGCCATTGAGAATGTATTTGAATCCACGCAAGACGCGACCCAAAACTTGGTGAACAACGTCATGAAGCGACGGAAATCTGATAATAAAGATGAGTTGGAGTGATGATTCCATCTGGTTCAACAGCAGCGGGCGCTGGAGTACTTCGGATGAGCACACAATTCCATATGTTTCCCGCTAATACTTCAAAGACGCCGAATTAGCTTTCGTTCCATAGGAAACGGCCAACGCAGTCAACCTATCGTGCATGGTGTAAATTAATATTTATACGAATCAGCAAAAAAACCGCCAGTATGGCGGTTTTTCTATTCCATAATAATTTATCTGTTCATATACCCACTTTTCAGATCTATCAAATTCATGTAAAGTATGGAAAAGACATCTAAGAAATAAGCGTTTTTGGATGGTAACTAACCTTTTAAACGAGAGGAGAATGATTGATGTATTCTTTATTAATCGTGGATGATGAAAGGTGGGTTCGTCAAGGATTAGTTACAACCATTGATTGGCAAGCAGAAGGCATTAAAGTGATAGGTGAAATGGAGGATGGAGAAGAAGCTTTAACCTTCATTCAGGATCAGATACCGGATATCATCATCACTGATATCAAAATGCCGCGCATGGATGGTCTAGCATTCATTGAAGCACTCAAAAACGCCAATCTACCCTCAAAAATCATTATTATCAGCGGTTACAGCGAGTTTAGCTATGCGCAAAAAGCTATGCGTCTCGGAGCCGTCGATTATGTGCTGAAACCTATTGAGGAGAATCTCATGTTGGAAGTTGTGCGCAAGTGTATTGAGCAAATAAAACGTGAAAGAGAAGATCATGATGAATTCGTGCAGATGTCACAACGCGTTCGCGAAAGTTTACCGCTCGCGCGGCAGCGATACGTTGAAACACTCCTCAATAATGGAAGCGCTTCACAACAGTTCTCGCGAACGGTTTGGGACCGTCTTAATATTCAATTAGATCCGAGCCAAATCAAAGTTCTTATAATCAAGGTTTATGATTGGGGCGTGCATGAGCACAATCCGAAGGAGCATTATTTACTTCGCCACGCAATTGGCAATCTCGCCAAAGAAACCGGAAAAAATGCGGTGAAGATGATCGCTTGTCCTTTGCATGATGACAAAGATACGGATTTAGTCATTCTAGTTTCCCCCAACATGGAGAGTGATCTTAGCCATGAGCAGGCGATGTGGGAGACGCTAATTTCTGCTTGTTGGCGTTACTTGGGAATAGGTATCAACGTTGGGATAAGTAAGCAAAGTCAAATTACAGACATTCATGCTTCGTTACAAGAAGCCGTGCAAATCTCTGCTTATGCGTTCTACGAAGGATACGGTAAGGTTTATGACGCGGATCTGATGGAGGTGCCTCAATCACATCCACTCTCTAAATATTCGCAACCTAATGGCTGGGTGACCAGGTTCGTACATGCCGTGAAGCTTAGCGACGATGCTGCGCTTCGTACTTTAATCGATGAACTGTTCGCCCATCTGCAGATGCATAAACAGAAGTGTTCGCCGCATGCGTTGAGAAAGGGCTTAACCTTACTGTTCAGTGAAGTTGAGATGAAACTAGAGATCAATTCTCCTTCTGATTTGAAAGAGGTCAATAAGAGCTTTGTCCTTCCATACTTTGCTTTGTCAGATTTAAAGGATGTGCTGCTCACGATCTTGCTCCAATTCCAGCCAAGCGATAATACCTCGGGAAATCGAAAAAGATTTATCGAACTGGCTGTCGACTATATGGAAAAGCACTATACAGAACCGCTTACAATGAATCGAGTAGCTGAACATTTGTTTTTAAACCCTTCTTATTTCAGCAAAATGTTTCATGAAAAAATGGGCGAGACGTTTAGTAAATACTTAATTCGTCTACGGGTGAATAGGGCCAAAGAGCTTCTCAAAGTTTCGACGCTGAAAATATATGAGGTGGCGGAGCAGGTGGGTTACCAGGACTTCCGGCATTTTGTGAAACTGTTCAAGGAGCAGGAGGGAATGACTCCCGCTCAATATCGCGATATTGGCGTCTAATGCCTAATTTGGAGGGGACCATGGCTTGAAGCTTCTTACACATCTCAAATGGCGTTCGGTAGGCTATAAATTATTCATCTTATTTTTTGCAAGCATAACGATCTCCATCATGCTCATGGGGTATTTATCCTATCATAAAGCGAATGAGATCATCAGCTCCAAAGTTTCACAAGTAGCATGGCAAACGGTCCAGCAAGCGAACAGAAGGTTAGAGCTGATTATGAACGAATATGATAACAGGTCTTTATTGATTTTTGGAAATAAGGAAATTCAAAAAGGCATTCTTGGTGAATACAGGGATAGCTACGATCAGAGTTATAACAATCAACAGATCGGCAAGTTTCTGTCCAACTTGGTGAACGTCAAAAATGATACGTTGAACATTTATATTTTGGGTGAGCGCAGTGCCTCCTATCGGTTCACGAACACGGGGTTTACGGAGCTCCCGATGGTAAGCAAAGTGGAGGAAGAGGAGGATTGGTACAAGCAAATAAAAGCTGCCAACGGTCAGGTGGTTTGGTATGGCATCCGTTCACCTCTTGTTAAATCAACGATTGATCAAGACAATAAGCCTGTCTTTGTGATGGGGCGGTCGCTCAAAAACTTCGACAATCTGAATCAAACACTCGGTGTGCTCATCATGGAATTTAATCCGGAGTTGATCCAGCAATTTTTGTCCGAGGTCGATTTCCAAGCTCAAGGCACTACGTATATTGTGAATCAAAACGACACGGTTGTTGCGGATTCGAACGGTTTACTAAGCATGCGTCCAGCAGGCCTCAATCTTCCCCCGACGCCAAGCGGATACTTAACCGACAAGGTCGATGGCAAAGATCTAATGGTGGTCTATGATCAATTGAAAATCAATAATTGGAAGCTTGTCGGCATGGCACCGATTCAAAATTTGGTCAGTGATTCAAGAAAAATCGCCTACTACACGGTATATCTCGTCATTGGGTTTAGTGTTGTGGCTATCGCCTTAGCCTTCTTATTTGCCAAGCAAATGCATAAGCCGGTCAGAATGCTTCTGTGGTCCATGCGCAGGGCCAGAGAGGGCGATTTCGATATCCAAATTACGGATGAACGTAATGATGAGTTCGGCATGCTGTATCACAGCTTTAATACGATGGTCACACGAATTAAAGATTTAATTGATGAAGTGTATATTCAGAAGCTGCTGAAAAAAGAAACACAGTTGAAAATGATGGCATCGCAGATTAACGCCCATTTTTTGTATAACACGTTGGATTCCATTCATTGGATCTCCCGCATTTATAAGGTCGATGAGATCAGTACGATGATTTTCGGTTTATCCAAATATCTTCGGATCAGCTTAAGCGAAGGCAATGACTTTGTAACCATCCAGGAAAGCGCTGAACTGCTGGAAAGTTATTTATCGATTCAGAAAGTAAGATATCAAGACAAATTTACAGTGAATATGTACATAGATTCCGCCATGCTGAACCATAAAGTACTGAAATTCGTCTTTCAACCGCTGGTAGAGAATGCCATTTATCATGGGCTTGAGAATAAGCGAGGCAAAGGGCGTCTAGATATCAGTTGGAAAATGGAGGGGCAAATTCTTCATTTCCAAGTTGAGGATGATGGAATCGGGATTCATGCGGATAAAATGGCAGAGCTGACAGCAATGATGGCGAGTGATGAATGGGAGGGAGAGCATAATTTTGCTTTGAGAAATATTCATTCGCAAATTCAGTTAACCTATGGCAAAGAGTATGGTCTCTCTATTGAGAGTACGCCGGGAATAGGAACGAAAGTGAAGCTCGTGCTGCCACTTCGAATATGACGAATTTTAAGAACGAACAAAAATAATACACTAAAAACAAAAGTCCCCACGTTTAAAGAAGACCATGAAAGCGCCTACAATAAAGGTAAGCTCATAAGCGAGTGAGAAACTAAAAGGAGGATCAATATGAACAATAGAAAAAAACGTATCGATTGGCAAAGCAAAAAGTTGATTGCACTCCCACTCTCAGCAGTACTGGCAATGACTCTGACAGCAGCCGGCTGCAGTTCCACGAACACCGCATCGAGCAGTCCAGATACCAAAGGAACAGAAGTAAAGAGCACGGACGCTAGCACGCCTAAAGCAGCAACAAGCTCAGGCGAACCTGTTACAATTGATTTTTGGTTTCCGTGGGGCGGAGACTATCAGAAGGATTTTAAAACAAATGTCGTAGACGTTTTTGAGAAGCAGCACCCTAACATAAAAGTGAAAATGACATTCGTGGAGACAACAGGCCAAACACAAGCTTCAGATAAATTGCTAACTGCCATTGCAGGTGGAAATCCACCAGACGTCGCTTTGTTCGACCGATTCTTGATCGGCTCCTGGGCGGCTAAAGGTTCATTGACAGACTTATCGGGCTATGTGAAGAGCAGCGGAATATCTCCAGATGACTATTATAAAGGCCTTTGGGCCGAAACGGTTTATAAAGACAAGGTTTACGCACTTCCTTGGGGAACTGACAATCGTGGCATGTTTTACAACAAAACGTTGATGAAAGAAGCGGGCCTTGATCCGAACAAGCCGCCTGCAACGGTTGCTGAGTTAGATCAAATGGCGGAGAAGATTTTCAAAAAGGGCGGTAATGGTAAATATTCACAAATCGGTTTGATCCCATGGATGAATCAAGGCTACTTATTTACGCAAGCCTGGAACTTTGGTGGGAAGTGGGAGGATAGCAACCATATCTTGACGCCTAACGACCCGCAAAACGTTAAAGCGCTTGCATGGATGGCTGACTATGCTAAAAAGTATGATATCGGGAACTTGACCAGTTTCTCCGACGCTATGGGTCAAACCGGTATGAATCCATTTTGGACGGGTAAGGTTGGTTTCGTATTTGATGGGAACTGGATTCTCAACGATTTGGCGAAATACAAACTAAACTTCGATTGGGGCGTTGCTCCAATGCCAGCAGCAGAAGGTAATAAATCGGTAACATGGGCAGGTGGTTGGTCCTACGTCATTCCGAAGGGCTCCAAACATGAGAAAGAAGCATGGGAATTCGTGAAATTCGTCGCGCATAAGGATGGTACACTGCTCTGGGCGAAACGTCCGAAAGCGGGCTTTGATATTACAGCAATGCCGAAAGTGAATGAGGAGTTGAAGCTGTCCGAAAACCCGAACTTAAAGGTATTTTTGGACTTAATGCCAGCGGCATACACAAGACCCGTATCCCCAGTAGGCGCTTTCTTGTGGAATGAAGCCATTAGGGTGCAAGATTTGGCGATTCATGGCAAAGGGGATGCCAAAACGCTGCTCGATGAAGTGAAGAAGAATGTGGATGCCGAATTAGCTAAAGTAGGTAACTAGTTTTTAGAAAATAGGAGGCAGGGCATTCTGCATGGCCCTGCCTCTTTTACTTGAAAAGGAGGGGAACGGATTGAAATTGGCTGAGACTGAAACTTCTATCAATAAATTGTCAGCTTCCGCAACGATCGCAAAGACGAAGAAAACGCGCTTCGAAAGAAAGATTTCCTTATTCGGCTTGATCTTCGCAATGCCTTGGATTATCGGTTTGCTTCTCTTTCACGCCTATCCGCTTATTATGTCAGCTTACTACAGCCTAACCACCTATAGCATTCTTGAAGCAGGAGAATTCGTAGGTTTCGATAATTATGTCCATCTTTTTAAAGACGAGGTATTCTGGATCAGTATCTATAATACCTTGTACTATACGGTGATTTTCGTTCCGTTAAGCATTGCGTTTGGCGTGGGTCTCGCTTTGCTTCTAAATTTAAAAATACGCGGTCAAGGCTTTTACCGAACACTGTTTTTCATTCCTAGTTTGGTGCCTCCAGTCGCTACTACAATCATCTGGTTGTGGCTGCTTAACCCGCAATTCGGTCTCGTGAATTTTTGGTTGGAAAAAATCGGCATATCGGGCCCGCCATGGATTGGAAGCGAAGCATGGTCTAAGCCTTCTTTAATCTTGATGAGCTTATGGGGCACGGGGCAAGCAGTTGTTATTTATTTGGCGGGCTTGCAGGATATTCCCCAAGATTACTACGATGCCGCCAGCGTGGATGGAGCCAGTGCTTGGCAGCGTACCAAAACGATTACGTTACCACTGTTAACGCCTGTTATCTTCTTTAATTTAATTATGGGTACCATCGGCGCTTTACAAAATTTCGTACTGCCCTTTACGCTCACGAATGGTCAGGGGACGCCAGCTAATTCCATGATGTTCTACGTGATGTATCTATACACGAACGGTTTCGGCTATTTGAAAATGGGTTATGCTTCCGCTATGGCCTGGATTCTGTTCTTGATTGTGGTCGGTTTAACGGCGCTGATTTTCGTGTCTCAGAAGCGTTGGGTCCACTATCAAGGGAAAGAATAGGGAGGAGAGATCATTATGGGAAGCACGGAACTTGGAACTGTTCGAAAAATATTTTCACATCTATTGTTAATTATCGTGGGCGCCTTTTTCCTTTCGCCATTTCTATGGATGGTTTCTACTTCACTCAAAGCAAACGATGAATTGTTCATGTGGCCGCCGGTATGGATTCCACATGTCATGGAGTGGAGCAACTATCCGGCAGCGTTAGATTATATTCCTTTTTTCAAATACTTGAAGAACACGCTTACGATTGCAGGCCTATCGACATTCGCGGTGCTATTATCCTGCCCGCTTGTCGCTTATAGCTTGGCCAGGATTCCTTGGAGGGGGGCGAAGCCGCTTTTTGCCGTTACACTCATCGTCATGATGCTGCCTTATCAGGTCACGATGATTCCTATCTTTATTGCCTTCAAAAATTTCGGCTGGGTCGGGACCAGTATCCCGCTTTGGCTTCCCGCTTTTTTCGGCGCACCGTTCTTTATTTTCTTGCTTCGGCAATTTTTTATGGGCTTGCCCAAGGAGCTGGAAGACGCTGCGCGCATTGACGGCGCCTCAGAACTACGCATATATTGGCAAATTATTCTTCCGCTGTGCCGACCTGCTTTGCTGACGATCGCACTGTTCCAGTTCATGGGCAGCTGGACGGATTATCAAGGGCCTCTCATTTATTTGTCGGACGAAAGCCAGTACACGTTGATGCTTGGTATGCAATCGTTCAAATCACAGCACGGTGCCGAGTGGCAGATGATGATGGCTACGCTGGTTATGATCACACTGCCTATTATCTTGCTTTACTTTTTTGTACAAAGAGCATTTATTCGAGGCATTACTTTCTCAGGTATTAAATAGGAGGCTACAATCCAGTGAGCAAAATTCGTATTGGTATGATTGGAACGGAAGGAATCTCCCAAGTACATGGCCGTCAGTTGCTGGAATTAGAGGAAGTGGAGATTGTTGCGCTTTCCGATACAAGCACGGAGAACAGAGAAAAGTTTGCTGCCAAGTTTGAACTTGAAGCTGTCAAGCATTTTACAGACTATAAAGCGATGTTGGATGAAACCGAATTGGATGCTGTCGTAATCTGCTCTCCGCATACGCTGCATTTCCAGCAAGCGACCGATGCGCTGAGCAAAGGACTGCATGTTCTCATCGAGAAGCCGATGACTTGTTCCTCAGAGGAAGCGGAGCTCTTGATTGCAACAGCTGAGAAGGCTGGGAAAGTGATGCAGGTCTCCTACCAGCGTCATTTCCAACCGGAGTTCCTGTTCATTCGCGATGCGATTGCAAGCGGTGAGATCGGAAAACTAACGTCGATTACAGCATCGTTGTATCAGGAGTGGAAACAATTCACTACTGGCTTGTGGAGACAAGTGCCTGAACTGTCTGGCGGCGGTATGCTGATGGATTCTGGCAGCCATATCATCGATGTACTCCTATGGACGACTGGACTCACACCGGCTGAAGTGAAAACGAACCTGCATATGCAAGGAGCGCCTGTAGAGATTGATTCCTTTACTTCAATCCGGTTCGAAGAAGGTGCGGTAGCGGGATTAAGCATTATCGGTTTTGCGCCATGCTGGCATGAAACCTATGTGTTTTGCGGGGAAGACGGGGGTATTTTCTACGATAATGGTAAAATTACGATCCAGCGCTTTGGAGAAAATCCTGTTGTTCCAGAACTGCCTAAATCGACGACCAATCAAGATAAGAGCTTTATCGACGCCATTCTAGGGCGGCATGAAGTCAAGGTTCCAGGTACTTTTGCCCTGAAAGTCGTCAAGCTTACCGAGATGATTTATCAGGCTGGTGGATATAAACCCTATTAAGACAAAGTTGGCAAAAGGAGAGATGATTATGAAATTACAAATAGGAATGCGGATCCCGCCTAGAATCGGCGCCGAAGGGTTGGAGTTAACTGCTGCATGGGCCGCTCAGGTTGGCTTGGATGTCCTTGACGTCCCTCATTTGAATCCTGAAGTCAAACGTGTCTGTGATGCAGCGGGAATTGGCATTGGTTCTGTGGATGCGGTCCAAATGGGTGCACTTTTAAGCCAAGAGGATCTTCGCCGAGAAAACGCTGCCGAAGCAGTCAAGAAACAGATTACGGAAGTAGCTGCTCTAGGTGCAAAGGTCATGTTCATGTGTCTCGTACCGGAAAATCACACACAGACGCGTCAGGAGAGCTTCGCTTTATGGAAGGATACATTCCCGGAAATTGTTAGCCACGCCGAGCGCGAAGGCGTCTACATAGCTATTGAGGGTTGGCCAGGTCCAGCGCCTCATTACCCAACTATCGGCTGTACGCCGGAAATGTGGCGCGCCATGTTTGAAGCGCTCCCTTCCAAGCATTTTGGCTTGAATTATGATCCGTCACACATGGTGCGGCTTGGTATCGACTACTTACGCGCATTGACGGAATTCGGTGAAAGAATCAATCATTGCCACGGCAAAGATACGGAAATTCTGCATGATGAGTTATATGAATGCGGCATCTTGCCTGCAACCTTTGGGGCGAAATACGGATTCTCTGAAGGATCTTGGCGCTATACGATTCCTGGTCAAGGGGACGTAGAGTGGAGCAAAGTCGCTGTGCGATTAGACCGGCTGGGCTATCAGGGAGCGATTTCCATTGAACTGGAGGATCACCGTTTCTGGGGAACACTGGAGAAAGAACGGGAAGGTATCGTGAAAGCAGCAGCGCATTTAAGAAATTATTTTTAATGGAAAAAATAGATAGTTCGAGAACCTTATCTGATCAGCATTCTGCTGTTTAGGTAAGGTTCTTTAGTTTGTGACATATATATCCAAGATGTGACAGATGTGATAAGATATTGTCGAATTAGTATCCTACCAAATTTGATGTAGATTTGCAGGGGGGAGCCCAATGCACGCACGTATCTGGAGTCAAGCTGCCAAACAACAGTCCCAAGGAGGGAATTCAAGCAGGTCGAGTACACAACAGAATGTGTCGAATAATCCTTATTCATCTCTTTTACAATTACAACGAACGATCGGAAACAAGGCTGTTCAGCAGATGGTGGTCGGAGCGCCGCTAATACAAGCTATGAGATGGCCTGCTGCCAAGCAGCAACCCAAATTAATGAACCAAATCGCAGAATATTGGAGCGACTTAGACAATGCGGATGTTAAGGCGTTCTATGAATGGTGTACTTCGTCAGAACAATTCGTGAATATCCCCAAAGAACTCAGTCACTCGGAATGGAAAACGCTCAGAGATAAATGCACAGGCACACAGTTTGATGAGCAAGGTTTCGCGCAAGATTCCAGTGTGGAGAATGTACGCGGGATTTTTACTTACCTTACTGCGAAGAAAGCAATTCCCTTCAAAAGTTACGATATGGGAACTTATGTACAAACGAATGATCTGCTAGCCGGTGAGATATCAAGCAAGCAAACCCAAGGGGTTTTTGACCTCAATCGAATTATTGATTTGGATAAATCTCTCGCTTTTGATCTCGTGGAGGCTGACAAAGAACGGCATGCAGCATTGTGGGAGAAAGAGAACAATACGGACCTCGAAAGAGAAAAAACATTGTCATTGAATCAAAGGATTAAGGCGGCTAAAGAAAAAATACAGCTAGCGCTAACCGCTTTGGTTCATGCGCATGAAATCAGAGTCGCTGAAGAGCTAGAAGCTGCCAAAAAGCAAGCGAAGATTGATGGTGCTATAGTAGCAGCAGAACAGTCGTATGCAATTACCGGGAGCAGTCCATTGACACAAGCGATATGGACTAGCACGAAAGCGAATGCTGGTGCAACGGGTTATTTGGAGATCGGCGGATCGTATTCGGCTCAGGATTTGCAGACCGCTCATGACGAATGGCGTGCTTTTGGGATCGCATATAACAACTCGGTCGGCAAAGTCGATTATCTGGATAATATACATAGCCCAGGGAATGGAACCGCGCAGGATAAAACCGGACATGCCAATTTTGAGAGCCGGTCCTGCTGGAGGCAAGTCGATTTCATCTCCACATGGGGTGGAAGCCGTACGGTTATGCATGTGGGTTTACGAGGAACTGAGAAGTAAACTCGTGCCGAAAATAGGGAGATGCGAACCGCGCTTAGCGCGGTTTTTTTCTATAGATAGTTACCTGATCTACTACTTGTATGATACAATGAGTTTAGAAATTGACAGAAGATGGCATGCTACATACAACAAACATGTTTTGAGGTGAAAGGTTTTGAATGACAAAGTTGTGCTGCCGGTTTGGACGGTCGGCTTATTTATCGTTATCATGAATACGACGATGTTTAATGTCTCGATCCCTAGCATTATTGGAGATCTTCACATATCTGCGGATCTCGGGGCATGGGTCATCTCGAGCTACTCCATTGGATATGCACTGTCCACGGTCATTTACAGCAGGTTAACGGACATTGTGCCGCTAAGAAGATTGCTGTTGATAGGGCTGCTTGTACTTGGCCTCTCTTCCGTTTACGGGATTTTTGCACACAGTTTCAACGCTTTGCTTGCAGCTCGTATCCTTCAATCCGCAGGTGCTGGCGTAATGGCAGGACTTGGCTTGGTACTGGCGAGCCGATACGTGCCCATGGAAAGACGCGGCTCTGCAATCGCTATGATTTCAGCTGGCAGTGCGATGGCCTTCGGACTAGGCCCAATTGTAGGTGGACTGATCAGTGAATATTTCGGCTGGAACGGGCTGTTCGCGATCACTTGTCTCGTCTTGGTCATCCTGCCTGTACTGCTTCGCTTGCTTCCGAAAGAGGACCCTAAGCCGTTCCGTTTCGATCTGTTCGGAGCCATCTTAACCGTTATCAACGCTGCCACGGTGCTATTAGCTGTGACGCAATTATCCTTGATTTGGATCGGCATTAGCCTTGTATCCTTCATGCTGCACGCTTGGCATTTGAGGCGGGGGAAAGAAACGTTCATCAACCCAAGCCTCTTGAGAAACCATGATTTTCGTAAACTGATTGTCATTGGATTTTGTGTTTTGGTTTTAAATCTTGGGAATCTATTTCTGATGCCGCTAGTACTGGCAAATCTGTTCCATCGCTCAGCGATGGAAATCGGCTTGACGATTGCGCCGGGCGCTATTCTTTCGGCTTTCTTGACTCGCTTCGTCGGTCGCTGGATTGACACATACGGGAATCTACGGTTTCTCCTTATCGGACACATTGTAATTTCTGTTGTCATGCTGTTTTTTTACACCGTAGTAGGAGCTTCGTCCATCGTTGTGCTCGTTGGGTATTTGTTCTTTTCGCCTGCTTTTTCTGCAACGCTTTCCTCCTTAAACAATGAGACTTCGCGAATTCTACCGAAATCGCTCATCGGATCAGGGATGGGGTTGATGCAGTTGATTCAGTTTTGCGGTGGATCTATCTCAGTCGCGGTGTGCGGTATATTGCTCGAGGTCCAGAATCATACGAGCCTCGTGCTGTCCTACCAACACGTATATGGTTTATTGCTACTGATTGGCATGGTTTCTATTGGGATGTTATTGTGGTATCAGGCTGCTGGTAAAAGAGCGCGTCTGGCCGAAAATTGAGTATCACAAAAAGGATTTGCTTGAAAAATAATTGAAAGTCAACTATTATGGATATTATAGGTCCATAAAGATATGAACTACATTATAATCGCTGGAAGGTGATACTCATGCAATTCTCCAAAAGCACAGGCTACGCTCTGCACGCCATCATTCATTTAGCCAGGGCTGAAAGAGGTCATCATGTAGGCATTAAGGAATTAGCTGCGCTTCTTGGCGTCTCCGAGAGCTACTTGTCCAAAATCATGTCGAAGCTGCGGCAAGATGGTATTGTACGTGCAATGACAGGTGCGAGTGGAGGTTACGAGCTTGCTAAATCAGCTAAATTGATTACGTTTCTTGATGTCATTCAGGTTGTTGAGGGCCGTCAGACGATGTATGAATGTTTCAACATGGATTCCCTGCAGCATCAGTTATTTTTTGACTCAGAAGCTCAGGGCTCAGATTCCTCTGACCATCATGAAGGTAATGGGTGCGAATGTTTGGTTAAGAAAGTGATGGATGGTGCTGAACAGCAGATGGTTCACTACTTACAGCAGCAAACGATTCAGGGTGTGCTTGATACAGCAGCATCTAAATGTACTAAATAAGCAGTAATCAAGAAGCTATTAGCTTCTTGCACTAATATTATGGATATTAAGGATCCAGGAGGATGGTAAAGATGGAGCAGCTTATGGATGTAGGGATAATTGGCGGAGGACCGGCAGGATTGAACGCAGCACTTGTGCTCGGGAGAGCTAGAAAAAACGTCGTTGTTATCGACGAAGGACGACCTCGTAATCGAGTAACACGGGAGACGCATGGTTTTCTAACGCGCGATGGTGTTGCTCCAGCGGAGTTTCGACGGATTGCTAGAGAACAGATACTAGCCTATCCATCTGTTCAATTTGTTGATGAAGCAGTTGTTACGATAACAGGTATGGATGGTAACTTTCAGATAACGACAGCTCAAGGCAACACGTATCGGACAAAAAAGCTGCTATTCGGAGTAGGCATGAAAGACCTTCCGGTTGATATTGACGGCTTAGCTGAGATATATGGCAAAAGCGCATTTGTTTGTCCCTATTGTGATGGATGGGAGCTGCGTGACCAATCGCTCGTCATCCTTACAAAAGGGGCGAGGGCGCTGCACATGGCCAAAATTCTGGCAGGCTGGACCAAACAATATGTCATTTGCACCGATGGTCCCGATGAATTGACGGATGAACAACGTGAAGAACTCAAGCAGCATCATGTGTCCGTGTATGAATCACCTATCTTGCGTATTGAATCGGACAATGGCATGGTGCAGCAAATCAGCTTAGAGGATGGCACGATTGTTCCCTGCACGGGCATATTCTTTGCACCGAAGCTTGCAGCTGGGTCGGATATACCGCACACCCTAGGCTGCCAGATGACGGAAGCAGGTGCTATTGTCGTAGATGCTTTTGGAAAAACGAATTTACCAGGTGTTTATAGTGCTGGGGATGCAGCCTCGGAAATGTATCAAGCGATTGCAGCCGCTTCATTGGGTGCTTTAGCGGCCGTTGGGATTAATAGTGAACTGCTTGCAGAGGCATGGGATCATAAGGGTTAGATTAAAGCAGCAGCAGCAAATTCGGCTTCTTTTTATCATGCGATAATAAATAATTCTGTATACTGATGTAAAAAAAACCAGCTTCTCGTCACATACACGAGGAGCTGGTTTTGCTTTTTGGAAGCAACCAATTAGAAAGTTAATGCTTGTGTGCGAGCTTCTTGTACAGCCTTTTCTTTGATCTCTTGAGCTTGATCCGAAGCTGCGGCCATGCCTTCTACAAAAATAGCATCAAAGCTTGGCACACCTAAGAATTTCATGATGGTGTCCAAATGGCGGTGGCTCATTTCTAAATCAGCGTAAGCCGATCCCGGTGACAAAACGCTGCCGCTAGCTTGAATGTGAAGGGCTTTTTTCTCCGTTAACTGCCCGACAGGACCTACACCAGCTACGTATTTGAAGGTTTTGCCTGCCACACAGATCGCGTCGATATAATCTTTGAGTACTGGCGGATAGGAGAAGTTCCACACCGGATTGACGAACACATATTTATCTGCGGCAACGAATTGATCAACAAGCTCAGATAGACGACCAACTTTATGCTGCTCGGAGCTTGTTAATTGATCAAATGCTGTTCCGGAGCCTAATTTCCCCCAAGCGCTTAGTACGTCAGCGTCAATGCGTGGAATGTCCATTTGAAATAGGTCAAGGTAAATGACTTCATCATTCGGGTTAGCCTCGCGATAAGATTGGATAAATTGGTTTCCGACGGCTGTGCTATAAGATGCTTCACCTTGCATAGGGTGAGCTGAGATATAAAGAACTGTTGACACTGTAAATTCCTTCTTTCGTTTAATAATGGGAGTTATAATTCCTCCTTAACTTACCTTTAGTATGTTACTATGAAAAGATGGAGCTGTCTATTGACATATAGTGGTACACCACAAAGACCACAATAAGCCAAAAAGGCCGCCCTGTGAGGGCTAGCCTTAATGACTTAAGCAAAAACTCGGTTAAACTTACTTAGGAGCTCACCGAACTTTTGCTGATCTTCTGTCGACCAATCTTGGAGTAGCTCTACAACGCGTTCGTATCGAGCTTGTTTGTTCGAGGCAAGTTCCGCAGCGCCTATTTCCGTAATTTGCAAGGAATAGGCACGTCCATCTTGAGGATCGGGGATCCGATAGACGTAGCCTTTTTGCTCCAGCGAAGCAGTCTGTCGACTGATTGTCGAGATATCTAGCTGAAACTCTTCCGCCAATGCTTTCACACCAGAGGAGCCGTTCGAAGAAATCTGATGCAGCAATAGATAAGCGGAACGGTCTAAAGTGCCAATTTTTTTAGTGGTCGTTGCAGCAAGGAATCGACGCATTAGAATGGCGAGTTCGAGTTCAATCGTTTCGGCAGGATGAAGGATCTTTTCGGTCATGGAATACCTCATTTATAATGTAATAGATAGAAAACCATAACTTTATCGTAACATACAAGATTTGTTTGGCATATGTTTCTGCATAGGTACGAATTACAATTGAACTTCCTTGTACATAGTTGTATAATACAAATATATAGTTGCATTATACTGCTAGATCAAACAGAAAGCAATTTATATGGGGGGGATCGTCATGAAAGCTAAAGAAATTATGGTACGCCAAGTTTACAAAGTAAAAGAAAACGACCCTGTTAGTGATGTGATTGAGAAATTTATCAAATATAGAATTAGTGGGCTTCCTGTCGTCAATGAGCGGAATGAAGTAGTTGCCTACATTAGCGATGGAGATATTATGCGTTATATAGGCAAACATGATGATCATGTGTTCGGGACTTATATGTACACGGCTGTGATCAAAGGGGATGACGAAGAGTTTGATGAAAGAGTTCGCAAATTGCTTCCAAGATGCGTCATGTCTATCGCTCAAAAGAAAGTGATTGCCGTAGATGCGGAAGAAGATATTGAGCAAATCGCTGCGATATTAGGTAAAAAACGAATAAAGAAACTGCCTGTGGTCCATCGAGGCGTACTAGTTGGTATCATTAGCAGGGGAGATGTTATCCGCCATTCATTTCAATCATTATTGTAAGCGGATACTATAGCTTGAAAAAAGAAAAAAAGGATGTCCTTATAGCCCCAAGAGGCTGAGGGCATCCTTTTTTACTGTATTAATAGGCTAAAGCGAAAAGACCATGGATATGCGACAAGTAGCGAATGTTACTTGCTTCTTTCATCAGGGAGGCAGGTAAGCCTTTCAGCTGTGTGCTGTTTCCGCCGATTGTGCCGATTCCGTCTTTGCGGCCTAAGCTGCCAAGTGTTCCGGAGAAGACAGGAGTGAATTTATCCATAGCGCCGCCTTTGATCTGAACGGACAGATTGTAGCCAACTGTTTCGCCCATCTGCCAAGCAAGTTGTGCAGTAGGAGGGTAAGGTCTTTCACTTCCTTCAGGGAATACCACAGCGCAGTCGCCTGCAAGGAAGACATCGGAGTGAGAAGTGGATTGAAGCGTTGAAGTGACAGTCGCACGACCGCGGTCTTCTGCGATTCCACAGCTTCCAACAACCGGATTGCCTTTCACGCCGCCAGTCCAAATAATCGTATTCGACTCGATTGTTTGTCCACTTTTCAGAGATACCGTGTTCTTGGTAGCTTCTGTAATGGCAACGCCTGTTAAGAACGTAACACCGCGTTTCTCAAGGCTAGTCACTGCGCGCTCGATCAGTACTTTCGGGAATACTGGAAGGATTGCAGGGCCAGCTTCTACGCAATAGATGGAGACATCGCTGAAATCGATGCCTTTGCTGTGGCAAATTTCAGGCAGCTTATCAGCGAATTCGCCTACGAGCTCAACGCCTGTTAGACCGCCGCCGCCAACTACGATTGTTGCGTCAGCTTTGTTGCCGGATGCTTTGTAAGCGTCCAGACGAGCTTCAACATGCTCACGAATACGGTTAGCATCAGAAGCTGATTTGAGAACCATGCTGTTCTCTTCCAATCCTGGAATGCCGAAGTAGTTCGTTTCGCTGCCAAGAGCAACGACTAGCGCATCGTAATTATGTACTGCGCCACTAGTTGTTACGACTTTTTTGTCATCTGGTTTAATTTCTTTGATTGTATCAACCACGATATTAACTTGTTTGTCGCCTAGCAGTTTTTGCAAAGGTAGTGCAACAGCTTGCTCTTTAATCGTTCCGCCTGCAAGACGGTGTAATTCCGTAATAATTTGATGTGTTGGGAAGCGATTAATAATTGTTATGTTCGCTTCTGAAGCTGTCAGATGTTTACGTGCTGTCAATGCGGTTAATAGGCCGCCATAACCGCCGCCAAGAATAAGTATTTGTTTAGCCATCGTTATCATCCCTAGTCCGTATTAATTTTTACGTTCAGAAAGTACGTTCAAGAATGCTTGTGCAAAACGAAGAGTTTTCTGCACTTCAGGATCTTTTAGCATTTTTAGTATTCCGAAGAGACCGATTGTTGATCCTACTTCAGCCTGCGAGCGTTCGCCAGCTTCAATTGCCGCAGATGCAATGTCTTTTGCCTTATCAGATACAGGTTTTACAAACTCGCCAATACCTTGGGCAAAATCGTTGATCAATACTTTGTCTGTAGCTACGCTTTGCGCAAAATCATAAGCTTTCGTTAACACAGTCACCATTTCTGCCAATTTAGGCAGGTTATCGACCAGGACAGTCAGAGATTGTTGCACCTCAGGCTTCAGCAATTGGTCAAGTACGTCTAACGATTTTGGTTCCGCAGCAGCCGTTGCTGCCACTTCTTGAACAGCAGATGTCTGTGACATATGAAAATCCTCCTTTGCGATGAAAAAAATCGGGTACTGTCACAATGTGCACGGGTGAAACATATGTTTCCCAGATGGTTGTAACATTTTTCACATAAGAAAATGTGTAGCAACATCGCACAATTGGATATAAACCGTATTTACATATTGTACACCTAATGGACACAAAATTATATTTGAAAATATTTCAAATTCGTGAACATTGGATGAATATGGGGGAGAAAATCACTGGACGGATAGGGTGAGAATTATTATCATTGAAGGTGTACGGAGAAGGACTGAAAGGGAGTTCAACTAACGATGATCAATGATAACCTATGGAACCAAATGGGAGACGTCAGCTTCAGTCTGTGCCAACCGGTGCGTAAACGATATCCAGCAGGCAAACGTGTACGACGCAGGTTTATTACCTACTATCACCTTGTGCAGATTCAGGAAGGCCGCGGTACTTTATATATAAATGGAACGGAATACGAGGCAACCCCTGGTTCGTTATTCTTACTGCATCCTAAGAGCTTAGTGGAAGCGGTTGTAGACGGGGAGCAACCCATTCAATTTATGATGCAATCTTTTACATACAAATGGATAAATGCCGTGGTCACAGAGATCTTCACTGAGGAAGGGTTATTAGCCTTAAACGACTCAGCCACAATCATGCGAGGATTTGAACAACTCCACGAGCTAGGGAGCACATCCAACCCATTGCTGCCTTGGAAGCGGCAATTAGTTTTTCAAGAATTGCTGTTCACAATCGTGACCGATCAACAATCAGAGAAGCAGCAGGGTGGCACACGGTTTGCCATCGAGAAGGCGAAAGATTTCATGGATACGTATTATCACGAGGATATTCCGCTTAGCACGCTGGCACAACGCCATGGCATTAGCCCGAGCAATTTTGCAGGTATTTTCAAAAAGCATACCGGCGTACGACCCATTGAATATTTGACCCGTCTACGAATGGAACATGCCAAAACATGGTTAAGGTCGCAGCAAAGCCTCAAAACGGTAGCGTTTAAAGTAGGTTTTCGTGATGAGCTCTATTTTAGCCGGACATTTAAGAAAGTTGTAGGCGTTTCACCAACCATATATATGAAGAGTCACGTCAATTCCAAAATCATGACGGTATTTCCGTTGTTAAATGACTATTTGCTGGCGCTGGATCTTAAGCCCTTCGCAACGCTCTCGTATGCTGGGAACGACCAAATCCGCGGGCTGCTGCCGCATATCGCAGATGAACTGATGGAGACCAAGATTGTTGGCCGCTGGGATCGTCCAGATCGAGAGTCTGTACTGCGCGCAGAACCTGAGCTAATTCTTGGCGTCAATTGGGCAAGCCTGAGCGCTGACACCTATCGGAATGTCGCTCCGACAATCACGCTTTTTAATAAGGACAATTGGCGCGATACCTTGCTTGAATTGGCAACCCTGTTCGGGAAAAAAGAGCAATATGCCGCATGGTTGAAGCAGTATGATCAGAAAGCGGCAGACGCCAGATCACGTTTAAGATCAGGTTTCGGTCACGAGCAGACGGTTATGTTGCTAGTGGATGCCGGCAGGGAATGGCGCGTATATGGGGGGAAACGGCAGCTTGGAGATATTCTGTACAAGGAGTTAAAGCTGAGTCCACCTATTGGCGTTAAGCCGCATAGTCACTACACCGTGATCTCAGAGGCTGATTTGGAACGAATGAATCCGGACCATATTTTCCTTACCACATGCAACTCCAATTCTGATGCTCGATTAACTGAACAATTAAAGAGCAGCCAGGCATGGAAATCTCTGCGTGCTGTCCAAAACAGCCGATTGAGTGAGGTTCCAAGCTGGTTCAATAGTCATGCTCCCATACAGCATAGTTTAGCTATAGATATGGCGGTTAATTCTCTGCTGTCGTCTCAGTCCTTCTAATGGGAACTGAATTTTATCCATATGCTTGAAAGATTTTATCCATTGAACGGAGGGGTTGTTTCGCTTACGATTACCTTTGATGATAATGATTATCAATTTCATAAATTAGAGGTGGTCAGTAATGAAACAGACGTATACAAGAGAAGAGGCAGGTCCAGGAGCTGTAGCTTTGACGGTTCGTTCACGCAGAACAATGCGAGCTTTTACGGATGAACCCGTCTCCGAGAAGTTTGTGATGGCCTTGTTGAACGATGCCGTGTGGGCTCCAAATCACGGTCTCCGGGAGCCGTGGAGATTTCTTTTTGTACCATCTGAGCAGAAGGAAGCGTTCATTGAGCATTTGATGCCAGGGTTTGCGGTAGACCAGCATGAGAAAATGCGGAAGTATCTCCATGCGCAAGGGTCGGCTTTCTTAGTCGTCATCATGCCGGAAGATCCGCGTCCGAAACAATGGGAAGAAGATCTCATGGCATCAGCGGCGCTAATCCAAAATTTCCAACTGCTGGCCTGGGAACGCAAACTTGGCGTCGTTTGGAAAACGAATGACCACAACTGGAATCCAGCGGTTAGGGCGTTATTAGGCGTGCAGCCGGGGGAGAAAATAACGGGTATGCTGCATCTTGGATTTTTTGAGGAAGATCATATTCCCGAACCCAAAAGACCGCGAACGTTGGCCGAAGTGAAAACTCACATATTTGGAAAGACAACTAGAGAGGGCAGTGTTGAATAATGAAACAAATCATACGCAAATCCACGCCAATATTGGCACTTATGCTTACTACAGCATTACTTATGACCGCATGCGGCAAATCGCAGTCAATCTCATCAAGCAGTCCTGCTGCTACTCCAGTCCAAGAATCAGTAAAGTCTCGCACAATCAAGCATTTTGCGGGTGAGACAGTGATCACTGGAAAGCCTCAAAAGATAGCCGCTCTTAACCCTTGGTTGATTGATCTCATGCTGGCCCTTGGCGTGAAGCCGAGTTCTGCCGTTCAAGCTGGACCGGAAACGAAAGATTTTTCCTGGTATTTGAAAGATAAAATGGCTGGTGTTACGAATTTAGGTTGGCAGTCGGAGACGAACTTCGAGTCGATTCTGTCAGCTGCTCCTGATCTTATTCTCGCTAACGACGGAATGGGAAAAGGGTTCGAACAATTAAGCAAAATTGCTCCTACGGTTGTTTTGAAGCCAGAGGAAACAGACGGAGCCAAAGATTGGCGTAAAACATTTACCGTCTTGGCCGGTGTTCTTGAAAAAGACGAAGAAGCGAAGAAGGCGATAGCCGCTTATGATGAAAAAGCGAAGCAAGCAAAAGAGAAAATTGCAGCTTCTATTGGTAACGAGACCGTTATGTTTCTGCGTGTAACTTCCAAGGAACTTCGCTATTATGGTGCAAAGAATTACGATATTCTTTACAAGGATCTAGGTCTGAAAGCACCACCGTTGTTCCCGGATAATAAGGCGACTTTCGCCCCTATTTCCATGGAAAAGCTGCCTGAGATCAATCCGGATCATATTCTTATCCTGAATGAAAGCAATGAGAAGCTGGATGAGCTGAAGAAAACGGCCATATGGAGTCAGTTAAAAGCTGTGCAGAAAAACCAAGTTCATCCCGTCGACTATGACTTGTGGTTCCAGGGCTTTGGACCGACAGCCTATTCAATTATGATTGATGAAACAGTGAAAATGTTGACGACGAAACAATAAATGCCTACATGAATATAAACGGCATTCGGTCTAATCGATCGGATGTCGTTTTTTGCTGATCTCGAAAAGGATTCTTTAGGGAAAATATTGAAATACTAAAAAAGTACGCCACGCGGAAGTATTCGCAAATATTTGTACATTGTGCTTATAGGGGAAGGAGATATACGATCTTGCATGTATTTATCATTATTCTAATCTTGTTGATTCTTATTGGTGTTTCCAATGTCGTGAACCGCTTTGTTCCATTTATTCCTATACCGCTGATTCAAATTGCCTTGGGGGCTGTGCTGGTGATTGTGCCGCTAGGTATTCACTTGGAACTAGAACCGGAATTGTTCTTCCTTCTGTTCATTGCCCCGTTGTTGTATCACGATGGCAAGCATACGCCACGAGATGAGCTGTGGAAACTGCGAGCACCGATTTTGCTTCTTGCTGTGGGTCTTGTTTTCATAACGGTGTGTGTCGTCGGGTATGTTGTCCATTGGTTGATTCCATCTATCCCTCTGGCGGCGGCATTCGGGTTAGCTGCCATTCTTTCGCCTACGGATGCTGTCGCCGTAAGTTCCTTAGCCGGTCGCATTCATTTACCGAAAAGCTTGATGCGGCTCCTTGAAGGAGAAGCCTTGATGAACGATGCGTCGGGCCTCGTTGCGTTCAAATTCGCCATCGCCGCGGCGGTCACCGGTGTGTTTTCGTTCCCGAAAGCAAGTCTAAGTTTTCTCGTCATCTCAATCGGGGGCTTAGTGGTGGGAGCGCTAGTCGCCTTCTTAATTATTGGCATTCGCCAGCTGCTGCGCCGAGCAGGACTTGAGGATGAGACGATGCATATGCTGCTGCAAATACTGACGCCTTTTATGCTCTATTTGATTGCGGAGGAGATAGGTGTATCGGGCATTTTGGCAGCAGTAGCAGGTGGAGTAGTGCATGCGATCGAGAACGAGCGTTTGGCGTTTACGATGCCGAGTCTCCGTAATGTCTCTAATTCAACATGGTCTGTCATTTTGTTCGTGCTCAATGGTTTGGTTTTTATTCTTCTGGGGCTGCAAATTCCGGGTGTGTCGAGGACGATTCTCAAAGATCCTAACTTCGATAATTTCAAAGTGATTGGCTACGCCATTCTAATTTTCGTCTTACTCCTGCTCTTGCGTTTTGTTTGGACGCTAATCTTTGCAAGAGGAGGGCGCTGGTTCGGGAACGCGAATCAAGAAGTACCAAGCTTGCGTATTCTGACGCTAACGGCGATTTCGGGTGTACGTGGAGCGATAACACTGGCAGGTGCATTCTCCATTCCGCTTATCCTGCAAAACGGCGATCCGTTTCCGCAAAGGGATCTGATCATTTTCCTTGCATCGTCCATTATTTTGTTCTCACTTCTGACCGCAAGCATTGTCTTACCGCTGATAGCCAAGAAGAAAAATACAGATGGTGATGCCGAAAAGGAAAGAATGGAACGTGAGTGGCAGTTGGAGGTTATGGCTGCTGCAGTTCGGGCTCTAGAGAATTCTAGTAACGAGAAGCACGAGGTCGCCGTAGATACCGTGATTGGCGATTACAAACTAATGATGCAGCAGCTTGATCAAAAAGAAGGTAAATTGAAACGTCTGCCACGATTCCAACAGGAGGAAGCCGAGATGCGCCTGCTGGCATTGGATATTGAACGCAAGTATGTGAATGATCGTCTAGAAAGCGGTCAAGTGAGCCGTGAGCAGGCCAATTATTATTTAAACATGCTGGAACAAGTCGAACTTATTCTGGCTAATAAACTTGATATAGGCAAAGTAATCGTGAAAAATATTTGGCGCCGTTTGAAACTAATTTTTACTTTCCTCACACAACCTCGTTTTGCTTCGAATATTGTAGAACCCGATTTGGAGGAGATTCGGACACTGAAAATGCAATGCAGCCAAGCCGTTGTCGAGGAGTTCTCCAAACGCTGCGCCTATCAAAGTGATGAAGCAACAGAGGGAGTGCTGGATTATTACCAGCAAATGGTGGACAGGCTGCGCAGATTCGCGTTCGGATCACGGCGCAAAGATTCAACCTTCAATGATAGCAGGCGTGAGCTGCACTGGATCGCTATACAGGCGGAGCGGGATGCTGTGCAATGGTTCTATGAGCGTGGAGACATCACGCGTGACATGGCTGCTTTGCTGAGACGAATCATTCGCAATAGGGAAGCATCGCTGTATGAGCTTGAGGAGATTGGTTAGTTTTAGCGATTTTATTTTTACTTTTGGAATGAAAATAGGTTATTATGTTAAATGAGATAAAAACAGAAAGTGGGAACAAACGTGGGCCGTAAGTGGAATAACATTAAAGAAAAGAAAGCCTCAAAAGACGCAAACACAAGTCGAATTTATGCGAAATTCGGACTTGAAATTTATGTAGCTGCACGCAAAGGTGAACCGGATCCTGAAGCGAATCGCGCATTGAAAGTTGTGCTCGAGCGGGCAAAAACTTACAATGTACCCAAAGCGATTATTGATCGCGCTATTGATAAAGCAAAAGGCAGCTCAGATGAAATTTATGAAGAGCTTCGTTATGAGGGCTTTGGGCCAAATGGGTCGATGATCATTGTGGACGCATTGACGAATAACGTGAACCGCACGGCGCCAGCCGTTCGTTCAGCCTTTAATAAAAATGGCGGCAATATGGGCGTGAGCGGCTCTGTAGCCTACATGTTTGACGCGACAGCGGTTATCGGCCTTGAAGGCAAAAGCATGGATGAAGTCATGGAAGTTCTGCTCGAAGCGGATGTTGACATTCGTGACATCGTGGAAGAAGACGAAATGGTCATGGTATACGCAGATCCAGAGCAATTCCATGCTGTTCAAGAAGCATTCAAGCAAGTTGGCATTAGCGAGTTTGCTGTTGCTGAGCTGACGATGCTCGCGCAAAACAACGTCACTTTATCCGAAGAAGGACAAGTCCTATTCGATAAATTGATTGATGCTTTGGAAGATCTAGAGGATGTACAGCAGGTTTATCATAACGTGGAATAATTCATATAGGATTAGATGTAGAGATCCGCGCCTAGCGCGGGTCTTTTTTTCTTTACATATGCCCAACCAGTTAGAATACGCTTAAGATAGGGCATCCATATCTACGGTTCTACTGGGAGGGGAAGAAGTGTCTAAACATCTGGAAAGATGGAGTTTGCAAGATCAAGGCATCCTATGGAACATTACACAAGACCGCGTAGATCCTCACGAAGATCATCTTGAAATGAGCGGCAAAAAGGTGTCCGTAATTGTCAGTTATGGTGTGAACCAAGTGGGGAAGTTGGTCCTTTCTCGCAAAGTAGTCTGGCCTACGCTTAGGACGATTCCTAATGATACCCATGGGAGCTTGATGTATGATTTTGAGCTGGAGTCGATGCCGACTTTATGGATAAATGGGAATCCTAGCGTAAATGAAAAGCCGGAATACTTTCAATTCGATGGTTTGCTGCAAATCCGAAGTAAAGCGGAAAATGGGGTTATGATTGAGAGAACCCTCTTTCCTTCGGTGAGTTCGAGAAGTGTTTATGAGAAATTCGTGATTACAAATACATCTGATCAAGCCGTGTCTATCAAAATCAGCTCCTCCTTGCCGCGAAAATCCGTAAAAGGAGTTGCCGGTATTTATTTCATCGAAGTTTCTCATGATGCTGCAAGTCCGTACCGGCTCGGACCTCTGGAGTCTTGTCAATTCAGTGCTCGTATAAGCGCGAGGCATATGCAAGAGAAGGATGAAAATTTGGATGTTCGTCAGGAAGAAGAACGAAGGATTGATTTTATAAGGCAAATGAATCAAAACGTACGTTTAGAAACGCCAGATCGGGTTCTCAATCAAATGTTTGCATTTGCTAAATTAAGAGCCGCGGAAAGCATTTTTGAAACGAAAAGCGGCCCTATGCATGGGCCTGGCGGCGGGCGTTACTATGCGGCTATTTGGACCAATGACCAAGTGGAGTACGCCGGACCCTTTTTTCCGTATCTGGGATATGCGCTTGGCCATGAAGCAACACGTAATGCGCTACATTTGTATACAGCTTTCATGGGCCCTGACTATCAACCGATTCCAAGCTCCATCATTGCAGAAGGCAATGATATCTGGGAAGGAGCTGGAGACCGCGGTGACGCGGCCATGTATGCTTACGGAGCGGCGGTTTTTGCGCTTGCATTAGGTGACAAGGATGTCGCTATTGAATTATGGCCAGCTATCGTATGGTGTTTGAACTTTTGCGAAAGGCAAAAAAATAAAGATGGCGTTATCGCATCGGATTCTGACGAGTTAGAGGGTAGGTTTCCAAGTGGTTCGGCGAATCTTTCGACCTCTTGTTTGGCTTATGCGGGTTATGTGTATGGTTCGCGTTTAGCTCGCGAATTAGGTGAGGAGGCAGTTGCCAAACAATATGTGTCATCTGCTCAGGAGCTGTATGAAGCTATTGAACGATATTTCGGTGCTGCAATTGAAGGCTTCGATACCTACCGATATTACGACGGTAATGAGCTTTTGCGATCATGGATTTGCTCACCACTAGTTATGGGGATTGAGGAGCGCAAATCGGGTACGATCGCTGCTTTGCTTTCCCCGAGGCTGTGGTCAGAAGATGGATTAGTAACGCAAGCTGGAGACGCTACATTCTGGGACCGATCCACATTATATGCTTTACGGGGGTTATTTGTCGTAGGCGCAACTGAGGAAGCAACCTCTTATTTACTTTCGTATTCGCGGCGGAGACTATTAGGAAATCATGTCCCTTATGCCGTTGAGGCTTATCCGGAAGGCAATCAGAGGCATCTTTCTGCTGAAAGTGCATTATATGGCCGGATTATTACGGAGGGTATTTTTGGGCTCCAGCCTACAGGATTGAGCAGCTTTACTTGTAAGCCAAGGTTGCCTGATGCTTGGGATCATATGGCCCTTCGCTCCGTTTTTGTATGTGGCCGTGAGTTGGATTTGATCGTGAATAGGCAGGGTGGTAGGATTGAGCTGATTGTCTCGGATAAGGATGGCTTCATCAGATTCGAAGGGGCGATAGGGGCAGCTTTTGAAGTGAAAACATAAGTTAGGTTGAATGAGGTTCGTTCCGTATTTACGGTTTGTGACTAAGTCACGGTTTATGCAATTTGTCTTTGCTATAATCATCACATAAAGACAAAACAAACCTTGATGGAGGGAACAAATCATGAAAAATGTTGGTGGTACTGATCGTTTTATCCGTATTGTATTGGGGATTATCCTGTTGTCGTTGTTCTACTTCTTGCCTGGATATTGGAAATTATTCGGATTCGTTTCGTTTCCGCTCTTGATTACAGGATTTGCGCAAAAATGTGCGATTAATCAGATGCTTGGACGTAATACTTGTAAAATACGATAAAGTAGATATGTGAAAGCTGCAGGAACTGCAAGGGCTATCCGATTCGGATGGCCTTATTTTATTGGCGCTTTTTTCCATTTTGGAGGGAACTACAGGCCTTTATTTTTATGACGAATTTTGATACTTCAGGTTAAGTGATTTGCATAAAAAAACAATAGATATTAAAAAATAGAAGAAGGAGAGGATAGCGGAATTATCATTGGAAGGTCATCAACCAATCATCGGGGAGTGTGGAGAATGTGGGAAAACTGTTAGTCATTAATGCTCATCCAAAAGTGGATTCAAACACTTCTTTTAGTTTGCGAGTGTTGGACCAATTTATGAAAGTATATAAAGATAATCAAATGCAAGGCGAGACAATCGAGCAAATTAATCTTTATGAGGACGAGGTGCCGTTAGTCGACAGTACGGTTCTTGCGGCTTGGGATAAGCTTGCGGAAGGTGAGCAATTGTCGAGTAAGGAACAGAGAATAACAAGCAGAATGGCGGCTGTTCTGGCACAGTTCAAGAGCGCAGATAAATACGTCATTGCAATGCCGCTCCATAATTTTAACGTGCCCTCCAAACTAAAAGATTATATGGACAACATCCTTATTGCACGCGAAACGTTCAAATATACGGAAAATGGATCAGTCGGACTACTGAAAGACGGGCGCAGTATTGTAGTCATTCAAGGAAGCGGCGGCGTTTACACAAATAATGATTGGTATACAGAGGTGGAGTTTTCGCATAAATATCTCAAAGCCATGTTTAATTTCATGGGACTAGAGGATTATCAAATCATTCGCGTTCAAGGCACGTCCGTCTTGAATCCTGAGGAGATTATGCAAAAAGCTAATCAGGAAGCAGAAGATGCCGCGCGGCGTTTGGCCAAACATACAAAAAAGGACACGCAAGAGGTCCAATAACAGGATGAAAAACCCCTCAGATCAATGATTTGAGGGGTATTCTTCCAGGAATAATTTATTTAGTTGATATCCAATACAGTAGGAATAGACTGAAAAGAACAATGAACAAGACATTTAGTATCAATAGGCTATTCAGATTCTTTACTGTATGCTTGGTGTATGACTCACTTGCTACTTGGTTTTTGTGGGAGAATCCTAAATAAAGTGTGGAAACTAAAGCCACTAAACAGATCATGCCTGTAAACCAATAATAGAACATGATTCATATCCCCTTTCTTATTCTCTCTATGAAATCCATCTTCTCTTGTATCTGTTTTTATTGTAGCTCATTATGCACAGACTCGAAGTGATTGAGATCACACTTTGAGCGAGTAAATTGAGCGTACGAATTGCGACAACAAAAAGCCGTCTCCAAAGTCACAGGCAACTTTGGAGACGGCTTTTTAGTGTCTTAAAGGATGGAATCTGCGGCGGCGAACGAACAATCTCGTTAAAGCTTTCAAGAATAGAATCGATATCGACTTTTTCTTTGGAGACGGATGCCGCATGGAGCGTGGCGTTAAGTGCGTGGAGGAAAGCACTAAGCTAAGCTCATGCTTCACTTCCGTTGTACGTACCGGTTCAATAAGGACTGTCATCTCTGCGGTACTGGCGACTTGGGCTCTGCTTTCCATCAGTACATCCAATCTGCGCTCATATTCAGCAATCCGATTAGAGAGGATTACATTTTCTTGTTTTAGCTTTTTAATAAGTTCATACAGTAGTTTCATGGTTAGTTTTGGCCTCTCCGACAAGTTCGTTTCTTGATTATCGCAATTAGGGGACAGCAGCAACAATAGCTCCTCATCACTGATCACTTTATGTGCCACGATGGGTCCTCCTTTTAATCATAGTATTAATCATAGATTAATAGATTGGATATAAAATGTCGCTCGAAACACGTTGTCGTTTTGTAGGCTTTAATGATGAACGATGTTTCCCTTGAAAATGAGGCTTAAAACACTGGAAATTTATCTAAATGATCGGAATTTCATCTAAATACAAATCACCTACCGGACGGCATAATGTAGTAAAACTACTTGGAGGACCTCATCAAGATGACAAAGTATAGTGAACATTCTGCCCTTATGGAACCAGAGGAGCGGGACCTGTTAGCGGTAGAACAGGCGGTTGCGGGTTGGTGGCCTGTTTCCCTAATTAACAAGGAAGAGCGGTTTTCGTGGTGGCGCGAAGCTCGGTACGGTTGTTTCATCCATTGGGGTCCATATTCGGTAACCGGCGGAAGATGGAAGGGCCAGCCATCCCAAGGTTATGCGGAACATCTCATGAGGGCTCAGAAAATCAGTCTTGAGGATACAAGAAGGAATGTATCGAGAAATTTAATCCGCAACTATTTGATGCGGAGGCATGGGTACAGCTATTTAAAGCAGCTGGCATGCGATATGTCGTCATTACGGCAAAACATCATGATGGCTTTGCGATCTATCCATCGGGTGCCTATCCGTTTGATATTCGGATGACGCCATTTCAGAGAGATCCGCTGCAAGAGCTTAAGGAGGCTTGCAAACGGCATGGCCTGCGGTTCGGATTTTATTATTCGCATGCCTTCGATTGGGAGCACCCGGATGCCCCCGGCAATGACTGGGAGTATGCGAATCCGGGAGGCGATCTGCGCCTGTACGAAGGAAAGGGCAAGCTGTGGTTCAACGAGCATCCAGAGCTTGTCCCCAGGGTAGCGAACTATTATGTGGATCAGAAATCAATCCCGCAGATTGTAGAGCTAATCAACAAATATGAGCCGGATATTTTGTGGTTTGACACACCTCATAAATTGCCGCTTTCGGAAAATTTGAAAATTTTGAAAGCGATTCGTGAGGCGGATGACCGCATTGTCGTCAATGGGCGTCTTGCACATGGATACGGTTTTGACACTTTCGCCGATTATGTGAATACGGCAGATCGCGCGTTAGAGATTTTTCCATGCGAAGGCGACTGGGAAACGATCCCAACGACGAATGAATCGTACGGCTATTCGGCAGATGACCATAGCCATAAGCCGGCAGACGTCTTTGTTCAACTGTTGGCGAAATCTGCCGCACGAGGAGGCAATGTCCTCATGAATCTGGGCCCAATGGGAGACGGTCTCATCGATGAAATCGATCGTTCGATTCTGCAAGGAATCGGTTCTTGGTTAGATATGAATGGGGCGAGCATCTACGGAACCCAAAAAACGCCGCTTGCTGTCCAGAGTTGGGGAGAATCTACGAAACGAGGAAATCAATTATTTCTTCACGTATTTGATTGGCCACAGGATGGAAAATTGGTGCTAGGCGGCTTGAAAAGCCATATTAAGAAAGCGTGGTTGCTGGATGACGAAACGGAGAGTCCGCTCACTGCCAAGAGATTGAACTACTACGATTGGGAGATCCATGTGCCTCAGAAGGAACCGAGCACGTATCATCGGGTAGTAGCCATTGAAGTGGATGGAGAACCTGCCGTGCATCCTGGGCGGTTGATAAGCAGCAGTCAGGTGACAACTTTAAGAGCTTTTGATGCGGAAGTGAGCAAAGGGATTGGTTATGGAGATGGCAAGAAGGGCAATGATTATGTATGTAAATGGACAAGTATCCATCAATTCGTCAAATGGCGTGTAAGATTAAATCATCAAGGTGTATTTAAGTTGGTGATTCGCATGAGCGCGCCTGGACCTGCGTATAAGGGGAGCTATGCTTTATGCCTAGGCGATCAACGGATTCACGGTGATATTGTACCTTCTGAAACGGCTGCCTCATTACAAATAGAGCACGAAGTAATGCTTCCAGCAGGCGAGCATGACCTCATGGTGCTGCCTGTCTCCATCGAAGGGGAGGAGCTAATGAGGCTTCATGCGATTACGTTAATGCCGTTGTCCACCAATCAGGAGCAGAAAGAAACCTTTGAAGAGCTTGATACAACGGATGTTGGGAATTAACAGCTGCCACGGCTAATGATTTTCCTTTCTGGAATGGGACACGGTTGCTAGCTTCGTCTGTTTCCTTAATTCGGAGGGAGGAAGACCAAAATATTTGGAAAATTGCAGGGAAAAGTAATGGACGGAGGAAAAACCTAGATCTTCTGCAATCGATGTGATCGAGCGTTTACTTTCATGGATAGTCGCATAAGCTCGCTGCATTTTAATCCGAAAAAAGCACTCTTTTGGCGTCAGTCCGGTCATTTTCTTAAACATACTATAGAACTGTGATTTCTTTAATTGGCACATTTCCAGCCACTGCTCATAGGGCGGATTCATCCCAGGATACTGTTCCATGAGATCGATGATCTTTTGAATCCGGTAATCAGGGATATTGTCGGACAGATTTAAATTGACTAGCTGTAAAATCCAACTGTAAAGCAAACTGTTTACGATCTCGGCTTTATATTGAATATCCAATCGGTTCATACGGACAATCTGAATGAAGGTTTGAATGAGCTCTGGATACCGGGTTAGCTGAGTAATTCCTGTTAATTGTTCCAATTCGTTGCATGGTTTGCTCTCTGTCATGAGACCAGGTTCGAAATCGAGCTGTGGATCGAAATAAAGATGCTGAATCGTATTTTTTTTCGTGAAAAAATCACAGTACATATCATAGGAAGAAATCGGCTGTGATTCATTCATCTGAAAAGTATGTTTAAGGCCTGGTGGGATGAATACAAGCGTGCCTTTCTTTAAAGGATAACTGCGGCCGTTCATCTGCACAGAGCCAGTCCCTTTATAAATAAAATGAAAAGCAAAGCAGTAGCCGAATCTGTTTTTTTCTTTCACTCTGCCGGAATAAGCATGATAATGGGCTGCCCGAATGGATGGTTGGATCGAGACGATAGAAGTTAATTCCGTCATTGGTTAACACCTCAAGTCTGCGGAATTGCAAGAATGCTGCCATTTTACGCGTTTTTCTTAGGATAAACCGCTTACAATCAGCTGTCAATTGAGACTAACATTTTGAGCACATAATGGAGGGTATATATGACTATACAAACAAAAAGCTTGTACGACAGGTTAAAACCAGCGCCTAAGAACGGCGGATTCCGGATGGAAGGGTACTGGGTATGGTGCGGTTCCGTTATAAAAGGCGAGGATGGACGCTTTCACATGTTTGCATCAAGGTGGCCCAAGCATCTGCCGATGCACCCAGGCTGGCTTGTTCACTCGGAAGTTGTTCGGGCGGTCTCAGATACGCCGGAAGGGCCGTATGCGTTCGAGGAGATCGTGCTTCCTGCGCGCGGAGCTGAATATTGGGATGGTCGCAGCACGCATAATCCGCATATAACGAAACACGGGGACACCTACGTGCTATATTATATGGGCTCAACAAACCCTCTGGCTGATGTATTGCCGGGAGAAGAATTTGGACTTACTGATCCGCGTTGTATCGTTGCTCGCGCGAATAAGCGTATAGGCATTGCCACCTCTACAAGCGTGTTCGGTCCTTGGGAACGAAGGGACGCTCCGATTTTACCGACAAGACCAGGTCATTTTGACAGTTTCCTGACCTCGAATCCTGCACCTTGTATTCATAAGGACGGCTCTGTCATGCTCATTTATAAAGCACGTCAATACGAAGGCAATGTACACGGGAAAATGATGATTGGTGCGGCGCGCGCTGAACATTTTGACAGTACCTACCACGTAGCCAGTGAAGATCCGGTATTTCCGCCCGCAAAATTTCATCTGGAAGATCCATTTATTTGGCATACGGGTGAGAGATATGAGCTTATTGCCAAAGATATGGATGGCCACATATGCGGGGAGCTGCATGCAGGCATTCAGGCTCACTCCGTGGATGGATTAACCTGGCAGTTATCCGACAATCCTAAGGCATACTCCAGGAAAATCCGTTGGGATGACGGCACGGAGACGGTCATGGGCAGCTTCGAGCGACCTTTTATTCTTTTCCAAGATGGAAAACCAACGCATTTATTTGCGGCAACAGCAGATGGAGCAGGGGGATTCACCAAAGCTTCTCATACATGGAACATGGTGGTGCCGATTGCCTCGGAATAACGAATAAGACATTGAAATAAACAAGCCGTTCTCTGTTTACCAGAGGCCGGCTTGTTTATTTTTAATGAATAGCTAAGACATATCTATTGAATTAAGACAATATAGTTGAATATAACAAATTTGGGGAGGCCGTGAGATATGGGGGCAGCTGCAATAAAAGGATGGACAACTATGCTAGCGGGAGTCATGTTATTAGGGAGCTTAGCAGCGTGCAGCGGAAGCGGGGGTACGAGCAATACGCCTGCGCCTGGCGAGAGCACGCCAGCTTCTACGGATGCTCCGAAGAGTACGGAGCCTGCTGCAAAACAAGTAACGCTTCAGATGATCGAAAGTCTAACGAGCCCGGAGCGCACGAAGCTGCTCCAAGACGCTATTGGACGGTTTCAGAAGGACAATCCCAACATTAAAGTAGAACTCATTTCGCCACCTTTCGATCAAGCAGACAATAAGATTAGAACGATGCTGGCTGCCAAGCAAGACCTCGATATTCTCGAGGTTAGGGATCTGAACATAGCAGAGTATGTCAATAATGGTTATCTTGAGCCCTTGGATACGTACGCATCAAGCTGGGCGGATAGCAAAACACTTTCGGGGACATCCAAAGTTGTAGGTTCAACGGGCGGAAAACTTTACTTTATCGCAAATGCGCTATATCAAAGACAAATGTTTTATCGGAAAGATTGGTTTGAGGCCAAAGGGTTGACAGCGCCGAAAACGTGGGAGGAACTGGTGGATTCTGCCAAAAAACTGACCGATCCGAAGCAGAATCGTTACGGCTTCTCATTCCGTGGAGGTTCGGGAGCAAATGGGAACTTTGATCATATGATTTATGATTATAATGACAAAGTCATGAATATAGACGATGCCCCTTTTACGAAGGACAGCAAGACGGTATACAGCACACCCGAAGCCAAACAGGCTTTAGAATTGTATAAAAAGCTGTACAAAGAAGCGTCGCCGCCAGATTCCATCAACTGGGGCTTCCAAGATCAAGTTCAAGCTTTTACGTCAGGTGTAACCGGCATTTTGCTTCAGGATCCTGATGTGATTAAGGTGCTTCAGGACAAAATGGACCCCAAAACACTTGAGACAGCAGCTATGCCTCTCGGGCCTAACGGCAAGTCATTGGTCAGTACAGGGGCGGCAGGATGGGGGATAACCGCCAATTCCAAAAATAAGAATGAAGCTTGGAAATTGATTTCTTATCTCTCAAGTCCGAAAGAAAATACGGAATTCTCCAAACAAATCGGCACGATTCCGATCCACACGTCGGCAACAGCGGACACGTTCTTCCAAACGGGTCCCTATAAAACGCTCCTGGACATGACGGCCAAAGCGGATACTTTCGTCAACTTTACACCGCCTTTTAAATATCCGGGGAATGGCAGCTGGGGCGAGCTGAGCATGAAAGGGCAGCAGTCCTATTTGCTGGATAAGAAATCCTCTGACGACCTATTGAAGGAATGGGATAAATTCTGGTTGGATCAGCAGGCGGGTTTGAAAAAATAAGGAAGCAACAGAAAGCGGCGGGCGCTCATCGCCTGCCGCTGCTGTCTTACCGGGGAGGTGTTCGATGTGAGTGCTCGGCAAAAATTCATACTCTCCAGCTTGCTGCCCGCACTGATGCTAGTTCTGATTTTCACCTATTACCCCTTTCTCAAAGGGGTAGTCATGGCTTTTCAAGATTACAAACTGTTCAATCTGAAGCAGGTGCATTTCGTCGGCATGCAAAACTTTGTTGATGCGTTCCGAGACCATCAATTCCTCGCCGCGCTGAAAAATAGCTTGTACTGGGTGTTCTTTTCGTTAATTTTGCAATTTTTATTGGGGTTCATCCTGGCGCTGTTTTTGAATAAGAAATTTTGGGGACGAGGCGTTTATCAAGGATTTATTTTTTATCCGTGGGCGTTATCCGGCTTTCTAATCGGTCTGATTTGGAAATGGCTGTTTAACTCGCAAATCGGCGTTATTAATGATCTCTTGCTGCGATTTGGTATTATAGAGGACCGGATTGGTTTCTTGTCGGATCCCAAATGGGCGATGTCTTCCGTTATTGTTGCGAATGTCTGGTATGGCATAGCTTTCTTCACGATCATGCTGCTGGCTGCGCTGCAATCTATTCCTTCGGAGCTATATGAAGCAGCTAGCATTGACGGGGCCAACGGCTACCGAAAGCTGCTTGATGTGACAATTCCTTACATTATGCCAACTATCATTGCTACGACTTTGCTGCGTGTCATATGGATTTTCAACGATCCAACGCTCATCTATGGGATGACGAATGGTGGGCCGGGAGGCGCCACACACATTTTGTCTTCCTTAATGCTAAACAAAATCATCTATGACGGGGATTATGGGTCAGCTTCAGCCGTTGGTGTGATTATGATCGCAATGCTGTTTCTGTACACCGTATTTTACTTGTTGGTAACGAAGTCAGAGAAAGTAGGTGACTTCTGATGAAACAAAGATTCGGATATCGGCTTATCAAGGTTGTTTTTCTCTCTTTTTACTTCGTCTTGATGGTGTTTCCATTATACTGGATCGTGATTACCTCGTTGAAACCACAGAAGGAAATCTTCAGTTTTCCAATTCATTATTGGCCGCAGCAATTCACACTCCAGAATTACATTAACATTTTCAAAGTATCAAAGTTCAACGTGTATATCGCCAACAGCCTGCTTGTCTCCATCACTTCTGCGCTGATTGTTATCGTGATTGCTGTATGCAGCGCTTATGTGCTTGCACGATTCCGCTTTCGTGGCCATAAACAAATTATGCTCGGGTTCTTCCTTACACAAATGCTGCCAGGTTTCATCTCTTTGGCACCACTGTATATGATGATGTCAAATATGCATCTGCTTAATCAACGTATTTCATTAATTTTAATGTATACGGTCATTCTGATCCCTTTTTCTACGATCATGCTGCGGGGCTTTTTCCAACGAATTCCGTCCAACCTAGAGGAAGCAGCGATGATTGACGGTTGTTCCCAGCTATCTGCCTTACTTCGAGTAATCATTCCAATTATGATGCCAGGTATCTCCTCTATGTTTATATTTGCTTTCGTACAAAATTGGAATGAGCTATTCTTGGCCGTTATGTTTATTGATAATGAATCGCTAAAAACGCTTCCAGTAGCTATGAATTCTTTTATTCTCAAATTTAATGTCGATTGGGGTTCAATGTCCGCTGGAACAGTGATTTCTGTACTGCCAACTATTCTATTGTTCGCTCTCGCACAGCGGTTTATTGTGGAGGGATTAACGCAAGGGGCGGTGAAAGGCTAATGACTGCAAATGAGAAAATGTTCTCAATCGTCGCACATGATGAACATGATGACCAACACCACGGCTCCATCAATGTTCCCATTTACCAGACCAGTTTATTTTCCTTCGATACGTATGATCAATATAATTTGGCAAGAGTAGATGAGCAAGAAAATTACGTGTACTCAAGAGGCAACAATCCAACTGTACGATTCCTGGAAGACAAGCTCGCGCAGTTGGAGCAGGGTGAGAGAGCCAAATGCTTCTCATCCGGAATGGCGGCCATTTCGGCTGCGATTATGTCAATCGTCAAGACAGGCGATCATGTGATATGCACGCATCAAGCGTATGGCCCGACAAGGGAGTTCCTCGGCAATTATCTCCGAAAATTCGGTGTTGAAACGACTTTTGTTGATGGCAGTGAGCAAGATAACTGGAAAAATGCGGTGAGATCAAATACGAAATTACTTTATTTGGAGAGTCCGACGAGTATGTTTTTTCAGCTGCAGGACATTCGCAGTTGTACGGACTTGGCAGCTTCCATTGGAGCGGAAACGATTCTCGACAATTCTTGGGCGACGCCGTGTTTCCAAAATCCGCTCAGAATGGGAGTCGGTCTCGTCGTCCATTCGATTACGAAGTATATTTCCGGTCATAGCGACTGCTTAGGAGGCGTCGTCGTCGGTTCCAAGCGGTTAATGGACCCGCTAATGTCAACAGAATATATGTTATTCGGCGGCGTTATGACACCACAAACAGCAGGGTTGGTAATGCGAGGTCTCCGAACACTGCCATTACGGATGCAGCGCCATGAATCAAGCGGGCTTAAAGTTGCTGAATACGTCAGTAAACAGAGTTATGCCGCGAAAATTAATCACCCTGGGCTTCCGATTCACCCTCAGTATGAACTGGCAAGTTCTCAGATGTCTGGCACTGGTGGTTTATTTTCCTTTGAATCGTCTGAATCCGTCGACAAACTAAGGGCTTGGGCAGACCACATGCAATATTTCCGGATTGGCGCGAGTTGGGGCGGATTCGAAAGTTTGGTCAATGTGAATGCTCTGAATGCCAACGATCCGCAACTAGGTACGCTTGTCCGACTCTACATCGGTGCTGAAGACCCTGATGACTTAATTCGCGATCTGGAACAAGCATGGCAATGTGTCACACGGAGCCCTTCTGAGGAGGAGCTATATGAGCAGAATCCGGGTATCAGCCAAAAGGGATGAACGTCAGCCGCTTTATTTGCAAATACAGGAGCATTTTAAACAATTAATTCTTTCAGGAGAACTTGAAGTAAATAGCAAATTTCCGACGGAAAAGCAGTTGATTGAACAATTCAAGGTCAGCCGAATGACGGTGTCTAATGCGCTTACGCAGCTCGCGAAGGACGGGTGGATTTACCGAATTCCGGGGAGAGGCAGCTTTGTCAGCCCAGGGTATGAGGAGAACACGGATAATAATTTGGACGACGAATTGGAGTACAATCACTCACCTGCTGGCAAGCAAGCAAAGGAGTTAAGCAGACCTACTCCCACGCGCAAAATGATTGGTTTAGTTCTTCCCTTTTTGGAAGATTTCTTTGCAATCCGTCTACTAAGAGGAATCCAGACCGCTCTGGCAGATACCGGCTTTTATTTATCCATCGTGCTTTCTCACAATCGACAGGAGCGGGAGAAGGAAGCGATTCAGGAGTTGATTCTTAACGGAGCGGCTGGGCTTATCATTTTTCCGATTGATGCAGAGACGTACAATGAAGAAATTTTGATTTTGAAAATGAACAAATTTCCGTTCGTACTGGTGGACCGTTTCCTGCCGGGATTTGAAACGCATTGTGTTTGTTCGGATAATATGGTGAGTGCACAGCTGGCTGTTAATCATTTGTGGGAGCTAGGACATAGAGATATTGCGATATGCTCGGATATTTCAATCGGTACGATGACCGTTGACGAGCGGATTCGCGGTTACATGCAAGCGCTGAAACAAAAAGGTTCGATGATTAATCCATCGTTGATTGTGACTGATTTTGAGGTAAGCGATAGAAATTCTATTGAAAAACATCCGCTATATTTGTACATGAAGAATCGTACTGCAACCGCATACATTACTTTGAACATGAAGTTAGGCTTATTTATGGCTGGACTTATTAAACATTTGGGGATGAAGGTCCCGCAAGATCTATCTATTATTACTTACGATAATCCGTACTCAGAGCTAACTGATAATCGGGCATTCACCTACATTGATCAGCATGAGCAAGAAATAGGCTCGAAATCGGTTGAACTGCTGCTTCAACAGCTCGGTAACAAAGAGAAGATGAGCGAACCTATGAAATGGATTGTGAAGTCGGCTTTAGTTGCAGGCGAATCCTCGGGCAGCATAGCGGCAAAGGTATAAATTCGGATATTGACAAGGAGGAGTTATCGAATGAATCCTATCTCTAGTCCAGGAGAGTTTACAGAGTTAGATCGATTCACATTTGAATCTTGGGGCTATCTGCTGATTCCCAATGTCCTCTCAGAAGAGGAAGTCAACGAATGTCTAGAAGCTTCTATCCGCTTGCATCAATCAGCCGGCACTAAGGGCTGGGCACAAGTGGGAAGGGGATATGAAACTGAAATATCCTTGGAGCGATTGATCGATCATCCTGCTGTACTGCCCAAAGTCAGGGCGCTTTACGGTGATCGGTTTATTATGCAGTCCGGTTGGTGTACGAAACAGCCGGCTTTCGGCGGGGTAGGCGGTTGGCATCAAGACGGATCAGGCGCTTACGACTTTCGTAAGCTTGGCTATCCGATTCCACTGCTTCAACTGAGGGCTTCCTTTTTACTGACGGATCAGACGCTTCCGCGAACTGGCAATATGGAGCTCATCCCAGGAAGCCATCGAAGCCAGGTTCAGCTGCCGGACGCGATTAGAGCGAGCAGGGAAAGCGTACCAGTCAGCCATGTCATATGTGCTCCGGCAGGGTCGGTCTTATTTTTCCATAACGCGGTTTGGCACCGCACTTATGCGCATGATGGGGACTATGACCGTTACACCATGCACTATATTTATAGCCCGCCTTGGGTGAGATGCTCCGATCGATTCGAGAACAATCCAGAGTTTCTGCAGCGTACAACACCGACTCGCCGTTATCTCATGGGAGAATTTGAAAGACCTGATGCGCCGTTTGGCGCCAGCTATCCGACACAATTTGAGAATGAATGATTCGCGTGGCACATAATGAGAAGAGCCCAGGATGGACGTTCATCCTTGGGCTTTTTGCACACTTATTTTTCCCGAAATCCGCTATTTTATGGGTTGAAAATAAACAAAAGCCCAGGGATATTTTCCCCCGGGCTTGCTTCCAAACTTGTCTATGGTTATTTTTGATATGAAACGAAAGAGGCAGGCTCCTCATAAAATGTAAATCCATAAAATTTATTGTTCGGCAAATCATTTGTTTTCGTCTTGACAATCGGATCTGTCTCGCTATTTTCTTCAACTAAACCGAGTCCAACAATTGCTCCTGCGAAAAATAGAAATGTGATTGCAATGACAAAATGATTCTTTTTCATGTGAACTCTCCTAGGTAGTTTCTACATCGGCTGCAGGATTTGCTTGATGGTGATAGTTTTATTGTAAACCATGTTTAGCGTAAAAGTTGTAGAAACGTGGCACTGCCAGAGAAACTACCTGTTTATTTTCAGTTTAAATAGCCATCGTATACTTTGGTCAGTTGATAAATAAAATCTAACGCCGAGGTGTTGATACGTATGAATACTACCAAAGAACAGCAACGCATTGCTATCATAGGAGCAGGTCCTGGAGGATTGACGTTGGCCCGGATCTTACAGCAGCATGGGATTAAAACGACCATTTATGAACGTGAAGCATCCCCTGCAAGCCGTAAGCAAGGCGGTTCGTTAGATATCCATTCCGATTCTGGACAGAAAGCGCTGAGAGAAGCGGGTTTAATCGAACAATTTGAGGCGCTAGCCAGATATGAAGGACAAGATTTCCGACTTCTAGATAAATTCGGTAACGTGTATATGGATGAGGTGGCGGAGCCCCATGAAGGGGATAGGCCCGAGATCGATCGTGGGGCGCTGCGTGATCTGTTGTTAGACTCGATCGACCCTGGCACGATTAAGTGGGGGCACGACTTCGTTCAGGCGATTCCCTTGGAAAATGGGAGGCACGAGCTGCATTTCGAGAACGGACATGTGGATACCGTTCACCTTGTTGTAGCGGCAGACGGTGCATTTTCCCGGATACGACCGATGCTTACAGAATCTGTTGCCGCCTATAGCGGATTAAGTATGGTTGAACTTTATATTGAAAATGTCGCTTCCGCTCATCCGGAATTGGCTGCTTTTAATCGACGCGGCAAAATGTTTGCCTTTGCGGATCATAAAGGGATTTTGGGTCAGTTAAACGGGGATGGCGGTATTTGCGTATACGCGGCTTTTGAAGTTGAACGTGAGTGGCTGGATACATGCGGCATCCCGTTTGAGCAGCCTGAAGAGGCGAAGCGGCAGTTGCTGGAGCATTTTCGCGATTGGGATGAGTCGCTGACCAACTATATCCGCTGCGCAGATGGGGCTATAGTGCCAAGACGCATCTATAGCCTGCCCGTTGGACTCAAATGGGCGCATAAATCAGGCGTCACCTTGATTGGAGACGCCGCGCATCTGATGTCGCCATTTGCAGGCGAAGGCGTGAATTTAGCGATGTTAGATGCCGCAGAGCTGGCATTGTCCATCGTTCAACACGTAGACTTGAACACGGCCGTTCAAGCCTACGAGGAGAAGATGTATGCTTACTCGTCCCTTTCAGCTGAGGTGTCCGATGCGAATCTGAAGCTTTGCTTCTCTGATGATGCCGCTAGCAAACTGGCGGATCTGATGAACCAGTATCATGAGGCAGCGAGTGAGTAAGGTTTGTGAGAAACAGAGGCTGTCCCCAAGATAGGCACACATTGTAACGATGTTTCTCATCGCTACAGCTGAAAAGGCGGGGCTTCCCCAGCTCTGCACTGGCTTCTAACGATGTATTACATCGTTACAGCTGCCCTTGCAGTCGCTGGCACACACTGTAACGATGTTTCTCATCGTTACAGCTGAAAAAGCGGGGCTTTGCCCGCACTGCACTGGCTTATAACGATGTTTTGCATCGCTATAGCTGCCCTTGCAGTCGCTGGCACTCACTGTAACGATGTTTCTCATCGTTACAGCTGAAAAAGCGGGGCTTTGCCCGCTCTGCACTGGCTTATAACGATGTTTTGCATCGTTATAGCTGCCCTTGCAGTCGCTGACACACACTGTAACGATGTTTCTCATCGTTACAGCTGAAATAGCAGGGCTTCCCCACCCGAGTCTGTCCCACAGAGCTACGATTAGTTACTTCTGGGACAGCTTTTTTTGCTTTTTTAGCACAGAAAATGGGCAAATGTGCGAAATTCGGATAGAATAAGAATGACATATTTTACATAGAAGAGGTATATGGATGAAGCGAATAACCATATTGGTCGCGGATGACGAGGCGGAGATTGCCGATCTGATTGCGCTGCATTTAGAGAAAGAAGGCTACCAAATTATCAAAGCAGCAGATGGAAAAGAGGCTGTTCATGCAATTCAAACGCATTCGATTGATTTGGCTATTCTAGATATCATGATGCCTAAGCTCGATGGGCATGAGGTGACGCGGCAAATTCGTGAAAAGTATCAAATGCCGATCATTTTTCTGAGCGCCAAATCATCTGACTTGGATAAGATAACGGGTTTGGTGATTGGGGCCGATGATTATATGACCAAGCCGTTCAATCCTATGGAACTAGTCGCCCGAGTGAACGCACATCTGCGTAGGTCCATGCAATTAAGCCAACCCAAAGCTGACCATAACCTGCTTGAAACAGGCGGATTAACGATTGATCCTGACAAACGGACAGTGAAGCTGTATGGCGAGAATATAGAATTAACGCCGAAAGAGTTTGATATTCTATATCTGCTAGCAGCGCATTCCAAGAAAGTGTTCAGTGTGGAAAATATTTTCCAGCAAGTATGGGGCGAAGCCTTCTATGAAAGTGGCAACACCGTCATGGTGCATATCCGTACGCTGCGCAAAAAACTAGGTGAAGATGAGAACAATAAAAACAAATGGATCAAAACCGTTTGGGGCGTGGGATATACATTCAATGGCTAAAATGATACGAAGTTTCCGATTCCAAATGATCGTTCTATTAGGGATGAGCATGCTTTTGTCGGGCATTTTCACGTTCATCCTTTACAAAGTCCTGCAGCTTTACTACAGTGGTGTTCGGCTTGAAAATCCTTTGGCGAAATTTCGCCATGTGATTGCTAACATTGGAGATTTTAATTTTTTCTTAATCATTTTTATCCCTCTGGCGATTGTATGTTTCTTTTTCCTTACCAAACCTTATGCCGCTTATTTTCATGAGATTTCCACGGGGATTCACCGTCTAGCTAATGGTGATTTCGAAAGCCGTGTACACATTTCATCGAACGATGAGTTCAGAGATATTGCAGAAGACATCAATATGGCAAGTGAGATGCTGCAAAAAGCGGTGGAGCGAGGCGATTTTGCGGAAAGCAGCAAAGACCAGCTGGTCTTGAATCTAGCTCACGATTTGCGAACACCATTAACCTCGGTTTTGGGGTATTTAGATTTACTGCTTCAGGACAATCAATTGACGTCGGAGCAAATCAAGCATTATACGACAATAGCTTTTACCAAATCTAAGCGCTTAGAAAAGCTTATTGATGAGCTGTTTGAGCTCACAAGAATGAATTACGGCATGCTTTCAATTGAGAAAAAACAAATCGATCTAAGCGATCTTCTCATTCAGCTTAATGAAGAGTTGTTCCCTGTTTTTGAGAAAAGTCATCTACAAGCTAGATTGAATATCGAGCCGCATTTGCTAATTTGGGGTGATGGGGAGCTGTTGGCGCGAGTTTTTGAAAATTTATTAACGAATGCGAATCGCTATGGAAAAGACGGCCAGTTCGTGGATATCAACTGTCAGCTTGATGCAGGCGAAGTTGTGGTCCAAGTCGTCAATTATGGCGATAGTATTCCACCGGATGAGCTGCCGCATATTTTTGACATGTTTTACACCGGTGATCGGGCCAGGACGCATCAAGGTGGGAGTACGGGACTCGGTCTGTTCATTGCCAAAAATATTGTGGAACAGCATCAGGGAGCGATTTCTGCCCAAAGCAACTTGATTCGTACGCTTTTTGAAGTGCGTTTACCGCTATAATGAATGAAATTTAAGAAAAACTTTAAGTTTATCCCACTTCTTTCTTAAAAAGTTTGCTCTATTCTTATGTTTAGATAAGAAGAAGGAGGAAACGAAGAATGAAGAAGTGGGTTTTTTGGCTTGTCATACTTGCACTACTCGGATATGAAGCCATGCACCAGAAACCGGAACGCGTAAATGAAAAGCAAGGGATAGAGAAATTCGATATTCGAGAGTCGATTCCCTCAAAGAGCGAACAAACGCTAAAGATCATGAAAGATCAAATATACCAAGGCAATTTAGTCTTAGTTAATAAGGATTACCCGATCCATCAAGTAGGGATTCTCACGGATGTGGTCAATCTTTCTCAACATAAAGAGTTGGTCGATGGTTATGTTTTATTAGATAACACAATTCGTTTGTCTCGAAGCATAGTGAAAAATTTTACAACGATGATCCGTGCTGCCGATAAAGAGGGGATTCATCATTTTATGATTAACAGCGGCTACCGGGATAACAACGAGCAAAGCAAACTTTATAAAGATATGGGCCCAGATTATGCTTTGCCAGCGGGGAATAGCGAACATAACTTAGGGATATCTCTTGATATTGGTTCTACGCAATCGGAGATGAGTCAAGCTCCTGAAGGGAATTGGCTTAAGAAAAATGCTGCGACCTACGGGTTTATTTTACGTTATCCCAAGGATAAAACGGCCATCACCGGCATTCAGTATGAACCTTGGCATTTCCGATATGTTGGTTTACCCCACAGTCTGATTATGCAGCAAAAGAATTTAACGCTCGAACAGTACTTGGATTTTCTGAAACAACAGAAGACGCTAACAACGACGATTTTGGGTGTAAATTATGAAATTTCGTATCACTCGATTTCGAAGGACACAACCATTCAAGTGCCAAGTAATAGTAAATTTCTGCTGTCTGGCAACAACATGGACGGCGTCATTGTGACTGTATTTTAATGAATGGATTCAAAATCTCAGGAAGGTGAGGACGCCATATGAAACAAATGAAATACATGTATGACGCTGCGATGTCCGGACTATTTGCCCTCTATATGTACGTGGTGTTTAAAGTTATCTTATTTAAGTTCGGTTCGATGGACTTCTTCTTCCTATGGGAGCAGCTTCAGAGAAGTCTAGGGAATCCGAGCAATATCCATCATCGATTGCAAACAGCGAATTTCCATCCATTCGTGTCCATATCTCAGAATATTCATAGTCTATCCGGCCATGACATGATCAATTTGTATGGAAATATTCTAATTTTCATTCCTTTTGGCATTTTCTTGATGCTATTGTCGAAAAAATCAAAAATGTCATTGTTAGGCGTAGGTTTTCGATCTTTAGCCTTAAGTTTGAGCTTGGAATGCTTAGAGGTTTTATTTTTAATCGGCAGCTTTGATGTGGATGATCTCATTTTAAATGTGTCTGGTGGTTTGATTGGTTTTTGCCTATGCAAACTAATGTTAGCTGCTAGCCCCTTGATCGGGGTCGGTTCCTTTCGTTTCTTTGCCAAAGAACAGCAGAACCAACGCTCCGAACACAATGGCAATGAAAAAGATGGTAAATATCGAGGTAATGCTGTGATGTCGAGACACCAATAAGCCCACAAGATAAGGGCCGATGATACCTCCAACGCGTCCAAAGGATGCGGCAAGTCCTACGCCTGTCGAGCGGACGTTAGTAGGGTATAGCTCGGGTGTGTAAGCATACATGGCTCCCCATGCGCCAAGATTGAAAAAAGAGAGGCTGATCCCTGCTGCAATAAGCATGGCCTCTGTGCTGGCTGAGCTGAACCAAATCGCGCTAAATGCTGTTAACAGCAAGTAAGTGACGAGAACAAACTTACGACCGAATTTCTCAATAAAGTAAGCAGCTGTAAAATAGCCTGGAAGCTGTGCTAGCGTCATGATCAACACATATTGAAAACCTTTTACAAGACTAAAACCCTTGAGAACCATGACGGATGGAAGCCATAGAAATATCCCGTAATAGGAGAAAACCACGACAAACCAGAGAATCCAGAGCGTAATGGTTGATTTTCGAAAATTTGCTGACCAGACGGAAGTTACGCGTTCTTTGAGCGTTAATCGGCGATTTCGCTCTGCGTTAAAACGCGGTGAATCTTGAATAGCTCTTCTTAGGTATATGGCATACAAGGCTGGCAAGGCGCCAATGAGAAAGGCTGCTCTCCAGCCATAAGTAGGAATAACAAAATAGGAAATTAAAGCCGCGATAATCCACCCGCATGCCCAAAAGCTTTCGAGCAGCACCACTGCCCGTCCCCTTTCTGTAGCAGGAAACGATTCCGAAACTAATGTGGAAGCAACGGGGAGCTCCCCTCCAAGACCAAATCCAGTAATGAAACGCAGGATACATAACATAATGAAACCTGTTGCTAATGCGGAGAGTCCGCTGGCAACAGAAAAAATCAGAAGTGTAATCAACAGCACGGATCTGCGACCATAGCGATCTGCACTTGCACCAGCAACGGCTGCTCCAACAGCCATTCCTATTGAATTAATGGCTGCCAATAGGCCTATTTGCTGTGCTCCCAATTTCCAATCAACAGACAGAGCGGCAACGATAAAGGAAATAATCCCTACATCCATGGCATCGAATAACCAGCTTATTCCTGCGCTAAAAAGTAATTTACGTTTTGCTGGGTCTTGCAGCAATGATGGTTTACTCATGTTCGTATACATCTCCATCCTTAAACTCCTCAAACTATTACCCCTATCTTCCGCCTATATTTCGTTTTCATACATGCGAAAGTTTAAAAAGGTGGGCTCTGATTTGCTGGAGATGTGGGCGGATGATATGATTAGTGGATTAGTTCAACTTGTTATTTGTATAGGAGGCTACCGTGGACAAAATATCAATTCCTGATTTGTTTAAAAAACTAGAACAAGAAGAAGTCCTATTGCTTGATGTCCGCAGCAATGAAACCGCTTCTGAATATACACCAGAGCATAGCAACCTTCATCGCATCCACATTGAAAAAGGTGAAATTAACAATTGGTCAGAAAGTACCGCAGCTGAACTTCAACAAATAGCTGAAGGCAAAACGGTATACGTCACATGTTCAGGAGGAAACTCAGGAACGAATTGTGCCATTTTATTGCGCGAGAAGGGATTCGACGCAGTTACTGTTGATGGCGGTATCCGTGCTTGGCAAGCTGAGTTATCCAAACAAGAGGATGAAAAGGGACCCGGCTGGAATTTCGACAACAGCTACGCTCGTCTGCCTAGAATATTTTATCGCCGACTCAACCCGACTCCAGTTAGCTCACCGGAAATCGTTGTTTTTAACGATACACTGGCAGCTACATTAGGGTTAAATATCCAAGCGCTTCAAGGTACGGAAGGCGCGGCTATTTTCGCAGGCAACCAAATACCTGAAGGCGCTTCGCCTCTTGCTCAAGCTTATGCGGGGCATCAATTCGGGTATTTTAACATGTTAGGGGACGGTCGGACGAATCTGCTTGGTGAACATATTACGCCACAAGGCAGCCGCGTTGATATTCAGCTGAAGGGGGCTGGCAGTACGATATACTCCCGCGGCGGAGATGGTCGAGCGGCACTTGGACCTATGCTGCGTGAATATATCATAAGTGAAGCCATGAACGCACTAGGCATCCCTACAACACGCAGCTTAGCGGTTGTCACAACGGGAGATACTGTGTATCGCGAAACCGAGCAGCAAGGTGCGATAGTTACCCGGATAGCTGCTAGTCATATACGTGTAGGTACTTTTCAATTTGCTGCAAAATTCGGCACTCCTGAGGATCTCCAAGCCATGGCTGATTACACATGGCAGAGGCATTATCCAGAAGTTGAAGCGGATGAGAACCGGTACCTGTCTCTGCTTCTTGAAGTAATCAAACGTCAGGCTAATCTTATCGCCAAATGGCAGCTCGTTGGGTTTATTCATGGTGTGATGAACACAGACAACATGGCGCTAAGCGGTGAAACCATAGATTATGGTCCTTGCGCATTTATGGATGTGTATGACCCAGCAACGGTATTCAGTTCGATTGATTCGCAAGGCCGTTATGCCTATGGCAATCAGCCGCGCATTGCCGCTTGGAATCTCGCGAGATTTGCTGAAACCCTATTGCCTTTATTGAGTGAGAATGAGGAAGAAGCGATTAAAATAGCTGAACATGCGCTTGCAAGTTTTTCGGAATTGTATCATCGAAATTGGCTGTCTGGTATGAGAGCGAAATTGGGGATTTATAATGAAGAAGTGGAAGACGTAACGCTAATCGAAGACCTGCTCAATATGATGCAAAAATACGGGGAAGATTTCACAAATACGTTCCGTGCGTTAACGTTTGATAAACCGGAAGAGACTTTCCTATCCGGCACTTCGGAATTTGCTCTATGGTATGAGCAGTGGCAGGCAAGGTTAGCTAGACAGCAGGAGACAAAAGACTTGTCGCGCCAATTGATGCGCAGCAGCAATCCAGCAATCATTCCGCGTAATCATCGGGTAGAAGAAGCTTTAGAAGCAGCCGTGAAGCATGGAGATTATCGTGTGATGGAGCGACTTCTGCAGGTTCTTTCAAACCCATTCGCACACTCGGCAGAACAATCGGAATATTCCACACCGCCAGCGGGGGCTACGCGTCCTTATCGGACATATTGCGGAACCTAAGATCGAATAGTAGGAACAATGGGGATGTCACATGGATAATCAAATAACCATTCAAGCTTTGAAATATGGAAATCTCCTTCATTATGAATGGAACACGACTCTTTTGGAAAAGACGGATGCTCACATTTTTGTCTTAGGCCAAAGAGGAAGACAGTTACATCATTATACGAAGCAAAAGGTTTTTACGATGGAGACTTGGACGATTGAATTTTTTTCATTTGATTCATGGTTTACGGTAAGTGCAGATATCGTCAGTGGCGAGATCAAGCAATATTATTGCAATATTAACCAACCAGCCAAGATGGATGGTCATACGGTTTCTTTCGTTGATTTAGATCTGGATTATATCTGGATAAACTGCGAATGGATGGTTGTTGATGAAGATGAGTTTGAGAGCAATGCGATCAAATTCGCTTATCCAGACACGCTGATTCATCAAGCTCGTCAAGAATTAGAGGATTTGAAGGAACGGATTCGTAATAACCTGTTTCCTTTTGATGGCTCGCTCGCCAAGCATATAGCGTCCGTTCCGAGCGAATAGAGTAGAAAAGAGGCTTTCCCAAAGGTCGTGTTATGACCGTGGGAGAGCCTCTTTTTAAGTTTTTTCATCTATATCAGCTAATACTGGTAAATGGATTGCCACCTCGGAACTGTGAAGCTGAGTGGGTGGATGACTTAATGCGCACTAACCTCACTAATTTCAACTTGAGTTGGCATTACTTCTTTTGGTGAGCGTTTCTTTTGAATGAGCACAATAATGGCTATCAGCGATAATGCCATAAAAATAACAGATCCCGTGATGGATGCTGCAGAGGCGTGAGCGAGTACATATCGAGCTTGATCCTGCTGTGTTGCCCCTGCAAGTGGATGCGTAACGGCCTCGCGGCTAGCTGAACCAAACACGGTAATCAAGATGGCTAGCCCCAAGGAAGCGCCCGTTTGATGAGCGACATTCACTACGCCGGAAGCAGCACCTGCGTCGCTGCGTTCAACACCGGCGATTCCCGACGATGTGAGGGGGATAAAGACAACCCCAGCACCAATTCCTAAGATAACTAATGGAATCGCGATATTTGGAAAATAAGATGTATCTACGGTGATACGGCTTAACCAGATCATACCTATAAGAGCAAGGAAGACACCGCCGATCATCAATCTTGTGCTTCCAAAGCGAGACAATAAACTTGGAACAGCATAGACCATGCTGAACATTACGCCAGTCATCGGTAGAAAAGCAATACCTGCAACGAGGGCATTAAAGTTCGTTACGCCTTGCAAGAATTGCGTTAGAAAAAAGAACATAGCTGACATGCCGCCGACAAAGAGAAGACGCGCTAAATAGGCACCAGTGCGTTCACGGCTTGCAAATAAACGAAGCGGTGTAATCGGCTGTTCGGCTTTCTTTTCAATACGGATAAAGACCGCTAATAGAACGATCCCTACAAGGAAAGATGCGATAGTGCCATAATTACTCCAACCCTCAGAGGCTGCGCGAACGAAGCCGTAAACGAGGGAAGTCATCCCAACAGTTGAAGTAATGGCGCCTATGATGTCGAATCGACCATTTAGCCGCGGCGTTTCTTTTAAGTAGCGAGGAGCTAAGATAAGAAGTGCGATCCCAATAGGCACATTGATGAACATGCCTAATCGCCAAGAAATTAGGTCGGTTAGAATGCCGCCGAGAACAAGACCGACGCTCCCGCCAGCACCGGACACTGCGCTGTATAGGGAAATGGCGCGCGTCCGTTCTTTGCCTTCTGCGAAGCTAACCATGAGCAGCGCAAGTGTTGATGGTGCGGCAAAAGCAGCAGCGAAGCCTTGAATGGATCGAGCGATTAGCAAGCTCTCAGCGGAATTGGCGAAACCGGCGATTAACGAAGCCAGTGTGAATAAGGCGATGCCTGCCATGAAGACACGTCTGCGTCCCAGGAGATCTCCGGCTCTCGCCCCAAGCAGCAGAAGCCCGCCGAAGGTTAAGGAGTAAGCATTTTGCACCCAGGATAAGTCTGTTGCAGACAGGTGCAGGTTGCGTCCGATCTCAGGCAGCGAAGTGATGACAATCGAGCCGTCCAATATAATCATTAGTTGACAGGCAAGTATAATGGCCAGAACGATTGGTGAAGCACCTGATCGTCCGTTTAATGCGGTCGTGGATGAAGACATGTGTGTAATCTCCCTTTCATCTTTGGAGTGTTTGTTCCAACACATCATAAGTCCTGAGAAAGAAGAAGTCAACACATTTTTGGAGTGAACATTCCAAATAAATGAAAGGAACTGAGAAGTACCCGTCTTTTCGTTGCTTTATACGTGATAAATCCATGAAATTACAGAATATGCATTCCGAATACTTGACGATCCCAGTTGTAAATACTAAAGTTGAGTTAACGAGGTGTGTATAATGAGTAAACGAGAAGATATATTGAATGCTACGTTGGATTTAATAGATGAAGAAGGACTACAGGCCGTTACTTTTGCAAAAATTATGAAAAGAGCGAATGTAGGCTCGGGTACCGTTTTTAATTATTTCAGCAATAAGGAAGAACTAATCAATGAGCTGTATCGAGAATGTCGAATCCTTCTAGGGGATCACCTGATGATGGGTTACGATTCTGAGTTAAGCTTATATGAGCGGTTTAAATGCCTTCATACGAATAGGATTCGTTTCGCGGTGGAATTTCCTAAGCATTTCCGATTCATCGATGTGTATTCCTATTCGCCTTGCATTAAACCTGAACTACGCAAGTTGGAAGATGACAGCGTTTCTCGTGAAGCGATACTGGCTCTGATTAAAGAAGGGCAGAGAAACGGCATCATTCGGGAGTTGGATGTGAATTTTTGCAATTCCATCACGTATGGGATTGTTTCGGCCATTGTCAAAGGCTACTATGTGAAGAAATTTGATTTAACAGATATCAAAATTCAACAGACGATAGAAGCTTCTTGGAAAGCCATTCTAGTTTGAATTTGGAGTATATAATCCAATTATGCAGGGAATAATCACTTTCCACATCCGCGCACTGCGCGGTTTTCTTTTTTAAAGATGAATTTGATAAAGAGGCGGTAGAGGCATTTGGGAGGTTCGAATCTTTGGGATGCAGAGTGGGAGCTTTCTAAGGAATTAGCTCGAAAATTAATCAAGACCCAGTTCCCACAGCTAGCGGATTTAACGATCCAACAACTAGGCTACGGCTGGGATAATACCGTTTATCTCGTTGGAGATGAGATCGTTTTCCGCTTTCCAAGAAGAAAGGTTGCTATTGACTTACTACAAATGGAGGGCAAGATATTACCGCTGCTTGAGGCGTATATGCCGCTTCCATATTCCAAACCGCTATATGTCGGTGAAGCAAGCATGGAATATCCAGCACCTTTTCTTGGCTATCCTTATTTAGCAGGTAAGTTTCCAATTGGATTGACGGATGAACAACGTACCTTATCTGCACCCATTCTTGCACAATTTTTAAAAAGGCTTCATGCGTTTCCTTTAGATCTTGCAAATGAGAACGGAGTCCAACATGACCACAGAAATCTAACAGACATAGCGACGCGAAAAGAAAAAATGCTAAGCTTTTTATCTGATCTCAGCACTCATATCAAGGAAGAAGATCACCTGGCAATTGCCAATTATTTGGATCAGCTTAACATTGAGCCCGTTAAACCAAGACATATCTTTCTTCATGGTGATCTGCATTTTAAAAATATGTTAGTTAACGAGCAGGGTATCGTCTCTGGCATTATTGACTGGGGAGATATGAATATCGGTCACCCCGCCTGCGATTTGAATGTTGTTTATAGCTTTCTGCCACCTGATGCCCGCGCGAGTTTTTATGCTGAGTATGGGGATGTAGATGAAGAGACGAAGAGATTAGCTCGACTAATTGCCGTGTACATTCCTATGCTGATCTGGATGCAGGCTATTGACAACGAAGATGCTGCAGTTGCCGAAGAGGCAAGGACAATCATCACACGTGCGCTCGCGGACAGGTAGAGCTTTATCAAAGGAGAATAAAGAACAATGAGCCTTCAACTTACAACAGATATTTGTCGCATCTTTACTATCAAATACCCCATATTTCTAGCAGGAATGGCTGGGGTTCCAGGTACTGTGAATCTGGCCGCTGCTGTTTCCAATGCGGGTGGTCTTGGCACCATAGGGGCCGCTTATATGCAACCAGATGCGATACGAACGGCTATTCAGGAATTAAGGCAGCTGACAGATGCGCCCTTTGGTGTGAACCTTTTTGCCCTTCGAGTACCTGACAACAACGCGAGATTGCAAGTTGTTCAAAGCGAGCTTAATAAGGTACGCGGCCAACTTGGGATCACTGCGGCAACAGGGGAGAGCGTCAGTACGCCCGATTATTTCGAGGAACAACTCGCTGTATTGCTGGAAGAAAAGGTTCCAGTCATTAGCACGGCGTTCGGTGTTCTATCCGAGTCCCATATGCAAAAGGCAAAATTAGCTGGCTTACGGGTCGTGACGATGGTCACAACCGTGAAAGAAGCTATCATGGCTGAACAGGCTGGGTGCGATGCGATTGTTGCCCAAGGCAGTGAAGCAGGGGGACATCGCGGTACTTTTGACATTTCCAGCCATCCGAATGGGGCTAATATTGGCACTATCGCATTAGTACCACAAATCGTAGATCAAGTACAGATTCCTGTTATTGCGGCTGGAGGCATTATGGACGGGAGGGGTCTTGTTGCTGCTCTGGCCCTTGGGGCCCAAGGCGTTCAGATGGGAACCCGGTTTCTGACTGCTTATGAATCAGGTGCGAATGTGGCGTATAAGGAAGCACTGTTGAAAAGCACGGAGGAAAGCACAGTCATCACGAAGGCATTCTCGGGTCGCCCCGCGAGAGGCATTGTGAACACGTTCATTCGACAGTGGGACGAGAGTGGTGTTGAGCCGCTTCCATTTCCTACACAAAATACGATAACAAGAGATATACGAAATGCTTCAGCAGATCAGCGCAATGCGGAATATATGTCCTTATGGGCCGGGCAAGGGACAAGAATGCTTACGGACGGGGAGAAAGCTGGGAATCTCATAGCGGAGATCATCCAGCAGGCGAGTTCAATTCTCAAGTAAGCAAAGAAAAGAAGCAATCGGAGCGTCTATCAGCTGCCGATTGCTTCTTTTTTTATAGGGATGAACTTCCGAGCCGGTATTGTCCTGGCGTGGTGTTTTCAAATTTTTTAAACACTTTGAAAAAATGCCGCGGATTTTCATAACCGACAAGCTCAGCAATGGTATGGATCGGCCAATCAGGGTGATCCTGCATGAATTGCTTGGCTTTGGTAAGCCGGAATGTATGTAAATAGTGAAGGAAGGTAAGGTCCATCTCTTTGCGAAACAGCATGCTGATGTAATTCGGATGCATCTGTACATGATCGGCAACAACATCGAGAGATAGATCCAGTTTATAATTTTGTTCCACAAAGGAAACAATTTTGTCGATGGACTGAGGGTGAGGTTGTTGGTGCTCTGGGCGCCGCTCAAAGGGAAGGAGCTGCCCTGTGATTTTCGAATCATGTGAAGCCTCCAGCGTTGTCTCAATACCAATTCTAAGGTAGTGATCGTTCACAAGATTGATAAACAGTTCGCGAAGTTTGATATGACAGTGATCGCTGCCAGAAAAGTGAAGGTGCAGGGACTGCATGTCCTTTTCAATTTGTTCTAGAGTCTGAGCAATCGCTCGCTCGCTCTCTTGGACAAGAGTCACTTCACCGTCAATTGTTTCCGACTCTTTCCGATATACAGTCATGCTGCTGCCTGCGAAGTGTCGGTTGTATAACATTGAAGCCACTGCTTCGATGTATAGCTCCCGCAAGCTATCTACATCGCTCATCCTGCCGCTGCCACCAATAGGTAATCCGCTGCTTTGCGTATTTTTTGTATAAAACAGATCGCCTAAGGCAAGCTGAAGTTCGGAATCTGTTGGCACATGCAAACCGTTAATGATAAGCACGGCTTGCCGTAAAAAACGAGATTGAAAAGAATAAGCTTTGAAATTCATTTCGGATAGCAAGGTACACAGATGTGTAAGGCGTTCGGCCGACAACAGCGGCGTGCTCTCATAGGCTTGAAATACTAGAATTGTTGTAAACGGATCAGGAAGAAGGGTATGCAGTTGCTCTGGCTTAAGCGGCATTTCCTCAAATGGCGTATCATAAAGGATATGTTCTTTCAGCATCAGCAGGTCATGTTCTCTCATTTGACGTTGTTCCGACCGAATGGTGTGTTCAACTTTCTCAAGCACGCCTAGCAGTTCAACCTTATTAATTGGTTTTAATAAGTAATCCACAACTTGGTAGCGCAGCGCCTGCCTGGCATACGCAAAATCGTCATAGCCGGTAATGATAACGAAGCGGTTACTAAGATTTTGAGCTTGTATTTCCTTAATAAGGGCGAGCCCGTCCATCTCAGGCATATGAATATCCGTCAGGATCAAATCGGGCTGAAAGGATGCCAGCTTATGCAGTGCATCAATGCCATCGCCAGCTCCGACGATTTCGGTAAAAGAAGTATTCGCTTTCTGAATCATACGGATGATGCCATTCAATATGATAGGTTCGTCATCGACAACCATGAGCTTCATTGCGCTGCCCCCTTACCTAATTTGAGCAAACAAGTCGTTCCCTCGTTCAGCTTACTCGTTATCTGGGTACCCGAACCTTCGCCAAAGAACATTTTAACACGTTCATTGACATTCACGATGCCGAGACCGCCGCCGCCGCCGTTTTGCAAATGAGAAGCATCGATTTTACCATTTAAAACCCCTTGAATCCGATCCAGCCGATCCTCCGCAATACCTGCACCCGTGTCACTAACTGCTATGAACATGAACCTGGCATCTTCCCAAATACGAATGGAGAGAGTCACTTGTTTTCTTACGGTAGCAATCCCATGGACGATACTATTTTCAATAATTGGCTGTAAAATATAATGGGGACAGATGAAGTTATCGATAATAGCGTCTATCATGAAAGTTACTTGCAGGCGGTCTCCGAGCCTGATTTGTTGAATTTTGATATAGTCTTTCACATTTTCAACCTCATCTTTCAAGGTCGTTTCACTCTTCGATCCCGATAAACTGTAGCGGAATAGCTTGCCTAGCGTATAGGACATTTCAGCAGCTTCCGGGTCATCGTTTGCTTCAGCGATCATGCGTATGGATTCAAGCGTATTGTAAAGGAAATGAGGTTTGATTTGGGCTTGCATCATTTGATAAGCGGACTCTTTTCTCAGCATTTCGGAACGGTGCACCGTATTAACCAGCTCGTCCATTCGCCGGATCATGGCATTATAAGAGGAGGTCAGATGCCCGACTTCGTCTTTATTAATTTCTCCAATATAGAGTGGAAAATGGTTTTCATCGACTCGCCGCATATGCTTGGACAGTTTCAAAATCCGCTTCGTAATTGAGCTTGCAATCAAATAATACATACCGGAGAGTGTCAATAGTAGGATCGTTACGATCATCACGAGCACATATTTGTTCTTCTTAATCCCGCTAAACACATCGTCAACTTGCTCCATCATGACAAAATGCAGCTTCAAACTGTCAGCAAAAAAGGATTCGATCAGCATTTTATCCCCATTGACAGTTTGATAGAAGTACTTCGTTTTTGCTTGGAAAGCATCATCCAAAATCGCTTTTTCTGCATCCTTATTTAATGAGATTTTTTCAATGCGCGAGATGACTTGGTGATCCTGATCAAGCACATACAAATTGCTTTTGCTATTCAAATTTAAAGATTCAAACAATGGTTTAATTAACTTGGAGGTAACTTTAATATCGAGTAGACCGATGTCCTGCTCAAAATTCCGGTTCCCTATTTTGTGTACATAATGGAGGTTGATATTTGGATCGGATACGTTGTTTGATGTTACCCATTTCCCTACACCAAGCGGAAGCTTTTTGATGTTTTCTTCGAGCTTGAACTCGTCCATTTTGGCCATTTCCGGTCGGAAAATCATCCCGTTTTGCTGTTCCATATAGATGGTCATACCATCAATCATGCGATTGGATGACAGGATATAGGAAAATAAGGGGCGGATATAGGTCAAAAAGTTGGAAACTTGATCAAAATCGGTCCGATAATTCCCGCTTAAATAGGAGATTGTATTTGAATTATTTTGAAATAGTTGATAGGCTGACTCGATCTGCACGGTACTAATACTGATATTATTCAACACTTGATTCACGATTTTTTGTCTGCCTTGCGCGTACTCCTCTAGGAAGCTGTTATAGTTCTGATTATAAAGGAACAGTCCGAACGAGATGATCGGAATGAAAATAATCACGATGTAACCTATCGCCATTTTTTTAACGATAGACAAGTTCTGATAGTTGAAAGCAAGCTTCTTTGGAATGAGGCACACCACCTTATGAATGGACAGTTCATCTTAAAAATGATCCCTATAAATTTGTTCGACAGTCTATTATGATAGTCCTTGTAAGCGCTTAAAAATAGGGATAATTTAAATGCACCTTGGAGGGAGAGTTACCATGAGTATAGCATTTAGAATGGTGAAGAAAAATTGGCAGCTCTATCTGATTATCCTGCCGTCACTTCTATATTTACTTATTTTTAAATATGTACCGATGGCTGGCGTGCAAATTGCTTTCAAAAATTATGTGGTTACGAAAGGGATTTGGGGAAGCGATTGGATTGGCTTTAAACACTTCATTGATTTTTTCCGGCTGCCGATTTTCTGGCGAATTATTAAAAACACGGCTCTATTAAGCCTATATTCACTTGTTGTAGGTTTCCCAGCGCCTATCATTCTTGCCTTAGCTTTAAACGAGTTGAAAAATGGTGTGTTTAAGCGAGCCGTACAGCTAGTCACATTCGCACCTTATTTCATTTCCACCGTTATCATGGTGTCGATCATCATGCTTTTCCTTTCTCCGCAGCTTGGGTTCGTCCATCTCTTGGCAGATAAGTTCGGATTTCCAGCAGAAAATATTATGTCAAAGCCGGAATATTTCAAGACCGTCTATGTCCTATCTGACGTCTGGCAGTTTACGGGATATGCCTCGGTCATCTATATTGCAGCTCTTGCGGGGGTAGATCCACATTTATATGAGGCGGCCAAAGTGGACGGCGCGTCGCGCTTCCAGCGCATGATACATATTGATTTGCCGAGTCTTATGCCGACGGCTGTGATCTTGCTTATTTTGAATGCAGGGCAAATCATGAACGTAGGCTTTGAGAAAGTGTATCTGATGCAGAATGCCATCAACGTTGGGGCTTCCGAAGTTATTTCCACTTATGTGTACAAAATGGGCTTAGTCGGAGCGAACTTTAGTTTCTCCGCAGCGGTCGGACTATTTAATGCCGTCGTCAACTTGCTGCTGCTGATCGTAGTCAATTATGTGGCAAGGAAAAATTCCGAGACGAGTTTGTGGTAGGAGGCAGAATATGATGAATTCCGAGCAAGCCTTATCATTAAAATCACCAAAGTCAACGACCCGCATCGTTGAAAGCAGTATAGATCGCGTGTATCTGTTCTTCGTCTATCTGTTTTTGATCATTTGCTTAATCGTCGTAGCGTATCCCTTGATTTATATCATAAGCTCATCATTTAGCTCATCATCCGCTGTTATTTCTGGTAAAGTGTGGCTTCTTCCTGTTGAACCAACGCTTCGAGGCTATCAAGCCGTGTTTCAGAACCCGCAAATTTTGAAAGGGTACGGCAACTCTTTGTTCTATCTGGTCGTAGGGACGTTGATTAGCGTATCGTTAACGATTACTGCTGCTTATCCGCTTTCTCGCAAAAACTTTTATGGACGCAATGTGATTACGGCTTTATTTGTTTTCACTATGCTATTCAGCGGGGGATTAATACCTTATTATTTGACGGTAAAGGGGCTGGGGATGCTCGACACGAGATGGGCGATGATTATTCCTGGCGCAATTTCGGTCTGGCAAGTCATTCTTGCGAGGACGTTTTTCCAAACATCGATTCCGTCGGAGTTAACGGAGGCCGCACATTTGGACGGATGCAGCGACTTCAAATTTTTAACACGAATCGTTATCCCGTTATCTAAACCGATCATTGCCGTTCTAGTGCTCATGTATGCAATTGGCTACTGGAATTCTTATTTTGAAGCCTTAATCTTCTTGAAAACCGCTAACTTATATCCGCTGCAGCTTATTTTACGCAACATTCTAATCCTGAACTCGATTGATCCTACGATGATTAAAGACGTCAGGGAGCTTGCGGAGAGACAGGGTTTGAAGGAGCTGCTTAAATATTCACTAATTGTTGTCGCAAGTGCGCCTGTCCTCATTCTTTATCCTTTTGTGCAAAAGCATTTCGTGAAGGGTCTATTGATTGGTTCTCTTAAAGGCTGATTCTGAATGAAGAATGAGAGGCGGGATGCGAGGCAGCGGATAGCTCGGGTTTGCCCCCACTTTGATGGATTGGCGAAGACAAACAAGGAGGGTTTGAGAATGGGGATGAAAAGAACCAGTAGAACATGGAAATCGGTGGCTCTAATCGTATTCATTACTACGTTTGTAGTCGGCTGCACATCAGGCAGCGACGAGCCTAACAGCGCTACTCCGAATGGAGGAGGAAGTGCAGACGGGGGAAGTAACGTGAATGTAACGGGCTTTCCGATCGCCAAAAACAAAATTACCATGAGTGCTTTCGCGCCGCAATCGGCAAACATTGCTGATTTGAATACGAACTGGTTTACCAAATATTTGGAAGAGAAGACGAATGTTCATTTGAATTGGCAGCTTGTACCAGGCGAAACAGCAGCTTTGAAGGAGAAAAAACAGCTCCTGCTCGCAAGCGGCGACTATCCTGATATTTTCATGCAAGGGGATTTAACGAAGGAAGAACAACTGCTTTACGGTCAACAAGGCGTTCTGCTACCGCTTAATAAGATGATCGATCAATATGCTCCTAATATTAAAAAGGCATTCAAAGATATTTCTTATCTTGAAAAAGCAATTACTGCGCCGGATGGCAACATCTATGCGATTCCTTCGGTGAATGAATGCTATCACTGCCAATTTTCCGCCAAAATGTGGGTAAACTCGAAATGGCTGCAGAAGCTTGGGCTGAGTGCGCCGAAGACGACGGATGATTTCTACAATATGTTGAAAGCCTTTAAGGAAAAAGATCCGAACGGCAACGGCAAAGCCGATGAAATTGCGTTCACGGGTTCACCAACGGGGTGGCACACGGACATTGAAACCTTCGTCATGAACTCGTTCGTTTATTTCAATGCTGATAATAACTATTTCGTGCTAAATGGCGGCAAGCTGGGAACGTCCGTAGACCAACCAGGCTTCAAAAAAGGGCTGCAATATTTGAATAAATTGTATGCGGAAGGCTTGATCGACAAGGAAGCATTTACGCAGAAATCCGATGCGCTTTCACAAAAAGGGAATAGCCCTGACATAGCCATTGCAGGCGCAATACCAGCAGGTTGGTTCGGTGAGTTCACGGATGCATCGCCGGCCGCTACTCGTCACAAAGACTATGATCCAATTGCTCCGCTAACGGGACCAGATGGGGCCTCGTTCACCGCGCATTACATCGGTATCGGGAATTCCGTCTTTGCCATTACGAACAAAAATAAAAATCCAGAAGCAGCCATTCGTTTGGCGGATTATCTCTATTCGGATGAAGGAACGACATTGTCCAACTTTGGAGAGGAAAATCGCAACTGGGTGAAAGCCGAAGCAAATGATAAAAACACTCGCGGAACGGCTGCTAAGTTCAAGGTGAAAGAAACTTCATACGGAGTCGGCCAGGTACAGAACGACCATTGGAACCAAATGGGACCGAACCTTCGTTCAGCCGAATATCGTGAAACCTCGTATGCAGCGAGCCAGGACATCTATACGATGGATGGATTGGAAACACGTTTGTACAAAGCCACGAAGGAATTGTACGAAGGGCATCAGCCGAAGGAAGAGTTCCCGACCGACATTTTCTTGACGAATGACCAAGCGAATCAGGTGAAGCAATTAAAACCGATCATTACAGATTATGTGAAGCAATCCATGCTGCAGTTCATTATGGGTGCCAAAAGCATTGACAAGGATTGGGACGCATACGTGAAAGGCCTGAAAGATTCCGGTATGGATCAATTCATCCAGATTTATCAGGACGCATACGACAAGGTGTATAAAAAATAGTACGGGTCCCCTGAAACATAAAGAAAAAGGAGTTAAGCAGCCTATGCTTAACTCCTTTTTCTAGTTAATCTGTACCCCTTGAAATAATTTATGGTTCAACAATCGGTTTACATCCGAAAGTAATAGGGATACATGCCAATCCAGTGGCCCTGAAAACGTTCTTAAATGGTGGCGTTTTAATTGAAGAGAAGGATTACAAGCGCTGCCCAAACTAACGATTGCGTCATAGGAACCTTTTATTTCATATAATCCCAATGCCATTCCCTCCCCTGAGGTGATCTTAATATACTAGATGATGTACGGTTCTAATTTGATTTGACAATTAGATAGACAGGGCGACATGGAGGCGCACAAATTGTAACGTTATTTATAAAAATATATATTTGTTTCCGAAGAAAATAATGGTTTACAAATAGCACGTTTAGGCATATATTTAACTCAAAGTGTTTCCTTGGGCAAACTTTTTGTCCCATTGGAAACAAAATTTTTACCCAAAAAGTTTCCTTGATGCAAAAAAATTGTAAACAAGCAATATAAATAGGGGAGGATACAACGATGTTGCGTAACTCGGGTGATAAGATGTCAAGACGTAAGCTTTTAAAGATGGGAGGTGCTGGGGCTTTTGCCGTCATTGGCGCTGCTTTATTAAATCCATCCACTTTATTCGGAAAGTCGACATTAGTGGCAGATAAACATGACATTCATAAGGCTATGAAAGGGCAGCTGCACGATGGAATGAAGCATGGTTATGTGCCTAGTAATGACGCTACCGAAGGTTTTAAAGCCGCACAGAAAGCTCTTACTGCATTTGATTATGGCAAGGTAAGTACACTTCCTGATGGAAGAACACTGCGTGAGTATGAAATTACGGCGTATGAGAATGAAGTTCAGATCGCCAAAGGAATTAAGTTCCCAGGATGGACATTCAACGGGACAATTCCTGGACCGACCATTCGTTGTACCGAAGGAGATGTCCTTCGTATTCATTTCGGCAATGCAACGAGCCATCCGCACTCCATCCACTTTCATGGGATGCACCCAACGAATATGGATGGGCTAGAAGCCGTTAATGCGGGAGATAAGTTTACCTATGAATTTGAAGCTAAACCAGCCGGAATGCATGTGTATCACTGCCATGTTGCTCCTTTAGCCAGACACATTCATAAAGGACTATATGGGAATTTCATCATTGATCCCAAGAAACCAAGAGCTGCGGCCAAAGAATTGAACATGGTCATGAATGGATTTGATTTGGATCTCGATGGTGAGAACGAAATTTACACCGTAAATGGGTATGCCTTTGCTTATCAGCAAGAGCCAATTAAAGTTAAGGTTGGAGAACTCGTCCGTATTTACCTAAGTAATCTGACGGAATTTGATCTTATTAATTCTTTTCACCTTCATGCGAACTTTTTCAACTATTATGCAACAGGAGCGGATCCTGAAGCTCGTCCTCAATTTACGGATACGATTATGCAGTGCCAAGGTGAACGAGGTATTCTCGAAATCGTGTTTCCATCCGCTGGGAAATATATGTTTCATGCCCATCAAAGTGAATTTGCTGAGCTAGGCTGGATGGGTTTCTTCATAGCAGAATAAGAAAGGAGGTAGTCGTTCAATGAGTTACGCAGATCAAAAGGGAACCAAGGTGTCATCCATTAATTTAAAGGCTATTTTATGGGGAATTCTCCCGCTTATTTTGTTAATTGCAATTATCACTACGATTGCCAAAGTAGGTACGGGTATTGAGAATGAGCCTGCTGCGCCAATTGAAGTTTTGAACGTAGAGAAGATCACGCTGAGTGATGACGGCATTCAAGTGAAGGTTCTGAACTCTGGCCCTGAAGAAATAACGATTGCTCAAGTCGTTGTTGACGGAGCTTTCTGGAACGCAGAATTTTCACCAAGCGATTCTTTGAAACGATTCGAAAGAGGAACGATTCATATTCCATATCCGTGGGTTCAAGGGGATCCGCATGAAGTCAAACTCATCACGTCCAATGGCTTGATTTTCACAGGTGAGGTTGCAGCAGCAGCTGCGACGCCAACTCCTACAGGAAAGCTTTTTGCTCAATATGCATTAATTGGGTTTTATGTTGGGGTCATTCCTGTGGGGTTGGGCCTGTTATGGTATCCCTTCTTGCGCCGGTTTTCGATGAAAGGCATGCATGTCATTCTTTCCTTGACGATAGGACTCTTATTTTTCCTTGTCATTGATACTTTCGAGGAAGGTTTTGAAATGGCTGCAGCAGCTCCTGGTGTGTTCCAGGGATCTGGCCTAGTATGGTTTGGCGCACTTCTCAGCTGCCTATTCTTGATCGCTGTTGACCAGTCGAATAATCGCAAATTAAGCAGCAGAACGCTTGAGGGAAGCAGAGTATCGCGGAAAATCGCTACAGGTATCGGTTTGCATAATTTTGGCGAAGGCCTTGCAATTGGATCAGCTTTTGCTGTCGGGGAGGCAGCGTTAGGCACTTTCTTGATCATTGGTTTTACCCTTCATAATATTACAGAAGGCGTCGGGATCGCTGCACCACTTCTGAAGGATCGTCCTAATTTGAGAACCTTCGTTACGTTAGCCTTAATAGCAGGTGGTCCAGCCATCATCGGAACTTGGGCCGGTGGATTCATATTCAATGACACTTTAGCCGCATTATTCTTCGGTATCGGCGCTGGTGCTATTCTTCAAGTCATTTATGTTATATCCAAAATGATCTTGAAAGAATCTGAGAAGCGGAACTTGTCACCCGTTTCTTGGCTCAATTTTGGAGGATTAACAGCTGGAATTCTTATTATGTACATCACAGCTCTTATGGTAAAATTCTAATATAAGAAAGATAGAAGGTAGGTGCTTATTATGCTTTCAGGCATTGGTGTTTCAGGTGTTATCATTATTGCCGTAGTTGCATTATTGTTGTTCGGTCCAACGAAGCTTCCTCAACTAGGTCGTGCATTCGGCACGACGATCAAGGAATTTAGACAAGGAACGAAGGGGTTATTAGAAGAAGAAACCACCACAGAGAAGCAAAAAGGTGAGTGAGCAGATGGCCAATCCTTTAACAATGGGATTGGTCTTTTTTTAATGAGAAAGGTAAAATGATAGAAATACTGTATTGATAGTAAAGGACCGATGATCAGGATGAAGATTGAGTTTGAAGATAAGACAATTGAATTTCATGTTGTCTATGGAGTTAGAAAAAAGATATCGATTCAAATCGAAACAACAGGATACATCACAGTTAAAGCTCCTAACGATACAAGTCAGGAGACCATTATGAGTGTCGTAAAACAGCATGGGAAGCAGATCGTAGAGAAATTACAGCTTATAGAAAAAGCGAAACAGCCCATTCGAACAAAAGAGTATCAAGAGGAAGGTAAATTCCTTCATCTTGGGAAATATCATTTTCTCCATGAGTTAATTGAGACTGCCGGGCTAAGTGAAGAAGAATTGAAAGTGAATCTTAAGAAGTTCTATTTCTCAAGCTGCAAGAAAATCATAGCCGATCGCATCAAGATCTATCAAACACAATTAAAGGTAAAACCGAAGGTGATTGAAATTGAGGAGTCCAAGACCAAATGGGGAAGCTGCAGCTCGGACAAAAAACTAACCTTTAATTATCGCTTAGCCATGGCACCGCTTGAGGTAATTGATTATGTCATCATCCACGAGCTATGTCATCTCACTCATATGAATCATGACCGCTCCTTCTGGAGACGTGTAGGCAGCATTATGCCAGATTACAAGGAAAAGGAAGAGTTCTTGGCTAGGTATGGTCAAGCCATGACGCTTTAGGAATATTGCAATAGAAACTGTCGTCCGGACGAAATCGGCGTCAGTTTTTTTTGTTTTTATAAAAAGGGAAGATATTTGTAAAAAAGCTCGGGATATTGCAAATCTATCTGTTTGAAAATATGTTAAGTTAAAAACACGCAGCAAGACAGGGGAAGGAGGTCACACGGTGTGCGCCATTAGGCAACGAGGCTGCTGGCTTTGTTTCTTGTAATCACTCGGAACGTTAGCAGAATATCCACGGAGTAGAAACGAATATGAGAATAGGAGATTACCGATGAAAAAAGTAATTGGGATACTTATGGCTTTTATCTTATTTGCATGCACGATTAATATGCCTATGAATGCTCGTGCTGCTGATCCAATTTTGGATGGACATGGATTAATGGGGGATTTCTTTAAATGTGTGCCTAATCCTGATAATCGAACAGATATCACTGTATTCAAATTCGATGATAAACGTGGATCACGAGCTATTGGCAATCTGAATGGCGATTCATTTGGCAGTATTTTTAATCAGTTTTCTGGAACGCCTGATTATAATACGGCACGGTTTACAGGTACTATTGTTCCGACATACACAGAAGACTATACCTTCCATATGGTTGGCGATGATGGCTTTAGGCTGTGGATTAATGGTCAGTTGATCATTGACTTCTGGCAGCAAACTTGGGAAAAACCACAAGTTAGTACACCTATCTCTTTGGAGGCAGGTAAACACTACGATATCAAAGTTGAGTATTTACAAGGTTGGGGCGGCACTTGGCTCAAGATGGAATGGGAAAGTGCAAGTCAGCAAAGACAGATCGTTCCAGAATCAGCGCTTTACTTGCCAGCAGATCGTACGTTGGTAACGAAAAAAAGTGATTTAAACGCAGAAATTCAAAAATTAGATTATTTAGCAGACAATTTTGCAGATAAAGTAACAGAAAGCGATCGCAACAAACTCCAAGCATCTAAACAAACAGCTGCAGAGCTGCTTAGCACGATTGATGACGCGGAAATGACGGATAGAGATAAGGTTGAAGCCTTAATAAACGGAATTGAAAACGTATCCATTTCCCGTTCCGAGTTTATGAAAGCGATGGGTGTTACAAGTTCTTCCGTACATAACAAATTTAACAATCCACTCTATCAAGGTCAGGACCCATTTGTAACTTACAAAGACGGTTTCTATTACTTCGTTTCTTCTAGTAACCTGGACTCTGAGAATAAGGTGTATGTATCCAAATCCCGTACCTTGACAGACCAAGGGGAAAAGAAATTGGTTTTTGATTCACAAGGCACACAAACACGTATTTTCGCTCCAGAAATCTTCTTCTTTGATGGCAAATGGTATATTTATTACTGTGCCGATTTGAAAGCATATGATTACAAGCATATGGCGACTGTTTTGGAATCCGTTACGGATGATCCTCAAGGGGCTTATGTAGACAAAGGTGCTTTGTATGCCGGAGAAAATGGTGTCTATAAGCAAGCAAACGATTTTACGGTTTTTGAAAATAAAGGGAAGCTCTACGCCGTTTGGGGCACTTTAGGCTCTGGAGAACCAATCGGTCCGGCTATTGCTCCGATGGATAATCCTTACACAATTAGCGTAGATCGCTCCTTCTTGCCGGGCGGAGGCGGGGAAGGTCCCCGTGTCTTGCAACGTGATGGCAAAGTGTTCATCACAATGTCAGAGGGTGACTATGCATCAGACGGTTACCGTTTATCCTATTTTATGAATACGGATGGGGACTTCTTAAACCCGAATTCTTGGACGCGCAAGAATGATGTTTTCGTCTCTACAAGTGATGTATCAGGTCCAGCCCGAGCAGGATTTGTTCAATCGGTAGATGGTACGGAAGATTGGATGATTTATCATTCACGGGTGTATCAAGATACAGGACGTAACTGGTGGCGTCAGGTAAATATCAAGAAATTCGGTTGGCATGCAGATGGAACGCCTAATTTTGGCACACCTGTTGCACCAAACGTGTGGCAGGAACTGCCTTCAGGTGATTTAGGACAAGGGGATATGTACCAAGCGGAGGATGCACTGCTGGTAGGTGATATTACAAAAGAAAGCACCCATTTGAACTTTCAAGGAACAGGGTATATCAATTTGCCCAAAAAACCAGGTGCTGAAGCGAATTTTGTTGTTAATTCAGCAGAAGCCGGGGATTATATTGTTGGTGTAAGATATGCTTATGGGGAACAAGTGAATGGGGAATCTACTACGAATCCTACGGTCCAATTGCCGGCAAGAGCGAAAATCAACGTCTATGTCAACGGGGAACATGCAAAAACAATTGCTCCGGACAAAACAGCGATTAGCTGGGATGAATGGTTTACAGCTTCTGAACGTTTGACCTTGCAAGCAGGCAAAAATGTAATCAGCTACCGAATTGATGAAAGCAGTATCGGTAATGTCAATTTAGATTATTTAACGATGTATAAGGCTGACGTTCCTAATGTGACTGAGCCAACTGAACCAACGGAGTTAACAGGAACTCTCACAGGAGCAACTCAGAGCGCAGTAGGAAATAACTTCGATGTGAACTATGGACTGGCGCATGTATCGACAAATCCGTCAGATGCCATCTACGCTCAGGATTTAACGTTCAACTTTGACCCGGATACTTTCCTTTTTGTTAAGGCAGAATCACAGAAGGTTGGTCTAGAAGTAGTCAGTGTAAATAAGGATGTGCCTGGCAAAGTTCGTATTCTGTTGGCAAGCCTAGGCGCTGATCATTCCGTCTCAACGGATGGTGCACTGCTTAAATTAACGTGGAAAGCACTTAAACAGACAACTAGCGCAAGTATTCAGCTCTCTTCCGTGCAACTTGCCAACTCTGTGGGTGTGGAGAGTTCCTTGAACTCTGTCACGCATAACGTACAGGTCACTGGTGCCAATGAACTAAACAAAGAAGCTTTGAATGCGCTTATTGCAGAGTCACAGGCAACCTTGCAAGCAGCTGTTGAAGGTCATGCACCAGGGCAATACCCAACAGGTTCCAAAGCTATCTTGCAAACAGCGATTAATGCAGCCATTGCAGCAGCCGCAAACGCGGTAACGCAGGCAGAAATCGATCAAGCAACAAGTACGTTGAATCAAGCTTTGCATGCATTTACGAATTCCGTAAATACTAGCCCTTCAGGAGATGTTAATGGGGATGGCAAAGTATCTGTAGGTGATATCGCGATTGCAGCTGCGAGCTATGGCAAAACGATATCAAGCCCAGATTGGAATTTGGTCAAAAAATATGATCTTATCCATGATGACGTCATTGATATTCTAGATCTTGCGGTGATCGCAAGAGCCATGTTCGAGTAAAGGATCAGTAAGACCGTCAGGGATTCTTCTGACGGTCTCTTTTTTAGGTTTGACGGATCGGTATTGTCTTTCATGTGACGGCCCTTGCGGGATTCCGGCACAGGCTTTACTCAGGGGAACTACAGTCCTCTATATGGAGAAAAAAAGCTTTTTACGCTCTTAGCGGAACTACAAGCTCTTATCTGGCGCCATGGCGCTATTATTTGTAAGAAATTGGCAAAATAGCGAACCGTAGATCCCCTTATACGTGAGGATCGCTCCTTTTCATGGATATAGCGAACCGTAGTTCCCCTCCCAAACTTATAAAATTGATGTATACAAATACATCCTGAATGAAAGTATCGATTCAAGAGTTGAACCTATGTTAAAATAAGGAAATACGTCATTCAGAAAGGAAGACATGATGAAACGAATAGCGGAAGGTAGAACAGCAGAGATCTTTCAGCATAGTCATGAAAGCGTGATCAAACTTTACCGCAGTGGATTCCCAAAAGAAGCAATCACTTACGAATATGAGATAACGAAACAAATTGCTACGCTTGGCATTCCTGTGCCGCAAGTCAATGGGCTAGTGGAGATTGAGGAAAGGGTTGGCATTATTTTTGAATATATCGATGGCAAGCCGCTCCTACAGAAAATGGTAGAGAATCCTCTAGCGTTAGATGATTTTGCTGAAATGTTAGCCGACATGCATGTTATGCTTCATCGTTTTGAGAATCCTGCAAACGAGGGCGGCAAGCATTTTCGTCAACAAAAAGAAGTGTTGGCTTCTAACATTCACCAAGCTGCTCAACTTTCACCAGATGAAAGGGATGCGATTCTTCAATGTCTTGAGGAGCTGCTGACCGGTAACTGCGTCTGTCATGGCGATTTTCATCCGGATAATGTCATGGTCGGGGAGAAGAGATGGATCATTGATTGGACAGATGGCATGATTGGCAATCCTGCAGGTGATGTTGCTCGTACGTTACTTCTGCTCCGCTATGGTACTCTTCCAGATGCTGCTCCGGATCATGTGAAAGAGCAGCTTCAAGGAGTGCGAGAACGGATGGTGGATGTGTACGTAAAGCATTATCTGACTCATTCTAATCTAAGATTTGAAGAGATCGATCAATGGTTGTTGCCCATTGCTGCAGCTAGACTGACAGATTGGATTCCTGAAGAGGAGAAAGAGCAGTTGATGTCAGTGATAAGAGAACGTTTAAATCGAAAATAATGAAAACGAGGTGCTGACTGTCATGTGGAGTCCTGATCAGTATTTAAAACAATTGTACGATCGTGTAACGCCATCCGAAAAATTTCAAGCTCGCTCACAAGAGGAATGTGTTAACTGGAATGAGCGATTACGTACGCGTTTCGTTGAGTTGCTTGGTGGTTATCCAGCGAAGATTCCTGATCTTGATCCCGTGCTTCTTGAATCTGTGGATTGCGGCACTTATACGCGAGAGAGAATACAAATTCAGACCTATCCCGACCTCTACATGCCCGTCTACCTACTTATTCCGAAGGAACGCGATGAGCGAGCAGGAGCTATTATTGCCTGTCATGGTCACGGATATGGAAGTAAGGATATTGTTGGTTTAACGATAGATGGTGAGGCAAAAACGGGTGACAAGGGCTACCAGAAAGATTTTGCTGTTGAGCTTGTGAATAGAGGTTATATCGTTGCTGCGCCAGAACTATTAGGATTTGGTGATCGTAAATTGAGCGAGGAAAATCAGGAGGCGAACTCTTGTCAACGTCTCTCTACGTTTCTATTGGCAATGGGTCAAACCATGGCTGGATATCGTGTATTCGAAACGCTGCGATGCGTAGATTATCTACTCACACGTGATGATATAGATGCCGCGAGAATCGGCTGTATGGGGATATCGGGCGGTGGACTCGTTTGCTCGTTCGCAGCAGCGATTGATAATCGTATATCGGCTGCTGTTGTTAGCGGTTATACCAATACTTTTCAAGCTAGTATTTTATCCATTCATCACTGTATAGACAATTATATACCAGGTCTGTCATTAGTAGCTGAGATGCCAGATCTGATTGGTTTGATCGCCCCTAGACCTCTTCTCATCGAAGCTGGCAAAAGCGATCCTATTTTTCCTGTACACGCAACACTAGAAGCATATGAGCAGATTCGGAGTATTTATCAAAACTTAGCATCAGAAGAAAAGTTGGAATTAGATCTTTTTGAAGGCACTCATGAGATATCAGGCAATGTGGCATACGATTGGTTCCGTCGGGTCTGGGCGTGAGTTTCACACAAATGGAATAGGCTAGAAACTTTTTTCACTTCAAAGCGTCTTAATTAGCATGTGTTTGTATGCGCTATCATCAGTTCTATTTAATAAAAATTGAACGCGAGAGGGATGGATGACGATGTATACCTTTGGTTGGTGCAGTGAGATTCAGCAGGCAGAGAGATTGAAGGGTTTGGGTTTTGACTACATAGAATGTGCGCTAGTTTCTTTGAATCTAGAAAATGAAGAGGAATATGCGGCAAGATTACCTTTATTTATGAATAGCCCGCTTCCTGCCAGTGCATTTAATATCTTTTTCCCTGGTGATTTAAAAGTTGTGGGACCAGAGGTTGATCTGGAGCGCCTTCAACGCTACATACACAAAGCTGCAAGTGCGTTAAATCAGATAGGGGCCAAAACCGTCGTCCTCGGGAGCGGGAGATCGCGAAATATTCCCGACGGCTGGGATCGAAGCCGCTCAGAGGAACAGTTTGTTCAACTGCTGTCCCATATTGGAGAAGAATTTGCCGGTACTGGCGTGACGTTGGTCATTGAACCGTTAAATAAAAAGGAGTCAAACTTAATTAATAGTGTCTCAGAAGCTGTTCATTTTGCGAAACAAGTGAATCACCCGTCTGTTCGTGTTTTAGCTGATTTCTATCATATGGATGAGGAGAAAGAACCGCTTCAAACGCTAATCGATAATAAAACTTGGCTGCATCACATACACTTAGCTGATACAGGGCGATTCTCGCCGGGGACAGGTCAATATCCCTATGATCAATTCGTTGCTGCTCTGAAAGCATCAGGTTATGAAGGGATGATATCCGCAGAATGCACAGTCAGAGATCCGGAGATAGAACAGCGTGAAAGCTTGGCTTTTATGAAGCGAGTATTTGCTTAGTTAGAAGCCGGAGTGGTTCATTGTTGTGGGAAACTAGGAGGAAATACGGTGGAGGATTTCAAGCAATCTGCAAATCGTTTTGTGAAAGCTCGATTCGGTGAGCGTGCTCAAAACCTTCAGCCGCTTGATGCAGGTGACTGGTCAAGGGCTTATTCACTCTTGCTCGACGGGAATGAAACGGTTATCCGCTTTGGGGATTATGTAGCTGATTTTGAAAAAGATCGAGTGATGAGTAATTATCATTCAGAGATTCTTCCGATTCCTACGGTAATCGAGGTTGGACAGACCGAAAATGGATTCTATGCCATATCTGAGCGTGTAACGGGAAAGCATCTCGATGAGCTTGATGGGAATGAGATTCAGTTCGTGCTGCCACAATTACTGGACGCACTTTATGAACTTCAGAAGCTTGATCATACGAGTACGCAAGGGATCGGGCTCTGGCGACCAGATGGGGTTGGTCCTTGTTGGGGGACTGAACTCCTCTCTGTGGCTGAGCCAAGAGATCGCCTTGCGGGCTGGCGCGAGCGGCTGGACGCCTCACCTGGGGAAGCACGAGTGTTCGATGCAGGTGTTGAGAAACTGCGTCAACTGGTACCCCAATTACCGGAGTGCCGTGGCATTGTGCACAACGATTTGCTGAACCGGAATGTGCTGGTGGACAGTGGAAGGCTTACGGGGGTAATCGACTGGGGAAATGCTTTCTATGGTGATCCTCTCTACGACCATGCTTGGTTCCTATACTGGTGGTCTTGGTATCCGCAGTGGCAGATGGTTGACCTGAGGCACATACTGGAGCGTCATTGGGACAAGAACGGAGGCCAACCCCTCCAATTGGAGCTGCGCCTTCTGTGTTGTCTCATACATATAGGCCTTGACCATATCGCTTATTGTGCTTTCAGACAGCGAACGGCGGATATGAAGCGCAACGCGGAGCAATTATTGACTTATATCTAGAAAACGATAGCGTTCACTTTATGTAGAGGTGGACGCTATTGCTTTATGTTGATTAGCGAGTATTCATCCATCTTTTTCCTATAAGCCATACCTTTACTCCAGTAGCCCACAGGATCAATGCGGAGCCAAAACCAACAACGAGCCACCACGCGATAACTGAATGCCCGCCAAGCGTTGCATTTTCAGGTACAAATAGAAGGGTAACAATTGCAAGCAAGGCAAGAAGCGTTCCGGTCACATAGTGAGTCTTGGTCCGAAAAAGCGGTGCCAACGGAATGAAATGAACACCAACGATGATAGCCATTATGGGAAAAAGTAGATTAAAATGGTTTGTAGCGGTACATATGGCGCTTGCGACTCCAATTGCAACACCTTCAATGGTGAAGATAATGCCGAACCAAATCCAAACGCGTTTCCAGCGGTGTGTATCGGACTTGGCAGCTTGAGATAAATGCTTGGAGGCGGCAAAAAGCGAAATGCCACCAGATAGCAACAGAATACCAATTAGAACAGCCGCGATGATCAGCCCAGTTGAACCCCAGCCTTGCAGTCCGCCAATTCCGATGCCAGCCCAGAGTGTACCGAATAAAGCCATGAAGATAACACCCAGCGATGTCCCCCGAACAGCAGCTCTCGGGATTGTTGAAGTCGTGTGTCTCATACGTGCAAACTTCCTTTCCGCATCATTTTTAGATGATTCAACTTAAGGAGGAGAGAGATATGAATTTATATTTTCGTGATAATTTTTTTAATGCAGGCTTTACGGAGATTTTGGATAGTCAGGAAAAGAACATAGGACATTTAGATTTGAAGAGTTCATTTGGTTCGGCCATTGATGTGTTTGGCGTAAATGACCAGTTGCTGTACAAAGGAGGTTTTCCGTTTTTTTCAGGCAAATGGGAGATTTCGAATCCAGACGGAAGTCTGGTTGGTGTGCTGCGAAGCAGATTTACGATGTTCTCCAAGAAATTCACCTATGAAACGGAAGGGAGAGGCAGCTATGACATCACCTCCCCGGCATTTTCAAAGGAATATGAGGTATCGGATTCATCAGGCTCGCTTGTCGCTAATTTCGAAAAAGTAAACGGATGGTTATCTTCAGGAGCTTTCACACTTAGTAACCAAAGTGCTGATTTGGATAGTTACGAACTTGTGGCTGTCATTATGGGCATGCACGCGATTCAAAAAAGGCAGGACGCCAGCCATGCGTCTCATTAAATGATAACCAAACAATGACCATGCTAGCAAGCATAAAAAGACTGTTATCACCTGTGTAAGCAGGAGTGATCGCAGTCTTTTGTCATTTTGCTTCGCTTATAAAGGCGCGGCCAATCTTTCTATTTTAATAAAATGTATCTGTAAGGAGCCGAAAAATACTCTTCCTTGATTGTATTGAAGTTCACAAATGTACCCATAAGTTCGTGAAATCGATTGTAGCTCTTTGAAACCTGGTAGCCTTTTAACTAAAGAAGTAATTTGTAGAATGACATGATTTGGCAGGTGTGTGAACATTCTTGTATGAATGCCGTCGACGACGGATATGAAGCTGGGAAATGCGGACTTGTTGAAGTGTGAGAGTTTAGCACGATCCTGAGCAATTTCTAAAATTTCTTTGTTCAAGCGATTTAGGTTAATTGTGATGTTCTTGTAAAAGTAAATGCCAAATCCGATTCTGTTCGTTATGGGGCTGATGCGTTTTTTCCATCTTAATAAGGTTGCCTCAAGATAAGTCTCCAGCTGATCAGCAAATGACCGCTTATGAAATAGGGATTTGAAAAATTTCTTCATGATTATTCTCCTTCGTATAGCAAGTTGCCTTGGATTTGACGTAAGCAGGGTGTGTATTGTTCATTTTACAATGTTCTCATATTTCTTCTTGTAGTTACTCAGCGTGATTAAGGGCCAAATATACCGGTAACTGTGATAATGAGAATAAAAGCTGCCGGGCAGCCCTGCTCCAGTCGGATACTGCGTCGTCCAGTCATCCTTGTGCATCAGCTGTATCAGTTGTCGCATGCCTTTGTTAATGGCAGGCAGAGGTTCTTCACATACCGCGATAAGTGCATCGAGCGCCCAGGCGGTTTGGGAAGGTGTGCTGGCGCCGAGTGGTACATAGTGTTTGACACTATCGCTGTAGCAGGATTCGCCCCAGCCGCCGTCCTCGTTTTGGATGCTTAGCAGCCAATCGACGGCTTTTGCAACAGCAGGGTGATCGGGTTTCGTTCGAACAGCCATTAGTCCCGTTAAAGCAGCCCATGTGCCATAAATGTAGCAAACTCCCCAACGGCCGTACCACGAGCCATCCGCTTCTTGATTCGTGAATAACCAATCTGCACCTCTGCGTACGATGGTTTGATGGACGTCTAGTCCTGCAGTTGCACCTAGGAATTCCAATGTCCTTCCGGTGAGATCCGCGGTGGACGGGTCAATGGCAGCTGCGGAGGCACCGTCAACAGGGACCAGTGTCAGCAGCTTGTTAGTAACCCCTCTCTCGAAAGCGGGCCAGCCGCCATCTTTATTCTGCATGGACAATACCCAGTTCAACCCGCGGTTCCATGTGTCTTGGTACTCAGCATTACGCTGAGTTGTTGCGTGTATGGCCCGCAAAGCTGCCGTGGTATCGTCCACGTCGGGGTTTATCGTATTAGATTCGGAGAAGCCCCAGCCACCGGGTACCGGACGCGCGACATGGACGCTCCAATCTCCTAATTTGGACTGCTGCATACCGCGCAAATAGTGGACTGCTTTTGCAATAGAAGGATGCTCAGGTGAAGTTCCAGCTTGCTGAAGAGCCGCGGCAAGCAGCGCGGTATCCCAAACAGTGGAAGGCGAGTTCTGGAGATGAATCTTTCCATTCATGTTCCACAGCATGGAGTAGAGACCGCTCAGAGCGGCATTAATTGTAGGGTGATTCTTGTCATAACCTAGTGCTAACAAGGACAAGATCATTAGTAGTGTACACGTCGAGTAGCTGTACAACGTTTCATCAGCTTCAATACGTTCAAGCATATAAGTTTCCGCATATCGTACAGCTCTCTTATGCAGCTGCTGGGGAAGACTTGTTAGCTGCTTAATACCGCTATGGACTTCATTCAACAGATCCTGAAAACCACGGGGGGATTCAGGATTCTTGCGAACGGGGAGAGTCAGCTCCGATAAGTCCGGTGTGGCCGTATTTGTCCTTACAAATTTGAGGTCAGCCATAATCAGAATTGGTGCAAAGTGGACACGGGCAAAGCCGGAAAAGTCAAAAAAGTTAATCGGTGAAGTCGTCGGTAACAAAAGAAATTCAAGTGGAATCATCATCGAGGATGGCCAAGGATATTGTCCTGCGGCTGCCAGAAATACCTTCGTAAGTAAGGTTTTTACTTGCTTGACTCCGCCTTTGGAAGAGATGAAGCCTGCAGCTTTCATCATCGATTCGTCCGTTTTTTTGCTGTATCCCGCATATAAAAGCGCAAAGTAGGCATTCACTGTAGCATCCAAATTGCCATCTTCTTCATCGTGATAGACTTTCCATGCGCCATTTGATTCCTGTTCAGCAGCAATGCGATCATGCAGTTGTTTGATTAGCGCCTCATGAGGGACTTCCAATGTTCGAAGGACGATAATCATGTAGGCGTCGGTTAATAAACTATTTTCAAAGCAAAATCGCCAAGAGCCGTCTTGTTGCTGCCATTGTTCGAGTCTAACGCGCATGCGGCGAATTTCCTCATTCACTTCGCTCCATACAGGCATATGCCGTCCTCCTGCCGCTTCAAATCTAGATTAGATGGATCTTTACATGATATGAACACTGCAACATTTTAAGATATGCTTAAACAGTTAAACAAGAAAAAAACGCCAGTTTTCACTGACGTTTTACTGTCTTGCACATTATTGGTGATATGGAGGTGTAAAATCGTAATGGCTTTGCGGCGCTTTAGGGACAAGCAGGCAACCGATCATATAGATCAGAACGACGGTTCCGAAGCTGCACAAAGCCGCGATGATGACCAACAAGCGAATCAGAGTTGCATTCAAACCGAGCCATTCTGCGAGTCCCCCGCAAAGTCCTGTTAACTTGCTGTCTGTTCTAGAACGGAATAATTTGTTCATAATGTGTATGGCTCCTCTCAAATTTGCAATATGTTAAATGTTATTGTTTCGTTTTCATGTCTTTATTGTAGCTCTTGCAAGGTTCTGCGAAAACGGACCTATGACGGTTTTTGGAACCGGACTTAAGGCGGGGGAGAAGCACTACAAAAGCCAAGAAACCCCGCAATTAAGTTCATAATTGCGGGGTTCTTTTTCATTTTTGGGATGAGCCGTGCCAGTTAGGATAGTAGATAGTTAAGCTGACGAAGATGGGGCCTTAGCTCAGGAATGACATCGAGATAGGAGATGAACACTTTGATGAGAGTTGGATTGGAGGCTTGGCGAGTGCAGGCTTCCTTTAACATTGCTGTGACTTTTTTAAGCTCCTCGCGCACTTCGTCAGGCTTTGACAGCTCGTCGATTTTGGCGGTCATTAGCGCCATCAATTGCTCAATCGTCGCTTGACGGGCAGGAGAATCGCTCGGATTCAAATAGTTGAAATGCGTATTGCTTTCAGCGATTACGGGTTTCGGTGCTGTCCGGATGAAATCATCGATTAAGGCATCCAAGCGGTCTACGATGAACGAAGCTAACTCGGACATGGGTAAGGCAATCACCTTCTGCTGGACATAAGTTAAGTATTCGACATGAATTCCCCGGAAAATGGCAACAATATCCCAAATGTAGGGCTCTATCTGCTTCCCATAGGTTTCGATTAGAAGTTCGCGGCGCCAAGTGTGCAGCGCGTTTTTCTTCCGTTTCCATGCAGCGATGAATTGTTCGTTAGTTGTAATTGGCAATTCTCTAAAGTCGATCATGAACAGATGATTCTCGACGGTATACTGCAACTGGAATTCGATCTTCCGCCGCAGCTTCTCTTTCGGAGTCAGGTTCAGCCTAGTTCCACCACGATCCAGCGCTGCTGCTTGATCTAACAATATCTGATGGCACGCGACGAAAGCGGCAGTAAATAATTCTTCTTTGGTCGCAAAAAATTTATAGATGCTGGCTTTGGCCATACCGCAAGCCTCAGCGATATCCTGCATGGATGCGGCGCTGTAGCCTTTGGATCGGAACAGCTCGATGGCTGTATTTAGGATTTTATCTTTTTTTGAGTCTACCATCGCGATCCCTCCCCCCCCTATCTTGACATGAGTCAAGGGGAACGTCAATGTTTCTCATTGACGCTAAAACTATCGAGTTCTATAATGAACTCATTGGTTTTTAATCTTGAACAAAAGGAGGTGGCCGAGACCTTGCCTTGTAGAATGATATAAGGTTTGGCATCGGCAATCACATGAGAATAGCTGAAGGCATTGACATGTTATCACTAAATTTGGGACCTATGACCATTCATCCGACTATCCTATTTGACAAGGAATCCTGGGTGTTAATCGACACAGGCATGCCGGGTTCCGCTCCGGCGATTCGGGAGTTAGCGAAACAAGCTGGGACCCTTAACGTGCCGCTGCGTGCCATTATTTTGACTCATCAGGATATCGATCATGTTGGTGGACTGCCTGAGTTTCTGGCAGCTGAAGACGAATCTCCAATCGTCTACGCCCATGAAGACGACAAAGACGTGATTAACGGAGCGAAGCCGATGATCAAGGTGAGCCCGGAAAGGTTGGCTTTACTCTTAGGGCAGCTCCCGGAAGTGACCCGTAACCAATTCGAGCAGACTTTTCTATATCCATCGCATCCCAACGTGGAGTCCACGATAGCAGACGGGGAGAAGCTGCCAATCGCAGGCGGATTAACCGTCATTCATACTCCGGGACATACGCCAGGGCATGTCTGTTTGTACCATCACGCGAGTAAAACGCTGATTGCCGGTGATGCCATGGTCGTCGAAGATGGCGAATTAAAGGGACCAAGGGCAGCCGTTACACCCGATATGGAGCAGGCACTGAGATCTCTGAAGAAGCTATTAGCTTTCGACATCGAGAGCGTTATCTGTTATCACGGTGGACACATTCAAGGAGATGTGAACAAACGAATTGCCGAATTGACTGAGCAGTCGTGATTCGTTTTATCATCACACTCGCATTGTCGCTTATTGGGGGGACGTTATTCACGTTCATTCATTCTCCCTTACCCTGGTTGTTAGGACCGATGATGTTTGCTTTCTTGGGAGCTCGGTTTTTGAAAAAGGTAAAGCCCCTTTGGCCTAGTTATTTACGTGATACAGCACTAATTATTATTGGTTATTCCATAGGTTTAACATTCACGATGACCACACTGCAAGAGATGGGGCAGCAATTACCTAGCATGATTCTTATGACCGTTCTGCTGTTGGTTTTCAGCGCACTGATCGCCTATTGCATTTCTAAGGTGTCTGGCTTGCCGCTGCCGACGGTGTTGATGGGGAGTATTCCTGGCGGATTATCGCAGATGATCATCCTCGCGGAGGATACGGAAGGCATCGATCTCACCGTGATGACGTTCCTCCAAGTATCACGGCTGATGATCATTATTTTCTGTGTTCCGCTGCTTATATTTAGTCCGTTGTTTGGCGGTGACCGATCGGCAATTGAGGATATAGTAGGTGTGAGTGCACATTGGAGTGATCTTTTCCCTAATATTTTCTTGTTCGCTATTGTCTGTGTGTTGTGCGCTGTGCTGGCTAAAAAGATCCGTTTTCCATCAGCCTTCTTGCTAGGGCCAATGATTGCCACAGCCGTTCTTCATCTTTCCGGGGTGTCAGGTCCAGCACTGCCATCTGGTCTTCTAGATGTTTCGCAACTATTAATTGGCACGTACGTTGGTTTACTTCTTCGTCCGGAGAGTCTAACACACAAAGTTCGCATCATTGGCCTTGCGATCATTAGCGGCTTCGTGCTAATCTTGGGCTCGCTTGGTTTAAGTTTGATGCTTTCTAACATGCATGGCGTTTCTGCGGCGACCGCCTTCTTAGCTATGGCGCCTGGAGGTATGGATCAGATGGGGATCATGGCCAAAGAGGTTCATGCGGACATTGCGATCGTCACCTGTTATCAAATATTTCGAACCTGGTTCATCTTTTTCGCGGTTCCGCCGCTTCTGAGGCTGGCTTTTAAATACTTGATTCCAAGTGGAAAAGTAGGGAATGAACCAGTCCCCAGAAGCTAAAAAGTAGAAAATACAGGTTTCATATAGGATTGAAGCCAACTTATTCTGTCAAGACTAGTTAGCATAACTTTTTTTGCAGATGAGTGGTGAACATGAAAGATATTACTTTCAGAGCTTTGGCCGTCACGAATGAAATTGATTTAAATAAAATCGCGATTCATTGTGACATTCCGAAGAAATACACGTGGGAACAACCGTTAATCCTGCGTGGCGATATTTTATCTTCGATCCTTCAAAAAGAAACGGATTCCTTACAACAAGTGCTGGTGTTTTCATTCGGCAGTGTTGTTTTTGTTAATCACAAAAACAAGGATGAGATCACTACCTTCTTGAAATTTATCCAAACCTTCGAGCCTCTTATGGATCTCCAGCATGTGGATAAATATATGGACGATTACAGTCTGCATATCGAGGAAATCGAGAGCATGGAGTTAACTGACAAGTATGTGATTGTAACCGAGTATGAATTCTTCTACCCTGAACTCATCTCCACAGTACTTGCCAAATCAGTAGCTCTAGAGAAGATTGAGGAACAACTTGGCGATATTCATGATGGCCTCGAAGGGATGATTGATCGCTTAGAGAAAGGGAAGCTTCGCGTGGGCAATAAAGAGTTGGCGAGAACCACAGCCAAAATCGTGCGCCACGAGTATAATACCCTTGCCTACATCATGATTTTGGATAAACCTGATTTAACCTGGACGAATAGCACGGCTAGTCAATTTTATGACGGCATGATGGATTTCTTTGAATTGAATGATCGGTATAAAATTTTGAAAAGTAAAACGGATATTTTGTATCACATCCTTGAAGGTTTTTCGAATATCAGTCATTCCATCCGGGGGTTGTTCGTTGAGTGGATTGTAGTGATTTTAATTGTCATTGAAGTGGTATTAACGGTATTACAAATTGTAGGCTGGATTCCTTCCCATTAGGTAGGGATGAGCGAGCCTGGAGAAATATAGATGCCTGAGGGAAATTTCCTTCAGGCTTTTTTAATTTTATATATAATGACATAAATCTAGCCGCAAAATGATAATATCAAGCATTATAGGGTTCTCGTTGGAGGTAGGATAATGAAGGCAATGGTCTACACGAAATACGGAAGCAAGGAAGTTCTTAACCTCGTCGAGGTAGCAAAACCTGCACCCAAAGATAAGGAAGTCTTGATTCGCATACATGCCGCATCCGTCAATTCATGGGACTGGGATCTCTTGCGAGGAGTGCCCTATATAGTCCGCCTTGGCGGGATTCTAAAACCAAAATATAGCATCCTCGGAGCTGACATTGCGGGAATCGTAGAAGCAGTGGGAAGTAAGGTCAATCATCTTCGTCCAGGCGATGAGGTGTTCGGGGACATATCTGGCTCTGGTTGGGGCGGGTTTGCGGAGTTTGTTGCTGTTCATGAAGACGCATTATCGCTCAAACCAGCACATATGACATTCGATGAAGCCGCTGCTCTGCCACAAGCGGGAGTCCTTGCTTTACAAGGCCTCCGCGATAAAGGAAAGATTCGGAAAGGTCAGAAAGTTCTTGTCAATGGAGCAGGTGGGGGAGTAGGTACGTTCGCCGTACAGTTTGCCAAAGCAATCGGAGCGGTAGTGGTTGCTGTTGATAGTTCGGTAAAATTGGATATGCTTACTTCGCTTGGTGCAGATGAGGTTATTGATTACACCCAAAATGATTTTACTCAAAACGGACAGCAATATGATTTGATTCTTGATGTAGTCGGGAATCGATCGATTTTCGATTACAAAAGATCCCTAAATCCATCAGGTACCTATGTCATGGTTGGAGGCCCTATGGCTCGAATTTTCCAAGTTATGTGCCTGGGACCATGGATTTCAATGACTGAGAATAAGAACATGGGCATCTTAATCCACAAGCCAAACCAACATGATCAGAAGGATTTGGAGAGACTTGTTGAGGTCGGTCAAATTACGCCAATTATTGATAAATGCTATCCGTTATCTGAGCTCGCTGATGCCCTTCAGTATTTAGGAGAAGGTCATGCTAAAGGAAAAGTGGTTATCCGTGTGGCGGACTAAATGACTCTTCGCTGCCTGAAAAAGTGCAGGATCAGATAGGCGGATTGGGGGAAATTCAAGCCAAGCTGCCATGCACCAATTCCAAGAAGCCGATAGTCGATAACAAGCTGACACTTCGCTGCCCGCGCCCGCGCATCCTCGAACCAGACGATATGTCTGCGTCCTTGCTCATCCCAATAACCAAAATACGGCTGCTCATGCTGCTCAGAATATTGAATATTTGCTTCATACCTAATTGCAGTATCTGTCGCTGACTTTACGGAGACTGCTTTGGCTGAAATGGGGACATTTCCCTCCATTGTCCAGTCGAAACCATACCGCGGGACACCAAGAATAATTTTATTACGAGGAATGTGTTGAATGGCATAATCAACTGTTTTTCTAATTTCATCGATCGGGCCAACAGGGCCTGGTCCTGAGTGTGCTTCATGAAAATCGTAGGCCATAATAAATACAAAGTTGACAGCGCTGCCAATACCCCCATAATCATAGCCGGGATGGTCACGTTCCGACCTTTTTACCGGTACCGCTACGGAAGTATAATAACCATCCGGTTTTAACTTCTCATTCAAAGCCCTTAAAAATCCGGAATACAAGTCGCGTTCATCTACTCTAACTCGCTCGAAGTCGACATTGACACCTGCGTAATTTTTCGTTTGAAGTAATGTATATATGTTGTTAATCAAACGGTTTCGCAGCTCTGGAGAGTGCAGCAATCGTTTCGTTATTTCGGAGCTGAACCCACCTGGCGTTAAATTGGTTATCGTAGCAAGAGGCGCTACAAGGTGATCACGGGAGACTTTAACTACGACATCATCATAAGCTAGCTCGCTCAGACTACCATCAGGAGTAATATGATATTCGAAAACACCAAAGTATGTATTCAGATTTGCGAAGTTTTGAACTGTTCTCTGAATCTGTTCTGGCGTACTTGGCAAAATATAGCTGAGACCTTCCTCCAAGTATTTGGGCCGAGACGGCAAGGTTAGTCGCATACCGACTGTCAGCGCATCACTTTGCAAACCATTAGCGGTTTTCAGCAGTTGCAGAGGAATATAGCTAATGCTGGCGATATAGGAAAGAGTGTCACCTGGTTGAACGATATAGGTTGTCGTCGACATGATAAGCGCTTGACCTGGCACCAGATCAGCTTCAATTAATCCGTTCACTGAGCGAATGGTATCAAGCGGCACTTGATATTTTCTGGAAATTGCATACAGTGAGTCCCCTGATTTGACCGTATAAATAAACAAAGGGATCAGCCCCCTGACCGAATATCGGCAATTTTGTTATAGTTATTCAGTTGCTAGCATGTTTAAGAACAATGTAGGAGCTTTGGATTGGTCATATCGTTATTTTGATGATCTTTTCAAAACTGGGAATGATACTAAGTAATATGGAATCCAGAGGTGTGTGAGTTGAATCAAATCCGATGTGATGAATCCCCAATGAAAGAGCAGCTCAAACTACATATACAAGAAATTTCTGATGCGCTTCACCATAGTTTGCAAGTTATAGATAATGAGAATCACTGTATGTTAAGTGATTTAGAGGCGATTCAAGAAAGGTTTAGGAGAGTTGAGTCGATCGCTGCTTCCTTTTATATGCAGTGTTATTTGTCAGCCTTCTCCATTCAATATTCGGACCTTACGATTGCCGTTGATCATTTGTCGAAACGCCGCCACGGTGCGTTGATTGTGATTCAGCGCAACGATTCTATCGTTGAACACCTCCATAATGGCATTCCCGTAGGGGCCAAAGTATCGTATTCCTTACTCGAATCCATCTTTTACCCAGGGAACCCCTTGCACGATGGTGCCGTATACATTAGTTATGATCAAATCATTTCTGCAGCGAATGTGCTGCCTTTGTCGGCAATGATTGTAGAAAATAAAAAGTTGGGTACGCGGCACCGGGCAGCCATTGGCATAACGGAACGAACAGATGCTTTGGCTTTGGTCGTATCCGAAGAGACCGGTCAAACTTCATTTGCCTATAAGGGGCAACTGCATCCGATCATCATGTCGGATATAATTGTATAGAATTACGCTATGTAATTGATGTACGAATAAAGGCTTTCCTTCATGGAGTACGAGACCATGGCGGATGGTCTTTTTTTTTGTAAATGTGCGAAATTCTGCCCATGATCTCGAATTAACCGCATTATGGAGATAAGTTTGTTCTGATATACTGACGGTGCATGTTAATGAAAGGGGTTTCAAAATAGCTGCAATCGAGTAATTTAACAAAGAAGGAGGCAATTTGCAAATGTCCAAGGGTAAAAAGTGGCTTCAAGCAGTTGTAGCGTTTTTCATGCTTACAGGGGTTTGTCTTTCAGGTCTTTCACCGAACTCATTCGTAAAAACTGCATCAGCAGAACCCGTTCAAGCTACGGCAGTTCCCGCATCGGTTTTTCCTTATCAACAGCCTACGAAGTATGCGGCTTCAGTTAACTATAAGCTCAAGGCGAATGGAGTCGAAGTCCCTGTTGTTAAAGCGTATAACGATTATGATTATGCGAATTTTTCAGTGTCGGAGGGACCGATTACGTATGAGCTTACGATCTTGAATACGGCCAAAGTAACGGAATATGCCATCAGTCCTAAGAAGCTAGGGATCAAGGCCGATAAGGTCGAAGGAACAACATTAACCTTTACGTCCCACAAAGATGAATACTTAATTGTCATGATGAATGGAAGGACTACAAAAGTTGTCATTGCCGCAGATCCGTTAGAAACAGATGTTCCAGCCGCTTCAGGCGAAGGGATTTTTAATGTGAGCAAGGCTCCTTACCAGCTATCACCTACAGGAGATAAAACGGGAGTAGCTGAGCGAACAGCAACCATTCAAAGAGCAATCAATGACGCAAGCAGTTATGGAACAGCTCATGGGAATGGTGTTCAAGGTATTGTTTACATACCCGCAGGTGAGTACTATATCGGAAATTTGGTGCTTAAAAGCAATTCAGCGCTCTATATGCAGCCGGGAGCAGCTTTTATTGGAACAGGCAAGACAGCTGACTATACAGAGCATTGGTTCAAAGACTCCATGGGAAGACCGGCGACCTGGTGGATCTCAACAGCATTTGATTCCGATAATATTAAAATTTATGGCCGTGGAACGCTAGACGGTAATGGGGCTGCTTTATCAGCTGATAAGAGTACGAATAATAAAGGTATGATAAACAATCTGGTAGTGCCAATTGCAACTACTAATTTCAAGATGGATGGCGTTCTCGTCCGTGAATCTGCTGCATGGGCTGTTATGCCTGTACGTTCTAATGATTTGGAATTTACCAATTTGAAATTGTTTAACAGCCTTGGCATGGGCGAAAATGATGGGATCGATATCGTAGAATCGCAAAACGCAGTCGTCAGGAACGCCATTGGTATTTCGCTTGATGATCCGTTCTCGACTAAAACTTGGAAGGAAGATACCGATATTGCGTCAGGTAAAGTACCTTGGCCAGGCAATCCAGAACCTGTGAGTCATGTTTTGTTCGAAGACGCCATTGCGTGGACAGCGTGTTATGGGTTTAAAATAGGGCAAGGCGTTATGCAGGATCAAGAAAACATCACTTTTAGAAATGGCGTTGTCTATAAGGCTGCAGTTGGGTTCGCCATTCACCACAAATATGGGACAGGTGCCGTAAGAAATGTCACTTTTGAAGATATGGATGTCGAGGATATTAGCGGTAAGAATGAGGATAACAGCGCTTGGATGACTTTATTTACTGTGAACAGTGGAGATATTGGTGTTGGGCCTGTTGCTGGGGTTACGGTGAAAAACATAACCGTTCGTGATGCAGGGGAAAGTTTCGCCAAAATCAAAGGACAAGAAGGAGCATTAATAACCGGGCTTACATTTGAGAATGTGTACATGCCTGGGAGTACAAGTCCAGCTAAAACGTTACACGAAATGAATTTCCTGGATAGAGAATATCAAAGTAGCGTTATCATTAAACCAGTGCAAGAAACCGAGCCTAGACCACGAACTAACTTGGCCCTAAATCAACCAGCTGTCGCATCATCTAATGATAGTTCGGTGGATACTGCACCTTGGGCTTTTGATGGGAATTTAACGACTCGTTTCGGCTCTAAGCGTGGAGTTGATCCTGGTTGGGTATATGCTGATTTAGGTGAAAGTAAACCGATTAATGAAGTCCAGCTCTATTGGGAGGCAGCCTACGGAATAAACTATCAGATTCAAGTATCTAATGATGCTCAACATTGGACAGATGTCTACAGCACAACAAGCGGCAAAGGGGCTTTAGAGAAAATAACCTTTAACGAAGCCACTGCTCGATATGTTCGCATGTATGGCACAAAAAGAGCGACACAATATGGATACTCTCTCTGGGAATTTCAGGTTTATGGTCCCGAGGTTCTAGTAGATAGCATTACGATTAATAAGACAGCGCTTCCAATGTTCGTAGGTGAGTCTGAGCAACTGACAACTACGATGCTTCCTGCAAATGCCACTAACCAAAAGGCTGTCTGGAGCACTAGCAATTCCAATGTTGCAACTGTGAATAGTGATGGACTTGTCACCGCTATGGGAGAGGGGACAGCTAAGATTTCAGCTGTAACATCGAATGGTGAGCTAAAGGCGATAACTACAGTTACAGTGAAAAAAATAGGTACTCCGCAATTGCAATCTGTCGTTGCTGGAGATGGACACGTCATTATGTCTTGGAACACGGTAGAAGGAGCGACGGGTTATAACATATATGCCAGTACCGCCACTGGATCCTATGGTTCGGCAATCGTTACTGTCAGCGGTGCTGTCTACAAATATAAGGTTGAAGAATTGACCAATGGAGTAACGTACTATTTTGTGGTCAAAGCCGTCTACCCTGCAGGAAATAGCGATGCTTCCAATGAAATTAGCGCAACTCCGCAAATTCCATTACCTGGAGTGCCGATGCTTACATCCATAGTTGCAGGTGACGGGCAAGCGCAGCTGAACTGGCTGCCTATTGATGGCTCATCAGGGTACGCCATTTTCAAAAGCACGGAATCCGGTACGTACGATACTAGGATAGCAACCGTTAGCAGCTCAGTCTATCAATACGATGCCATGGAGTTGTCGAATGGAACGACTTACTATTTTGTCGTCAAAGCCATCAACATAAGGGGTGAGAGTCCCGCCTCTAATGAAATCGCTGTCACGCCAGTCGCTCCGATGAAGGCTCCGAGTGCGCCGACATCCGTTAGAGCGGAGGCTCAGAATGGTCGAGCCATCATCACCTTTAATGCACCACTGGATAATGGAGGCAGTCCAATTACCCGGTATGAAGTCACATCCTTACCTGGAGGAATTACCGGAGTTGGAGAGGCGAGTCCTATTACCATAACTGGACTGACCAATGGTACATCCTATACGTTTACTGTAAAAGCTTATAATGGAGTGGGTACTAGCTCAGAAAGCCCTGCATCAAATGCCGTAATCCCTTTCTCTCAAGCTCAAGAGGATTATGAGGATAACTCGCCACCAGCTGCTCCCGTAATTCCATATAATCCAACATCTCAGAGAGATACGGATCTTGGAATAGAAACCGTATCCACCCGGAATGGTCAATCAGTTACCACTTTTGTCGTTGATTCTAAGCAGTTGGAAGAAAAACTAGCTTCTGCGGGTGAGCGGGCACTTATTACGATTCCAGTGAAAACGAAATCTGATGTGATTGTCGGCGAGTTGGATGGTCAAATGGTCAAAAACATGGAGAATAAGCAAGCGGTTATTGAACTCAAAACCGAAGCAGCCACCTATTCCTTACCTGCACTTCAGATTCATATCGATTCCTTATCGAAAGAGCTAGGTGAGAGCGTATCACTAAAAGATATCAACGTACAAATCCAAATTGCCAAAGCGACAGAGGACACTATGAATTTTGTGGAAGATATTGCTTCTAAAGTTAATTTTACCCTTGTAGCACCGCCTCTTCATTTTAGCGTGAATGGCGCTTATAAGGATAGAACAATAGATTTATCTACATTTAATCGTTATGTGGAAAGAATGATCGCAATCCCAGATGGCATAGATCCAGATCGTGTGATGACTGGAGTTGTTATTGATCTAGATGGGAGCGTTCGGCATGTGCCAACGAAAATTATTGTGTTGGATGGCAAATATTTTGCTAAAATTAGCAGCTTGACGAATAGTATCTATGCGATTATCTGGCGTCCTGTACATTTCACAGATATAGAAGGGCATTGGGCAAAGGATGCTATAAGCAATATGGGGTTGCGAATGATCGTGAACGGTTTCGAAAATGAACACTTTTATCCGGATCAAGTTATGACACGTGGCGAGTTTGCAGTCCTATTAGTTCGAGCTTTAGGCTTAAAATTGCAAAACTACACAGCATCGTTCTCAGATGTAGCGGCTTCAGACTGGTACAGCCGTTATGTTCAAGCGGCTTATGATTATGATCTTATCGAGGGTTATGAAGATCGTGCTTTCCATCCGATGGATAAAATCACCCGAGAGCAGGCGATGGTCATCCTTGCCAAAGCTTTGAAGATTACGGGGATCGCAGTAGCGTCGATGGAAGCTGATCAGGGTGCTGCTCGATTCAAACAATTTGAGGATGCAGATAAAGCTTCAGAGTGGGCAATAAACGGAATAATTGATTGTTTACACGGAGGTATTGTATCTGGTAGGAGTGCTAATTCACTAGATCCAAAGGCATATATATCAAGAGCAGAAGTAGCTGTTAGTACCCGGAAGCTCTTACAGAAGTCTGGATTGATAGAGTAGTAGGCATCGGAATATATACCTAATAGGCTGCCGAGAATTGAGTCCCGGTGGCCATTTTCGTTGCCTGAATAGGCAATAAATCAACGAAATTTGTGTTTATTTCATTTAGGTATAAAAAATTCGACGTATTCCGCCGAAATTAAACATAGGACAATTTATCCTGCAAAGAGGGAAAACATGACCCCTTACAACAAAAAGAGAAACTTCGGAGGCTGTCAGAATGAAACTCACGCTGTACAAGAAACTGCTTTGTAGCTTTGTCATCGTTTTAGTGCTTCTTACGACAATTAGTATTACGTCTCAAGTGCGAATGAAATCGATGGGTGATACCGCCAAACAAACGACGGATAAAGGACTTCCTTCCGTCATCTTATTGGGCAATTTGAACTATGATTTGAAAAGTCTCGACGATCAAATCCTACGTATTCAATTCAATATGGAGGATAAGACGAAGCAAAACTTAAGCGGAACCGGCATGTTAGAGGAAGAGGCTGCGACGACTCCCGCAGAGAGAGCTCAAACATTATTTAATGATATTGAAAAGAAAGTCAGTCTTCTGGATGGGGCTTTCCAGGATGAGAAAGATCTCCAGATGCTCAAAGTATTCAAAGAGCAATGGGCGCAATACGCGAATGTTTTTCCTTCTACGCTAGAAGCTGCTCAGAAACATGGGGCAGAAGGTTTGGCGCTAATACAGGTAGCGGATAGCAATTTGGGAAGCTGCTCTTTGCTAATTGAAATGTTCACCAAACGAATTCAAGAAAATGCAGAAGGATGGGCAACAGAGGTAGAGCATTCTTATCAGGCTGGGATTAAGTGGAATACGACTCTCAGTATCTTTGCTATCATTCTAGGCTTAGTCATCTCGTTCTTGATCGCTCGTCACGTCTCCAAGCCAATCACTACCATGAGTGCAGCTGCAAGACGCATCTCAGAAGGAGATCTTTCCGTAAGCTATATCGCATTGAAACAAAAGGATGAAATCGGGGATCTTAGTGCTTCTTTTGCACAAATGACGGAGCATATGAGAAGTATGATCGAAGCTGTGAATGGACATGCCCAAAACGTTGCCTCCTCTGCGGAGCAACTGCGCATTAGCTCCATTGATATGCAGGAAGTGTCCAATCATATCACTCAGACGGTGAAAGAAGTGGCTACAGGAGCGGATCAACAAACGCTCACGATGGAAGAAACCTCGCGTTCCATGGAAGAAGTGGGCAGCGGCATCTATCGGATGGCTGAAAGTGCTTCGTCGATCGCTGAGTCGATCGAATGGACCAAACAGCAGGCAGAAGCGGGTGGTACGTACGTGCAGAACACCGTGCAGCAGATGGAATCCATTCATGAATCTGTCCATCAAACAGATCAAGTAATGTCTTTGCTGGAGAGAAAATCGCAAGAGATCGGACATATTTTGCAAGCTATTCAGGATATTTCGCAGCAAACGAATCTTCTGGCACTTAATGCAGCGATTGAAGCAGCAAGAGCTGGAGAGCAGGGGCGCGGTTTTGCAGTCGTAGCTTCTGAAGTTCGCAAGTTGGCAGAGCAATCCGGACAATTTTCTGGTGAAATCTCCACTTTGCTCAGTGAGATTCAATCGACTGTACATGACTCGGGCGATGCACTGAGTCAAGTCAAAAGTGAAGTTCAAACAGGTATTGAGCTTGTTCAGAAAACCGAGCAAAATTTCGGTGAAATTTTGCAGTCCACTACGCTAGTGGCTTCGCAAATCCAAGAGATGGCTGCAACCTCCGAACAAATGTCGGCTGGTGCGCAAGAGATTACGGCATCTGTTCAGCAGGTTGCTTCCATCGCCAAGAAAACCGCTGACTCTTCCCAGGATGTATCAACCTCATCTGTTAATCAGCTTGAGACTACGGGTGAAGTAAGAGTCGCAGCACAATCCTTATCGGAAATGGCTGAAGAATTGCAGCAGATCCTGGCTCGATTCCGTATTGCTTAGCTCTATGAACTTGTAAGACCGGAAACCCTAGAATAGCTATAAGAGGCTGTTCCTAAAAGGTTCAAAAAAGAGGCACTCCTTCGGTCATTGGATGACTTGGGAGAGCCTCTTTTTTATGGATCTAAATCGAATAGCGGGAAAAACTCCCTATATTTCAAGTGATTTCTGCTAGATAAACCTAATAACTTGAAAAAGTCCTGTTAATTCACTCCTTTATCTTTGTTTCCTAACTCAATCGTCCGTATTAACAGGAGAAATTCCATGTATTTGTTTCTGTAGAGTGTTATCCTACGATTTAGCGGTAGTATTTCCTGTTTATCCAAAGAGACGCTCCCAAAAGTTTAAAAGAAGCTGCCCCTCGGTCATTTAATGGCATTTGGGACAGCCTCTTAATTTGGAAATACGCTTAGTGCTATTCTCCATAACTCGTTCAAGATTTTATTCAACCTTCGGTAAATATGACGTACTATTGTCAGCTTTACTATGCTATGCTGAATAAGTTCAATTGATAAGGATACGGAGGCATAACAAAGATGGCAGATGCATTAAAAGACATGTATAATCAAGCATTCCTGCAGGGATTTGCGAAGAAAGTTCATAGCGCCTATAAACCATTCGACGAGCAATCGTTCGTGGAGAAGGTCATGCAAGGTAACTGGGTAGATCTAGCTTTAAAACAAAGGATGAGGCGAATTACCCTGACGCTCGGCGAGCATCTACCGCCTTCTTTTAGCGAGGCGTTGGCCATTTTATATGCAATAGATGACACATGTAACGGCTTCCCTTATTTGTTTTTTCCTGATTTTGTGGAAGTATACGGGGAAAGCAGTGAGCATTGGGAGTTAGCAATGGGAGCATTGGAAAGATTCACGGCAAGGTCTTCCGCTGAGTTTGCGGTTCGGCCGTTCATTCTTCGTGATCCCGAACGAATGATGCGCCAGATGTCCGCTTGGGCAGATCATCCGAATGAGCATGTACGCAGGCTTGCTAGCGAAGGATGCCGTCCGCGTCTTCCTTGGGGACAAGCGCTGGCTATTTTTAAGCAGGACCCTGCGCCGGTACTGGGCATACTGGAGAAGCTGAAGGCTGATCCGTCGCTATATGTCCGTAAGAGTGTCGCTAACAATCTGAACGATATTGCGAAGGATCATCCAGCTATCGTTCTGGAGACGGCTGCGCGTTGGAAGGGGGCCAATCCAGATACGGACTGGATCGTGAGGCACGGCTGCAGAACCTTGATTCGTCAAGCGACTCCGGAAGTGCTCGCCTTGTTCGGATATGCCGTAGCACGTGATGACGATCCGATCGCTGATTATGCGGTGATCCTAGCCGAGCCGACCGAACTAATGATAGGCGAGAACTGTGAACTTCGATATGAAGTACATGTGAGGCAGGGCGAACCCGTTCATCTGCGTATCGAATATGGGATTGATTTTGTCAAAGCAGGGGGAAAGCAATCCCGCAAGTTGTTTTTGTTGTCCGATAGAACCGTTCCAGGAGGCTCACGGCTATCCGCTACCAGAACGCATCGATGGGCGGACCTTACGACTCGCCGACATTACCCGGGTGAGCATCGAATTGTTTTAGTCGTGAATGGCAAGGAAGCGGCAGCAACCTCGATAAACCTTACGTTGGGGAATTTGGGGAGATGATGTGAGTGAGCAATATGCGTGTCCATAAAGTTGATGATCTAGATACGAATTTATTAGTGCCTTTGGCAGAAGAGAGTGCCCGTGAAGGCTTTCGTCATCTTGGCCGATTAATTAACGAGTATGATGCTGGGAGTAATCAGTTTGACCAAGATGGGGAAGCTCTTTTCATTGCTTATCTGGACCGTGATATTGTAGGGGTTTGCGGGCTGAACCGAGATCCCAACTCTAGTTGTGCGAGTACTGGTCGTGTTCGACGGCTTTATGTTTTGCCAAAAGTACGTAGATTTGGAATTGGGCGAATGTTGATGGATGCGTTAATTGCAGAAGCGAGAAAAAGCTATCACAAGCTTGTGCTAAAAACGGATAACCCTCAGGCAGACGGTTTTTATCGTTCTATCGGTTTTTCAATACATTCTGATTCGGATACTCATACCCATTTCCTTCAGTTAGAAAATAAAGAATGAATAAATAGTGGACTGGAGATTAGTAATGAATTCTTCTTTGCTTCGAAATCGTACGTTTATATTTTTGATGATTGGTGAAGCTATCCAAGGCGCGGGCATTTGGACTAGCATCATTGCCAATTTGCAATTCATGCAAAGCCACGTCCCTTCGGATTTAGGCAAAAGCTTGATCCTGATGTGCGGGTTATTTCTTGGCGTACTCATTTCTCCGCAGGCCGGCGTGTGGGCAGACCGTTTTGATAAGAAAAAAATCTTGTTGATCTCAGGGATCGTCCGTTGTCTCGCTCCGATTTGTATGTTTGCAGCTTTACATTACCAGTCTGTAGCGATCATGTTATTGTCTGTCGTCATTATGCAGTTAGCCGCGACGGTTTATATGCCTACCGTACAAGCGGCGCTACCTTCCGTCGTTCCAGCCTCAGATTTGCTTAAAGCAAATACTGTAAATTTCAACGTGATTACGATAGCCAGGATTGGCGGTACAGCAGCAGCGGGCATTTTGGTAGCGGTCATGAATTTATATACCGTGTATGCCTTGTCGCTTGTATTTTACGTGATCCTAGTCCTGTTAATTACGCAATTGAAGATCACAAATATCACAGATCCTACTGTTGTTAAAAAGAAGGAGAAAATCCGCTTCTCCGAGTTGTTTCCGCTCATTCGACAAGAGCCAGCTATCCTCATAGCACTTATCAATAGTGGTATTATCACTTTATTCTTGGGTGGCTTCAATTTGCTCGTGCTTAAATTTAGCCAAGTTCAACATAAACCTGAGTTGATGGGTTGGATCTATTCCATTGAAGGAACGAGCATATTAATCGTCGGTTTATTTGCAAAACGTGTGATTGGCAAGCGAAATCTGGTAACCAGCTCTACACTTTTTATGTTACTGTTTGCAATTTCATTTGCTGGAATGTCCTTTAGTGAGAACACGGCTGCTGTACTTGGCTCTTTTGTTTTATTCGGCTGTGCAGTCGCTTTCTTCTTTCCAATGGTATCAACACTCTTCCAAATCAAAGTGCCACAAGACGTGCAAGGCCGTTTTTTCTCGTTTCGAGGAATGGTAGATCGAATCATGTTTCAGGTTGCGTTGCTTGCAACAGGTGCATGTTTGGATTTGTTTGGGATCTCCACATTTTTAATAGTACTAGCCATCCTTACAATCATAAGCGGAATCCTGACCTTGTTCTTCGCCAAACAAAAGTCTGTGGACGTCAGGCAGCCAGTCATTCGTGAAACCGTTGAAGGATAAGGGGAATTGAAGTTCTACCCAATATTAGTGAGTTGAACGAATGGAAACAGTTATAGTATATTTTATTCATCATTCAAAAGGTCATTGTACCTTTCGGTGCTAGGAGGGTACATCATGAAGACAGAGACATTCATTAGCATACTTAGCAATGAACTTGTTGTGGCGCTTGGCTGTACGGAGCCAGTCGCAATTGCTTTAGCAGCGGCTAAGGCAAGGACTTATGTTGACGGTAAAATGGACAAAATTACGGTTCATGCAAGCGCAGGTATCATCAAAAATGCATTAGCAGTAGGCATACCCGGTACGGGTCAGACGGGGATTGATTTCGTAGCTGCATTGGGGGCAATTGCCGGTAATGCGGAGAAGCAGCTAGAAGTTCTCGCTGATATTAATCCAGCAGCCATTGCTGAGGCTCGGGCAATGGTCGAGCAGGGCATTTCCGTTGTCCATCTCGCTGATACACCAAGTAAATTGTATATTGAAGTCACCATTGAAGCCCAGCAAAGGTACGCGAAGGTTGTTATTACAGATAACCACACGAATATAACGTTGATAGAAGTCGATGGGAAAGTTGTGGATACCGGAGGCTGCGCCAATGCAAGCTTTAAGAGCTCTAAAGAGGAACGGAGCGCACTTACGATCGATTCGATTGTTGACTTCGTAAATACCGTTGACCTTGGAGAGCTTCATTTGGTCAGGCAAAGCATAGAATTGAATCGCAAGGCAGGGTTAGATGGCCTGACACATTCGTACGGTCTCGAAGTTGGGAAGACGATAAAAGAGAATGTGCAACTAGGTATTTTGTCCGATGATTTAAACTCCCATGCCATGGCACTTGCGGCAGCAGGATCGGATGCCCGCATGGCGGGCTCAATCCTGCCTGTTATGGCGAATTCAGGCAGCGGCAATCAAGGGATTGCCGCGACGAATCCTGTCGTAGCGGCTGCAGAAAGGCTTGGCGCGTCTGAGGAGCAACTCATTCGCGCAGTAGCTCTAAGCCATTTGGTTACAATTCATATTAAATCGAAATTTGGGCGATTATCCGCCTTATGTGGCGTAACCGTATCTGGTACAGGGGCAAGCTGCGGGATAACCTACCTGCTTGGCGGAGGGAAACCCGAGATCAGAGCTGCTATCCAGAACATGCTCGGCAATGTGACCGGTATGATGTGTGATGGGGCCAAAGGCGGATGTGCCATGAAAGTTGCGACTTGTACGAGCGCGGCGGTACAATCTGCACTTCTGGCGTCCAAAGGGAAATCCATCTCCTCAACCAATGGATTCATTGAAAATGACGTTGAGAATACGATCGATAACTTCTGTCGGATCGGGAATGAGGCAACGTCCGAAATGGATAAATTGGTACTCGAAATGATGTTAAATAAAGAGTTATAAGGAGTAGGGACCTGGGGATTAATCCTCAGGTTCTTTTTGTTTGCGACCTTTAAAGGGATTATCTTCCGAAGTGTATAGTTACAGCTTGAAGCTGGTTCTTATAAGTAGAGCGTGTATGGCGACATCTTGCGTCGGATCAACACCCCTAAATTTGTAATGCTGTCTGTTGTTGCCACATGCAGCGCGTAAAAGGAAGAGGAGGTTATCTTGAAACATGAAGAAAAAAGTACAGGCTCTAATCTGCGTATGTTCCCTTGGTATCATGGGGATGGCTGCTCCGGTCAGCGCGCAATCTTTATCCCAGGGCGCGCAAAGTGACCAAGTATTGGATTTGCAAGAAAGATTAAGCGCTCTCGGGTACTTTCATGCTGGCATTACTGGCTTTTACGGTAGCCAAACGAAAAGTGCGGTTAAGAAATTTCAAGCCAGCTACGGTTTGACAGCTGATGGTGAAGCCGATTCGCAGACCTTGTCGAAGCTGAAGAAAACCATTTCCCCCAAACAGTCGGTGCTGGACGAGCTGGCACGAATCATTCATTCCGAAGCTCGCGGGGAATCCTTTTTAGGACAAGTTGCTGTAGGAGCTGTCGTTCTGAATCGCGTTCAATCCGAACAATTTCCAGATTCCATCACAGAAGTTATTCATCAGCCTGGTCAATTCTCATCTGTTGATGATGGCCAGTTTACTCTCAAACCTAATGAAACAGCTTACCGCGCGGCTATAGCCGCTTTGAATGGTGTGGATCCAACAACTGGTGCTCTTTATTTTTACAATCCTGTTATTGCCAAGGCAGCTTGGAGTAAAAAAAGAATGACGAAGATTACGATAGGTAATCACGCATTTACCGTTTAGAGCTAGAGAGGCTGCCTTTTGCGGCCTTTTCTTGTTAAATAATAGTGCTTATTTAAACTGTGTTATACTCTGAAAGTAGATAAATAACATTTTGCTTGCAACTTATTAAAAATAAGTTATAATATAAATTGTAACAAATTAAATTACAGAATGAGAGAGTGAAACCATGGCAACTGTACTTTATATTACGGCAAACCCAAATGATCACCAAGCTTCCTATAGCATGGCGGTTGGTAAAGAATTTATCGAAACTTACCGTGAAACAAATCCTGGTGACGAAGTTATCCATTTAGATTTGTTCAAAACGAATGTTCCACAAATCGATGGTGACGTATTGAGCGGTTGGGGAAAACTTGGCGCAGGTACTGAATTCAGCGCACTAACGGCAGATGAGCAAGCCAAAATTGCACGTCTTGGTGAAATCGTGGATCAATACATATCCGCAGACAAATACGTGTATGTATCCCCAATGTGGAACTTCTCTTTCCCTCCAGTTATGAAAGCTTACATCGATGCGATCTGTGCAGCTGGAAAAACATTCAAATACACAGCTGAAGGTCCTGTTGGTTTGCTTAACAACAAGAAAGCCGTTCATATCCAAGCTTCTGGCGGTGTATACACAGAAGGTCCAGCAGTGAGCTTCGAGTCAGGACACAGCTACTTGAAAAAAATCATGATGTTCACTGGCGTACCTAGCTTCGAAGGCATCTTCGTTGAAGGAATGGCTGCTGCACCTGATAAAGCTGCAGAAATTAAAGCAAATGCAATTGTTAAAGCGAAAGAAGTTGCAAAGCAATTCTAAGAATCATACTTTATACACAAACAGCGCATCTTTTCAGATGCGCTGTTTTTTATTTTGGTGTTCTCATGCTCTTTCTAATGCTCTCATACCTTAAAGCTGCTGGAATTCATCGCGAAACTGTTGAAAGTCGGATACACGGCATTCCAGCTTAAGACGTGTGCCATCCGGCTCATAGATGGTTGACTGAATATGTGCATGTTCATTGAAATAAGCGACCAATCGACCTTGCTCATAGGGAATTAAAATTTCGCAGGCCATGTAATTCTGGAAAATGCGTTCGCGAATCAGCTTGGTTAGCTCTTCAATTCCGCTATTCTGCTTTGCAGAGAGGTAGACAAGATCATCTTCTAATCGAGGGTAGACTTGCTCGGTCAAATCAGATTTATTATAAGCAAAAATCATTGGAATATGATCTGCACCTAGCTCCTTCAACGTGTCATTGGTTACCTGAATGTGCTTCTCGTATTCTGGGTTAGAGGCGTCAACGACTTGGATCAACAGATCTGCCTCCGCGACTTCTTCCAAAGTAGAGCGGAATGCTTTTACTAAATGGTGGGGGAGCTGGCTTACGAACCCTACCGTGTCTGTTAACAGAAACGTTTTACGATCGGGCAAGGTGATGCTTCGAACAGAAGTCTCCAGTGTGGCGAACAACATGTCTTTGGTAAAGACTTGCTTAAGTGCTCGCGGGTTATACTGTTCAATTATGGCATTCATTAAACTTGATTTGCCAGCGTTCGTATAGCCAACGAGACAAATAACCGGGACCTCGTTTTTGCGCCGCTGCTTTCGCTGTGTTTGACGCCGGCCTACAAGCTTCTCTAACTCCAATTGTAAGGCTGCGATGCGATCTTCAATTTTACGGCGGTCGAGCTCGAGCTTCGTTTCACCTGAACCCCGATTTTTCAAGCCTGCTCCGCCTCCTTGACGTCCTAAGGACTCTCGCAGTCCGACGAGTCTTGGGAGCATGTAGTGGAGCTGTGCGACCTCGACTTGCAGCTGGGCTTCCCTTGTTTGAGCACGCTCCCCAAAAATGTCTAGAATCAAGATCGTCCTGTCAATGACCTTACAGGCAAGAGAAGATTCCAGGTTTCGAATCTGAGAGGGCGTTAACTCATCGTTACAAATAACGACTGAAGCATCCTTCTCTGAGATTAAGGCAGATAACTCTTGCATTTTTCCTGTTCCAATATAGTGGGAGGGATTCACACGAGTAACTTTCTGCGAAAGCTCGCCAACCACATCAATGTGACAAGCTTCAGCCAGGTTGCTCAATTCTTCCATCGAATAGGCAAAATCAATTCGGTTTGGTGGATTAACACCGATAATAATCGCTTTCTCTTTCTGTTGTTCCATAGGTCATCATCCTTTCAAAATTGGGAGTAAAAACAAACAACACAAGCAGGGGGCTTGTGTTGTCGGTGGTTGAGAGGACGTTGACTACCGTAGTGAACACAAGAACAAACAACAGTTGGCCGTGAAGATTAGGTCACCTTCCTACAACTGAGCTTCTTGATCACCGATAGGTGCAACAATTCAGGGTTATTAATGGACAAACTTATCCTGAGTCCTCTGTACACAGACAGAATCTTGAGCGCTATTCAATTAGCGGCGCAAAGATCTAACTCGGATAAAATCTATCACACGTAACCCCTCCGTTCGTATTAATTATTATTAGATTATCACATGGACAACCTTGTTGGCATCATGAAGAAATCATTATAATTATTTTTTATCAGTTGACGATATTAAGATGCTGTTTTGACAAGCTGTAGCGACTCATGATACGTTACTTTTCAAGTCGGTACATCTTATGGAAGCGAGTGATTGTATCCCATGTATGAACAAAAGACGAAGGAAAACGACACGAGTGTTATTGCGTTTATTGAGGATGTTGATAGTCCCAAGAAGCGTGAAGATGCCTATAAGCTTCTGGATATCTTTACGGAAACATCTGGATACCCCGCGAAGATGTGGGGACCTAGTATCATAGGATTTGGATCGTATCATTACAAATATGCCAGCGGACATGAAGGTGATGCGCCTCTTGTTGGATTTTCGCCAAGGAAAGGCAAGATTAGTTTATATTTCGTACTAGGCGACTCGCAGCGGGAGTCACTCTTGCGGGAGTTCGGAAAGCATACAACTGGGAAAGCTTGTGTCTACATTAATAAAGTAGATGATATCCATGTTGAGGTCTTAAGGGCGTTAATTAACCAGTCGATACAATTTCTAAAAGAGACCTTTCCAAGCTGAAATATAAGGGATGGAGCACGGTTTACCGCTGCTTTTGCTACATAAATATATGCAAAAAAGAGGCTGCCGCAGAATCGCTGGACAGCCTCTTTTTGCATGTTCCTTATTATTGAAACGATTATTACGAAATCTGTCTTCCTTTAATAAGGGACTTCATATCTGTGTTTGGATTGGTAAGGATTGGAAGCATTTTTACACTGCTAATCATGGGAGAGAGGCACTGGTGGCAAGTTGGGGCGTATTCAAAGGCAAAATTATCTCGAATCCAACCATTACAATCGTCCTTCTTGCAGGCCCAGATTTTGGTGATCTCCTGAGGGATCTCCTCGATTGATTTTCTTCGAAAATACATCGTGTACTCCTCCTTAGATAAAAAAACTGCCCTTAACACATGTTAAGGACAGTTTCCTGTGTATCTGTATTACAGTTTTACAACGTTCTCGGCTTGAGGACCGCGGTTGCCTTGAGCTACGTTAAATTGAACGCGTTGACCTTCGTCCAAAGATTTGAATCCGTCGCCTTGAATTGCGGAGAAATGTACGAATACGTCATTTCCGCCTTCCATTTCGATAAAGCCAAAGCCTTTCTCTGCGTTAAACCATTTCACTGTTCCTGTTTCCATAATATGTTACCTCCAAAAAGTTATTTAACATGTATTTTTCGACAAAAAAAATCACACATTGAAAAAGTTACCATTACACAAATGATCACCTTTTCAATATGTGAATTTATGCTGAAGTCGATTTATAATAGTATCTTAACACATGATCGTCAGCAAAGCAATTTTTTGTGTGAACAAGCTTTTTACCTTGCTAAAAAATCCTCAGAAAAAAGACTTTTACCCTGCATTTTTGTCCTTCGCTCGGGTTTTCCACCCCTTCGATTTCCTTTAAGCTTATTCATGTAAACACTTACTTGGTTGGAAGGTTAGAGATAGAGGTCGGACAGGAGGATATAGAAATGGAACTGGTGACCGCCAGCGTCACAGACACAAAAGAAAAGCCGTTACACAGGCAGATTAGGAGGATTTGGAAATATAAGCTGAGCGACAGGATTGGGTATACAGATCAGGATTATTTCAGAGAGAGTTTTAAGAAACAGTATGGGGCGACACCTTCTGAGTACCGCAGCAAGTTCTAAGCGGCAAGCCGTAGAAATGATAATGAAAGTGAAAGTGCCATGCGGCTCTTAGTTGTTCTCCCCACATTTCTAGCAGGCTATTCAAGGGAAAGTGGACTAGAAGAACTTATGAGAATGATCGTTACAAAATATTTCTTTACCGATCGTTCTCAATATGCTAAGATACTATCTGTAAGGAAGAGGTCATACCGGTTTTAAAAAAGAAACACGGATTGACACTTTTTTTAATATTTTGAGAATGTTCATTCTTTAATAAAATTTTTTGATTCATAAAGGAGAGATAAACGATGGGAAAATTAAATGGAAAAGTGGCTTTAATTACGGGAGGAAGCAGTGGTATTGGTTTTGAATCGGCTAAATTATTTATAGCAGAAGGTGCGAAGGTGGTAATCACGGGTCGTAACCAAGAAGCCTTGAACGCCGCGGTAGAAAAGCTGGGTGCTTCAAATGCACTAGCTGTTCAGGCTGATGCAACAGATCCAACAAGCGCGGAAAAAGCTGTATCTGAAGCGGTCCGTACATTCGGTCGTCTGGATGTTGTTTTCGCTAATGCCGGTATTTCTGGCAATACACCGGTTGGAGCAACTGAACTTTCTCTGTTTGAGCAAATTCTTCAAGTCAACGTTACTGGTGTATTTTTCACCGTTCAAGCTGCATTGCCTCATCTAAAGTCAGGTGCTTCAGTAATCTTAAACGGCTCTGTGCTTGCTAAAGCAGGAAGCCCGGGCTATGCTGCTTATGCTGCAAGCAAAGGCGCAGTGACTAGCATGGCAAGAGTACTTGTTTCCGAATTGTCACCACTCGGTATTCGAGTAAACACAGTCGTTCCTGGGGCTACACGTACACCAATTTGGGGCCAAGCGGAAGGATTAGCACAAGTTGAATCTGCAATTGCGCCTATGGTACCGCTAAACCGCTTTGGTGAACCAGTGGAAATCGCCAACGTTGCTTTGTTCCTGGCTTCAGATGATTCCTCATTTGTTCAGGGTGCTGAAATTAGCGTAGATGGTGGCGCGGGATCATCCCCGATGGGTGCTCCAGTTTATCGCCGGGCTTAATTTTATTGATTTATAAAAATCAGTCTGTTATAATTCAATTAAATTTGACGACTGGAGTTGAAAGAATAATGTAGGTTTTCTTGCTAACGATAAAACAATAAAGCGATTTTCGCATGTTTTATTTCGTATGCAAGAAAGTTACATTTTCTTTCACTCAAACGATATCCTTATTTAACTCCGTGTAGGGGTTAATTAACTGTATTTATTTGAGCTACAAGAATGTAACTTTCTTGTAGCTTTTATTTTTTTCATACAGGAGGATTATTTTCTATGTCATTAATAAATGTTACAAACTTGACGTTTGCCTATGAAGGAAGTTACGATAACATATTTGAAAACGTCAATTTCCAAATTGATACCGATTGGAAATTAGGCTTTACAGGAAGAAACGGCAGAGGGAAGACGACGTTTCTCAATCTATTGCTTGGTAAACTTGAATACAGTGGATATATTTCGGCTAATGTCAGCTTTGAATATTTTCCGTTTCCTGTCGAGAACAAAAGTAATAATACCATTGATGTCATTAGCGACATTTATCCAGACTATCTTCACTGGCAGCTGATGCGCGAGCTATCCCTTCTGAAGGTTTCGGAGGATGTTTTATACCGGCCATTTGACTCCTTGTCTAACGGAGAGCAAACAAAAGTGCTGCTGGCTACTTTGTTCATCAAAGAAAATAGTTTCCTGTTAATTGATGAACCGACCAACCATCTTGATATGAAAGCAAGAAAACTGGTCAGTGACTATCTCAAGTCGAAAAGTGGATTTATCTTGGTGTCCCATGACAGATCCTTTCTTGATAACTGTGTAGACCATATTCTTTCAATCAATAAGACCAACATAGAGATCCAAAAAGGCAATTTCTCAAGCTGGTGGGAAAATAAGTCGCGGCAAGATCACTTCGAGCTGGCTGAAAACGAAAAACTTAGAAAAGACATCAAACGGTTATCAGATTCCGCTAAACGAACGGGCAACTGGTCGCACGAAGTGGAAAAAACAAAAAATGGAACAAGGAATTCCGGTTCCAAGGTAGATAAAGGCTATATTGGCCACAAAGCCGCTAAAATGATGAAACGGTCTAAAGCTATTGAGCAAAGACAAAATACCGCTATAAATGAAAAGTCTAAACTTCTCAAAAATATCGAGAACTCAGAAAGTTTAGAGATATCACAGCTTGCTTTTCACAAAAACCAGCTAGTTGAACTTGATCATGTTTCCATCTATTACGGTGAGAAGACCGTATGCTCAGATATTAGTTTCGCAATTGAGCAAGGTGAGCGTATTGCGCTTTCGGGTCAAAATGGCTCGGGAAAATCAAGCATTATCAAGCTGATTTGCGGCGAAGATATGACGTATACAGGCAATATCCGGAAGGATAGCCAGTTGAAGATCTCCTACGTGTCCCAGGACACATCTCATCTTCATGGCAATTTATCTGACTATGCTGCCGACTGTGGGATCGATGAAAGTCTCTTTAAATCGATCCTAAGAAAACTGGATTTCTCCAGAATTCAATTTGAAAAGGATATTTCATCGTTCAGCGGCGGACAGAAGAAAAAAGTGTTAATTGCCAAAAGCCTCAGCGAGCAGGTACATTTGCATATTTGGGATGAACCACTTAATTTTATTGATGTGATTTCTCGCATGCAGATTGAGGAGTTACTGCTCGAATATTCACCGACAATTCTGTTTGTGGAGCATGACCGGGAATTTTGTCATAACGTTGCAACTAAAACCATTGAACTCTAATTCACCAACGAAGCTGCCGTGTATATAACGGCAGTTTTATTTTTGGAAGAAATTTGTGGCTCAACACCTCATTCTATGTTATATATGAAATGACTCAAATTTGATGAATGGAGTGATAGGAATGAGAATCGCCGCGCAACTGTATACGCTTCGCAACTTTCTGAAAACACCCGCTGATATTAGCGAAAGCTTGAAAAAAGTAAAGCAAATGGGGTATCAGGCCGTACAAGCTTCCGGTGTAGGACCCATCGACATTCAAGAATTTAAAGCGCTTGCAGAACAGGAAGGATTGACGATCTGTGCCACTCATATCGGATATAACGACTTGTTGAACGATATGGAGGGCGTCATTAAGAAGCATCAAGCTTGGGACTGCAAATATGTTGGTTTAGGCGGTCTTCCGCAGGAGTTTCGGGAAAACAGTCAAGGCTATGCAACATTTGCCAAACAAGCTTCTGAATTTGGAAAACAGCTGAAGGATGCCGGTTTACAGTTCATCTATCATAATCATGACTTTGAATTCGCCAAATATGATGGGAAGTCAGGCATGGACATTTTATTTGAAATGTCGGACCCTGATAGTGTGGATTTTGAGTTGGATGTTTACTGGGTACAAGCTGGCGGGGCAGATCCCGTGGAGTGGATACGTAAAATGGATGGACGCATGAAAGTTGTGCATTTCAAGGATATGATTGTGACTCCGGACCGGAAACAGCGTTTCGCTGAGGTCGGAGAAGGCAATATGAATTTCAAATCAATTATTCAAGCATGTGAAGAAATTGGCGTGGAGTGGGCAGCGGTTGAGCAAGACGATTGTTATGACCGTAATCCATTTGAAAGCTTGGAGATTAGTTTTGCCAATCTTGCCAAATTAGGGGCAAAAGCTTAAGACCTTAAAATGAAGTATAAGATAGGCTTCAATCACAAAAAGAACGGCTGCACTTCAGCCGCTCTTTTTTCATTTTTAAACCAAGCGAGATTTCTGTTTTTTATGATAGTAAAAATAAGAACCTGCAATAATAATATAACCTGGAAGAAAACCCAATCCGGCCAAAAAGCCATCCACAACGATGGTTGAGTATACAGCACCCGTTAAATCGAAGATCAAACCGGCATACGCCCATTCCTTGATTCGTGGAAAACCGGGGATAAGAATGGCTATGACTCCTATTATCTTGGCAATTCCGAGAAAGGGGAGAAGATACTCGGGATAACCCAAATGCTTGAAGAGGTCAACCGCGGCAGTCGCCTTGACAGCATCTGTAATCGCACCAACCCCCATAAATAACACCACTAAAACGGTAAAAATCCAGTAAGGAATCGTAATTTTTTTCATTGCATTTCAGCCTCCTAGTTTATCAAGAATTCCTGTTTTTAATATACTCTACGAGGAATATTCCTGTCAAGGAATATTTAGTGCTCTGAAAGCAGTCCCAAAAAGTTGAAAGGAGGAGCTGTAATGGTGCGCTCCCAAAAGTTCAAAAAAAAGGCTCTCCCTCGGTCATTGGATGACTTTGGGATAGCCTCTTTTTTCCAAAACTCGGCGGTTGGGATCACTTCACATTCTTTTCTCCACCGGTTGCTAGCGGCTCAAACGAATGGAGGACTGAAGCTTCCTCAATGTCATTAACAGCCCAATGATTGTCTGGGACATCACGCCATGGCGAATGCATGATACCGTGAAGGGGTCCTCGACCGAGCACACGATTGATCACGGTAACGGCTTCTGCGCGAGTAAGTGGATTGGCTGGGCCGAAGGTGCCATCTTCATAACCGTTCAAGTAGCCCGCACCTTGGGCAGCCTTGATCGCATCTTCGGCCCAAAGGCCGGACGTATCGGTAAAGCCAGCGCCAGTTCCAGTAGCACTCACCGCGAACCGGGAAGCAAGTGCTGCCATTTCAGCCCTAGAGATCGGTTGATCAGGTCTGAAGGTGCCATCTGCGTAACCCTGCATCAGACCCATCTGTGACACCTGGGTAATGGCATGATATGACCAATGATCTTGCTTTACGTCAGCGTATTCGCTGCTGCTGCCTGATACCGGTTTAGCCGCAATGCGCGAGAGAATCATAGCCATTTCTGCGCGGGTAATGTGGTTGTCCGGATGGAACAAGTTGTTGTCATAACCTTGGATGTAAGGTTCGTGCGAGAAGGACAATGTTCGGCCATCGACTTTCATAAGCGCATAGGTACTGAATTTGCTAGTCGTAAATTGGATGCCGTGGGTGCCAACGATCGTTGTGACAGTACCTTTTTTAAACTCCTTAGTCCCATCACTGTGTTCAACGTATACACCGATTTGCTGAATTCCAGCATCGCTCAAACCTTCAGGCAGCGGGAGGAAGAGGGTGACTTCTTGATTTTGCAGATTAGTCACGATGTCTACCGGACGGCCAACCAGAGAGGCTTTCCCGCCAACGGCAACGCTCAGTACAACTGTCGCCGCGTTAGCGCGCCGTTCCAAATCTTGACCGGCACCTGAAGCTTTGACAGGAACTAGGTTGAAGTAAGTATCGTCTTTCAAACTTTTCAGCGAGTCGTTCGAAATCTGGACTTTAACATTCGCCGTATCGAGGACTAGGTCCAATCCGCTGTCACCGAGCAAGCTCAGCGATTCTTTGCTCATCTGAACATGGGTCATGGATACCTCATCTTTGGCATCGGGTAGTGTAATAACAGCCGATTTGGAGCCAGAAGTCTGAGACTTCTGAATTAACATTCTCGCATGATCAGCGGAAATCTTGATTTCTTCTTTGCTCGTTCCATCAGCTTGTGGCGTACGGACGACGTTAAATGCGCTGGTGTTAGCAATTACACCTCCATATCCACCTCCATATCCGCCGCCAGATTGAGGGACGGAAGGTGTGCCGCTATTCGCGGTAATTTCAAATTTGAAGGTATCTGCAAGCATGTAGCTGCCTGATTTTTTGACCGCTTTCAGAGTATGAGCGCCCTTCGTAAGTGAAGAGATCCGATATAGACTTTGTCCAGCGCTCCGAATGGCTGAATGGGCATTGATTGTTTCCTTCAACTCGCCATCGATATAGATAGCGATGTCACCGAGCTCCGGCCCAGTTGGTGCGAGGAGTTCGATACCGGTTCCAGTGAAGGTATAGATGTAGGAGTCTCCGTTCACGGAAGTTGCATGGACATCGTCCGCATAATCGCCTGTGAAAGAGAAAGTAAGCTTCAAGTTGCCAACAGGTTGAGCAGCGAGATATTCTTTTTTAATCGTCACTTGCTTGCCGCTAATTTCATAATCGGTCGGACTGACGAGTGTTTTGGCGCCGTTTGAAATGCTGCGCAAACTATCAGGATTGCCAAGGATGTTGACATTCACGTCTGCAGCAGCCGTTTTGTTGAAGTCAGCGGCTGAGATGTCAATCAGTTCGGGTTGCTGCACTTTAAGCGCATCGAGCAGCATGAACTGGCCTGACTTTTTGACCCCTTTCAGTGTATGAATGCCAGGTGTCAGGTTCGTAACGGTATAGACTTCCTGTTGGGCTACATTGTGCGAATTCGCTCCGAAAGTATGAGCAGTTCCATGTAGCTGACCGTCTATGTAGATGTCTACGTCACCTTGGCCTTGATCGACTTCTGTTAGATAAGTAATGCCTGTGCCATTAAAGGTATAAGTGAAGAAATCGTTATTTGGCTCGACATAATGAACGTCTTTGCCGTAATCGTTAAAAGGGCGGTTTGTACTGCGGTTCCAAGCCCCGGTATAGTGGATTTCCGCGTTGTCATCGTTGATGTAAGTGAACCTTCCGGGGGAAGAAGAGTTGCTGATCGTTATGGCTAAGGTACGCGGGCTGCCCGAATTGAATGTAAAGATCAGATTCGTTAGTCCTACAGGCTGTTGGTTCAAATAAGATTTAAAAATTTTCACGATGCCGTTCGTAACTGTGTAGTCCTGATCAGGTGTTAAGCTTTGTGTTCCGTTCATAATGCTTGTCAGATTGTTGCTGCTTCCAAGAGTAAGCGCCGTAGAGACGTCCGCTTGTGCAGATGTTTTCTTGTCAAAGGCGGCAGTTGAAGGATTGAGCGACGTCCCAGTGATGGCGATGGATAAAGATTGTGATTCTCCACCGGCAAAAGTGAATGTCAGTTGGACAGGTTGCCCAGAAAGCTGCTGGAGCAGGTATTCTTTTCTAATCGTTACAAGATTGCCGCCGCTTATCCTGTAGTCGGTATTTGGCTGCAGCAATGCGGAACCGTTATTAATGCCTGTCAGCGAGCTTTCGCCAAGGATTAAACTCGTCGTAATGTCCGTAGGCTGATCTTTGTCAAAACTGGTCGCAGAAGGTTGGCCTAGCAGTGTTTCAGTTGTCACCTTTAAAGCGTCCAAGATGAAATAGTATTGGCCACTGCCGTTTCTTACCACTCTAAGCGTGTGAGGACCTTGCGGAAGATCGGCGATGCGGTAGACCGAATATAAGCCCGATGACTGCGGACCTTCAGCATCGACTGTGCTTTTCAGCTGTCCATCGATGTAAACGTCCATTCGTCCATTGGATGTGCCTTGCTCAGAGAATAGTTCAATGCCAGTTCCTGTGAAGGAGTAGCTGAACTCCGGTTGTGTGCCGTTGTCAGGCTCACCGTAATGAACGTCATCCAGGTAGTCCCCGTAAGGCCTACCGCCGTTATGTCCCCACTTGTTCAAATACTGGATCGTTGGATCCGTATCATTAATATAGACAGAGTGCGAGACCGTAGCTTCAAATGAATTCGTTTGTGGAGACGTATTATTTCCAGGCTTATTAGCAAGAGCGGGAGAGGAGTCTGTAATGGCAATGGACAAATCCTGAGCATCACGAGCTAGTTCTTTGCCGCCGTTTCTTGTCCAATCGCCTGTGTATCTTACGCCGGTGTCGTCGTCATTGACGAAAGAAGTGCCACTTTGTGCCGTTACTTTAAACAAGCGAGAAGCGTGAGGCTCCAAGGAAACGGGTCCATAGCTTGAAGTGTAAGTGCCAAGCTCGGTATGACTCCATAGGTCGCGAACGGAAGCAGGGCCATTCAGACCGATGTCGCCCCAGTTTAATGTGACAGGAGCTGCTTTGTTGCCCAGATTGAAAAGGGCAACTGTGTATGTACCGTCACCATTATTCGCGTACCATACTTGCTGGTTGGTCGATGTGGATACCGGATGCACGGGGCGTCCAGCCTGATTCACGGCGATGACTTCATCATTCGTCAGCAAGTCAAGACCATAGGCATCGAGGTTCGAGAGGTCATCACCTGTATAGAACTGCGCGGCTGAGGCTGCCCAGAGTGTAGCCGCTGTTTGCCTTTCGTCTTTCGTCAAACCGGAGGTAGCGCCGTTGCCGACATTCAAGGAGTCGAAATCATTCCAGCCGCCGGGTCCGGCATCGCGCCACCATAGTGCTGCGTCAGGGAACAAACGCGCAATATTGGCCCACTGCGTCATCCCGACCTCGCGGTCATAGGATTCCACATCCCAATCGACACGCCAGCCGTTCGCGTATTTTTTCCAATAATCCACGTAGTTGTGGTCGAGTGCCCAGGAGAGCTCAAACCAAATATGATGTCTACTAAGCGCTGTTGACCAGGCTTTGACATCGTCACGAGCATCAATGGTGACATCGTTATGCCCAGAACCCGGCGTGACGCTATCGAATTTGACGAAATCTACGCCCCAGGAAGCGATCTGATCTGCGACGGAATCAATATATTTTTGGGCGCACGGATTGCTGAAATCAATTTTGTAGCCGATGTTCCAGTAATCTGCGAATTTGTAGGGCTTTACAACGATATCACCAATGTTACAGCCAGGTGCATCATAAATAGGCAAGTTCTGCGTTACCGCTTCAGGCGAAACCCCGGGGATCAGATACAAGCCGATCTTTTGCCCATTTCCGTGGACGTAATCGACGAGATTCTGGAATCCCCCTGGATATAGGGTCGTACTTGGCACGGGTCTGCCAAACTCGTCCATGCTGCCGTTCCAGCCTGCATCAATATTGATATATTTGTATCCGTGAGCCTGCAATTTCTCATGCATGGCGTCAGACATCTTCTTGATCTTTGCTTCAGAAATCCAGTTGCCGGATGGACCATCGTAGACCTGCATACTGTAGCTGCTCCAGCCCATATAAGGCTTCTGAGCCAAACCGTTGTCGGCTGCTTTGACTTTGCCCTCGCCGGGAGGGACGTAGCCGATCTGCGCAATGACTACAATAGCGAGCAGCAATCCCAGCCTTAGCATCCTTCGGCGTTGCAATCTGCTTTTCATCTTCACTTGTCTCCTTTGTTGTTGAAATGAGTTCATTTATGTAAGCGCTACCGCACTTGCACATGTCCGATTATATAAGATCATTTCTGAAGGTGGATAGGTACATTTCTGCCTTAGACCGTACCAATTGCCTGTTTTAAAAAGAAACACACCATCCTTTTTTGCCATTTACGGACCGTTGGGCAGGTTCTAACACGGAGACTCACGTGGAAATTAAAAAGAAGCTGACCCTGATAGTAGTGTTAACTACAAGGGCAGCTTCTTGGATGTATTTCGTTGAAGTTTTCGTTCTTGGTCTGGTTGCTCTATCGGAAATCCCTATCTGATTACACGTCGAGCTGTCATGTAATGAGAATTCCAATAGGAGTTAATCGTCGTGATTTTCACACCGCCTGCACCGTAAGTGTTCAGCATTTTGTTATTTCCAACGTAAACGCCTACATGACCGACTCCTGATCTACCAGGAACGGAGAAGAACAGCAGATCGCCTTTCTTCCAATTGCTTTTTGAAACAAAACTACCCATTTTTGATTGCTGTGCAGCTGTCCGCGGCAGGGTGATGCCGTATTTACCGAAAATATATTTCGTTAATGTTGAGCAGTCAAAGTTTCGCGTTTGTCCAACTTTAGCACCGAATTTATACGGCGTGCCCAGATATCTTTTGCCTAAAGAGATAATGCTATCTGCCTTCGATGTTGAAGTTATTGTAGCATCAATAGTAGCAATATCAGTATCAGTAGCAGCTTGAGTAGGCTGTGGACTACTAATTACCCCTCCTGAGATAGCAACGGTTGCTCCAATTGTCATAATAGCCAATCGCTTGCTCCATTTATGATGTAATTTCATAGTTATTGTCCTCCTCCTTGTTATGAGCGCTAATTTCTTAGCTGAGCTTAGTATAGCAGACTGGGAGTCTCCTATAATTTGCTAGAGGAAGAGAAAACCTTGATCTGGTAAGGGTCAAGCCCACTTTATTAGAAAACCATGAGAATCTTCTAAAAAAATTATTCTTGACGAGCTTGAACGTACCAAAAAAGCTGATAAACCAAGGGTTTGAGCTATGTGAGATTAGCGAATTTCGTTATAAGGAGCCCATCCAATGGCAGGAGTTGTTTCCTTCATTTTTTTGAAAATAATTACGTCCGTGCTGGTTAATAATAGGTAGTGATGTATACAAAAGGGGGTGATAACGGCATGAAAGAGACGCCTGCAGTTGCGTTGAAATCCGGTGATATCGATCTGACATTTGCTCAAATTCACGCATTCTTATCCCATACAGAGGACTTAAAGATTCAAAAAATCATGTTTAATAGTCAATCATGTGCTTTCATCTATGTCGAACCTCTCGTGAAAATTGAACTCATTCAATTGAACATAATTAAGCCATTATTGGAATCAAAATCAGGGGGTTTCGAACAGATCGTAACAGCATTCGAAGTGATAAGTTCAAACGATGCTCACGAGATCGTGCAGTCTCTGCTGCTTGGTTTCTGCGTGATTCTCCAAGAGAATGAATCAGCCGCGTACATGCTTTCAGCCGCGCAAACTCAAGGTCGAACGATTGAAGAACCCAAAGATGAGCAGATCATTAAGGGGTCACATGAAGGTTTTATTGAAAGCTTAAACACCAATATCTATTTACTGCGCAATCGAATCAAAAGTCCAAAGCTGAAGGTAAAATACTTAACATTAGGCCAAATTTCGCATACAAAAGTTGCGCTGGTCTATATGGAAGACCTGGCTGATCCCAAAGTTGTTGACGAATGCGAGAAGAGGGTAGCGGCGATTGAGCTTGATTATATCTATTCCGTAAGCAACATTGATGAAATGATTGAGGAGCATCCGTTATCGCCTTTTCCACAAACCATGCAGACCGAAAGGCCCGATCGGGCAGCTTCTTACTTAATGGAAGGGAAAATCAATATCATTGTTGACGGTACGCCCAGTGTATTAGTGCTCCCAATTACCTTTTTCTCTTTTTTTCAAACGCCGGATGATTACAACGGCAGATGGATTATGGGCTCATTTTTCCGGGTCATTCGATTCCTTAGCTTTCTACTCGCAATTAGTTTGCCAGCCATCTATATTGCAATCGTATCTTATCATTCTGAAGTGCTTCCAATGGGAATTCTGTACTCTGTTCAGGTTTCTTTAACCTATGTGCCATTACCCCCAATCCTAGAGGCAATCGTCATGCAGATCATTCTTGAATTGCTGAAAGAGGCTTCAATCCGTCTGCCTTCTCCCATTGCTCAAACGATTGGGATTGTTGGCGGGCTTGTCATTGGGACAGCCGTGGTGGAGGCCCAGCTTGTGTCTCATACAATGATTGTAGTTATTGGCTTGACAGCGATTGCATCCTTTACAACCCCTTTAAGCGAGTTTGGAACAAGCTTAAGAATATTAGGTTTTCCCACGATGCTTGCTGCTGCCTTATTTGGCTTATTCGGGATCTCCATCATGATGATGGTCATCTTCGTTCACCTTTGCAAGATTGAGACGTTGGGAGTACCTTATTTCGCCCCATTTGGTCCTAACCGTGGGAAAGATGGGTTTAAAGATATGTATGTAAGACTGCCAATATGGAAAATCAGTAAGAATTCACAAACCTCCCAAACAGGCTCCATGAAACCATCCTTTCTCAGGAGGTGGAAACGCACTTGACTATAACAATAAACAGATCCCAATTGTTTTTTTTAATGATTAAAACACAAATTGGCATTGGGCTTCTTTCATTACCTTCACAAATTCAGAGCACATCCAAAGGGGATGCATGGATTTCAGTTCTGATTGCAGGGTTCGCCATACAACTTTTGTTATTCATTTACTGGAATTTGCTGAAAAAATTTCCTCAACTCACCTTAAGTGACATCACGATCCGATTGTTTGGGGCATTTGTAGGCAAAGCAATTAACCTTATCTATTATGCTTTTTTTATTCTCATAGCTTGCTACGCGGCAACACTTTATGTCGAATTGGTACATACCTGGATGCTCACATTTACACCTAGTTGGGTTTTACTCCTACTCATCATTGGCACAAGCTTGTATTTAGCTCTTGAAAATTTGCACGTTATTGGAAGATTTTTTGTGCTAACTTCCGTATTGTTTGGGGTGTTACTGTTGCTCAGTATTTTTAATTTTTCAAATGACTTGCATCCTAGTAACCTTCTGCCGGTAGGGCAATCGGGTGTTACGCAAATTTTCAAAGGGAGCGAGAAAACTTTTTTTTCCATGCTTGGTTTTGAAGTGCTCCTCTACTTTTTCTCACAAGTACAACCAAATTCAAAGAGGTTGTTTGGTGTTATTTCATTTGCTAACGGTTTTGTAACCCTATTTTATGCCTATTTCGTATTGATTTGTTTGATCGGGTTCAGTCCAAAAGTGTTAGCAAAGATAAACGAACCTGTTTTGTACATATTTAAAGGGCTAACGTATCAGGTATTTGACCGATTGGATCTCATCTTTTTAACAATATGGATTATTCCGATGACTGCTACAATCGTCTCTTATCTCGTATTAGCCGGAAAAAGTTTGACTGCCAATCGAAATTCCTATCGAAAGTTAGTCTGGTTGAATGGATTGCTTGTTTTACTAATAAGTTGGTATTTAACCAATTTAGAAAATCTGGATGCGTTTAGTAAATGGTTGGAGTATGGGTATCTGATCATGATTACTGTTGTTCCACTTTTGTTATGGTTGGTGTCTACATGGCCTACAAAGAGCAAAAAGGCAGGCACCTTATGAAGAAAAAGCTAAGTATTGCGATTTGCACAGTAGTACTTTCAATGGTTTTATCGGGGTGTTGGGATATTCATTACCTAACGAATAAGAAGATCGTAAACGGGATCAGCATGGATGTCGCGAGTGATAATCAAATGAAGGGGACCGTTCGAGCGATTATTTTGAAGAGCAAGGGCGCTGGACAATTTGATGTAAAAGATGATTTTGTTCAAGCTACAGGGGAATCCATTACTTCTATTGGTTCAAAAATCGATAGTATGCTGCCAGGTACGGTTGAAGCAAGCAAGACGCATGTCGTTATTATAGGGGAGGAGCTCGCAAAGCAAGGCATTCTGTCTCCTTTAGAGGGTTTTTACCGGAATCCGAAGGGTTTCTTAGCATCGAATGTATTAATAAGTGAGGGATTAGCTTCTGATGTATTGGCGTTTGAAAATATGGAAAATAGCCCGATTGCTTTCGGGATTATGCAGATGATTCGTGGATCCGTGCGTAATTCAACGGTTCCGAAAATGACTTTGTTTTCCTTATGGAGTCAAATCACAGAACCTGGTGAAGATGCAGTACTTCCAATGATTCGTAAAGTAAAGGATACAGTTTTAGTCATTGACAGTATTAGTTTATTCCATGGTGATAAATATACGGGAACGATGCTGCCTCACGAAGAGAGCACCATGTTATTGCTGTTAAAGGACAAGTTAAGCAAGCTTGCCATATTGGAGACTCCATATCAGATTAGCTCAGGATCGGGAGCTGCTAGTGAAGAGAAATCCAGTGTTATCACCTTTCAAGCGCAGAAATTAAAACGAGAATTTGAGCTTTCTGTCGATGAAGAAACGCAAGAAATTAACTGTTTAATTAAGCTTGACATTTATGGTGCTATTATGAGTTATCCAAGTCAAATAAATCGAAAAATCGATCGTGAGCAATTAAATCAACATATAGGCGAATCACTTAACAAACAAGCAGTAGAAGTTGTACATAAATTGCAGAAATCCAATTGCGATGCTCTTGGAATAGGTAGAAGGCTGAAGGTAAACCATTTTGACCTATGGAAAAATATGAACTGGGAGAAGGAGTATAAAAAAGTTGAAATAAATACAGAAATACATGTCCATATTAAAAACACAGGCGTTATTAGCTGAGTTTTTTATACGTAAAGAAAGAGCAGCTTAAACTAGATTTCTAGTTTCAACTGCTCTTTTGCTACTTCTTTGAAAGTTATTGTGTAGGCAGGCCATTTGGAACATAATACGGAGGGATTTTCTTTGCCATATAACTCGTGCCTATGCCCCGCGTGAGACATTCCCCATCATTCTATGCCTAGAGTTGTGAGTTGCCATAAGAATGAGAACGTGATACAATCGTCCTGACGAACGTTCGGAAGGTGATGAAATATGACTGCTACAAGGATTAAAGAGGTTGCACTCAAGCATTTTGCCAGTAATGGATATGAAGGCGCGTCACTAGCGGATATTGCAACGGAAGTAGGCATCAAAAAACAATCGATCTATACGCATTTCAAAGGGAAGGATGAACTTTTCCTTGCGCTGCTTGACGATGTGCTGGCACGGGAATTGACATTTGTTCTTGATTATCTTGAAAGTCATAAAGATCTTGCCGTTGACCACCAGCTATATGGCTTCTTGCTTCAATATCAAGACTGTTATGAAAAGGATGATAATACGAAATTTTTCTTGCGTGTAGCCTTTTTCCCGCCATCTCATCTTTATGATGTCATTGTCAAAAAGGGTTATCACTATTTAGATACAGTGGAATCGATGTTAATTCCGTTATTCCAGCAAGCAATTGCAGAAGGGAACATTAGTCAAGATGTCAGCAGTGAAACGGCCACAGTTGCTTTTCTAGCTGTGCTCGATGGTATGTTCGTAGAATTGCTATTCGGTGGAATCGAAAGATCGATGAAAAGAATCGAGGCTTCTTGGTTCGTCTACTGGCGCGGCATCAAAAAGTAAATCAACAGGAGGATCACACAGCATGAATCGGAATTGGATTTATATTTTTATAGGGGCTTTCTTTGAAGTTTTATGGGTCACAGGGTTAAAACATGCGGATACCACACTGATGTGGATAGGCACAGTCATTGCGATGTATATCTCTTTTCATCTAGTCATTAGCGCGTCTACGAAACTACCAGTGGGTACCGTCTATGCCGTCTTTACGGGGATGGGGACAGCAGGCACAGTATTGGTAGAAATGCTGTTGTTTGGAGAACCGTTCAGGTTTCTGAAAGTATTCCTGATTATTCTGCTGTTATCCGGTGTTTTCGGACTGAAATTTGTTACGAAAGAGAATAATACGAAAGGAGCTGTCATCTAATGGGTTGGATTTTCCTGATGTTTGCTGGTATGTTCGAAGTCGTAGGCGTCGTGGGGATGAACCAAATAAATAAGACGAAAAATATTCGCTCGTTTAGCCTATTCATCGTTGGTATTGTTATGAGTTTCACACTTCTGAGCCTGGCTATGAAAACCTTGCCGATGGGCACTTCTTACGCTGTTTGGACAGGGATTGGCACGGTCGGCGGAGCCATCGTCGGAATGCTTTTTTATGGCGAATCCAAGGATTGGAAACGAATTATGTTCATTGCGATGGTATTGAGCGCGGCCGTTGGTTTGAAATTAATTGCATGACCACATAGATGAATTGGTGAAGAGGCTGTCTCTCGGTCATTACTGACTTATGAGATAGCCCCTTTTGTTTTCTATGAAGAGGTACAATTACCATGTCTAAGAGGAACTGCGCTCTGTTATTTAGCAAATTCCATCTGAAAAACGTGCCACGGAGGACAAATAAGTTCCTATCCAATCAGGGATACAAAATGACTTCTAACGAATACTACTTACTAATTGAGTCTAATAACGAATTGTGTGTTTACAAAAAAAATGCATCCAAAAGCGTGCACTATTCGCGATGAAAAGTTTCCTAATAAGTGATCTTATGTAATAATAGACATAAATACTGTAGAAATAAAGGAGTACGATTCTATGAAAATTAATTATCATGGTCATGCTTGTATTCAAATTCATACTGGGGAGAAGTCTCTTGTTATCGATCCTTTTTTAAGCGGTAATCCTACAGCCAAGATTAAGCCTGAGGACATCAAAGTTGATGCCGTGCTGCTGACGCATGCTCATATGGATCATATTCTCGATGCTGCACCTATTGCTAGTGCTAATAATGACGCACCTGTCGTGTCCATTGTCGAGCTTGCGACTTATATGTCTTGGCAAGGTGTAAAGAATAGTGTCGGTATGAACATGGGAGGCACGTTCGATATGGGCTTCGCTAAGGCGAAAATGGTTCAAGCCTTCCACAGTTCAGGCATTGTTGTCGAGGAAACGAAACAAATTCTGTACGCGGGCATGCCTGCCGGGTTTCTCGTGTTCGCTGAAGGGTTGACGATCCTGCACGCTGGGGACACCTCTTTGTTCAGCGATATGAAAATGATTGGCGATCGCCATCCGATCGACGTCGTCTTCTTGCCAATTGGTGACTTCTACACAATGGGACCAGAAGATGCACTGCAAGCTGCGGAATGGTACAACGCGAAACTGACAGTGCCGATACACCACAGCACGTTCCCAGGTATCAAGCAGGACGCGGAACTTTTCGTGCAGCAGCTTGAAGCACGAGGGCTGAAAGGTAAAGTAATGGCACCTGGCGATGAGATTGAGATAGCTGGTCGCTAAGATGGGTCTAAGGTAGGATATCAATTTAAGGCAACGATCATTCGAAAAAACCGCGAGGGCATGGTGCTCCGCGGTTTTTTGTTTTTTTATCGATAAAATATTTCACTATTCTTGGTGGTGGTCATGGTATAATTGAACTATTATTCGACAACATGAGCGTTTTTTCGCGGTGACGTGGATTTATTGTAGCTAAAGGGGGGCTTAGTTGTGAGTGAACATACATCCGCAAATCGGACAACTAGCAGCCAAACAACGGTTCAAGCTCAACCGGGTAGGTCAGAGACCGAGGTTCCAAGCACTTTGGATGCTCGTCAAATGACACCTGCAAGCATTATGCAAATGCAGAGAACCCTTGGCAACAGGGCGGTTCAGGGTATGGTTCAGAGGATGGGAAATACGCATCCGGTTATACAAAGAGCGGGAGGAGCTAGTGCACCGCCAGTTCCTGTCGTATCGCAGCAGCAGCAACAGCGAAATGCTGATCTTGTAACTGCGCGCGACGCGAAAGTGACGTCACTAGTTGATAGTTCTTATACCGACATAAGTGAGAAATTGAAGAAATATATTGATACTTATTTGACTTCGGATTCGCAAGCAGATCCTATTCGAAAAAGTGTCGTAAAAAAAGCAAAGGAAGAAATTAAAACGAGCATGGGGGCAACAGGTACAGCAGAACAAAGAGAAGATGCTTACAAGTTTGCACAAGAAAAAGCTGATGGCATCATGATCACCAAGTTAAAAGCATATGCCATTGAAGTAGCTGCAAGCGAGTTTGCTGACACTAAAAAAACCGCTATGAAGGAAGAGGCGAATAAAGCCTATCCGGTTACTGCAAGTTTAAACAATGACACTTTCGAAAAGCAGAAAACAAAAGCGGCTGCTGATGCAAAGAAAAAGCTAGATACATACGCTAAAACATTATTTACAACTGCCGTTACGGCTTCCAAAGCGGCTATTGCCGTGAAGTTCGCTCCCCCAACTGCCGCTGGAGGTGTTTCAGGATTTGACTCCGTTGGTGTAGGAACGGCAGGAACGGATGAGTTAACGAAACGGATTGGCCTTGAAAACAATCTGGTCGACTTAAACGTGGTAAAGAAAGAAACCGTTGATGGGACGACTAGAGACATCAAAGATATGGAACACGTTTATCAATCTGTGTTGTTCGATCCTATGAATTCGGCGGTATTGTCGAAATTAGGCGTGGGACGAAGAGCTTTCAGAAGATCAGCAGAGTTGAATGCGTATCGTGAGGATCTTAAAAAGGCAGCGCGGACTAAAGTTAATGATCAGATTAATAATGCGATTGACAATCCATCAAGTACTTCAGCGCCAACAAACGCGGCACCTACAGGAAGTGCGCCGACAAGTGCATCACCAATTAGTGCAACACCAACTAGTGCAACACCGGCATCGACAAGTACTGTTGGCCCTATGCAAAAGGAATATCTGAAAACGGCTACGAAGGCTATAGCCCATAAGGAGTCCAAAGTCCTTGTAGACGATGTAATGAGGGATGAGGCTAAGCTCATTTTGGAAAGAATTATTCCTAAAGGCCTTACCATCGATGATATGAGTAAAGCAGCCAAATCATCTGCTTACGAAGTAGCGAGAAACGCTTCTGCAACGCCGGAAAAAATTCGAGCTGCAAGCATCAAATCTGCAGAAGAAAGCGCAGCAAAATTACTGAAATTGAACAAAGATAAAGCTGTACTTGAAGCTAGAAAGCTCACGAAGGGAACAAAAGCTGAAGGGACTGCTGCTGCGACATTACCAGATGCGGCCAAAACCACACATATTAAAGAAGCGATCCAAAATGATGAAAAAACGAAGAAACTTGCTCAAAAACTAGTCAAATCCGTGGAAGCAAGCGACTTATCTTCTGGCTTAACCATATTCGGTCATTTAATCGACATTTCAACACCTAATCCTGGGGACTCAAGTGCAATAGAACTTGAGTTGAAAATTCCAGTTGCCTCCGCAGCGGGTGGTGGTAATGCCTACTTCCTGTTCGGTTTCGCAGGTGAGGCAGAGCGGGAAGCCGATGAATTGAGCGTAAATACGCAATTAACTTTCGGTGCCGGATTTACGACTTTTGGTTTTGATGCAAATGCACGGTTTGGGTTATTCCTTGAAGGAAAAGCTAAGGATACAGCTACTGTCATGAATTTACTTTCTTATGGCTTATACAGACAGATGCCGGAAAGCGCGCAGGCATACTTCTGGGGCAAAGGCGGTAAATCCGGCGAGTCAAGCTTGATTGAAGCTGAGAAATGGGCCATGATGATTGAAGAAATGAATATGGGTGATGAAAAGTCTGAGGTAAATGTTGGCTTACTTATAAAGTTGGCGATGGAAGCTAACGTAGGAGTAGCTTCATTTTCTGCTGAGCTTGCCTTCAAGCGCCTTAGTAAATATAACAAGGAGATTATTGAGACGAAGGGCAAGGATGCAGCAGGTCATGTGATGTCTGCGGCAGAGCGGTTAGCAGCTGAGAAGAGCGGTACAGGCATTGGCAAAGGCGAAGTCAATACAACCGTGGAAGCGGGAACCGAAATAGAAATCGAATTTGGTAAAGACAAAGTTGCTTTTGGTCTTGAAGGATCTGCAACCTTCTTGAATGGCGACGAAACCAAACTCAAGGAATTGAATCTGCAGCTATCGGCAAGCATCCCTTCCCAATTCGGAGAAGAGGGTGGAGATTTCACCAAGTATGCATCCAAAATTGTCACTGCTGCGATCGGCGGAGGCAAGAATCTAACCGCTCTATTCAAGAAGGGAATCGCTTCTAAGGCAGAAAAAGGGAAACAAGTGACTGGTAGTCTAGTAGATGCTGGAACTGATGCGTTATACACGGGGAATTATTTCGATGATATCGGGGCAAGTTTCGCCTCTCGGATTAAAGGCGATGAAACCATTAACGATACGATGCGATCCTGGTTGCCCGGCCAAGATTCAGAGGCATCAGATATTGAATCTGTTGATAAAATTGGATTATCCAATTCCCTTAAGCTGGAAATAGGTTTCCATAGAGAATATGATGGTAGCAGCGTAGCAACAAGCCCTTGGGTAACAACGATATCAGCTAGTCAAGTAAAATCGCTAGAAGTTGATGCAGAGATTGTAAAAGTTGCTGTAGAGAAGTCCAAACGACTTGGACAATTAGAATTCCGGAAAGATAAGGACATGAAATATGAGTTTATCGGTTTTGAGGGTGGTGGCCAAGACCGTCCGGCGCCAACGCCTGTTGCAAGTACCCCAACGGCAAGCACTCCTACTGCAAGTACTGCATCGCCAGGAGCGACAGGAGCCACGGGTACTACTAGTTCAGCAAGTACGGCAAGTAATCAAACAACACCGGTCTCAACTCCTACAACGAGTACAGCGTCTACCCCTAGTCCGATACCCGTTGTCACGCCATAATAGAATGTCTGTAGAGATATCATTTCGTAGAGGAGGTTAGTAAATGGTTGATCTGAGCGCTAACAGCAATGAGGAGCAATCACGGTTGGATTTTGACACCGAAATGGTATTTGTCACCCTTATAGGTGAGGCATTGAAGGCTGCTGCCAAACGAATTAGCCTGACCGTATCTGAGGAAAAGTCACAATGTACGCTTTATCTTGAAGTGGAATGGGGCGTATATCAGCAATTGCTAGCCGGAGAATGGATGGGGCTGCTAGTTCAAGCGATAAGCAGAGGTTCAGAGGTGAAATTCGACGAGAATCAGCCTATAGAACTTCAGGTTATGTTAAAACAAAGCCTTATGCAAGCTGCTCTGCGCAAGGGTTCTGAGGTTGAAAATGTCCTGGAATCCTTAATAGAAGATTCGGATGAATCGCGCCCTCTGCGGCAAAGCGAAAGCTGGCTGATCACAGAAGTGAAGCAGCAAATGAGATTGCCAGATGAACTGGATAACGGCACTTTAAAAATAGGGTACCGCACCCAATGGGCTGAGTCTGCAGCCTCAAGTGCAACCTCATCTTTCGTAAAATCAACGTTGAATGAGGTGGTAGATGACTATCTCAAACGGATGGAATTGCCATTTGAATGGGTAGATGAAACCATTGCTCGTTTATCATTCTCGGGTGAGCAAGGCGACTGGATCGTGTTGGTCCGCACAGATGAAGAGAAGCAAATTTGCATTGTATTTTCTATTTATCCGGCGTCTGTACCAGAAGAGCAGCGGACGGAGATGGCGAAATTCCTTTTCGAAGAGAATTATGATTTGGTGATCGGTAACTTCGAGATGGATGCAACCGACGGGGAACTTCGATATCGAACAAGCATCGATGTTGAGAATGATCGATTGACGATGGAACTCTTCAATCAACTGTTCACCACAAATGTCGTGATCATGGACCACTACTTCCATGTTATTGACGACATTATACAGAACGACCAATAATTTCGAGATGAGTCCGCTTCATTAGCGGGCTTTTTTTTCTGAGTAAATTGAAAGAAATTGGAGTTTACTATTATAGTAATGCCTATCGTTTGTTTCTATAATGAACTAAAAACATAACGAGGTGAGCTAGATGGAAACAACGATTGTAACCTCAACATCCAAACGTCGGTTTGCCAAAGTAAAACGATGGGACTCCTTTATTACCGGGCATTTGTTTATCTCGCCTTGGTTAGTTGGATTCTTGTTGTTAACGCTTTATCCGATGATTCAATCTCTTTATTACTCGTTTACCGACTTTTCGCTACTTGAAGAAGCGAATTGGGTAGGGGTTAGGAATTACGAGAAAATATTCACGGTAGACACTAGATTCTATCAATCGGTCAAAGTAACATTCCTCTATGTCCTTGGTTCTGTTCCTTTAAGGCTGATTGCTGCTTTATTCATAGCTATGCTGCTTGCGAAAAGCATTAGAGGGATTTCGGCTTATCGGACAATGATTTACTTTCCCTCACTAATCGGAGGAAGCATTGCCGTATCTCTTTTATGGAAAAATATTTTTGGTAGAGACGGTTATATCAACGAAGTCCTTGCTCTATTCGGTATTCAAGGTATAGGTTGGATCAACAACCCAGATACAGCTTTGAGCACATTGGTTCTGCTCGTTGTATGGCAATTCGGTTCGGCCATGGTTATCTTTCTGGCGGGATTGAAACAAATTCCGCAAGACCTTTATGAAGCTTCCTCTGCGGATGGAGCGGGTAAAGTTAGACAGTTCTTCAACATTACGTTACCGATGCTTTCCCCAACGATCTATTTCAATATCATTATGGGAATTATCGGAGCCTTCCAAATGTTCACGCCGGCGATGATAATCACACAGGGTGGACCCATGAACTCTACGTACGTTTACGCCTTATACTTATATGAACGCGCTTTCAGTCAACTGCAAATGGGATATGCCTCCAGCCTCGCATGGATTATGTTACTCATAATTGCCGTTTCGACTTCGGTTATCTTTCTTTCATCCAAGTATTGGGTATTCTATGAATCTGAAAAGGAGGACAAGAGATGAAAACCCCTTTATTTCGTAGAAATCTAGTCACTCATGTCATCTTAGCATGCCTGAGTTTAGCTATGGTTTATCCAGTTCTGTGGTGGATCGGTGCTTCTTTGAAATCCAATCAAGAGCTGAGTATGCCTGGGTTGTTCCCAGCACATCCCCTATGGAGCAATTTCTCCAAAGGCTGGAATGCTATTCCTGGCCATTCGTTTACTGATTTTTATATCAATAACTTTGAACTGATCATTGGACTTCTGTTTACGACGGTCATTTCTTGCAGCTTGGTCGCTTTTGGGTTTGCTAGATTACAGTTTCGGCTGCGAAACTTCTGGTTTGCTATTCTCATGCTAACCCTCATGCTGCCGGGCCAAGTCACGATCATTCCCCAATATTCGCTGTTTCATCATCTGGGTTGGGTTAATACGTATCTGCCGTTTATTGTGCCGCACTCCTTGGCTGGAGGAGCAGGAGGAACCTTCTTCGTATTCTTGCTTGTCCAGTTCATACGCGGTATTCCGAGAGAACTAGATGAATCGGCAAAAATGGATGGTTGCAGCTGGTTCGGAATCTACTGGCGTATCGTCATGCCGCTCACGAAACCTGCACTCCTGACGGTCATTATTTATTGTTTTTTATGGAATTGGGACGACTTTTTTGGCCATCTGCTGTATATCAACTCGGTCGATAAGTATACCGTAGGACTGGCCTTAAGAATGCTCAATGATTCGCAGTCGGCTCAGCAGTGGGGACAGCTTTTGGCGATGGGGCTCGTATCCATTATCCCGTCGGTAATCATTTTTACATTTGCGCAGAAGTATTTCGTAGAAGGCATCGCTACAACAGGAATTAAAGGGTGAGATAATCTTAGGAGTATTTTGAAACAAATCGTTGGGTACTATCATAGGCATGATTACTTGATAGAGCTATAGTTAGTGAAGATTGAACATTCAAACTACTAAATAATGAAGGGGTTATGACGTATGGCTACAATGAGAAGAAAACTGACAATCGCCATGTTAACAACAGCAATCGGATTATCGTTAGTAGGATGCGGTGCAGCAGATTCAACGCCTAAAGCAGCCGAGAGCAAGAGCCCGAGCAGTACAACGAATACTACGACAAGTAATAAACCCGTTAAGCTGCGCATTATGTGGTGGGGATCTCAACCTCGCCATGATGCGACTTTGAAAATGTTGGATCTTTATACAAAGAATAATCCGAATGTCACTTTCGAACCGGAGTACTCAGGGTTTGACGGTTATATCGATAAACTGACCACGCAAGCCGCAGCCAAGAATGCTCCTGATATTATCCAGATGGATGCAGCTTGGCTGGCAGATTGGAACGCAAGAGGCCAGTTGGCGGATATCAGCAGTGTCAATGAAAAGGATGTGGATCCTAAGCTAGTTGAAGCTGGGAAATACAAGGATAAGCAAACGGCAGTTCCGCTTGGTGGGAATGCTTGGGGCCTCATTTATGACAAGGGATCATTAGATAAACTCGGGATCAAGCTTCCGGCAGAAGGTATTACGTGGGATGCCTTTTTCACGCTAGCCAAAGATATTAAGTCCAAGCTGGACAAGGATCATTACGTGATTGGAGATTTTGCGAGAAATCGTGACATGTATACATCCTATCAATTAAGTAAAGGGAAAGGATACCCCGTCACACCCGATGGGAAGTTTAATTTCGATAAGGACACTTGGCTGGAATGGATGAAGATGGCTGAAGATTTCCGTAATGCGGGCATTATTCCACCAGCAGATGTATCCGTCAGTGACGTTGATTTGGATCCGAAACAGGACTTGATGCTTACTGGCAAAATCATCTTCAAGGCAGCACATGCGGCACAAGCTTCTTCTTGGGACAGCTTAAAGCCTGGCAGCATTGGTGTGTATGCGATGCCAAAGGACAAGCAGGGCGGAAGTTGGTTGAAAGCAACCTTCTTCTACAGCGTCAGCCAGGATTCTCAGTATAAAGAAGAAGCCAAAAAGTTCATTGACTGGTTTATTAACAATCCAGAGGCAGGAGAAATATCTGGAACGACACGCGGTGTGCCTGTTTCAAGTAAAATTCTCGCACAATTACAACCGAAATTCAGCGCTGCCGATAAATTAACGATCGATATGATTAACATGGCAACACAAGGAGCGCAACAATTTAATCCAGGTGCTAAAGGCTGGAACAATTTTGACACGAAAGATTACAAAACAGTAACAGAATCGATTATGTTCGGAAAAATGAAGATTGAGCAAGGCTTTGACGAATTGAAGAAAAAGTCTGCTGAATATGAAAAATAAGTAATTGCTAGCACCCCTTAGTTAACATAGAAACCCTGATTAGGTTATTCTGATGTTATAATTAAGGGGTGCTTTGACATGACAACCTTTGAGTAGGAGGCAACGAGATGTGGAAGGTTGCAATCATTGATGATGATCGCCAGGTGCTCAAAGGAATGAAGCAAGTGATTCCTTGGGAAGAAATCGGAGCCGAGTTGGTTGGAGAAGGGCTGAATGGAGAGCGTGGATTAGAACTCATACGAGAGAAGAAGCCTGATATCGTCATAACAGACATCTACATGCCTGTTATGAGTGGAATGACAATGATAGAGACATTACGGAAAGAGAGTTTTGAAGGCAAGATTCTTATTCATAGTGGATACGCAGATTTTGAAGTGGCTCGTCAAGCGTTAAGACTTCAAGTAGAGGATTACTTATCAAAGCCGGTTTCTAGAAACACAATTACGGAAGTGCTGCTGCGAACGATTTCGTCCATCAAGCATGATATTCAATCAAAGAACGAGCGGGAGAAACTAAGAGACCAAATTGATGAGTATGAGCCATTCGTGAGGAAAGAACAGTTGAAAACAGTCGTCACGGGAACAGCTAGCAATTGGAATGAGATGACGCTTTTATGTAAGACTAGAGATGATCAGAGTCATATCGTTCTAGGGATCGAGATTCTAAGAACGTCGAGAATTTCCGATGTCCGGACACAAGATCGATTGTTATTTCGATTTGCGATCAAAAATATTATGAAAGAAATCCTCCAGACAGAAAAGAGATCCTATGATTATGTTGAATTGCACGGTTATCATGCTGCTCTAATTCTTCATTTTGAGAAGAATGCGCGTTATTCGGAACACATTGATCATATAAAAACTATTGCCAGGAAAATCATAGATTGTGTACAAGCCTATCTCGATATTACCATCCGGATTGGCATCGGCAGATTTACAGAGAATTGGTCCAATCTATCGGATTCATTGGAAGAGGCTTTTCAGCCGCTGGTCCCGGATGTCAGGGTGCTGCAATCAACAGGCGTGTTTGAGTATGAAAGTACAGAACACTCCCCATCAAGTCACATCCAGCAGACGTCCAAACCGATCAAGTTTTATCAACAAATCATTGAGGACATCAAAACAACACAAGGCAAGAATGCTGAGAAGATGATTGATAGCTATATGGCTAACCTAAGGGTAAGCCCAATCCCTCCTCGGTTTAGCTTGCTTGGCGCGCAGTTTTGGGCCATTTTCAGCTTTGCGCTTGCGGATGAGGATATCCGGTTGACGGAGATTTTTCAGGATCATAGTATGGATAGCGAATTGAATAAAATATTTACGTTTGACCAGTATGAAGCATGGTTACACAGCATTATTCAGCGAATTTGTATGAATCAGCATTGGCAAGAAAGCTTCAAGCATAAGATGGCTATCGATTTCATCAAACAATATATTCGTGAGAACTATGCAAATGATATTACGATTGCAGAGCTCGCTGATAAAGTATATATCTCTCGGAATTATTTAAGTCAGATCTTTAAGAATGCAACAGGAGAAACAATCAACAACTATATCATCAGTGTGAAGATGGAAGAGGCCAAACGGCTTATTTTGGAAAGAAAATATAAAATTTATGAGGTTGCCAATAAAGTGGGATACAATAATATCCCTTATTTTAGTACCACTTTTCGAAAATACTTTGGTATCACACCTGCCGAATTACTGACATAAAGGCGGAATGACGAATGAAGAAGATGTTCAAAAGATACCGAATTGATTATTTACTTTTTGGAGGTTTAACAAGTTTTGTCCTCATTTTGCTCACGATTGTCATCTTGGTAACCTATACGCTTTCTACAAAAGAGATGGTGCGGTTAACGACCTATTATCAAAAAGAAAATTTGAATGAATTATATAACAAGATTGAAATTCAAATGCGTGCAATTGAACAAATTTCATTGGCTGCAACCAGGAATATTGTGATAACCGAATATCCGGATACGACGAATGATTCCTATGCCAATTATCAGAAACGCGAAGAACTAGAATCATTTTTGAGTAATATTGCCTATTCAACACCGATTATTCAATCCATTGATTATTACACGGGGAATGCGATTCCGTCGAAATCTCAGAGTCTTGTTTCATTTATTGATATTCATCAAGCCAAAGATCAAAGCTGGTATGATGCTGTTGAAAATGCAGACTTTGCATGGATTGGCCAACATACCATTTCTTCCAATCAAGGACGAATAGAAGTCATCAGCTTCGCACGCAAAATATATTCGAATAGTGGGAAATACCAAGGCTTCATGATGCTAAACTTGAAAGCGTCATCAATTCAAAAGCAAATCAGCGGTGAAATCCCCACATCCAATCGGATCCTCTTAGATTCAGGGGGGAGAGTGATTACTTACATTGGTGATCCTTCGTTACCGAAGAAGATTAAGTCCTATCTGCTGGACATGAATAATGAAAGCGGTTATATCAAAGTAGGGCTTCCCGGTAGTAATGAATCTGCAAGCTCTCAAAAGAATACCTTAATGGTATGGGCGATGCATTATAATTCCAGTTGTATGCTCGTTCAGCTCACGCCACTAAACCAAATCACAAAAGGCAGTGTTCATATTTCAGCTGTTTTATCACTAGTTGGTGCTTCCGCGATTCTGATTGCTTTATTATTTACCCTGTATTTTTCCCATCTATTTATGACACCAATCCGTCAGCTGCTCCACGAAATGGGGCGATATACGGCTAACACGAACAAAGTGAATCTACCGGAAGATTATCATAATGAATTTGGTGTTTTATTTTCCGGATATCGTAAATTAATGGACCGGATTAAGTCGTTATATGTTTCTTTAGAGAATCAATACAAAGAGCAAAAGAAAGCAGAAATTAAAGCGCTTCAAGCGATGATAAACCCCCATTTTCTATATAACACGCTTGATCAATTAAATTGGATGGCACTGACAGCTGGACATGATAAGTTAAGTCAGATTCTTGAGCTGATGGGGAAAATGTTTAGAATCGGTCTATCGAACGGCGAGAGTCTTATCACGATTCGGGAAGAGTTTACACACGCGCTGTGTTATGTGCAAATCCAGCAACTGCGTTGGGAGGAGGGGTTGACGGTATCCGTTGATCTGGCAGAGCACCTGCAAGAATGGTACATCCCCAAAATGACGTTGCAACCGTTCATAGAAAATGCCATTATGCATGGATTCAATGAGCGATTAACCGGTAACATCACCATCAGCGCAAAAGAAACCCAGGGCGAAGTGATTATCCATATCACGGATGACGGCGCTGGGCTGAAACAGAACTGGAATGCCCAGCGGGAAGGCAACACGGGCGGCTATGGTATACGGAACGTAAAAGAGCGCTTCGAAGCTTTTTTCGGGATACGGTACCGAGTCGACATTGCCAATAATTCGGAAGCCAGTGGAACAAGGGTAACGATTCAATTTCCTGCGCTAAAATATAAGCAAGAAGAGATGAACGTCAGTCTAGGAACAAGTATCCCATGATCTTGAGATGTGCGTACAAATTAGAGATGAGGTGAAAGGCAATGCGTGAACCAAAGCCATATTGGCGAGATGTTCCCCTTGAATTGCGGAAACAAGTGGAAGAGAAAATGACAGGCTCAATACGTACGGCAACGCGTGTGTTTGGAGGCTATGGGCCGACGGCAACGTTTCGAATTTTTTTGGAAGATGGGAGAACGTTATTTGCCAAGGGAGCAGGGCAGGGTTCACTTGCAGAGAATTGGAGAGTGCTTCCGATAGAGGAGGCCGTGTATCGTGAGGTGAGTGCGATTGCCCCAATTTCTCCTCACTATTATGGGTCAGTAAGCACTCAAGGTTGGCATCTTCTACTGCTAGAGGATTTAAAAGAGAGCAAGAAAGTGCCGCCTTGGACTGAGTCATTGGCATTTCAAGCTATGCGTGATCTAGCTGAGTTTCACGTGCGTGGACTCTCTGAGACTGGTAAGGTCGAAGGAATGTCAGGCCGAGGTGTAACCGAGAACTGGCTTTCCATTAAAAAGAGCAGCGAAGAAAGAAATTATTTTCTTGAGCTGTTTCACGAGAATAGAGAAGAAGCAGAGAATTGGCTTGATTCGGCCATTGATGTGTTGATTCCTATCGAAATGGAACTTATGCGCCAAGACCAGCCCTGGGGATTGATCCATAAAGACATACGATCGGATAATCTTCGATTTCGAAAGGGAAGTTTGGTGCTATTTGATTGGGCATTAGCCTGCAGCGGCCCCTTACTATTCGATGTAGGCTTTTTCTTCCCAAGCCTAGAAGGGGAGGGAGGGCCACCGGCTGAAAGGTTATTGCCTGTTTACAAAAAGGAAATGGCTGATCACGGCATTGCATTCCCCGAATACGCTGAGCGAGCTGTTGCAGTTTGCTCAGCAGGATTCTTTGCTACAAGAGCAGGGAAACCACCAATACCTGGGCTCCCGCGGCTTCGATTTATTCAGTGGTTACAATTGGGTCCAGCATTACGATGGATGTGTAGTGTACTTGGACTGCCTCAACCGCCTAAGTTGCCTCCACTGAAAGATATATAGCTCGATAGAAAGAGGCTGTCCCGAAAGCGGGACAGCCTCTTTGAACTGAATTAGTAAGGCTCAGCTTCATGTCCTTTTTGCACAGCTTCCTGGGGAGCTTTGTCGCCGTTTTTATTGCCAAGATTTTTTTGACTGGATCCTTCGTTGGAAGCTTTCTCTAAGCCTTCTCTTAACCTACGACCGTATTCCTCATCCGCTTCTTCAGCGAGGGCAATCATTTTATCTTGAATCCTTTGATCACAGCGGGAGAGATCTCCAATGAGATTCGAAAGTAATTCATCTTTTTCCCAGGCTTCGAAGCTTCTGAACGTTTCTCCTGCTTGTTTCGTATTGTTATTCCGGTCGATGGACTGGCGTACCAAGTTTCCTTGTATATACGGCGTATGTTCTTTACCTGGTTGTTTATCCTCCTTGAGCCCACCCAAGATGGAGGGTTCATAATTAATATGTGGATTCTGACCTGGTGCCAGATCAACTTTGTATTGCATGAGCCCGCCTCTTTGATTCGTGGCTACCTGTTTCTTGGGTGCATTAATCGGCAGCTGCAAATAATTGGCGCCAGCGCGATGACGCTGCGTGTCCGAGTACGAAAACGTGCGTCCTTGAAGCATTTTATCATCCGAGAAGTCAAGTCCGTCCACCAAAACGCCTACACCGAACGCAGCTTGCTCCACTTCTGTAAAATAATCTTCTGGATTTCTATTTAGCGTCATTTTGCCCACTGGACGCCATGGGAATTGATCGTTCGGCCATAATTTCGTATCATCTAGCGGGTCAAAATCCAATTCTGGGTGCTCGTCGTCACTCATGATTTGTACGAGCAATTCCCATTCCGGGTAGTCGCCGCGCTCGATGGCTTGATAAAGATCTTGCGTAGCGTGATTGAAATTTGTCGCTTGAATTTCGCTCGCTTCTTTTTGCGTCAAATTCTTGATGCCTTGCTTGGGTTCCCAGTGATACTTCACGAGAACAGCTTGGCCTTCATTGTTTACCCAACGATACGTATTCACACCTGAACCTTGCATCATGCGATAGTTGGCTGGAATCCCCCATGGCGAGTAAACAAAAGTTACCATGTGGAAGGTTTCCGGGGAATTCGAACAAAAATCGAAGAAGCGCTCGCCATCTTGCAGGTTCGTGATCGGGTCTGGCTTGAAGGCGTGAACCATATCAGGAAACTTCATGGCATCACGTATGAAAAATACTTTCAGATTATTACCGACTAAGTCCCAGTTACCGTCTTCTGTATAAAACTTAACCGCGAATCCGCGTGGATCACGGAGCGTTTCTGGCGAGTGGGTTCCATGTATCACCGTAGAAAAGCGAACAAATAACGGTGTCATTTTCCCTTTTTCTTGGAACAGTTTCGCGCGAGTGTATTTGGAAATGGGTTCTTCTCCCAGCGTACCATAGGCTTCAAATACGCCATGAGCTCCTGCACCGCGGGCGTGAACGACTCGCTCTGGGACACGCTCCCGATCAAAATGGCTGATTTTCTCGATAAAATCATAATTTTCAAGTGTCGCTGGCCCGCGATTACTTACGGTCCGAATATTTTGGTTGTTCGTGATCGGATGTCCTTGCCGATTGGTCAACATGTTGTTCGTTTGTTGCCCTTCTTGCACTTTTGATGGATCGATTGACATACATGTAAACCCCTTTGTTTGAATTTTACCAATTTTGTCCTTTTTAGTATTTATTATCATCTGATTTTTATTCAAAAAGATTCATTAAAAAGGAAAATATTTGAAGATGTCAAATTAGTAATCGTTAGCCTATTAAATACGTTGGAGGCCAGATATGAATCCTATTACAAATAAAATTGGTGGAGTTTTCATGCCAGTCAGCAACATCGAACATGCCCGTGATTGGTATTGTGATATTCTAGGCTTACCCGTGGATGGAGAAATATTATTTGGGCATATTTATGTTTTACCGATGGAAGGACCGAGTCTTGTTTTGGACAGCAAAATTTATGCTCCTGATCACGTGTATAAAGTTCCGGCGTTTCAATTACGCACCGATGATATCGTTCAAGCCTACGAATTTATGAAAGAAAAGCAAGTTCAATTACTGACGGAAATTCAGAATAATCATTGGTTTAACTTCAAGGATCCTGACGGTAATGTGTTAATGATATGTAAGTAAAGCACAAGCCAAAACTCCCTTATCCTCAGGATTAGGGAGTTTTGTTTTATGTTAAATCTACAAAATGACATCATCATTTTATAGAAAGTCATCATCTGCGTGTATGCCAATTTGGGTGAGAAAGTCGTAAGCTATTACTAAGAAAGGAGGCAGTTGTTATGTTGACAGATCAGGTATTTGCGGGAAGTGTCTTTATTGCAGGATTGCTTTCTTTTTTCTCTCCGTGTATTTTGCCGCTGCTACCTGTCTTTATTGCTCAACTCAGTGGCGTTACGCCAGGCAGTGATGCGAAAGCAGTCAAATTAGGAAGGGTGCAGATTCATCCGCACTTAATTGGCAACACGTTGTTCTTTATATTAGGCATTTCATTCGTCTTTGTTTTACTTGGTTTTGGAGCCGGAGCTATCGGAAATGTCATTAACACTTCTTGGTTTATTATCATTTGTGGAGCCATCGTAGTCCTATTCGGGATCTTTCAGACAGGTGTATTTAATCTACTTTTTATGCAGCGTGAGAAAAGATTGAACATTAGCACGAATGGCAAAAAGGGTTTCACATCTGCATTTGTACTAGGCTTTACGTTCAGCTTCGGCTGGTCGCCATGTATTGGCCCGATATTAGCGGCGGTGCTCAGCCTCTCTGCAAGTGAAGGATCTTCCTTGCAAGGCGGAGGTTATATGCTCATTTATGCGCTGGGTCTAGCTATTCCGTTCCTTATTCTGTCCCTCTTTTCGGATTTGTTGGTAGGACGTTTAAGAGCGCTCAATAAACATTTACCTAAGCTAAAAGTTATTTCTGGTATTCTACTCATCGTGATGGGCGTTCTGCTTATGACGAATAATCTTAACTCGATTGTGTCTATATTCTAATGAATGTTTGGAGGTTGTGTGATGATGAAAATAAAATGGTTACTCGCCAGCGTGATTGTGCTTTCCCTATTTGTACTTGCAGCTTGTGGAGATAAGGGCGCTACGAAGACAACGCAATCCGCGTTGAATTCAGGTCAGGCTGCTCCGATGTTTGATCTGAAGGATCTGAAAGGGAATAAAGTCGAATTGGCTAGTCTTGCCGGTGAGAAAGTGTACGTTAAGTACTGGGCTTCTTGGTGTTCTATCTGTCTGGGTGGGTTGGAGGAATTGAATGAATTGGCCGGCCAAGACAATGGTTTCAAAGTGATTACAATCGTTAGTCCAAATTATAAAGGAGAGCAATCTTCTAAAGAATTTACAGAGTGGTTTAATGGGCTGCAAGATGAGCAAAAAAGCAACTTAACGGTGCTGCTCGATGAAGATGGAAAATGGGCTCAGAAATTTGGGGTAAGGGGCTATCCTTCTTCTTATTACATCGGTTCTGATGGGATTCTCGCTAAGTCAGTGCCAGGTCACAATTTTAATGATGCGATTATAACTAATTTCAAGAAAATCTCTTAATTTTTCATTGTAGAATAGGAGGAATTGATATGAAAAGATTTCTGTATGTAAGTACCTTGCTGATCCTATTATTTGCTACAGCTTGTGCCAATTCAATTGGCATCAGTGGTGATTCGAAAACCGCGGGATCATCATCGGTGAAATTGGCGAAAAATGAGCCTACGACGACAAGATCCGAAAATCCTAATGATAAGATTGATTACACCAATAGTAAGTTGCAAACCATTTATTTGGCTGGTGGCTGTTTCTGGGGAGTTGAAGCTTTCATTTCCCGCATTCCAGGCGTACAGGATGTCACTTCCGGTTATGCTAATGGCATAGGGGAAAATCCGACATATAAGGACGTTGTTCGTGAAGACCGTAAATTTGCAGAGACGGTTGAGGTCAAATATGATCCGGCAAGAATCGGATTGTCCGACTTGTTGACTAGTTTCTTCAAAATTATTAATCCGACAAGTGTGAATAAGCAGGGAAATGATGTAGGGATCAGCTATCGATCAGGGATTTATTATGTAAATGAAAGTGATGCCGCTGTTATTAACGAAGTAGTAGCAAAAGAGCAGACGAAATATGAGAAAAAGATCGTGACGGAAGTGCTGCCTCTAACGAACTATTACTTGGCTGAGGAAGAGCATCAGGATTATTTGGAGAAACACCCAGATGGTTACTGTCACGTTGATTTAACTATTCTCGATGAGCCTGTTAAAGTAGACCCAACGAAATACACCAGACCCAGCAACGAAGAGTTGAAAGCGAAATTAACCGATCTTCAGTATAATGTAACCGTACTCGGAGGCGAAGAGAGAGCTTATTCCAATGAATATTGGGATACGTATGATCCAGGTATCTACGTCGATATCACGACTGGCGAACCATTATTCTCTAGTCGTGACAAATATGACTCCGGCTGCGGCTGGCCAAGTTTTACGAGACCTATTGACCCTGATGTGGTAACTTATGAGAAGGACACTAGGTATAATATGGTTCGTACAGCGGTCAAAAGCCGTGTAGGCGGCATTCATCTTGGACATGTGTTCGACGATGGACCTGCCGAGTCGACAGGTAAAAGATATTGTATCGATAGTGCCTCCATCCGGTTTGTCCCACTGGACAACATGCAAACGGAAGGTTACGGATATTTGCGTTCGAGCGTTGAATAAATCTGGAGGTAAAGTCTGATGTACAAGTTGTTACTTGTGGAGGATGAAGAGTTAATCAGGAATGGCATTAGACGGTTAGTGCCGTTTGAGAAATTTAATATAACGGAAATTATCGAGGCGGGGAACGGTGAGGAAGCGTATAAGCTTTTCCTTGCTCATCGTCCCGATATCGTCCTGCTGGATATTAATATTCCCAAAATGAATGGGCTTGATTTTGCCAGAAAAGCGAAAGAGATGAAGCCAAATGTCAAGATTGCTGTAATTACGGGATATGATTATTATGATTACGCGGTTACTTCCTTGAAAATTGGCATCGATGATTATGTTCTAAAGCCTGTCTCCAAAGAAGACGTGTATGAAGTCCTGCAAAAGTTAGTGGGTAAGCTTCAAAGTGAACAGCAGCAATCCGAACTGCAAAGTCTTGTAAGTGATTATAAAACGACACTGCAAGCAACCGATGAATCGGATAACAAAGCATCTATAGCCAAAATTATCGACGAGAATATTGCTAATCCAGATTTCTCATTGGCTATTCTGGCGGATCAGAAAGGGTTTAGCACAGGTTATATGAGCGTCCTGTTCAAAAGATTGTTTACCATCGCATTCCAGGATTATTTGATAGCAGCCAGACTGGAACGTGCTAAGCTTCAGCTGCTAGTGTCTGATTTGAAAGTTTATGAAATCTCAACAGCGGTAGGATTTGATAACCCGAATTATTTTAGCGCCGCGTTCAAAAAGAAATTCGGGATGTCCCCGCTGCAATACAGGGAAAGGATTAAACACTCGTGATGAGATTTCCTCGCTCTCTGCAGTCTCGCATTTCATTCGTTTATATGCTAATTAGTCTTGTAACCATTGGAATTATCGGTACTGTCTTGTATGTTGGTATTTCTCGCGTAGTTATGAACGATTCCATTCAATCATCACAAATGGCAATTTCCAAAAGCGGGACTTTTGTTGGAGCCTATATTGATCGACTACTCGTCTTATCCAATGTGCTTGCTAACAATCCGCAGACCATCAAAACGCTAGCCTCCCCAACGAAAGAAGGGGAGAAGGATGAAATGCAGCTTATCAAGACGGTTCTGATGTCCGATTCCTATATTAAGTCGGTTGTGGTCATCGGCAAAGACGGCTATATGTTGTCAAACGAAACGAAACTGAACATGCAGCGATCATCCGATATGATGACTGAACCTTGGTATGTAGAAGCAATTAAAGGTAAGACGCCTGCACTTTCTTCAGCCCGTATGCAGGAATTCGCGATGGACAAGGACAAATGGGTGATCTCGATGAGCCAGGAAGTGAAAGATGAGAACAATCGCAACCTTGGCGTTATCCTATTGGATATTGAATACAATGGCATTGATGATTATTTGAAGGATTTGGATCTGGGAAGCAAAGGGTTTGCTTTTATCATAAATAGTCATGGCGGAATTGTTTATCACAAAGATCCAACTTTTTTTGTTGATCCAGCGAAGCAAGAGCAATTAAGAAACATCAGCATGTCAGCTAACGGTTACGATAAAGCACAAAATTTGCTTGTGCACAAAACACAAATCGCCAACTCCGATTGGACTTTGGTTGGTGTTAGTTCCTTGGATGGTCTGCTGCAAATACGCGGCCAAATGCTTAGATCTTTTGCAATCGTCGGCATAGGACTGTTGATACTTATTATTACGGTGTCACTACTTATTGCCAAGAGCATTACGCGGCCGATTCATCGATTAGAGCAGGCGATGAAAAAAGTGAGGACAGGTTCCTTGGAAGTAAGTGTGCCTGAGTCCGGAGTGACTGAAGTACAGGGACTTGCTCAACATTTCAATTTGATGGTTTCTGAAGTTCGTAGATTGCTGAAGGAAATCGAAACGAAGGAAAAAACGCTGCACGCTTATGAATTAAAAGTGCTGCATAGCCAAATTAATCCTCACTTTTTATATAATACATTGGATACGATTGTCTGGATGGCAGAATTTAATGAAAGCGAACGTGTCATATCAACGACCAAGGCTTTGGCCAAATTTTTTCAATTATCGTTAAGCGGAGGTAGCGAAATGACGACGATTGAAAATGAAATGAATCATGTCGCCCAATATTTATTTATTCAAAAGGAGCGATATGGGGATAAACTTCATTATCAACTCGATTTCGATCCAGCGCTCGCGCTCAAAGTAATTCCAAAAATCATTTTGCAGCCTATTGTGGAAAATGCGATATATCACGGCATTCGTGAAAAAGAAGGTTCTGGTTTCGTGGAAATTAGTTGTGACTACACAGATGATGGGCATGTAAAGTTCATTGTGAAGGATGATGGAGTGGGCTTCGATCCAGATTTCCAAAGCCGGAATAAGGACTTAGAGCCAGCTACTTCACTGCCCAAATTAGGCGGTGTTGGCATCAACAACGTAGATGAACGCTTAAAACTTACCTATGGCAAGGAATATGGGGTTCATATCGAATCTCGTTTGGGTGAAGGAACTACAGTAACGATAATCATACCGTGACAAGAGGGAAATAAACTCATCAGGAAGGGAATTGATTCTTGTGAACAAATCTAAATTAATGGTAAACTTTGTAGTAGTTGTACTGCTCATCGCACTACTAGGAACCGTATATACCGAAATAGATGCTTGTTTTTTGAATAATTAAGTGACAACGACGGATGAGAGGTAATGAGTGCATATGATCGAATTTGAACGGATCCATCATGTAAGCTTAGCTGTTAGAGACTTGGAAAAAGCAAAGAAATTTTACTCGGACTTGTTTCATTTTCAAGAGATTGAACGCCCTCCTTTCAAGTCTAATGGTGTATGGTATGCAATCGGGAATCAGCAGCTGCATCTGCTGGAACACCCGAATGGTGAAACACTGCGCACGAGCGCAATTGATTCGGTAGATGGCCACTTTGCTTTATGGGTCAAAAGTTATAAAAACACGATAGAATGGCTAGAACACATTGGCGTACCTTATGAAGCTAGACCGCAAAGTGTGGCCGGATTTGCACAGATTTATATCCTAGATGTAGACAATAATATCATAGAGTTTGATGCAGCTTATGACTCCTAAGATGGAATAGCTACTATACAGATAAAAAAAGAAGAGGCTGTCCCAAGAGTCGTTTTTTAATGACCCGAGGGATAGCCTCTTTTTTGAACTTATAGAGCAGCCTCTTGAAAATAAAGGGAATTTCTCCTTAGTGTAATGATCTATTAAATAGCGACAAATCTAAGAATTTGGCGAAGGAAAAGTCTTCTAAGAACGACGACACCTCGATTATTCATAAATCGGAGAACAATGGAATTGAGATTTCTGGAAACAACACGACCGTTAAAAACGGTAATGAAGCCATTTGCACTGCGGTAAACAATTCCATAAAAGTGGTTGAGTAATAAAGTCATTTCTATCATTCCTTTCTAGCGATGATACATTAGGATATGCTGGAATGACTTGTCTGCGAGGGCTAATTGAATAGATTAGTATGGAATTCTGAATTGATCCGTATTTCCACCGCGGCATTACACCTACTTCATATAAGGATTGGCATATGTTATGGTAAGAGAATATTGAAACTGTAGGAGCAGGTAATCGATTCCGTTTATAAAAGTTTGTGATGAAAGGTGGTATTTGAGCGATGCCTTTTAATCCTCGCATCTTAATTCTTACGGCTAGCTACGGGAATGGACATATTCAAGCTTCTAAAGCACTGCAGCAGCAGTTCATCAGTCAAGGGATGGAGCAAGTGAAAATTGTTAATCTCATGAAGGAAGGCCATCCATGGATTTATTCCATAACCTCCTCGTTGATTAGCAAAAGTACGAAGAGCTCAAAACTAGGCATCGACTATTATGGCTGGAGCTATTATTTGACACGTGAAACGAAAGAAACCGCGCTATTTCAGAAATCAATGACCTATTTGGGTCAAAAAAAATTGCGAGAACTCATACAAAAAGAACGCCCGGATGTTGTGGTCAATACGTTCCCTTTTGGTGCCGCTCCAATTGTTTGTAGTTCAATGGGCGTTAAGAATTTTACAGTCCTTACGGATTACGCGTTGCACGCAAGTTGGCTGCATCCAAAAGTTGATCGATATTATGTGGCAACGGAGGATCTGAAGCAACAAATTATTTATAAAGGATATAGCAAGGATTGTATTGAGGTTAGCGGCATTCCGCTAAAGCAAGAGTTCGCAGCTGCGAGCATTCATGAGCAATCTCAGTCTGTGCATAAGAAGATCATACTTATCATGGCTACGGAAAGCGGAGTAACCAGTTATCTGGATGAAATGTTGGATACACTACTGCTTCTTGACGACTGTCAATTAGTCGTTATTTGTGGTCATAACGAGAAGTTAAGGGACCGACTTAAGGCAGAGTTTGCTGCGCACAAGGGGATCATCATTCTTGGTTTTGTTGATAACGTTCATGAGTGGATGTCAAGAGCTGAATGTATTGTAACGAAAGCGGGCGGTTTAACGTTGACAGAAGCCATTGCCTCGAGATTGCCTGTTTTCGTGTATAAGCCAAATGGTGGTCAAGAGAAAGAAAATGCTTTATATTTATCTAGGCTCGGTGTGGCTTCAATCGCCAATAAGATGGAAGATTTACATATCAATATTCAGCAATTCATTCAGCATCCAACTAGAAGTGTAGAAATGCGTGCTCGTATGGAAGCGTTACAGAGAAGTCATGCTGCGGCTCACATCGTAAATGACATGAAAATGATTCTAGAGCATCAATTCATGTCAGCTTCAATTTGAGATAGTTCAATACCGACGTAAAGTTTTCATTGTGTGAAAAACCAAGAAAATGGGAATACTAGCATAATTCAGGAATAAGTTCTTGTTCCTAAGGCAGGTGAAGTGAAATGAATCATCATTCATTAATTATGTTAATCACCCATTACGGTTATGCAGGTATCTTTGTGTCACTATTCATCGGCATTGTTGGCCTACCGCTACCGATAGAGATTTTCCTGCTTGGTGCCGGTTATATAGCGGTAAAAACTGATTTGCAAATAGGCGGCATAATTGGCTTCGCTTGGCTTGGCGCATGTGCGGGGATGACACTGAATTACCTGCTTGGACAACGTATAGGCTTGAAGCGGATTAGCAAGGTGACCAAGTGGATCAAGATTTCCGAAAGCAGACTAGAAAGTTGGGCAGAGCAGTTCTCAAAGCATGGTGCGATCCTACTCTTAGTAAGCTATTATGTTGCTGGGCTTAGACATGCTGCTCCTTTCATTGCGGGGGCTACGAAAATGCGCTGGCCAAAATACATGAGTATCGCATATTTGGGCGCATTGGCATGGATTCTGGTTATTGTATTTCTCGGTCAAAAGCTCGGTAAAGCTTGGCACCACGTCGTTATGCATCTTCAACATCCAATATGGCTTGTTATCGCAGCGGGTGTTGTTGGTCTTGGTTGGCTTAGTGTTAAAATGATCGTTCGTCAGAAGAAATTAACCTCCTAACGATAAATTGAAGACGGCATTCACTCGGATTCGAATTGAAGAATTTGAACGAGTTAGGTTGGAAAAGAGAGAAAATAGGGAGACATTAGACGAAAGGCTGCTTCTAAAATACACGGATTGACAATAAGTTTCTAATAACGAGCGGTTTGTTCGGAAAATAGTAGAAAATATTATTTCTGTGGAAATAGTAAAGAAAAAGACACCGCTCCGGTGTCTTTTTCTTTTGATAAAATTGGAGTATGTGCATGTATTTAAAACTTCCTAAAGAAACAGATAATGCGAGGATACCATCTTTGTCGGAGTTAGTGCGAACATGAAATGTAGCTCCTTTTTTATTCGACAAAATGAATCGAATTTTGGCGATATTCGGCAGCTTACTAGTTCATTAGACATATTTTGGAGGACGCAGAGAGGGGAAAGGACTCATAGGTAGAAAAAGGTAAATGACAAACTTTTTTACACCAAATGAGGGAGGTGAAGCACGGTGCTGCGACGCCCTGTACCTATTTTTATCCAACTCTTGGCGGGGATGTTCCTGATTGCCGCTCTGGCGATTGCGCTTACAAATTTGCTGAATTACCGTATGACTTCTCAGATTGTGCTTAACCGTACCGCAAGCTATACGCAAGAATCCGTGGAGCAACTATCGGCCAAAATTGATGTTTTGCTGCGCCAATATGATCAGGCCTCGCAAATGGTCGCGTTCGATGAGAAAGTGCTAGCTGCTTTACATGGAGCTGATACCCAAGTTTCAATAGACTTAAATCGGTACTTGGCGGAAAAAATACGCTACATTGCCGGGGATATGCTGCTTCATTTGTTCGATCGTAATGGTCATGCCTACGCATCAAATGAATCCCTACAGCTTTTCTGGCGAATGGCGGACGATGTAGCTGCCGTAAGTTGGTACAGTAAAATGCAAACGCTTGACGGACATATGCTGTGGGTATATGGACCTGCCTGGCGAGACGGCGAAATTCCGGCGATCATTGGAGCCCGGAAGCTGAAGGACCCGACAAGTCTGAAACCACTCGGGGATGAGTTTATTGTGTTTCCGGTGGATAAAATCAACCGTATTATTGGCGAAACAGGCCAACGTATTGAGCGCAAGGTGCAAGTGATGGATTCCATCGGCAACATCGTGTATTCTACGGTTCCTCGAGAAATCGGTACAGCTGCGGATGTAGCACTGTTCAGCAAATTTGGAAGGGATGCACAACCATTCTTCGAATGGAAAACAAGGGAGGATCAGCGCCAAGTGCTCGTGTCTTATGCGAAATCCTCCTACAGCGGTTGGACAACCATCGCGTACTTCAAGCCTGAGGCGGTCAACAGCGAAGCATCGCAAATTTGGGCTCATGCCTTACTCACTATGGGAGCAGGCATCCTCATTGCATTAGTATTTGTGACGTACTTTACTTGGACACTAACGAAGCCTATCCGGTTGTTAGCCGATGGTATGAATCGACTGCGCAAGGAGGGGGTTAAGCCGATTGATAAACCATTTGCGAGTCGTGAGATCACTAGACTTTATGCCAATTACAATGCCTTAGTGGAGGAGTTGGAGGAGGTCGTTGAGCGGCTGTCTGAGCAGCAAATTACCGTCCAATGGGCGCAGTTGGTTGCACTTAAAGCACAGTTTCGGCCTCACTTTTTGTACAACTCACTTAATTTAATTTACTGGACAATTGAAGATGAACGGCCAGAGCAAGCGCAAGCCATGACTCTCGCGCTAAGTGAGCTGCTCCGTTATAGTGTCCACCCTTCGACAGATCTCGTAACACTTGCTGAAGACATGGAACAACTGAACCGTTATTTGCTTTTGCAGCGAGCAAGATACGGCGAGAAGTTTCAGGTAAACATCGAGGTGGAGGATGGATTAGAACAGCAACGAGTTATCCGACTCGTGCTTCAGCCTCTAGTCGAGAATGCTTTCCATCACGGCTTGGAGCAGCAAGATGAGGGTGATTGGCTAGTCCGAGTGCGCATATACCGACAGGATGGCATGGTGAAGTGCTCGGTAGAGGACAATGGCGTAGGGATGACGCAAGAGGCGTTGCAGATGCTCGAATTAGCGATCCATCAAGAACAAAGCTTCGAGAAGCAAGGACGGGGAATCGGACTTAGCAACCTGCACAAGCAGCTGCAGGCGTTCTTCGGACCAAGCAGCGGCATAAGCCTATCTAAGAGTACACTAGGCGGGCTGCAGGTTATGCTGTCATTGCCGCTTCACACCTCCGAGTTGGTTACAGTACCACCGATACTGTCCAAGAAAGGGGGGACTGGCGCTGCCTAATTACCGAAAAGCAAGTCATTCTACTGTTTGGGTAATCGTCTGGCTTATTTGCTTCATGATGCTGACTTCATGTGTGCCAGAATCAGCCTTACCCAATGTGGAAGGGAGCAGGGCGAAAGTCGAAAAACTCCGTGTCTGGCTATGGCCAGGAAGCGGGCTTGAGAGGCTTATTAAGAAGTACATGGCGGAGCATCCCGAAGTGGATGTGGAGATTGTTACCTTTCAGTTCGACGATGTTTTGCCGGGGCTGATGACGTCCCTTGCTACCAAAGCGGATACGCCAGATTTGGTTCTGCTTGAAGCTTCGCAATTGAATCAAGTAAAGCGTTTCCAAGGTGAGTTCTATAATCTCTATGATTATGGTGACGAGAGAGAGCACTATCTGGATTGGAAATGGCGCCAAGCAGAAAGCAAGGATGGCGGTTTCTTATTTGCGATGCCCGTGGACATTGGTCCTGTCGCTTTAGCATACCGCCGGGACTTGTTTCAGCAGGCAGGACTTCCAGTAGAACGGGAGGAAGTGGCGAAAGCACTTACTAACTGGGACCAAATGGAACAGGCTGGTTTGGAAATCAAGAAGAAAACGGGTGCTTTCCTGGTCGATAATTTGACCAACATTTTTATGAGCTATTTGAATCAATTTGACGGTCATTATTTAACGCCTATGGACCATGAACTCGATCCGCATGTGAAAGAGGCTTGGGATCAAGCGGTACACTTCCATAAGCTCGGGCTAAATGCGGGTCTCCCGTCGCAATCTTCCGCCTGGGCTGCAGCTGCCGTTGATGGTAAGTTTGCCGTCGTTCTAGCACCATCCTGGCTTCACGGGGCTTTCAAGAAAGTTGCTCCTGCTACAGCAGGTGTTTGGGATCTGGCCCGAGCCCCTGGGCTACCCTCGAACTGGTCAGGGACATGCCTGGCTGTTCCACAGACAAGCCGGAATGCCCATGCGGCCTATAAGCTCGCACAGTGGCTTACGGCTGCGCCACAACAACTAGACAATTTCATTGGCAGCGGCAATTTCCCTTCCACGCCGGAATCATACTCCACAAGGGAATTTCTGGAGGTGCGTGATCCCTTTTTTCATGGTGCACCTGTCGGTCAGATTTACTCCTACGCAGCACTTCGTTACAAAGCAGCCTATAATGATTTTGAATATGAAGGGATTGAACGAATGATCAAAGATGGTCTGCGCCGTGTCGAATCAGAGGGAGCAGATCCAGATCATACATGGGATGATATTGTGCGCCGATTCAATCAGATAAATACGGGAGGTTGACAATGATGTTTACAGTGCTAGTAGTGGATGATGAGGCAAATGTACGCCAGCCAGTATGTCGGACACTTTCTCGCTTCGATGGGGTGGGAGAAGTGTTGGATGCATCTAATGGGCTTGAGGCAATGGCCATGTTAGAGCAGCAGAAAGTCCATCTCTTGATAACGGATATCCGGATGCCTGCAGCAGATGGTCTGCAGTTGGCTGAATTTGCTCGAGAGCATTCGCCTGGAACCGATGTGTACGTGCTCACGGGGCATGCGGAATTCGATTATGCGCAAAAGGCGATGGAGCATGGGGTTCATGCCTATTTGCTCAAACCCTTGTCCAAGGAAAAGCTCCGAGAGGTGTACATCGCATCGTATGAGAAGCATCGTCGCAAGCAGGAGTCCCAGCAAGTTAACGTCATTAGAGAACGTGCGCTTCTGGAGAAACGTCTACATGATCTGTTGCAAGGAGTGCCGGTTCCGACCTTCGATGAAGGCTTGATTCCGTCCTACCAGAAGGTCATGCTAGTTTCCTTTTCAACCAAGGATCTAAGGTCATTAGGGGAAGCATCGGTGCGGTATTTTATACGGGAGTGCGCTTACGAGGCATTCAGTCGTCTAGGAACGGCAGCCGTATGTCTGGAGGACCGACTTGTCACTGTTGTGCTGTTTGCGAGTCAATGCGATCAGGAGGCTTGGGAGAGAGAAGTACAGGAGACATCGAAGTGGATGGCAGCCAAACTGCGAATTGAGGTTAAGACGGGATATGGGGGAGCGACGAAGGACATCGGGGATCTGAGCTTGATGTACATACGCAGCATGATAAGTCTTGGTTTCTCGGAAATTACGCGCAAAGAAAGTGGTGGTGAATCGTTCCCTCCTATCATCCGAGCGCTTCTAGGCTATATTCACAAAGAGTATGCAGGTGCGGCAAACTTGTCTGATTTTGCTCAGCAATACCAAATCAATCCCAATTATTTAAGCAATTTATTCCATCAGGAAACGGGGATGACGTATACGCACTATTTAACGCAGCACCGCTTAACGGAAGCAAAAAAATGGCTAAGAGATACGAATTTGAAGATCTATGAGGTATGTGAAAAAGTAGGCTACAAGGACCCTGCTTATTTCAGCCGGATCTTCAAAACGTTCGAGGGTATAGCCCCAGGTGCTTATCGGACTGTGGACGGAACTTTCCTAACTTAAGTCCAAGAAATCGAAGATGCGTTACCTATACGCTAAGTCTACCTCTGTTTATACTAAATGTAAGGGCTTTCTTAATAAGCTCGAAATTTGAAGGGAGCGTTAATCGATGAAAAACGTGTCGAAGGGTAAGGCCTTAGGTATGTTAATGGCTTCTGTCCTCCTTCTTAGTGCTTGCAGCAGTGGTGGAGGAGCTCCGGAAGCAGTGAAAGCGGATGCAAAAGCAAGCGATGGCAAGAAAGTTCAGCTGCAAATGTGGTTCTGGCAGGGTGCTACATTCGAAAAGATCATACCAGAGTTTAACCGAACGCATCCCAACATCGAGATCATTCCGCAAATCTACAAATGGGAAGACTCGCATAAAAAGCTTCTAACAGCTATGTCAGCCGGCTCGGGAGCTCCAGATATTGCGATGATCGATGTTTCGCAATTGGATCAGTTTCTGAAATATCCAGATAAATTTAACGATCTGAATACCTTTGGTGCCAAGGATATGGCCAAAGATTATCTCGATTGGAAATGGAAACAATCCACGGTCGGTGAGAAGCAGCTTGGACTTCCAACGGATATCGGCCCGATGGTGCTCTATTATCGGCAGGACTTATTCCAACAAGCGGGTTTGCCTTCCGAACCTGCTGACGTAGCAGCCAAAATCAAGACATGGGACGATTTCCTAGCTGCAGGCAAAACGCTGAAAGAGAAAACAGGGGCTGATATTTTATCCAATCCGAACGAATTATTCGGCGCCATTCGCGATCAAGGGGATGAATTGTACTTCGATAAGGATGATCAGCTCATCATCGAAAAGAATCCGCAAGTGAAGAAGGCATTGGACTATTTTAAAAAGGCTAGAGATATGGGGATTGCAGGCAGCTATGATCAAAAGAATGCTCTTCAAGAGTATTCAGCAGCACTCAACTCAGGCAAAATCGCCACTTACATTTCAGCGGCTTGGGGCCGGGGACATGTCGAAACGCGTGCTCCTGATACAAAAGGCAAATGGCGTGCAGCCAAAATTCCAGAAGGTACAGGCAACATGGGAGGATCATTCCTCACTATTCCTAAGGAATCGAAGTACGCTAAGGAAGCCTACACGGCTATTAGTTGGCTGATTTCTCCTCAGCAGCAGCTTGAAGTTTTTAAACTATCTGGTAACTTCCCTTCAACGCCATCCGTGTATGGGGACAAGGCTTTCACAGAAACGGGTTATGAGTTTTGGGGCAATCAGAAGCTAGGTGTGCTGTACTCCGAGGTAGCTAAGGACGTAAAAGTGCAGCGTAAAGGACCGAACTATCAAACGGTTGCGGATATCATTGGCGACGGCATGCAAGCGGTAGCCGTAGATAAAACGAAAGATCCGGATAAAGAGTTCTGGTCACTCGTTGAGAAGGCCAAAACGAAATTGAAGAATAAATAAAGGCCAATAGGGGGCAATCTCGTTTCACTAGCCCATGGCGGTGATGGAAGCGAAATTGCTCCCTGAAGGCATATCTTATGAGGATAGGATGTGGAGCCGATGAAAGGGTTCAAAGCCCATCTGGCGCCCTACGTAATGATTTCTCCGTTTTATATTCTCTTTATTGCTTTCAGCCTGTTTCCCATTCTGTTCTCGCTGTACTTAGCGTTTCATTCCTGGGATGGGCTCGGACCAATGGAGTTTGTAGGGCTCCGCAATTTTCGCAATCTATTAACGGACGATCCGGAATTCTGGACATCAGTTGGCAACACTTTTGTTATTTGGTTTCTGTCTACGGTGCCTCAGCTGTTCGCTGCGCTCGTGATTGCCTTTTTACTTAATGCAGCTTTTATGCGGTTTAAGGACTTTTACCGTGCGGTATATTTTCTGCCCAATATTACTTCAATTGTAGCGGTTGCCATCATATTTGGATCGTTTTTTGGCAGCCAATTCGGTCTGATTAACGGCCTGCTGCAGGCAATTGGTCTACCACGCATTGAATGGATCAATGATCCGTTTTGGGTGAAAGTTGCCATCTCACTCATGGTGATTTGGCGTTGGTCCGGCTATAACGCAATCATCTACTTGGCAGGTCTTCAGAGTATTCCGCATGATTTGTACGAGGCTGCTACAATTGACGGAGCCAGCCGTAAGCAGCAGTTCTTCAGCATTACGCTGCCGCTTCTGAAGCCAATCATTCTCTTTACGGTTATTCTCTCGACGATTGGCGGCATGCAGCTGTTTACAGAACCACTTATTTTGGTTGGTAATACCGGCGGAGCGACAAAAGGCGGACTGACGTTGGTGTTATATCTGTATAATCAGGCATTTGGTAATCAAATGTTCGGTTATGCTTCCGCTGTTGCGTGGATGCTGTTCCTGATTATTGGCATATTCTCATTTGTGAATTGGAAATTCGTCTCAAGAGGGGAGGGAGTCTGATGGTACCATCGTCTTCCAAAGTAGCCTTCGGACGGGTAATCACTGGCATTTCTGTGAAAAAGACGAGAGCACCAGGCACCATCTGGCTCCACGTTGTCATGATCACCGGGGCGATTCTATCCCTGTTTCCATTCTATTGGCTGCTTGTCATGTCGACAGCGACTACAGCTGATATGTTCCGTTTTCCGCCTCGGCTTCTGCCTGGGGACCAGCTGCTTGTCAATATTGGAAAAGTGCTTGATCATGTTGGCTTCTTCCGTTCATTTGGCAACAGTTTACTAGTTGCGGGTACTCATATGTTGTTGGTGTTGTTTTTCTGCTCGTTAGCGGGATTTGCCTTTGCGAAATTCCAGTTTCCAGCGAAAGCACCATTGTTCTTCTTCTTATTAGCGACAATGATGGTACCGCAGCAGTTAGGACTAATTCCGCAATTCATCATTATGCAAAAACTTGGCTGGATCAATGATCTCAAAGCGCTCATCGTACCAGGAGCGGCCAGCGCGTTCGGTATCTTCTGGATGCGGCAATATACGGCTTCCGTCGTGCATGACGAGCTTATTAACGCAGGTCGTATTGACGGCTGTAACTCTTTCGATCTTTACTGGAGAGTTGCGCTTCCCGTACTGCGTCCCGCACTTGCGACTCTGGGGATTATTACCTTTCTCGGTTCGTGGAACGATTACTTGTGGCCGCTTGTCGTTATTTCGGTGCAGGAAAAATTCACCATTCAGATGTTGATTGCCTCTATGAACGGGGTATACAGCACAGATTACTCGATGGTCATGGCTGCTACGCTAATGGCTACTGTCCCACTCATCATTGTATTCTCTTTATTTAGCCGCCAATTTATTGCTGGTCTTATGCAAGGGTCAGTGAAAGATTAATATTTGTTTCTGTAAAGGCGTTCACTCTATGAGTGGACGTTTTTTTGCATGGGGAGGGAACCATGTTCCGCTTACGGTGTCCAACTAAATTTTGGTGAACCAAACCTGTATAAATGCCAAATTCCTATTTAGCAGCGCCATTTTAAATTCGTGAGCCCTTACGTACAATTCATGTAAGGGCTTTATTGATTGAAGTGAATTTGAAACATGTCCCTAATACAGCTAATCCGAAGAGGGGAGAAATCAGTGAATATAGTATCCAACTTATCATCATCCACAAATCAGGAAGGTCATCGCGAATGCTGCCAATTGGGTTGCTCCTGTCAACGGACCTCACCTGCAATTCGGCAAAATGGAACCTTTGGAGCCGATAAGATGAAGGTCATTAACATCGGAATCGTGGGTACAGGATTTTCGGCCAAAGCGCACATGGAAGCAATTCGTCGTATCCCCTACTTACGAGTAGCCGCCGTTGCTGCTAGCAGCTTGGAGAAAGCGCAGCAGATAGCTGAGGACTATGGAATTCCCAAAGCTTATGGGGATGCGAGCGAACTCATCCAAGATAATGAGATCGTGGCCGTTCATAACTGTACGCCCAACTATTTGCATTACGCAATCAATCGTGAGGTCCTACTGGCGGGTAAGCATATATTATCGGAAAAGCCGTTAGGGCTCAGCAGTAACCAGACCAAAGAGCTGGCATTATTAGCTCAAGAGAGCAGAGGAGTCAGTGGTGTAGCGTTCAATTATCGTCATTTTCCACTGATTGCCGAGGTCAAACATCGAATAAGCAAGCTGACTTACGGAAACGTAAATTTGGTTTATGGCGGATTTTTGCAGGACTGGTTGTTACATCGTACGGACTACAATTGGCGATTAGAGCCAGAATACAATGGAGCTTCACGTGCGCTAGCAGATATTGGTTCGCATTGGTGTGATACGGTTCAATATGTGTTAGGCAAAAAAATTGTAAAAGTATTTGCTGATTTGAAAATCGTTCATCCCACACGCCTGAAACCACCTGAAAAAGCTGGCATGTTTGACAAGCAATGTGATTCTGGGTATGAGGAGATCGTTATGAGAACAGAGGATTACGGCAGTGTGCTCGTTCATTTCGAGGACGGGATTCATGGCGTATTTACAATATCACAGGTAAGTGCGGGGCGTAAGAACAAGCTGTTTTTTGAAATAGCTGCTGAGCAAGGATCGCTGGCTTGGAACCAAGAGAACCCTCATTCCTTGTGGATCGGTCAACGAGATCAAGCAAACATTGAGCTAAGTTCAGATCCAAGGTTACTTTGCGAGTCAGCTGCAGAGCTTTCCCATTACCCAGGTGGTCATCAAGAGGGTTGGCCGGATGCGTTGAAAAATATGCTGATTGATTTTTATTCGGTTGTTCGTAATCCGAGCTTGAAAACCACAACATCTGCCAGGTCATTTGCCAACTTTGATGATGGGGATCAAATCATGAACGTCATTGACGCAATTCTGGAAAGTCACCTTAAGCAGCAATGGGTGAAAATTCCATGACCTGTATTAGTGATAAATATCTATTTATTTGAGCCATATATTTAAAGAAATATCCATTTATAATAAAGATGTAAGCGTATAACAAACAAAAATGTTTATGATAAATGATTTTAATACATCCCACTTTCAGATAGAATGACTAGGAGGTTTCCGTAATGCCCAAGCAACTTGTAGCAACTGCACCGCGTAAAGCAGAATTACTTAACTATGAGGATGTTCCTCTAAAATCAGGTCAAGTTCGAGTGAAAGTCCAATATGCCTCTCCGAAGCATGGATCGGAGCTAGCAGATTTTCGCGGAGAAAGAAATCAAATGGAGTCCGTTTATGACAACGAGTGGCAGTTATTTATAACGCGAAGCTCCACGGAAGCTGTTGGGGGTCTTTTCGGCAAATGGAATATTGGGAATCAATGGGTTGGCCAGATAACGGAGCTTGGACCTGATGTGCAAGGATATGAAGTTGGAGAGCGGCTCTGCGGGTATGGCGGCATACGTGAATCCCAAGTGGTGAACACCATTAACGCAAAGCGTTTGATGAAAATGCCAGAAGATATGTTATGGAAAAATGCCGTATGCTTCGACCCCGCACAGTTTGCGCTTGGTGGAATACGTGATGGACAAGTAAAACTAGGAGATCGTGTTGCTATTTCAGGACTAGGTGCCATAGGAGCAATTGCTGCTCAAATGGCTAAGCTAGCTGGTGCGAGCTACGTTGCAGTTATAGATCCAATCCAGAAACGAAGAGAGGCTGCTATCCGGGCAGGGGCAGATGAAGCATTCGATCCATTATCACAAGATGTCGGTCTGGCATTAAAAAAAGCGACCAACAAGCTGGGGGTAGATGTCATCATTGAGACTAGCGCTAACGAACTTGCGCTGCAAGCGTGCTTAAGAGGGTTAGCGTATGGAGGTACAATCGCTTTCGTTGGTTGGGCAAGACCTTTTAAAGGCGGTTTAAATCTAGGGATGGAAGCTCATTTTAACAATGCAAAAATCGTTTTTTCACGCGCATGCAGTGAGCCGAATCCGGATTACCCTCGCTGGAGTTGGCAACGAATCCAAGAAGAATGTTGGCGTTTATTGGCAACCAATCAATTGCATTGCGAAGAGATCGTAGATCCGGTGATTCCTTTTGAAGAGGCTGCTGCAGGCTATGAGCAATATGTAGATCGAACACCAGAGAAAAGTATTAAATTAGGTGTTAGGTTTTAAACTTTTTATAGATGAATTGAACGTAAGGGGGTGGTTACATGTCAGACGATGTTATGGATTTAGATCTATTATTGCAAAATGCAGTCCTAAATATCATCCAATTTGATATCCATACCAGGCGAGAAATGAAGACCTTTAACCGAGTTCGCCCATGTTATGTCATGTCCTATCATAAGAAAGGCATTGCCAAGCTTAGAATCGGAGACGAGTTATTTTCCATTGAACCAGGGACGGTTATTCTAATCCCGCCGAATGTGGCTCATGATCATTTCAAAGAAAATCCAGATGAATCTGTCTTTTTATGGTCGCATTTTACATTCGAAATTGGTGGGGTTATTGATGTATTAAAGCTCTTTCAAATTCCTTACACCTTCAAGTTAAAGGATTCAGAAGAATTCGAAAGGGTATTCCTTCAGTACAATGAGCTTAAACAGCAAACCGGCTTCTTACCTACAACGATCCTTCGAAAGGCGAAAGCGCTAGAATTAATTTACTTAGTTCTCGAAAGTGCTATTCACATGGACCAGCATGCGGGCTCCAACATTCAATCACGCAGCTTCATGGAAATTTTAGCGAAAATTATTCAACATCCTGAGCAAGAGTTCTCGTTGTCACAATTCGCTAAAGAATTGAATATGCATCCGACTTACGTCAGTAATCGGTTCAAAGAGTTGTACGGGAGATCACCTATTCAAGTGCAGCGCGAAATGAAAATCCATAAAGCTAAGACATTGCTCAATACGAGCCAGCTCTCCATTACAGAAATAGCTCAATCATTAGGCTTCAGTGGAATACCCAATTTCACTCGGTTGTTCAAAACGTATGTAGGTACCTCGCCATCCCATTATCGAGAACTCAATAGAAAGAAAATTGAAGGATATTTTACAAAGACATAACGATAAAGAAAGAAATGTAGGTGGAATGCACATGAAGTTCGCTATTCAAGATAAGTTAACGGGGTTATCGAATTATACAGAAGTATTTCAAATGTCCAAAGAGATTGGTTACGACGGGGTTGAATTGAACCTATTTCAAAAACCATTGAATGACTCTATTACTGCTGAGCTGCAGACGGCTATTCAAGCTTCAGGCATTCCGCTGACAGCCATTTGCGGTGGATATCGCCATTGGATCGGCCACTTCGACGAATCGAAACGGTTGCAAGCCGTGGCGGATATTCAAGATTCACTGAAATACGCAGCAATGTTGGGTGCTCAAGGAATTATCGCTCCAGCAGCCTACGGCATGTTCTCCAAATCACTACCGCATCAAGTATTGCCACGAGAAGAACAAGATGACCGCAGGGCATTACTTGATTCCCTTATGCGAATCGCAGAGCATGCTGAAAAGCTGCAAGTGAACCTTTTTATTGAACCGTTGAACCGCTATGAGGATCATATGCTGCATACCGTTTCTCAAGCGGCATCGTTAATCAATGAGGTGCAGAGTTCTAATTTAAAAGTACTAGGTGATTTCTTTCACATGAATATAGAAGAGGCTGATATCTCACACACCATTGAAAACGATTACAAATACCTGGGCTACTTTCATTTGGCTGACAGCAACAGGCAGCTTCCCGGTAAGGCTCACACGGATTTCCGGACACCTTTCCAAACCTTGCAAAAACTGAATTACAAAGGTTATTTATCTATGGAATGCAGAATTGGTGAGGAGAAGAGGGAGTTACTACAAGAAACCTTACAGTTTTTGCGTAGTTGTTTGCAGCGTTAATCCAATAAGACAGGGAGAGATTTAAGATGAAAAAAATTTTTCAATCTATAGTCCCGATTATACTAGCTAGCAGTTTGGTATTGTCAGCTTGTTCAACCAAAGCTCCTGTAAAGGAAGCTAAACCTGTCGAAGGTGTGAAAAATGGAGAAACGGTAACCGTTAATTTCTGGGATAACTATACAGACCCCACACAATCCAAGGCAATGGACGCTATTATCGCAAATTTTGAAAAACAAAATAGCAACATCAAGATTAAAAGATCTTCGATGAAAGCGGATGATCAGCGAAAATTGATTAAGCCAGCTTTACTAAGTAAAGAAGGACCGGATCTGTTTGCTTACGATGCAGGTCCTGGATATCTGGGAGTGCTTGCTAAAGCAAACTTGCTGATGGATTTAACCGCCAAATCCGAAAGTTTGGGCTGGAATAAACGATTTCCTTCATGGATTCAAGAACGAAATACGTTTAATAAAAAGATTTATGGCGTAGGTACGCAAGTCGAGATGTTGGGTGTTTACTATAACAAAAAGATTTTCAAGGATTTAGGTGTAAATGTGCCTAAAACGTACGATGAATTCCTGGCAATTTGCAAAGCCGCCAAAGATAAAGGCATCGTAGGTATATCCTTGGATGATAAAGACCAATGGCCAGCTTTCCATATAGAAAGCATGTTTTATACAGCTGTTGCAGGAAAAACGGAGATCGAAGCCGTGCTAAATGGTCAAAAAAGCTTTGATCAACCTATTTTTGCTGAAGCATTAGATACTTTTAAGAAATTGATTACAGACGGTTATACCACGAAAAGCCCACTAGCCATCTCTTATGACGACGGGAATAAAGAATTCTTCACAGGTAAAGCTGCTATGCGGATGACAGGTACTTGGATGGTATCCGGTATGGTTGAGAACTTGAAAGAAGATGTTGGTTTCTTCTTGCTTCCATCGGTTAAGCCTAATTTGCCGCTTATGGCACCTGGTGGTATTGGCGGCACCTTTGCAGTCTCTTCCGGCTCCGCTCATCCTGATGAAACTGTCAAATTCCTAGATTATATGTTCTCTACGGATACGGCTAAAATTTGGTATGAGGCTAATATTATTCCGCCATTGCCTATTGATGTGAATGCGATTAATGCTAATTCTCTCTTTAAAGAAGTGGTTAGTTTATCGGCAACTCCTGCAGGACTTTCCTATAATATCGATGTTCTAATGCCTCAGAAGATTAATGATGTGACGATGAATGACTTACAGGAGTTAATTGCTGGGAAGAAAACTGGCGCTGAAGTCGTTAGAAACAAGCAAAAAGCATTTGAGGAAGAGAAAGCGAAAGGAAACTACTAAGGTTAATTTAATGGAAAAAGCAAAGAGATAGGGCAATTAGCCCTGTCTCTGCGCCATCCGCAGCGTATAGAATCAGGGGGTGTACAGATGAGCATCTTCACTAGAATAAAACCATTTAGTGCTTTGTTTTTTATTTTACCGGCTTTCATTTTTTATGTCCTATTTCTGATCGTGCCCATCTTACAGACGGCTCAATATAGTTTATTTGATTGGGATGGCGCTAGTCCTGTTATGAACTTCATTGGATTGGATAATTATGTACGTTTACTGCATGATCCTATCTTTTGGAAAGCGCTTGGAAACAACTTGTTTTGGATTGCCTGTTCCGTGACGATCCCTTTATTTATCGGATTAATTCTGGCTATTTTGGTACTTTCCAAAGGTATCCGAGGTGCCATTGTGTTTCGAGTTACGTATTTTATGCCGACCATTATTTCTTTGATTGCTGTGGGTATTGTGTGGAACTGGATTTATCATCCGAGTTTTGGTTTCATCAATATCACTTTAGAAAAAATAGGGTTAAGCAGCTTGGCCTTGGATTGGCTGGGTAATGAGCACACTGTCATGCCAGCTCTCACGACAGCTGGGAGTTGGACGTATTATGGTTTTTGTATGGTTATCTTTATGGCAGCTATGCAGGGGATTGATAAAAGCTATTATGAAGTTGCAAAAATTGAAGGTGCCTCCGTCTTACAAACATTTGTTCAAGTGACGATTCCACTATTAAAGAGCACAATTACCTTGTTGGTTTTAAATTCGTTAATCGGATCATTTAAGGTGTTCGATATCATCTATATGATGACGAAAGGCGGACCTTTTCATTCCTCGGAAGTCATCTCTACCTATATGTTTGATAGCGCTTTTCGCTTAAATGAGGTGGGATATGGAGCCGCAATTTCGATAACTTTGGCGCTCATTATAGCTTCTTGTTCCATCGTATATATGCGTTTTGCGGAAAGAAATGATTAGAGATGAGGGGGGACATCATGAAGGGGACAATCGAAGTTCATGGAGCGACACTTAGTAGCTCCTCTAGCTATGTGAAACAAATATTGACTTATCTGGTTCTAGTCGCGTTTCTGCTCATATCCGTTATGCCCGTCATTTGGATTCTTCTAGCTGCAATTAAGCCAGTCAATGAATTAAATACGAATCTGTTTGCTTTTCCTAACCATTTGACGTTCGCTAACTTCTCGGAAGCTTGGAGCGTAGGGAAAATGGGGCAGTATTTGGTGAATAGTGTGATTGTTGCTATTCCTCGTGTGTTTTTTATCCTTGTTTTAGCTTCATTAGCAGGCTTTGGCTTCGGAAAGTTGAAATTTCCAGGCCGTGATGCGTTGTTTTTCTTCTTCTTATTCGGGATGATGGTGCCCATTCAAGCGATGGTCATTCCACTCTATTACACGATGCAGCGTTTGGATCTTATCAATACCTATTGGGCATTAATCCTGCCAAGCTTGGGACTTGCGATGCCATTTGCCATTTTTATGATGCGGACGTTTTTCAGAGATTTACCAGATGAACTGATGGATGCTTCGAAAATAGATGGTTGCAATAACTTTACATCCTATCTGCACATTATGCTTCCGCTCACGATACCTGCGCTAACCTCATTACTGGTATTTGAATTCATGTGGTCGTGGAACGATTTCTTACTTCCGCTGCTCTTTGTATATGACGATGCTTACCGGACACTGCCGCTTGGCATGATGTACTTTATCGGAGAATACACGTCCAATCAATCTTTAATTGCCGCTGGTGTATCCATTGCCATTGTACCAATTATCTTCATCTATATACTTTTCCAAAGGAAATTTATCGATGGAATTACTTCAGGTTCTGTGAAAGGCTAAGTACTTCCGTGTACAGATCACCATATGACTTATGTAAAGGCTGCCAGCATTGACGGGTAGCTTTTTTTGCTTGCAGAAGGAATGCTTCCTAATTATGTAGAATGAGAGAAAGATAAGAAGGATAAATAGCTTCCTGATCCCACAAATAATGAGGTGAGCGTAATGGAGGAATCTGCTTTAACATTTTATGATCATCTTGCAGAAGACTACCATCTTATTTTCGAGGAATGGTCGCGAGCCATTTCTTGGCAAGGAGAAACATTAAGCGGAATCATCCGCTCTAAACTATCGACTCCGTTTACCGAGGAAACTACATTATTGGATTGTTCTTGCGGGATTGGTACACAGGCAATAGGCTTGGCTAAACACGGGTTCAAAGTTACTGCGACAGATTTAAGTCCAGTTTCCGTTGCCAGAGCCAAAAAAGAGGCAGCATCTTTCGGAATTGAATTAAACGTTGGTGTAGCTGATTTTCGATCGTTGGAAAAAGACGTGTCTGGATTCTATGATGTCATTCTTTCGGCCGACAACGCAATTCCTCACCTACTCACGGATGAAGATTTATTTCAAGCTGCATGCAATATGTATGCCAAACTTCAAAGTGAAGGTATTCTTCTAGTTACACTCAGGGATTATGATGAATTAGTAAAATCAAAGCCGAAAGCGACAGAGCCGCGCATTTTTGATAAGGGTAAACGCATGATATTTCAGGTTTGGGATTGGGAAGAGGAGTCAAATATCTATCTAACTAATCACTTTATCATGCAAGAAATTGACGGAGAATGGAAAACTAAGCATAATAAAACTAGATACAGAGCTTTGCTGCGAGAAGAATTTAGTCGTATTTTGACTGAAGCGGGATTCTCAGCGATCGAATGGCATATGCCCGCAGCAACAGGTTATTATCAACCGATGGTTACTGCTCTAAAAAAACGTAGTGATTAAAAGTCAAATTTCCAAAACAATAGTATTAGAGGATGGTGCAGATGTCGCAACCACAAGTATATGTTCGTTTCCCAGTAGAAGATGACATTGCACAGATCATTGCAATGAACAAGCGGAATAGGGCCTTTTTCGAGAAATTTTCTCCAAGCAATTCAGATGATTATTACACGGAGGAGCACCAGCTCCAATGGATTAACAAAAGCAGGGCCGATCGCATGGAGGATCGGAAATATTCCTTCGTTGTATGTCAAACGGAAGACGAGCGGATTGTCGGGACCATCGGGCTGACGTATGTCGTGAGGGGACCGCTTCAGAGCTGCATGATTGGATACAATCTGGACCAGGCGGCTAACGGCAAGGGTTATATGACGGAAGCAGTGAAGCAGGTGGTACGTTATGCTTTCGAAGAACTGAGGATTCACCGGATTGTCGGGGAAGCATCCCCCAAAAATCCTGGATCAATCCGCGTGCTAGAGAAAGCTGGTTTCCACAAAGAAGGTATTTCCCGAAGTAATGTGAAGATCAACGGCGTGTGGGAGGACCATCAGGTTCTAGCTATTATCAATCCGTCCGAGGATATCTAGTCCTTATGGGATGAATAGTTCTCTAGGAAACGATATTAAATTTGAAAGTGAGGTACAATCCTATGGAATATGTGAAGCTTGGAAATACAGGATTGGATGTTTCACGGATTTGTCTGGGCTGTATGAGCTTTGGCGTAGCTGAACGGTGGGTTCACCCATGGGTGCTTGATGAAGAGCACAGTCGTCCCATTATCAAAAGAGCGCTGGAGCTCGGCATTAATTTTTTTGATACGGCGAATGTGTATTCAGATGGAACCAGCGAGGAGATTGTTGGACGAGCTCTGAAGGATTATGCCAGCCGCGATGAAATTGTCCTTGCGACAAAGGTTCATTTCCGTATGCACCAAGGTCCTAATGGTGCTGGTCTTTCCAGAAAAGCGATCATGAGTGAGATGGATAAGAGTCTTAAGCGATTGGGAACAGATTATGTAGACCTCTATCAAATCCATCGCTGGGATTACCATACGCCAATAGAAGAAACGATGGAAGCTATGCATGATGTCGTTAAAGCTGGGAAGGCAAGATACATAGGTGCTTCTGCCATGTACGCCTGGCAATTCCTTAAGGCATTACATACGGCTGAGAAAAATGGATGGACCCGGTTTGTATCGATGCAGAACCATTTAAACCTTATCTATCGTGAAGAAGAGAGGGAGATGCTGCCGCTTTGTAAAGAAGAAAAAATCGGTGTGATTCCATACAGCCCGCTTGCTTCAGGTCGATTGACGCGTGATTGGTCAGAATCGACTCATCGTTCTGAAACCGATCAAGTTCAGAAAACGAAATATGATGCGACAGCAAATACGGATCAATTAATTGTTGAGCGAGTTGCGGCAATTGCAGAGCAGCATGGTGTTCCTCGGGCTCAAATCGCTCTTGCTTGGTTGTTGCAAAAAGAGCCTGTAACTGCGCCTATTATCGGTGCTACGAAAATGTCTAATCTCGAAGATGCTGTAGCTGCTCTATCGATCTCGCTGTCAAGTGAAGAAATTGCCTCACTGGAAGAGCCGTATGTCCCTCACCCTGTCATTGGTGCCGTTTGATCCACATGGGACAACTCGGTATTATTCCGTTATAATAGTAGTTGAAAACGTTTCCGAGAGGAGCTGTGACTGTGGGTAGAAACGATCGATTAGGCGAGCGGTTGACTCCGCTGTTGAAGAGCTTTATGGAGAAAGGGCCGGCTGGCTGCGCTTGTACAGTCGTGCACCGGGGAGAAGTGATCTACCAGGAAGCTCTGGGCTATGCTGATTTGGAAAAGCAGCAAGAGATTAATCTTAACACGATCTACCGGATTTATTCCATGACCAAAGTAGTGACTTGTGTAGCAGCTCTCATGCTTTATGAAAAAGGTCTCTATCTACTGAACGACCCACTAGGTGATTATTTGCCGGAGTTTCGAAACCCGCAGGTGTACAAGTATAACGATTTCGGAATAAAGACGCTGGTTCCAGCGGGAGCGCCGATTCGGATCAAGGATCTGTTTATGATGACCTCAGGAATTACATATGGCGGAGATGGTAATGAAACCGAACGTCAGACGCGGGCGAAAATGGAAAAAGCAGCCGAGACCATGGATACTCAAACGGCGGTCAAAGCGATTGCTTCCGTACCGCTCGCATTTGAGCCTGGCACTCGCTGGAAATACGGGATGAGCCATGATGTTCTTGCCGCATTGATCGAAGTGCTATCAGGCCAGAAGTTTGGCGATTTTCTGGAGAAGGAAATTTTCGAACCGCTTGGTATGAAGGATACGTCCTTCCGTATTAGAGAAGACCAGCGTGACCGTCTGTGCACGATGTATGATTGTGCGGCTGATGGCACAATGACGCCTAACAATAGACTGGATTCCTGTTATCAGCCAGACTGTCAATTGGAGAGCGGAGGAGCTGGACTGCTCTCGACGATTGGGGATTACAGCAAGTTCGCGCAAGTTCTGGCGGGTGGCGGCGAATTGAACGGAACTCGTATCCTTAGCCGCAAAACCGTTCAATTGATGGCGACGAATCATTTGAATGCTCAGCAGCTCCGAGATTTCGACTGGTCGCAAATGAGCGGTTATGGCTATGGCCTTGGTGTTCGTGTTTTGCTTGATCCTGCGGCTGGTGGAAACAATGGTTCGATCGGTGAATTCGGCTGGGCGGGCATGGCTGGATCGTATTTGTTAATCGATCCCAAAGAAGAGCTCTCTATCGTATACATGCAGCAGTTGCTTCCGAGTCGTGAGCCTTTCATTCATCCGCGGTTGCGGGCAGTTGTTTATGGGGCAATGGAGTGAGTAGGGTATTTGAGAGGTAAGAATATAGAGTAAAATTAAAGAGGCAGTGCCAAAAGTTCAAAAGAGAGGCTGTCCCGCGGTCATTGGATGACTTGGGACAGCCTCTTCTTTTATGAACTGCAACGAATAGCGGGAAAAACTCCCGTAATTTCAAGTAATTACTGGCAGCGTTACAGCTGGCAGTTGGCGAGTTCAGCATGCGTTAGCGATGAAAAACAACGTTACAGCGGCGGAATCGACGTTGGCTGGTGATTTCCACGACAGTTAACGATGTTTTACATCGTTACAGCGGGCAGTTGGCGCGTTCAGCATGCGTTAGCGATGAAAAACATCGTTACAGCGGCGGAATCGACGTTGGCTGGTGATTCCCACGACAGTTAACGATGTTTTACATCGTTACAGCGGGCAGTTGACGCGTTCAGCATGCGTTAGCGATGAAAAACATCGTTACAGCGGAGGAATCGACGTTGGCTGGTGATTTCCACGACAGTTAACGATGTTTTACTTCGTTACAGCGGGCAGTTGGCGCGTTCAGCATGCGTTAGCGATGAGAAACATCGTTACAGCGGAGGAATCGACGTTGGCTGGTGATTTCCACGACAGTTAACGATGTTTTAGATCGTTACAGCGGGCAGTTGGCGCGTTCAGCATGCGTTAGCGATGAAAAACATCGTTACAGCGGCGGAATCGACGTTGGCTGGTGATTTCCAGCAGCTGTGTTACACTTATTCAACGATATTGAACTTCACATCAATGTTGCCTCTGGTCGCTTTGGAGTAAGGGCATATTTGGTGTGCCGCTTCGGCAAGTTCTCTGGCTACTTCAGGAGTCACCCCGTCAACTGTTACATCGAGTTCCGCGGATAATTGAAAACCACCGTCGTCCGTTTTGTTAATCGTTATGTGGGCAGTAACTTGTGTGCCCTCTGCTTTGATGCCTTTTTGACGAATGGCCAGATTCAGTGCGCCATCGAAACAAGCGGAATATCCTGCTGCAAATAGCTGCTCCGGATTCGTACCATGACCACCTGGACCCCCGAGCCCTGTAGGTGTTTTGAGATCAAGCGCGATGACTTGATCGGAAGATACCACTCTTCCACTTCTTCCTCCAACTGCTGTTACGGTACCTGTGTATAGGCTCTGCATAATGATTTGCTCCTTAATTTGCATTTTTAATTTAAGTCACCTATACATTTCCCGAAAAAAGTGGATATTATGAGAAAATTTTCTTCCTTTCTCTTGATGTCTGAGTGCCCTGTATAGATGGGAATTACGACCAATTGTGACTTAAAAAATAGTCCGTTGGCGAATAGACTATACATATAAGGGGGAAAGCGTCCATGGGTAACCTAGCAGACCGATATATGATCGTTCAACCACTTAAGCAAAAAACGAATGGGCTGATAGTTAGAGGGAAGGATGTAACCTCCAAACGAGATGTCCTTTTATATACCTTTAAAGAGAGTGATGAAACAGCAAGCCACGAAGCTGTGCGATGGATGAAAAAAGCGTCTCAGACCGCTAATGAGCATTTCATGCAGATTTTGGATATCGGCTCGGAAGATGGAACTTTGTACGCTGCGCTACAAGTAGAATCGGGAAAGCCTTTGACCGATCAACTGAACGATTTAGAGATAACAGGGCACAAAGCACTCACATATGTACATGAGTTGGCTATGGCCATTCGAGACACACATCGTAAGCAGCTATTGGATTATGCTGTTGACGCGGAAAATCTTTGGATTGAAGATAACGGACAGTTGCGAATCATGAATAGTTGGACGGAAGGGAAGAACGGTAGGCGTGGAGTACCGGGCCTGGCGCTGCTTCTCTATCAGTTAGGGGCGAAAACGGATATTCCTACATCCTCTATGAGTGCGTACTCATTTGAGATGAGCTTATTGTTTGCAGATTTGGCTGAAGTAACAAGGGAGCGTGCCGCAACGTTAGCCTGCAAGGCGTATGAAGGATTATGCACGCTAGAAGAATTTCAGCTGGAGCTGGGAGTTCTGCTCGGAATAGATGGCGAGAGGAGCAAGCTTCTTTCGCATTCCTATGCAGAACCTCCTAAACCTAAGGAGAAAAAGACTGTTCGTAAGTGGACAATGATCGCGTCCGCCAGCTTCGGGGTACTCATTTTGTTGCTCTTGATATCACTGCGTCCGCACTCGGACTACGCGGATGATGCGAAACAGCAGACGATTCCGACGTCTGGCACTGCTGCGAGTTCGCCCAATGTGACAGTGTCGCCGCAATCTTCCGCCACTGCATCTCCAACACCAACAGGGAAGCCTATAGCTGCTGAAACTCAACAGACTGGCGATGATGCGGTACAAGCCAACAAGGGTATCGTCCCAAATTTGGTTGCTCATACAAGAGAAGAAGCTGAGAAGAGGGCGCTAGCCTCAGGTCTTCGCTACCAATTTTACTTGGAGTCGAGCACCGCTGATAAAGGTACTGTTTTCAAACAAGACATTGCTCCGGGAACTGTCGTTAATGATGGCGATCGCATTACATTTTGGGTGAGTAAAGGGCCTTAAACTGTTCATGTGTGCGATTACAATCAATCGTATGGTCCAAAAGAACTGTTCCTTTACGCAGGAGGCTATTGTGCACTAAAGTTGACCCTGTAAAGAGTTGTCTCCGTAAAACAGAGATGATGAAAGAAAGGATCGGTGTTCCTTACATGAGCGAATCGGGACAATTGGCAGAAGAAATTGCACACGCAAAGACAAGCCGCACTTACAAACTTGGCGTAATTGGTCTAGGCGAAGGCCGAAGTATCCTTTCGGCTGCCTTGCAAAGCAATCGTTGGGAATTAGTGAATGTTTGTGACATTAATGAAGCAATGTGCAAGTTGCGCAGTGATGAATTCGGACTTACCCGGTATACACTCCGTTATGATGACATGCTGAACGATCCTGAGATAGACGTAATTGCGATCTATACACCAGATCAACTTCATGGCCGACATATCAAGATGGCGTTGGAAGCGGGGAAACATGTCATTGTGACTAAACCACTACTTCATTCACTTGATGAAGCTAACGAACTGCTTGCTGTGTGGAAATCCTCGGGTAAGCATGTGTTTGTTGGGCAAAGCTCACGTTTTTTTGAACCGATGATTCACCAAAGAAACGATTATTTGGCTGGCCGTCATGGCGAGGTGGATACGGTCGAAGCTTACTACATTTCGGATTCTCGTTGGTTTCTGCAAAAGGATTGGAGTCGTCAGAAGGGTTTTAGCTGGATGTACAATTTTATGATTCACGCCGTTGATCTAGCGAAATGGTATTTGCCCGATATCGAGGAAGTGTTCGGTTATGGCCATTCAAGCAGCAATAACAAGGCATTTGGCTTGAGCGTTCCTGATACGATGAGATTCGTGATGAAAGACACAGAAGGCCGTATCGCACAAGTATCAGGTTCCTATACGAAGCCAACAATCAAGCATGTGGACCCTGGTATTAGCTGTACGCTAAGGGGGACCAAAGGGACGAGTAGAGCGGTTTACTCTAAGCTTCTCTATCATACCCATTTCCCGCCAGAGCAGCCTGTTACACATGCGTATGAAGAAAAATTTCCCTATTATTTTCGTTTTGAGGGAGCAAGCCACCATGCTGGTGAGTATCAAAATTATATCGAATATTTTGCTGAATGTCTGGATCAAGGCACTACGCCAAAGCCAGATTTGAATGAAGGCATACACACAATAGCCTTGATGACGGCCATGGAAAGAAGCATGGAAACTGGACTGCCTGTGAAAGTGAAACAAATTTTAAAAGATTTTTCTTTGGATTTATAATCAGCATCGTAAGGAGGAAACAACTGTGCTAACTCCCTTAGAGCTTGATCTTGTCGATAAATTAACAGTAAGTGGGCAAACTCCCGAACAAAAACAGGATACGGCACGCCAGATTATGGATGCGCTTTCTATAGTAGAATTGGAGGCCTATGGGTCGAAAATTAACCAATACCAAACGCAGTTGAGCAGTCCTGAAGATACTTATTGGTTTTCTTTACAAGAAGTAAAAAAGCTCATGCAAAATGAAATAAACCGCAGGAAAATTGCGAAATTGGGATTAACTTTTTCGAATGGTGAGCCATCTGCGATGCGTGGAGCCGAACTTGCTTCGATGCTGAAAAGCAATGTTAGATTTAAAAGCACAGACGGTATTATAGACGCTTCATTAAAACTGAGTGAAGAAGATCGCGCTTGGTGGCATAATGCCAAGCTTGGTATGTTCATCCATTGGGGGGCCTATTCCATCATTGGAAGAGGGGAGTGGGTCATGCATCATGAACATATCCCGGCGGAAGCGTACAAAAACATCGCAATGTCATTTAATCCAGAAGCATTCGATGCAGATAGCTGGGTGAAGCTTGCGAAGAATGCGGGCATGAATTATATGGTCATGGTATCCCGCCATCACGATGGTTTTGCTCTTTGGGACAGTCCAGGCAGCTATGGAAACTATACAACCATGCAGGCGGCAGCACGACGCGACTTTATCAAAGAATATACAGAGGCAGCACATCGTCATGATATTCATGCCGGTGTGTATTATTCACCAATGGATTGGCGGTTCCCAGGGTATTTTGATCCAGTGGAACAGTACGAGAGTGCGCTGCAGATGAAGCAGCAGTTATACGATCAGGTATCGGAGCTCATGACTCGGTACGGTCAAATTGATATCTTGTGGTATGACGGCTCTTGGCTGTCCCACAAAGGATCAGATGCAGGGGGCGCCTGGTTATGGGAGCCTGTAAAGCTGAATCAGATGGTTCGCTCGTTTAATCCGAAAGTTGTTATTAATGAACGCTCCGGTTGGGAAGGCGATTTCAGCTGTGATGAAGGACCACACGATATTCGCGGCGGCATTATTCCATTCCCGTGGGAGAAAAATTTCAGCGTTGGCGGTTCGTGGGCTTGGCAGCCTGGGAATAAAGCGATGGCTTTTGACAAGGTGTTGGACTTAATTCTTAACGTATTTGTCCGGGGCGGTAATGCGCTGCTGAATGTTACACCGGATAAAGACGGGAAGATTCCGGAGGATCAAGTTCAGTTGTTTGGACAAATTGGCGAGTGGATGAAGGTTCATGGGGAAAGCATTTATGGAACCCGCGGGGGGCCTTTTCAACCTGTCGACGATGTTTACGGTGCTACCTACAAGAACAACTTCATTTACTTGCATATCTTTGATCCGGCAGCATTCAGGCATGTGAAGCTTCCACTAATTGAGCAGCAAATACTCGCCTGTCAAACGATTTCGGGTACAGCCATCCCATTCCTGCAGCATGCAGATGGAATGACCATTCAATTACCCGAGGATTGTGTGGAATCGATAGATACGATTGTGAAAATCACCTTAGATTCAGCCGTCGAGGGTATCCTGTCTAACTAATTCTTATAGAGTAACCGGTCAACATAGGTTGATCGGTTTTTATTTTGTGAGTATGTTAGGAAACAAGTAGGAACTTTAAACTCCTCACGTTATTAGAAATAAAGTATAATAAAGAAAATAATGGATTGTGAAGCAGGAGGGGGACGGCTTATGTTAATCAAACTTACTCGCTATAAGGTCATCCCATTACTTCTTGTGTTGGCAACAATCCTTGCCGGATGCAGCCGATTAACCTTGACACAGCAAGGCACTAGCAACTCTCCAGAAGATCAAACGGGCAATCCAGACCTACAAGTAAGCGTCGTGAATCAGAGCAAATACGCTCCAATTCATAAGGAGAATCTCTTTGTTGCAGAAATAGAAAAGCGCTTTCATATGAAGTGGGATTACATGTCTATCCCAGTATCTTCCGGTATGGACAAGTTTAATGTGATGTTTGCTTCGGGACAAATTCCGGACTTGGTTCTAACGATGAACAATTTCTCTGCGGTTAAAAAATGGGCTGATGCCGGTTATCTGCTGCAAATTGGCGATTATATCGACCGCCTGCCCAACTACCGGAAGTTATTCAGTGACGACGAGTGGAAAGATATCCAAGATTATGCCACCATTAACGGCAAACTGTATATGCTTCCATCTAAAATAGATGTCAAAGATCCCATGGCCTGGATTTATAGACGAGATGCTTTTGAACAGGCTGGTATCAATGAATTTCCCAAAACAACAGACGCTTTCTATGAAGATTTGAAAAAATTGAAAGCAGCTAATCCTACATTTGAAGGCATCGGTGTGCGTGGCGGGCCGAATACAACGGGAATCAAATCGCTGCTCGCCGGTTTTCAGCATGCTTTCCGGCTGCCTCCTGATTTCGGCGGTGTGGATGGTTGGCTTGGTTTTTGGAACGATCCGGATGAACAGAATCGAGTAGTCTATGCGCCAGCTACGCAAAAACACAGGGATATGCTGATCTACTTAGCGAAGCTTTACCGAGAAGGCTTCATTGAGAAGGAGTTCGCGACGTTATCTGAAGAACAGTGGTCCGATAAACGGCGGAAGGGCAAGGATTTGATCGATTTCCAGTGGGTGAGTCAAGTGGCTGATCTACAGAAAGATGCAGTGAATCAACCAAGTGTCGTATGGGATTATTCACGCTATCATCCGCAAGCCTATGAGAAACCGGGACTTGAGTTCCGTCCTGTTTCTGTAAGCTTATATGGACCGCTGCTTAGCAGCAAATTATTAAAAGATGAAACAAAACTAAATCAAATTCTTAGCTATATCGACTGGGCGGCTACAGATGAAGGCAGACTCTTCCATATGATGGGCAAGGAGAATGTGACGTACCAAATGGACGGTAGATCGGTTCGTTATATGGCGGGGAAAGATCGCAAAAGGGTAGCTTCGGAGTACGGCTTCGATTGGTTTCTTAGCAAAAGCCCAGCAGCTCTCTCTTCGGATGAGCCATCCAAGAAAGCGAATGAAGCTTGGCAAGTTTATCAAAAGCTTCCGTATGTCGAGCCTAGGAACACTTCTTTCACAGACCAGGATTGGGAAACCACTTCCATTTATATGGGAACAGTACAAGATGTTGTCTATCGCTTTGCAACCAAATCTGTGATGGGACTTGAAGATGTATCCAAGGATAGCGTTTGGCAGGGATATTTAAACGAGCTTAACAAAGCAGGGCTGCAAGACATGCTGAACATTTTTCAGAAGTATTGGAAATAAGCTTGTTCAAGAATCATCTCTGAAAGGAGAAAGCTTCACATGTGGAATTGGAAAAACGCTAATCTGCTGAGGCAGCCCGTTTTTGTGAAATTTGTCTTATCCTATCTCCTTATTTTGCTGATTCCAATCCTGATTGGCGTACAGCAATATTATAAGACGCAGCAGGTCCTGGTCGAAGATGCAGCGGAGATGAATCTCCAGATTTTAAGGATGAGCCAGGATATCGTGGATCGGCTTTTTCTAGAGGTAGATGATGTAGTCTCGACTCTTTCCGTGAATAACGATGTGCTAAATTTGATGCAGAATGTAAGCACTACTCCCACACCCGAACAGCTCTATAATTTCTCGTTGCTCCGTAATACTTTGAATCAGTATACGATCACGAATAAATTTTTCTTTGATATCTACTTATCCTTTAAAAACAGTCATTCCGTCATTACGTCCAAAACATCCTTTGATTTGAGAGACAATAATATTCGAATCGGCAACCAATCGCTGGAGGAATGGATGGATTCCGTATCGACGCGAGGCGACCAGAAGCAGTATTATAATCTGGATGCTGTACAAATCGGCGCTCTGAACTACAAGCTGATCGCTTATGTGAGTCCGTTGCCGAATGGTTTCCAGGGCAAGGTTCAGGGTTCAATCGTCGTTTTCATCAATCAAAATGATATCAATGGGTTATTTCAGCGTTTGGTTATCAAAAACAAAGGATTTGCTTATATTTTAGACACAAAAGGTCAATTGATCGCACCTACTTCGGTTGATGAGATTAAAATAGGTACACCAAGCGCGGAAGCGACAGCATCAAGTTCCGGATCTTCCTTTGAAACCATTAATGGGAACAAGATGCTTGTTTCACACGCGCGCTCAGATCAAAACGGCTGGAATTACATCGCCGCTCTTCCGACGAGTGTCGTACTTGCCAAAGCGGACTATATCAAGCGAATGATCGTCATTATAACCATCATCACGTTAATTCTTGGAATCGTTGTTGCCATCCTAATGGCTTACCGCAACAGTAAACCGGTGTCCGAACTGATGGAAAGTAATCGCATGTTGAACACCCGCATGGAGCAGCAGCTGCCACTTATTCAGCTCTCGATGATTGAGCGATTAATGAAAGGTTATTACAAGAACGAAGCGGATAGCAGGGAAGCTCTGTCACAAGCCAAAGTCACACTTCAAGGTGACCGTTTCTACGCGATTGCTATTTCAATCTCGTTGGGAGATGGCTATACGATTGCGCCTAATGGTGCGAAAGGGATTCAGGATTATATTCTGATGCATCTGCATGAGCTTGTTGACGGGTACGATTACTTGATCAGTTTAAATGGTGACAGGGCTGACATGGTTGTTTCACTGGAAGCTTATAAAGCGGAAACGCATGTAGAACGAATTCGATACGATTGGAAAAAAGGAAGAAACGACGTGCTCGCGGATAATGAAATCCGCCTCTCTATCGGAATCGGTCGCATATACAGTCATATGCATGAGGTATGGCGATCACATAATGAAGCCAGGCAAGCCGTGGATTATGCGGTTTTTGGAGGTCAAAATGTCGTCATCTGGTATGAGGACATCGCGCAAGGATCTAACTTTTATTATTATCCATTGGATTTGGAAATGAAATTAGCCCATACGATTAAGAACGGCGATGTGGAATCATTAGAGCAAATTCTCTATCAATTAGAAGAGCAGAATCATACGGAACGACAGCTGAGTGCAACGACTAGGAAGCAGTTGGTAAGTGAAATTCAAGGTACCTTATATAAATTGATGGAACAGCTGCAATTCGGATACGCAACTTATAGTGAGTTGAATGCTAAACTTGAATTTATGCAAAATAATTCCGAACAACATTGGGCGACCGTGAAGTCTGCTCTACAAATCGTATGTCACCATATTAACGATAATAAGAAACAAAAACATCATAAAATGGCAGATGACATGATGGAAATAGTGCATACACAGTATTTGGATGCCAACTTCGGGCTGGCCAATCTCGCTGATCATTTTAAATGTTCGGAGAGTTTTATCTCGGTGCAGTTTAAGGAATATGCAGGAGCAAGCTTCTCTGAATATGTGGAGAAGATGCGCTTGGACAAAGCATGTAATCTGCTCCGCGACACGGAGAAAAGCATTAACGATATTGCCCTTGAGGTCGGATACAATAGTGACAAAAGTTTTAGACGTGCATTCAAGAGAACACTCGGTACGCAGCCGACATCTTATCGAGATTCACTTACATAGAAGTAACAAGTGTAAAGCGCTGATGGCGCTTTTTTTTTTGCGGCGAAGAACATCTGTAAGCGCTACCACCAAGAGTGTGTGATCAAAAAGTATTGTTCCATGCCTAAATGGGGGAATAGCCCTCTATGTAAGCGCTTAAAACACTCGCCGTCACAAGGTTCTTGCTGCATTTGGATTTATGCCATTGTTATTAGGAAATGTGTGGTGCCGCATGAACTGTTCCTTTACGATGTTTCCTTTTGGCGCTACAGTTGAGCCTATAAAGCGCTACCATTACAAACCGAGACATCCTGATATTCAAGAAAGCTGGTGAGGCGATACCTATGAATGCAAGCGATAATGCCACGGTCGTGATGAATGTACCAACCAAGCCGGTGCCAGCAAGAAACGTCTTCTGGCATAGAGTTAAGCAGCAGAAAATCCTGCTGTTGTTATTAATACCAGGGCTCGTATACTTCTTCGTTTTTTCTTATATCCCCATGTACGGTGTCTTAATTGCTTTCAAAAATTTCAAAATGCAAGCAGGGGAATCTTTTTTTAACAGTGTTCTGACCGCTCCGTGGGCTGGAACTCTTGGATTAAACCATTTCAAAACCTTTATACACGGTCCTTATTTTTGGATGCTGCTTCGTAATACATTTTTGCTAGGACTATATGCGATTATTTTTGGATTTCCAATGCCGATCCTTTTTGCATTGTTACTGAACGAGCTTCGCAATCGGTATTACAAAAGTTTTGTGCAGACAGTCAGCTATCTGCCTTATTTTTTATCCATCGTAGCGATTGTCGGAATGATGAAATTGATGCTTGCGCCAGAGACCGGTGTCGTGAATTTGATCCTTGTAAAATTAGGCATGGAACCGATTTACTTTTTCGGTATGCCAAGCTGGTTCAGAACTTTGTTCATTTCATCGCATATTTGGAAAGATCTTGGCATGGGAGCTGTTATTTACTTGGCAGCCTTGTCCAAGGTTGATGCGGAACAGTATGAATCCGCCGTCCTGGATGGGGCAACACGCATCAAGCAAATTTGGCACATCACGCTCCCGGCTATTAAACCAGTCATTGTCATAACGCTCATATTAAGTCTCTCGGGTGTATTAAGCGTGGGTGCGGAGAAGGTCATTTTAATGTACTCCCCGTTAACCTACGACACAGCGGATGTTTTCTCCACTTATGTTTACAGGCAAGGGTTGATTGACATGAATTTTAGCTTCGGTGCAGCTGTCGATTTGTTTAATTCAGTGATTAACGTGATTTTCTTGGTTAGCGCCAACTATTTGGCGAAGAAAGTATCGGGTGAAAGCCTGTGGTAGGCAAGCAATAGGAGAGGAGGGATTCGCATGGTTAAAGACAGGACATTAAGTTCCAAAGTGCTGGACGGCATCGTTCATCTTGTGATGATTATCGTGGTCATTGTGACATTGTTTCCGGTATTAAATATTATTGCAGTTTCGTTCAGCTCCCCGGAGAATATTTCGAACGGTTCGGTCGTTCTGTTCCCAAAAGGTTTTAATTTGAGCGCTTACCGAACGATTTTGTTCGAAGATGTTCATATTCCAAAGTCATTTCTCAATTCCATCTTTATTACGTTTGTGGGTACGATTGCGAATGTCATCATTACAACGATCACAGCATACTCGCTTTCTAAAAAGTATTTGGTGATGCGGGGTTATTTCATCACCTTCGTCGTCATCCCCATGTTTTTCGGTGGTGGCATTATTCCGCTGTTTCTGGTTGTAAAATCACTTGGCATGGTGAATTCCTATTCCTCTTTAATTATTCCGTCCCTGATGAGCTCTTGGTGGTTAATCATTATGATCTCTTTCTTCCGGACATTTCCTGTAGAGATTGAAGAGGCTGCCAAAATCGATGGCTGCAGTGATTTCGGAGCACTTATCCGGATCGTGCTGCCCTTATCAACAGCGGCGGTCGCAACCATTTCCTTGTTTTATGCCGTAGCGCATTGGAACTCATTTTTCTCAGCCATGATGTACTTGAATAATTACAATATGTATCCATTACAGCTCATTCTTAGGGATATCGTGCTGCAGAACTCGCTAGCTGAGCAGCTTGCGGCATCTGGCAACGTAGCGCTGGCGAACGAGGTGCAATCCAGTCTTACACCACAAAGCGTTCAATATGCTACGCTCGTTATTTCCATCGTTCCGATGTTGATTGTATATCCATTCATTCAGAAGTATTTTGTCAAGGGGATCATGATTGGTTCATTAAAAGGCTAGCACATCGATTTCATCGAGAGGGGGTTCTGAAAAGGTTGAGAGTAAGCGGTTTCAGAGCGAATTGTCATTGTTACAAACTTTCATGATGAAAAGGGGTTTTGAGTATGTTGAAAAAGAAATGGATTGTTTCCGCCGTTGTTGTAGGCATGTCTTCCACTGCTCTTTTGTCAGGATGTTCAACAAATGCGAATAAAACAGACGTAGCGGCAACAACCTCGACCGATACTACGAAAGCCGCAACAGATCCGAATAGCATGGACAAAACCGTTAATTTAAAGGTTGTAAGTCAGACGAAATACGCGCCCAATGCGGTGCCGAATGAATACACGAAGCAAACCGAGCAGAAATTCAACATGAAATGGGACTATCAGGCGATACCTCTCTCCGCAGGCATGGATAAGTATAACGTGATGTTTGCTTCAGGAGATTACCCGGATTTCATTCCGAATATGAATAACTGGAGTGCAGTAAAGAAGTGGGCCTCCGCTGGCTATTTGCTTCCTATTGGGGACTATTTCGACAAAATGCCAAACTATCGGAAGCTCTATACGGATGAACAATGGAAAATGCTTCAAGACTTTACGTCTGTGAATGGAAAAATATACATGCTGCCATCGATTACAACGACTTACGATCCGATGGCCTGGATTTATAGAAAAGACGTTTTCGATAAAGCAGGTATTTCTTCTTTTCCGAAAACAACGGACGAATTGATGGCTGCTTTACAGAAAATTAAAGAGTCGAATCCAAGTTTCATCGGAATTGGCATACGCGGTGGCTCAGGCAATACGGGTGTTAAAGCCTTGCTTAACAGCTTCGCTAACACGTTCCGTGTGCCTGCAGACTTCGCCGGATCGACAGGCTGGACCAGCTTCTGGAAAGATCCAGATATGAACAATCAGGTCGTCTTCTCTCCGGCAACGACGAAGCAGCGCGACATGCTGAAATATCTGGCGAAATTATATAAAGCTGGATTGATTCAAAAAGATTTCGCTACTGGCACGGAAGATCAATTCAATCAGAATCGTATAAACGGCAAAGATGTGATCGACTTTCAATGGGTAAGCCAAATCGTGAGCCTGGAGAAGCAAAACAAAAATGCAGATTGGGAATACGCACACACGTATATCGAAGACACGGCCAGCGGCAAAGAGCCTGTTATGTTTAAAGGTCCAGACTTCGCCTTGTTCGGCTCCATTCTAAGCAACAAACTGGCGAATGAGCCAGACAAGTTAAACCGATTGCTGAAGTACTTGGATTGGTCCTCAACGCCAGAAGGTCAACTTTTCAATCAGTTAGGTGTAGAAAACATGACATACGTCATGAAAGACGGCGTTCCTGTGTATAAAGATGATTTGGATCGTAAAAAAGTGCTTGAGCAGTTTGGCTTTGATTACTTCATTACAAAAAGCGATGCTGCTCAAAAAGCAGACCCAACTTATGCGATTACGACGGAAGCTGCACCAGCTTTCAAACAGATGACGACGTTCTTGGCACCATATGCAACGCTTTCGGAAGACGATAGCAATACGGTGAATTCCACGATGACGGGTGTATGGAACGAGGTTTACCAATTCGCGACGAAAGCGGTCATGGGTCTTGTTAATATCGAAGATGACAAAGTGTGGAACGATCACTTGGCCAACCTGAACAAAGTTGGATTAGACAAAGCGTTAGCCATTTATCAAAAATCCATGAAATAGGGAAATTGGCAGGGGCATGCATCCGATAAGAGGCATGCTCCGGCCTCATGTAAGGAGGGCTGGAACGCATGTCGGACAGTCATGAGATGCTTGATCCATTTGCTGAGATTGCACGGAGGGAACACCCTCTTGCCAAAGAGGGGATGTCAGAGACATTGCCCTTAGTTTGTGAGAAAAGATGGATTGGTGCTGCGAACCAAACCGTTAACCGACTGACACCGCCAAGCTTTGAAAGTGAACTGGCTGACTTTCACAATCAGCTATCGAAACTCAGAGAGAAGTACCAACCCTATTTGCAGAATCTTGTCCCACCTAGGGAGCTAATGAGACCCCTACTCGAATTGAAGTCGTTTCATTTTCGGTATAGGGAGGAACAGGATCGTTTATTTACTCGTGTGTTAAGCGGTGAGGGTCCTTGGGAAGAGGTATCGATTCCTGACTTCCGTGGTCCGACGAAAGAAAACGGCCGGTGGACCGGCTATTATCGAACCGAATTCCAGTTTCCTAAGCCAGGTAAAGGCAAGAGATTATTTCTCTTATTTCAGGGAGTGGACTATAAGGCTGTTATTTATGTCAATCAGAAATGCGTTGGGGTTCATGAGGGTTTCTTTGCCCCATTTGAGTTCGATATGACGGATGTTTGGCAAGAGACCAACGTTCTTGTCGTCGAGGTGCACAATGATTACCCAATGATGGGCGTGGGCAGTACACGGCTTGACGGCGATAAGATGTATGCGGCTACTGGACCAGGTTGGGACGATCCTAAGGATGGCTGGCACCACTGTCCATCAGGTGGAGGCATTCATCATCGCGTTACCATCGAAGAACGCTCCGAGCTCTTTGTTCAAGATATTTTCATTCGACCGATCCCGGAGGAACAAGGTTTTGAAGCATGGATTGACGTCGTTAATACAACTAGTAACTTGATTGAACATGCGGAGCTGGGGCTAGATGTGTTCACTCGAAATTTCGAAGGAGAAGGTCTTCGAAATTTGCAATTTTCAATCGCATATGCAGGACCGGGAATGAATAATTACCGCTATAGGATTACTTTTGCGAATTACCGGATGTGGGAATTGAATCACCCCTACCTATATACATTGAGGGCTAGCCTCTCCTATAACGATGAATGTATCGATCAGAAAGATAGAAATTTCGGAATGAGAAGCTTTCATATGGATGAACAGTCGCTTCCAAAAGGGAGGCTTTACTTGAATAATCAACCGATTATTCTCCGTGGAGCGAACGAAATGGGGCATCTGCAGCAGTGCGTTATGCAGGAGAACTGGGACCAGTTAATTGACGATATCTTGATTGCGAAGCTGGCGAATCTTAATTTCTACCGGATCACACAACGTCCTGTGCAAGAAGAGATTTACGACTATATGGATATGCTCGGGATGTTAAATCAGTGCGATCTTCCGGCATTCGGATTCATCCGTCGCAACCAGTTTTCCGAGGCGATTCGTCAATCGGCAGAGATGGAAAGACTCGTCCGCAGTCATCCTTCCGTTGTGATGGTGTCCCTGATCAACGAGCCTTCACGGCCAGCAAAAAGAGGAAAGGGACATCGCCATTTATTCCGGGATGAATTAGAGGCGTTCTTCACTGCAGCCCGAAAAGCCATATATATTGAGAATCCGGACCGTGTTGTGAAAAATGCAGATGGCGATTATGATCCGCCAACCGAGACGGGGTTATCTGATTTTCACTGTTATACCATGTGGTACACGAATCATGCGCTAAACTTTGGTCATTTGTATAAAGGACACTTACCACCGCTCAAAACCGATTGGCTTACTGGGTGTGGCGAATATGGCTCCGAAGGCTTGGATCATCTTGCAGTCATGCTGAACCGTTATCCGAAGGCGTGGCTGCCGGCTCAACTAGATGAAATGTGGATGCCTAACCGGATTGTTGATGCACAAACCTACAGCCTGCACGGTGATTGGTTCCCTGAACAAGACACGATGCAAGATTGGATCCGTGAAAGCCAGTGTCATCAAGCTCAAGTTACGCGTCTGATGACAGATGCCATTCGGAGGCGCTCCGATAACATTATTTCATCCGCGATTCATCTGCTCATTGATGCTTGGCCTTCCGGTTGGATGAAAACGCTAGTCGGTGTGGATCGCATCCCGAAACCAGCGTATTTTGCTTATCGAAGAAGCCTGGTACCTCTCCGCGTCAATCTGAGGAGCGACCGCTGGAGGGCTTATGCCGGGGAGCAGGTGGAAGTGGAAGCATGGCTGCTCAACGATATGGCGCAATCTTACCGCAACTGCAAAGTACGTGTAACTTTCCGTGATGATCAAATGGATTTTGGCTCATTTGAAATAAATGCGCAGGCGAAAGCCGTATCTCCGAGCTATGCGGGTACAGTTCGGCTAACGATGCCTCAAGTGTCGGAGAGGCGTAAGTTATACGCTGACGCCTGTCTACTAGATGAAACAGGCACTCTTCGCAACGAAGAAAGGTTCGAAATCGAAGTGTTTCCATCCTTGGAGCCTTTGCATATAAACGGCGAGGTCGCCTTTTTGGGAACCTTTGCGGAAACCGTACTCACCGAGCTAGGCATAAGCTGCAGACCTTACAAGTCTGATCATTCTTTTCAGACAATTGTGATTTCGTCGCTCGATGCATTTGAAGGCTGTCAGAGTGAAATTGAACAACAGATACATCATGGAGCGCATGCTGTATTTCTGCAGGACGAGAATGCTCGGATGGAGTGGTCTATTGGCGGGCATCATGTTCAGGAATTTGAGATGACGGAGTTGTTTATGGTAGCACATGCTACAGATGGTAACATGCTTGCACAGGCACGCCCTCTTGATTTCTCTTACTGTTATAACGGGGAGACAAATCGTATTGATCCGATTGCGCAGCGTTATTTTCAATTAGAGGGGCTTGAACCTTTGCTTTATACCTACGAGAAGCCATCACGTGCAGAAACCATGAACGGAGGAAAGAAGAAGAGAGCTGTAGTTGGTTTGAAAAAAATAGGCAGCGGCCAGATCATCATTGTTCGGCTGCTCCTGAATGGACGTGTTGGCTTCAATCCGACCATCGATCACTTTATACGGTCATGCCTTAAGTGAGGCATTCGAAGGGAGAACGATTACATGAAAGCAATAGCAATCAGGCCGAATTACGTCATCCCGTGGGAGTTGGAGACAGAATTCTGCCATCACGGAATCCCGATTTCAAACGGGGTGTACGGTGCCTTAATCTGGTTTCAAGAGCAAACCATTATGATAACCGTCAATCGGGCCGATTATTGGGATCATCGTGGAGGTATCGTAAAGACCGATGCCTGCACGTATCCGAATCTCAAGGAACTGCTGACGCAAGGAGACTTTGAAGGCGCTAGACAGTTGTACCCTGTTCAATTGGTGAACGGTAAAGAAAAGCGCCCGACACGACTCCCGATGGGAAGATTCGAACTGAAATTGAAGCCGGGTGTCATGATCGAATCGGCTTCGCTGCATCTACAAACCGCGGAAGCATCAATCGTTTGCCGAATAAACGAAGAGAAGCACGTTATGAAGCTGACGATTTTAATCGATCGGCCCGTCCTTCAGATTTCTGGAAATCGTGAGTTGCTAGATGACATAATTCCGAGGCCATCCTATGAGTTTCCAAAGGTAAAGGCGTATTATGATGATTTTGGAATTAATCCCCATATACCGCTTCGTACGCCAAATGCGGTCGGATGGGTGCAGGAATTGCCAGCAGATCCAGCCTGTGCCGTATTCGCTGAATGGAGTGATTCTGTGCTGAGTATTGCTGCTGAGTTCGGCTCTACGGCTTCCGAAGCCGAAGCAGCAGCTGCCAGGCATGTGGCTGTGACTCGAGGAGTGTTCTATGAGAAGTCTACGGAGGAAACAAAGCAAAGTTGGAAGGAACTCTGGGAGCAGACGGCCGATATTTCACTGCCAGACGAAGAAATTGAGCGAATGTATTACATGGGTATTTATCGGATGCTGGGCAATTCAATGCCTGGCCGTATTGCACCAACACTTCAGGGACCTTGGGCGGAGGAATACCGTATCCCGCCTTGGAGCTGCGATTATCATTTCAACATTAATGTTCAGGAATGCTTATGGCCTGCGTATGGAGCTAATCTGCTTCCGTGTCTGCAACCGCTGTTTACAATGATCGACCAGTGGAAGCCTCTATTAGCCCATAATGCCAAACGTTTTGTTGGTATTGATAATGGGTATATGCTGGGTCACTCTGTCGATGACCGCGGACTTCCTGTAGGAGGGATGTGGACAGGGACGATCGATCAGGCAAATACCTCTTGGGTTGCCCAGATGATGTGGCAATATGCACGGTATGCCGGCGACCAAACGTTTCTACTGGAGGAAGTATATCCCTTTATGAAGGGGGCACTCCGGGTATTTGCGGCGATGATGGAATGGGAAGACGACACTTACTCGCTGCCTATTTCCGTATCCCCCGAGTTCGGCGGTTCGTCCGCTAAAGGGCTAGGCCGCAATTCCACTTTTTTCTTAGTTAACGTTCATTTCCTCTGCGAGAAGTTGATCGAGACTGCGGAAACTTACGGGATCAAGGATGATGAAATAGATATGATCCGCGACATTCGGAGCAAATTACCTGCGTTCACAGCAGGTCCGCGGCAATATCAAGAATTCGGCAATAAGCCAGGCGACGAAATCTATTTATGGGAGGGACAGCCGTTAACGGAATGTCACCGCCATCATTCCCACTTGGCCGGTATTTATCCGTTCGACACGTTGGATATGACGGATGTTTATACCCGAGAAGCCCTTGAAAATGCCTATCGTTCTTGGGTGGATAAAGGAATGGGTCGCTGGGCAGGCTGGTCTTTGCCATGGGCTTCCATACTCCATAACAGACTTGGGAAACCGGATATGGCACTTTTCTCCCTTCATATTTTAAAAGAGATCTACATGATGCCAGGTTATGCAACCGCACATAATGGGAAGTATGCCGGTTTTACGCAATTCGTCGGCGCCGATGTCATGCAAGTGGAGGCAGCGATTGCGACATCTGCTGCTGTGCTTGAGATGTATGTGCAGTGCGTGAGAGGAACAATACGAATATTTACGGGTCTTTCCAAGCGGTTTAAAGAGGCGACATTTTCAGGCATACGTGCGGAAGGAGCTTTCTTACTATCGGGTGTCAAATCGCAGGGTCAAGTTCGTGAGGTAACCGTCTATGCCGAGCGGGACGAGTGGCTGCGGTTGGTCAACCCATTCTCTGGGAAAGTGCTAATTGCTCGGGGAGGCGACAGGTTGGAATCAGAGGAGACTTCGATTGCCATGCGGCTGAATGCTGGAGAAACAGTTGTTTTCACAGCAGCAGCATCCGCATCTGTAAGTGAAACAGTAACGAAAGCATGAATAGGGAGGAATGGATATGAAGACGATTTATCTAGCGATTCAAGATGATGCAGCACCGAGAATTCGGTATGGTGCGCAACTGCTCACCAAGGCACTAGAAGATCAAGGTTATCGTGTTGAAGCATCTAATCCATGGTTAATAACGAACTATCGAGAGAAAGAGGGAACTAAAATATTCATCGGCAACCGTCAGGAGGCCGAGTTTATCCGTACATTGGAAGAGCAGGAAGTCCTCTGTTATCATACGCTGGCTCCTGAGGAAGAAGGCTTTTACTTGGCTACGCTTCCCGGTAACTTGACCGTCATCTCCGGCGGCAGCGATACCGGAACCCTGTATGGATGTCAGGAGTTGGCAGCTATTGTTCGTGAAGAGCAGGTGCTTCCCGATCGTTTGGCCTTTGGCGATGCACCGTCATTTGTATTGCGTGGACCAGCGCTTGGTCTCCAGAAAACAAAGGTAGAGCCTCCACGACGCACCTATGAATATCCGGTTACACCTGCAAGATTCCCTTGGTTTTATGATAAAGCGCTTTGGCTTGATTTCCTTGATATGCTCTTAGAGCAGCGCTGCAATGTCATCTACATCTGGACGGGGCATCCTTTCTCCTCCTTCGTTAAGCTTGACGATTACCCGGAAGCGCTTGAAGTGACCGAAGACGAGTTTCATCTGAACGTAGAAACCTTCCATTGGCTGGCAGAGGAAGGAAATAAACGCGGCATTTGGATCGTTCTTAATTTTTACAACATTCACATCCCGCTGCCGTTTGCTCAGAAGCATGGTCTGGAGCTGCATCAGCCAAAACCGACGCCACTTACTAGGGATTATTACAAAAAGAGTATTTCGGCATTTGTCCGAACATTCCCCAATGTAGGCTTAATGGTTTGCCTAGGAGAGGCGCTTCAGGGACAACTCTATGGAGCAGAATGGTTGACTGAAACCATTCTCGAAGGCGTTAATGATGGATTGAAGGATTTGCAGCTGAAAGAAAAGCCGCCGATCATCATCCGTTCACACGCCATTAATGCGGAAAGCGTTATGGCTGCTGCACTCCCGCATTATCCGAACCTCTATACAGAAGCTAAATTCAACGGAGAGTCCCTGACTACATTTACACCAAGGGGGCGCTGGCAGAACATTCATAACCATCTGAGTTCGCTAGAGACGATTCATATAATCAATGTGCATATTTTGGCCAATTTGGAGCCGTTCCGTTGGGGCAGTCCCTCTTTCATTCAAAAGAGTATGCAGGCCGCTACCTATAGGCTCGGCGCGAACGGTCTTCATTTGTACCCGTTGTTCTTCTGGGATTGGCCGTACTCGCCGGATCAAGCGACACCGCGGTTGCGACAATTCGATCGTGATTGGATTTGGTTTGCCTCTTGGTTTCGATATGCTTGGAATCCAGATAGAGATCCGAAACAGGAGAGACGTTATTGGGTTGATCTTCTTGCGAAGCGTTACGGAAGTAGGGAAGCTGGTGAGTTGATCCTTACGGCGTACGAAGAATCGGGGGAATGTGCGCCCAAAATTCTTCGCCGTTTCGGTATTACCGAGGGAAATCGGCAGACGATGAGTCTAGGTATGACACTCAGTCAACTGACCAACCCTGATCGTTATATGCCTTGGAAAGAGTTGTGGGAATGCCAAGCTCCTCAAGGAGAGCGACTGGAGGATTACGTCTTAAAGGAAATTCAAGGTAAACCACATGTGGGAGAGACGCCAGCGGACATTATCGCGGAAGTCGAGCGTGACACGGAAAAGGCGGTTCAAGCGATTCGGAATGCGGGCAGATCAGTGAGCAGAGATAAGGAAGAGTTCGACCGGATTGCAAATGATGTCGAAGCGATTCGGCTTATGACTTACTCCTACACCTATAAAGTTAGGGCTGCAATCAACATTTTAACTTACAAGCATACGGTCGGAGGACGTTATTTGGAAAGGACCGACTTGCTGGAAAGCGCACAGACACATGCGGAGGAGAGCCTGAGGAATTACCGAGAACTTACGGCTTTGACGGATAAAACGTACTTATACGCGAACAGCATGCAAACGCCTCAGCGTAAGGTGCCTTTCCCGAACGGAGAAACTTATGGCCATTGGAGGGATTGCTTGCCGCTTTATGAGCAAGAGTTTGAGAATTTGACTAACCAGGTACAGCGCCTCAAAGAAGGCCATTTACCAGCAGCGTTAAGGGATGCGGGTGGTAAAATTGAGCCTTATAAAGCTGCGCCATTCATCCTGCATTCCAAGAATGCTGAGACGTATACGATCGAGAAGCAGCAGTATATTTTCAATGACGGCGATGTATTTATTCAGAATTATGCCGAAGAGCTTGCAGGTTTAACAGGTATTCGCTTCAGTCAGCGGGAAGCATCGAAAGAAGGCGTGAATCTTGACATCGAGTTGTCCGAGAAGTCTCTTATCTTAGTTGGTTACTTCAATTCACCGGACTCCCAGTGGCTGAAGGCACCCAATCTGGAGGAGAATACTCATGCAGATGACCGCGGAGGACTGGTGCCGATATTGAAAAACGGCATGAAGGTCTATTTTTATCCAAGCTTAAATATTCATGCTTATACCTATGAAGCTGGCCGGCATACCCTGGTTTTCGGCAAAGGAGCTTACCTGGTTGTAGGCATCATTTCTGGTGAACAAAGACCCGTGGCACGGGATGTGTCTCACGAAGGCGTGAGTCCAGATACGATGGATTGGCTTTATAGCGCAGAGAATACGCAGTCTGAAAGGACAGTCCAACCTACAGGGGGTGTTTAAAAATGAGTGAAAACGAGGGCCACCGACCTAAATTAGGACTCCAAGGACCTGTGCTCGCTTGGCAGGATCCGTGGGCAAAAGAAGCGTCCGATCGATTAATGCGAACAGGAACAGGGATGGTAACGCCATCTCAAGACCCCTTGCCAGACTCGGAATCGTATACGGCTATCCTGAAGGAGCTAGGCACAGAGTTTTATGTGCATCATATGTTCCCAGATTTGTCCGGACAAGCGGAAATGCTAAACGACATGGTCCGATCTGGGATCGAAGTATGTCTGGGAAATGAATATGGCAACATTAATGGCCCGTTCGTCCAAGGAACGAATCGCTATGATGTCCCGGATGAGGCGATAATCACAGCGGCAAGCAGCGGGAAATTAATTGGTCTAGTATATGACGAGCCAGAGCACCTGCAAATCAATGCCGGGCAGTATAGAAAGGATGGATGGTTCCCTCATTGGGGGGAAACAGAGGGTCTGAGCTTGTCTCAATCGGAGCAGCGGGTCATTACTGCTGTTTCCGATCAAGTGAACCATGTGCGTGACTTGCTGAAAGTTAACGGGTTTGACGGGGATTCCGTGCCATTGATCTCGGAGCATGTTTTCCCCGTCATGTTTCATACAATGGCAAGAGCAGGGATGACGCTTTGTCCTAAAATTATGAAGGAATCGTTCCAATCCCTGCAGCTATCGACGGCACTTGGGGCTGCGAAGCAGTATGGACGTTCCATGTGGATTTGTGCCGACTTATGGGGACCTGATATCGGAACCTGGTTTACCCGGACATCCGGTTTTCCGGGACATTCCCCTGAAGAATACGAATCCTCTCTGAAAATGGGTTACTACATGGCCCCTACACACCTGTTCACGGAAAATGTGGATGCCTTGCTTGCTTATAATGGCAGCCAGTTCAGTAAGACCGAATTTGGCGAGATTTGGGAGAGATTCGTGAAGGATTTCGTCCCGAAACATCCGCTTTCATGGCGGCATTCCGATGCTGCTCCGGACATCGTCTTCATCCATTCTGATGACAGCAATTACGGACAGAACGCCCGTTTGTATGGAAACCGCAGCGAGAAGAGTCCTGAGGCAGCAACAAGCATATTTGAAGCGTGGCATCTGCTTAGTCATGGCTCGATGCCATCCCATGGCAGCTGCATGCACATTCCTGGCTATCATTTCCCGCGTCATGAGCTAAAGCTAAGGGTTCCATTTGAGCAGTTTCCGCTAAAGCAAGGCGCAGACTTTATAGCTACGGAAACTATACATCCCTTATTTTATCCGGTTAATAACGTTCTCGTATTTGATGATACCGTGCGAGCTGAGCAGATTGGCGACCCGAAACTAATCCTAGTGGCAGGATCACGAGTGACGGAAGAAACTCTCCAAGCCGTCCGTACAAAAGCAGAAGGCGGCGCGACCGTAATTATAGGAGAGTGGCTGCTAGCCGACAAATGGCGTGATTCCTGCACTTATGGGAATGGTGGTATATGGCTTCCTGTGAATAGCTTCTTGAATGAGAATGCATATGAGACTGCGACGCCTTTCCTTGGGAGCAAGGAGTGCTGGGTTCAGAAATTTGGTCGTACAGAGCTTAGAATGTATAAGAAAGACTCTGGTGGATTCACCTTAGATTTTGAAATCAACAACAGAACTTAGCAGTTAAAAGGAGAGGTTACAATGACCCCATTTTTACCCTACGAGGTACCGGAAAGCAAACGAATTCGCTTGATTATTAATACGGATGCCAAGAACGAAGCGGATGATCAATTTGCAATTGTTCATGCGCTTCTGACTCCGCGATTTGCTAACAAAGGCATCATTGCAGCTCACTTTGGGACAGAACGAACGCAAACCTCAATGGAAGATAGTTATGAAGAATGTGAGAAAATCCTATCTTTGATGGATATGAAGGGGGTTATTCCTCTCTATCGGGGGGCACAGCGGGCAATGACAGATGAAAGGACACCGGCCCTTTCCGAAGGGGCTGAGTTCATCATCCGTGAGGCGATGAAAGAAGATGCGATGCCGCTTTATGTGATCTCGCTAGGAGCTATTACGGATTTGGCGAGCGCTTTATTGATCGAACCGCGAATCGCCGATCGGTTGACGGCCATTTGGATCGGAGGCGGCCAATGGCCGGAAGGAGAGAGGGAATTTAACTTAAGTAATGACATCAATGCTGCCAACGTCGTTATGGCTTCCTCTGTACCACTTTGGGTTGTACCCCGCAATGTGTATTCGACGATTCGCGTCAGCTTGGCGGAATTGGCGCTTAAGGTTCGGCCTTATGGGCCAATAGGCAACTATTTGTTTCAACAAATGGTCGATTTCAACCACGCTGCCGCAGGAAATCCGCGTTTCCCGAAAGGAGAAATGTGGTCCCTAGGGGACTCACCGGCGGTCAGTTTGCTTTTGGATAGTCACGAGTATGCCTACGAAATGAAGCCTGCACCACGTATTACACAGGACATGCGTTATGTCCATTATCAGAAGGAGCGCTTCATTCGTTGGTACAACGAGGTGGATGCCCGATTTACGCTAGAGGATATGTTCGCCAAAATCGCTTTGTACGATGCTTATAGGAAATAATGCTCCATCTAACGACGAAACCCTTCTTTCCTAATTTCGGAAGGGTTTTTTCCTCTTACTTTTTTGAACTGTCTACTGAAAAAAGACAAATCTTTATAACCCAAAGCTTCCGCGACTTCTGAGGCATTCATCCCGTTATAGCGCAGCAGTTGTTCAGCCCGTTCAATGCGAGTCTGGATAATGTATCGTTCTAAGGGAATTCCCATAATTTCCTTGAATTTGAGTGAGAAATAACGGGGGGATAAGTTAGCATTCTCCGCCAAAGATTCAAGGGAATGAGGAATGCCCGGTGTCTGACGAATACGGTGAGCTAACATTCGTATGAGCGAAGTTAAATGATTGGCAGGATGTAAAGCCGGCTGCTCTTCCTCGCGTTTTAACTGCATCAGCATCAATGCCAACAACATTTTTCCCTCTACAGCGGAATCTTTCGTGTTCTCCAACATCGTTTCGACATAACGATTCAGATACGTTTCGAAGACGAGTCGATCCTTCACGGTGTGATAACCGGATGACATAGACGACAGTAATTGTTTATGGTCAGCCAAAGAAAAGTGAATATAGGTGACCGTTAGTGGCTGCTGCGGATCATGAGTTGCAGCCGTCGTGTCTCCCGGCAGAAATACGAAACATGTTCCACCTCCAATCGGATAAGTGATCTTGTTTCGAAGCATCGTGCCTGTACCGTTCCATGCATACCAGAGATCGAAATCTGCCAGTGGCTGCTGCCGGGTATCCCATTTCCATGTCCGCTCGCAGGTGACTTTGCCGAAGTTGCCATTTAAGCCTACTTGAGTGATAAATTCCACGCTCATGTGTCTCCTTTATGTAGAAAAGTACAAACATTTCGTCCTGTAGTGAATTCATTTTACAACGATTTCTCCGTAATATGAAGTTATTCACGATAGGTATAGTACAAATATTTGAAGGAGATGTTTCAATATGCTGCATCCTTTTATGGGGATCGAACATTGGGATCGAGTAGGTTTGTCCGTCGAGGAATCGGCTAAGCGTCTTCAACGCATTGCCTATGCAGATCGGCGCTGCATGAGACTGGAAGCGGGCCACATGACGGCACGGCCTGAATATGAGGTGAAGGGAGCATTAGCTCGTTTCACATGGCAAGATGCCGAATTCTATAACCAGTTCCGCAACCGCTGCAAGCAGCTCCGGATGGGCGTAAGAGCATTTGAGAAGTGCCCAGATGATGCTTTAGATAGGCTGATGACTAAAATATTGGAATCGTCCAATACGCTGAACCTGTTGGTTGCTTTGTTTGAGGTGCTGAAACCCGCGATGATCGAGGCTGTCAATAGGTATCTATCTGAAGCTCAGCCGCTCGTTGATGAACCGACGATACATCTTTTGCAGCATCAGCTCATGGATCGCAAAGGGCAAATGGTGTGGGGCGAGCAGGCGATTGCTCACTTTATGGAATCCGCTAGTAGGGAGGAGAAAGTGAACGCACAGCGCTGGAAGCAGTATATCCAAGCGCTGCTGCATGCAGCTGGAGGTATTGACGGATGTGAGGATAAAGTAACGGTGGATCCGAGTTTAATGGTGAGCACCGAACCCTTTCAGCTTCCTTTCAAGAGCACCAGAGATGACCGGTTCCAGACGTCAGTCGTCAAAATGAAGGGAATGACATTCGAAGACAATGAGGAAGGACGTTTTCTTCAAATGATGCTTTCCCGATACTTCGAGATGTCGCCAGCCGAAGGAGTTGCTTATGTACACTTCTCTACGGAAGGGAAGCCGTGGTCCTTTTACCACGATACCGCGAGACATCTATGGGATGAGGTCAGGCACTGCTGGTTCGGAGAAGCGGCGCTGCGGAGCAAGGGCTATGATGTCCATGCCATTCCGAACTGGACCGGCTGGTATGATATGACAAGTCAATTGTTTAATGACGATGAAGCCTATACCCATTTAACGATTGCCATTGAGAAAGCTGCGATGAAATATCCGCCAGGTAAAAGAGAGGAATGGGAATTCTGCCGGGATGTCGTCCAAGACCCTTTAATGACAACGTTCCAGGATTTCGATTGGGCTGATGAGGTCGTTCATGCGGGATTCGGTCAGAAATGGATTATTGACGAACTGTTTCATGGCGACAATGTGAAAGCTTTGGATGCTGCGGAGGCTACCGTGGCTAAGCGTGCTGTGTACATGGACAGCTTCGACAAGGAAGGGAATGTGCCGCCGCCAAGCCGCTTTGCTGGCAATTATTAAATATAGGCTGCTGATAGACTTCGGAAAGGGTTTCCCTTACGGATTAGATCGGCAGCCTTTATCTTTGATATTCCTTGGGAGTGAAGCCTGTCATCTGCTTAAATATGCGGCTGAAGTAAAACTGATCGAGGTAGCCGACACGTTCGCCAACTTCTTTGATCGTTAAATTGCGGTAATGTGTCAACAAGTATTTGGCCTCATTCATGCGTAGTGTCATCAGGTAGCGGGAGGGAGGTTCTGAGGTATATTTGATAAAAATTTTGCTTAGATAAGAAGCTGTGAAGTTAAAATGCCGGGCAATTTGCTCAAGGCTCAATTCTTTTGTAAAGTTATCGCGCATAAATTCACGCACAAGTTGAACGATATCCTCTGGATTCTGTGCTGTATGCGGGTTCAAGCCCCTTAAATGATCCTCAAACTGAGCCCGCTCATTCTCAATAAGCGTAATAATTCGCGAGAGAACGCGATGCAGCTCTTCCGTTGAAACAGGTTTGAGCAGGTAGTCTTTCACATTGTACTGCATAGCTTCCTTGGCATAGGAGAAATCGGCAAAGCCGCTAGCGATGATTTTGCGGATGCGAGGAAAGTAACTGTCTAGTGACTTGATAAGCTCTAGCCCATCCATAACAGGCATGCGAATATCTGTCACGATGAGATCAGGTTGGTCTTGGTGCACAAGTTCAAGCGCTTCCTTGCCATCTTGCGCTGACCCTATGACTTTTACTGTATCGGAGAGGTTCTCGATTCTCTTAACAAGATTATTTCGGATCAAATCTTCATCTTCTACGACTATGATCTTAACTAACTGCCGTTCCTCCATGACCATGATGTTCGTTGATACCTCCTTGCGTAAGCGTTCCGCCAATGATGACAGTTGCGCCTCGCCCGTTTACAATTCGGAAAATGGTTTCATTACCATACATTAGCTTCATGCGGATATAAATATTTAGCAGTCCCATACCGTTTAGTTGGAGTAAAGGTAGTACGTTCGTCTTGTCGATCTCCTTGATTTTCCGATCCAGATTCGCCAAACTTTCTTCACTAAATCCATCACCGGTATCAGCGACCTCGACTTGCCAATGACTAGCTGAAATTGTCCCTGTTACGCGGATCGTCCATGGAGGCTGATGTTTGGTAGCAAATTTGAGTGCGTTTTCCACTAATGGCTGGATGATAAGCTTTGGTATTCGTAGTTCTGTGAGTTGTTCATCGATGTCAAATTCGAAATGCAGCTTGCGTCCGAAGCGGATTTGGTTGATTTCCAAATATTTTCGGGTATGCAGAACTTCCTCCTTGAGAGCAACCAGAGAACCGTCTGCTGAGAAATAGCGGAGAAAGTCGGACATATTTTCTGTCATGGCGACGATTTCAGTGTTCATATTTTCTTGCGCCATCACTTGGATTGTTGTGAGTGTATTATACAGAAAATGCGGATTCATTTGCGTTTGGAGGGCAATCAGTTTAGCTTGAAGCTCTTGGTGTTGCGACATTAGCAAATCCTCCATGGATTGCTTCAGCCGAGAGCTCATCTTCACGAACGACCAATACAGCTGGTCTAGTTCGTTTAGTCCGCTATTCAGCTGAGGCGTAGCAACACGTTCAGTGCCTAAATCTTCCAGCCGCATGGCTCGCACGGAACGATGAATCTTTTGAATCGGCATCGTAATGCGTTTGGCCGCGAGGAACGAAAGTAAAATAGCAAGCAGCAGAATTATCAGGGCTATAAGCACCGTTCGCTTCGCAAATGTGAAAAGGGGCGAGAGCAATTTGCTTTCAGATACGATAATGACGGTACTGAGCCCAGTAAACTCGGAATAATGCAGCGATAGCAATGCTTTTTCCCCAGTATCCTGATTGTAAAACGATTGGTCTCCAGCAGTTCCATCCGCCCCTCTATACGTCATATAGGGCAAATATCGCTCTTTATCTGCCTTCGTTGGATAGATGATTTCGTTGGCATTATTGTAGACGAGAACTTTGGCTTGGTAGGGATTGCGCTCAGTAAAATCTATGGCACTTTTGAAGATGCGATTGAAGTACTGCTTAACTTCGATAATCCCCATAGGAGTATTGTAGTTATCGTAGAAAAGACGGAACAATGAAATCGAAAACTGCTTCTCGCTAGAGGAGATGAAACGCGACATTTCCTCATCTGGAACGGGAAGGGCTATGTATTTCCCAGCTGCATTATTTAGCACAGCATCAAACCATGGCTTATCTTGGGGGAGATACGTTCGTTCACCATTATCAAAGCCGTTGCCATATACTTTGCTTTTGAAATCATACAAATACAGCTGTTCAACAGGACGCGACGGTCCGATTGCTGCCGTGAGGATGTCTGTTAACTCTTTGGCGTTTTGCACCGAATTCTCAGCGCCAGTCGCATTGACGTTCACAGTTGGATGCGATCGCGAGTCGGTTGAGAGGGAAAGATAACGTTGAAAGTGATTTTTCACCAGGTTGGAGTACATGACATTCAGCGAAACATCGTTTAATTTATGAAACTCAGAATCAATGTTATCTTGCATGGACTGTCCCATGCTCTCCAATGAATCTGTGGCGTTCTTCCGCAAGAGATCAGAGGCCCATAGGTAGAACCAAGCAACCAGTACGGTGAACACGATCACGATGATTAACGAGTAGGTGGAGAATAGAATCGATCGTATGTTGCGGTTTTTAGTCCACATAACCTGCCTCCAAGCGGTCGGTGTAGCTTTGATGCTTTCATTTTCCATCTGGCCGATCAATTTGTCAAAGCTTTTCTTGAAAGCGTATGCAGGTCAAATTTGTGCATAAAAGGAGTCGGATTTCTCCATGTTAGATAGCGTGCTAGGCATCTATAATGAGGGCATATCCGAAATGTAAGCGGATTTATGAGGGTCAGAAACCAAGGGGAGTGGTGTTGTGAAAAAGCCGTTATGGACGTTGGCCGTATCAATTTTTACCGTTGCATTGGTTGGAGGGTGCAGTAGTGGATCCGGACCTAGTGCAACTAGTAGCGCTGCAGCGCCGGCAGTCAAGAGCGATACACCTGCAACTGAGAGCAAAACTCCCGCTAAGAAAGACGTGACGCTAACGTATATTGCCAGCCAAGGTTGGATCAAGGATACGGAAATGCAGCTGGCTAAGAAGTTTGAGAGTGAGACCGGCATACGCATCGATTATCAAATCATTCCAGCTGACCAATATTTCAATGTGCTTAAAACAAAACTTAATGCCAAGGAAGGTCCCGATATATTCGGTGGACAAAGCGGCAAAAGTGAGATCAGTTTAAATTACAACGTAGAGAAGAATGCCGTCGACCTGAGCGATCAGGAATGGACCAAGCGGGAGGATAAGCTAACACTAGAGCAGCTTTCCCTAAACGGTAAAGTGTATGCGCTTACGATTTGGGATACCGGCAACAGCTTTGTCATTGTATACAACAAGAAAATATATGAAAAACTCGGTATCAGCGTGCCCAAGACCTATGAAGAACTGAAGCAAGCCTCTATGAAAATTAAGCAGGCAGGTATAACGCCGATCTATGAACCAATCGCAGACGGTTGGCACCATGTGCTTTGGTTCGCAGAACCAGGACCGCGTTACGACGAAGCTACGCCTAATCTTTACAACGATTTAAATGCAAACAAAAAGAAATTTGTTGATGATCCAACCATGAAAGCTTCTTTGACTCAAATGAAGGAAATGTACGATCTTGGATTTTTTGGCGACAACACGTTCTCTGACACTGGAGCCGATACAGCTAACAAGTTAGCTAGCGGTACATATGCCATGTCCCTGTCTACGCAAAGCACACCAAGTGACGTCACTAAAATTAATCCCGAGCTGAAAGCCGAGGACTTCGGATTCTTCCCAATCCCGCTTGCGGATAACCAATTCTATTACATCAATCCAGGCGGTCCGAGTAAGTTCGTTTATTCCGGTTCGAAACATATTGAAGAGGCGAAGCAGTATCTAGCCTTTCTGGCCAAACCTGAAAATCTGCAATATATGGTCGACAACGACAAGACAGTATCCAATCTGAACTTCTCTGGACTTAAGGATAAGTACACCGATGAGCAGAAGAAGCTATTTACCGCCTATCCAAAGAGAGGAACTGACCTCCAGGATTATGTCAATTATGTTAATCCCCAATGGATGGATATGGGGAAAGATTTGGTTGCGATGTTCAGTAAGTCAATGGAGCCAATGGATGTGTTGAAAAGCATTGATAAACGAAGAGCAGACATGGCTGGGGTAGCCAAAGATCCAGCTTGGGCCAAATAAAGAGATTAGAATTCTATTCGGAGTGGGGAGCTTACCGCTATGAACAATAAGATCTATCCTTCCTATTTCAGTTGGGCTACACTCGGGCTATACTTGGTTTTTTTTATCGTCCCGGGCTTGATGGGCTTCTACTACTCATTCACGGATTGGAATATGTACTCTAGCGAGATTCAGCTGATCGGTTTCGATAATTTCAGTTCGCTATTCTCAGCTGATGAGAAATATATGAAATTTATTATTAATACACTTAATTTTACGCTATCAACGGTGATTCTGAAGACTCTCCTCGGTCTACTATTTGCCATTGCTCTTAATGAGGGCATTCGGATGAAAGGTTTTCACCGAGTGATGATTTTCATGCCTGCGATCGTCCCCATGCTCGTTGTCGGACTTATTTTCAAATCCGTGCTCAATCCTGCTACTGGCCTCCTGAATGAATCACTGCGAGCCATCGGGTTAGATGTTCTAACACAAAAATGGCTCGTCGATGTGAATTGGGCGTTTAAATCCATTATCGCTGTCGATACATGGAAGGGTGTAGGCTACATCATGATCATCCTGCTCGCCGGCTTGCAGTCCATCTCGAAAACCTACTATGAAGCAGCGCAGATCGACGGTGCGAATAGTTGGCAAAAATTCAAATATGTGACGGTGCCTCTTCTGATGCCTGCTCTCGTCGTTACCACAGTGCTCAATTTACTGCATGGTCTCAAAGTATTTGAGGTTGTGTATGTGTTGACTAATGGTGGTCCCGGCTACGCGACCGATGTGCTGTATACGACGATTTTCAAGGAGTTTTCACAAGGTCGGTACGGTGTTGGAACAGCCTTGTCAACCGTTCTGTTCTTGTTTATGACCATTGTCGGTTACTTCGTGATTCGGTTGATGGCCAAAGAGGAGGAGCATAGCGTATGAGAATGAACCCACTTATCTCACTGCTACGAAACGGTTTCGCTTGGGTACTCAGTCTACTTATGTTCATTCCTCTGCTGCTAATCGTCATCAATTCGCTTAAAACGCAACTGGAAGCGAACACCATGAGTATGGCACTCCCGAAAAGCTTGGCATGGAGCAATTATGCTGTCGTTATCGAGCAAGGTAAACTCATACAATCGTTTTTTAATAGCTTGTTATACGCTAGTCTCTCAACTGTGCTAGGTATTGCACTCGCTTCAATTGCAGCTTATGTGTTTGCTAGAAACCGTACGCGAATGAATCGTTTTCTTTATTTGTTCGTGATCATGGGTATCGCGATGCCCGTTAACTTTGTCACATTGACCAAAGTCATGCAAATGACGCATCTCATTAATACGCAGCTTGGCATTATCATTTTACTAGCTGTCGGCTCGATCCCGTTCAGCGTATTTCTCATCTACGGTTTCATTGGCTCTGTACCTAAAGAGTTAGATGAGGCAGGAATCGTGGACGGATGTCCGCCATTCAAGCTGTTTTACGCGATTGTTCTTCCACTTTTAACGCCAGTTATCGTAACAGTCGCTATTTTGAATTTTATGGGCGCTTGGAGCGATTTCGTGCTTCCCTTATATTATTTGAATTCATCGACCAAGTGGCCGATGACGTTAGCCGTTTATAATTTCTATGGACGTTTCCAAGTAAATTGGAATTTAGTTTCGGCGGATATTGTGCTTACAACGCTGCCCGTCATTGTCATTTACCTGATCGGCCAGAAATATATCATTTCTGGGATGACATCTGGATCGGTCAAAGGCTAGCAAGCTGAATTTTGATAAAAAGGAGTTGCGAACATCATGAATAAGCGCACATACAAACTAGGTGTTATCGGACTTGGGGAAGGACGCAGTATTATCTCGGCAGCGCTGCAAAGTGAGCGTTGGGATCTGGTTAATGTTTGCGATATTAATGAAGAGATGTGCAAGCTGCGCAGGGATGAATTCGGGTTTCAGCGATATACCCTGAGCTACGAGGAGATGCTGGGTGATCCGGAGATTGATGTCATTGCCATCTATACACCGGATCAGCTTCACGGTCGGCATATCCAAATGGCATTGGAAGCAGGCAAACATGTCATTGTAACCAAACCAATGCTTCATTCTTTGGAAGAAGCTAGCGGGCTGCTTCGGGTGTGGAAAGCTTCAGGCAAACACGTATTCGTGGGACAGAGCTCCCGATTTTTCGAGCCGATGCTCCACCAACGCGAGGATTTCTTAGCCGGCCGCCATGGCGAAGTGGATACGGTCGAAACCTTCTACATCGCGGATTCCCGCTGGTTTTTGCAGAAAGATTGGAGCAGGCAGCGGGGCTTCAGTTGGTTATATAATTTTATGATACATGCTGTTGATCTGGCCAAATGGTATTTGCCTGAGATCGAAGAAGTGTTCGGTTACGGACATTCCAGTAGAAATAATAAGGAATATGGGTTGACGGCACCAGATACAATGAGATTTGTGATGAAAGATAAGGAAGGGCGTATTGCTCAAGTGGCCGGTTCCTACACTAAGCCTACGCTGCAGCATATGGATCCGGGCATTAGCTGTACACTTAGGGGAACGAAAGGGACGAGTAGAGCGGTCTACTCCAATCTGTTGTATCATACTCATTTTCCGCCAGAGCAGCCTGTGACCCATTCGTTCGAAAAAAAGTTCCCGTACTATTTCCGCTTCGAGGGAACGAGTCATCATGCAGGTGAGTATCAAAACTACATTGAATATTTTGCAGAATGTCTGGATAATGGCGAAACGCCGAAGCCGGATCTGATGGAGGGCATTCACACCTTATCTATATTGACGGCAATGGAAAGAAGCATGGAAAGCGGTACCTCTGTGAAAGCGAACGATGTTTTGAAAGAGTTTGGCTTGGAATCGTGAACGCCGAATAGCATATATAAAGCGTAGACCCTCAGCCCGCAGCTGTGGGTCTATTTTTGGTGCGCCACATACCCAAGGGATACGAACATGACTGGGGATACGGTCATCGTTTAAATCAATTAGTCGCTTTTTCGGAAGATTCACTAATATTCGAATGATTCGTAATTATGTGCAAAATTCGTAGTACTGCTGATTTATTTTCATTAAAAATGCTACTAATATTAAGATTAACGTGAGCTGCATGAACAGACAGCACAAGGAGGAGGGACAACAGGTATGAAGCTAGCAGTAATGGGCGCAGGGGCTATAGGTGCACAACATTTAGAGGCAGCTAGGCATATTGACGGATTAGAACCAGTCGCAGTTGCTGAGATTAATGAATCTCTTGCCATGGAGACGGCTATGAAATATGGAATTAGGGCTTATAGAGATTACCAAGAAATGCTGCAGAAAGAAAAACCAGATATTACAGTCATTGCGCTGCCGCATTTCTTGCACAAGGAAGTTTCTATTCGCTGTGCCGAACATGGATCGCATATTTTACTTGAAAAGCCGATGGCCATAAATACAGCGGAATGTGATGAGATAATTGCTGCTGCTGAGCGTTATGAAGTCAAGCTGATGGTTGGTCATACCCAACACTATTTTGCAGAAAATATGGAGGCTAGACGGATTATTGAGAGTGGTGAGCTAGGAAAGCTTGTCATGATTCATGATACGCGGCACGTAAACTATTATAGAGCAGATCGGCCTGGGTGGTTCTTCGAGAAGAGTAAAGCAGGAGGAGGCATCATGACGAATCTGGGAGCTCATTCGATTGATAAAATTCAATGGATGACACAAAGCAGGATTACCAAGGTGAAGGCATCTGTAAGCTTCCAAGGAGAACGGGGTGATGTTGAAGGCAGTGGAGCTATATTTGTGGAAACCTCCTCAGGTGTTCCGGCCATGATTATGCAATCTGGCTATCCAGGAGTTTCCCGTAATGAAACGGAGTTAATTTTTACAAAGGGGATGCTCAAGCTGGAGACAGGTAGGGGCTTGTCGATAAGCCTTAACGGAACTTATGAGCCAGTACCGCTGAAGCCAACTGAGCAGCCATTGGTCAAGCAATTGTTGGATCTTATGGATGCGATAACAAACAATAGCATGCTGGATTGCTCTGGTGCGTATTCCAAAACTGTCGTCTCTGTCATCGAGAGTGTATATGCATCAAGTGAGACCGGAAACGAGCAGGTAGTAAAGTAAAAGCGAAGAAGCGAGGAGGAAAAAAGATATGAGTGAAAAAATGAGATTTGCTGTCATAGGAGCCGGTGTTATTGCTCCATCTCATGTGAAAGCCATTATGGGTAACTCTCAGGCGGAGCTGGTTGGCATCGCAGATGTAGAAGTGGAAAAGGCTGGGAAAATAGCCGCAGATTTTTCGATTCCACATGTGTATCAGGACTATCAGGAGCTACTGAAGCGTGAAGATATTGATGTTGTTACGGTAGCAGTACCAAGCGGTTATCATGCGGAAGTTGTCATTGCGGCAGCACAAGCAGGCAAACATGTGCTGTGTGAAAAGCCACTTGATATCACTTCAGATAATATGACTCGTATGATAGATGCTTGCCGCAAAGCAAATGTGAAACTCGGCTGCGTATTCCAACGCCGTGTGACTGAGGCGTCTATTGTCGCGAAAAAAGCCATTGAGGCTGGCAGGCTGGGTAAGCTGGTGCTGGGCGATGCTTACCAGAAAAGCTATCGCAGCCCACAGTATTACAAAAGCGCCGGCTGGCGCGGCACTTGGGCTATCGATGGCGGAGGTGCCCTGATGAACCAAGGTGTACATGGCATCGACTTGATTCAATGGCTCATGGGAGATGTCGAGTCCGTCTTTGCTTATTCGTCCGCGTTGGTTCGTGAAATTGAAGTGGAAGATACGGCAGTTGCCGTTGTGAAATACAAGAATGGCGCATTCGGCGTAATTCAGGGAACTACGTCTGTTTACCCAGGGCAGGAGACACGTTTTGAAGTTCATGGTGAGAAAGGCACGATCATATTTGACGATACAGGGTTCAAGCAGTGGAAATTTGCTGATAGTGAGGAAGAAGCACCCAAAGTTGAACCAAGAGTAAGCGCTAAGAATGATCCTTCCGCTATCACCAATGACGGGCACTTTATATTGGTGGATGATTTAATTCAAGCGATTCGTGAAGATCGGGATCCGTTGGTATCGGGAGAAGAAGGAAGGAAAGCTGTTGATTTGATTCTAGCTATTTACGAATCGGCGCGCAGTGGGAAAGAGATTATATTGAAATCGTCCTCAGCTAATATCATTACATAAGTAAACGTAGAGGGGGAGCGGCTTACTAGATGATAAGGAACGAACAAGTTGAAGGTAAGACGTGTCTTACGGGTAGACATTACCGTACAGGAGTGCCGATACACGTAACCATAACCGACGGCCGTATTGAAGAGATTCGCTTGCTACAAGCTGAGCTTCAGGAGCAGCTGCCTTGGATCGGGCCAGGTCTGGTCGATTTGCAAATCAACGGTTACGCCGGAAGGGATTTCAACCAAGCTCCGTTGGCGAAGGAAACGGTAGTGGAGCTGACGCGTGATCTTTGGAAGAAAGGTGTCACCGCCTATTATCCGACGGTAATTACGAACAGTGAGGACAAGATTAGTCAGGTACTCAGCGCCATTTCGGAAGCTTGTCGAGAGGATTCCCTTACCAGCAGCTGCATTCGTGGTATTCATCTGGAAGGGCCGTTCCTCTCCTCGGAGGATGGACCGCGGGGCGCTCATAGTAAATCATATATTACAGCTCCGAATTGGGCTTTGTTCCAGCGCTGGCAGGAAGCTGCGGAAGGCCGTATCGCCTTTGTAACCATGTCTCCGGAATGGCCGGAAGCTGATAGGTTTATTGAGCGCTGTACAGAAAGCGGCGTTACGGTATCTATTGGGCATACCAATGCTTCGCCCGAACAGATCCGTTCAGCGATAACCGCCGGGGCTAGGGTGTCCACGCATCTCGGCAACGCAGCACACCTCATGCTGCCAAGGCATCCGAATTATATTTGGGAGCAGTTGGCGGCAGATGAGCTTTGGGCGTGTATGATCGCCGACGGCTTCCATTTACCAGACTCGGTGTTGAAAGTATTTATGAAGGTAAAGGGTGATAAAGCGATTCTCGTCAGTGATGCTGTCTTCTTGAGTGGACTTGAACCGGGACGCTACACAACGCATATTGGCGGCGAAGTCGTGTTGGCTCCCAGCGGTAAGCTGCATCTGGCTGAAAATGCCAACTTGCTGGCTGGATCCGCACAAATGCTGCTATGGGGCATTCAGCATCTGGTGAAGAAAGGCTTAAGCAGCTTGGCCGATGCATGGGATATGGCATCCATCAGGCCGTCAGAGCTAATGGGCTTGCCGACAGCTAAAGGACTTCAACAAAATGCTCCGGCGGATTTGGTGTTATTTGATTATAAGGACGACCTTTCGCTGAACATTCTGAGCACGTATAAAGAGGGAAAGCTCGTATTGTAAGCACAAGAATAGCCAAAAAGTATAGAAAGGGCTGACTGTAATGACTACTACCCCAAAATCGTTAATTATCGGTATGATCGGACTTGACACTTCTCACTGTACGGCTTTCACTAAGCTATTAAACGAGCAAGATAATGAGTATCATGTTCGCGGGGGGACGGTTACCTATGCTTTTCCCGGCGGATCACCTGATTTTGAACTCAGTTACTCGAGGCTGGAGAGATTCACAAGTGTGATTCGGGATGAGTATGGTGTGCAGTTGCTTGATTCTCCCGAGGCCGTAGCGGAACGTTCCGATGCAGTCCTGCTAACTTCTGTGGACGGACGCGTTCATTTGGAGCAGTTCCGCCGAATTGTTCCCTTTCGCAAGCCGGTGTTCATCGATAAACCGTTTGCCGTTTCGACTGCGGATGCCAACGAAATGATACGGCTGGCGGCCGAATATAACGTGCCGTTGATGAGTGCATCATCGCTGCGTTATGAACAAGGATTGGTTGATGCCCTTTCAGAGGGAACAACAGATATTATTGGCGCTGATTGCTACGGACCAGCGGAGCTTCAGCCAACACAGCCCGGCCTGTTCTGGTACGGGATTCATTCTGCAGAAATGTTGTATCGCATTTTAGGGCAAGGTTGTGTGCAGGTGACAGCTAGCACGAGCGAGCTCCATGAGCTGGTCGTTGGTGTTTGGCAGGATGGTCGAATGGGGACAATCCGGGGCAACCGGCAGGGAAATAAATCGTTTGGGGCCGTCATCCACCGCGCGAATAAAACGGAATTCATCGATGGCGACAAACATCCGAAACCGAAATATGCCGGTCTAGTCGAGGCGGCTGTTGCCATGTTTCAATCAGGAACTCCATCTATTGCTCCTGAAGAAACCGTTGAAATCATTCGCTTCCTGGAAGCTGCGAATGAGAGTAGGGCAACTGGAAAAACGGTAAGGCTCTAACATATTTTCTGCAAAGCATAGAATCTGCACTTTTGAAGGAGCGTATGACTTATGATAGAGGACCGACTTGGCGTCATTAGCGATGAAGTAAGTAATGATTTCATAGAAGCTCTGGATTGGATACAAGCCGAAGGCTTGAAGTATGTGGAAATTCGAATGGTGGATGGCATTAATGTTGCTAATCTCTCTGATGAGCAGGTGGAGCGGGTACGTATGGAAGTCGTTAATCGAGGCTTGTCCATATCTGCGTTGGCTTCACCCTTATTTAAATGTGCACTTGATCCATCTCGGCCTGTTGAAGCGGGGGATAGGTTTGGGCAAGCGGAGGAAAGCGTTGATGCGCATTTTGCCAAGCTTGATCGAACGATAGAGATTGCACAGAAACTCAGGACGAGTCTTATTCGGATATTTTCCTTTTGGAGAGAGAGGGAACCGGTAGAGTATGCAGATGTGGTCGCAGCCCATTTGAGAAAAGCAGCGGACATTGCTGCACAGCACAACGTTACCTTGCTCTTAGAGAATGAAGCCTCCTGCAACGGAGGATATGCCTTCGAAGTAGCTTCGCTAATTCGCGAGGTCAACTCCCCAAGCTTAAAAGCCTTATGGGATCCCGGCAATGAAGCTTTGGGAGAGCACTGGTCTTATCCTCAAGTTTATAACGAAGTCAAAGATCTGCTAGCCCACGTGCATCTGAAGGATGCTTATATCGAGAGCGGCGGCAAGCCCTCCTGCGTGCCGATCGGTTCCGGCAGAGTTCCATTTGTGCAGCAAATTCTTGATTTGGAGCGTGAGGGATACCAAGGACTATATGTCATTGAGACTCACTACATTCCACCTGGCGGCAGTAAAATGGAGGGGACCAAGCAATCGTTAGAGGGAATAAGAAAGCTGTTTAGCCATCCTTCGTTGACAGAAGAGAAGGCTGAGCTGCTTAAAGTGAAGGTATTTGAGAATCGTCAGGCCATGGGAGCTGCAGCTGCCATAGCGGCAGCAACGAAGATCAAAGAGCTGCTGTCTCAAAAGGACAAACTGAGAATCGTTTTTGCAGCAGCCCCTTCTCAGAATGAATTTTTGGCTGAACTCGTGAAGCAAGAAGGCATCGATTGGTCGCGTATCACCGCATTCCATATGGATGAATATATCGGTCTTTCCGATGATGCACCGCAAAAATTCGGCAAGTTTTTATATGACAGGTTGTTCAAGATAGTTAAACCCGGGGAGCTTCACTTGATTCAGAGCTCAACTACAATTGAACAGGAATGCCAACGCTATAGTGATCTAATTGCGGATGCACCCATTGATATTATCTGCCTCGGTATCGGGGAAAACGGTCATATTGCTTTTAATGATCCTCCTGTTGCCGATTTTGCAGACAGCCGCATCATTAAGCCAGTTGAACTGGATGCTGCTTGCCGGCAACAGCAGGTCAACGACGGCTGCTTTCCAGACTTTGCTGCTGTTCCTACCCATGCCCTGACTTTGACCATCCCGACGATGATGTCTGGCACGCACTTATTCTGCATCGTTCCTGGATCTACCAAACGCGCTGCTGTTGAACAAACACTTCACGGACCTATAACTACTTCCTGTCCGGCATCCATCTTGCGCACACATCCGGATTGCACTTTGTATGTGGATCGAGATTCCTATGGACTGCTACAGCCACTACAAGTATCAACACAAGGAGAGGGTCACGCATGATCAGATCTATCGAAGAGTTGGAAGCCAAACTTGCTGAGCCGTCAGAAGCATTAATTCAGGATCTCACTGCGGTGGACGGGGATATTATGCTGCTCGGCATTGGCGGGAAGATGGGGCCAAGCTTAGCTAGACTTGCTATGAACGCGTTGAAGAAAGCAGGTGTGAATAAAACAATATGGGGCGTATCTCGTTTTTCTGAGGCTGGCTTGAAGGAGCAGTTGGAGCAGGAAGGCATCCGCACAATAACGTGCGATTTGTTGGATGATGAGCAATTGCAGGAACTTCCTGATGTGAAAAATATCATCTATATGGCTGGCAATAAATTTGGGACAACGGGACGCGAGCATTTTACTTGGGCAATGAACGCGTACTTGCCAGGACGAGTAGCGGAAAAATTTAAAAACTCCCGCATTGTGGTCTTTTCATCTGGAAATATTTATCCGTTTACCCCAGTGTTCCAAGGCGGTGCAACAGAATCGCAGGCTCCATCTCCACTTGGCGAATACGGTCAATCAACGCTTGGGCGTGAACGTATATTTGAATATTTTTCTCGGAAATATGATATTCCCATGGTCATCTATCGTCTGAATTATGCGATTGATCTTCGTTATGGCGTGCTGCTGGAAGTTGCCAAAGCGGTAAAATCCGGAAAGCCAATCGATGTGACCATGGGGCATGCGAATTGCATTTGGCAGGGAGATGCCAATGAAATTGCACTTAGGAGTCTAAACATCTGCTCAAGTCCTCCGAATATATTAAATGTAACAGGACCGGAAACAATGTCTATGCGCTGGATCGCTCATGAATTCGGTAAACGGCTGGGCGCGCAGCCTGTCATTGTTGGACAGGAAGCTGAGGATGCGCTCTTAAATAACGCTTCAAAAGCCTTTCAATTATTTGGGTATCCGCGAGTGGCGCTACTCCAAATGGTAGATTGGATTGCCGAATGGTTGGCAGGTGATGGCGCAACCTGGAATAAAGAAACTCATTTCCAGGAAAGAGAGGGGAAATTCTAATGCCTTCCCATATACGCAGAGACTTGTCAAAGTCAAAGCTGCAAGCGCTGCATGAAGGACTTGTGATTCCTGCTCATCCTTTAGCCTTGGATGAAAACCTTCAGCTTGATGAACAACACCAGCGTGCATTAACCCGTTATTATATAGCAGCGGGCGCTGGAGGGGTTGCGGTTGGCGTACACTCGACCCAATTTGAAATTCGAAATAAAGACATCAATCTACTGGAACCGGTGCTGCGGATGGCTTCAGAGGAAGTAGACAAGGCGGACTTACAACGTCCCTTTATTAAGGTGGCCGGTATTTGCGGTCCTACGCAGCAGGCGCTAGAAGAGTCAGAGTTGGCGCTTAAGCTAGGGTATGATGCAGGGCTACTTAGTATGGGCGGACTGAGGGATTGGACGGAAGCGGATATTTTAGAGCGAACTAGAGCGGTGGCCGGTCAGATCCCGGTCATCGGCTTCTATCTACAGCCATCGGTAGGCGGGCGTATATTCAGCTTTGATTTTTGGCGGCAGTTTGCCGAAATTCCAGGACTTGTAGCGATCAAAATGGCGCCTTTTAATCGGTACCAAACCATTGATGTTGTGCGGGCCGTATGCTATTCAAGCCGTTGTGATGAGATTGCTTTGTATACGGGCAATGATGATAATATTGTTAACGATTTGTTGACTACCTATCGCTTTCAAGTCAATGGGGTTTCTGTGGAAAAAAGCATTGTCGGTGGTCTGCTAGGACATTGGGCGGTTTGGACACGAAAAGCTGTCGAGCTGCTTGAAGAAATCAAGCAGGCAAGAAATGCTAGACAGATCGACATAGAGTGGCTGACTCGAAATATTGAGGTAACGGAGGCTAATGCTGCGTTTTTTGACTCAGCTCACCATTTTGAAGGCTGCATCCCGGGGATTCATGAAGTTCTGCGCCGTCAAGGACTGTTAAAAGGGACATGGTGCTTGAATCCTAATGAGGTACTAACTCCAGGACAAGCAGAGGAGATTGACCGGATTTACATTGATTATCCGCATCTAAACGATGATGAGTTTGTCACAAAACATTTGAAGCAATGGCTTATGAACAAATAGGTATAGGAAAAGAGGCTGTCCCAAGTCATCCAATGACCGCGGGACAGCCTCTCTTTTGAACTTTTGGGACTGCGTAATCTGTTCGAATAGCTAACTAGTAGGAATCATCGACCTTATAGAAGTACTGTATTTTGTGTAGTGGGTATATTCCCCGCTCATCCAGAAGAGGATGGCTTGCCCGTCATGGTTCCCTCGTGTTAAGTATGGCCGTACCTGGTGGCATGTTGAGTTTGTAGTAATAGATTCTGATGACCAGGTGACTCCAAGATTGGTGGTATACCACCGTTCGATCTCGAACGTCCCATTTACTCCCCGAGATAAATACACGACTGATGGATTAGAGTGATCCAGAATAATTCCGCCTGAATAAAAGGGCTCAGTCTCTACAACGCCGTCAGGGGTTTGAGGGAACCAGCGCCCTGCAGCTGTGATCTCATTCGTCACCCATCGTGCGCCATTCCAGCGGCTGTAGTAGTATCGATGATCCTCCAAAGACTCAAATACCACGTAGGCGATGACGGGATGTCCTTGTTCATCTTCGGATACATCCCAAATCCAGGCATTGTGTTTTGCTTCTGTGCCGTCGAACACGACATCTATTTCGGATAGTTCAATTGGCAAATCTACAAATGGCTTGATTAACGAGCCGTCTGCTCGATAAATAGCTCCTTCCCGATAACGGGCATAATAAATACTATTGTAAGGTTCGATGTTCGGATGCCCGTCGGTACAAGAGAAATGTATCGTGTCTTTCCCATTTGAAGCATAACGGATATAAGGCCGTTGTCCGCTGTCCATGATCAGAGTGCGCGCAGAGGACCATTCACCGAGATCCAAATCAGCGCAGACGCTGAAATTAGGCTTGAAATTGCCTCCACGCCAGAACAAATAGAGTCGATTTTCCTCTGATAGATAGATCGGATTGGGGTAAGTGTAGCCGTAATGCCCATCGGTATTCGCAGGGAGCTGCATCTCCGCTCCGAAAGAGGAGAGGTCCTCCGGCAATCGTGTTGTTCGATAATACATCTTGGACCCATTATGAGCGGAATAAAAAATTGTAATATGTCCCGATTCATCCATGTAAAGAGAGGGGTTGGCGTGATCATCCTGCTGAAGAGCAGAACGAATCAAGATAGAATCAAAGGCACCCAGTAGGTGATCGTAATAGCCAATCCATACATCTCCTGCGCTATTCAACCAGCCGACATACGTTCTACGATGCTGACCCTGGTAGTAGAGTGAACGCGGGTCGGCGAAAAAGCACCATGCCCCGTCTGATGTGAGTTCGTGATTCATGCTTATTTGTGGATTCATCTGCCATTCTCCTTATCTTGATCAAACAGAACGCCATACAGGGAAGAGATAGCTCCCGATAGGGCGTTCTGTGATTCCCATTTTTTACAGAGAAGAATATTATTTGAGTCGATCGTAAGCGGTTTGAGTAATTTTCATCAGTTCGTCTACACCAATCTTCTTAGCTTCGGATACATATTGATCCCACTCATCCATGCTACGTTGACCCAGTATGAATTTGGTGATTTGCTCGTTGCGATGCTTGTCTACGGCAGCTTGCAGCAAGGTAACATTGGACAGCTCGCTTTCAATGTACTGTGGTCTCACATGGTAAACACTGTCATGCTTGCGTGCCAAATCATAGGCATTACGCTGCTCTTGTGTAGCAGGAATGAGATGAGCGTCATAATCAAACCAAGTATAGGTACCGTTAGTCGCTAATCCGGTCTTCTTACGAACATCCGTTATATCCAGATATTCAGGGCGTAATTTCTTTTTCCCATTTTCAGTCGTATATACTTCGTCACCTTTACCCCAGCTTAGAAGTTCTTTACCTTCCTCACTATAGAACCAATCAAAGGCTTGGAGCGCTTCCTTGACTTTCTTGGATTTTGAAGAGAAGGTCATGCCTGTTTCAAGAATGTGGGTATAAGGGTTTACACTAAATCCAGGTACTCCCTCAGGAGGAGGCATGAACGCGAGATTGAAGGTAGGATTCGTCTTTTTCATAGGAATGTTGAACAAATCGAGACGACCAATATAATCGAGTATCATGAACGTTTGGTCATTAGATACAGCATTTTGCCATTGTTGTACGTTGAAAGTCAGCCAGTCCGGAGGAATAAGTCCTTCTTTTTGCATACGTTGGAAAAACTCGATCATTTTCTTGTATTCATTCTCAATAGGACCATAGCGAACCTTGCCCGTTTTCTCATCCTGGAACAAACCATTCATTGTGCCGAACTGTGCAGTGGCAAAGTTAAGGATACCCAGATTAGCTCCGCTTCTGAAGGAGAACGGATAGCTGTTTGGATATAGTTCCTTCAGCTTCTTGCCCACTGTAATAAGTTCCTCATAATTGGTAGGAGGGTTAAGTCCGTGTTTCTTAAAAATATCTTCGCGATACATCCAGATGACACGGTTCGTTTCACCGAAACCTTCATTTGGAAGCATGTACATTTTTCCATCAGCGGCTAAAGCGGCTTTCGCAATGTCTGGATATTTCTTCAGCCATGCTGTTAAATTCGGCATTACATCTTTATAATCCAGAATATTGGTGAGAACGCCTTGCTGCCCGAACTTATCGGCATCCGCCCTAGGGTTGAAGAAGGTAATGTCAGGCATATTACCAGAGGCAACATTCAGATTAATGGTATCTTTCAGTTCACCTGATGGAAGCTGAACATTGAAAGTGGCACCGGTTTTCTCCTCAATCCACTTCCAGACAACCCAGTCCTTGTTATACGGCCAATTCGGGTGAACCTCTAACAACATAGTAAACGTATTTTTGGGCTTTTCTGTCGTGACTGCAGACTTTGTTGAACTGCTTGCGTCAGGTGCTGTTGGTTGGGATTCTGTTCCTGAGCAGCCAACCAACATGGAGGCGCTGATTAAGAGTGTTCCAAGTGTCGTAGTCCATTTCTTCATGCGTTAACCTCTCCTTTTCGTTTTTCTGCTTTCTCCCAGAGCATTAATGCGCTATTGCTCCGTATAGCTACGACTTGACCGCCCCGATCATTACGCCTTTGACAAAATACTTCTGCAGGAAAGGGTAGGCGAAGAGGATGGGAACTGTGGAAACCATGATTGTTGCGAACTTAAGCGGCTCCTCCAGGACAACATTGGCATCGCCAACTGCAGCAATGTCCGCTTGGTTCGTTTGACCGGCTAGGACGATGTTCCGCAAGATGACCTGCAAGGGGAAAAGCTCCTGGTCTCGCAAATATAGCAGCGGCAGCAGGAAATTGTTCCATAATCCTACCGCGTAGAACAAACCAATTGTGGCGAATACCGCTTGCGACAAAGGGACAACGATCCGGAAGAAAACGCCGAAATCGCTGAGTCCGTCCATTTGCCCCGATTCCTCCAGTTCTGCCGGAATATTGGAGAAGAATGTACGCATAATGAGCAAGTTCCATGTGCTTACAGCTCCAGGAAGCACCATTCCCCAGACGGTGTCGATAACGCCAAGTTCTTTTACAACTAGAAATGTGGGGATCATCCCACCGCTGAAGAAGAGGGTAAATATAATAATCATTGTGAACGCACGCCCAAATATCATATTTTTTTTGGCAAGAGCGTAGGCACCTAACGAAGTTATAACAAGTGAAATTGTAGTCCCCAACACGACGTAAATAATGGTATTCCAGTAAGCAGTGCCAATGCGTGGATCCTTTAAAACGACCTTATACATGTCAAGAGTGAAGCCTTTTGGATACCAACTGATTTCTCCTTTGAGCACATGTACGTTACTGCTTAGGGAAACAGCTGCCATGTAAATGAAAGGATACAACGTAACCAACACGACTCCTAGAAGGATGACGATGTTAACGACTGAAAACAAAGTTAGTTTTGAACGTGTCATTTTGAAGAATCCTCCTCCCTCACAAATCGACTAAGCAACTTTGCATAGCAAGATCAAGGTTTACCACAGACTCGTTTGTGATAAACGCCGGCTTAATGCATTCGTGCTATAGATGAAGAAGAAACATACAATTCCAGTGAACATATCTATAGCAGCAGCGTAACTGAAATTACCGCTAACGAGCCCTGTTCGATACACATAGGTGCTTAGAATATCGGCAGTAGAATATGTGGCCGGGTTATACAGCAGGAACACTTTCTCAAATCCTATTTCCAGCACCCGACCGACATTAAGGATGAACAATATGATGATAGTCGTGGAAATTCCCGGCAATGTGACGTTCCAAAGTTTCCTCCAGCGGCTGGCGCCGTCTATATCAGCAGCCTCATAGAGCGAAGGATCAATGGAAGAAAGTGCGGCTAGATAAATGATTGCCTCCCAACCAATATGCTGCCATACCTCCGAACCGACATATATGAAGCGGAACAGCTCAGGTTTAATCATGAAATGGATGGGTTCAAAGCCAAAGGATTGAATCATGTGATTAACAAAACCTTGAGAAGGGGAAAGGAACATAACGACCATTCCTGCAACAACGACATTAGAGATGAAGTGAGGTAAATAACTAACCGTTTGAACAAAACGTTTGAATACCATATTCTTGACCTCATTAAGAAGCAAGGCCAATATAATAGGGGCAGGGAATCCGAAAATAAGTTTATTAATACCAAGTAAAAATGTATTGCGTAATATGATCCAGAAATCCGGACTATTGAAAAACATCTTATAGTACTTAAGTCCAACCCAGTCACTGGCCCATATGCCTTTGTACAAGTTATAATCCTTGAAGGAAATGACAATTCCAAACATGGGTAAATACTTAAATATGAAATAATACAGCAAGCATGGTAAGAACATTAGAAGCAAACTCTTGCTTTTTACGATCTTCCTCCACATAAGCCCAGTTCGACCGGGAACACCCGATAAGGAAGTATCCGGATTTGCTTCAGCTGCGTCTAACTTATGCATTTGTATATCCCCCCCGATCATGAGTGCGACTTGATAGTGTTGGTGTTATTGTTATTTCGAAATTAGCATAGCACCGTTCGTTTAGAATGTAATCCATAATAATTCCGAATTTTCCCCATTTCTATGAAATCCGTAAATTTGTTAAGTTTTCGTGAAAAAGTGAATTTGCAAAATATGCCTTTTGTTCGTATTATTTAAGTGAGACTTATCGTGTATGGATAAGTGCATGGAGATAGGAAAGACCATAAAAAACAGGTATGGAGGGGAGTAGGATACGTTTAATCTCGCAGGTTCAATCTAGAACGTCTTCCTTGCTCATTCGTTTGCTGCTAGGCTTTCTCACTATCATTGTGCTGCTCATGTCTTTTAATTACTTGTCTTTTACGTTTTTCCAGAACAATATTAGAAATGAAATCATTCGTTATAATGCGCAGAACATCAGATTCACCTCAGAGAGATATGAGGAGCATTTCCAACTCGTTCAAAAGCAAATGTATGCACTCTATTTTAACGATGATGTGGATCGTCTCCAGAAGGCCAGCGGAAATGCTCGCTTCGCTCTGCTGGATAGGGTCAAGCAGGAGATTATCAAGGTCGTTGGTAACCCTCTGATCTACGTAGACAATGCCATTATTGTATTCAAAGAAGGGTCACTAACGTTAAGTAGAATTGGAACCAATGACAGGGTATCTATGTTCGAAAAGTTCTATGCCAGCAACGATTATCCGGATTCTTTTTGGCAAAATCAATTCAAAGAAACGTATAGTGCCAAGATGTTTCCCATGTCCAAGTTTTATGAATATTCTTTTCATAAATCAGGCGATGTGACAACCAAAGGATTATTCATCCCCTATGTGCTTAAGCACTGGCAAAATGATGACTTCTACCTGGTTGCGATGATGGATGCTAATCAACTATTCGATGCATTTCATCGTTCTGTCAATGCCAATTTCATTATTTTGGACAAGCAGGGTTTGCCCCTGTTTGCAACGGGAGGATTGGCTAATCGAGAGGAACTTCCAGAACTGCCAGCTGACAAAACCTATTTGCTGCGAGACAATACCTATTACTTTTATCAGATCGGACAGAACAGCGGGTACACGTATCTCAATATCATACCAAGTGCTAGTATTTCCAAGCAGATTTCAAAACTTAATCTGACATTATTATTTTTACTCATACTTACTTTGATAGTGAGTGTTATTATTTCAGTGTTGTTCAGTGTTCGCTTTAACCGCCCGGTTAAGCAATTGGTTTCTTCCTTGCAGATGTCAAGAGGTGAGGATGTTCGATTTAAAAGTAATATTCGCGAGTTTGAGTTAATCGGTCAGAAGATGGATGATATGCTGCAGACAAATGCAAGGATACAGTCGGATCTTGCTCAAAAGAATATCCAGCTCCTATCTTACGGTTACTTGAATAAACTGAAGAAAATATATAGTGGCTCTCCAGGAGCGCTTGATATGATCTCCACGCAGGAATATCGTTTCGTCGTGTATGAGGTTACTTACAAGGATAGGTTCTGGGAGGAAATGAAAGAAGAGCCAGGCCCCCTAACTTACAGCATTTATACCTTTATCAATTATAGCTTGCTACAGGCATTCCCCGCTTCATTAACCATTCAGATAGAGAGTCGACAAATGTTATCCGTCATTAATGAGATTGACGAGTCCCGTATGAATACCTATATGTCAGAGTTGCTGCAGGTCGTAGCTCATGATGCTGATTTCTATTTCCTAACCATTGCGATCTCACCAGCATTTCCTCAGTTGTTTGATTTCACAGAGGCCTATGAGCAGACGGTTAAGCTGTTGCAAGAACGCAAGCTTAACGAGGATACCCAAATTGTACGTCAGCTTGCTGGTCGTCAATCCGTGCATTTGCTTACACCTGCTCAAGAACAGCAATTCGACTGCAATCTGGCTGCAGGTAATACACAGGAGTTGCTTCATCTGCTTGATCGCCAGCTTGCTCTTATGGAACGTAAGTGTGAAACGGTGCTGCAATATCAAGAATTTCTAATTGATATTGTCCAGAAGGTACGTAAAGCGTTCCATGTGTTACGTTTAGATGAACGAGCTATACAACCAGTTATTGCTGGATTGAGCACGAGTCAAAGTTTCTATTCGGGGCGGCATTATCGTAAATTTTTCAGCCAACTGCTTGTTGCAGCCTGCGAGGAGATTCGAAGTAATCAGAAAGCTGAAGATCCTGTCATTGATTTTGTTGTGGACTATGTGAATAAACATTTCGCTCAAGATATTACACTGGATATCGTAGCTGAGCATCTTCATATTACAGGAGGCTATTTGTCCACGTATTTCAAGGAAAAGACGGGGGAGAACTTCATTGATTATATTAATGGCGTACGAATCCGAGTGGCACAGCAAATGCTGCTGGAAACCGATCTGAGAATACAGGATGTCGCTAGCAGTTCAGGCTACCACAACATTAATTCCTTCAACCGGATGTTCAAGAAATTCACGGGGATGCCACCACGTGAATTTCGTAGAGAGAAGCGCACGGATGACGAATTAAGTTAACCTATGGGAGATTGATTGTAGACCCTCAGCCTGAAGCTGTGGGTCTATTTTTTAGCATATTGAAAATTCATTTGCGATATAGTATGAAGTAAGCGATTACATGAATCTATTTAATGGAAGGAGAGCAGGAGAATGGAACGCAACGCTGGACTCGATATCGTACGCAGCACCGCTATTTTACTAGTCTTATTCTGTCACGGACTAGGGTTCTTTTTCATGAAGTACCATGACTTTAACCCGCTCAATTATGTGACGGGATATGTGGCGGTTGAAATGTTTTTTGTATTAAGCGGTTTTTTAATTGGCCGCATTTTGTTACATGACATCGTGGACAACGGTTCTTTATCAGGGCTGAAAAATTTCTATCTCCGTCGTTGGTTCCGGACGCTGCCTCTTTACTATTTTGCACTGCTTACTACCTACTTGTTTTTTAATCACCAAATGGATGCTACGAACCTGATCTTTCTGCAAAACTTCAAAGAACAGGACCTATCCTTTTTGCCGATTTCATGGAGTTTGTCGATAGAAGAGTGGTTCTACCTCCTGATCCCGCTGCCACTCCTTTTCACAGGAAAATTCCGGAATAAATCCGCTGCCTTCTTCGTCATTACGTCTTTCATCCTTATCATCCCGCTCCTTCTTCGCATATATCAAGTATCGCACAGTCAGCCTGTTTGGGATTTCGGGGTGCGTAAGCAAATTCCGCTTCGGCTCGACAGCCTCATGTTTGGGGTTATTCTGGCGGGTATCAAAACGTACCATACCAATGTCTACCATAAATTTATCGCTGGAAAAGCTTCCTTGCTGCTTGCATTAGGTGGGCTCATCTTTTTTAGCGGTTACTTGGTCTACACCGGTATACAAAATCAAACGATGGATCATTCCTGGTTTAACCGGACGCTGCTGTTCACTTTCGTTTCTTTATTTATTGCGATGTTGATCGCCTATCTGGAAGTACATATTCCACGAATGGATCATTTTCCTAAAATACGTACTTTTTTCAGCTTCATCAGTTCCCAAAGCTATGGCTACTATTTGTTTCATTGGAATATATTTGTCTGGTTCAGCCGGGAAAATACGACAACTAGTATCGGCCACAGCTTATATTTACTGGTGTTTGCTCTAATTCTAATGATTTCGTTTACTTATCTGATGCATAGGTATTACGAAGTGCCGATCATGAAGGTAAGGGACCGGTTTACGACAAGAAGAAAAGTGAAATGGATGGATTCAAACCAGGCAGGTTAATGAAAAAGAAAGGCGAACTAGTACATGGAGATGTTCGGGAGATGTTCCTTATTTGGTTAGAAAGTGACATGGCATGTTAAGAATGGAGATGTTCTACATTGCGAGATAACAATGTCAGAGAAGTTAGGATAGCAGATTATCCGGATATTTATGTCTTGAACCAACACTTTAATCCGAATCTATCTGTATTTACAGAAGAGAAAGTAAAAGAGAAGTTAGTCACTCTTACAACGAAAACCAAAGATCTCATTTTTGTTTATGAGCAAAACAACGACGTGATCGGATATATTCATGGAAGTCCTTATGAACTGCTTTTTTCTGACTCCCTAGTAAACGTCCTAGGATTTGTTGTGAAGAAGGAATATCGAAGTCAAGGCATAGGCCGTATTTTAATTGAAAGTCTTGAACAGTGGGCAAAGACTGCCGGATATTCGGGGATAAAACTGCTATCGCATCCATCACGGGTACAGGCTCACAATTTCTACGAACGACGTGGCTACAAGTTTACCAAGGATCAGAAAAATTTCCTTAAGACATTCAGTGAAAACTAAAAAAACAGGCTGCCAACAAATGTGGCAACCTGTCGTTCGATTCATTTAGACAACACCTTGCGCAATCATAGCATCTGCGACTTTAGTGAAACCTGCAATATTGGCGCCTACGACTAGATTACCCGGATGGCCGTATTCATCTGCCGCCATAACAGCGCTTTTGTAAATATTTTTCATAATGGCATGGAGCTTATCGTCTACCTCATGGAATTGCCAGGAATAGCGCATGCTGTTTTGAGACATTTCAAGCGCTGATACGGCAACACCACCAGCATTCGCTGCCTTGGCCGGTCCGAAGAGCACGCCTGCCTGTAAGAATACGTCAATCGCTTCCAAAGTGGATGGCATATTCGCGCCTTCGCCAACCGCTTGTACACCGTTTCTTACAAGGATTTTCGCCGATTCCGCATTAATCTCGTTTTGCGTCGCGCTTGGCAGGGCGATATCGCATGGAATCGTCCAAATGCCGTCACAACCCTCGTGATAAGTTGCAGTTGGATGCTCGTTGACATACTCACTGATCCGCTTTCTATCTTCTTCCTTCAATCGACGTACCGTGTCTAGGTTAATCCCATTTTTATCATAAATATAACCATTGGAGTCGCTGCAAGCAACGACTGTAGCGCCTAGCTGCATGGCCTTTTGCATGGAATAGATGGCCACGTTACCTGAACCGGAAACAACGACAGTACTGCCGTTAAAGCTAAGGCCTTTGGACTGAAGCATTTCATTTACAAAGTAAACGCAACCATACCCAGTCGCTTCTGTACGTCCCAGACTGCCGCCGTAGATGATTCCTTTGCCAGTCAAAACACCAGCCTCATGAGCTCCTCGAATTCGCTTGTATTGACCGAACATGAAGCCGATTTCCCGCGCGCCTACACCAATATCTCCAGCTGGCACATCCGTATCTTGCCCCATATATTTATAAAGCTCTGTCATGAAACTTTGCGTAAAACGCATGATTTCATTATCGGACTTGCCTTTAGGATCGAAATCGGAGCCGCCTTTACCGCCGCCAATTGGCTGTCCTGTAAGGGAGTTTTTGAATGTTTGTTCAAACCCAAGAAACTTGATGATGCTTGCATTAACGGAGGGATGAAACCGCAAGCCACCCTTGTAGGGGCCAATCGCACTGTTAAATTGAACACGAAAACCGCGATTTACATGTGTATTCCCTTGATCATCTACCCAAGGTACGCGGAAAGTAATTAAGCGCTCTGGCTCAACGATCCGTTCAAGGATACCATGTTTCATATATTTCGGATGTTTGGAGAGAACAGGAATCAAGGACTCAAGAATCTCCTTCACTGCTTGATGGAATTCATTCTCATGAGGATTACGTCTTACCACTGTCTCGTATACGCCGTGCACGTATTCTCTTGCAACTGTTTCATTGTCGACCTGTACTATCACAATCTCATCCGCCTTCGCAATCAAGTGTAGTTAAAAAAGTTTATTATAATAGTTTTACCTTATCCTTGGCATTTGAGCAATCAAAATTTACATGTCATGTAAGCTTACTCCGATGAGTCAATGAAGTGCCCATTCAAGGTTAAAAAAAGCCGCGAAGAAATGATTCCTCGCGGGCATTACTATTGTATTTTACGAAATGTCTTGCGAAAGTCACTTGGTCTCACATTCGTTTTGCTGTGGAAGAGGTTCGAAAAATAATGGGGATCGGCATAGCCCAGTTTGTAACCAATTTCACTAATGGTCAATTCAGTGTCTAGCAGCATGTGTTTAGCGGATTCTATCTTTTTGGCGATGACATAGTTATAGATGGTAGTCCCTACTTCTCTTTTAAATAAGCGATTGAGGTGCCTATTAGAAACGCCAATGTGTGTGGAGAGTTGTGCCCCGTCGAAAGGCGAGAGGACACTGTTATCCAGAAATTGTTTGATAGACTGAACTTTTGCTGTTAAAGCATCGCCTTTTTTACGTAAAGACTCAGATAAGCCAACAATGATTCGCATAAGGATGATCTGAAGCTCAGAATGCAGTTCCTGAGCTGATTTATGCGCAGCATTGTCGATAGCCTCTTGAAAAAGTGATTCTAACCCGCTATTCTGAACGACAATATGGGGAAGCAATTGATAAGCTTCAAGCATCTTAAGAATCCAGTTGCCGCTAATGTTAAGCCATATATAACTCCATTGTTCCTCGTTCTTAGGATCAGAGACAACTTCATGGTAGCAGCCCGCAGGGAGGAGGAATACATCTCCCTTGCGAGCTATCGAGCTTTGTGAACCAACCTTAACAGTTCCTTGACCTGAACGAACAAAGCCGAAAACGGTCACCTTCGCAAGCATTCGAATGTTGCAATAATCCGATTCGCAGTAATTCACGCCCAAGAACTGTACGCTCAGTGGAGGAGGTTCTCCTACCTGCGGCAGGTGATAGATAGGGCCTTGCTTCCCGAGGTTATTCAATATCTTCATCCTTGTTAGGCATGCCATACTCGGGGCATCGCCATAGACTCTTTGCCTAGTTCCGCCCATGCATATTTCAACAAAAGCTCCGATTTAAGGGATTGGTATTCGGGAAGATGCCATAAGTTACGGATTTCACCCGGATCTTCTTGTAAATCAAAAACTTCACCATAAGTTTGGTTATAGTACACGGTAATTTTATATCTTTCATCCACATACGTTTTTTGATGAATCGTCGTTGGGGTATGACGAAATTCGCAGATAGCATGATCCCTGGCTTGACTTTTCTGACCGCGCCAAACTTGTGACTGATCTATACCTGTCATATGGTGAGGAATCGTAATGCCGCATAGAGAGAGAAACGTAGGTGCCAAATCTACCAATGACTGAATGGCAGGTGATGTTACTCCAGCAGGAACTTGATCTGGATACCGAACAATAAAAGGAATCTTGATAAGGTCTTCGTAGTGAAAGCCGCCTTTGGCCTGGAGGCCATGTTGACCATAGAAATGCCCATGGTCCGTTGTAAATACCACGATTGTATTGTCCGCAAGTCCTAATTCATCAAGCTTGTCCAGGATATTCCCAATGTATTTGTCCATCAGACTGATCATGCCGTAGTAGGTTGCTACTAGTTGTTTACGGTCATGCTCAGCATATAAATTTGAGTGGGAATGATAGCCGTGTATCCCATAGTCACCCTCTTTCCAAGGTTTGAAATCGGGATTTTCCAATTGCGTTAACTGAAAGTGAGGCGGATTCTGCTCATGCTCACCAGGAGTGACGGTGGGAATGGTCAGATCACTAGGATCATACATTGTATCCCAAGGTTCAGGAGCCAAATAATCCGGGTGAGGGTCAAAGAAACTGGACCAAAGGAAAAAGCTTTGATCTTCTTCTTGATATTGCTCCAGAAGTGCGTTGGTTCTTTCCGCAATCCAGGTATTGTAGTGATATTTCTCCGGAATTGGCCATTTGTGTAGAATGGAGCGATCCATCGTGCCCGTTGGCGGCAAGAAATAGTCACGCCAGTTCAAACAACCTTTTTCTTCCATCCAAATGGCGTAATGTTGGCCGACGTGCGCTTCATTCGTATGATTACGTGCCAGTTCTACATGATCAAAGCCGTAGAATGGTCCGTTATTCTTTTTCCAGAAATCAAGATCTTGTAAGATCGGATAGGATTCGAGAGAGGGATATTGTTCGGTTGAAACTAAAGGTTGAAAATGAGCTTTACCTATCAGCGCAGAATTGTAACCGGCTTCACGGAAATCTTCACCGACCGTATGCACTTTCTCTAACAGCTTCGTGCCCAGTGTCCATGCTCCGTGCTGACTTGGATACATGCCTGTAATGATGGAGGCCCTAGTCGGTGTACAGGTGGGGTTTGGACAATAGGAACGTGTAAATGTCGTTCCTTCTTTCACCAGCCGATCCAGATTGGGTGTCTTAATTTCCGAATTAAAAGCACCTAGTGTATTCCAATGCTGCTGATCACTTGTAATTAACAAAATATTAGGTTTCTTCATCCAATAATACCTCCAAGTATCATACTTATATATTAAGAATAAGGGTAATTTGCAGAATTGGGAATATCACGGTTTCGTATTTATTTAACATTTTGTTAGGTTTGATGAGCTTGAAGTAGTAAAATATAAAGCATAAGATGAGTCAAAGTGCACGAAATGATCTATCAAGACACGAGGAGAAAATACGATGCAGGAATTTACGCATGAATACGCACAGCACTATTATTTGAATCCTAATGAGTTTATCAAGATGAGTGGCTTATGGTGTATCCGCATAGGGCATAACGTGGCCAAACCGAACTATCAGGTCGGTCCGAAAAGAATCGAGTGCTACAGCCTGCATTTCGTGGTTAAGGGTCAACTCCTTCTTCAACATGAAGACAGAGAAGTGATTCTGCAAGCGGATGATATCTGCTGCTTCTTCCCGGATGAATCGTATTCCTACCGCATTAATCAACCAGAGGAGGCCTTAAAGCTTGTTTGGGTAGCATTTCAGGGCCCTCAAGCTCTATCGCTGCTTCATGCGCTAGGATTAACTCAGACAAATCCAATTCTACGTACAAGGTGCAGTAGGGAAGTTTGGGCAAAACTATATGCTCTACTTCAGTTCATTTCAGATCAACCAGATGGAAATGAAGATATAGGATTTTCAGCGGAACTGCAGGAAAAGTTGTATGGTATCTTCGCCGTTCTTATGAAAGAGGGAAGGACTTTAAACGAGGCTAAAAGTAACATAGATGATATCCCTTGGCTGAAGCGTTCGCTTGATTTTATGCTACTGCATGCGATGGAAGGAATCAGCATCAAAGAGGTTGCGGAAGAGGCAGGGGTACATAGATCATACTTCTCTGATATCTTCAAGAAGCGGATAGGCGTATCGCCAAACCGTTACTTATATCGTCTCAAAATGGAAAAGGCTTCAGCGCTAATCTCCTTAAAGGATCGTAGTATAACAGAGGTCGCTTATAGTGTCGGTTATCCGAGTCTATATTCGTTCTCAAGAGCTTTTCGCAATTATTATGGTTATTCTCCTGAAAATAAGCCCTGATATCGATCCATCCTGTACACGAGCGAGTGGATTAATGTCCGTATTCCTCACCTAACGAGCAGCTTTCTATATTAAGAGTTTCTACAAAGCACGATATACTTATCTTATGAACTCGGTGATTATGAAAGGATGGATTCAATGAAAAGCAATTTTATCGTACAGCCTCCACATCCCGAAACGGAATGGGCTGCCTGTACAAGCTATTCTAAGACTGCTGTAAGGATCGAGCGAGTGATCAATGTTTCACTGAAAGATGTGAGTATTTGCAAAGGACCGGATCACTTGTATTATTTGACTGGAACGACGGATGGCAAGGCCGTACAGGTGTGGACTTCGACGGACTTACAGTCATGGACAGAACCAGTAACCATATGGAGCTTGGAGCAAGAGGGTACATGGCAAAAGGAGAGTACAGGCCCAACGGGCATTTGTGCGCCGGAAATACGCTATATAAGAGGGACGTTCTGGGTTGCTTACGGGTTAATTCAAGGCGGTACCGGCTTGCTGAGAAGCACTTCGAATTCCGTAAAAGGGCCTTACGAGGACATGGGCAGGATGACAACGGATGGGCAGGATGCCTCTTTATTTGAGGATGAGGACGGAGCTGTCTATTGGGTTTACAGGAATGGTCAAATTGCTCGTATGAATGAGGAAATGACCAGACTTGCAGAAATTCCTAGAATGGTCGAGGTGCAGCCTTGGAAAGTAGCCGGACGTGAGGATGATCCATCTTACACTATCAATCTGCAAGTTGGGGCGTACGGCGCTTTTTTATACAAACGAGATGAATATTACTATATGTTTTGTGCCGATCATTTTACTCGGATGAACAGCGAGGCTGCGGATACGTTCGTTGCTGTGAGTCAATCGATCTATGGCCCCTATAGCCGGCGGTATTTGGCCCTTCCCCATGGAGGGCAAATAAGTCTATTCGATGGACCTGAACAACAGCTCTATGCCTCCTTTACAGGTAGTGGCAGTTATTCATTGGTTGAGGATTATCCGGCCGTCGTTCCAATGACTTTGGCTAGTCCTGGTTTCATAAGACCGACGGAGGAAGTGGTGCTGGAGAAAGGAGCCGTAGGAATTCTCAAACCTATCGCGGATTTTCCTATCCGAGATCCTCATATAAGCACTGGCCCTGATGGCACCTATTATATGACGGGGACTTCCGATAAGCCGCATCGTAACTTTTGGGACCGGAATAATCAGTTACACGTGTGGAGTTCGTCTGATTTGCAGGAATGGCAGCATGTAGCGAAAGTATGGGATCTATTCGAGAACGGTACATGGGAGAACAACATCTATCAGAACCCGTGTCTCTGGGCACCTGAGATGATTTATTTATATGAGACCTACTGGATCACATATTCACTTCAAGGCGGGGGTACAGGATTAATCAAAAGCGTGTCTGGACTCTCGGAAGGTCCTTATATCGATATGGGCCGCATGACGAATACGGATATTGATTCAAGCTTTTTCCTAGATGAGGATGGCGAAGTGTATTTTGTATGGCAGGACGGGAAGATTGCCCGCATGAAAAAGAATATGACGGGATTCGCGGAAGAACCTCGTAAACTGCTGTGCTCAAACGGAAAGCGCGTCGGGTATGAGGGCGCTTTTATCGTGAAGTACAAAGGGAAGTATATCCTCGGTGCGGCGGAATGGAATGGAGACAAACGGGTAGACGGCACTTATGATTTGATGTATGCCGTAGCAGAGAACATATACGGCCCTTATACCCCTAGACGTGTGGGGGTCCCGCATGGAGGACACGGAACGATGTTCATTGATCGTGACGGCAGACTCTGGTCTACCTTTTTTGGAAACGATCGAACCGCACCTTATCGTACTCGACCGGGAATCGTTCTTCTTGAAGCAGAAGAAGATGGGCAAGGGCTATGCATAGCGCCTTGTTGTGAGTAATATAAAAGCATGAATCAAGCTCGGGCTTCCGGGCAGGGTTCATGTTTTTTTCTAATCTAAGCGCAGTAGAAAGGGGCACTTACCCATGAAGTTTTCCTCCTTGAAGAAGTTAATTTCACCCACGGTAAGCATTCAGGGGAAAATCTTCGTCGCCTTCAGTTTGGTTACACTGCTTGGCATCGTGGCGGTGACGAGCATTGTTTATTTGTTCATGAGAGAAACGGTCAAGAACAATGCGATTACATCCGTTACGGAAAGCATTCGTCAGGCAGATGAATCCCTGAATCTCCGATTAGAAGAAGTTAGCCGATTAAATACAGTGGTAGCTACCAATAAAACTGTGCTGGACACCCTGCTTAGCAAGACGGAGGAACCAAGCTATGAGTGGTTCCAAGAACAAAAACGGATCGAGGAGTTTTTATCCGCCCTAATTGCCTATAAGCCGTACATATCGCGTGTAGCCGTTATTGGCTTGAACGAGAAGGTATTTTTCGTTGGCTCTCCATGGCTCGACAAGAACATTTTATTCACACCGATGATGGACGCTTTGCTTCAAAATGGATCAGGCCATGCCTATTTTCATCAAACCGGCTTTAACAATTCCATTGTGACAGGTCGCGAACTGCGCTATAACCGGAATTTAATCGGTATGGTCATGTTCGATCTGAATGATGAGATCGTTAAGAAAATATATGATGTGAAACCTACTTCGGATAGTATGTTATATGTCGTAGACAGGAAGAACGAGTTCATCTATCAACCAAGTACAAGCGTTCTTGATGAAGAAACGATTATTAAGCTGAATGAGGAGCTTGGCGGTACAGACGGTTCGGTTGAGAAGATCATTAACCAAACCTCATATCTAGTCGTCATGCGGAAATCGGAGTATACGGGATGGTCCACACTAGCGCTCGTTCCAATGAAATCGCTTTTAACAGAAACAGCCCGGATTCGTAAAATTTTAGCCACTGTAGCCATTATTGTGTTTATCATCATAGTCATAGCCACCTTACAGGTGTCTTCTAGAATGACGAGGAATATTCGCAGATTGAGATCGATGATGATGCATGTCATGGAAGGCAATATGTCGCTGCCAACGGTGGAAATTCATTCCAAGGATGAAATCGGTCAGTTATATCAAGTTTTCAAGAGTATGGTGGAACAATTAAAACGGTCCCTTGAGGGTATCGTGACCAAAGAGAAAGAGAAGCGTGAAGCGGAATTGGCTGTTTTGCAGGCGCAAATTCGCCCTCATTTTCTATATAACACACTGAATACGGTTAAATATTTAGCTAAGCTAAACGGGGTGCCGAACATTGTTGAGGTATCCGAATCTTTGATTGAGCTTATGCGCGGTGTACTTGGAAATACAAATGAATTTCTCACCCTGCAAGAAGAATTACAGTATGTACGTAGTTACGTAACCATTGAAAAATATAAATATGTGGAACCTGTCCATTTGAATATTGAAGTTGAAAATGAGGAGCTTTTACAGCTTAGCGTGTTGAAGCTGATGCTGCAGCCTCTTGTGGAAAATGCCATTATTCACGGGCTTTCAGGCTCTGAGTGTGAAGGAGAAGTGCTGATTCACATCTACGTGGAAAGTAAGGAATTGAGAATCGATGTTCGGGATAACGGCAGAGGCATGTCGAAAGATCAGATCAATGCGCTCTTCGAAGCAAACACAAATACACGCTTCAGCGGCATGGGAGTACGCAATGTGCACGAGCGTATCGTTGGCCTTTTCGGGGAACCTTACGGTGTCTTTCTAGATAGTGAACCAGATGCGTATACGACTGTGCAGATCAGATTTCCATTAATAACTCGACTTGAAGAGGAGGGGGATACACATGTTTGAGGTATTATTGGTTGACGATGAAGCCTTGGCACGTAACGATGTTAAGGGGATGTTGAACTGGGAAAAGCATGGTTTCACCATTTGCGGAGAAGCGCAGAACGGGGTTATAGCCCTCTCAATGATGGAGCAGCATCCTCCACACATTGCGATTCTGGATGTGAGTATGCCAACGATGAATGGGGTAGAGCTCAGTCGTAGGATCAAAGACAAATTTCCAAAAGTTAAAATGATCATGTTGAGCAGCTTTGACGATTTCGATTATGTTCGCACTTGTCTCATGAATGGGGCCATGGATTATTTGCTCAAACATCGTTTGAACGCGAGCGCACTCTTGGCACTTCTGGATCAAGCAGTCGTGGAGCTGCAGAGCGAAGCAAGGGAGCATAAAGCTCGCAGCGCTCAAACCCAAATCATCGAGAGCCTAAGTCCGGTTATTCTTCGCGAACATGTGGCGAATTTGGCTAGAGATGTGGAGGGCGCCGAAGAATCGCTGCTGACATATGCAAAAGACAATGATCTCTACACGCATTCCGTCAATTATGGAACTGCAGCCGTTCAGATCGTACCCTTCTTATTATTGACGGAGTTATTGAATGACGTTCAAAAAAATAGGTTCGTGCAGCAAGTTACAGATGTGATGCAAATGGCAATAGGGGATGTACAGAAACGAACGGTAGGATATGTAGGGGAGGGACGATTTATTATCCTGTTTTCATCGGAGGAGCGAAGCGAGCTCGCCGTATCAACCCAAATTAATCAAGCCATGAGCGCACTTGCTCATTCTCTTGAGAAATTCCTTAACTTAAAATGTGTCTACATCGTTGGCCCGCGAAGTGGAAGTTTAAAACAGCTTGCCGCCAGTTATCGCAAGGCTGATCAAGATATAAATGATAGGTTATATCAAGGGATGCCCCCTTTGGCTTCTAGAGATTCTCTCTTTGTAGAAGAGAAGAAGCAATTGCTTCTTTATCTGGAGCAGCTTGATGGGGATAGGATTCACCAAGTCATTACAACTGTTTTTGCCACAGTAAGAAACCAACCTGTCTACGCTATGACGGTACAAATCATAGTCAGCGAAATGCTTCGACTCGTAGAGATGTTACTGGAACGGCAGTTTTCTCATATCCCCAGAGAGGACATGGCGTTAACCCCCACGCGAAATGAACTTAGGCGAATGAGTAGTAGTTCTGATCTTGAGATGTGGTTATTAGCTTATTACACACGGATCGTTGATCATATTAAGAAACAGCAAGTTGGAGGCTCATACTCCCGTCACATTGCTAAAGCGGTTCAATATATTTCGGACAACTACGCTGCTAACATTTCTTTGGAAAGTACGGCTAGTGCTCTTAATCTAAATCCATCCTACCTAAGCAGATTGTTCAAAGAGGAAACACAAATGACGTTCACGGAATATATCAATCGAGTGCGCATTAAAAAAAGCTGCATGCTCATGGAATCCGAAGCTTTTGCGTTGAAACAAATAAGCAGCGAGGTTGGCTTTTTGAGCTATACTTATTTTTTCAAAGTTTTTAAGAGCATGACGGGGATGACGCCGCAAGCTTATATCGATCATTTGAAAACGTCAAAAAAGTAGAATGAAATGTCATATATGTTGAATCAGCGAGGAGAAGTCTTTATTTATAATGAGAACAACCCTTAGAAAACGCTTTCTTTAATAGGGTGAAAACAACATGATCGGAGGAAAGTTAGAATGAAAAGAAATTGGGGGACAGTACTGCTTTCTACTTTAGTTGTTTCTAGTATGACATTAGCGGCTTGCAGCTCGGATACGCCAAGCACAGAGAAAGAAGGCAATTCCAAAGGTGAAGCTTCAAGCAATACGTCTGCAGATGGATTTCCGATTGTCAAAGAACCATTGAAGCTGAAAATGTTCACACGAATTGCGCCTGTCAATGGGCCATTCAAAGACATGCCGGTGTTCCAAGACTATGAGAAAATGAGCAACGTTCAAGTTGAATTCATTGAGGCGCCAACAGATGGTTTTAATGAGAAAAAAAACCTGCTTTTTGCATCCAATGAGCTTCCGGATGCCTTGTACCGCTCAGGTCTCACACCTTTAGAGGCAATCCGTTATGGTTCGGGCGGGCAATTGATTCCTCTCGAAAGTATGATTGATAAGTATGCGCCTAATATTAAAAAGCTTATGGATACTTATCCAGAAATTCGCTCAGCGATCACGACACCTGAAGGCCACATCTATGCCTTGCCTGGTATTGTTACTGTAAACGCTGCCAGAACCGATAAACGTTGGATAAATCAAGTCTGGCTGAAGAAACTGAACCTGAAAGAACCTGAAACGACGGACGATCTATACGAGGTTCTGAAAGCTTTCCGTGATAAAGACCCGAACGGGAATGGTAAACAAGATGAGATTCCAATGACAGCGCGCAATGGGTTGAGTATCGTACCTATCATGGCAGGGTCATTTGGTTTGGATTTTCAGCTAGGATATAACATTAATTTGGACAATGATAAAGTTAACATTTGGATGGGAAGCGACCGGAATAAAGAGTTATTGGTGTACTTAAATAAGCTGTATTCGGAGAAATTGCTTGATTCTGAGCTTTTCACACAGAAAGAAGCTCAGTATTTGGCTAAGCAAGGGTCAGCCAATACCGGTTTCTTCTTTGATCAGACGAACAATCCGATGCTAGATACGAAAGTCGCGGATCAATACATAGGTATAGCGCCAGTGAAAGGACCGCATGGTGACAGATTGCAATTGGCATCTCCGGTTCCAAGGGATTTCGGTGCTTTCGCGATCACTTCGGTGAACAAGAATCCAGAAGCAACGCTGCGTTGGGTTGATTATTTCTATGGGGATGAAGGATCGACTCTGCTGCGCTTCGGTCGCAAGGGAGAGAATTATGAATTGCGTGATGGGATTCCATTTTATACGGATGCCTTCTTGACGTCTGGTAATCAAGGTAAAATCACACCTTACGCTGGAGGAGGAGCGCCGCATCTGATCAGTGAGAAGGTTGCTTCTTACATCAATCCGCCTCAGGTACAGGAAGCTCAAAAGAAACTGGATCCGTACATGCCGAAGATTCGCTATGCATCACCGATGTTTGATGAGCAAACGGCGCAACAAATTAATATTTTACGAAATGATATTGATAAATATTACGAGGAACAAAGCACGAAATTTATCGCAGGTGCCCTAAGTTTCGATAAGTGGGGCGAGTTTCAGAACACACTCAAGAAAATGAAAATCGATGAGCTTCAGAAACTGTATCAGGATGCTTACGATAAACTCAAACAGCAAAAATAAGTTTTGACGGCTGGAGGGCTACAGATGAACAGTTCGGCAAATACAGCGGGCACTGCGTCTCGATCCAAATCGAGGCGCTCCAGCCTCTTGAAATCGGTGAGTAGTCGGTATGATCTCTACCTTATGCTGCTCATTCCAATTGTATGGTATCTTGTGTTCCATTACGGGCCATTGTACGGTCTGCAAATCGCTTTCAAAAACTTCAGTCCTGCGAAGGGCATCAATGGCAGCGCATGGGTAGGACTTGACCATTTCAAACGTTTTGTTGAGTCTTATTATTTCTGGAGACTGCTGTGGAACACGATTTCTATCAACTTGTTTTCCTTATTATTTGCGTTTCCGATCCCGATCCTGCTTGCTTTGCTAGTTACTGAAATCCGCAATAAAGCATTCAGTAAAATCGTGCAAAACATTACGTATATCCCGCATTTTATTTCTATCGTCGTTATGGTTGGGATGATTATGCTCTTTTTATCTCCACGAGGCGGTCCTGTGAATACGATCATAGAGGCTGTTGGCGGAGAACCTGTTCGATTTCTCGATTCCGCGAGCTGGTTTAAGTCGATTTTTATTAGCTCCAATATCTGGCAAAACATGGGGTGGCAATCGATTATTTATATTGCAGCCTTGAGCGGAGTCAATCCACAGCTGTATGAAGCCGCTAAAATGGATGGCGCAAGCCGGCTGCGACGCATCTGGCATGTATCTATACCGGGCATTCTGCCGGTCATCGTTATTTTGTTGATTCTTGATGTCGGGCATTTCATGAATGTTGGGTTTGAGAAAATTTTGCTCATGCAAAATAATTTGAATTTGGAGTCCAGTGATGTGATCTCTACGTTCGTCTACTCGGCAGGTATTTTGAAAGGCGAGTATAGTTATACAGCCGCCATAGGATTGTTTAATTCTCTTATCAACCTTGGACTGCTGATCCTCGTGAATCGCTTTGCCCGTAAAAAAGCGGAAACAAGTTTATGGTAGGAGGGCCGAGTGATGCAGAAGCAAACGCTCAATAAGAGGAGCTCGGATGAAAAAGTTTTTGATGCTGTCGTAAACGGATTGGCTGCCATTCTCGTGATTGTCGTGCTGTATCCGCTCATCTTTATCGTTAGCGCCTCATTCAGTGATCCAGCACTAGTGCTGAATGGTGATGTCATTTTGCTGCCAAAGCAAATAACTTTAGAAGCATACCGGAACGTCTTTCATAACGATCAAATCTGGAACGGCTATGGAAATACCATTCTATATACGTTAATCGGAACGGCAATCAACCTCATAATGACGACACTTGCCGCTTACCCGCTGTCAAGATCGGATTTACCTGGACGTGGGGGGATTATGTTTTTCGTTACGCTTACGATGTTTTTCAGCGGGGGGCTCATTCCGTCTTATCTTCTAGTGAAAAATTTGGGTATGGTAGATACGATGTGGGCATTAGTGATCCCAGGCGCAATTGCCACTTATAATTTGATTGTCATGAGAACGTATTTTCAAACTAGTATCCCTTGGGAAATTCAGGAAGCCGCAAATATCGATGGATGTTCGAACTGGAAACTGTTGACTCATGTGATTCTACCACTTTCGAAGCCGATCTTGGCTGTCATGATCCTGTTTTACGCGGTAGGGCATTGGAACTCATACTTTAATGCTCTAATCTATATTCGCAGTAAGGATTTGTACCCGTTACAGCTCGTGCTGCGTGAAGTGCTCATGGTCAGTTCGTCAGATGCAGCCGACAGCAACGTGGGGTTGGAATCCAAAGTGCTGCTCGCTGAAAGCATCAAATATGTCGTTATCATCATGTCCAGTTTGCCGGTATTGTTGATGTATCCATTCGTTCAGCGGCATTTTGTAAAGGGCGTTATGATTGGTTCATTAAAAGGATAGATAGTGAAAGGAAGCGTTGTGTTTATGGTGCAAACTAGAGCTAGAATTCAAGTGAATACAAATCAAGTCAGTACTACCAAAATTAATCCTTATCTATTCGGACATTTTGTGGAGGATATTCGTGATCATATGGACGCGATGTTAGCTTATCCGCTGAGAGATATGGATTTTGAAAGTATGGATGAAGCGTATAGGGGGCTTTCCGGAAGCTGGCGTCCTTTTACAAATGGTAAAAGCACAAGTTATGGACTTGAACCTGCGGCTACACGTCATTCCGGTCATAGTCAGCGAATTAGAATTTATAGCGATGACGAGGGATACGCAGGAATTAGCCAAGCGATAGCTGTGAAACAAGATCAAGTTGGTTACTCGCTCGCGCTATATGCAAGAGCTTCTATAGAGATCGAATTTGTTGCGGTGGAAATTGTAGATAAGAAGAGCGGCGAAGTACTGGGGCATGTGCGAATCGAGATTGAAAGTCATAACTGGAAACATTATGAAGCACGCCTCCAGGTACAGCGGGATTGTGAGCACGCAGAGTTCAGATTATATGTGCCTTCGGATCATGATCGTTGGCTTGACCATGTATCCACGGGGATGCTCTGGCTGGATCATATTTCGCTGCTTCCTTCTGATAGCGTAGGCAATGTACGTAAAGAAGTGATGGACATGACGAGAGACTTGAATGCCGGGATGATGCGTCTTGCTGGGAATTATATTAGTGCCTATCACTGGCAGCAGGCTATCGGCCCTGTCTATGAACGCCCTGCAGTCATTAATGAAGCATGGGGAGGCTGGACAAATAAATATTTCGGTACAGACGAGTTTATTGCATTTTGCCAGGAATTGAAGGTAGAGCCTCTTATCTGTGTAAATGATGGGTCGGGAACTCCGGAAGAAGCAGCCGAGTGGGTTGAATATTGCAATGGCAGCGTGCATACACCGATGGGTAAACTTCGTGCAGCCAATGGACATCCCAAGCCGTATGGCGTGAAATATTGGGAAATCGGGAACGAAGTATGGGGGGCATGGCAGGTTGGCCATTGCACGGCGGAGCAGTTCGCAGAACGTTATATGCGATTTGCGGAAAACATGAAAGCAGCTGATCCTGCTATTAAGTTGTTAGCCTGCGGTGATGACAAAATGGATTGGAATCAAACCTTACTAGAACAAGCTGCTGAGCACATTGATTTCTTAACCTTGCACTTGTATCACGGATGCAATCGTTTTGGAATGAATCATCGTACGTTAAGTGAAGAGCGTTATAAGGCCATAGTTTCTTATCCTGAATGGACAAGAGAAACCGTGCGTCGATTGCGGGAATTATTTGCAACATCAGACCGGTATGCCCACATTAAATTGGCGGTAACGGAGTACAACACCATGTATTATCCGAACACCATTCGTAAGGGTTTACCCAATGAACATACCCTTGAAGCAGCTGTGGCGAATGCAGCGAATTTGAATGAATTTATTCGAAATAGCGATTTGATCGAGATCGGCAGCTTCTCCGACTTAGTAAATGGCTGGCTTGGAGGGTGTATCCGGGTAGGGGATTTCTATGCTGACCAGTACCGGGGCAAATCTGCGGGAAGAAGCGAAAATGCCTTAACCATATATGGCTCGCCAACCTATTATGTCATGAAAATGTATGCGAACCGTGACCTTGGCTATGTCGTTGAATCCCACACCGATTGCGAAAGTTTTAGGGTAAGTAGTCCAGTCCAACTACCACATTTGGATGCCCTGCCGAATTTAGATGTCGTGGCTTGTACGAGCATTCAGGGAGATAAGCTGACGATTTTTGTAGTGAATCGAGGTCTCGAAGATACGATTACGGATATTCAGCTTGATGGATTTGCCGGAAAAGGTACTGCTCAATTGCTGGAAGTCACTGCGGATCATTATGAAAGCATCAATAATGTGCAAAATCCTGAAAACGTGGTCTGCACAGCCCAGGATCTGCCGATTTTAAAATCACAAGTGACTTGTCTATTGAGAGCTTCGTCTGTTTACGTATTAGAAATCACTCGCTAATGGGAGTAAAAGATAACCGAATGCGATGGGTTAAAAAAGCATGGAACATAGCCTTGGCTGTATGTGCCGCTATCCTAGTCATTGTGATTGTTGCTATGTATCCCCAAATGGGGGGCGGGAGGAGGCGAATAGGATGGAGGTATCCCTGGGTCAAACCTACCAGAATCCTTTTGTTTTGAATCAAGAATGGGAGGATTACGGTATTGGAGATCCTTACGTTCTGCGCTTTAACGGTAAATACTACTTGTATTGCAGCACGAAGGACAAAAGAGTCGGTGTTAAGGCATGGAGTTCAGATGATCTAGTGAATTGGCGTTACGAAGGATTGGTTACAGAGGAACCCGTTAGTGAAGGCGCGTATGCGCCGGAGGTTGTTTATTGGAACGGAGCGTTCTACATGTACACTTCTCCGGCAGGCAAAGGGCATTACGTCTTGCAAAGCGATAAGCCTACAGGACCTTTCGTGACAAAGACAGATAATCTCGGCTACACGATTGATGGCTCTGTCTTTATCGACGATGATGGGAAGTGGTATTTCACTCACGCGAAATTTGGCGGCATTATGATAAGCTCGATGCCCGATCCATATACCATCGAAGCAGGTAAGCAGTTGAACGCTTCGCTGGGTCATTGGACGGAAGGTTCAATGATCATCAAGCGAAATGGACGCTATTTCATCACTTACACGGGTAATCACGTTTTTAGCAAGGGCTACCGGGTTAATTACGGCGTGAATCACGAATCTCCCTCAAGTACATATACCATTCCTGAAAATAATCCGATCCTGATATCCACGGCGAACGATTTCAATGGACTTGGTCACAGTGCGACGGTTATGGGACCTAACCTGGATTCATACTACATCGTCTATCACAATCTGATAGGACGCTCTGCGGAAGGACCACCCGTCCGCAAGCTGAATCTGGATCGGCTTGTATTCAACGGAGACAAGATGTCTGTTCTTGGGCCGACACAGGGGACACCGCAAGAAGCACCCCGCATGCCGGAATTCCATGATGAGCTAGGTGCAATGCCATCCAGTGACAAATGGGAGAAGATCAGCCCATCTGGTGGTGGCGAGGCACTGCTGCTGACACGAATAGACACTGGCAGCAGTTATACGGCCGAGTACAATTTTCAAATGAATCAGCATGATAGTGTGCCTTCTTTGCTGGAAACTGTGTTCGCCTATACGGATGCGGAGAATTACTGGTCAACACGCCTAATTGAATCGTCGATGGAGCTTGCTCTCATTCATCGTGTGAACGGCAGCGAGACGGTTGTATCCACGAAGAAGCTGCCACAGGGCACCGATCTTACGAAGCTTCATACAATCCGCGTCGAAACCGGGAACTCAGGTATGATGATTTATTGGGACGGGCTGCTCAAGATCGAGCAGTCCAGCGTGGCGGCGAGTGCTGGCCGCATTGGCTATATGTGGCCGCTAGGAACGCAGCCCATACTGCATTACACGGCTTTTTCTAATGAATCGAATGGCAGCAGCGATCAGAAAGTGATCAAACCGCTGCCGGGTACGGTGGAAGCTGTTCATGGTGTTCAAGACGGTCATCCGAGCATCCGTTCCGGGATTACACCGGACGGTAGTGATGCCGTGATTTTGTCAGGTAAGGACGATGGACTGAGTTACCCGGTCAATATACGCCAAGATGGCAGCTATCTGCTGGCTGTGAATGTATCCAAAGCATCGGCAGGGTCAACGATATCGGTGGAAACGAATGGTGTGTTGAGGAAAATAAAGCTCGGAGCCTCCTTCTTTGCAGCCGATGCGGATTGGACGAAAGTACCGCTCGGAGTGTTCGAGCTGAAGAAAGGGACACAATGGCTGTCCCTACGCCATGTGTATGGAGAGATCGCGCTGAGGTATGTGGAAGCGAATCTCACCGTACCAGTGCCGGAACAGTCGGTCATTAAGCCGACGGCAGTAGGAATAGCCAATCGCTTCGGCGGCGATTGGGGTTGGACAGACTATACCGTCAGTTTTGAGTTGACCATGAAACAAGCTACAACGGACGAGGCAAGTATTCTGCTGCGAACGACGAATGAGTCGGAATTCAAGGAAAAGGTCAAAGATGCTTTCATGGGTTATGCACTTGCGTTTCATAACAGCAAGGTCAACCTAAGTCGAGTCAGCTATGAAAATGCTGTAGAAGAGGCAACCGGGTCTCTCGTTTTTGAGCCTGGCCAAACCCGAAAGGTGACTGTGGAGCTGAAAGGACCGACGATTAGCATCTTTTCCGATGCAAGCCAAAAGCCGCTCTTGAGTTGGACAGACCCGAATGCGTTTCTTAACGGGCGTATAGGTTTGCGAGGTGCTTCGCCCGATTGGGCGGTATCTCCACTGGCGGTAACTGGCAATAGATAAAAAAGAAGAGACACTGACGCGATATTACTGTGAGTGTCTTTTTTTCGCGGGGAATTGAACGTCAAGACTTATCTACTATTTGCATGGCACTCTCGACAAGAATATACTTAATATTGGTATAATCACATGTACGATGAAGGAGGCAATGACATAATGAAGCTTCGCTGCGCAATATTAGACGACTACCAGCAAGTGGCTTTAACTGCTGCGGATTGGTCATCGATTACGGACCAAGTAGAGGTCAAAAGCATCAATCGCCATATCGAGTCGTCAGATGAGCTTGTCGAACAAATCGGCGATTGCGAAATTGTCGTGATTATGCGTGAAAGGACTCCTTTCCGCGCATCTCTTCTTAAGCGGCTTCCCCAGTTGAAGCTGCTAGTTACCACGGGCATGCGGAATGCCTCCATTGACCTGGACGCTGCCGCTTCGCAAGGCATTACCGTTTGCGGAACGGGAGGCGCAGGCAATGCAACAGCTGAGCTTACTTGGGCATTGGTTCTTGGGCTCGCGCGCAACATCGTGCAAGAGCATAACGCAATTCGCAGCGGTCAGTGGCAGAGCACGATAGGAACAGATTTGTACGGCAAGACGCTTGGCGTGCTGGGCCTTGGCAAGCTTGGCACCAAGATCGCCAAGTTCGGCCAAGCGTTCGGCATGGATGTCGTAGCATGGAGCCAGAATTTAACGCAAGAGAAGGCCGATGAAGTTGGCGTGAGATTAGCTAGTTCCAAAGAAGAGCTGCTTGAGGGCAGCGACTTTGTGTCGATTCATCTTGTCTTAAGCGAAAGAACAAGAGGGCTGATCGGCGCGGCGGAGCTCAAGCGTATGCGGCCTTCTGCCTATCTGATTAATACGTCCCGTGCTCCAATCGTAGATCAAGAAGCACTTGCTGAAGCTTTGCAGAACCGCTGGTTCGCTGGAGCCGCAGTGGATGTCTTTGAGGTAGAACCGTTACCGCAAGATGACATCTACAGGACGCTTCCGAATCTTCTTTCTACGCCGCATATTGGCTATGTTTCCGAGGCGGGTTATCAGGCATTTTATAGAGATATAGTTGAAGATATTAAAGCCTATTTAGCGGGTTCACCGGTTCGAACTCTTTCCTGATTTACAAGGGAAGGTGGACAAAATCAATAACATGATCTAGTGGAAAATGAGCAGTTCCTGTGCAAGAAGGGGCTGCTCTTCTTATTGCTCAAGGGTGAAATAACAGGGATTTCTACTGTTAACAATGGCGCTGAGAGAGAGTTTTGTGGAATAAAAGGAGTTCCTCCAGTTCATAGGTAGGCAGCTTAAAAAGACAATTGCCACTATTTCGTGGCAGGACGCATAAGGGAAGTCGGGGACTTGATCGTTGACGCTCCATTCATGACAGTAAGTTTTTGGATAAGTCGGTGACTTGACAAGTGAATGTGAAAAACGTATTGTTAAGAGGCAAACAGTTAACTAATTAACTATTAAGACGGAGGTTATATCCTATAGAGAAGTGGAACCCTTTTGAACAATCTCCTCAACCAGTCAATGTTTTTTTGACGCTATATAAAACGAATCATCATTTGGTTCAGCAATTGGAGGAGCAACTCGTCAAGTTCGATTTGACCTTGGGCCGTTGGTGCGTCTTAGTTGCTCTTAAGTCGAGTGGAAGGGCAATGGTCCCATCGGAGATAAGCGATGACCTAGCCGTCACTAGAGCGAATATTAGCAACTTATTGAATTCATTGGAGAAAGCAGGACGCATCCAAAGAAATCTCGATCCAACCAACAGGAGAAGAATTCTAGTCAGTCTGACCCCAGAAGGTCATGAACTCATAGTACAAGTATGGCCTGTTTATGAACAGACTATTACACAAAATGTAGGTAATAAACTTAGCCATGAAGAACAAAATCAGTTGGCAACGTTGTTGAAAAAGTTGGTTTAAGCAATTACTTCTGTCCAATAGGGCAGATCTCCCAATAGTTAATTGATTAATTGTTAGTTGATTAATGAATAGGAACTTAAATTTATAAAACAAAAGGAGTTTTGGACATGTTAAAAGATAAAGTTGCAATTATTACTGGTGGCGGTGGCGGTATCGGGCTTGCCGCGGCTCGCATGTTTTCTGCAAAAGGAGCAAAAGTGCTAATCACGGGGCGCCAAATAGGTCCATTGGAAGAAATCGCAGCTAGCGATCCGAACATTAAAGCATTTGTAGCTGACGTAAGTGATCCAGAGTCGGCAAACAAAACGGTTGCAGCAGCACTAGAACATTGGGGACGTCTCGATATCGTCGTGAATAATGCAGGTGGTGGCGTTATTCAGCCGCTAGCAGATGTAAGTGCGAAATCAATTAGCGATATTTTCGCCGTTAATGTGACGGGTCCAACCTTGCTAGCTGCTGCCGCCATCCCGCACCTCGAAAAAACCAAGGGGGCCATCATCAACATGTCGAGTACTTACGGAAGTAAAGCAGCGGCAGGATTATCTCTTTATGCTTCGAGTAAAGCTGCTGTAGAACATCTGACACGTTGCTGGGCTCTTGAACTCGCTCCGAAGGGGATTCGTGTGAATGCCATTGCAAGTGGACCCGTAGAAACTGCTTTCCTACGAGATCGTATGGGACTTAGCGATGAGCAGATCAATGAAGTGAAGGAACAGGAACGCAAGATGATTCCACTTGGCCGTCGGGGTGTAACAGATGATGTCGCAAGTTGGGTTGTTAATTTGGCCGACAGAGACTCTGGCTGGATCACGGGACAAATTATTGGTGTCGATGGCGGACTCGTGATATCTTGATCCTTTTCAAATGAAGAATGAAGAACTGATAGCAATGAAAAAAGCAGCCATGAGACCATGGCTGCTTTTGGCTCTCAGGAAGAGCCATATCATGAGCATTCTTTGAATGCGATTACAAATCATTTTTTAAAGCTTTCCAAGTATTTGAGTGCGACTCCGAGTGCGCCAAGATAATAACCGATTAACAGTAAGAAGCCTGTAGGGTCAAGGGCCATCATATTGGAAAGCAAGAATAATGGGAATACGTAGAACAGTAAGTCTTTCAAGTAAGAGAGAAATAAAGAACTGGAGAACGTACCGGCTTTAAGAGCGGTGTATAAGTTGTATAAGAAGCTTAGGCCCATTAAACCGAGAACTACAAACATTGTGTAGAGCATCCATCCTGTAAGTGCTAGTGTCATTTGGATTCACCTCCCGATTGGGAAGATTTACTACTTAGATATCATATGTAGCTCGATGACAAGTCGTACTAGGACGAAGCACTCATTTTTTTGAAAAAGATAAAAATTGAATACATAATTTATATTATGTAAACAAATTTACAGCTGCATATTATTTCGGTAAATAAGAGGAGCCACGCCGACGTACTTTTTGAATAATCGTGAAAAGTAAAAGACGTCTTTAAACCCTAACGAATCAGCCACTTCCTTGACAGAATCCTCTGTATTCAGAAGAATGTTTTTCGCTTCAGCTATTTTCAAACGGTTGATATAAGCGTTGAGAGGATACCCTGTATACTCACTCACAACTCTACGAAGTGTTGAAATCGAGATGTGATGCCGCTTTGCGATACTTTTCGCATCGAAAGGCTGAAAGAGGGAATCCCCGAGATCATCCATAATATCGATGACTTGCTGTGTTTTCGTCGTTTGGGCTGTAGCTTGCGCTTTCAACATAAATTCAAAAAGCAACGTTTCCAGAAGCAGCGCGGCGCGATCAATGTTATCGGGTAATCCGCTCTCCATCAACATGAAGATACGTTCGATCCGGTTGAGTTGGGTGGCATCCTCATGGCCGACATGCTTCGCTTCATCGACATTCGTTAACCAACTGCCAAGCCATTCCTTTATACGGGCGCCCTCAAAGGTAAAATAATACTCATCCCAAAACCCATCCTGATCAGGACCATAATTATAAATAACGCCTGGTCGTAAGAAGAGGAGACTGCCGCTTTCCACGCGTTGTACGGGTCCATTATTTGCTTGATAAGACCCATTGCCACCAGACAAGTATATAAACGCCCATTTGGAGAAAGAAGCTTGATGTCGAAAAGAGATGCGTCCGGGCAAATGTCCGACGTTTGAAATAATTAAAGATTGCAGCCTAAGCTTGCTAGAATCGATAGGCAGCGTAATGATCCTCAGCGGATAAGGACTGATCATATAGTCCATGAATTTCGGCATTTCGTATATTCCCTCCGTATAATTCCTTGTCATTGTTGATTTGTAATAAATTTAATGGTGTTAACTAATTACATTGTATCTGAATATTTTATCCATGGGAAGCGTGAGGACGATTTAATTATTTTTCTTAAAGAGCTATAACCCTATGGTCAAAATAATAATTAATGACATTAATCATTAATGATATAAATTAAAAATAGCAGCTCAGTTTTGGGAGCTAGCTGTTGTTAAACAGACCATTTAGCTTCTCAAGAGCCCATATCTTTACTTTTAATTGTTTGGCAAAATGCAAAATGGGGGAATGCTCCGGAAGCTTGATCCCAAAAGAGGCTGGCAGGCTATTGATCCTAATGTTAGCCTCGGCCGATTGTAGGGGCCATGGTTCATGATCGATCTCGCCGCGATAGATCCTTCCACGGCGATCCTGACAATATAGACAATAACGCTCCGTAAGCCAGTATTCTAAAGTTCTTGGTACAGCATACCGAATGGGGGAGGAAGGACGGTACTCCGCTAAAAACTCACCATCCCGAGCGCGTGAATCTTGACGAACACTTCGGTAGAATGTGGTGTTATTTGCTATTTCCTTAACTTCAATTTGTGTATAGAAATAGGGGAGATGGAATAAAGTGCGCGCCGCTTCAACAGCGAATCTATTATGAGCGTCCAGGCTGAAGAAGTATACGCCTGGCTTACCATTAATTGTTACGTAGGTTCGGACATTGATTTCCGGGAATGAAGAGAAATAAGGCAAGGCAGGAATACCTCTGGGAGTGACACCTGTCATATGAAAAGGAACGACACCTAGCCAAGCCGTTCCATCAAAGGTGTCGATAGGAATAGGAGCAGGAACAAGTTCTCTTATAAGTTCGATAGGAATAGGCCAATGAGCGAATAGCAAATCGTTCCATATTTGATACATAATCCAGGGTCTTGCAGGTAGAGGCCACGAACGGCTCATAGTCGAAGCTCCTTCGTTAGAAGTATTCTATATCCATCATCGTATTGGTTAGCTTAATGGTTGTAAAGGGTTTTACTTATGTTTGGAGTTCGGGTAGGGAATGCGTGAGATATATGTTATAATGAAGCACAATCTCGAAAGAAAGCAGGCGACTCACACAACATGAATGGGCAAAATCGTAAAGATGTCCTGCCGGGAATCGAAGTCAATATTGTCTTGAAACAAGACCAACGGAGCGGAAAGCTAACAAGAGGAATTGTGAAAGACTTATTAACGAATTCACCGACACATCCACATGGCATTAAAGTAAGATTAACCGATGGACAAGTAGGAAGGGTTAAAGAAATTTTATCGCCGGCTAGGTGATTAGAACGCAGGGGGAGCGAGAATGGCAAAGGCGAAAGTTGCAAAAAGACCTACGCGCGACGAGTTTGTTTTAGAGGAAATTGGGAATCAACTCTCGGAAGCGAAGATGGAAAATTCAGAGATCGTCCTTACAGTTTGGGGTCGTGTAGAAACGGTACGTGGTCTTATCAAAACGATGGATTCACGAACAGGGCGGGTACATATGGAGACTAGCAACGGAGAATTGGATAAAGTTCCTTTTATGGATATTATGAAAGTGGAATACCCTAGAGATTAGCTCTTTTTCGGCCGAATTAGGCCGTTTTTTTCTGTCAAAAAAATTGCACTAAATCTATATTTAACGCAACTTAGATTCTAACGGACGGAGTGAACGAGGTTGGGACAAGTATTGGAGTATGATGACGACTATTTGGAGCTTTTTGATACCTGGATGAAGGATCAGGGATTTACCAAAAGAACGCAGCAAGCTTACTTAGGTGATGTTCGTTTATTTCTTTCGTCGATGGCTAAATCTTTAGACAACATAGAAGCCATTGATATTATGCGCTTTTTAACGAAAATGCGTCAGGGAGGGGCAGGCGATGCTGCACGTAATCGGTACTTGTCATCGATCCGAACTTTTTTCACAGCTTTGATCGAGCTTCAATTAGCGACTAGCAATCCATCTCTGAACATTAAGAAATCGAAGGTGGAGAAAAATCAGATTCCTACATTTCTAAGCGAGCAACTGCTGTCCGTTTTTCTGCAATCGATTGAGGGGAAATATCAAATTCGCAATGTAGCTATGTTTCTGTTGATGAGTTACGCAGGGTTGCGAGTAAGCGAACTGCATCGATTAAATACATCAGACTTCAACCTGACGACCAAATCACTACTGGTATATGGCAAAGGGCGGAAATGGCGCTTAATTCCACTGCCCGATGAATTGGTGAAAGTGCTGAATAAAGCACTGGCAGAGCGGTTGGATTCGCGCAGCAAAGGCGAGCAGCCTTTTTTCGTCTCGCAATTTGGGCGACGGATCAGTATTCGTATGATACAAACGATCGCAGAGAAACATTTTGAGGAACTGAAGAAGCATTATGCTGAGCTGCAAGGGAAGTCCATTTCCAGCCATAAACTGCGACATACATTTGCTACGATGCAGGTATTGGCAGGAACGGATATTCGAACTTTACAGGAATTGTTGGGTCATGCGAGCATACAGACAACTCAAATCTACACACACGTTGCGGACAAACAGAAGCAAGAGGCAATGAATCGGGTTACAGCGTTCATTCCGGCAGGGATGGGGATATAAATAGTTCAACCTAGGGTATATTTTTCTTTTTTGGCGCATATAAGGCAAAAGAGAGATTAAACCTTAGCAGTACAAGGGCATTGGTAGGAGGCATCCAAATGGCCATACAGCCCCCCATTTTACGCAGTGGTGACACCATAGGCATAGTTACGTTAGGAAGTCCGCTTGACGCTAGTATCATTGATGCAAGAATTGAGACGCTTGAAGGAATGGGTTTTGAAGTAATTGTAGGGAAATATGCGTATTCTTATGATGGAATCGTTGCTTCATCGGCTCAGCAGCGCGCAGAAGATTTTATGGCAATGATTTCGAATCCTCGGGTCAAAATGATATTGCCGACCAGGGGGGGCACAGGGGTAAGAGATATTTTACCGTATTTGGACTATCAGTTGATTAACAAACATCCCAAAATTATAACAGGCTACAGCGATATTACCATCTTATTGAATGTACTGAATCAATTTGCAAACTTAATTACCTTTCAAAGTCTTCTTTTAATTGATTTTAGCGCTAATACACCCGCCTATAATTTTGATCAGTTTTTCGCGGCGACATCGACATTAGTAAAGAGTAGAGTGATTCAAAATCCACCTGGGATGCAGTTGAAAAGTCTAGTTCAAGGCAATGTAAGTGGTCAAATTGTCGGAGGAAATCTGACCTCGTTCGTAGGATCACTGGGGACGCCGTATGAAATAAACACAACCGGTAAAATAGTGGTTATCGAAGAAACACATGAACCAACGAACACGATTTATCGCTATTTGACGCAATTGATTATGGCGGGTAAATTCCAACATTGCCAAGGGATTGTTATGGGTCAATGCACGAATTGTTCCGTTTCATATTCAACTTCTTATGAGGATATAATCAACAGTTTGATTTATCCGCTTGGTAAACCTCTTATGACGAATTTAAGTACCGCGCATGGTTACTACAAGGCTGCAATCCCAATCGGAGCCATGGCGGATCTGAACACATTCAATAACACGCTTACCGTACTTGAACCAACGGTTAAAATGTAGCATGAAAATTTGTTTACATAATATTAATTATGTAACGAATATAATAACCCTGACTCTACTATGAGACAGGGTTATTTGAATTCGAGAGGGAAGACTTTACACTCTGTCTCGTTGATTCATGAATTTCGGAACACATTGTATAATGTAATAAATGCTAGGTGTTATATAATATAACATATACAGTTATTGTAAATAACACGTCTATAACAGGGTGATAAGCGCAAGTTGAGGAGGAGCAGGATGAATTCAGAGCTTTCTCGTCAAAAGGTGGAAATATCATTGGATGGCGTATGCAAGGTGTTCGGTAAAAAAGGGAGGCAAGTGACAGTCCTCCAGGACATCACATTCGATGTGCTCCAGAATGAATTCGTATCCTTGCTTGGTCCGTCGGGCTGTGGTAAATCAACGCTGCTGCGAATAATGGCTGACTTGCTGCAACCCTCCAGCGGGCAAATTCTAATGGAGAAAGAGCATCCGCGGGAAGTTCGTTTGCGCAGAAAGTTCGGAATTGTGCTGCAGCAACCAACGTTATTTGAGTGGCGAACCGTGCAGGAAAATGTTGAACTTCCTCTCGAGGTACTAGGTCAAAGTCGCTCGGAGTATAGACATACGGTCGATCAGCTGCTGGAAACGGTTGGTTTAACCAAGTTTAAGGATTATTACCCTTGGCAGCTGAGCGGAGGCATGCAGCAAAGAGTCGCTATTGCGCGTGCTTTATCCTTGGATCCACCTATTTTATTTATGGATGAACCTTTTTCTGCGTTGGATGAGTTCACGAAGGATAAGCTGCAAATTGAGCTGCATGCGATTAAGAAAAAAACGAAGAAAACCATCGTTTTTGTTTCTCATAGCGTTTCCGAGGCCGTCTTCTTATCGGATCGAATCATTGTCTTAACGGCTCATCCAGGACGTATACATGCGATACATCACGTAGCCCTGGGAGAGGAACGAATCGCATTAACACGTGATTCTGACCCGTTTCATGCGATATCCGCCTCAATTCAATCAAGCTTGTACCAGAGTCAATCTTATAAATCTGAATGAAATATACATTTAACCTTAGCATCAAGGGATGTCTATCTCTTTATATACATAGAAATAATATAGGAGATTTTTTGGCAAGGATTACGAGGAGAGGAGGCTGTTTATGCCGAGTGAAGAACTGAGTGATCTGTCGACCAAGGAGGGGTTGCTTGAGAAAGATCGCAAATATGTGTGGCACCATATGTCTGCACATAACGAGAACCCTATGATACTGGCTTCCGGTGAAGGGAGTTGGGTGACGGATGTGGACGGCAACCGTTATTTAGACGGCATGTCGGGGTTATGGTGCGTGAATGTAGGCCATGGACGGAAGGAAATTGCCGAGGCCGCCGCTGCGCAAATGATGAAGCTTGCTTATGCCACCATGGTCCAATCTCACATCCCGTCCATTGAGCTTGCAGCGAAAATCAATGAGTGGCTGGATGGTGATTACCGAATCTTTTTCTCTAACTCGGGTTCGGATGCCAATGAAGTGGCTTTCAAAATTGCCAGGCAATACTACCACCAGAGTGGTAAAGCCACGAAACATAAGTTCATTTCTAGGCATCGCGCCTACCATGGGAATTCAATGGGGGCTTTAGGAGCAACAGGGCAAGCGCAGCGAAAGCTGAAATATGAACCACTCGGCGCCGGATTTCAGCATGTTCCGCCTCCATATTGCTATCGCTGTCCTTTCGGACAAAAGCAAGGGAGCTGTAGCTTGCAATGCGCTAAAGCCATTGAGGATGTCATTGTCTGGGAAGGTCCAGACTCCGTTGCTGGCGTCATTATGGAGCCCGTTATAACGGGAGGAGGCATGATTGTTCCACCGGACGAGTATTTGAAGACGGTCCGCAGCATATGTGATAAGTATGACGTTTTGCTCATCGTTGATGAAGTAATTTGCGGTTTTGGGCGTTCTGGTGAGAAATTCGGTCATCTTAATTATGGGGTTAGACCAGATATTGTAACGATGGCCAAAGGTATGACAAGCGCTTACTCACCGTTATCGGCAACGGCCGTTTCGGCGGAACTATATGATTCTTTCAAAAACAGCCAAGAACCCACAAGCCATTTACGCCATATTAACACGTTCGGGGGCAATCCGGTTTCCTGTGTTGTTGCTTTGAAAAATATCGAAATTTTAGAAAATGAAAATCTGGTGGCACGTTCGGCTCAAATCGGAAAAGCTTTTAAAGAAGGATTGAAGCCCTTAGTTAAACATCCGCATATAGGTGAAATTCGAATTTTTGGATCGGCAATGGGCATTGAACTAGTTGAAGATGTGCGGACCAAGGAGCCAGCAACGGCAGAGCGAGTGATGAGCATCATTACTGCTTGTAAGCAAAAAGGGCTGTTGATCGGCAAGAATGGGGACACCGTACCTGGGTACGCAAACATTCTTACTTTAAGTCCGCCATTCTCTTCAACAGATGAGGATATTGCATTCATCGTAGACACTTTACTTGCTGTGTTCGATGCCAATTAGGAGAAAGGATGAAGAACATTGTCTACAACACCTGGGATACAAATCAACACTTCACGCTTACATCAGCATATTCATGACCTTTCGCAGATCGGAAAAATCGGAGAAACTGGCGTGTGCCGATTGGCGCTCTCCAAAGAAGATCGCGATGGCGTAGAACTTGTGAAACAGTGGATGGAAGAAGCGGGGATGGAAGCTCACATCGATCCATTCGCCAATCTCATTGGGAAGTTGAAAGGCCGTAATCCAGATGCTCCAGTCCTCATGCTTGGATCTCACATCGACTCCCAGCCCTACGGCGGAAGATTCGATGGTGCAATAGGCGTGCTTGGCGCGATTGAGGTGGTTCAAACACTAGTCGATTCCGGCCAAACGCCTGAATGCGATATCGAAGTTGTGGCGTTCTGTGATGAGGAAGGATGCCGCTTCAATAAAGGTTTGTTCGGTGTCCGCGGAATGACTGGCAAGTTAGAAGACAATGAACTCGAACGGATGGATAAAAGTGGTGTTACCCGCCGGGAAGCGTTGATAGAATTCGGCTGTGACCCTGCAGATTTCGAAGGGTATGTGTTTCAACAAGGACGCATCGGTACGTTCCTGGAGCTGCACATCGAACAAGGGCCGATTCTCGAAACGTTGAATGCGCCAATCGGTATCGTTACAGGCATCTCCGGTCCGTTATGGCTCACAGTTGAGATGACAGGTTTTGCTGGTCATGCAGGCTCTGTACCGATGTCGATGCGACATGATGCTCTGCTTGGTTGCGCTAAGATTATCGTTGCTCTCAACGAGCTTGTTCAACAAGTGCCAGATGCCCCGACTGTTGGAACGGTTGGATCTCTCACGGTTTTTCCGGATTCTCGCAACATTATTCCCGAGAAAGTATCCTTCACGATTGACTTGCGCGATATCGATTTATCCCGTCGCAACGCGCTCGAGACGGAATTGTTGAGTGTGATCGAGAACGTTTCTAGGGAGCATGGACTTACCTATACGATTCGGGAGGATACGAACAGTGAACCCCGTTATTGCGCAGGTTGGATCATGCAAAGCTTGCGTGAGGAGGCTGGTGAGATGGGATTTGCTCCACCGGAGCTCATGAGCGGTCCGTTTCATGATTCTCTAGCTATGTCCCATGTTTGTGATTACGGGATGATTTTCGTTCGATGCTTGGAGGGGATCAGCCATAATCCCAAGGAGTATGCGAGTCCTGACGATATCACGTTAGGTACTGAGCTTCTTTATCGCACGGCGCGCCGGATTGCTTTGGAGAATCCAGGATCGCAGACTTGATGACAATCACCAGATAGTAAGCTTATACGCGCGGAGGTGTGGCAAATGGGGACATCATTTATTTCACTAAATGATTTGAAACGTAATTTCGCCGAAGTTAAAGCGGGCATGAAGCCGAAAGAGGCGATCGAAGAATCGAATCGATGTTTGTATTGTTATGATGCTCCTTGTGTACGCGCCTGTCCGACAGGGATTGAAATTCCTTCTTTTATTAAAAAGATCGCCTCAGGCAATCTCAAAGGCTCCGCCCGCATCATTATGGATGCTAATCCGGTAGGTGCTACATGCTCTAGAGTATGCCCGACGGAGGAACTCTGCGAAGGGGCTTGCGTACTTAATCATTCGTCCAAGCCTATTCTCATAGGGCAATTGCAGCGTTACGCAACAGACTGGGCGATGAAAAACGAGTCATTATTATTCAAAGCTGGAGCAAGCATTGGGAAATCTGTTGCCATCATTGGCAGCGGACCAGCGGGCCTCTCGGCAGCCAGAGAGCTCGCCCGATTCGGCTTCCAAGTGACGATTTTCGAAGCGAGAGATCAGGCAGGAGGGCTAGATACATACGGAATCGTTTCTTTCCGCTTGCCTCAGGAAATTTCACTCTGGGAAGTAGAGCAGATTCGCCAGCTTGGGGTTGATTTCAGATTGAACACACGGGTTGGCGTGGATATTACGGCTGAATCGCTGCTGGAAGACTATGATGCGATCGTGCTGGCGGTCGGGATGTCGAAGGTACCGATGCTCGGTATTGAAGGTGAAGCCTTAACAGGTGTCTTTGATGCTATTGATTTCGTTGAAGCTACGAAATCAGGCGGTGATCTGGATACGAACCTGATCGGGAAGCGTGTAGCCGTCATTGGCGCTGGAAATACGGCAATTGATGCAGCTACCTGTTCGGTAAGGCTTGGCGCAGATGAGGTTCAAATCGTATACCGGCGAACGCAAGCGGAAATGACGGCGTATGATTTTGAATTTGATTTTGCCAAGATGGATGGCGTTGAATTCAGATGGCTTACCGCTCCAAAACGGATCATTGGCGATGAAAACGGTAACGTAACAGCCTTGGAATGCGTTCGGATGGAACTAGTGGATGTTGAGGCTGGGCGCAAGCGGCCCGTCCCAATAGCCGGATCTGACTTTGTCCTACCGGTTGATGCCGTGATCAAAGCGATCGGACAAACGCGCCATGAATCCCTAATCGATCAATTCAAGCTAACGCATATCCGGGGGACAGTGACTGTGAATTCAGATACAGGTCAAACTTCGAATCCCAAAGTATTTGCAGCAGGTGATGTTATTTTCGGAGAAGGACAAGGGGAGGCGATGGTTGTTTCAGCCGCTCAGCAAGGGAAACAAGCAGCTTACGCCATCTACAAACAAATGCTTATTGCTCAGAACGAGTCTGCCTAATAGCTGGTCATTAATCGTACATCATACTGGAGGGATACTGCATGGCAGATTTACGCATCAATCTAGCAGGCATAACTTCACCAAACCCTTTCTGGTTGGCATCGGCACCCCCGACCAATACAGGTTACCAAGTCCAGCGAGCCTTCGAAGCCGGCTGGGGCGGGGCGGTATGGAAAACACTCGGAGACCCGATTATTAACACATCCTCACGGTTTGCTGCGGTTCATTTCAATGGACAACGTGTCGCCGGATTTAACAATATTGAATTGATCACGGACCGCCCGCTTGAGGTCAACTTGCAAGAAATATACGAGACTAAGAAGCGTTTTCCGGGTCATGCACTTGTTGTTTCACTGATGGTTGAACCCAAACGTGAAAAGTGGCATGAAATTGTAAAGAAGGTTGAAGCCGTCGGGGTGGACGGTCTCGAGTTGAACTTTGGCTGTCCGCACGGAATGGCGGAGCGCGGTATGGGATCAGCCTCTGGACAGCAGCCCGATCTTGTGGAAGCGCAAACGATGTGGGCGAAAGAAGCGGCGAAGACACCGGTCATCGTGAAGCTGACACCGAATATCACAGATATTACAAGCACGGCGAAGGCGGCAGTTCGAGGTGGAGCGGATGCGATCTCCTTGATCAATACGATTAATTCGCTAGCTGGTGTCGATATTGATACGTGGAATACCATTCCTCACGTCGGAGGGAAGGGCTCTCATGGTGGTTACTGCGGCCCCGCTGTGAAACCGATCGCGCTGCACATGGTCGCCGATTGTGCGCGCAATTCGGAGGTTGGCATCCCAATCTCAGGCATTGGCGGTATCTCTACCTGGCGCGATGCCGTTGAATTCATGTTGATGGGTGCTACAGGGGTACAGATATGTACGGCTGCCATGCATCATGGCTTCCGAATCGTCGAGGATATGATTGACGGATTGAACAATTATTTAGATGAAAAAGGGATCGCTAGCGTTATGGACTTGATCGGAAAATCCGTTCCCCGTTACTCGGATTGGGGGAATTTGGATTTAAACTACGCGGTTGTCGCCAAAATTGATAACGACACTTGCATTAACTGCAATAAATGCCATATTGCTTGTGAGGATACCTCTCATCAATGTATCGATATGCTGACAAGCGATAATGGACAGTCTTATTTGCAAGTGCGCGAAGAAGACTGTGTAGGGTGTAACTTATGCGCTATTGTTTGTCCTGTAGAAGGTGCGATCACCATGGTTGAGATGCCTAGCTCCGAGCCTCCCATGACATGGAACCAAAGGCAAGAGGCAATTACTAAGCTGTCCGAAGGGAATTCCAACAAAAAGGAGGCTGTATAACGATGGCCAAACTTATTAGGAATGGCACGGTTGTGACGGCTGCTGACCACTATCAAGCGGACGTTTTGATCGAGAACGGTATCATTGCACAAATTGGGCTTAATATTGAGGTAGAAGGCGCTGAAATCATCGATGCACAGGGACTTTATGTCTTCCCTGGCGGCATTGATCCGCACACGCATCTGGATATGCCTTTTGGGGGGACAGTTACAGCAGACAATTTTGAGACTGGAACGAAGGCTGCAGCGTTTGGAGGAACGACAACGATCATTGATTTTTGTCTGACGAATAAAGGTGTTCCGCTGAGTCAATCTGTTCAAACCTGGCATAACAAAGCGCAGGGCAAGGCAGTGATCGACTACAGCTTCCATCTAATGATTGCTGAAATCAACGATGATGTGCTGGCTGAGCTGCCCAAAATGATACATGACGAGGGGATCACATCGCTCAAAGTATTCATGGCGTACAAAAATGTATTTCAAGCCGATGACGGAACGCTTTATCGAACATTACTTGAAGCTAAGCGGCATGGAGCATTGGTCATGGTACACGCCGAGAATGGTGACGTGATTGATTATTTGATCAAGGAAGCGCTAGAGGCAGGGAATACGGAGCCGATCTACCATGCGCTGACACGTCCATCCTTGATTGAGGGGGAAGCAACGGGGCGCGCAGCCAAACTAACGGCTTTGGCAAACTCTCAGCTATATGTCGTTCATGTGACGTGCGAGGAAGCTGTTCAACAGATTGCCGAAGCGAGGAATCAAGGGGTCGATATTTGGGGAGAGACTTGTCCGCAGTACTTAATGTTGGATCAAACGTATTTAGAGAAGCCCAATTTTGAAGGTGCAAAATACGTGTGGTCGCCACCGCTTCGCCCGCAAAAGCATCAAGATGCGTTATGGACAGCACTTAAAAACGGACAGCTTCAAACGCTAGGATCCGACCACTGCTCCTTTAACTTCAAAGGTCAGAAGGAGCTGGGGCTGAGTGATTTTAGCAAAATCCCAAATGGTGGCCCTAGTATCGAAGATCGATTTTCGATTCTTTTTTCGGAAGGCGTACTGAAGGGGCGGATAACGCTCAACCAATTCGTTGATATCGTGTCTACGCGAAGTGCCAAATTGTTTGGTTTATTTCCTAGGAAAGGAACAATCGCTGTAGGCTGTGATGCCGATATTGTTATTTTTGATCCGAATGTAACTCGCGTTATTTCCTCCGACACTCACCATATGAATGTGGATTATAATCCATTTGAAGGTCTTGAAATTACTGGAGAGCCTGTTACAGTGCTATCGAGAGGGGAGTACGTGATCCAAAATAAACAATTCGTGGGTACGCCTGGTGTTGGTCAATATGTGAAACGGCATACCTATCCCTCTGAATCTCTTCAGGTTAAGCCTAAGCAAGATGCCGTTGATCAAAGGGGTGCAACACATGTCTGAGCATGCACAATTTATTCTCGAGAAGCAAAAGCTGGATGGTTTCGTTGCTCAGAAATTTAAGATCGTTGGGGTGAAGGAAGATTTGAGCGGCGCATGGTTGCAATTCGAACACCCCGGCGGTGAAACGGCGACCCTCCATCTGAAAACAGCGAATGCGAGGAAATATTATGCTACGTTGCTCATTCGGCAGGGTCAGGAACAGATCTAAGCTATGATTCCATGCATATATTCGTAACCATGGAGCGCTAACTCTATGGCCATCCTTTTGTCAGGCCGCATATAATCATCGCCTAATAGTAGGGCAATTTTGTCCAGACGGTGATATAGGGTTTGCCTTACGATGAAAAGCTCTTTGGCTGTTTCCTGTTTGGACCCGCTTAAAGCTAAATACATTTTCAGCGTTTTCAAAAGTTGACCATTTTTCTCCCGATCATAGAGCAGGATACGCCCGAGGTATTCTTCAATAAAGGATGCCAACGAGCCGCTTTGTTTCATCGTCAGAATGACTTTGCCCACGTGAAGTTCATCGTAGAAAGGTTTGGCCAGTACACCGATGTCTTTCTGAATTTCAATCGTATCAAGTGCGGTTTGATAGCTTATCTTGAGGAGAGAGGGATCACTGATTCTTTTGCCTATTCCTAGAAAAGGTGTGAAAAGCGCCGTCTCTTGCAGGTTTTCTGTCTTTTGCAAGCGCTGAATGGCCCTTATCATTCGATCCTGAAAGGGTGCTGCCCCTAGCTGATCAAGTAGAATGAAAACGAAATGAGAGTTGGTAAAGGCGGGGACCAAGTAGAAGCCTTCACCTTCGAAAATGGAGCGCGCTACCATGTGTTTTTGTAGGAGGTGCGCTTCATGATCGTTCGCGTCTTCACGTACAGATCTGCTTTCAATCACGCACACAATGGCTTGATCAAGCTTCACATGGGGTTTCAGGGCAAGCATGTAGTCTCGAATGACTTGCAGGTTATGCTTTCCGTTCAGCCAATCCATGACCCAAAGATCCTGCTTGTACCGCTTTTTCTCCTCCATATAGGTCGTGCGCATCATTTCTTGTGCAATAGCAGTTGCGAACCGGTCTAACGCAAGAATCTGAAATTCGCTCAACTCCTGTTCTCCGTACAAAAGAAGATCAGCAAACATGCGCTCAAGTGCTAGAATAGGGCGATGGGCAAGCTTGCTTTTTATATCAGGCAGTCGAAAGATTTCTCCAAATATCCATTGTTCGTAAAAGTGATCTGCTTCCGTCTTCGGTATTTCTGGGATAAACCGTGCTTCCTCTCCATATGGAAAAAAGGCGACCTGGGCTAGTGTCGTTTCGTGCAAAAGCCGTAAGAGTGGCTGCAGTCCTTTTCCTGAGAGGAGCAGCTGATTTAACTGTGTGGATAGAGCTTCAAGCTCAGACACCATCGTGTAATGCTGATGGATGAAATAGGCATGCAAATCTTGGGTAATATCTATATACCGGACTTCTTCATGGAAAAAGATAAGTGGAAAATGTTCGCTCAGGGCGAGCTCTTTCATTCGTTCGAGGGGCTGTTTCGTATAGGTTCCTAATTCAATACAAAGTCCAGATGCTCCGCTATCGATCAATTGTTGGAGGAAGGAGAGGCTTAATTCTTCGTTATCGTGCCAACCAATCCCTGTGTTGAGGATGAGTTCATGGCCATTCAATAGATGGCCTACTTGCGGTACTTCCATAATATGAACCCAACGAACAGAGCGGTTCAATGCTTCTTCACTTGCGATGGTCTCGACTTTCTGAAACAAAGGACGCTGCAAAATGTCTCTCACGGTTAATTGCAAAAGTGTCTGAACCAATTTCATCCACCGCCTATGTGTTAGTGAAGATAACATGAGTGCCGTATTGGTGATTTTTTACTATTATACAATGTGTCTAATGACTTGTGGAGATTATTCTTATAGGAAGAAGGAACCGCGAGCGATTGCGGTTTTTTTCTGCGTATATATTGACGCTAAGTCAGTCGTGAGGTGCCAGTAGTCCATGTTAGTGTTTTAAAATAGCTATTGAGCACGGGGTACTTCGTATTCCGTTGGATGATTTCCAATGAAAACGTCAATTATGTACCTAAAATGCACGTTCCATTGGACGAAATCCAATAGAAGTGCCATATCTAGCGATAAAACCCCACAATTTACCGACCTCATTGGATTTCATCCAATAGGATCGCTAATCGGGATCTAAATTCACTGTTTCCATTGGATTTCGTCCAATGAACTTGCAGACCCAACGCTAATCTGATTGCGCTTTCTCAGACTCAACTTCAATCTGATTGCACGCTATTCCACCCTCTCCCAGGCGGTGTTGATGATAATGAAAACGTGCGTTGTCGGTTGCAGTTCAATTTAGTATGATTGAATGTACGATTGGCAGAGGAGGACAATACTTAACGACATGAATAATTAATGTCATTAATAATCACTGGAGGCACTTACATAATGAAGGTGAAACCCAAAAAGAGTAACTCCATGGGACAGTATGCTGAGCTTTTAAGTCGATATTTGTTCCCGCAGAGAGGTACACTCGTTGTATTGACGCTGCTTTTGTTCGCTTCTATAGGATTACAGCTAGTCAATCCGCAAATTATCCGCTATTTTATTGATCAGGCACAAGCCGGCAGCGCCATGCAGCCGTTGATCACAGCAGCGATTTTCTTTATCGGTTTCTCGCTTGTGCAGCAGCTTGTCTCCGTTATAGCAACGTACTATAGCGAAAATGTCGGTTGGAAAACAACGAATAAATTACGCGTTGATTTGGCAGCACATTGCTTGTCGCTAGATATGTCCTTTCATAAATCGCATACGTCAGGCTCGCTTATCGAACGAGTGGACGGCGATGTGAATGCGCTTGCGAATTTCTTCTCCAGTATGATTATTCATCTATTCGGCAATCTGCTTTTGATGGCAGGCATTATCGTTTTATTATTCCGGGAGAATTGGATCATTGGCGCGGGAATGGCTTTTTTTGTCATCTTTGCAGTTTTTATGATTCAGTGGATTCGTAAATTCGCTGTTCCTGTGTGGGCGGGATGGCGGCAGGCGAATGCTGAGTTTTACGGCTTTATCGGTGAGCATTTGGAAGGGACGGAAGATATCCGCGCCAACGGAGCAGTAGGGTTCGTGATGAATCGTTTTTATACGATGCTAAGAAAAATGCTACCGCTGCGAGTCAAAGCCTTTCTAGGTTTCTGCGCGATGTGGAATATGTCGATTTTCGTTTTTGCATTGGGCAATGCCTTGGCTTTTGGCATTAGTGCATATCTGTGGTATAGCCAGAACATTTCCTTGGGTACGGTGTACTTAATTTTCTTTTATACAGAGCTGCTAGCTAAGCCAATCGAGAAAATCCGTACACAAATGGAGGATTTGCAGAAGGCGGATGCAAGTATTTCCCGAATTCGTGAGCTGTTTGCTACACAATCCGAGATTAAGGATGGGCCGGGTGCATTGCTGCCACAAGGGCCGCTTAGTGTTGAATTCCGTGATGTAACGTTCAGCTACGATGGGGACCAGCCTACGCTCAAAGGCGTAGAGTTGAACTTGAAGCCAGGGGAAGTCTTAGGCTTACTTGGGCGAACTGGCAGTGGCAAGTCAACAATGGCTAGACTTTTGCTGCGCTTTTATGATCCGCAAAGTGGCACAATCGCGCTAGGCGGGACCGATATACGCGATTGCACATTGGCAGAGCTGCGCAAACATGTCGCGCTGGTGACGCAAAATATTGAGATTATGCAGGGAACAATTCGCGATAATTTAACCTTTTATGATAACGCCATTACGGATAAAGAAATTGTTGACGTGCTTACTGAGCTTGGACTCGGCTCATGGTATGAGTCAATGCCTGAAGGGCTGGATACGATGCTTGCCTCTGGAGGAGGAAGCTTGTCGGCGGGGGAAGCGCAATTGCTGGCATTCGCACGGGTGTTTCTAACGAAACCAGGACTTGTCATTATGGATGAAGCATCTTCTCGGCTAGACCCTCTGACTGAGCAGCGCATCGAGAAAGCAGTATCTAGACTCTTGACCGAACGATCCTGTATCATGATCGCGCACCGATTAACTACGGTGCAGCGTGCGGATCATATCCTAATTTTGGATAATGGTCATGTGATGGAAACGGGAAGAAGAGAGCAGTTGGCCGCAGATCCCAAATCTCGATTCAGTCAATTACTTGCTACCGGGCTCGAGGAGGTATTGGTATGACTACGTTCCAATATTTGTGGCGGCTAATTATGTACCGTCCTTTGCGTTATTTTATTAATGCTCTTGCTTGGACAATTATTTACTTGGCGCCGATCGCGCCAGGCTTGATTACGAAACAATTTTTTGATTCTTTGACTGTGAATTCCACGCTCGGCTATGGCGTCTGGGGCTTGATCGCGCTGCTCATTGCTGCCGCTTTAGGGCGTATTTGCCTCATTATTATCGGGTTTATAACGGATGTTCATTTCCGCTTTCGGATGGGGATGCTGCTCAGAAGAAATTTGCTTGAGCATGTCTTAAAACAGCCAGGCGCACAAGCTATTCCCGTTTCTCCTGGGGAAGCGATTAGCCATTTCCGGGATGATGTGGATCAATCCGAAGAGGCGGTAAGCTGGTCTGTTGATGTATTTGGCATGACTTGTTTTGCACTCGTGTCCGGTTACATTCTGATTCGAATTGATGCTCAAATGACGCTGCTTGTGTTTCTGCCGATTGTGCTTGTTATTACGGCTGCGCAGCTAGCGACTGTTCGCCTTCAGAAATATCGCGCAGCGAGCAGGGAAGCAACGTCCAAGGTGACGGGGGAAATCAGTGAAATGTTCGGTAACGTACAAGCCATACAAGTGGCAGGAGCTGAGGACCGAGTCATTGAACGCTTCCGCAGCTTTGGCGACAATCGCCGCAAGGCGATGCTCAAGGATCGCTTAATGACGGAGCTGCTGGACTCCGTATTCTCCAATTCTGTGAATCTGGGAACAGGACTTATTCTCTTGTTAGCCGGCACGAAAATGAGAGCAGGTACCTTTACAGTCGGGGACTTCGCGCTGTTCGTCTACTATTTGACCTTTGTTACGCAATTTATAACGAATGTGGGTAAATTCATTACGTATTTTAAGCAGATGAGTGTATCGTTGGAACGGTTAACATTTCTTCTGCAGGGAGCTTCGGCGAAGGTTTTAACGATGGTTAATTCGCTGTATTTGAAGCCTAGCAGTGACAGCAGAGGCAAGCAGATGGAGCAGACGGAGCACCAAACGGGCCAGACCCAACCTGCTACGCACGGGGGTGCGAGCAGAACGGAGCTGACCGAGATTGCAACGCTCGGAAGCGAAGCTGCGCTGCAACGGCTTGAAGTGAATGGATTGAGCTACGCCTATGCGGATACAGGCAGAGGCATCTCGGACATTCGCCTTAGCTTGCAAAGAGGATCGTTCACCGTTGTAACGGGAGCGATCGGATCTGGCAAAACCACGCTGGTGCGCTCCCTTCTTGGGCTTCTGCCCAAAGGGAAAGGGACCATAGCGTGGAACGGAGTGCCCGTTGAAGACCCTGGCACCTTCTTCACCCCGCCGCGGAGCGCCTACACCGCGCAGGTGCCGCGGTTGTACAGCGATACGCTGCGCAACAATATTTTGCTCGGGCAAGCGGAGCAAAACGATAGCTTGCAGCAGGCGCTGCACGCGGCGGTGCTGGAGTACGACGTCGCGCAGCTGCCTGGTGGGCTGGACACCGTCATCGGCCCGCGCGGGGTGAAGCTCTCCGGCGGCCAGGCGCAGCGGACAGCTGCAGCGCGCATGCTCGTGCGCGACGCCGAGCTGTACGTCTTCGACGACCTGTCGAGCGCGCTCGATGTGGAGACGGAACAGAAGCTCTGGGAGCGTATGTTCCAGCGTCGAAGCGATGCGACTTGCTTGGTCGTCTCGCACCGCAAAACGGCTTTGACGCGTGCCGATCACATCATAGTGATGAAGGAGGGGCGCATCGAAGCCGAAGGTACATCAGAGGAGCTGCTGCAGCGAAGCGCGACTTTCCGAGAACTCTGGTATGGTGATGAGAGGCAATCAGAGTGATAGATGAAAAGGGAGCCATTAGGCTCTCTTTTTTTTGCGTATGTGGGAACTGGAGTCCCTTATTCATAGGAAAGCGGGCTGTTTTCACATTGAGCGGAACTAGGGGGTCTTATTTCGACTTCATGGCACGTTTTTCGGTGGAATCGGCAAAATAACGGCCTGGAGTTCTCTTCGAAATCGCTATGGCGATTTTTCATTATTTTTTAAACATTTTAGAGGGAATTACTGGTAGATAAACGAATACTTGATTTTAAGGGGGTTCAATTTTGAGGATTGGAGCGGAAAGCTTCGATATCCGGATTGTTTTTTATGCTAGAAAGGAGTGATGGCTCCCATGTTAAAAGCAATTATGTTTGATCTGGACGGAACGCTGCTGGATCGGCAGACATCTCTGAAAGCCTTTATTGAAAATCAACACCAGAGAATGACTGAACTTCAGCGCGTTGAAAAATCCGTGTACGTGAACAGGTTTATTGCCCTGGATCAAAGAGGTTACGTCTGGAAAGACAAAGTGTATCAGCAGCTCAAACTTGAATTCGATCTAGCCTTGCAATGGGAGGACTTGTTAGAAGATTACATGGAGCAGTTCAGCTCGCATTGTGCAGGGTTTCCAAATCTTCATGAACTTTTGACCTACTTGAAACATAGCGGATTTAAGCTTGGCCTGATTACCAATGGTTATGGTGTTTTTCAGACTAAAAATACAGAAGCACTAGGGATCTCGACCTATTTTGATACCATACTCGTTTCCGAAATAGAGGGGCTGCGCAAGCCAGAACCTGAGATTTTCCATAGAGCATTACATAGATTGGGAGCACAACCTAATGAGGCAGCCTATGTCGGTGATCATCCGAGAAATGATGTTTGGGCTAGCCGTAGTGTGGGGATGAGGGGAATCTGGAAGGAAGACGTCCATTTTGAAGGTGATTTTGAGCGAGATTATACAATTAGGGATTTGATGGAACTGAAGGATTATTTGGAGAAGCTTTAAGCTGGATCGGAATAGCGAAGGGGGAGAGCTAATGAATTCAGAGAAAATCGTAGGGCTTACAGCCGCTGCAGGCTTTCAGATTGGCGTTAGAAAGACGATTATTTTAAGCCAAGAGAAGACATGGGAACTGCTGATTTCGCCGCAAGGTCGCAAGCTTTGGTTAGGGGAGACTCCTACGATTACGTTCGAAAAAGGGCATGCATTTTGTACGAAAGAAGGGACTAATGGGGTTCTTCGCGTGGTTAAACCGAATGAGCAGCTGCGTCTATCTTGGCAGCCTGCTGGCTGGGCGGAAGCTTCAACTTTGCAAATTCGGCTGCTGCCCGCCGCATCTCCTGGCCGAACAACGATTAGTTTTCACCAAGAAAAGCTCGACAGCATGCAGCGCAGAGAAGAAATGAAGGTGCGTTGGGAAGCCGTTATGAACCGGCTGGTGGAGTTAACGACCAAATGACGATGACAAATACACTCATACTGGTTTTCATTTTAACGATGATCATTCATACCGCAGAAACTTTGTCTTACTCTGTACGTTTTGCTGGAGTGAAGGTGAACAAGCTGGCTGTTGCGCTTTCGCTAGTTGGGATTATCGTCCTCGTTTCCCGTACAGCCAATTTAATTCAAGCGCCTATGACGGCTAATTTCGTGGATTTTGCCAAGGCAGAGCCGACCTTTGATTTAGAAAGATACTTACGGATTACTTTGTTCGCGTCGTCCATTGGAACGCTGATTGCAATTGCTTTATTTCCTTCATTTATCAACATCAGTGTACGGGTTATTGCTCGTATCGAAGTGGCAGGCTCTATCCCGAAACTCATTTCTAGCGTAAAGATAGAGCAGTTGAAAAACACCAAAAGTTACTTGAAGAAGCCGAAGTTTAAGCTCAGCCAATTCCGCTATTTAGGCGTATCCAAAAGGTTTTTAGTCATCAATATCCTAGTAACGGCCTTCTACTCTGTGGGGGTGCTGTCTTCCTTGTATGCGGCACATTTGATACCTGAGTACGCAACTACGGCTTCCCAGGCATCAGGGCTTATTAATGGGATCGCGACGATATTGCTCACAATTTTCATCGATCCGCAGTTGGGACTCATCACAGATAAAGCGCTGCAAGACGAATCGCAACGTAGTCAGCTAGGGAAAATTTATGCACTTCTTATGACATCCCGTTTTCTAGGTACTTTGCTGGCACAAGCATTTCTTATTCCTTCGGCGTATTTTATCGGATGGATCGTCAAATGGATATTCTAAATCTTTCAATTCCTTTCTTTCAGGAGAGCAGCTTGTTATAATAGCTATTATCATAGTAGCGCAGCTAGAAACGGAGCCATGGCATGAAGAAGTTTAAAAAGTTTTATATTGAGATTACAAGTGTATGTAACCTAGCTTGTACGTTTTGTCCGCAAACGAAGCGGCAAGCTAATTTTATTAAAATAGATACGTTTACGAATATTCTTGATCAAATCAAGCCGCATACGGATCATATTTACCTCCATGTCAAAGGAGAGCCTTTACTGCATCCCAAGATCGACGAACTGCTTGATCTGAGCCATGAGAGAGGTTTTAAGGTCAATATTACAACCAACGGAACATTGATTAACAAAAATAAGCATAAGCTGTTGGACAAACCGGCGCTACGACAAATGAATTTTTCTTTGCACAGTTTTGATGGTCACGAAGGCTCAGAAGATAAAGAAGGCTATGTGATGAGCGTTTTGCGTTTTGCCAAGGAAATTGTAGCAAAGTCTAATGTCATTATTTCTTTCCGATTATGGAACTTAACGATGGATAACCAAACGAATCAAGAACGGCAGCGAAATCGCGAAGTGCTGGAGATGCTGGAGAAAGAGTTTGAGCTGGATTACAAGATCGATGAAGAATTTGTGCGTGGCAGTGGTGTGAAACTCGCAGAGCGCGTGTATCTGAATCAGGATCATGAGTTTCAATGGCCGGATCTGAAGGCCCAAGAAATTGAAGGACCAGGCTTCTGCCATGCCTTGCGGAATCAAGCAGGTATCCTAGTTGACGGCACGGTAATTCCTTGTTGTCTTGATGGAGAAGGCGTTATTAATTTGGGCAATATTAACCACACGCCATTCTCTGAAATTGTTGAAGGGGAGCGGGCGAATCGTTTATTCGAAGGCTTTTCCAGACGGGAAGTTGTGGAAGAATTATGCCGCAAATGCGGATATCGGGAACGTTTTAGTATGTAAAAAGAAGTTGATAATGGATGGAAAGCTTCTTCATCTCCACGGTTAAAGCGGAGTGAATGAGGCTTTTTTCTATCTTTCTTTGCATTTGTATCTAGTTAGTGAGATAATACAAGTTTGATTAGATTTCTATTTTTGGGGGCTTGCAACATGGGACGGTATCCATTTGAGTATGATCATTCACAGCCATTCATGCAGCAGGTTTCTGACTGGATTGCTGATTTATTTTATGAAGTTTTACCCGAAGCAGGGTTTGAAGTACGCGATGAGCAGATTTACATGGCGTTTCAACTCGAGCGGGCTTTTGCTGAGAAACAAACCATTTTTGCAGAAGCGGGTGTAGGTACAGGGAAGACACTTGTCTACTTGTTGTATGCGATTTGTTATTCGCGACTAACGAAGAAACCGGCCATCATCGCGTGTGCGGATGAATCGTTAATTGAGCAATTGGTCAAGCCAGGCGGCGATGTTGATAAATTAATGCGGCATTTGGATCTTGTGATTGATGCTCGTCTTGCCAAATCACCTGATCAGTATCTGTGTCTTCAGAAGCTGGATGAAGCTCGTTTTGGACACGAAGATTTAAGCTTATACCGGGAGCTACATGCTGGTTTGCCTGACTTCGTCCACACGCGGGAAGCTCTTCAATCTTTTTATGCCTATGGGGATCGTAAAGACTACCCGGATCTGAATGATGCACAGTGGGAACGTGTTAGTTGGGATGCTTATCAGGATTGTTTTGTCTGTGATAAACGACACCGCTGCGGTCAAACCTTGTCACGGGAGTCCTACCGGAAATCGGCGGATCTGATTATTTGTTCCCATGATTTCTATATGGAGCATGTTTGGACGTATGAGGGACGGAAGCGGGAAGGACAGCTGCCGCTATTGCCGGATCACTGCTCGGTAGTTTTCGATGAAGGACATTTGATGGAGTCGGCTGCGCAAAAAGCATTGACTTACAAGCTAAAGCATACCGTTTTTGAAGAATTAGTGGTTCGTTTGTTAAAAGGGGAAGTGCGCGAGACACTAGCAGTCTGTATTGATCAGGCGATTGAGCAAAGTGAACGGATGTTCGAAGTTCTCGAGAGCTGTTGTCAACCGATTGTGGGCTCGGATCGCAAGCAGATTGTGATGAATGATCGATTGCTGCGCGAAATTCACCGTTTATGTGATATTTTATCACAGATCGAAGAGGAGCTTGTCTTCGAAAGTGAGATGTTCACTTTGAATGACTATCAGCTCAAAATTGTCGAAGAGCATTTGGAAATGATGCAGAAGGCGCTGGCCTTGTTCCGCCATGATCAAGCTTTCATCTGTTGGGCAACGGAAAGTATAACGGGTCTGAGTTTGGTGATCATGCCAAGAACGGTGAAAGAAGTGCTGAGAGAGCAAGTGTTTTCTGCCAAAATGCCAATCGTTTTCTCCTCCGCTACGTTGTCCGTTGAGGGAACCTTTGATTATGTTGCGGATAGCTTGGGACTGGACAAGTATTTATCGTTCTCCGTGGATTCACCATATGATTATGCAGAACGAATGGAAGTGTTAGCTCCAACATGGACTTCTAGCGGGACTTTCCAGGAAAAAATGGAGATAGCCATAAAACTGCTGCAAAGAACGGAAGGACGGGCGTTAATTCTATTCCCGACCCACGAAGAGCTGCGCAGGTTTAAGCTGGAGATTCAGAAACGGAGCGAGTGCGAGAAGCTGCGGTTTTTATTCGAAGGAGATCAAGAAATCAGCCATCTCATCGCTTCTTTCCAAGGAGACGAGCATAGCGTGCTTGCAGCGGTAAGCTTATGGGAAGGACTTGATGTGCCAGGTCCTTCCTTATCGAACGTCATTATCTGGGCGCTTCCGTTTCCACCGCAAGATCCTGTTTTCATGGCGAAAAGGGAAGCAGCCACTAATCCTTTCGAGGAAGTGGACATTCCCTACATGCTGTTAAGGCTGAGACAAGGGATCGGCCGCTTAATCCGAACGCGGGAAGATAGTGGGATTATCGCTATCTTAAGCGAAGAGATTCACACGAATGACGCGCTTCGTGAGCATATTGTTGGTGTACTGCCTTCAGGAGTAGCGCTGAAATTTAGTCTGTAAGGCTGCCTGTTTAAGTGAACCAAATGTCGCGAAATCGTACCCACCCGAGAGAATCGAACGAAATGCCGCGTATGGACGGGTGGTAGGCGGTTTTGAGATGTTTCCGATATAGAAAAAGCAAACTGTAACGCTGCTTGAGCTGTGATTCTAACTGCTCAAGCAGCGTTTTTCTGCGTAGGGGCTCGATTTCAAAACGCAACAGCTGCAGGCAGTCATCGAGCAAAGACTTGACCTCAGGCGCCGCATGCTGCTGCATACTACTGTACATATCATAAAGCCGCAGTTCGCGGTGCTCATCCATCATGATGGCGAAAAGAACCAGATCAGCTGTCATGCGCAGCTCGCCATTGAACTGCTCCGCAGGAATGAGCATGATTTGGAGCTTGATGCCGGATTTCGCGTACATTTTCTGCAACAGAAGCGCATCCTGCTCGTATTGCGGAATCGTAGCGAGCATCAAAGTCTCTCCTTGATAACCTGCAGCGTGGAGCAACTGCTCGAATGTTGCTGATGGAAAAGAAGAAAGGGGAGCATTAGCATTCTCCTTAGCATGCACATCTTCTTCACCAACTGATTTCGGGAAAAATGAACGGGCCACTTCGATCACATCACCAGAAAGCTGCTCTAATAAATAAGCTTGATCTAATGCTTGGCTAAGAGCTTTGCGGATGAGTGGATTTCGTAAAGGACCTTCTTTCCTCTCATTAACCGTCATGAATTTCGTTGTCATACCCGATTGCCTCACCTGCTGCCAGCGCTGGGCATCCATGTCCGAAATTCGCACATTGTGCATGACTTGGAAAGGCTGCTTAGGATCGGAGTCAGACAGATGTTCATGCTCTGGCAGCGTCCACACTTCGACACGATCCAAGAAGCCTCTGCCTTGAAAGTACGCAGGAAATGCCTCCAGAATCCAAATGCCATGCTCGTGTCCCACTAAGCGAAAAGGACCCGTCCCGATAGGGTTCGTGCCCATCCAACCTCCGGCTGCTTCACACGCGTCTTCAGGAACAATCGCAGCGCGATTCGTGCTCAAGAATCCCAAAAACAATTCATTACGTTCTACGAGTTGGATGACAACTGTCGTGTTACTCGGGCAGGAAATATGCTTTATTCCCGCATATGCCCAGCTGTACAGCCCGCGCGGCGCTAAGCGCTGCAGTCTTTCGAGCGCATATTTGACGTCGCTAGCGGACATTTCGCGTCCATGATGAAAACGCACTCCTTTTCGGAGATAAAACGTCCAAACGTTTCTCGTTTCATCGACCTCCCATGCATGCGCCAAATGAGGCACGATGTGCTCACCCTTCGAGTCCATCCGAACGAGACCATCGAAGAGCTGGTTCACTAGATGGGATTCCCCAGCATAATGGATCGCAGCAGGGTCTAACGCGTGAATGGTTTGGGTCAGTGGGAAGCGCAGCACATCAGATCGCCGATCACCCTGCAGCTCGGAACGAAACCCGAATTGGCCGGACAACCATTCTTGAAACTGCTCTCTCAAGTGAGTGGGATGATCGGTTGTTTGCAGCAGCTCAAGAGCAGATTGCAGGTCTTGCTTGGCCACGAATTGTTTGGCTTCTTCCAGAAGCAATTGTTCTTTGCGCATATGAAAAATGAGGGTCGAGCGATTGCCGCGGCCTTTCTTGGGCTGCCAAGTGAGCCACTGCTCTTGCTGCATCCGTTTGAGGAGAAGCACCATGTTGCGGTGTGTACAGTCTACCTCCGCCGCAAGCTCTTCGAGCGTTGTCTCCAGTGGAGCCTCTTCATGGAGATGTGGAAAGGCATCCCGAAGTGTCAAATAATGCTTGCGAATTTTCATCAAAAGGCCTCCGTCATAAAATATGAAATTACTGAAATTAAACTTACACTTTTTGTTCTTGTTTTAAAGGTTACAATAAAAGGCAGGAATTATCAATTCCTTGCAATTCCATATCATTATGATTAAAGGAGAGAAAGTTCAATGAGAGATCCAGCTCCATGGCAAAGAAAATATAGCTACATGTTAGCGTACGCTTGTTTATTCGGACTGCTGGTGCAATATTTATTTATTGGCCGTCCAGCGGGTATTTCTGTATGTCTAAGCGTTGCCGGCTTCTATGGACTTTATTTTTATTCAATAAAAGGCAGATTAGGCGGATTTGAGCCGTGGAAAGGGCAAAGTACTGCCGGTTGGCTGCTGATGGTGCCGGTTACTTTGTTGGCGATGACCTATGCTTTGTTCGCAAACAGCTTTTTTCACTCTCTAAATATAATTGCTCTCCCGCTTTGTATCGTGATGCAGACGGTTGTGTTATCGAGGAATAGCAAACATGCCTGGTACCATGCTACATTCCTGCAAGACATGGTTAGGCACGTTATCAGCAGTCCGATTACTTATCTCCCTGTACCCTTCGGGATGGTCAAAGCATGGCTGCCAAACCGCGATAACCAAAAAGATTCGACTTGGGGGAAAGTTGTCAAAGTATTGGCTGGTCTTTTGCTGGCAGCGCCTATCTTGTTTATCGTTATCGGATTGTTAGCTTCTGCTGATCGGATCTTCTTATCTTGGATTGCGGAAGTTCCAGCTTGGTTCACTGGCGTGTCCATTGGGGAAGGGATAGGCCGAATCATTCTGGCAGTTGCCATTACCCTGTACACTTTTTGTTATATGTGGGGACTACTTTTCCCAAAAGTCATCGAAGCATCGCACCCATTTGACAGTACGGAAAATGAAACAGCTGCTGCTACTGCTGACGTGGTACGCAACAAACCCTTGCTTGATCCAATAACAGCAGGAACACTGCTTGTATGTGTGAATGTAGTTTATGTGTTGTTCGCGATCATCCAGTTTTCGTATTTATTCGGAGCCGCAGATGGCCTATTGCCATCAGGTGTCGCATATGCGGAATATGCTCGCAGAGGTTTTGCGGAGCTGGTTGTTGTCGCTCTTATCAATGTATCGCTGCTGTTTCCTGGTTTACATTGGATTCGCTCAAGCAGTCCATTAGGTGAAATGATTCGAAAAACTCTGCTAACTTTACTGGTAGCTTGTACAATAGTCATGCTAATTTCTGCTTATGGAAGGCTTTCGCTCTATGAAGAGGCTTATGGATTTACACAAACGAGACTGCTCGTGCATGGGTTCATGATCTTCCTTGGCATTTTGTTTATCCTTGCCTTTTTCCGGATTTGGGTGGAAAAGATGTCGATGTCCAGAGCTTACATAACGACTGCCATACTAGCGTATTTAGTGATGAATTACATGAATCTCGACCACCGGATTGCCATTAACAACATGGAGCGTTATGAAAAAACAGGAGTCATCGACCTGGATTATTTAGGTAATCTCTCAACGGATGTGGTTCCCGCTTTGAGGGATTTGCAGGTTAAGCATCCCGAGCTAAGTTCGGTTCAGCAAACCATAGATCGTGTGATGGGTGATCAAAGGGGCAAAACTTGGCCATCCTGGAATTTATCCAGCTATCGGGCGAAAAGGTAGGGAAATCGGTTTTTTTGGCGAATATAGACGAGAAATAAACATGGCAGGAGGTTGCCAGTGGGGAACCATAACGAAGTGCCAGGTCTAATACGACGTGTCAGAGAGGGAGATTCGATTGCTTTCGAATTGCTGCTCAGCGCGTATCGTTCAGCTGCCTTGTCATGGGCGCAAGCCATCGTTCGCGATGCGTTTCTTGCAGAAGATGTGGTGCAGGAAGCTTTTCTCAAAGTAAAAGACAATATACATGACCTGAAAGACGAAGAGAGATTCGGAGCTTGGTTCCGGGTTATGGTTCGCCGGATCGCGATGAATTCGATTCGTGGAGCTGCGAACCGGAGCGAATACATAACGGAGGAAATCCCAGAATCGAGTTGGGGAGAGCACAGCGGAAGCGAAGAGATTAGTCCACGAGCCTGGCAGGAGCGGGAAGAAGGCGAAGACCTGATTCGCAGTTCCATGCGCCCGCTTTCCGAGCAGGCACGTGAGGTTTTAAGCGCCAGCGCTTTTGATGAAGCGACCACGGAAGAACTTGCTGCCCGCTTCGGGATGAAGCAAAGCAATATCTATAATTTATTGTCTCGCGCGCGGGTGAAAGCGAATGAAGAGCGTTTCCGCAAGGAAATCGAGCGTTATCTGGAGGGACGGATAAGCAGTGGTCTGACAGTCAACAGAACGCTTCCTCCTCCAGTGTTTTCTCGGCCTTATGCGTTTCTGTCGGTTATGATCGGTGAAGCGCTTCGGACTGTAGGAGAGGAGAACCTTTCTCATACGGAGCTGATGGGAATCTCGGGTGATGCATTCCGTTTGAATGTAGCGAAAAGCAGTCACTCCCAAGGGTTCTCAACCTTTGACTGGAGTTACACCGCATATCGAATTCTTGAACGGTTAGGCATCCGCGGGACGTGCTTTGGGCGGCCTCAGCGAAAAACACTAACGCCGGAACAGCAAGTTCATATCTTATCCATCCTACATGGTTCTATCGATCAGGGTGTCCCCGCCATTATTTTGAATATGCAAAGTAGTGAGTTTGGATTTATTCATGGCTACAATGACAGTGAGCAGAAAATCTTGTATCTAGGTTATGACCGAGAGGAACACTCTGTTCGATATGACCAATTGGGACGAAAGGCTGATCAACCGCCGCTGTTCGTGCTAGGCATCCGCGGTAGAGTCGCACCTCCTCAGACAGAGGATGCTGCGCTCCGAGCGATAATAGAGCATGCAAGAGGGAAAGAACCTCCCTTGGATGGCTATGCTTTCGGTCTTGATGGTTACCGCCTCTGGCTGGAGGCTGTAGAAGATGGTTCACTTGATCTGCATGGACATGCCTATCAAGTTGCAATTCTAGCCGAAGCTCGGCAGCATGCGGCTCATTATTTGCAGAAGCTGTCGGAAAGCAGCAGCAATGTTTGGCGCAAGCAGCGTCTTGCTGAGGCGGGACTATGCTATACGCGAGTCAGCCAAGCCTTCACTCGCTTATACCCGAGCTTTCCCTTTGGTTACGGAGGCAGTCATGCAGGTCGAATGAGCAAGATTAGGGAAGAGCTGATGCTAGCGTGGGAGGCCGAAAAAGAAGGCATCCGCTTCATAGCAACTCTTTTTGAATGAATGTGATAGAAATGATGCAGCCGCTGTGTCTATACGTTGAACAATCAATTAAGGAGGAAATCGACTATGTCCCATCCGATTAACGCTTTTATGCCAGCTGTATTTGTTCCCGTTCAAGATCTAAAACGCTCCATTGAATGGTACGCGAAATTATTTCAGCGACCCATTGTTCCTCAACCGGATCAGGACACCCATGGTATTTATATTTTTGTTTTGGAGGACACTGAAATTATTCTAGACAAGAATACTTGGGGATCTCCGCCGACGGTTATGTTCGATACCGATGATATCCATGCTGCGCATCAATTTTGTAAGACTAAACCTCACACGGTCTTGACGGATGTTTTCCAAGATGAGTATATTTCAGTTTTCAATATGAACTCTCATATGGTTTGCAAAGCGAATCGTGATTTAGGTTTAACGGCGACAAGGCCTGCGAATGCTTTTCTGCGAAAAATTAGCCGCATCCTGGTGCATACCGATGATATCGATGATACGAAGGCATGGTATGAAGTTTTTGTTGGGAAAAGCGCAGGTTCAGACCCTAGGTTCAGTGATTTGCCGGCGATACCAATGGATCGAGGTGCTCATTTGCTTATTGATGATAACCGGTTAAGCCAGTCCTCAAGCAGATACTTTGAGCAGCTCCAGGTAGAAACACGCACCAATCCGATTATGATCATGGAGTCGCCGGATTTGGAAGCGGCCCTTGATCATGTCCGTTCTGTAGACGGCATTGTTAGGGAGGGGATTGAAAAGCGAATGGGTGTTACTTGTTTCCAATTTCAAGATCCGGACGGCAATGGATATCTGGTTGTGGAAGAAGCGGACAAAACAGCACAATAAGAGATGAAGCGGCGAGATGGCATATGGTGTCCAGCGATGTGAGTTTGGTAAAATTTGTTCAAACAGAGCAAGGAAGGGTTGAACATATGCCATTTTTATCATTGACGAGTTGGAGTTTGCACCGACTGTTAGGTCCATTGCGGTGGACACGCTGGGATGAATCGACACTTACACAAATCACGGCTCAGCAGGAGCAACCGGAACATCTTACGCTTCTTGAGCTTCCAGCTGTGCTAGCCAACAAAGGGTTTGCCTCTTTGGAAGTTTGCCATTTTCATTTTCCAGATACCAGTTCGCAGTATCTTAGTGCCTTGAAACAATCGTTTCAATCAGCAAATCTACGCTTATATACACTGTTACTCGAGTATGGGGATGTTTCTAGCGCTGATGAGGATCGCAGAGCCTCGGACATCGCATGGATCAAAGGATGGATTGATATTGCCGCGCTTGCGGGAGCAGAGCGAGTTCGGGTCATTGCAGGCGATGCGGAACCTTCAGATGTCCAAGCCTTAGCGCGTTCGGCTGATGCTTTACGAGAGTTAGGCGAGTACGCCAGCTCACGCGGTGTTAGGGTGGTTACGGAAAATTTCCATTCGCTGACTTCAGTAGCGGGTAATTGCCTTGCCTTATTGCAAAAATGCGAGGATGTCCTTGGATTCACTTCCGATTATGGCAATTTCAAAGGAAGTGATAAATTCGAATCGCTAGCCCAAACGATTCCATTCAGCGAATCCATCCATGCTAAAGCGCAAACGGATGCAGCAGGATTTCCGGATGAAGATGAGTTCATCCGCTGCATGGAGATTGCGAAGCAAGCAGGGTACGAAGGTCCGATTACTGTTGTCTATGACGGACCCGGCGACATGTGGGAAGGGATTGAGCGTGTTCGGAAGCTTGTCGCTCCGTATGTCACTTCATCATGAATGCGCAGCAGCCTACTGTATGACTTCCAGAAGTAGAGCGGAGCCGCAAAGTGGATACTCCATGAAGGATTGAGAAACGGCTGGAATTACCTGCAAAACATACAGTGAAATCAGCCGCTCAGTCTGAATTACTAACATTACCTGCATTTTGTGCAGGTAAATGCTATACAAACCGCCGAAACGGCTGATTTCCTCAACATTACCTGTACATTTTACAGGAAAACAGGTAAATCACGCGGTTTGGAGCGAATTAGCTGCACTTTTTGCAGCAGTTTCACCAAAGATGGCAAATGTGAGACTATCGGTGTAATTTGGATTAAAAAAAGGAACGGAGGCTTTGCCTCCAGTTCCTTTTTTTAATCCGTAATGTTATTCATATAGTAGGCGATAATATCTTTGCGGCGAATAATGCCCAGGAAAATTTGTTTGTCATCGACGACGGGAACAAAATTCTGATCGGCTGCTTTGGCCAGCATATCCTCCATATAAGCATCGATGGAGACACATTCGTTGCGAATATGCTTTTTAATACTGCTAACAGGGATCTCATCCATGTTGTCGAAGGTAACGCCTGGTTTATTTTTGAGCGTCCACAGGAGGTCACCTTCGGAAAGTGTTCCAACGTATTTTCCGCCTTCATCAACGATGGGAAGTGCTGTATAATAGTGCTGCTCTAATTGGTCCATTGCTTCCTTCATGGAAGAGGATGACTTAATAAAGGCTACTTTGTCTTTCGGAAAAAGAAATGAGGCAGTTTTCATGGTCGTAATTACCTTTCAGGGAATTTTCAAAACATGATACATCCATTAAACCATACTTTTGGCCAAATGGCCTTGAAAGATCTTTCCATAATCGAGAGAGACTTCATTATCATATACCCAAATCACTACAATTACTAACCGTATCCTACAAATTGTATCAAAAAAAATTAATAGAGAAAAGATTGTCATCTACGTATATACTTGTCTTATGGGAAACTATGCTAAATTGAACTACTAGGAGGAGTATGTCAACATGTTGAAAATTGCAATTGCCGGAACGGGATGGTTTGCCGATAAGCATGCAAGCTTGATAGCTGCTAGGGAGGATGCGCAAGTTGTTGCTTTTCTGGGTACTTCGCTACCCAAGGCAGAGAAGCTCGCGCAGAAATTTGCTGGCGCGCAAGCTTTTGACGATATCGAGCAAATGCTGGATACGGTTAAACCAGACGCAGTATACATAAGTGTACCACCTATGGCGCATGGTATGATTGAAGATGCAATTGTAGCACGAAATATCCCATTCCTGATTGAAAAACCGATTGGGTTGGACATGGAAACTGTGAATCGCATCCAATCTCAGGTGACAAACAAGAATATTATCACCTCTGTTGGCTATCATATCCGTTATACGGACACTGTACAAAAGGCCAAAGAACTGCTGGAAACCCGCAAAGTCGGTATGGCAGTTGGCAGCTGGCTAGGAGATATGCCAGGCGTTCCATGGTGGCGTAAGCAAAATGGCTCTGGCGGTCAATTTATCGAACAAACGACACACATTGTGGATTTGGTTCGCTATTTGGTTGGCGAGGTGGAGGAAGTATATGCGGTTTATGCGCAGCGCCATATGCACACGAAGCATGACGGCGTTGAAGTAGCTGATGTCGGAGCTGTGACTCTAAAGCTCGCAGGTGGAGCAGTTGCGTCCATCACGAATACGTGTATGCTGCCTTTCGGTCACCGGTCGGGCTTAGAACTGTTTACAGATAAAGGCGTTTTGGAAATTCAACAAAGTCGGTACTTAAAGAATCATGAAGGTACACAAACAACGGAGTATAAGAACCTCCTCAATCCATACGAAATCGAGACGGATGCCTTCTTGCATGCGATCAAAACGGGGGATCGGTCACGAATTTTGACAGATTACGCCGACGCGGCTGTTACGCTGCGCATTACCTTAGCAGCATTAGAGTCTTCTATAAGCGGGATGCCCGTTAAATTACGATAATAATAAGAATGAGAACAAACATCGCGAAGTGGCGGTGTTTTTTTCATGTATGCGTAATTTCATAGCCTGTCAGGTATAAGCCTTCAGCGTGACGTGTATATATAAAACATGTTGTTGGAAGTGGTTACAACTTGTCCAAAGAAGAAGCAAATCACCGATCTTATCCTCGGCCAAACATGCAGGAGTAGCTATCATGTCGAAGGAGGCGGTCATATGGAACTGTCCTTAACGGATGAACAGAATATGATTCGTGCTATGGTGCGGGATTTTGCCAAAAACGAAATTGAACCTACGGCTGCTCAAAGGGATGAAGAAGAACGATTCGATCGTACCTTGTTCGATAAAATGGGAGAGCTTGGCCTGACGGGCATTCCGTGGCCTGAAGCGTATGGGGGGATCGGTTCCGACTTCTTGACGTATGCCATTGTCGTCGAGGAACTCTCGAAGGCATGCGCTTCTACTGGCGTGATGCTTTCTGTGCATACCTCCCTAGTTTCTTGGGCGATCTCCAAGTACGGGACGGAAGCGCAGAAAATAACATTCTTGCGGCCGTTGGCCCAAGGGAAGAAGCTAGGTGCATACAGCTTGACAGAAAGCGGCTCCGGCTCTGATGCGGGAGCAATGAAAACAACGGCTATCAGGGACGGAGACCACTATGTGATCAATGGTTCCAAACTTTTTGTCACAAATGGTGGTGAAGCGGACCTTTATATCGTTTTTGCCATGACGGATCAACTGAACAAGAAGCGCGGGTGCAGCGCATTCCTCGTGGAGAAAGGGTCCGAGGGTTTTATTTTCGGCCACAAGGAGAAAAAACTGGGCATTCGCTCTTCGCCAACACTCGAGCTGCGATTTGAGAATTGCCGCGTACCTGCGGGTCATTTGCTAGGCGAGGAGGGCGAGGGCTTCCGGATTGCCATGCGAAGTCTGGACGGCGGGCGAATCGGCATAGCCGCGCAAGCGCTTGGAATCGCGCAGGCGGCGATGGAGGCTTCCATTGCCTATGCGAAGCAGCGCAAGCAGTTCGGCAAGCCGATCGGTGCGCAGCAGGCAATTGCTTTTAAACTTGCTGATATGGCGACCAAGATTGAAGCGGCAAGACTGCTGACATATCAAGCAGCGTGGAAGGAAAGCAAAGGCTTGCCGTATGGGAAGGAGGCTGCCATAGCGAAGCTTTTTGCCAGTGATACGGCTGTAGCTGTCAGTATTGAAGCTGTGCAAATTTTCGGAGGATATGGGTACACGAAAGATTATCCGGTAGAGCGCTATATGCGCGACGCGAAGGTCACACAAATCTATGAAGGGACGAATGAAATTCAGCGAATTGTGATTTCCCGCATGCTGCTTGCCGACTAGACGCGGCAGGAAGAGAGGAAAGGGAGCGATGAGATGAGTAACAGCTATCACCCTGGACTGGAGAATGTCATTGCAAGTGAGACGGGGATTTCCTTTCTGGATGTTGAGAATGAAGAAATTGTTGTTCGCGGGTATGATCTCATTGAGCTTGCGCAGCATGTTACCTATTTGGATGTTGCAGCGCTGTTGCTTGAAGGAGTACTACCTGATGAAGATGAACGAGTGTCGTTTGAAGCGAGAATTAAAAGTGAATATGGACTGCCATCGAACATTTGTTCTATCCTTCGCTTGCTGCCAGAGCAATCCAATCTAATGGATGTGCTCAGAACGGGGATTTCAGCTTTGGCTAGCTACGATAACGAGCTTGAAGATCGTTCTAGGGAGGCAAATACACGAAAAGCGATCAGGTTGCTGGCAAAGGTACCGCAAATTGTAGCAAATGGGTATCAAGCCAAGACCAAACAAACGTTCGTAGAGCCGCGTGAAGACTTATCCTATTCAGCTAATTTTCTATACATGATTACGGGTAAGGTACCTACGAAGATGGAAGAGGATATTTTTGACCAATCCCTCATCGTTTACAGTGAGCATGAAATGCCGAATTCGACATTCGCGGCAAGGGTGATTGCTTCGACGCAGTCCGATCTGTATGGCGCGCTTACTGGAGCAGTTGCTTCGTTGAAGGGAACGCTGCATGGAGGCGCCAACGAAGCTGTTATGGAGATGCTGCTTGCGGCAGGCTCGGAAGGCAACCTGGAAACACTCATGTTAAGCAAATTAGCTCGGAAGGAACGTATTATGGGTTTCGGCCATCGGGTTTATATGAAAAAAGCCGATCCACGCGCACTGCTGCTGAAAGATGCGCTAGCAGCGCTTGCCTTAGAGAAGAATCAACCTGAGCTGTACACGATGTGTGTGGTTGGTGAGGAAGTCATGAAGCGTGAGAAAAATCTGCACCCGAACTTGGACTATTATGCAGCCCCCGTCTATTATTTGCTCGGCATTCCGATTGAATTGTTCACACCGGTATTTCTCGCAGCCCGTACGATTGGCGTTAGCAGCCATGTGATGGAGCAGCACGCGAACAATCGGCTTTTCCGGCCTCGTGTACAGTACACAGGACCTCGCAACTTGCATCCTTGAACGCTGGAAATTAATTTACCAGAAAGGACGACATTGTGAATGAGTGGATTCGAGAACATAGCCGATAAGGAGATGACTTTTGACCCCTTAATTGAAGAAATAGCTGATTACACGTTAAACGCGCATATTGAAAGTGAAGAAGCGTATCACATTGCGCAGCATGTCTTATTGGATTCCCTTGGAACCGGCTTACTTGCGCTGCGTTTTCCTGAATGTACGAAACACTTGGGCCCGATTGTGCCAGGAGCGAGTTTGCCGGGAGGCGCCCGAGTACCTGGTACCCGGTATGAACTCGACCCCGTACATGCCGCATTCAATATCGGATGTATGATCCGTTGGCTCGACTATAACGATACATGGTTGGCTGCAGAATGGGGGCATCCTTCCGACAATTTAGGCTGTATTGTGGCGCTTGCCGACTATATTAGCCGCAGCAGAGTGGCAGAGGGCAAAATGCCGCTTTATGTGAAAGATATCCTCACAATGTCCATTAAGGCGCATGAGATTCAAGGCGTACTGGCGCTAGAAAATAGCTTAAATCGTGTAGGGTTAGACCATGTTCATCTTGTTAAAATAGCGTCAACTGCCGTGGCCACAGCCATGCTTGGTGGAACCAAAGCGGAGGTGTGCAGTGCTCTCTCGAATGCTTGGATAGATGGAGCCAGCTTAAGAACTTACAGGCATGCACCTAATACAGGCTCGCGCAAGTCCTGGGCTGCCGGGGATGCGACAAGTCGCGCCGTGCGTCTAGCCTTAATGGCTGTGGGTGGCGAAATGGGATATGCTACCGCACTTTCGGCCACAACGTGGGGCTTCCAAGATGTGTTATTCCGAGGCAAGGAGTTAACTTTAGGGCAAGCGCTCGGTTCTTATGTGATGGAACATATTTTATTCAAAATCTCATTTCCTGCCGAATTTCACGCACAGACGGCTGTGGAATGCGCGCTTGAGCTGCATCCTTTGATAAGTGAACGTATAGATGAAATCAAGTCTATCACGCTTACAACCCATCAATCCGCCATCCGGATCATCGATAAAAAAGGACCTTTGTCTAATCCGGCGGATCGGGATCATTGTTTGCAGTACATGGTTGCTATCGGACTGCTATATGGCACACTGACAGCTGAGCATTATGAAGAAAACATCGCGAAAGACCCGCGGATTGATGCGCTCAGGGCGAAGATGATCGTTACCGAAGAGGAACAGTACAGCAAGGATTATCTGGACCCGGACAAACGCTCGATTGCGAATGCTGTCCAAATTCATTTTCAGGATGGCACCTCTACGGAGAAGATTGTCTGTGAATACCCGATCGGTCATCGCAGGCGGCGTACAGAAGGGTTGCCTAAGGTGATAGAGAAATTTGAAAGTAACCTTCTAACCCGCTTCCCTAAGAAAAAATCGTCCGACATATTGACCCTTGCTCTCGATTATGAGCGTTTCATTCAGACACCATGTCAGGAGTTCGTTTCGCTATTTGTTATTTGACCACTGGTATGAAAGATGAAAGATAAAAGATGAAACATGATCATGCAGGAGGTTCCTATGGCATGGCTCATTGAAGAAGAACCTGATCAAGGGCAGTTAGCTGCCCGCTTTCGTCAACTCGTTGAAGCGGGTCCTATTGTCAAAATTCCCGGCGCACACGATGGGATGGCAGCTCTTCTTGCCAAGCAAGCCCAGTTTGAAGCTATTTATCTTTCTGGCGCCGCGTATACAGCTAGCAGAGGGCTGCCGGATTTGGGTCTCATTTACTCAAACGAAGTGGCAGAGCGCGCCCGTGAGCTGGTTCGCGCGGCAGGTCTTCCGCTGCTGGTTGATATCGACACTGGCTTCGGAGGTGTTCTGAATGCCGCACGAACGGCGAAAGAGATGGTGGAAGCCAAAGTCGCAGCCGTTCAAATGGAAGATCAAGAAATGCCGAAGAAATGCGGGCATTTGAACGGGAAAAAGCTGATTTCCGCTGAGGAGATGATGCAAAAAATCCAAACGATCAAGGCCGTTTCCCCTTCGTTATACCTGATTGCCCGCACGGATGCGAAAAGTGTGGAAGGATTGGAGGCAGCCATCGAGAGGGCGAAGCAATATGTGGCTGCGGGCGCAGATGCTATTTTCCCAGAAGCGCTTGAGAAGGAAGAGGAATTTCTTAGATTCAGCCAAGAGTTAAACTGTCCATTGCTGGCGAATATGACGGAGTTCGGAAGAACGCCCTATTTTACGGCGCAGCAGTTCGAAAGCTGGGGATTTCGCATGGTTATTTATCCGGTCACTTCCCTGCGTGTAGCGGCCAAGGCGATCGAGCAGGTGTTTGAGGAGATTCAGATGACTGGCACACAGAAGCAATCACTAAGCCAAATGCAAACACGCAGTGAACTGTACGAAACGATTCGTTATTTCGAATATGAAGCACTGGATGGGAAAATTGCCAAAACCGTTTTGCCCGAAAAGGGCTAGGCCTCACTGATACCTAATGTCGGTGGGGTTTTTGTGCACATCCGTCATCAGGGGGAGAGGAGGTTCAGCGGTGTCATCAGGCAATCATAAAGTGCGATTCGTCACTGCTTCCGCTTTGTTCGACGGTCATGATGTATCCATAACGATTATGCGGCGAATTCTGCAAGCTAGCGGAGCAGAAGTTATTCATCTGGGTCATAACCGGTCAGTTCAAGAGATTGTGCAGGCAGCGATTCAGGAGGACGTACAAGGCATTGCCGTTTCCTCTTATCAAGGCGGACATGTCGAATTTTTTACCTATATGATCGATTTGCTGCGTGAAAAAGGGGCCTCCCGTATCAAAGTTTTCGGTGGAGGGGGCGGCGTCATCCTGCCTTCGGAGATCAAACGGCTGCATGAATATGGCGTTACACGCCTTTTCACGCCTGACGATGGCAGGGAGCTAGGGCTTCAAGGAATGATTTCTTACATGATGATAGAATGCGATTTCTGTACCGTTGCTGCGGATTTGGAGGGAGGTAGCGGTACCAAGGAAAGGAAGGATCTTAGGTCACTGGCGCAGCGTATTACAGCGGCAGAACTTGCATGTGAGAACGCTGCGGACAGCCCGCCGGAAGAGCTGATCAACTTGCAGACACAGGTGCCAGCGTGCCCAATTGTTGGGATCACTGGCACAGGAGGAGCAGGTAAAAGCTCCTTAACGGATGAAATCGTCCAGCGTTTCCTGCGGCAATATCCCGATAAAACGATAGCGATTCTATCGGTGGACCCAACCAAACAGCGAAGCGGGGGAGCTTTGCTTGGGGACCGGATACGCATGAATGCTGTCCATTCCGAGCGCGTGTATATGCGCAGTATGGCTACACGCGGGTCGGGTAATGAGTTATCCGCTGCGATTAGCCCAGCTATTGCTGTTCTGAAAGAAGCGGGCTTTGATCTAATCCTCATCGAAACGAGCGGAATTGGTCAAGGGGATCACCAGATCACAAAACTCGCGGATGTTTCCCTCTATGTGATGACTAGCGAATTCGGCGCGCCTTCGCAATTGGAGAAGATCGATATGCTTGATTATGCAGACTTGGTGGCGATTAATAAATTCGACCGGCGAGGGTCAGAGGATGCTCTTCGGGATGTGAAGAAGCAGGTCCAGCGAAATCACAGCAGATTCTCTGAGCCCTATGAATCGATGCCTGTCTATGGCACGATGGCCAGTCAGTTTAACGATATTGGCGTGGATACGTTATTTAGGGCACTTATCCATACGCTGAACCGCAAGTGCTCATTGCAATGGCTAATAGATGGCTTCGCGCCAAAGGCTCAAACGAAAACGCATATCATTATTCCGGTGGATCGAACGCGATATTTGGGTGAAATCGCGCAGAGCATCCGGTCCTACCATACTTTTGCCGAAAAGGAAGCGGAGATGGCGAGTTCTTGTTATAGGCTGGATGGAGCAATTGCTGCCACAAGGCAAGTCCAAGCTCCAGATGAAAGCTTAGCTATGCTGCAAGCTATCAAGCTGAACTTAGAGAATCAAATGCATAAAGATACACTCCGTATGCTGGCGCAGTGGCCCGAGCGTCAGAAGCAATACAGCGGCAAGACGTTCATTACCCGTGTTCGGGATAAGGAAATGGTGACGGAACTCACTACGGCAAGCTTATCAGGACTAGATATCCCGAAGATCAGCTTACCTAAATACCGAGATACAGGCGATATTATTCGATGGCTGTACCGAGAGAATGTGCCTGGAGAATTTCCGTATACCGCTGGTGTGTTTCCATTTAAACGTACAGCAGAGGACCCCAAACGTCAGTTCGCAGGAGAGGGCACGCCAGAACGAACGAATTTGAGATTCCATTATTTATCCAAAAATGATCAAGCCAAACGTCTCAGCACAGCCTTTGACTCTGTCACGCTGTACGGGGAGGACCCTGATGAACGCCAAGATATTTATGGCAAAATTGGCGAAAGCGGCGTCAGTATCTGCACGTTAGATGATATGAAAAAGTTGTATGCCGGCTTCGATCTATGTGATCCAATGACTTCAGTCTCCATGACGATTAATGGGCCTGCGCCGATCATTTTGGCGATGTATATGAATACGGCGATGATGGATCAGATCGAACGTTTCGCGCAGAACTGCGGAAGAGAGCCAACAAAGGATGAGGCAGCCGAAATTCGCAGAACAACGCTGAAATCCGTCAGGGGAACGGTGCAAGCGGATATTTTGAAGGAGGATCAGGGACAGAACACCTGTATATTTTCCACAGAATTCGCGCTGCGGATGATGGGCGACATTCAGCAGTATTTTATCGATCAGGAAGTGCGGAATTATTATTCGGTTTCCATCTCGGGCTATCACATTGCGGAGGCTGGGGCGAACCCAATTTCACAGCTCGCTTTTACACTGGCCAATGGGTTTACTTATGTCGAATATTATTTGTCCCGTGGTATGTCAATTGATGACTTTGCGCCAAATCTTTCTTTCTTTTTCAGCAATGGGTTAGACCCGGAATATACCGTCATCGGGCGAGTAGCGCGCCGCATATGGGCTATGGCTATGAAAGTTAAGTATGGCGGGAACGATCGCAGTCAGAAGCTGAAATATCACATTCAAACCTCAGGACGTTCTTTGCATGCGCAGGAAATGGATTTTAATGACATTCGAACGACCCTTCAGGCATTGATGGCACTGCTGGATAACTGTAATTCACTGCATACGAATTCCTATGACGAGGCTGTAACGACACCTACGGAAGAGTCTGTTCGCCGAGCGATGGCGATTCAGTTGATCATTACGAAAGAGCTTGGTTTTATCAAAAACGAAAACATGCTTCAGGGTTCATTCATTATCGAGGAGTTGACAGATCTGGTTGAGGAAGCTGTTCTGCAAGAGCTAGAACGCATTAGTGATCGTGGCGGTGTGCTTGGCGCAATGGAGTCTCAGTATCAGAGGGGTAAAATTCAGAATGAATCTATGCTCTATGAAATGAAAAAACATCAGGGTGACTTACCGATCATTGGCGTCAATACGTTTCTGAATCCAAATCCACTTGAAGGGGACATGGATATTCCGCTAGCTCGGGCTTCAACAGACGAGAAAGATCAACAGATTTCCAATCTTCGGGAGTTTATAGGACGGAATCAACAGGCAGCTCCAGTAGCACTGCACAAGCTTCAAGAAGTAGCGCTCTCCGGCGGTAATATCTTCGCGGAATTGATGGATACTGTCAAGGTTGCGAGTCTCGGGCAAATTACGCGTGCACTGTATCAGGTCGGAGGCCAATATCGCAGAAACATGTAGAGAGCAGAAGAGGAGGAATGGCAATGTCTTCTCAGCACATTCTCAAACATCAACAGCTGGGTTTAACGGACGATGACGTGCTGAAGATGTATTCTTACATGCTGAAAGCGAGAAAATTTGATGAACGTGCTACACTGCTGCAAAGGTCTGGTAAAACAGCTTTTCACATTTCCAGCATCGGTCAAGAAGCAGCACAGGTGGCGGCGGCGTTTGCTTTGGATAAACAGCAGGACTATTTTCTTCCGTATTACAGAGATTATGCCTTTGTGCTAACGATCGGCATGACGGTCCAGGAGCTGCTGCTGGCTGCGCTGTTTAAAGCGGAGGACATTAACGGCGGCAGGCAAATGCCGGGACATTTCGGTTATAAGAAGCTCCATATCGTATCGGGCTCAAGCCCCGTGGCTACACAGGTTCTTCATGCGGTTGGGATTGCGCTCACGGCCTTGATGAGGAAGGAAGAGCATATTGCATTCGTGTCTTTTGGTGAAGGCTCGAGTAATCAGGGAGATGTGCATGAAGCTTTCAATTTCGCGGGTGTATTCAAGCTGCCTGTCATTTTCCTATGTGAAAACAATCAATACGCGATTTCTATTCCTGCTCATCGGCAGGTCGCAGGTCGTGTTGTTGATCGTGCCGCAGGGTATGGTTTTCCAGGCCAGCGTGTGGACGGTAATGATGCGCTGGAAGTGTATCGTGCGGTCAAAGAAGCGAGGGAACGTGCTGTTCGTGGCTATGGCCCCACATTGATTGAAGCGATGATGTATAGAATTCCGCCTCATTCCACAGCAGATGACGATATGCTTTATAGGACGAAGGAGGAAGTTGAGTACCACAAGGAACAGGATGGCGTCCAGCGGTTTCGGCGTTATTTGTTAGAGAGTGACGTGCTTAGTGAGGAGCTGGACCGCGCATTACAAGAGAATATTGCCAAAGAAGTGAATGAAGCCACTAAATACGCTGAAAAATCGCCATATCCGGCACCGGAGGACGTGCTGCGGCATGTGTATGCGGAAGATGGGGGTGATGTTTGAAATGCCAATCATAACCTACTTGGAGGCTATTCGTTCAGCGATGGCGGAGGAAATGGAGCGGGATGACTGCGTTTTTGTACTAGGCGAAGATATCGGCAAAGGGGGCGTCCTGAACGCTACGAAAGGCATGCGTGATAAGTTCGGGGAACTGAGGGTGCTCGATACGCCGCTTTCTGAATCTGCCATCGTGGGTGTCGCAATCGGGGCAGCGATGGTCGGGATGAGGCCGATTGCAGAAATCCAATTTGCTGATTTCATATTCCCGGCAGTAAACCAAATCATCAGTGAAGCCGCCAAAATCCGTTATCGCTCCAATAATGACTGGCATTGTCCGATCGTGATTCGCGCTCCTTATGGCGCCACAGGCGGAGGTGGCTTGTATCATTCACAGTGTCCTGAATCGGTGTTTTTTGGTACGCCAGGTCTCAAAATCGTTGCACCGTCAACAGCCTATGATGCCAAGGGATTATTGAAAGCAGCGATCAGGGACGAGGATCCAGTTCTCTTTTTTGAACATAAAAAATGTTATCTCTCCGTATCGGATGAGGTTCCTGCGGATGATTATATCGTGCCGATCGGTAAAGCGGTGACCCGTCGCCAAGGTACGGATATCACGGTCATTGCATACGGTCTATCTGTGCATCATGCCATGAAAGCAGCGGCTGAACTGGATTTAGAAGGAGTCAGTACAGAGCTGCTAGATCTGCGAACGCTTCATCCTCTCGATCAACCGGCTATTTTTGAGGCAGCAGCGAAAACAGGGAAAATTCTAATTGTCCATGAGGATAACAAGACAGGCGGCATTGGTGCTGAGATATCAGCTATGTTGGCTGAACATCTGTTGTACGAATTGGATGCTCCCATCATGCGCTGCTGTCCACCGGACGTTCCACCTGTCGGGATGGCTCCTACACTGGAGAAATTCTACCTGCCAAATGTGGATATTGTAAAGGATGCGATGCGCCAACTAGCGGAATTGTAGAGGAGGGTGGACATGGCGCATAACGAGAAGTTAGGTGCAGATGGGCTCCCAGGCGATCAAATGCTAGCTGTAACTCCAATGCGACAGGCGATTGCATCCCGTATGCAGCAAAGTGTCACTGAAATTCCGCATGCTTGGCTGATGATCGAGGTGGACGTTAGTCATCTTGTCGCGCTAAGGCAAAAGCTGAAGGATTCCTTCTTATTGACAGAAGGATTGCCGCTTACAATCTCCCCTTTTGTATTAAAAGGGATTGTGAATGCTTTAAAAGAATTCCCTCTGATGAATGCATCATGGACGCCCGAAGGCATTGCCGTCAAAAGGAATATAAATATCTCCATCGCAATTGGCTCCGAGGACGCGGTGATTGCACCTGTCATTCACCATGCAGACCGTAAGTCCATAGCTGGCTTGGCTTTTGAGCTGTATGATCTGGTTAACCGAGCTAAGGCTAGCTCATTACGGGTGACGGATATGCAAGGCGGTACGTTTACTTTTAATAATACGGGAGCCTTTGGCTCCATGCTTTCTTATCCCATTATTCAACACCCGCAAGCGGCTATTCTCACCTTTGAGAAAATAGTGCGAAAGCCCGTTGTGATCCAAGAAATGATTGCGATTAGATCCATAGTCTCTATCTGCCTTTCGTTTGATCATCGCCTGCTCGATGGCATGATTTGCGGTCGTTTTTTACAGAGAGTCAAGTATTATTTAGAAAAATATGATGAGGAAACTACGATCTACTGAGGCTACTCACCTTAGGAGGATTAACGTATGAGGGAAAGTGTCATTGTTGGAGGTGCTCGCACACCGTTTGGGAAATTTGGCGGCGGTTTAAAGGATGTCCCTGCAGTCGAGCTTGGCGGCACTGCCATTCGGGAGGCTGTTCAGCGTTCCTCACTAGAACCGTCTGCGATTGAGGCCGTCATCATGGGGATGGTTCTGCAAGGAGGAGCAGGGCAGAATCCCGCGCGTCAGGCAGCGCGCTTGGCGGGTCTGGACTGGAGCGTTACGGCAGAAACGATCAATAAAGTATGTGCATCGGGTCTGCGGAGCGTGACCCTTGCTGATCAAATGATCCGTTCTGGCGATGCAGCATGCATGGCTGCCGGGGGAATGGAGAGCATGAGCAGCGCACCTTACTTGCTGCCGAGCACCCGTTGGGGCGCGCGTATGGGGAATCAGACGACCATTGACTTGATGGTTCACGATGGATTGTTATGTCCATTTGAACAAGTCCAAATGTTCGTTCATGGCAGCGACGTAGCCGGAGAGTTCGGCTTAAGCCGTGAAGAGCAGGATAAGTGGGCCTTTCGTAGTCATGTTTTGGCGATTGAGGCGAGGAAGAAAGGTTACTTTTCGGAAGAAATCGTACCTATTGTTGTGCAAGCGAAGCATGGAACGAAGCTGATTGATCATGACGAAGGTCCGCGAGAAGATACGAGTATGGAGAAGCTTGCCGCATTGCCAGCACTGGTGAAAGGCGGGACGATTACAGCAGGAAATGCACCTAGCGTCAACGATGGGGCAGCAGCGATGGTCGTCATGTCGAAGGATCAAGCGTTGGCCCAAGGTATTAGCACGCTTGCAACGATTGTCGGTCATGCGAGCGTTGGGGAAAGAGCGCCGTACATTGCGATAACGCCTGCTCTGGCGATTCAAAAGCTTTTAAAGCAAACAGGCATGAAGCTGGATCAAATCGACCGGTTTGAAGTGAATGAAGCCTTCGCTGCTGTTTTGTTGACCAGCGAACAATTGCTTGGTTGGAATCCGAAGCTTGTTAACGTTATCGGGGGGGCTATTGCGCTCGGTCATCCCATTGGCGCAAGCGGTGCACGGATTCTGCTCACACTAATCCATGAGCTGCGAAGAAGCGGCGGCGGCTACGGAATAGCCGCAATTTGCAGTGGAGCTGCGCAAGGCGATGCCATTCTCATTCGCGTGGATGGATGAATAGGATTGAGGGGAGCGGGACTATGAACATACAGACTATCATGGTCATTGGCGCTGGACAAATGGGGAGCGGGATCGCACAGGTGGCTGCTGCTTCAGGCTTCCAGGTGCTGCTGCACGACTCATCCCTGGAATTTCTGAACAGGGGCCTGCTGGCAATTAACAAACAGCTAAACCGCAGTGTTGAAAAAGGTAAACTGACACCAGAAGGGATGTCTGAGATCGTTAGCCGCATACAACCAACTGAGTTTGTAGAGCTTGCGGAGCAAGCAGATCTGGTCATTGAAGCAATATCAGAGAATATGGCGCTGAAGGTCTTGCTGTTCCATAGGCTGGATGGCCTTTGCCCGCCTCATACGATTTTGGCGACGAATACGTCATCACTTCCTATTTCGGAAATTGCAGCTGTTACGGGTCGGCCTGAGAAAGTTATCGGGATGCATTTTATGAATCCAGTGCCGGTCATGCCTTTGGTTGAAGTGATCCGAGGATTGGAGACGTCACAGGAAGTGTTCGAGGTTGTTTATGAGCTGAGTCGGCGTATGGGAAAAACACCGGTTGAAGTGAATGATTTCCCAGGTTTTGTCTCTAATCGCATTCTGATGCCGATGATTAACGAAGCCATTTTCACCGTTTATGAAGGCGTAGCTTCTATTGAATCCGTGGATAAAGTGATGAAGCTCGGGATGAATCATCCGATGGGACCACTGGAACTAGCGGATTTCATTGGACTGGATACGTGTCTCTCGATCATGGAAATTCTATATGATGGTTTTAAAGATTCGAAGTATCGACCATGTCCGCTGCTGCGTAAATATGTGAAAGCGGGTCGATTAGGGCGTAAATCAGGGCAGGGATTTTACACCTATCAAGAATGAATGGCGCTCAGAAGGATGCTTCGAACAAAGCTAGGAGGGGACTACAGGACGTTATTTACTCTGAAAATGAGCGCTGCGACCATGTAGTTTCCTTATCTTAAGTTTGTGTTTACAGGGGAACAAATGTTTGGTAACATATGGTTATAAATTCCAATTTGGGGAGGCGAATGAAATGGGACGAGTTGTCTTATTTGAAATGAATAGTCAAGATCCTGAACGTGCGGCGAGTTTTTATTCTACTGTTTTTGGTTGGAAGATCGGGGCATCTAATTGGGGCTACTTACCGGTGACAACAGGAAATGAGGACAAGCCTGGCATTGATGGCGGTATTTCTAAAGGACCAAGCGACTATCCTCATGGCATTAGGATTCAAATTCAAGTAGATAACATAGATGAGGTTATACATAATTCCGTCGAAATGGGAGCTCAAGTTGTCAGAGGGAAGATGGAATTCGATACCTTCTATCTTGCTTATTTAGTTGATCCCGTAGGTAATGGTATCGGATTGATTCAGAATAAGTAGAGTGGGTTAGATTTAAGTAAAAGATACATCTCTGAATAGGGTGTTTTCTTAATGAATTGATCTAAATTTTGAATTGATTAAACTGAATTTTAAGTTTGGAAATGATTGGTCTTTCGTGGCATACCCCCGTAGAATGGTCTGGTAATGCGAACAAGTATACAGATGCAGTTAGTCATAATCATTTTAAATACACACGCTACTAGGGGCATCGTCTAATAAACAGCGAGAAGGAGCGAGTCATGTTAAAGAGATTGGAAGAACTGTTTGGTGTAGATTTGGGCACCTGTAATACGCTAATATATCAGCAAAAAAAGGGTATTGTTCTGCAAGAGCCGTCCGTAGTCGCCATTCAAACAGATACAGGGGAAATCAAAGCTATCGGCCAAGAAGCCTATGATATGATTGGGAGAACACCTGCGAATGTGGAGGTCATTTATCCGTTAAAAGATGGCGTTATAGCTAATTTTGATATGACCTTAGCGATGCTTAAATATTTTATTGGCAAAATTAGAAAAGGCTACAATTGGTTCCGGAGCTTTCACGTATTGATTTCAGTTCCGTGCGGTATTACCAATGTGCAGAAGCGGGCCGTTGAAGAGATGATCGTTCATAAAGGAGCGAGGCGGTCAACAACGGTGGAAGAACCATTAGCAGCTGCATTGGGAGCAGGTCTTCCTGTCGAAGAACCCATTGGCAGCATGGTTCTTGACATTGGAGGAGGAACGAGCCAAGTTGCGATTATCTCGCTTGGCGGCATTGTCGTAAGTGAAGCGATTCGTCGTGGAGGCATGTCCATCGACCAGGATATTATTGAATATGTGAAACGTGCTTACAATATGGTTATTGGTGAGCGCACAGCAGAGGACATCAAGAAAAATGTCGCAACTGTCGTGAAACCTGCTAAGGAAATCACGATGGACATTCGAGGTCGCGACTTGATGGAAGGATTGCCGCGAAGCATAACGATCACTTCATCGGAGATTTATGAAATTTTCGATGATTTTATGATTGCACTTGTGGAATGCATTCGACTTGCAATGGAGAAATGTCCTCCTGAGCTAGCTGGCGATGTTATGGAGCAGGGCATATTGCTTTGCGGAGGCGGCGCATTGCTCGAAGGGTTGGACAAGCGCCTTCAGCAAGAACTAGGCGTGCCCGTGTTTCTTGCGGAACATCCGATGGCATGTATTGCTCAAGGGACAGGGAAAATGCTAAACTTCAATGGGGCGATAATTGAACGATCTGCCAAACTGATCACACAGTCTGACAAGTTGATGACAGAGAATCAAGAGAGCGTCCAATAAAGGAGGCTTATCCATTGAAGTTTAGAGCTGTATCCGAGCAAACAAAAATGAATTATATGATGTGGAGCATTAGAAGAGAGATCATCAAAGAAAATGCTTATTTGAACGCTCTGCCTTATGATCCCACACCCATTATGGAGATCGTCAAGCAACTCTTGGATGCATGGGATCCTATCGGGCTTCTAGATATGAACGCTCTCGATGACGAATATGAGGGTGAAACACGTACGTTAACGATTTACATAACGAAACACCTGTTAGATTTAGATGCACATAGCCTTAGCACAGAGATCAATAAGTTGTTTCGTTCATCATTCGGCGAAGAGTATCAAGATCAGGATACTTCGGTTGAAATTGCAGCGGCAATTCTTCATACTCTCCGAACCAATCAAATTCTAGCTTAATGGTTGAAGCAAGTTTGGCACCAACTTTGGTGCCTTTTTTGCGTAATGCTGGACCCGTTATGGTTGCATTAACAAGCATTTTATAAGAGAATAGAGCGAAGGTATAGAGAAATGGGGTGTCATCGTGAGCGAAATGCTTAACAAATACTGTGCCAAATTATTTGGCAAAACCGGTTTTATTGTTGAAATTGGCGTCATTAAAAAAGTAACGAATCGGACCATCCACGTAGATTGGGGAACGAAGACGTGGATCTATCAGAATAAGGATTTTAAATGGATGCCGCTGGAGAAAGAAGAATTTGAACAAAAATATAAGAAGCCTAAATTCTCTGAAGCGGCACTAAACCGCGCTGTTGAATTAGGTTTGAAAATAACTTATAACTAACAGGTAGGCTATATAAATCGTAATGACTTGAGTTCCTCTGAGGAACTTCAGGTCATTTTTTAAAATGATGACTAAAGGGGATACAGGGATGAATATGCGAAAAGTTGCAGCAGTCACGGGCGGAGGCCATGGCATTGGACGGGCAATTGCACTTGCTTTTGCCCAAGAAGGATACGATGTTTCCATAGCGGATATTCACGAAGAGGCCGGTTTGGAGACGGTCAAGCTCTTGAACTCCTACACAGAGCATGTCGTGTTCACGAGGGTCGATGTTTCGAAGGAAGATGAAGTTAGGCATTGGATGGAACGCACGGTCTCTGAATTAGAAGGGATTGACGTTCTAGTTAATAATGCGGGGATTATGCATAATGTTGATGTCCTTGATCTCACGAGCGAACAGTTCCTGCGGGTCATCTCTGTGAATTTAGGTGGAGCTTTTATATGTTCGCAAGCCGCGGCGCGTGTGATAAAGGAGAAGGGGCAAGGCGGCGCCATTATCAATATCTCGTCTACACGGGCATTCATGTCAGAGCCTAACACAGAGGCTTATTCGGCATCAAAAGGCGGCATCTCTGCACTAACGCACGCGATGGCTATTAGCCTAGGAGAATATGGTATTCGTGTCAACGCCATTTCCCCGGGTTGGATTGAGGTTCGAGATTGGCACTATCCAGCTGTCAAGGATTTCATTGTTCACTCTGAAGTGGATAAAAAACAGCATCCAGTTGGCAGAGTAGGCAAACCAGAAGATATTGCCGCTGCTTGTCTATACCTAGCTGATGAGAAAGCTGGGTTCATTACGGGGCAGAATCTTACCATCGATGGCGGGATGACGGTTAAAATGGTATACGCAGAAGAGTAAATCTACATAGCGGATTATTAAAACAGCCCAAGACACATTGTCTGGGCTGTTTTTGTTATTTTTTATCTATAATAGCTACAGTGCAGCGTGAAATACATATCAGTTGATCTTTCTCATCGGAGATGCGAATGTCCCAAACCATCGTTTTGCGGCCTTTGTGAATGGGCGTGGCAACGGCTGTTACGATGCCGTCTCTTTTGCTTTTAAGGTGATTGGCATTGATTTCAAGTCCAACCGCCGCATATTTATCTTTGTCGATGATATTAATCTCCGAAGCAATCGAAGCTGCTGTTTCCGCCAATAGAACTGAGGCTCCGCCATGTAAAATGCCAGCAGGTTGATGAGTGCTAGGTCCGACCGGCATTGACATCACAACACGATCGGGCGCCAGCTCCACAAAGTCGATGCCGAGCGATTGGATAGCGGTGTGCAAGCTTCGTTCTTTCATAAAGGTGATAAATGACTCCTTATCCATCCCATACGACTGATAAATTTGTTCTGCTACAATCATTAGCAATATCCTCCTTCAGAGTTCGTACTCTTTCTAGTATACGTGTCGTTATGTTGCTAGTAGAAGGAAAAATTTTTGGAGAAAGGATAACAATTCCTTGATAGGAAATTCTAAGTTCAACAAAACGAAGGGGTTGGAAGCATGCAGGTTGATAATGAGATGTGGATGGAGTTTCAAGAGACTGAGCAAGTGGAAGACGCCGAATCAAAACATGATTATGAGTTGATTCGAGCGTATGCGGATCAGTTAAATGGAGAAGTTGAAGCTAGTGAGGAATAATCTAACCAGCGAATGAAGGAATGCCGCAATCTATGCGACATTTCTTTTGTTTTTAATGGTGGGAGCGAGCTGCAACGATGAAAAACATCGTTGCAGTACGCACGAGTCACGGTAGCGAGCATCGCAACGATGAAAAACATCGTTGGGAGCGAAGAACCGTGATTCGAGAAGGCAGCTGCGCAGCTGCAACGATGTAAAACATCGTTGTAGTACGCACGAGTCACGGTAGAGAGCACCGCAACGATGTAAAACATCGTTGGGAGCGAAGAACGGTGATTCGAGAAGGCAGTTGCGCAGCTGCAACGTTGAAAAGCATCGTTGGGAGGGAAGAACGGTGATCAGAGAAGGCAGCAGCGCAGCTGCAACGATGAAAAACATCGTTGTAGTACGCACGAGCCAAGGTAGAGAGTACCGCAACGATGTAAAACATCGTTGGGAGCGAAGAACCGTGATCCGAGAAGGCAGCAGCGCAGCTGCAACGATTTTAGCTGTTGACAAAAAGATACCCGAAGGCGTTATATGGATGTAATTAACAATGACATCTATAGCTAGAGGGGGCCCACCATGTTCTACTCGCTAAAAAACCGCTTAATCGTTTTTTTCGTCATCTTATTGTCCATCTCGTTCGGGTTGATGTCGTACTTGTTTTTCACGGAGTCACGATCCATTATACGTTCCTATATCGAATCGTCAGCTTTCGAAAAAATGGACGAGTACGGGTCTTTCGTCAATATGGCGCTGGTGCAAATTTATGATGTTTCATCCATTGTTTTTAATAGCTCAATGATAAAAAGCTGGGATAACGCGCTGTCAGATCCTGCTCTACCAGCAGGTGAAAAGATGCTGGCAAACATTAATTTGAGCCAATTTCTAACACAAACCACGAATAATTACTCTATTGTTTCGTCAGTGACGGTGTATAGGCAGGAAGGCATGTGGATCACAGCAGATAATCAGATGATGAACGATTCCTCGTTCAAGAAGGAACAGTGGTACGATCATTTTAAGACAAGAGGCATTCAATGGGTTTCTGCACATAAAGACCCAATTGAGTTGAATCGTTCGAAGACTTTTGATGTACTCAGTTTATTACTGCCAATCGGCACATTTGAACCTTCGCAGTCTAGAAATATGATGAAGATTAATGTTAGCTCTGAATTTTTCCTGGAACCGCTTAATCGGATTCATTTAGGGGAGAAAGGTACGATTTTCCTACTGGATGGCCAAGGAGAATCAGTTCTAGGACAGAGTGAATACAACTCTCACCCCGAAGCTGCCAAGCAAATGGAAACAATCCGCAATAGTTCGCAGCAAAACGGTGTCATTTATTTGGAGAATGAATCTGGTGCTAAGGACATTATGGTTTATAAAAAGCTGAAGTTAAACAATTGGCTGCTCGTTGGCATTGTGCCTGAAGTCGATCTGTACGGCAAGTTGTACAAGCTGCGCACAAGTTTATTCATCTTTGGGTCCTTGCTGCTAGTAGGTGCAATTGCTGCTGCCATCTGGCTTTCACATGGAATTTCGAAACCGCTCTCACGATTGGCATCCGGGATGCGTTATGTCCAGATGGGTGATTTTGACGGGGCAGAGAATCGTATACCTGCTGATGAGAAGGTGCGTAATGAAGTGAGTTACGTCACCGCAACTTTTCGAAACATGGTCAGTCGGCTCCGTTATCATATTAAAACTGAATTTGAGCTGAAGCTGTTAAAGCAGCAGGCGGAATATAAAGCTTTACTGATGCAGATTAACCCGCACTTTTTATTTAATACATTGGAATTACTAAGCAGTTTGGCCATGCAGCAACGTACACAGGATACGGTGAGGGTCATTGAAGCTTTGGGGAAAATGATGCGTTTCTCCCTGAAAATTAGCAACGATCTAACCCCGCTTGAAGAAGAACTGAAATATGTTCGCCATTATGCTTCTATTTTACAAATTCGCTTTGCCGATCGGCTGCACCTCTCGTTAGAGGAAGATGAACGGCTTCGTCAATGTGTTATCCCTAAATTCATTTTGCAACCACTGATTGAAAATGCTGTGAAATATAGCTTTAAGGAACAGGCAGAAGCGAAAGTCATAGTTAGAGTACGACGTGCAGATCAGCGTTTAATACTCACCGTTGCTGATAATGGTACTGGAATCACGTTGGAATTGTACCAGCAATTGCGCGCAGAATCGTTGACTTCCCATTTTGACCATATTTTGCGAACAAGGTCGGAGCAGATTGGCTTACGCAATGTATTAGCCAGATGCCAGCTCTACTACGGCAATTTGTTCGAATTTGAAATCATTCCGGGCGAATTAGAAGGAACGAGTATTTCACTGATTTTGCCTATTCAAGGAGGGACCTTAGATGTATAGTGTGCTAATTGTCGATGATGAACCAGAAATTCGTCTTGGTTTGAAGCTCAAGGTCGACTGGGAGAGTTTAGGCCTCAACATTACAGGTGAGGCAGGCAATGGAGCGGAAGCCATGGAGTGGCTGACACAACATCCTGTTGATGTGGTCATTACGGATATGAATATGCCTGTCATGAATGGTGTGTCATTTTTGGAAGCCTGTTATGAGCAATATCCTACTTTACGGTTGATTGTAATTACTGGTTATGAGGATTTTCATTATGCAAAAGCGGCGATTCGTAATCAGGCAAGGAATTATTTGCTTAAGCCTGTGACGCAAGATGAATTGACCGAAACGCTGAGCAAAATTGTTCAGGAGCTGGATGGTTTAAGGAATGAACGCGACCAACAAGTCATGATGCAGTGGCGGCTCTCGCAATATTACAAGGAAATGAAAGAGCATTTCCTTGTCCATCTTGTCAAAGAAGAGGTGGAACGGGAGTCCCTTCTTAGGGAGAGAGCCAAGTGGTTTCAACTGGATGCCTGGGAAAATCGCCAAGTGCGATTCGTTACCGTCGGTTCGATTGAACGACAAAATACGCAGCAGGAACGTTCGCCTGATAAAATGCGCTTACCTTTCGAAATGGTTTGCAGAGAAGCAGCGGAGAATTCAAATGGGCAGTATCATGTGTTTCGTGATGCGAATTATGCGGGGTTAATGCACTTCGTTACCGCAGCGGAGGATGGGGAACTGGAAGCTTTCGTGCATAGACTTTGCCATGCGGTAACTGAACATTTGGGCTTTGAGCCTGCGGTCGGCACGGGGCAGACCGTGATTGGACTAAGGCAGTGGAAGGATGGCTATTTATCTGCGCTATTAGCTTGGAATTTGAAAGGCAATCATGCTTCGAATGTTATTCAGCAGCAAACTGTGATGGAGGCTGTTCTCTCGGAAGAGACGACGAAGGTGCTGCAGCGTTATGTGACGCGAGGCGATTTATCGGCTTTTGAGCAAGCGATTCACAAAGAGTTAAATGCCGCTTTTGCCGCCTCGCAGGCCCGATTTGTGAAGCTAATTTTTCAGCTATATCTGATGCTGGATACAATGGCCTTTACAGCCGGCATTGCCTTAGAAAGCAGCGAACAGCTCTGGCTTCGTCCCGAGCAGGTCTGGGGCTTTGATACGACAGCTAAAGCTGCGCAATTTCTGAATAAACTGGCTGTGAAAATCATGGGCAGGCCAGAAAAGGGCGCGCTGGATGCCGAACATTCGATGATTCAGGCTGCCGAGCAATTTATTCAAGATAATTATATGTATGATCTGAATTTAACGATGTTAGCCGAACGTTTTAATTATAATTCTTCTTACTTTTCCGAGATGTTTAAAGCCAAAGCCGGTAAAACCTTTATTCAATATATCACAGATGTGCGGATGGCTAAGGCTGTGCAATTGCTGGAGGAAACCATGCTCAGTCTGTGGGACATCGCGGAGCTGACAGGCTTCTCGAATGCGAGTTATTTTAGTTCAAAATTTAAAAGGATGTACGGTATTTCTCCGTCCGATTACCGGATACGTCTAAAAGCACCTGAAAAATTTGATAATCAAGTACCGAAGAAATAGCATTCAAAGGAGCGCCGTAAATCCTTATGATGATCCTAATGGTGATAGATGGTCACCCGAAACGATCACGAAGGAGGAGGGCGCTCATGTCATCTCTACGTAAAACCGCCCTTTCGCGGCAAAATCGTACAGCCTATTTATTTTTATTGCCTTGGTTAGTCGGATTTTTCTGTTTAACGCTGGGGCCGATGCTGGGTTCGCTTTATCTGTCATTCACGAAATTCAATTTACTGAACAGCCCCCGGTTGCTGGGACTGGACAATTATGTGCAAATCTTCAAGGAAGATGACTCCTTTTTGCATTCCATGGGACTTACTTTCCAGTATGCCTTATTGTCAGTGCCTCTTCGACTGATTTTCGCTTTACTGGTGGCAATGGCGCTGAATAAAGGAATTCGTGCGCTAGGGGTTTACCGAACCGTCTATTACATCCCGTCTCTGCTTGGGGGAAGTGTTGCGATTGCGATCGTGTGGCGTAAAATATTCGACGGAGACGGACTGTTCAACCAATTTTTGAGCTGGTTTGGCATTGAGGGACCAGCCTGGGTGGCACATCCAGACTATATTTTGTCCACGATCATTACGTTATCGGTGTGGCAGTTTGGATCTGCGATGGTTATCTTTCTGGCTGGTCTGAAGCAAGTGCCTGCCGATCTGTATGAAGCTTCGCAAGTAGACGGTGCAGGAAAGATCAGACAGTTTTTTCAAATTACGCTGCCACTCTTGTCACCGGTTATCTTCTTCAACCTTGTCATGAGTATTATTAACTCGTTCCAGGTGTTTACGCCAGGTTATGTCATCGGTGACGGGCGCGGAGGTCCAGTTAACTCAACCCTATTTTATACCCTGTATCTGTATTTAAAAGGATTTGCTTTCTTCGACATGGGTTACGCGTCAGCACTTGCTTGGATCATGCTTGTTGTAATTGGCATATTAACGGCTGTTGTGTTCCTGACCTCAAAGTATTGGGTATTTTACGGCGATGGCAAGGATGAGAGGGGATGATTCAATGACTGTGAATAGGAACTATACAAAACTGCTCAAGCATTTGTTGATTATCGCTTTTGGCCTGCTGATGTTGTATCCCGTTTTGTGGCTGCTGAGCGCTTCGTTTAAGCCGAATCAGCTCATTTTCTCAACTACGAGCCTTTGGCCGTCAACGTTTACGTTTGACAATTATATCAACGGCTGGAGAGGTTTGCAGGGCACGACGTTTGGACGGTTTTTTCTGAATTCCGCACAAATTTCAGTGCTTTCCGTACTTGGGAATGTTATTACCTGCTCTTTTGCAGCTTATGCGTTTGCCCGATTGGATTTCAGGTTCAAAAAGCTTTGGTTCAGTCTCATGCTGGTGACGATTATGCTCCCTTACCATGTCACTTTGGTTCCGCAGTACATTATTTATAACAAGTTTGAGTGGATTAACACGTATCTACCGCTGATCGTACCTAAGTGGCTGGCACACGATTCATTCTTCATCCTACTCATGGTGCAGTTCATCCGAGGTATCCCGAAAGAACTTGACGAAAGTGCAACGATTGACGGCTGCGGACAAGGTCAAATCTATTTTCGGATTATGATGCCGTTACTGGTTCCAGCGTTAATTACAACCGCTATTTTCACTTTCATTTGGACTTGGGACGATTTTTTTTCGCAAATGATCTATTTGAACAACATCAAATTGTTTACGGTTCAACTAGGTATCCGCTCCTTGTTTGATCCATCCGGGGAGTCGGATTGGGGCGCGCTGCTTGCGATGTCTGTGCTTTCACTGGTACCGATCATGACGATATTCCTATCCTTTCAGAAATATTTCTTAGAAGGCATTGCGACTACAGGTCTGAAATAACCCGAAAAATTGAGTAGTCAACACCCGAAGAAATGACATTCTAAGTAAGCTTGAAATGCATTACGATCAGGATATCCACGATCATCATACGAAAAACAGGGGGAATTTATCTATGAAAAAACGGTTGATCATGACAACGTTGGCCATGTTGATGGCAGTGACATCGGCTTGTTCTTCAGGTACGGGTACAGGCAGCAGCACAACTAACACGCCAGCGGCAAGTACAGCTAGCGGAGCTGCGAAAACAGAGCCAGTTGAGCTGCGACTTATGTGGTGGGGCGATCAAAAACGTGCCGATCGCACGAATGAAGCGCTTCGCAAGTTCGAAGAGAAAAATCCGAATATCAAAATTGTCGGTGAGTTCGCGCCAAGCTCCGGATACTTTGATAAGCTCAATACGCAACTAGCTTCCGGCACAGCACCTGATGCGTTTTTCCTCGGCGGGAACGTCGTTGATTACGCCAACAAAAACGTTCTGCTAGAGATGGACCCTTATGTAGGCAAAGAGCTTGACCTTACCGATATGGATAAATCAATGATTCAATACGGGACCTTCAAGGGTAAGCTTCTGCATGTTTCTGCCGGAGCGAATGCAAGGGGAATCGTGGTCAATACGGAGTTGTTCAAAAAAGCGGGTATCCCGGTGCCGAAAGATGGTTGGACTTGGGAGGAATTCGGAAAAACCAGCAAAGAGATTTCTGATAAGCTAGGCAAAGATGTGTTCGGCACTTACAATTTCACCGTTGATGGTATGGATATATATCTGAAGCAAAGAGGCAAAATGCTTTACGACATGGATAATGCGAAGCTTGGCTTTGAGCAGCAGGATGCGGAAGAGTGGTTCGGATTATGGGATACAATGACCAAAGCTGGGGGCGTTGTAACACCTGCCTTGCAGGTATCGAATCCCCCTGCGGATACGAGTAAATCGCTCGTTGTGACGGGGAAAGTGGCAATGAGCTTGCTCGCTTCGAATCAGCTAGGCGCTCATCAGAACTTGATTCCAGATAAGCTGGAGCTAGTTCAACTGCCTCGCGGACCGAAAGGAACGGGTGTCGTATTCGAATCCAGCCAAGGCCTGTCCGGTTATGCAAAAACAAAGCATCCGAAGGAAGTGGCGATGCTGATGAATTACTGGATTAACGATCCGGATGCAGCGAAAATTTTGGGCAATGACCGTGGCGTTCCAGTTACTTCCAAAATGCGTGAGCTGTTGAAGAAGGATGCGAATCCAGTAGATCAAGTCATCTATGATTACACGAGTCGTGTTTCTGCAGCGACAAATAAAGAACCGTTCGCGGTCAGCTACAACCCTCCGGGCAATACGGAATATACGAAATTAATTGAAACTACCGTACAGGAAATCGGCTTTGGAAAAAAAGATGTAAAAAAAGGCGTGACCGACTTCTACACCGGGACTGTGAAGATTTTCAACAATAACAAATAAGGAATCCGCTTGCGGGAGAAAAGGCTGCCACTGGCAGTCTTTTCTTATCTGCTGAATGAGCTTGTTGGAATTCCTAATAGAGACAAGAAAAGAGGCTGAAGCATGAGAGAGGATTTGCTTACGAAACTTCGTGGGATTCAAACGGAGGAAAAGATCGGTGAACTCAGAAAAGCTTCTGATGGTCAAGTAGTCCAAGAATGGATGCAGCATGGCGTGAAATTTGCCGCATCCTCGGATAAATTTGAGGATGTCTACTACGAGGCTCTCCGCAAGTTGTTGGACTGTGTCGTTCCAACCCTCGGCGACAAGCCTATTTTACACGAAGGCGGCATCTATTTAGGGTGTTGGCTGGAAAGCACTGGGACGATTAATGCTGAGCTGCTTTCGCGGTTTATCCCATCCGTGTCGCAAACGACGTACGAAATGTTTGCTGACTACCAGCGTGAAGATGGTTTGATACCTTATAAATTGACCGAAAATGGCCCATCGTACAGACAAATCCAGCTGGTGACACCACTTGCGCGAAGCGTATGGAATCACTATCAAATGAATGGGAAGGATCAAACCTTCCTACGTAAAATGTACGCGGCAATGCAGCGCTATGATGAGTGGCTAGTCACTTATCGCAATACGCGAGGTACGGATGCTGTGGAAGCGTTCTGTACGTTCGATACGGGGCATGACTTGTCGCCGCGTTTCTGGCATGTACCAGATACGCCTCATAGGAATGATCCTCGAGAATACAATCCGGACTCGCCGATTTTACCGTTTATTGCACCGGATTTAACGGCAAATGTCTATTGTCAGCGCCTTTATTTGGCCAAAATGGCAGAAGAGTTAGGGGAAAGCGGTGAGCCATGGCGGGAAAAAGCAGCAATCAGTTTAAACCGATTATTCCAATACTGTTTCGATGAAACGGATCAGTTCTTCTATGATCGTGATAAAAATGACGAACTGGTCCGTGTTCAATCGGATGTCCTTCTGCGTGTGCTTGCTTGTGAAGTAGGCGATCAGGCATTCTTCGACCAAGCGCTGCGTAAATATTTGCTCAACACACGGAAATTTTTTGCCAAGTATCCTTTTACCTCAATTGCGATGGATGATCCTCGATTTGATCCTTTTTCATCCTACAACAGCTGGGCGGGCTCATCCAATTTTCTCAGCCTGATCCGTGCACCGCATGCCTTTGAGCATCATGGACGGTTCGTAGAGTTGACGTATGTGCTGTATCCAATCATGGCGGCTTTTCATAAAATGACACGTTTCGCTCAAGCGCTTAGCCCTTGGACAGGTGAAGAGGGTTTTACACAAACCTACTCACCGGCTATTATGTGCGTGCTGGATTATGTTGAACGTCTATGCGGAATTATGCCTAGACCGGATAATGAGCTTTGGTTCACGGGGCTGCTTCCGTATGCCGTCGACCACGGGGAAGAGATTGCTGATGCAACAGCCTATAGCCGTAATGTAGATGGCGTTACCTTTGAATTAGTGAATACAGTAGACGAATCTATCGTTTATCAGGACGGGAAAGTACTGCTTCGGTTTCCGAATGGACTCAGAGCCGTAACAGATCGAGAAGGAAAGCTGAAATCTTTGATAGGGATGAGTATTCGAACGGTTGAAGGCATTGTTTCTTATGAAGGGCAGGAGTGGCGTGTAGCTGTAAAAGGAAATGAACGATTCGATTTGGTTAATGGCATTGATCTGATCAAGATTGAGGCTGATAGGGGCGTTATCGCACCGACTTATCGGTAGTTCTATGTAAATAACCAAGTATAACCTCTCATCGATTAACAAATAATACCGTTGTTATGAGAAGGAGGGTATACAAGCTATGGTTGGAATTCGAAGCAAGCGGAGCATCGCTCTGTTAGCCGTCCTATTGGTTATGATGGCGGCCTCAGGGTGCGGGAAAAAGGAAACGGTCAAAGTCGGGATCGAGCAAAACTTCCGTCCGTTCACGTATATGGAAAACGGGGATAAGAAGGGCTTCGAGGTCGATTTGTGGCAAGCAATAGCGCAAAAAACGGATATAAAGTATGAGCTCGTTCCCATGGAGCATGGAGAATTAATCAAGAGCGTCAAGTCCGGTGCAGTTGATCTGGCGATGGCCGGCATGACAGTCAGCAACGCCCGTAAGAACAATTTTGAGTACTCCAGTCCTTATTTTCAAACGGGGCTAGTCGTGTTGACATCTACCGATAATGGTGTAATTAAAGGCAAGGAGGATTTAGCTCAAAAAGTGGTGGCAACCAAAAATGGATCGACAGCTTTTAACTACGCTGGTGAAATTCAAGGGGCTAAAATTCGGAGCTATTCCAATGTTGCGGATGTCTACAACGAATTAAAAAACAATACGGTGGATGCCGCCATATTCGATGAGCGAAACGCGCATGATTTTCTACAGGACAAAGCGCAAGGGCAAGTGAAAATGGTTGGAGAAACGTTCAACAAAGAAAGATACGCCGTCGTTGGGAAGAAACGCAATAAATATATTGGTAAAGTGAACCAAGGGATCGAGGCTATCAGTAAAGACGGGACATACGAAACGATGTATACGAAGTGGTTTGGCACTAAGCCGGATAAAATGCCAGATAAAATTAAAAAAGAGTTGGAATACGAAATGCAGCACGAAACTGTGAAAGGTCGCTAAGTAGCGGCCTTTATTGTTTTATCGTCGACCATTTCGGTTGACCTGGACTATACTCTAGGCAATAAGATGTTAGAGAGGAGGCTAAATATGGAACTTAAACTCTCAATCTCAGAGCTTTCTGAGAAGACGGGACTGACGATAGATACGATTCGGTATTATGAGAAACTCGGGATCCTACCGCTACCTAAGCGTAAAGGCAATGGACAGCGTGAATATACGAGCGGCGACCTTGAACGGTTCATTTTCATTACTCAACTGAAACGAACACAAATGCCGTTAAAAGAAATCGACCGATATATCCAGTTCTATATTGATCAAGACTATGAAAGTTGTTATCAAGTTCTTGATAAGCACAAAGTGGAGATAGAGGAACAAATGGCTGAAATGAGCATTGCTCTTGAGAAAATAAATTATAAATTGAATAATTTTAAGAGCCTAGTAACAGATCGGAATGGAGATCGAAGTTAATGTTCTAGTACTTGATGATATTTTGTGAGAGCCAACGTTTGTCCCTTTCCAATTTCCAGTAATCTCATAGTATAAACTGTAAGATTACTATAATGGAATAGGAAGTGACGAACTATGGGTTTCAGTTTCCGAAACGCCACGAATGCTGCACTGTTTATTTCCTTCGGATACTTTAATTTACTCTGTCGACCAACCACCTTTGTCAAAACAGGTTGGTACAGAGTGGACCCTGGGCAAACGAGACAAGTTTGGAGTGGGTTCGTTGGCGGGCAAACGTTTTATTATTATGCAGAGGATGCGTTCGGACGCCGCTGGGCAGGGCAATTCTTCACACAAGTACCTTCGACGCCGTATCGTTGGTGTTGGGACACAGGCTGCTCCACCTGTAGAACGGTTGGATTTAGAGGCATTCGAATGGGCTTACTTGTTGCGAATTTCACACTCACTTTAACCGCAATCCGTAGTGCGAATAAGGCTATTGGTCCCGTGGCGTTGCCGTCCAAGACCATCTCATCGCTGCGTAAAATTCCTACGGGTAAGCCGAGAAAAATGCAAGTGGGCAGACCTCTTCTGGGGGGCCGCACGTCAAATCGTTTGTGGCTGCCCAAAAAATAGTCACGCTTATAAATCCGCCTAACAGGCGGATTTATTGTTTTTAAGGGCAGCGAAAGGATAGTCAACTTTTATCGCGAATAATGGAAGTGCATAGAAAGTATTTACGCCACAGATTGACGCAAAGGAAGTGCTATGTGATGCAGGTTACCGTATTAGGCTGTGGGAGATGGGGATCCTTTTTATCCTGGTATGCGAGTAAACAAGGACATGATGTTAAGTTATGGGGAAGAGACGCTTCCCTTACTTATCAAAAGCTCTCGCAAACGAGAACGAATGATTATTTGCTTTTGCCACAAAATATTCAGTTAACGAATAACCTGGAAGAAGCCATTGCATTTGCTGAACTTATCTTCATCGCGATTAGCGCGCAAGAGCTTAGAGGCTTTGCTAAGCAGCTTACTTCATTGGATCTTACTAACAAGACTTTTGTTCTGTGTATGAAAGGTCTTGAGATGGAATCCGGGGAAAGGCTTACACGTGTGTTTCAGGAAGAAATTCAGCAGCCCGTTCGAGTTGCTATCTGGGTCGGTCCCGGTCATGTGCAAGATTTTGTGCAGGATATTCCGAACTGTATGGTCATTGACTCGGAGGATAATCACGTTACGAAGTTAATCGTAGATAGCTTGGGAAGTGAAACGATCCGCTTTTACTATGGGGAAGATGTATTAGGCAATGAGATTGGGGCGGCCGCGAAAAATGTGATCGGCATTGCAGCAGGGATATTGGATGGATTGGGTTATACAAGTTTGAAAGGCGCTTTAATGGCTAGAGGAACGAAAGAAATAGCCAGGTTAGTCAAGGCCATGGGCGGAAATGAGTTGACTGTATACGGATTGGGTCATCTGGGTGATTATGAGGCAACGGTATTTTCGAAGCATAGCCATAATCGGCGCTTTGGGGAGGCTTTTGTTAGACAGGAGCCTTTCGAGAAATTAGCTGAAGGGGCTGCCACTGTTAAAGCTTTACTTCAATTGTCTGCCAAGTATGAGGTAGAACTGCCCATTTGCCAGGCTGTGAATGCCATTGTTTGGGAAGCCCAAGATGCGCTAGAGCAGATTAATAAGCTATTTATGAGACCTGTTAAATTTGAGAACATTTAGATCATTACATAACTGGTGTTAGGGAAAAGTGTCAGCAACTTAATCGCTGGCACTTTTTTTCATGCTGGGATAAAAATATAATTGGATGAAAATACTAAAAAGTAGACGAGCATGTTGGATATGACTCATCTTCAGATGGTGTCGACAATAAGGAGGGAGGTTGTTTGGCTGAAGATACAGCGGTTTCCATAAACCCGATCGTTGAACATAACCTCGAACGAATTAAAAAGGATTTGGGCGGAAGCGATGACTTGGTCATCCGAGAGATCCGTTTCAATGAACAGTCAGACATTGCAGCAGCCGTCGTATATATCGATGGTTTGTCGGATACAACAGCCATTAATCATTATATTTATGACGTGTTAAATCATAAACTAAGCGTTGTCTCGCAGTTGGACAGTTTGGGTACAGAATCATTTGCCAAAGAACTATTAGTCGGAGTTGGATCGATTAACACAGTTACGGAAATGACGTCTTTGTTCACAAATTTACTTTCTGGTGAAGCCATCATTTTGCTCAAAGACACTAACATCGCTTATCGCGCAGACGTACGCGAATGGAAGGGACGCGAGGTGACCGAGTCGACGAACCAGACGTCCGTGCGCGGTCCAAGGGAAAGTTTCACGGAGACCCTTCGCACGAATACATCCCTGATCCGTCGTAAGATCAAGGACCCTCGGCTATGGCTTGAGACCATCTCGATTGGAGAAATAACCAAAACCGGTGTAAGCATCATGTATATCAACGGTTTAGCTAAGCCCTCAGTCGTTGACATGGTCCGTACGAGACTTAACTCCATTGTTATCGACAGTGTTCTTGACAGTGGTTATATCGAGGAATTGATTGAGGATAGAAAATTTACTTTATTTCCAACCATCTACAATTCCGAATTGCCTGATAACGTAGCTTCACAGCTGCTTGAGGGGAAAGTAGCGATTTTAGTTGATGGAACACCAAATCTATTGCTTGTTCCAAGTCAACTCATTACTTTTTTTCAATCGGCGGAAGACTATTACCAGCGTGCAGTTTATGCGAGTTTATTGAGACTATTGCGATTTGGGAGTGTATTCATTTCACTCTTGCTGCCATCCCTCTATATTGCCATTACAACCTTCCATCGGGACATGTTACCGGCTTCGCTGCTGATTGGACTGGCTGCGCAGAGGGAGGGGGTACCCTTACCCGCATTTGTTGAGGCACTTTTGATGGAGGTTACCTTTGAGATCTTACGTGAAGCTGGTCTGCGGATGCCACGCGCAATTGGTCAAGCCGTATCGGTTGTAGGCACGCTCGTTATTGGACAAGCTGCCGTTGAGGCAGGTATTGTTTCTGCAGCCATGGTTATTGTTGTATCTGTAACAGCAATATCCACCTTTACCTTGCCGGCATATGGGATGTCAATTCCAATACGCATTCTTCGCTTTGTGTTTATGGGTATAGCAGCCAGCTTTGGATTGTTTGGGATCATCATGGGCGTGTTTGTGCTCCTTCTGCATTTATGCTCACTACGTTCTTTTGGTGAGCCTTATATGTCCCCATTTTCTCCCTACAACAAAACGGATTTAGAGGATGCTCTTGTGCGCCTGCCAAGATGGATGATGTTTAAAAGGCCAGATACATCACAGGAAAACGGCAGCACTAGGGTACGTAAGCGTTAGGAAGGAGGAGCAGTCAACATGAAGCATAAATTGGCTGTTATTATACTCTGCTTGCTGATGTTGACCGGCTGTTGGAGCAGACGGGAATTGAACGAGCTGCTTATTGTTCTTGGAGTCGGTGTTGATTGGGAAGAGGGTGAGTATTTGATCTCGTTCCAGGTCGTTAATCCCAGTGAAATTTCGGCTCAAAGAAAAGGGGGAGAGCGTCCACCTAGTACGCTTTTTCAGGGGCGAGGCAAGACGATATTCGAGGCAGCAAGATCTTTGACAGCTGAGGCTCCGCGTAAAGTATATATGGGGCACCTGCAACTCTACGTGATCAGTGAAACATTGGCTAGAAGGGGGCTTAAAGATTTTATTGATAATTCATTTCGGGACAATGAGTTGCGAATGGATTTCAATATCGTTGTTGCAAGAGGGACAAAGGCGGAAAACATTTTAAAACTTTATACGCCACTCGAGAAATTATCCAGCCATAGCATGCAGCAATCTCTGCAAACTTCACAAAAAAATTGGGCGCCAACCGTTGCTATTACATTAGATGAAGTGCTGAATAAACTTTCTGAACCCGGTTTTGAGCTTGCGCTAACAGGCATCAAAATAATCGGGGAACCTCAAATGGGAGAATCGAAAGAAAATGTAGAATCATTTCTACCGCCGAGCCGCTTCCGATATACAGGCATCGCAGCCTTCAAAGAAGATAAGTTGATAGGCTGGCTTGATCAACAGGAGAGCAAGGGGTATACGGATATTACCGATAATCTGGATAGTACTTCCATTGATGTTGCGTGCGGAGGGCACAAATATATGGGAATCGAAGTCACTTCCTCCGACACCAAGCTAAAAACAAAGATACAGAATGGTCTACCTGAAGTTAATGTTCAAGTGAGAGCGGAAGCGAATATTGTCGATAGACCTTGCAACGATGTGGATTTGAGAGATCCTGCAACGATCCAGCATTTACAGGAAGAGGCAGAGAAAATTGTTCAATCCAACATCGAAGCGACTGTGGATAGAGCCAAACAGATTAAGTCTGATATCGTCGGGTTCGGGAATCAATTAGGGAAAGATCATCCCGATTATTGGGAGCAAGTCAAAGAAGATTGGAACGATGAAACATTCCCTAAGTCCAAAGTGCACTATGATATCCAGCTGTTAATCAGGCAAACAGGAACAATAGGAAATTCGACAATGAAATAGCAGGAGCGTAGAAAGGACGCGATTCAAGCATGTCCTCTTTTTTTGCTGTACTAGCGTTAGCGGCAGGAACATTCTGGCTGGAAGCTCCTGGACTAATCCGGCGTAAACACAAACGCGAGCTCGTTGTTTTCATAGTTCTCCTGTTATTGGCAACTGCTCTCTATGGAGCACTAACGTTAAAAGTAAACCTTCCGAATCCTTTTACCATTCTAAAATTGTTGTTTAAATGGTTGGACTAGCAATTAACCAGTGTTAGAAACAGAAAGGAGGGGGCAAATGAACGGTTATCACAATGGCAAGATATCCCTGCGTCAATTTACAATCTTGATCATTCTGGGAATCATTGGTGATTCCATCTTAATTTTACCGACAGTCATTGCCTCCTCAACGAAGCAGGATTCTTGGCTATCTATGATTGTAGCCACGTTCCTTGGATTCATCGCAGGGTGGCTATTCGCATCTATTGCAAACAAGCAACAACGAGTAAGCCTAATCATTTTCACACGTCAGAAGCTTGGTCGCTTCATAGGAGGCTGCTTCTGCTTGTTGTTCCTATTCGAATTTTTTATATGCATCCTCTCGCTTTTAAGTGAGATGAGTCAATTTATGACGACCCAAATGATGCCGGAAACGCCTGTTAACGCCATCATTATTGTATTTCTTACGGTAATTATTATCGCTTACAGGTATGGTATTGAAGCCTTCGCACGCATGAGCGAACTGTTATTTCCAGTGTTTATGCTGTTATTTCTCTTTCTCATCATCTTCTTGATGCCTCAAGTCGATTTCTCCAACTTAAGGCCGATTGCTTCCAGAGGCATGGGTCCAATATGGCAAGGTGCGATGCCAGCATTTACGTTCGGATTTACGGAAATGGTCATCTTACTCATGATGGTATCGCATGTTACTGGAAACACTAAATTGACAAAATCGATTCTGACGGGCATTGCTTTTGGTGGAGTCATCATGTTTCTCATTGTGCTGCTCTGCGTTCTCGTTCTCGGGACGAATCTAATGGAAACCAAATATTATCCGACTTTCGTATTGGCGCAGAAAATAACAATCGGTCATTTTTTGGAGCGCCTAGAGGTGATTCTCGCTTTTTTATGGATCACAACGGTTTTTTATAAAACGCTGCTGCTTTTTTTCTCGTTAACAACTGGCATCTCAGACTTGCTAAAACTGAAAGAAAATCATATGCTGACAATCCCAATAGGGATGATACTTCTGGTAGGTACCGTTGTAGGCACGCCTAATATCATCGTTTACATTGATCTTATGAAGGAATATTATGTCTGGTTTGATTTAAGTTTTTGTGTCGTTGTACCTTTGTTATTGTTTGTATTGCTTGTACTTGCTGATAAAAGAAACCCAGCTCTCTCGTCATCCAAATGAAATAGCATGTGGCTTACTTAGACACAAAAAGTTTACAAGTTGGTAACATGCACGTTACTCTAGAGAGGTATAATTTCACCGAGCATCCCTGTCCTTGATGTAAGAAATAATCAAAGGTTTGTGCGGGTGTCCATGGCATAATGAATGCGGAGGACGGATGGAGAAGACCAAAATATTACTGATTGAGGATGAAGCAGCGATTGCTGATCTTCTGGAATATGGCTTGCAAAAGGAAGGGTATAACATCCAAAAGGCATCCACAAGTGCCGAAGGCTTGAGACGGCTAGCATTGTTTCAACCAGACTTATTATTGCTGGACTGGATGCTTCCGGACGGGAATGGTCTGGATATTTGCAAAAAAGTTACCGCCTTATATAACATTCCAATTGTTATGCTGACAGCTAAATCGGATATTACAGATAAAATTCTTGGTTTGGAATTTGGAGCCGATGATTATATAACGAAGCCCTTTGATCTTCGGGAAGTAGTCGCCAGAATAAGAACGATATTGCGGCGGTTTGCTCAAGCGAATCGGACCACGAGCGAACCACAAGAAGAAGCTATCATCCAAATAAGAGAAATTACTATTTATACAAGTGAGCGTTTGATTCGCAGAAACAATGAACTCGTTGATTTGACCCCCAAAGAATATGATCTTCTGATGACGCTCTATCAATCCAAGGGGAAAATCTTCACCAGGACAGAACTGCTTGATCAGGTCTGGGGGTACGATTTCGCTGGAGATACAAGAACCGTGGATACTCACATTCAACGATTGCGCAAAAAGCTGTTACTAGGCGACCTGATTACTACCGTGTTTAGCATAGGCTACAAATTTGAAAAACAAGTGGACTTGTAACATGTTGAACACCATTAGAGGGAAGCTGCTCATTGGGTTCTTTCTCATTTTTCTTATTTTCTTTTTGATTTTAAATCAGATGGTAGCAAGAAATATAGAATCCGGTAACCAAAAGATGATGACTGATTCGTTAATTGCACTGAAAAATAACAGCAATGCCTATGTGCGGCAGTCCTTCATGATCCATCATTTTGCCAATGATGAACTGTATTTCGGACAAATCGCTGAGGAGATGGCGAAAGATTTGCTGCATGACACGTCCACAAGCATAGCTATGTATTCTGTAACTGGGGAAAAGCTGTACGCGACGGACACCTCTTTGTTCACGACGGATGGCGATGATTTGAGACAAGCCTTGCTCGGCAAGACCGCGTATCGAATCACTTATGAGAATAGCACAGCATCGGTTTTGTTCGCATTCCCAGTCATCGTGGATGGAACGAAGGTCGGGATTATTCGGTTTGCCAAGGATTTCACTTTGCTCTATGAGCAGAGCACACAAATAAGGCGAACAATCTTCGTGACTGCCATGGCTGTTTTTGCGGCAGCTTTCCTGTTCACTTACTTATTATCCCGGCATATTACTGTGCCATTAGTGAAATTGTCAGTTGCCTCTACTGAAGTCATGAAGGGCAAGCTAGACACTCGACTTACGTTTAGGCGTAAAGACGAGATCGGCAAGCTTGCTGCCAATTTCAATAACATGATTGAACGCATCCAGAATCAAATCACCACAATCGAGCAAGATCGGGATCAATTAGAAGAGCTGAATCAAGCGCGAAAGCTTTTTTTCGATAATGTGACCCATGAGCTGAAGACACCGCTTACAACCATCATGGGGTATGCCACCATTATTCGTGAGAACGGAATCCAAGATCAAGTGATGTTTGATAAGGGGATTACCCATATTATTGACGAGAGCAAAAGGTTGCATGATATGGTCTTAAAGCTGCTCGAACAGTCGAAGGAATCACAATTGGCGGATCGAGTAACTGTCGTGGATGTAGGCTATCTGCTAAGAGATGTTAGTGAAACAATGACGATTAAGGCCAAACGATATAAGAAATCGATTCGATGCTCTACGGAAGAAGGTTTATTCGTAAATGGACAGGCGGATAAACTGAGGCAGCTTTTCATTAATCTCCTGGATAACGCCATCAAATATGGCTATTCCCATAGCGACATTGAAGCAAAAGCAGAACTTGCTTCCAATGTTGTACGCTTGACGTTCACAAACAAAGGTCCCACGATGAGTCCGGAGCATCTCAGCCGGATTTTTGAGCCTTTCTATCGAGCTGATTCCACTAAGCATGAGGCTGATAGTGCAGGCCTAGGACTTAGCATTAGCAAAGGTATTGTTGAAGAGCATCAAGGCCGTATAAGCCTAACAAGTTACTTGGAGCAAACTACTGTCTCTATCGAAATGCCATACAAAAGATTGGAGAGTGACGAGGAATGAGTAGACGACTGCTTGTCGTGATTACGATTCTCTATCTTGTAACAGTTTTATTGGCAGGCTGCTCGATGAGGACACGATCGGAAACCATTATCATCCCAGATACCGGGGACACCTCAACGCTAAAAGGGGAACACGGCGTGTATGATGTCAAGACGATCTATCGCATACTTAGCAAATCAAGTACGCAGGGAACACCGTTAGGTTGGGTCAATCCCACATCTCTTCTGACCTTATTTGAGGGAAATGAGAAACTACCAAGTCTAGATCGTGTTGATGCTCCTTACGAAGAGCATCTAAAATTGCTCAGCATCGAAGCCAAGTCTACTTTCATGTCTGTCTCACCTAATGGCCAGTCGATTGCTTACGCCAAACAGACGAATGGAACGTTTGAATTGAAGCTCATTACTATGGTGGATCAGAAAGAATCGGTTATCGAGCCTATTGCATTAGAACAGGTTCGATCTTTGAAATTTGGATGGTCGAACAACGGTCGTTACCTCGTTTATATGACGATTAAGCCCGAGAATGTAGGGGCAATGATTGGTATATATGACATGATGGAGCATAGTATGAATAGCTATTCGTATGGTGGATGGAACCAAGCGGATATCATCAGTTCCATTCAACTAGCTGACGATGCCCAAAGTATTGCGATCGTCCGTTCAAGTCGGAAACAATCCTATGTAGAAATCGACACATACAGCGGCAGCGAAATAACTCGCCAATACGAACATCTCGCTGCTAATGACAGCCAAGTCGAGTGGATCCACAACGATCAAATCGCGTTTATCGGACAAGAGGGTACCTTATATGCCTATGACCGACGCAATGCTGCCCTTTCCGTCCTAGTAGAAGGGGTAAGTATGTTCCGTTTATCTACGGATCGCAAATCGATTGCCTTCTCACAGGATAAGGACACAGTCTATGCGGCTTCGTTATATGGAAACAATGTACTTAATAAAACTCAACTCTTCAAAGGTGTTGTACCCTCGTTTATGGCATGGAGCACGGATAATCAAAGGCTTCTCCTAAGTGGATGGAAGTCTTATGAGTGGGATAAGCCTCGAAGTGCTCCCGCTCCCGCCCCTGTGCCTGAACCAGCACCGCGCTCATCTTCGGCTCAAGTAGTTGAAGTAGGGTCTAATGTGAATCAACACTTAGTGATTGAATTTAAATAAAGAATCGAAGGGCCACCTTTCGGTTCTTTTTTTATTGACATCTCGTTGACATTTCGTTGACAAGTTGGTTAAGTGATCGCAACATCCTTGGTTTACATTGATCTTATAGGTAACAAATCAAATATTCTTAGGACAAGGATGGGGATAAAATTGAAGAAATCCAACTATTGGTTGGGGCTTGGCTTAAGCGTTCTCATGCTGGGAATGTCGGCATGCAGCTCGAACCCAAGCACGAGCACGAGCAATCTCAGCACGGACACAGGGAAAGCAGGAGAGTCAACCGCTCCACAACAAACTGGGACGAACGCGGCTAATCCTTCAAAAGGTGGCAAAGCAACGATTGTTTTCTCCACTTTTTGGCCGGATGAAGGACTTAAGAAGGCGAAGATGAGTTATGAAGCAGCCCATCCGAATATTACAATTGAGCTGCAAGATGTGGTGACGGATGATGCGCATTTGGAAGCCGAACTAGAGAAATATGTAACAGCGACGAATACAGCCATGTTATCAGGGAAAGGTCCTGATATGCTCGCTTTAGATATGCTGCCAAGTGAGAAATATGTCGGTCAACATTTACTTGCCGATCTAAGCGGGATGTTGAAAAAAGACCCTGGTTTTCTAAAGGGTGACTATTACAACAATATACTGGAGAGCTCTCAAACGAGTGGAGGTCTTTTCGGATTACCTTTATCCTTTTTCCTAAACGTATTAATTGGCGATGAAAAAGGAATTAAACAAACCGGTGTCCCGATCGACGATAAGAACTGGACTTGGGAAAAGTATGCCGATACGCTCAAGCAGCTAAGTCAGAAAGGACCCAGTAAAGCGTCAACAAGCGGAGCAGCAGGAGCAGCGCCCTCACAGGGGAAAGAAATGATGCAAATGCTGCTGGCTGAAATGGTAAAAGAAAATTATTCGCATCTGGTTAATGAGTCTACCAGGACAGCAAGCTTCGACTCGGCTGCTTTTACAGATATGATGGGACAGGTCAAAATGATGTACGATGAAGGCGTATTCGCCAGCACTCGCGGCAGTTCTTATTTCAGCCCTCGGAATGTGAATTCTGCCTGGGATTATCTCGTTACGATGAAGGAGTCTGGCAACGATGCGAGGTTGTATGCCAAACCAAGAGCAGAAGGAACAACAGCTGGAGGATACTTTTACCCGTACAAGGTCATCGGAATCAATGATAAATCAGCGGTTAAACAAGAGGCTTGGGAGTTTCTTCAGTACTTGATGTCTGAAAATGTCCAGCCTGCGCCAGAACGAGCCGGTTTCCCTGTCAACAAGAAAGTGTATGAAAAACAAGTTCAACAGCTCTTAGCCAGCGGAACCGTCAAAACCTATGAAGAAGGTCCACTGCACGGCCAATCGATTCCCGTCGATCCCGCCCAGATTCAATTGCTGAATGGCTATTTATCGGGCGCCATTCATCCCGTTGCCTTCCAGCCAACCAAGATCGAAGAAATCGTTCAAAAGGAGAGCGAGGCCTACTTCAGTGGTCAGAAACCCGCGAGTGACGTGGCGAAGCTTATCCAAAACAAGGTGATGACTTACTTGAATGAATAAATTCCAACTTCGCTCTTGGCTTGGGAAAGAAAGTATCGTGCCATGGATCTTCTTGGCGCCTAGCACAGCTGGCTTCATTCTGTTCTATATCATCCCGTTTGGAATGGGGATTGTTTACTCTTTTACAGATGCTACGATTGGGGGATCGTTTGTCGGTTTCGATAACTATACGGCACTGCTCAGCAGCAAGTCGTTTCACAAAGCTTCTATGAATACATTGCTTTTTACGAGTATAAGTGTGCCGCTTCTGATCCTATTATCCTTGATTCTGGCTATCCTGTTGAATCGGCAGCTCGTTATTCGTGATTGGCTGCAGACGTCATTCGTATTGCCGCTTGTCGTGCCGGTCGCTTCCATCATTATGATATGGCAAATTTTCATTGACTGGAATGGCGCTTTAAATGCATGGCTGCATAGCCATAACTGGGGAAGGATCGATTGGATGCAGTCTGATGGCTCGTTAGGGGTATTGGTGGTTTTATATATTTGGAAAAATATCGGGTACGACATGATCTTATTCCTGGCCGGACTTCAGGCGATTCCCATCTCCTATTATGAATCCGCCAGGATCGATGGGGCGAGCAAGCTGCGTCAGTTCGTTCATATCACGCTGGTCTATTTGACGCCAACGATGATTTTTGTCGTGCTGATCTCGATTATTAACTCGTTTAAAGTGTTCAGGGAGACGTACTTACTCGCAGGCGATTACCCCTATGACCGCATCTATATGCTGCAGCACTATATGAACAATATGTTCTTTTCGCTGGACATTCAGAAGCTTACGGCAGGGGCCACCCTTATGGTTGGGTGCATCCTGATCCTGGTGTTCGTACTGCTAGCTATCGAGAAGCGTTTTCAATCTTTTATGGAATAAAAGGAAGTGAAATCAATTGTGAAACGGCTGACCAAGGTTATAGCAACTCTCTTGTTAACGATGGCAGCAGGAATCTCCTTGGTTCCCATTGTGTTAACCTTTACGAATTCCCTGATGACGGAACGTGAGATAGGACTTAATTATGATTGGATCGGGAAAATGCCTGATGCGTCAACGGGGGATAAGGATGCATTCGTTAATCTGAAGTGGATACCGGATTGGCTTAGTTTCAGTCAATATGCGGAAGTCTTAGTGCGAAATCCGAAGTTTCTGCATATGTTCTGGAACTCAGTAGGGCTAGTCGTTCCCATCATCTTGGGGCAAGTTATTGTAGCTTCATTAGGAGCCTATGCTTTTGCCAAGCTTCGCTTCCCGGGCAGAGACAAATGGTTTCTATGCTATCTATTGACGATGCTAATGCCATTTCAAGTGACGTTAGTTCCGAACTATATTATTTTGGAAAAGCTCGGACTGTTGAACACGAACTCGGCTATTGTGCTGCCAGGCATCTTCGCAGCCTTCGGTGTCTTCATGCTGCGTCAGTTTATGCTTCATATTCCAGCCGTATTGACGGAAGCAGCCAAAATGGACGGAGCCGGGCATTTCACCATCTTTGGTCGGATTATTCTCCCACTTGTTAGACCAGGTCTAGCGGCATTAATCGTTCTGTTATTTGTTGACTACTGGAATATGGTCGAGCAGCCGCTCATCTTTCTGCAGGATGCAGTTAATCAGCCGCTATCGCTTTATTTGGCACAGATCAGCCAGGAGGCTAGAGGGGTTGTTTTCGCAGCATCCGTGCTCTATATGAGTCCTATGGTGATTCTATTTCTTTATGCTCAAAACTATTTCGTAGAAGGAATTCAGTTATCAGGGATAAAAGGATAGGGGGCAACACCCGGTCGATTGTGAGCAAATGTAAGATCAGGAGGAATCGTTTTGGATTTAGAAACGAATAATGGCAGAGGCAAAACCGGGAAACGCTGGCTGCACTTTGCAACCGTGCTGATGATGGCTGTGTTCGTGCTATCAACGTTGTTGAGCAACACGCTCTATGGCATGACACTTCCGAAGGTGTCGACACAAAGTGTTGGGCCTGGACAATTAGATCAGACATTTAAAGGCAGTGCTTTTCTGAAGCCAGTGGAAGTAAGAGAGGTTTCGGGACAGTTTGGCTGGCAAGTGACCAAGGTGCTGGTGCAAAAAGATGAAGTTGTTCATAAGGGTCAGGTGCTTGTACAGTACAACAATGAGGAAGCCCACGATCAGCTGCAAACAGAGCAAACAACACTGAACAAACTGATGTTGTCCATGGAAAAGCTGGAGTACGACTATGTGCAGGCGGAGCATAACGAAGATCAAGGAAACATCCTCGCTGCCAAAGCCGCGGTGGAAAGTGCCAAGCTTGATATCAGCGCGCAGCAGCAGAGAATCAGTGATATGAACGCTAAACTGGCGGCTAATCAATCACTGCTTGCTCCTTTTGACGGGAAGGTTGCGGAGATAAACGCAAAAGAAGGCATGGCGGGAGTCGCAAGCGCACCTGATATCTTGCTCTTGAATACACAGCAAGGTTACAAAATTAACTTGCTCATTCCTGCCTCGATTGCCGAGAGTCTTACTTTAGGCGAGGCAATCGAGGTTCAACTCCATGGTCAAGATATCCGGTCTATGTCAGGTAAAGTAACTAACTTGGAGGGTGCGGAGATCGTAAATGCCGCATTAATGGAGACTGCTGGCGGACAAACGGAGAACTCTGTGGAAACAACCCAGTTGACGGTACTGTTCCAAGATGCATCTCTTGTAGGAAATGAAAGGGCTGAAGTGAACATTACCAAAAAAGGAAAAGCCGGCGCGATGGTTGTTTCGAAGACGGCTGTACGGAGTGATGCAACTGGTACATTCGTGTACGCGGTAGAAGAAAAGCAAGGACCGCTTGGCAATGCCTTCCATGCCGTACGAAGAAACGTGAAAGTTGTTGAATCGAACGAGCAAGCTGCCGCCATCGAAGGACTGTTTCCCCAAGAGGTGGTTATTATTGAGAGCAGCGAACCGCTCTTGGATGGTAGCCGCGTACGAGTTGTCGAGTAGTTGGATATTGAATAATATTACATAACTAATATTATGTAAACAAAAAGCTAGTTGCACAAGATCCATGATCTTGTGCAGCTAGCTTTTTCATTTTAATGTTGCATAATCAAGTAATCATGAAAGGAATTGGCTATAATAAAACCAAAAAGCTTATAATGATACATATTTGTTATAATGTGCAACACTCAAATCATTGATTTTCAGTAAAGGGGTCTCGTCACGCATGCAAATAAAAGTATTGGCAATCGCCCCATACCCCGGGTTAAAGGGTTTAATCGAGAGTATAGCCAAAGATGATGCACGGATAAAGATCGACATTGAAGTTGCGGATCTACATAATGCTCTTCCAATCGTTCAAGCGGCCAAGGGGAAATATGATGTCATCTTGAGCCGTGGGGGAACATCGACATTAATAAAAAACCATGTAACAACACCTGTGGTCGATATTCCTGTATCCGGATATGACATTTTGAGGGTGCTCACATTGGTGAAAAATTCGAATAGCAAGGTAGCCATTATTGGTTTTCCTAATATTTGCCGCGGTGTCGCGGAGGTCTCCAGCCTGCTTGATTATGAAATTCCCATCTACTCGGTGGATCGGGCAGCTGACGTTCCTCAAGCATTAGAACAAGCTTTTGAGCATGATGCCCAAATCGTTCTTGGAGATGTCGTCACCGTGAATACGGCCGAACAAATGGGCTATAATGGCATTTTGATAACTAGCGGACGGGAGTCTGTGCTTGAAGCGCTTGAAGAGGTGAAAAGAATCTATGAGTTCGTCTGGAAAGCCCAGGAAAGCGAACATTTATTTGAGCATATCCTTGAACATCACCGGACAGGGGTAATGGCTGTCAACGAGAGTGGTGGAATCCTATATGCCAATGAAGCGGCTGCGTCATTATTAGGTTATAACAGCTCCGTCATTCGAGGGATGAATCTAGCAGGCATTGACCCGATATGGAGCCGCTATTTGGAGGAGGCTGGCAAGCGTACAACTGGCGGCGTAAATAAACAAACAAAGTGGTTTCAAAGAAGGCAGGTAAGCATTGAAATCATTGTGCCTTCCAAGCAAAGTCGACCAAGCTACAGTTACTTCGTTTATTTATATCCTACAGAAAATACTAGTAACAGTCCTGCTACTTACAATTTCCAAATAACCGACCGGATTGCTACGTTTGCCCAGGTTATGGGCTCCAGCAGTGTCATTATGCAAGCAATTAAGAGGGCTAAAGCGATGGCGCAAACACGTAATCCCATTTGGATAACAGGAGAAGAGGGCAGCGGAAAGCAGCTATTCTGTCAAGCCATCCATTCCGCAAGTAAGCGTGCAGGGGACGCTCTCTACATCATTCCTTGCGAACAATTATCGGAAGAGGAACAGGAAGCGGTTTTGCTTGGAACGGAAGATTATCCGGGATTACTTTTCAAAGAATCTGTCGGAACGATTTGTCTAGATAACATCCAGCATGTTAGTCCACAGCTGCAGCGCAAGCTGCTTTCTACGATGACAACGGGTACGCACGCCCGTCTCATTGTAACAACTTCGCACCCGATCAAGTTGATGCTAAAAAAAGAAGAAATGGAGCCGTCCTTTGTCCTCGCCTTTATGGATATGTACATGAACCTGCCGCCATTACGCGAAAGATTGGAAGATATCGATGAAATCGCCCGTGTTTTAATTGCGAATTATAACTCCCGCCATGGTAAACAAATTGTTGGTATCAGGCAAGAGGTTCTTGAAGATGATCTCATGCACAAGTTATGGCCAGGAAACATTCACCAATTAAGGATCGTTCTTGAGAGCATGCTTTCCTGCACGAACGGTCATTATATCGGCCCGAGTGAAGCCAAAGAGGGATGGCAGAAAGTAAAGGAATCGTTGCAAAATGAAGCATCGAGCCAGCTGGCAACCATCAATTTATCAGGCACATGGGATGAGATTGAACAGCGAATTCTTTTGGAAATATTAGAAAAAGAAGGAATGAATCAATCAAAAGCTGCGAAACGATTAGGAATTAATCGATCCACCCTTTGGAGAAAATTGAAAGACGTGTTGCAATTTTAAACGATTACCCCCGTTGTTCTAGCGGGACAGCTGTCATATAATCATCACATGGGCAATAACAAAAACATGTGTTGCATTATGCAACTCTATGCTCAATAAAACTTCTTAGGAGGAAGTACATCATGAGAATTAAAGCAACAATTGATCGTATTCCCGGAGGAATGATGATTGTTCCGCTAATTTTGGGGGCTATTATTACAACATTATTCCCTTCAATGGGTAAAACATTTGGATCTTTCACAGGCGCATTAATGACAGGATCTTTGCCAATTTTGGCTGTATTCTACGTCTGTATGGGTTCTACGATCAATTTTAAAGCGACTCCGTACATTTTGAAAAAGGGCGGTACTTTGCTAGGCACTAAAATATTAACCGCAATCATCGTAGGATTTATAGCCGCTAAGTTTCTAGGCAGTGGCATGATTAGCGAGGGCTTTTTTGCCGGCATTTCGGTTTTGGCCATTGTAGCGGCTATGAACGATACAAATGGTGGCTTGTACATGGCTCTAATGGGACAATTCGGCAAGAAAGAAGATGTTGGCGCTTACTCGGTTATGAGCTTGGAATCCGGGCCATTCTTTACCATGATTTCATTAGGAATCGCTGGCTTAGCTGCTTTCCCTTGGCAGACATTTGTTGGCGCGATCTTGCCACTAATCGTGGGTATGATCTTAGGAAATTTAGATAAAGACATGCGTGAGTTTTTATCCAAAGCTGTTCCTGTCTTAGTGCCGTTCTTTGCTTTTGCTTTAGGAGCAGGTTTGAATCTCCAGACGGTTTGGAAAGCAGGTTTCCTTGGCGTATTGCTGGGTATTGGAGTCGTGGCTGTTACGGGTCTTACTTTGACGCTTATCGACCGATTGATTGGCGGAAACGGTATTGCAGGTATATCCGCGGCTTCGACAGCAGGCAATGCGGCGGGGGTGCCGGCAGCAGTAGCCGCGGCAAATGCTGCTTATGCTCCGCTCGTGCCATCTGCAACAGCATTGGTAGCATCTTGCGTGATTGTCACAGCCATCCTTGTTCCAATCGTTACAGCGTGGTATGCCAAAAAAATTGGAGCTAAGAGTCAAATCAACTAAATCGTTATAGATTTGCATGGGAGGAACTGCACCATGAAACAAATTGCCATCATTGCAGATGACTTGACCGGAGCTTCCGATTCAGGTGTTCAATTTGCAAGAAAAGGGCTGCAAACACAAGTGTTTTTTGAGATCGAGCAAGTTTCTAAACAACAACAGGCGATGGAGGCTATCGTCATTGATACCGACAGCCGTTCCGTTGCGCAAGAGATCGCATATGCCAGGGTGAAGGAAGCAGCACTTCCTATTCATCAAGCGGATTTCCCACATATTTATAAGAAAATGGACTCTACACTTCGCGGAAATCTGGGTGTTGAAATTGACGCGGTCATGGATGTCATTCCCTTTGATTTTGCTGTTGTTGCTCCGGCTTTCCCTAAGATTGGCCGCACAACATCACAGGGCGTACATTATCTGAACGGAGTTCCGGTTAGTGAAACCGAAATAGCGAATGATCCGAAATGTCCGGTCAAAGAATCGGATTTGGTCAAGTTATTTTCTTCGCAATCCAAACGTAAAGTTGGCCTTATTCCTTTAGATATCCTGCGTGCAGGAAAAGATCAGGTGCTCCTGAACATACAATTACTCCTTGAAGCTAAAACTGAACTCATCGTTTTTGATGCTACAACCGAAGAAGATGTCGGGCATATCGCTGAATGGGTTGCCCAAACCAGCTATAAAACGCTATGGGCAGGTTCTGCTGGATTGGCTGATTTCCTACCTAGCGCTTTATCGCTTCCTGTTCATTCAAGTGACTCTTCTCAGCAAACACTGAGCGGGACGAAGCCTGTGATGCTAGTCGCAGGCAGCATTTCACAGGTGACCCGTGGTCAAGTAGCTGCTTATAACAAGGAGCCGCAAGTTATTGCATTAGAGTTAAATACGGTACAAGCTATTGGTTCCGAAGAAGGTTTAAAGGCAGAGATTGAACGTTGCGGAAGGGAGCTTCGAGCTGCGTTAATGAAGGGTTTCGATGTTTCTCTGAGTGCAAGTTCATCTCCTGAACAAGTGCAATTGACGAAGGCAGCAGGCTCACAAAGAGGATTAGACTCTAGGGAAGTATCCAACCAGATCTCGCATATTTTAGGCGGAATCGCCTCTGAAATTATGCAGAGTGTCGAACTTCAAGGTGTTATTTTAACAGGAGGAGATACCGCTAAAGGCGTTTGTAAACATCTAGGCGTGTCTTCTATCCAACTGATCAAAGAAATAGAACCAGGTATCCCCTTGGGGCTCCTTGTTCGTGAAAAACCCGTATGGGCTGTAACAAAAGCCGGAGCTTTCGGAAATGAACATAGCTTATCCAGGGCTAAAAAAGCATTAAAGGGGGAAGTATTTCAATGAATAGACCAATAATAGGCATTACGATGGGTGATGGAGCAGGCGTAGGCCCAGAAATCATCATGAAATCACTAAAGGATGCCCAGATTTATGAAACATGCCGTCCTTTTGTCATTGGAGACGCCAAATTATTAGAGAGAGCGGATCAGTTCGTTCATACAGGACTTCGTGTTCGCCGAATTTCTTCCGTGGCAGAAGCGCAGTTCGTACACGGAACCGTGGACTGTTATGATCTAGACTTATTGCCGGCCGATCTTCCAATTGGTCAAGTATCCAAAGAAGCCGGACATGCCGCATTCATGTATTTGAAACAGGCGATTGAACTTGCTAACGCAGGAGCAATTGATGCTATTTGTACAGCGCCGCTAAATAAAGAAGCCCTTCATAAAGGTGGACACATGTATCCAGGGCATACCGAGATTTTAGCAGATTTGACGGGTACTGAAGACTTTTCTATGATGCTCTCGGCGCCCAAATTGAAAGTTATTCATGTCACGACACATGTTGGTATTCTGGATGCTGTGCGGATGATCAATCCAGATCGTGTTTATAAAGTAATCCGAATGGCTCACGAAACTTTGCAAAAAGCTGGTTATGAGTCACCAAAAATTGCCGTCTGCGGGATTAACCCGCATGCGGGAGAAAATGGACTTTTTGGTTATGGGGAAGAAGATGAGAAAGTCGTTCCTGCGGTCAACAAGGCGCAAGAAGAAGGCATTCAAGTTGTAGGACCTCTGCCTGCCGATACACTATTCTTCCGCGCAACGCGGGGAGACTTCGATATCGTCGTTGCCATGTATCATGATCAAGGACATGGTCCGATCAAAGTATTAGGGCTGGAAGCCGGTGTCAATATTACAGTAGGTCTTCCGATTATCAGAACTAGCGTAGATCACGGTACAGCGTTCGATATTGCCGGCAAAGGAATTGCGGATGAGCAAAGTCTGAAAGAAGCTCTTAAACAAGCGATTGAATTGGCACCTCGACGCGAACAATAAAATGAAAAACCTCTGGATATGGCTGTTGAGCCTCGTTCAGAGGTTTTTTTGTATGGGGTTGGCGACGATCAATACCAAAAACAAGGTTTTAATAACGTGATGAAGAAATAGTAATTACATGCAAATAGGAGACAGGAGGAAACGAACAATGAATATTCGAGTTTTGGATGAGCCCGATGCTAGACTGTATCAAGATTTACGATTAAAAGCCTTGAAACTTAGCCCTGAGGCTTTTGGCTCGACCTATGAAAGAGAAGTGCAATTTTCCTTAGAAACCTTCGTTGAGAGAATAAAACCTGCGGATGGGAAGTTTGTACTTGGGGCTTTTGATGATAGCGGTTCGCTTGTTGGCATTGTAAGCTTTGTTCGAGAGAGCGGTCTGAAAAGCATTCATAAAGGAAATGTCTACGGGATGTATGTTGCACCTGAAGCGAGCGGGCATGGTCTTGGGAAAAAACTAATGCTGGAATTAGTTGGAAGAGCACACGTTTATGAGGGATTGGAGCAAATCAACTTAACCGTTATGTCAGAGAATATCATTGCCAAAAAACTGTACAAGTCCTTAGGTTTCGAAATCTACGGAGTGGAACGTAAAGCATTGAAGGTTAACGAACAGTATTTTGATGAGGATTTAATGGTGCTTTACATCTAGGGTAGAGGGTGATAGCCATATTAGCAGATCGTTATGATGCTGAATTTGTAAAAGAGTTCTTGCTTTCTAGGGAGAATTACAAGCCATTTCCAACTAGTCAGGAACGTACGGAATGGCATGAAGTTCCACAAAATTTGCAGCGTTTTTGGATTGAGAAAGCTGAACGCAAGCTCAATTATTCATGGCCAACTATCACAGCAACGCAATATATGGACTTCAGTAGAACTGGGAACCGTGTTAGATTTGACACGCTTTTATTAGAACGTAGGCAGGACCTCGCTTCTTTGGTCGTTGCTGAATGTATCGAGAACCAAGGGCGTTTTATGGATGATATCGTCAATGGGATCTGGTATATTTGTGAAGAAACATTCTGGGGGATCCCAGGACATGGTTATATGATGAAGAGACAGGACCCACTTCCCGATGTGGCGGATCCAATCATTGAATTGTTCGCAGCTGAAACTGCAGCACTGCTGTCATGGACATATTTTTTGCTAAAAAATAAACTTGATTCTATTAGCATTATGATTTGTGAGCGTATACATCTTGAGGTGAAGAATCGGATTCTGGACCCCTATTTACATCGTACTGATTTCTGGTGGATGGGGTTCAATCAAGAGAAGATGCTAAACAATTGGAACCCATGGTGCAACTCAAATTGCCTATTGGCCTTCTTGCTCTTGGAAGACGACCAGCAGCGTCGTGAAGATGCGGTTGTAAAGGCGATACGCAGTTTGGATAAGTATATACAACGACTAGATTCAGATGGCGGCTGTGAAGAAGGGCCGAAGTATTGGATATATGCAGGTGGAAAACTGTTTGATTGTCTGGAACTGCTTTATGGCGCGACGAGCGGAAGAATGGATGTTTTTCAAGAGCCTCTTATACAAAACGTGGGTCGTTATATCTACAAAGCTTATATTGACGGTGATTATTATGCCAATTTTGCTGATAGCTCGGCTAAAGTACACATTCCAGCTGAACTCATGTATCGATATGGCCGCCGTATTAAAGATGCAAAGCTATCTGGACTTGGCGCCATGGAGATGAGAAAAACGCGCGAGGAAGCAACCAATGTGGAGTTTTCAACCATGTTTCGCTTATTGTCAGCTATCTTTCATTACAAAGAAATGGAGCACCATATCGGAGAGTCTCCTTTCATGAGGGATGCTTGGCTTGGCGGGATTCAAGTGATGCTTGCGCGGGAACAGGAAGGCTCATCCAAGGGGTTGTACCTCGCGGCTAAGGGTGGACATAATGATGAAAGCCATAATCACAATGACATCGGTCACTTCATCGTTTATTGCGATGGTTCTCCAATGATAATTGATCCCGGTGTAGGGACTTATACATCCAAATCATTCTTTTCAGAACGCTATTCCATATGGACAAATCAGTCCGCTTATCACAATGTACCCCTAGTAAATGGGGTTCAGCAACTTGCTGGTAGACAGTATAGAGCTGATCACGTTATTTATCACCAAGAAGATACGGCTGCTTCCATCTCGATGAACATAGAGAACGCCTACGCTGATTCTGCCGGCATCACAAGTTGGAAGCGCTCCATTAGTCTCATTCGTGATTCAAACCCCTGTATTGAAATCAAGGATACTTTTCGACTGGAGCGCGTGATAGATGATCTTACTCTAATCTTGATGACTCCACACTCTCCTCAGATCGAGGGGATTGGCATCATTGCGCTACAAGATGACAATCATAATAAGTTGATTATCCAATACAATGATGAGATGTTTACGGCTTCAACAGACCTAATCGCTCTTGATGACGAAGTGATGAGTGAAGTATGGGGAGACCAGTTGTACAGAATCAAGCTTAGTGCAATAACGGCTATCGATCATGGCGAGTCCATGATAAAAATAAATAAGTTATAATTTTTTTTGTATCGTGTCGATTCTTTCGTCGTCCATTCGTTGTCCTTATAGAGACTGAAATTCAAGGCAGTAGAAAGAAGGAGATCTTCAATGGACACTATCACTTCGAAAGACGGCACCAAGATCGCGTATGATAAAATGGGGCATGGACCAGCAATCATCCTGGTAGGTGGAGCTTTCAGTTATCGCAAATTCCCAGATGTCGTACAACTGGCAAATTTATTATCACAGCATTTCACGGTGTACAACTACGACCGCCGTGGCCGCGGCAATAGTGGAGACAAGAACACTTACGCAATTGAACGCGAGTTTGAAGATCTTGATGCGTTAATTGAAGCAGCTGGCGGCTCGGCCTATGTATGGGGCTTGTCATCCGGGGCAGTGCTTTCCTTACAGGCCGCAGCAAGAGGGGCAAACATCACGAAATTAGCTTTGCACGAACCTCCGTTTGTGGTGAAAGAGACAGACCGTAAACCGCCTCACGATTTGGTTCAACAAGTTACTGAGCTTATAGCCGCTAATCGTCCTGCTGATGCCATCAAGTATTTTATGACCAAAGGTATGGGGGCACCTTCTTTCATAGTCACAATGATGCGCATGATGCCAGCTGTGTGGGCAAATCTCATGGCTGTTGCGCACACACTTCCATATGATGCAGCTTTACTAGCTGGTTATATGGACGGAAAGCCGCTCCCAACAGGCGAATGGGGAAATGTCACAACGCCAACTCTGGTGCTCGAAGGTGTTGAGAGTCCGGCTTCGCTGCGTCATGCTGCTCAAGCACTAGCCAGTGTGCTCCCTAATGCGGAATTGAGGAGTAAAAAGGGGCTTGGGCATACGAAGAAACTCAATTCCAAGCTTATATCCACGGAGCTTGCAGCTTTCTTTATGGAAACCAATAAAATCAGTTAATTTTCAATTCATAGGTTATACAAAATTAGGAGGGATACAAGATGAGATTCATGATGATCGTTAAAGCTACAACAGATTCAGAGGCAGGTAATTTGCCAAGCCAAGAACTTCTTGATGCCATGCAAAAGTATAACGAGGAATTAGTGCGCGCAGGTGTTTTACTTGCCGCGGATGGTTTGCAGCCTAGCTCTGGCGCTATACGGATCTCCTACCTAGAGCCTGGGGGCAAACCGAAAGTTGTTGATGGTCCGTTCACGGAAGCGAAAGAAATGATAGCTGGCTATACGTTGATTGAAGTTAAGTCCAGAGAAGAGGCCATCGAGTGGGCGCTGCGTATGCCGGATCCCCATGGATTCGGTCAAGGGGAAATTGAACTCAGACAGGTGTTCGAGATGGAGGAGTTAGCGGATGATCCCGAAACCATTGCGAAGGATGCAGCACTTCGTCAATTAGTAAGGGAGCAGCATAAAGCGTGAATTTGTCTTCTACACATCGAACTATTGAGACAATATGGCGAATCGAGTCGCCCAAAATTATCGCGGGATTAACACGAATGGTGCGTGACGTGGGCCTCGCAGAGGATCTTGCCCAGGACGCTCTGGTCATTGCCCTTAATCGATGGTCCGATCACAATATTCCGGACAATCCGGGCGCCTGGCTAATGACAACAGCCAAACGGCGAGCTATTGATCATATGCGCAGGAACAAACTCCGTGATCAAAAGTACATTGAAATGGCACACAACCTAGATTTGTATGAAGAAAATGACAAGAATTTGGATGAGGAGTTCGGCGACGATATCCTTCGTTTGATCTTTATGACTTGCCATCCTATCTTATCGCAGGATGCAAGAGTTGCACTGACGCTTCGCCTATTATGCGGGCTAACCACAGATGAGATAGCACGATCTTTCCTCGTCGCCGAACCAACGATTGCCCAGCGAATTGTTCGTGCTAAGAGGACTCTTAGTGCTGAGAAGGTACCTTTTGAAGTGCCATCTGGCGAGCTCAAGGTCCGTATATCCTCGGTACTTGAAGTCATTTACCTCATGTTCAATGAAGGATATTCGGCAACCTCAGGGCAACATTGGATCCGTCCCTTGTTGTGCCAGGAGGCACTGAGGCTCGGACGCGTACTAGCTGAGATTGCCCCGCAGGAACCTGAAGTGCATGGACTTGTCGCTTTGATGGAGCTTCAATCTTCAAGGTTTAAAGCACGAGTTGATATCAAGGGAGAACCCGTGCTGCTCAAGGATCAAAATCGTGCTCGATGGGATCAATTGTTGATCCGCCGTGGTTTGACGGCACTAGAAAGAAGCAGGAAGCTAGGACAGGCACTTGGTCCATACGCCATTCAGGCTGCAATTTCTGCCTGTCATGCACAGGCGAGAACGACAGCTGAGACGGATTGGGTCCGAATTGCTGCACTCTACGAAGCGCTTTCGATCGTATCGCCATCGCCGATTGTCGAATTAAACCAGGCTGTTGCTATATCAATGGCTTTTGGTCCGGCCTTCGGATTGCAGATGGTTGATGCCTTGCAGTCGGAATCATCTTTAAAGGGATATTATTTGTTACCGAGTGTTCGCGGTGATCTCTTGGTCAAGTTAGGGCGGCTTGAAGAAGCCTGTATGGAATTTGAACGTGCCGCATCCATGACGAAGAATGAGCGTGAAAAGGAACTTTTATTGAAACGGGTGGAAGAAATCAAATCTGCAGGTTTAAGATAGAGGAAGAGGCGAGGGCAGCGGAGCTTTGTGCCGTCTTCGTCGCAGTAACGAAAGAAAAGCCCCAGGAATGCTAAGCTTCCTGGGGCTTTAGTGTGTTTATTCAGCTGTACTTTCAAGATTTTTAAACTGATTGGAAAACATACGGGAATACGTACCATCTTGATTCATCAACGAGCTGTGATTGCCTTGTTCGGCGATCTCACCACGGTCAATGACCATAATTGTATCCGCATCCCGAATCGTATTCAGCCGATGTGCAATGATGAAGCTTGTGCGGCCCTTCATGATGGAGAGCAGGGCTTCCTGAATATGCAGTTCCGTCCGCGTATCAATACTGCTCGTCGCTTCATCCAGTATGAGAATGGAAGGATCAGCCAGTATGACGCGTGCGATCGCAAGCAATTGGCGCTGCCCTTGACTTAAATTCCCGCCGTTCTCGGAGAGCGGGGTGTCGTATCGCTTGGGCAACCGGCTGATGAAGGTATCTGCATTCGCGAGCCTAGCAGCGGTAACCACTTCAGCATCCGACGCATCCGGCTTGCTGTATTTAATGTTCTCCTTAATTGTGCCGGAGAACAAATACGTATCCTGCAGCACGATGCCGAAGCTGCGGCGAAGACTGTCGCGCGTATAGGATTTGATATCGCGTCCGTCAATGAAAATCGTGCCACTAGTGGCGTCATAGAACCGTGTCACTAAATTGACGATCGTCGTCTTGCCTGCACCTGTGGGTCCGACGAGCGCGAGGCTGCTGCCAGCCGGCGCATCAAAGCTGACTTGATTGATGATCGGCCGATCGGGTCGATATCCGAAGGTGACATCCTGGAAGGTGACGTGTCCGATAGGTTTCACCAGCTCGATAGCGCCAGGCTCATCTTCGACTTCCTCCGCTTCATCCAACACTTCAAAGGCGCGTTCTGCCCCAGCAACACCAGACTGCAATACGTTATAAGTGTTCGCAATCTCGTTAAGCGGCCTCACGAATTGGCGCGAATAGCTTAGGAAGCTGGCAATAACGCCAACCGTGATGTGACCTTTGACGGCGAGTACACCACCTACAATCGCAACAGCGGAGAAACCGATATTGTTGATGACACTCAGAAGAGGCATCAAAAAACCGGACCAGATCTGCGCCTTCAACCCAACTTCATAGAGTTTTCCGTTCACGTTATTGAACTCATCGATAGCTTTCTTCTCACGATTAAAAGCTTTGACAACGAGAAGTCCGGAAATGGTTTCCTCAATATGACCATTCAGCTTGCCGAGCTGTGCTTGTTGGTCTTTGAATAACACACTCGTTCGCTTGGTAATGGTCTTGGCTAGGAAGAATACGAGCGGAACGGTGATGAGACTCGCCAGCGTCAGGGTGGGACTTAGTATCAGCATCATTATTAAGGAACCAACGATGGCAATTGAACCTGACATCAACTGAGTTGTTGATTGCGAGATTGAGTTGCTCACGTTGTCAATATCATTCGATAACCGACTCATGATATCACCATGAGAGCGCCCATCGAAAAAAGCAAGAGGGAGCTTCTGCAGTTTCGCAAACATCGTTTGCCGAAGCCGCTTCACTACGCGCTGTGCAAGCCCAGCCATGACCCAGCTCTGCAAGAAAGTAAGCCCGCCATCTGCGATGTAGGTGGAAAGGAGAACGATCAGCGTCACATTAAGGACACTATAATTAACCTGACCTCCCGCCATTGCGTCAACGGCTACACCAATGAGATAAGGGCCAGCAAGCGTCAAGGCGGAGTCCGCAATAATGAATAGGAAAACAATCGTCAGCCATTTTCGTTCAGTACCTAAATAGGACCATAAACGGCGTAGGGTGCCTTTAAAATTCTTGGGCTTCACGGCAGCAACGCGGCCTCCCCGGCCTAGCGGTCCCGCGATCATCGGGACGTCAGGGGTTGGTTGACGCGATCCTTCATTCGGCTTTGACATGATGAGGCAGCTCCTTTCCGAATTGCGATTGGAAAATTTCCACATAGACGCGGCAGCTCTTCATCAATGCCTCGTGTGTTCCGATACCAACGATCTCACCATCGTCCACGACAACGATTTTATCAGCATCCATAACAGAGGTAATCCGCTGCGCAATGAGTAGACAAGTGACACCAGATGCGAATGTTTTGAGTGATTCTTTAATACTTGTCTCCGTTGTCGTATCCAGAGCGCTTGTACAATCATCAAGAATCAGAACATCCGGTTTCCGAATGAGTGCCCGAGCAATCGACAACCGTTGTTTCTGGCCGCCTGACAAGTTCACGCCACGTTGACCAAGCATAGTTTCATAGCCCTCGGGGAACGCAGTAATGAAGCTGTGCGCTTCTGCCATATTCGCAGCCTGCATAATCTCTTCACGCGAGGCATGCTCATTGCCCCAAAGCAAATTCTCTTCAATTGTGCCGCTGAACAGAATCGATTTCTGCGGCACGATGGCAATTCGATCGCGCAGCTTGGCCGGGTCAAGTTCCTGAGTGTCCACACCATCTACGAGGATCGAGCCGGTGCTCGTATCATAGAAACGGGGAATGAGGTTCACAAGACTGCTTTTTCCAGAGCCGGTAGACCCGATAATACCAATGGTTTCACCGGGCAGGCACGTTAAGTTGATATTTTTCAGCACAGGTTCTCCAGAAGCACCCTCATAGGCAAACGAAACATTGTCAAAGTCAATCTGGCATCCTTGACGCCCGGTGGGCAGTGCAGTAGATACGTCCCAAGTCATTGTATTTACTTGATCAAAAACTTCACCGATTCGATTGGCGGAAGCTTTCGCACGCACGAATAAGTTGAAAACCATGGAAATGGTCATCAGCGCAAACAAAATCTGAGTCATGTAATTGACGAATGCGACGATATGCCCGACTTGCATTTGATTGTTACTAACCCTTGAAGCTCCTAGCCATAACACGGCCGCGATCCCGAAATTGACGCTGAGCAGAATGGAGGGATTAAAAATAGCAAGAAGCCTCGTCACCTGTATAGATTTGTTCTGATATTCGATGTTAGCCTGTTGAAACTTGTCTGTCTCATGGTCAAAACGATTGAAAGCTTTGACGACGCGAACGCCAGACAGATACTCCCGCATAACCCGATTGACGCTGTCCAGCGACTTTTGCACGCCTACAAACCGGGCAAATCCCACTTTCAAGTTGAGCGCAACGAGCACACTGACGACCGGGACAACGATGAGCAGCACGACGGCCAAATTGGGATTGAGTCGCACAGCCATGATGAGACTCCCGATGCATAGGAGGGGAGCTTTAACAAAAATACGCATAAGACCGTTTACAAAATTCTGCACCTGTGTCACATCATTCGTTAATCGCGTAATTAATGATGCGCGTTCGAATTGCTCGATATTCGCGAACGAAAGTACTTGGATTTTTTCGAATAAATCCCGTCTTAGCTCCGTGCCGAATTTCTGTGAAACATGGCTTGCCACAATATTGCGCATCGAGGCAGCGACAGCCCCGAACGCGGTGATGATCAGCATCAAACCGCCCATGCGAAGCACATAGTCAAGCCGTTTCTCCGCTACACCTATGTCCAATATGTGCGACATAATGGTCGGTTGCAGCAGATCCGCGAGCGCTTCCAACGTCACGAAAAAGACAGCAACCAGAAATAGCTTCCAGTGCTTACTGACATAAACCTTCATAAAACCCATCGTGTACACTCCTTTTTCCGTGGTCAACCCCTCACTTGAAGATTACTCCGATTTTGGCAAATTGTCATCCTTTGTATCTGTTAAAACTGGAAAAAGGACGATTTTATTTTTCTCTTTATGCAATCGTTCGCAACCTTTATCATAAAGGATAAAAAATGAAGGCTCGGAATCGGAGGAAGATATGATGTTACCTTCTTTGGTTGACAAAACTATGGAGCAATTAAGCCGTTCTTTAAACACTCGAACGTCGAACATGGTTTCTCTTTATCTGTATGGTTCAGTTGCTTTAAAAGATTATATAGAAGGCTCCAGTGATATTGACTTTATTGCTTTTGTACGTGAACCACTTACTCAGTCGGATATTCAAGCCATTGTCGAAGCGCATCAAGAAGTCGAAGCTGAGATCCCAAACACAGATATGATGGGGACTTATCTACTTCTCGATGATCTAACGAATATACATAATGAAATTAGTCCCCAATTGACTTACTTTGATAAGCAAACCAATACCAATGGCAGGGGCGCAGATCTCAATCCAATTACGTGGTGGATATTAAAAAATCATGGCATCCGGGTTTATGGCTCCGAAATAACGTTCAATTACGATTTGGAAACTAATTTACTATGCAAATATGTCATTGATAACTTAAATAGCTACTGGGTTGGCTGGATAACCAGACTAGAGGGTAAATTACAGCTTGACCATGCGCAGGAACAAGAAATCAATGTTGAACAGCTTGATCAAGCTATCGAGTGGTGTACACTCGGTATGTTGCGCCAACTATACACGTTAAAAGAGCATGATATTACCAGCAAGGTTGGAGCAGGATTCTATGGCATTCGTCATGCACCGAGCCAGTGGCATGGACTTATTGAAGAAGCCATAGCGATAAAGCGACTTCAACCTAATCGTTTTTATCAATCACAAATGGAACGTTTAACTGATCTAATTGATTTACTTAAATTTATTCATTTGGAAGCTAATCGTGTGTAGAAAAAAGACTCTAAGCCCCTGATTCAAACAGGGGAGAGAGTCTTTTTTTGATTCATGTTAAATAGGCAGTGTAAACAGTGTGCGAAATTTCTGGGGATGCATCCCCGTGTATTTTTTAAATACGGTACTGAAATACGTTGAGTTTTCGTATCCGACCATTTCGGAGATGTCCAAAATTTTCAAATCAGGAGATTTTAGCAGTTCTTTTGCGGCTTCCATACGTACTTTCGTCAAATGCTCGGTGACACTTTCACCCGTTTCCTGTTTGAAAATGAGGCTGATGTAGTTCGGCGATAAATAAACTTCTTCGGACAGCCTAGCCACGGTGAGGTTCTCCATGTACTTTTGCGAGATGATGTCTTTGATTTTCTCAATGGTTCGGCTGTTTTTGTGAGTTTGCTTCTGCGCAAAATAGTCGGTCAACTTGACGAAAAAAGCTAACATCGTATCACGCAGCTCCGAAGCCTCACGTTTCGTGTAGACCTCGCTGAATAAAGTAGAATAATCAGTAATGATAAGTTGGATATTTTCTCCGAATTCGTAGAGCGTTCTTGAAGCCATATGGATAAGCTCAATGCAGATGCTTTGCACATAATCCACTGGTAAATTGTGATTAGCGCAAAGGGTATGAAAGATGTCCGCAACCATCCTGGACACTTCTGGCTTGTTGCCTAGCTTCATGAAGTTGATTAACTTATTTTCTACTTCATAAAGTTTAGGGTATTCCAGGTCGTTTTTTGTCGCTTGGAAATCGCCGATCTGAAGAATGGAGTCTTTCCCTGTGTAAAATTTGTATGCGATGGCCAGATGAGCTTCCTGGTAAGAGTAATGTAAATCATAAACTTTTAGAATCGAATTACCAACTCCTATAGAAGCGGACAACTTCAAAAACTTATTCACACAGTCAATCATTTCTTGGCAAATTTCGAGATGTCTATTTCCAGTGTGAGCAGATGGATTAAAAATGGTGACATATTCATTTTCGTTCATGCAGAAGGCAATACCAGCCTGGTTACGCTCTGAGATTTCTTCCAAAATGTTGGTAACGGAAAAGGTCAGTAGCTGTTTATGTTCCTCGCTATATCTTTCAATTGCTTTTTCATACTCGTCTATCTGCATGACTGCCACAACTAATGGGCTGTTAATGTCAAAAGGCAATCCAAAAAAATCCAGTTTACTCTGTGCATCTTGTTCGCTTTTGTACATACCCTTAGTCAAATTAGCTAGAAATTTCTCGCGAAGAACGGGCATGTTTTCGTGCAGCTGCTGCTTCAGCTGTTGATTTTTTTCCTCACGATTGCGTTCCATCGTAATCGAGGAGACGACTTTATTTACAGTTTCCTGGAGCTCGTGAATTTTGATAGGCTTCAGAATATAACCATCAGCATTCAAGCTCAACGCCGTTTTTGCATAATTGAAGTCCTGAGCCCCGCTAATAATGATGATTCGTACGGGATCTGCTAGTTCTTTCAACTTTAATGCGGCTTCCAGGCCATCCATCATCGGCATTCGAATATCCGTTAGCAAGATGTCAGGCTTTAATTGCTGACAAAGTTCGAACGCTTCTTGGCCGTCCTGTGCATCAGCAATGATTTCTATGCCCATTTCGGCCCATTGAACGACTTCCTTCAATCCTTCTCTGACATTAACCTCATCATCCGCTATGATCATCTTGAGCATTCTCATCCAACCCTTCTAGCGTAGAAACTGCGGGGAAAGTCACCGTGACCGTAATACCGGGGCCATCCAGATCTGTGTATCGAATACCCCAGCCTTCTCCGAACACTTGAACAATCCGTTGATTGACGTTGATCATTCCGAATGATTTACCCGAACTATTGTTATTTTGCAAGATTGCGTTCAATTCAGACACATCAGCACCCACGCCATTATCGCTAATTTCAATAACGATCTGATCATCCACCTTTCTTGCTTTAATGGTAATGTTGCCTTTACCGCGCCTTTTCTCAATGCCGTGAAGGAGAGAGTTCTCCACTAAGGGCTGTAAAATCAGTTTGACTGTATAGTGTCCATAGACTTCAGGCTCTACTTGCATGGTATAGGCCAGTCTTTCTTTAAAGCGAACCTGTTGGATCGTCAAATAACTCTCTACCTGCCTAAATTCGTCTTCAATCGGGATTATATTCCGGCCTTTACTTAGACTGTAGCGAAAAAAGTCTGATAAAGAGGTTACCATATGACTGATTTCTGGTACTTTGTTCCGCAGTGCGATCCAATTGATAGAGTCCAGCGTATTATACAAAAAATGCGGGTTAATTTGAGCTTGTAGTGCCTTTAGTTCCGCTTCTTTCTTCTTGAGTTCACTTACGTACAATTTATTGATCAATTCTTTGATCTGAAGTATCATTTTGTTATATTCGCTGAACAAGTAAGTGAATTCATCCTTACGTTTGTACTGAATTTGAATATCAAAGTTTCCTTCTTGCGCGTAGGACATTGATTTGATAAATTTACGAATCGGATTTGTAATATTTCCGGATAAGAGCAGGGCAATGACAAAAGCAAGAATCATGCATAACGCCAGTACAACGTACATCACTTTCCTGAAGGAGATAAGCTTGCCGTTCAAGTCGGTGATCGGAGAGACGGACACGACGGTCCATCCGAGCGAACCGATTTGTCTGTAGGATACCAGCATGGATTCCCCTTGGATGGTTTCTCCGAATGAGCCGGATCGGTACTTTTTCTTGATGATGTTCTGGATGTAGGGGGCTGTAGCGAGACTTTGGTTTAGCAAAGATAAGTCAGGACTTACAATCACAGCAGCATGACTGTCGATGATGAGAGTGGAGCTGTGCTCGGAAGGCTTCAGTTGCACAAGCATGTTGTTAAAATCGCCGATGTCGGCGTCGATCGTTAGCAGCCCCACATAGGGGATAATCATATTGTTCAAACCGAAAAGGCGCTTCGCTAGCTTAATGGTATAAGAGGTTCCATTAAGAGATGTATGCGCATTCAAACCGGCGATTGAATAGGGAGCTTTCGGCGGCAAATTGGCGTACCATTGTTCCTGTTCAATCTGGCTGATCGTCGATACATTTCTTGAAAAGTTGTATTGCAAGTATTCGGGCCTGTCGAGCATGTACAGCTTTGGTACAAATTGTGTTTGTGGACCGCCAGTTACACGATAACCGTCGATAATTTTATTAAGATTCGCAAGTTCATTTACGGTAGCAATTTGATCGGTTGGGTGATCCGCTGATAAGATGTCAATCATATCTGGGTTTAAATAGATCGACTCTGCTACCCCGTCCATTTCCTCAAATTTCTTCAGCAGAATGGTTTCTACCATGGTGAGGTTTTTTTGCACGGACACGTTCATGTTTTCTGTAATCGTTTGGTACGACTCGTTATAAATCGTAACGGAAATGATGGAAGTCGGCAGTATGACGAGAAATAAGAAGTAGAGTAGAAGACGGTACTTTAAACTTGTCCGTGTTAATGAAAGAATGGCTACAGCTTTCCGGAGCACGATGATCGCCTCCTTTTCTACCGGACTTGAGCTGCATTCAACCAACATTATAAGGGGAATTAATTATGATGAAAAGCTTTAGTTTGAGGTTGGTGAAACAGCTTAACGCTGGAATTGTCACGATAGTCCTATTGGCAACGATAGGATGCAGCGCCATGGATATCGACTTACCGAGTGAAGATTCAGCAGCTCCCATCGAGCAGAAAAGCAAAATAACTTTGGCTGTCCAATCCTCCGAGGAGTTAAAGGTCATCGAAAGTTTAATTGAACAATTCAACTCCGTCCATCCCAGCTACTATGTGGAGGTGGTCAACCTTCCGCGTGATCGATATGACCAAACGCTGAATATGCGTATGACTTCGGACGAAGGGCCTGATGTATTTCAAATTGGGACAGGCTGGTTAACGCCATATATATACAAGAACTGGCTTGTAGATTTGTCCGAAGTCATATCTGAGCAGGATATCAAAGCATTTCCACAGTGGGCTGTTGATTATACAAAGCAAAACAACCATTTTTATGCGATTCCATCCAACATGATGACGCTTCGACTCATTTACAATAAAGAGCTATTTACGAGAGCTGGTAACAATCCAGATAATCCTCCTATGACCTTGGAGGCATTGAAAACCTATGCGGATAAGATCTCAAAGGCGGGTACTGGCTATCAAAAATATGGCTTTGCGCTCCCAGCAGGTGAGGATTGGGCGGGATTTCAACAGTCGCTGGAGATTGCAAGCACGTATAGCGGTTTTAATTATTATAATTTTGCCTTGGGGAGATACGACTTCTCTGTTTACCAGACTTGGTTTCAAACTATGCTGGACATGAAGCAGCAGGGAGGGTTATTTCCTGGAGAAACTTCGCTGAAAAGCGACACCGCATTAACCCAATTTGCAGAAGGAAATATTGGGATGATGTATGTTACTAACCGCGATTTTGTCATGCTTGGACGAATGAAGACTCCAACTTTTGAATGGGGAATTGCGATGCCGCCGCTGATTGAACCATCTGATTCGGGAAACGGGGCTCTGATGATGTATCCCGAGCCGCCTTTCGCAATCAACGCGTACACCAAGCATAAGCAAGAAGCCGTTGAGCTTTGGAAATTTCTACATTCCCGTGAGTATCTAGGAACGTTGTATAAGGAAGGAGGCGCCATACCAACGTTTGATGGCATTACGAACGACCCGCAATACCTTCCGCTGCAGCCGAAGTTTGCTGCCTTTCTTCCGGGTAAAGAAGAATCACCGTATCCGAAGGAACCGAAATTCATTTTACAAAATATCCCGACGCTCTTTTCCCCGAAAAATTTGGGAGACACATCACGTATGAAGGCGTATAGAGATATCTTGCAGGGTATCCATTCACCCATTGAAGTATTAAATAACTTGACTATACAATATAATAATTCGCTCGACGATGCTGTCCTTAAAAAGTTAATTAATCTCAACGATTATATAAATCCTTTGTTTGAACCTCGGAATCCCTTGAAAGAAACACAATAGATTTTTGAATGTTGTCATAGATTATTTTATTCTGTTACAGAGTTGAAGCGTCTACAATGGGAACAGAAATGCCATTCATCCCATCGTTCAACTTATAAGGAGGGTTTTCCATGCTGAACAGACCCAAGAAGATTGGGGCGACGCTTCTAGCCTCAGTAACCGTTCTATCTATGGCGCTTGTAGGGTGCGCAAAAAGCGATCCCGTAAACGAAAGTCCATCGAAAAGTGAGCAGACGTCCACTGCGCCAAGCAGCAATCCAGTGCTGGAGCCGGTAGAACTATCGATCTACTATCCAGGTACGGAACAAAAGGATAAAGCTGCTGTAGAAGCGGAATTGAACAAACTGCTTAAGGACAAGATTAACGCCACTGTCAAAATCAATGCGATTGATTGGGGAAATTGGAGTCAGAAAATCAATTTGATGTCTGCTTCCGGGGAGCCATTTGATCTCCTATTCACGGCAGGTTGGGATAATTTCAGCGGCAACGTTGCGAAAGGAGCCTTTCTGGAGCTGAGCCCGTTGCTTGATAAATATGCGAAAGAAACCAAAAGCCAGATGAACCCGCTCCTTTTGTCTGGAACAGCCGTTGGCGGGAAGGTTTATGCCGTTCCAGTTGAGAAAGAGATGGCTAGTGAGTTCGGTGTTGTGCTTAACAAAGATCTTGTGGACAAATATAAGTTCGATATTAGCAAAATTAAATCCTACTCGGATTTGGAGCCGATGCTGCAAACAATTAAGGAGAAAGAACCGAATGTTACGCCATTCTGGGGCGGCAAAAACAACATTACCTTGATTCCTTTCGAGCAAATCGGAAACACCGCTGTACCAGGTGCTATTAAAATGGACGGCAGTACAAAAGTAGTCAACCAATGGGAAACGCCTGAGATGCAACAAATGCTAAAATTGATGAAAGAATGGAATCAAAAAGGATTTTTCCAGAAAGATCCTGCTACGCAAAAAGACGGAGCGCCAGCCAATAAAGCAGGTACGGTATTTGCCCAGTGGCAGCAACTGACACCAGGTAAGGATGCGGTTCTAAGCCAGCAATGGGGGCACCCTATGGTGCAGATTGAGCTTACGCAGCCTTACACATCGAGTGGCGACCTTAGCGGTGCCATGACCGCAATATCGCGAACATCCAAAAATGCAGATCGGGCGATGATGCTGATTAATTTAATGCATACGGACGAGAAGATTCTAAACACGCTTGTATTTGGTGTTGAAGGCAAGCATTATGTGAAAAAGAGCGGTAACATCATTGCAGTGCCAGACGGTATGAAAGCAGGGCAAACCGGTTACTCACCTGGAAACAATTATATGTTTGGCAAACAGTTTATCAATTACCTGTGGGATAATGAAGATCCGCAGAAGTGGGAGAAATACAAGAAGTTTAATGAATCGGCTAAGCCTTCCCAAATTGTTGGTTTTAGTTATAATGCAGAGCCAGTGAAAAATGAAGAAGCAGCCATCGTTAATATTTACAATGCGTATATCGACGGATTAAGTACGGGCTTATTAGATTATGAGAAAGAACTCCCTGCATTTATCGATAAGATGAAGAAGGCAGGACTCGATAAGGTAATTGCCGAGAAGCAAAAGCAGCTTGATGAGTTTTTAAAAACTAAAAAGTAATCAAGTCATTCCAAGAAACGCTGACAATCGTTGTGATTGTCAGCGTTTTTTCGTTGCTACGATGCGTTTTCAAGTGAATAGATATTTTAACATAATCTTAGATAATTTTATTCAGCAATGAACGAGGGTCTTTTACAATGAAAGTAACTTAGAAAAAGAGGAGTGGACCTAATGAGAAGTCGCACAGGATTTCTATTTAACCTTATCAAGTATCGTGCCTTATTCCTGATGCTGCTGTTTCCAGTATTGGTTTTGATTTTCAATAACTATATTCCCATGTTTGGTATCATTGTCGCTTTTAAGAATTACAATTTTGTTGATGGTATTCTAGGAAGCCCATGGGAAGGGATCGGCAATTTCAAATATTTATTCCAAACAGAGGACGCTTGGGTGGCAACGAGAAACACCTTGCTGTATAACGCTCTGTTTATTGTCTTGAATACGGTAATTGCCATCTTTCTGGCAATTGCTCTGAATGAGCTGAGAAATAGAAAGCTTGCGAAGTTTTTTCAAAGCAGCCTGTTGTTCCCGTACTTTCTTTCTTTTGTTGTTGTCAGTTATCTGGTATACGCCTTTCTTGGCGGTTACGGATATATTAATAAAGCCATACTTGAACCACTCGGCTATTCCGAAGTCTCTTGGTACACAGAATCCAAATATTGGACTGTGATCTTGCCACTCGTCAATCTCTGGAAAAATATTGGTTACAGCATGGTGGTTTATTTAGCAGCCATCGTCGGGATAGATCAAGAATATTATGAAGCTGCAGTCATTGATGGGGCATCCAAATGGCAGCAAATCCTGCGTATTACGATCCCCTTAATGACGCCCGTTATTATTGTATTAGTCATTTTGCAAATCGGGAGAATTTTCAATGCAGATTTCGGTTTATTTTATCAAGTGCCATTGAATACGGGAGCGTTGTATCCCACAACAAATGTCATTGACACTTTCGTATACCGTTCACTTCTTGTCAGCGGAAATGTGGGCATGTCAGCTGCTGCCGGATTGTATCAGGCGATGGTGGGGATCGTGCTTGTGCTGCTAACCAATATGATCGTTCGTAGGGTAAGCAAGGAAAATGCATTGTTTTAGGAGGATATTGAGATGAATACGCACTTTGACACACAAACACAGGTCTTAAAGAATAGTGAGAAAGTGGAAACTCACAATCACAGTAATCGAATCTCCTCAACAGCCAATGCGCTGCTAATCGCTTTGTTCGTGTTACTAAGTTTGGCTTGTTTATATCCGCTATTACTCGTTTTATCGGTTTCGTTCACGGACGAGCAAGCTATTATAACAAGCGGATACAACATTTTCCCAAAAGTATTTTCTTTCGATTCCTATCGATATCTATTCCAAGATGCTGAGAAAATATGGCTTGGATACGGCGTATCTATTCTTGTCACAGTAATTGGGACAATTGGCAGTCTGCTACTCACTTCCTTGATTGCGTTCCCCATATCTCGCCAAGATATGCCGTATCGTAACTTTCTCGCTTTTGCTGTCTTCTTCACGATGCTCTTTAGTGGAGGACTTGTTCCCTGGTATTTAACGTACTCGACCGCAGGGTTGAAAAATACGCTTTGGGCGCTCATCATTCCGCATTTAGTTACGCCTTTTAATGTCATTATTATGCGAACCTTTTTTTCCAATACGATTCCTATCTCGCTGATTGATTCAGCGAAAATCGACGGAGCAAGCGAGCTTAGGATATTCGGTCAAATCGTTCTGCCTCTTTCGCTGCCCGTTATGGCGACAATCGGACTATTCCAGACATTGAGTTATTGGAATGATTGGTTCACGAGTTCGGTTTTTATTAGTAACAACAATCTGGTTAGTCTGCAGTACTTGATGTATAAAGTCATCTACAATATTCAATATTTGAATTCGGGTATGGTGGATGCAACCGTAGCAGGCAACGCTGCTGCAACAATTCCGACGGAAACCGTTCGGATGGCGATGGCGATTGTTGGTGTGGGGCCAATTATTTTCGTTTATCCATTCTTGCAAAAATATTTTGTCAAAGGTTTAACTGTTGGCGCAGTTAAAGGATAGATCCATGTGAATACAAACTTTACAGGATGGTGAGATTATGTCGAGTTTATTAGAAAAATATGCCTTTGATCTTCGCAAAAGTGTTGCGCCTCCTAATCATATCGGGGTCAGCAGTTTATATAGTGTGACTGCACCACAGTATGGTACGGTTACAGGCGTGAAAGGATTCTATTCCCCACCGTATGCTGCAGGAGATATGTTACTGAATCTGCGGTTAGCTGCGGATGGCGTACCCATCGAGGATACGGGCAATTTGGGAAAAGAAGATTGCGGTTTGCTCTTTGCTGGAGCCATTTGGCAGCCAGATCGCATTATTCGTCGTGGAACGTATCACTGGTTGAAGGAAGGGAAATTAGTTTCCTTGAATGTCAGTAGTGATCTTATTCCCTTGACGGGACGAGCGGGGTTTCTTCTTGTAGTTCGTGTCACCAACCGTTGTGGGAGATCTATTCCGCTTACGATTGCTTCCGAGTTTCATCCAGGGCTTATCAATCAAGTACCGCTCAATGAATGGGGATTTTGTCCACCTAGTGGAGGACAGCTTGCACAAAACATCGACCCTCACATATGGGAAACGGAGTCCGTTCGAATTACGATGCTGCATGATCAACTTACAACTGAAATTGAGCAAGGGATGGAAGCTGTTTTCCGCATAGCCATGGTGTTTACTGCATCTAACTGCAGCATAGCGATACCGACAAGTCTAACTGAATGGGAGATGGAGACAGCTGATCGCTGGAGAGAGCGCCTTGAGCATGCAGAAGCTGCGATCCCACAGCTTCAAAGCGATATCCCAGGACTCGAAGCCTATTATCGGAGGTCATTGATCAGCGGTCTCATTTGTTTATGGGAACATCCTGATTTCAAAATTCAGCCGTTTCTGTCCGTATCCGGGATAGATGGCGGAGGTATCAGCTGCTACCCTTGGGATACGGCAGGTTATGTCGGACAAATGCTAACGATGCTGCTCGGCCCTGAGAAGTCATCAGACTTTTTAACCTTCATGTTCGAAGGCGGCATTGATCGGCATATCTGTTTTTTTCCGGATGGGACAGGTGATCAACCATTCCCGTATTCTTATAATTTATGGTCATTCTTCCATTTTGCTTGGTCCATGTTTAGCCAACATGGACCAGTGAAAGAGCTTTATCCCATGCTTGAGAGGATACTGTCAGTGGATGAAGAAAGATTGCCGCATGAGGGAGCACTGCTAAATTATGGCAATCATCACCACCTTCTCGAGATGCGCAGCAGCGGTTATGAGCATGCGGTCGCTAGTCCGAATGCGGAACGAGCGTGGTGTTATGACCGTATGGCCGAGCTGGCGAACTATTTCGGTATCGATGGAGCCAACGAATGGAAGGAGAAGGCCGCATCCATACGCCAAGCGATTAAAGAGCAACTGTGGGATAAGTCTGAAGAGTGGTTCTGCAGCAAGTACCCAGATGGGCATAAGGAGTATATTTATTCGATCCAATATTACGATTCTCTCCGAATGGGGGCCTGTGATCCGGAGATGGAGAGGGTACTTCTGTCTCACTTACGCGATGGAGCATTTCTCGGACAATACGGGGTATCCAGCATTTCTGCAGAGGACAATCTGCACTATGAGCTGAATGATCCTGACTGGTCGGGAGGCGGAAGCTTCGCCGGAGAAGGCCCTATACTAGCTCAAACGCTGTGGGAAACGGGACATCCTGAATTGGCTTGGGATGTGTTGAAGCGACATTTCTGGATGGGGAACCATTTGCCTTATTTTCCACAAGAGCATTATTGTGATCGGCCTCAAACTCCGGCACATAAGCGAGCTAATAATATTGCGGGTATGGCGGGGGCTCAGGCTATCATTACTGGCTTGGCGGGTATTCGCCCGCAGTTGGACGGAAGTCTATTCATTCATCCGCAACCACCGGCAGGAGGATCTGTATCCGTCACCGGGTATGTGTTTCGAGGAAAATCCATTGATGTTCACATGGAACCTGATTATTGTTGGATTATTTGCGATGGGAATGAGGTATACAGCGGTATTCCATCCATGCAAAGAGTAATCTGAGGGAGTATACGATTTGATAGCAAAAAGTCTGTCCCCTAAGTCAAGGAAATGACGGGGGACAGACTTTTTTGGTTGTTCATCTCTAAGCAAATTAGGCATTCCTAGAGTCTCTCTGAAAATAAATAAACAAATCAGTTATTAACTTGGCAAGGATAGTAACCAGGAAGTAAAGCAGAAATAAATAGAAATAATTCATTCTGCCGTACAAATGGAATAAATCGATGGTTGATAATAATGGTTTTAAGACGAATGCGAAGGCAGCGCACATAAGCGCTCCAAATAAATAGTAATTTTTTTTATGTTTTAGGGTCCATTGATACAGCAGCATAAGCACAACGGGATTAAAGGAAGCATCCATAGTGATGCTTGTTGGCAAATAAGGCACGATTTTATATGGAAATCCCCAAATATTATTTCTTTCGCCATATAGATGAATATAGGTAGCCATGATATGTACGCTGAAACCGTAAAAGCCGATTTGCAGCGCCTTTTTGCGGTCAAGAACGAACCAAAGAATAATTAAGGGAACGACGAACATAGCAAGATTGACCCAAAATTGCCATGTAGATGCATTTGAATATTGCACCCAATATTCGATCCAGGAGGTAGATAGCGACTTCTCCTTATTTAATAATTCTTCGTATACATGCTGTTGCTCTGGTGTCATAGAAGATCTCCCTGCATGTCTTTTTATTATTATGTGCGCTTTGCCTGATTTTACACGGGGTTATGGTAAATCTCACTTTCTGTTCGACAACACCCCCTGATATCGACAAAATACGACGAATCCTTTAAAAGCTATGCATAATTAAGGAGTGAATCAAGATGGCGACGAATACTTATAAACGCTTCATTCAAAATCAACTCGAAAAAGCGAAATCTACCGCTTCCGAATTCATTACTTCAAGAAGTGAAGAGCAAGAAGAAGACACGTTAGAACTGAGTCCTGACACCTATAATGAGCTGAGAGCAATCGCCGATATGCAGCATACGACCGTTCAGGAAATTGTCAATGGCATCATTGCGCAATACCTGGAAAGCGCACCATACGAAGTAACCCATATCTCGGTTGATCAAAAAGAAGATAACCCATTGCTGTATTTGGATGGTATATGCAGATTAGAGGATTAAGGAGTGATGACGTCATATGGATAATCACATGAACATACAGGATGCTATTTTCCTGGATGGAACAGCTTTAGCCGCGTTAATGAACCCTGAAGATGCCTGTTATGCGAAAGCACGTTCTTTGTTTCTGGATTTGCATGATCTAGAACGTAATTACGTAACAACCAACTCTATTATTTTTGATCTTCACGAATGGCTGCGCAATGCATACAGCTATCAGCGGGCAGAATATTTTCTGAGTGCAATCGATAAAGCAGTGAGTAAAGGCAAGTTAACCGTCATCTCCAGCAGCCCTGAATTCGAAGGGGAATCGCGTAGATTACTACTGGACAGGCCTGAGCTGCGTTTCTCGCTTAGTGAAGCATTCACTGCTGTGACTATGTCCTATTATCAGGTCAAACGCATCTTTACTTTTAATCGTAATTTCATGATGCTTGTTAATTTGGATAAAAACTTTCGCATAATCCCATCTAATTAAATAACTTAAGCCAAAAAGAGGCTGTCCGCTGTCACTGGATGACATGGGACAGCCTCTTTTTCGTAGTAACTCTATTGAACCAACTCTATGAACCTTCTTGCTGAAATGGAAAGAGGCATATTACGCATAGTCATAATGCCCACATGCGTAGGTGGCAGTTTCACGTCTAATTGAATTTCGAAGAGAGAACCCTCTTCAAGCTCTTTCGAAATAAATTCTTTGGTCACGTAAGAGATTCCTAATCCTTTCCGTGCAAACTCAATGAGAAGCTCCACGCTCCCGACCTCGATTTCAGGTTTGAGTTTATAACCGTAACTTTGGAATAATTCCGTAATGGCCATTCGTGCCCGGCTATTGCGCGAGAAGAGAATGACGGGATATTCGAGCAGCATTTCTAGTGATAAAGTTTCACCTTTAAGCTGTTCGTAACGTGGGCCTGCTACGAAGCAATCCTTAAGCTGTATGCTTTCTCTAACTTCAAGCTGGGAATCAACGATAGGCATACGCACAACGCCCAAATCAATCCTGCCTTCTTTTAGAAAAGAAATGATTTCTGGAGTAGTACCATGATTCAAGTGCAGCTTGATGCCAGGGTGCTTCTGATGAAATTCTTCCAAGTACGGTAGTAAATAATGCTTGAAGAGAGAATCGCTTCCGCCAATCCGCAGCTCGCCGCTGTCCAGATTTTTTAGCGCAGCCATTTTCTCCTCAGCCCTCGAAATGAAATTCTGCGACTGCTCAATGTAGGAATAAAGGATGGCACCTTCTTGCGTTAAAGCAACACCCTTGGAATTCCTGTAAAACAAAGCGAGCCCAAAACTGTCTTCCAACTGTTTAATAGCGTGACTGACGCTTGGTTGGGTAATGTACAGGGCTTTGGCAGCCTGTGTTAAACTGCCTGTTTTCGCCGCCCAATAAAAAACTTTGTACAATTCGTAATTATTTATCATAGATGAGGTCTATATCTCCTCTGAAATATAATGATTTCTTTTATAGGTGGTAATTATATTATAGTGGAGTTACGAAAAAGAAACCAGAGCCTACTGATTGATCGAGGAGCTCTGTTGGAAGGAGAGAGAATAAAATGGAGCCTACTACATTTGTCTTATTTGGAGCGACAGGGGATTTAGCAAAAAGAAAGATTTACCCTGCACTGTTTAATTTGTTTGTCGATCATAAACTGCCAGAATCATTCTCTTTGATTGGACTGGGAAGAAGAGAGCTGTCTGATGAAGCCTTCCAGGCGAATGTCGAACATTCTATCCATACTTTCTCCAGGCGCAAAGTAAATAATCCTGAAATATTGAAAAGCTTCTTACGTGCATTCCGTTATAGTGTACTTGATATAGACCGTAAAGAAGATTATCAGAAGCTGCTGCAGCTCATTGAACAACGGGAAGAAGAACTCCGCATTTTGCCGAACCGCATGTTTTATTTATCGGTGGGTCCTGAATACTTTGAAACGATCGCTGCGAATATCAAGGAAAGTGGACTTGGTTCCGCGAATGGCTGGAAGCGCCTAGTGATCGAGAAACCATTTGGCCATGATTTGCAATCTGCTCGGGATTTAAATGAGCAGCTAAGCAAAGCTTTTGCAGAAAATGAAATTTATCGAATCGACCATTATCTTGGTAAACCAATGGTTCAAAAACTTGAGGTTATCACGCAGTCCAATCCAGTCCTTCATGCGATATGGGCTAATAATTACATTGCCAATGTTCAAATTACCGCAAACGAAACTATTGGTGTTGAAGAAAGAGCTGGTTATTACGATCATGTAGGCGCGGTAAGAGACATGTTCCAAAACCATATGCTGCAATTGCTCATGATGCTGACGATGCACCTACCTAATGTAAGCAACTCCGAATTGGTGCGGTTCAAGAAGAAAAAAGTGCTGGAAAATCTCGAGCCGCTGATGAAACAGGATGTTGGTGCCAGCGTTATCCGCGGGCAATACAAAGAAGGAACCATTGGAGGAAAAACAGTCGTTGGTTATACTTCTGAACCGGGAATTGCCAGTACATCCATGAACGATACGTTTATTGCCGCTAAATTGCAGATCGACGATTTCTTTTGGCGGGGAGTTCCGATTTATATCCGAACAGGTAAACGAATGAACGAGAAATCAACACGGATTGTTATTGAGTTCAAAGAGCCGTCAACGAATCTTACTCAACCACATGATGATAGCCAAGTACCTAATCTTTTGATATTTGAAATTAGTCCTAATGAAAGTATTACGCTGCAATTAAATTCGAAAGATCCTCAGCATAATGGGAAATTCAAACCTATTCAAATAGATTTTCATGAAACTCAGGAGGATGTTCCCGAAGCTTATGAAAACTTGATCTTCGATGCTTTGCAAGGAGACCCGACATTCTTTGCACATTGGGACGAAGTCGAATTGGCCTGGGCTTGGGTGCAGCCTATCTTGGATGCTTTCCAAGAGAATCTAGTTCCGCTTCATCTATATGCCGCGGGTACGAATGGCCCTGCAGAATCTGATGCCTTATTAGCGGAGAATGGCCATCATTGGTGGTTTGATGCCAAGACCCCACTTGAAAATAAAAATGAAAATGAAACAAATGAAGAAAAATATTTTGCCCATCATACCAACTGATTTCAAAATCATTCACTAAAAGCAGGTTCAAAAGGAGAGGTTCCAGATGGCTATTTCATTTAATTATTCCAGTGCATTATCATTTATCCAGCAGCACGAAGTTGATTACTTTAGTGAGTTTGTGAAAGTGGCACATAACATGCTTCATGAGAAGAAAGGTCCAGGTTCCGATTACTTAGGCTGGGTAAATCTGCCGCTTCACTATGATAAAGAAGAGTTTGCAAGAATCAAAGAAGCTGCACAGCGCATTCGCTCAAATTCCGATGCCTTAGTCGTCATTGGTATTGGCGGCTCCTATCTGGGAGCAAGATCCGCGATCGAAGCCTTGTCTCACACTTTTCATAATCAGATGGATGGAAAAACACAAGTGTATTTTGCCGGACAAAATATCAGTTCTACGTACATCACCCATTTGTTAGAGCTGCTTGAGGGTAAGGATATTTCCTTGAACGTCATTTCCAAGTCGGGAACAACGACAGAACCTGCGATCGCATTCCGTATCCTGCGAGATTATATGGAGAAAAAATACGGCAAAGAAGAAGCGAAAAAACGTATCTATGCTACTACAGATTCATCTAAGGGAGCATTGAAAAAGCTTGCTGATGAAGAAGGCTATGAAACTTTTGTCATTCCTGACGATGTAGGCGGTCGCTATTCCGTACTTACTGCTGTAGGACTTCTACCGATTGCCGCTGCCGGACTCGACATTGATCAGATGATGGCGGGAGCCGCGGCTGCTGCACAGAAATACAATAATGCTGATCTATCTACCAATGAAAGCTATCAATATGCGGCGGTAAGAAATGCCCTCTACCGTAAAGGGAAAACGATCGAGCTGCTGGCGAACTTTGAACCGTCCTTACATTTCGTATCCGAATGGTGGAAGCAGTTGTTTGGCGAGAGCGAAGGTAAAGATCAGAAAGGGCTGTATCCCGCATCCGTTGATTTCACGACTGATTTGCATTCAATGGGCCAATATGTCCAAGAAGGTCGTCGTGATCTAATCGAAACCGTACTTTCTGTGAAGAAACCGAGAGTAGAGTTGACGATTGAAAAGGATTCGACCAATTTGGACGGCTTGAATTTTATTGCCGGCATGACGATGGACGAAGTGAATAAGAAGGCAGCGGAAGGTACTAGACTTGCCCATGTTGACGGTGGCGTTCCTAATCTGATTGTTGAACTGGATGCACTGAATGAATATACGTATGGAGAAATGGTGTATTTTTTTGAGAAAGCATGCGGCATCAGCGGCTTGCTGCTTGGGGTGAACCCTTTTGATCAGCCTGGTGTGGAAGCATACAAAACCAATATGTTTGCGCTGCTAGGTAAACCCGGTTTTGAAGCGCAAAAAGCCGAACTACAAAAACGTATAGCTGCAACAGAGCAGAACTAAGAGGAGGCAATTACAATGAGTAAACAACAAATTGGTGTGGTTGGCTTGGCCGTTATGGGTAAAAACTTGGCACTCAATATCGAAAGCAAAGGTTTCTCCGTTGCTTTGTATAATCGTTCACCAGAGAAAACGAATGAACTTCTGGCGGAAGCGCCAGGGAAGAACTTTGTTGGCACTTACAGCGCCGAAGAATTCGTTCAATCCCTAGAGTCTCCGCGTAAAATTTTGATCATGGTAAAAGCAGGGCAACCTACGGATGATACGATTAATTCGCTCATTCCTTACTTGAGCCCAGGGGATATTCTAATCGACGGCGGTAACGCCTATTTCCCTGATACACAGCGCAGAAATAAAGAGCTTCAAGCCCAAGGCTTCCGTTTTATCGGCGCTGGGGTTTCCGGTGGTGAAGAAGGGGCTCTTAATGGACCTGCAATTATGCCAGGGGGACAAAGAGACGCTTATGAACTGGTAGAGCCAATCTTGACGGCCATTTCGGCCAAAGTGAACGGGGATGCCTGTTCGACCTATATCGGAGAAGACGGCGCTGGACACTATGTTAAAATGGTTCATAACGGCATTGAATATGGCGATATGCAGCTTATTGGCGAAGCTTATCATTTGTTAAAAGATGTATTAAACTTAACTACTAGCGAATTGCATGATATTTTCACGGAATGGAACAATGGTGAGCTGGATAGCTATTTGATCGAAATCACAGCTGATATTTTCAAGAAAACAGATCCGGAAACAGGCAAACCGATGGTGGATGTGATCCTCGATTCGGCTGGTCAAAAAGGTACTGGTAAATGGACAAGCCAAAGCTCATTGGATTTGGGAGTTCCATTATCCATTATTACAGAATCTGTGTTTGCCCGATTTATCTCTGCGATGAAAGAAGAACGCGTGGCTGCAAGCAAACGTCTCAATGGTCCTGCGGCGTCAAGCTATGACGGCGATCCGAAAGAATTTATCGAGGCTGTTCGCAAAGCGTTGTATACAAGCAAAATCGCTTCATATGCGCAAGGGTTTGCTCAAATGAGAGCTGCTTCTGACGCTTACGGCTGGGATTTGAACTATGGCAATATTGCGATGATTTTCCGCGGTGGATGTATTATCCGCGCAAGATTTTTACAAAATATCAAGGATGCTTATGACCGTGACCCGGCACTTAAAAACTTGTTCCTTGACGAATACTTCGGCAAAATCGTCGATAACTATCAAGATGCTTGGAGAAAAGTCGTTTCGGTAGCCGTTACAAGAGGGATACCGGTTCCTGCATTTGCTTCCGCGCTAGCTTACTATGATAGCTATCGCACAGAGAGACTGCCAGCCAACTTGCTGCAAGCGCAAAGAGATTATTTTGGGGCGCATACGTTTGAGCGTGTAGATAAAAAAGGAAGCTTCCACTTCCAATGGATGGATACTAACGAATAAATCGATTTATAGCGTATAATAGAAGTCGCATAATTGCGACTTCTTTTTGTTTTCGCAACCATATTAGAGATGATGACGTCTAATCATCTGTCAGATTAACTCGAAGATGAGGAGCTTTCGATTGAGAAACCGTACTTTATGGAAGTTGTTTACTGTTGTGCCGTTTCTAGCGGTAATGATCTTGATCGGAATTATACATACTGTGCTGCTGGCAAGAGAACAGGTCATGCCGTATGCAGAATCTTATGGACGGGCGACACCACTTCCGGAGCTCGCTACGCAAGCAGGTCCTGTTCAAATGATCGGCACGAAATCTTTCGCGTACAGATCCGGAGATGAACTGATCTATGTGAAAATAGACAACGAGGGACGGAGCAGTTCTGAAGTGCGGCCAGTGCCGGACGCGGAGCTTTTTCAGTCTTATCATCTCAGCGGTGAGGGAGAAGCTGTTTGGATCGGAGCAAGCAGCAATCTATATACGAGTGAATGGAAGAATGGGACTTGGTCACCGAAAAGAAAGCTGAATGAGACCGTGATGAACGGCGTTCAGGCCATACAGGGGCAAAATGGCAAAAAGGTACTGCTCGCGTATAACGAAGATGCGCTCTTTGTGGGAATTACGCAAGGCATGGATTCGCCGAATTGGATGAAGCTAAATACGAGTGGAATTAAACAAGTGCAAGGGTTTATGAACTCAGACGGTATGCTGTCCGTTGTTTATGCGACAAGTAGGGAAGGGAATTCCGCCCTGAACATGGTAAAGTTAGATACTGCGTCTGGAAAGACGGTCGTCATGGAAAAGCTTAAAGAACTGGAGCTAGTTAACAGGTATTTGGAGGATTTCACCCTATATGCGGACAAATCTTTACTCAGGGTTGCCTACACGATCAGCTCAGCTAAGTCAGGGAAGAGTACTTTGCAGATGCTCACATACCCGTGGGATCAACCTGCTAACATGCAAGACGAACGTATAGACCTTCCAAGCTCTGCGACTAGCGATTCTGATACGATCTTGCAGCCCGTTTTCTCTCAGACAGCTGCTGGGGAAGTCACACTTGTGGTTTCATCGGTTTATGAGAAAAATCGGCGCATGAACAGCCAAGAAGTGTATGAGTTAACCTTTAACGACGCTCAGCTAGCCTCATCGACAAAGATCAGCCAATTCGGCGGATTCGCTCAATATCCGAACCTTGCACAAGAGCAAGATATTCGCTTTGCTGTTTGGCTTGATCCGGTTAACGAAACGTCATACCGCGTCTATTATGCCACGGATCAACAGCCTTACCAGGAGAGGATGAACCGGCTCACGGCAGAAGACCTACGGACGGCTGCCGAGAATCTGCCGCTGCTCTGGGGGATTGGTCTTGTAACTTGGTTTCTTAGTTTGAAATGGATCTTCTTGCCGGGAATATATGTGCTGGTGCTCAGCGCTTTTTGGCAGCATCACTATGATTCCCGTCCGCGGCTGCACTTTATCGTATCACTTGGCATGTATCTGGGTGTTAAGGCGCTATTCATCAGCGATTACCGAAAGGCTACGGCGCTTCAGGTGATGCCGGACGCATTACAGCCTATTCTGGTCTACTTATGTATTCTGATTATCATGGCATTGCTTGCTTATTTCTGTACGCGGGTATGGAGAAAAGGGCTAGATGATCGTAATATTGGTTTGGAATTGTTTTATTTTGTGCTGCTGGATATCTTTATGACGAATTTATGGTACTCCTATTTTATGTCACCGGCTACTTTTTAAAACTTTCTTTGGCTCCGCTCAGAATAAACAAGGCTGCCACGTAAATATGTGGCAGCCTTGCTGCGTTAATTTTATCTGTTAAGTTCGGCGCATATAGGCGATTACCGTGATTGGTGCAAAGATTGCCACAATGACAATGGCTCCAATAAGGGAAATGGTGAGATCCCAACCAACCGTGCCTGTGTTGGCAAGTTGCCGTACGGCTGAGACGAGGTGTGAGATCGGATTGATGTTAACGAACCATTGAAGCCAGCCTGGCATAGTATCTACAGGAACGAACGCATTGGAAAGAAACGTAAGGGGGAACAGGACAAGCATCGATATCCCTTGTACACTAGATGCCGTACGGGCAATTACACCGAAGAAGGCGAAGATCCAGCTTATAGCCCAAGAGCAGAAGATGACAAGAAGCGCAGCGATAGCCACATGCCCCAATCCACCTTCAGGCCGATAGCCCATGATAAATCCCATCGAGAAAGTTAGAACAGTCGCAATGGTATACCGAATCGTGTCAGCCAAGAGTGCACCTGCGAGCGGCGCTATCCTTGCGATTGGCAGTGACTTAAATCGGTCGAAAACGCCCTTATCCATGTCCTCACGCAATTGGACGCCAGTGACGATGGAGGTCGTGATCACGGTCTGCACGAGGATCCCAGGAATAATGACGGGCAAATAACTCACCACGTCGCCTGAGATGGCACCACCGAATATGTAGGTAAACATCAGTGTGAAAATGATGGGCTGCAGCGTGACATCGAACAATTGTTCAGGCGTGCGCCGGATCTTCAGAAGCCCTCGATAAGCCATTGTTAGGGAGTTGCGCACCGATTGGCTGAGGCTGGTATGGTTTTTCAATTGACGCTCGGCTGGCGGTAGGATTGAATTGCTTCTCATACTCTTGCCTCCTGTTTGCTGGTGGATGCATCGGATGTCTGCTGAGAGTGATCCTGAACACTTTGACCCGTAATGGTTAAAAATACTTCGTCTAGCGTCGGTTTCTGCACACTCATCTCCGCCAAATGAATACCAGCTTCCCGCAGGGAAATAAGCAAGTCTGTTACAAGATCAGCGTTTGCCATCGGCGCAGTAATTTTCCCGGAAGTCACCGTAGGGTGCACCTTGAGCACTTGTTCAATGGTTCGGCAGGCTGCCTCGATATCTTGTGGATTATGAACGATTAATTGCAAGGATGAGGTGCCGACGGATGCTTTCAGTTCATCCACGGTTCCTTCGGCGACAACACGCCCACGATCGATAACCGCTACCCGGTCAGCAAGTTGATCGGCTTCTTCGAGGTATTGCGTTGTTAACAAGATGGTAGACCCTGTGTTCACCAACCGACGGATGGTATCCCACATTTGTGAACGTGTGCGTGGATCTAGACCTGTAGTAGGTTCATCCAGGAAAATAAGAGGGGGCTGCGCAATGAGGCTTGCCGCGAGATCGAGTCTCCGACGCATACCGCCGGAGAAGTTTTTCAATGGCCGTTTAGCGGCCTCTGTCAAGCCAAATTCCTCAAGCAATTCTTCTGTCTTGTTCCTTGCCTCTGCACGCCCTAGTCCCAGAAGCCGGGAGAAGATCATTAGGTTTTCTGTAGCGCTAAGTGACTCATCAACCGAAGCGTATTGGCCGGTTACCCCAATCAATTGACGGACAATCTGTGACTCTTTCACAACATCGTGGCCGAAAATTTTTGCCGATCCCCCGTCGGGTCGAAGCAACGTTGCCAGCATATTAATGGTAGTCGTCTTGCCAGCACCATTAGGTCCAAGCACGCCATAGATCGTGCCAGCGCGAACGTTCAAATCTACGCCGTCTACCGCGCGATTTTGACCAAAAGCTTTGAAGAGCCCCCGTGCTTCGACGGCCAAAACTTCAGAGTTTGGTTCTCTGTTTAACAGATCCAATGCCAATTCCTCCTACTTAATAAGTTACGTGGATTATATCTTGCATTTTTAAACTGAATATAAACGGAACTTACGGAATTGTTTAAAAAACCTGATTTAACTCCAATGGCAAGAAGGCATATTCACCATGATGAACAATCTTACCTTTGCGAACGGCTATGGGTTGTTTAAATAGAGGACCATCTATGACAGTGGTATGGAATTCACCACCCTCCCCACAGGGATCGATACCACGAGCTACAAGCTCCTCCACAAAAGCAAGGGTTAACGTTCGACCAAGATCATCTTCCTGCATCCCTAATGCTAAATTTACAGTTACAACGATCGAAACAAATCCTAAGTTAATGAATTCTTCAACGGTTTCACGGTGGTCCATTTCCCATAGTGGCATCCCAAGTTTTAATCCAGCAATGCTCGATACCTTGTCTTGCCAGCAACCATGGGCAGTCAACTCGAGGTCTCCCGTTACTAGAATTTGTGCTCCTTGTTTCTTAGCGTCTTCTAAAAGACGGATAAACACTTCTTCGTAATCAGCCCAACTTGCAGGCGCTGTGAACACAGGCAAACCTATAGATTCGGCTTGGGCACGGATAAGTTCGGGAGGTGTCCCATGAGATCGGGAACGTTTTCCTTCTTCTTCCAGCATGACGATGAGTCCAAGAGCTTTTCCTATTTTCATTGCTTGATATAGAGCTAAGACACTATCTTTTCCTCCGCTAAAAGAGGCGATAAATGCATGTCCGCGAGCACCATTTTTCCAGTCTACACCATCTGTCATTTCTATCATTCCCCTTTGTAAATGCCTAAGATTTCATTGCCTAATTCTATCATGAGTTTCCTGTGAACGGCATCTCAACGGTACTGCACTTATTTAATCATCTGGGTATCATATGGGCAATGTTAAAAGTACTGAAATGATCGCACAAAAAAGCTCTCAGGAATCAATTCCTAAGAGCTTTTTTTATCAGAATAAAATTAGATGGTTGTTAACGTACCGCCATCAATTACATATTCGCTTCCTGTAATAGAGGCTGCGCGATCGGAAACCAGGAAGGCGGCAAGTTCAGCCACTTCCTCGGGTAAGCCCGGACGTCCAATAGGAATGCCTCCGAGGGAACTCATCAGCTCTTCCATAGCGGCTTCGCGGCTTCCTGCTACTGTAGCGATACGGTCAATCATACGATCCGCCGCTTCTGTCTGAATGAAGCCCGGTGCTATCGTATTTATGCGAATTCCTTTCGGGGAGAATTCCTTGGATAAGCCCTTGCTGTAATTGGTCAGAGCTGCTTTAGATGCGGCATATGCTAATGTCGTTTCGTATAGTGGCATTTTACGCTGAATGGAGCTTACGTGAATGATAGCCGCTTTCCCTTGCTTGACCATTAGCGGTAACAAACCTCTGTCCAATCGTACAGCACCTAGAAGGTTCATATTCAAGGTTTCCATCCAGTCTTCCTCTGTTAATGCCAACGCACCACCTGGTGGAGTGGAGGCACCGCCAACCGTATTAATTAAGATGTCGATACCGCCGAGTTTCTCTTTCACTGCTTCAATTATAATTGCTGTGCCTTCCGGCTTCGTAATGTCTGCTTGAATGAAATGCACGTTGGGGATCTCGTAATCTGTTGGGATCGTACGTGCTGTAGTGAGCACAGTAGCTCCGGCTTCCGCCAGCCTTTTCACGATTGCATAGCCCATACCCTTCGTTCCGCCAGTTACTAGTGCGCGTTTTCCTTGAAATTCATGTTCATATGAAGATAGCTTCATTTTATAAATCCTCCTGTATATAAAATCTGATGTTGTGAACCTAGATCACATGTCTAAGCTTACGTCCGAATGAATCATAAGTCTAATTTATATTAATAATAGATTACATTACTTATATTCATGAAAAATGAGTCTCATTGCGTGCCGGGCTTGCTTCAATCATTAACAATATGTATGATAACAACAGTAATCATGAATATTATGAATTTAGGAGAAGCGATATGGAGCTTACGCAATTAGAGTATTTCTTGAAGGTTGCCCAGATCGAACATCTGACGAGAGCTGCAGAAGTTTTATCCGTGACGCAGCCTGCGCTAAGTCATTCCATCTCGAAGTTGGAAGCTGAGCTAGGCGTTCCGCTATTTGAACGGAAGGGGCGTAACCTGCAAATTAACCGATACGGTACCATGTTCGCGAAGCGAGTCGAGAAGATTTTGCAGGAGGTAGAGCGGGGGAAACAGGAAATCGAAGAATGTTCTAACCCTGAGTCAGGTATCATTTATCTCTCTTATTTAAATATATTAGGTGTTGGTTTGATTCCTCAGTTGATTCGCGAATACCAGAAAGCCAACCCCAAAATCACCTTCGAACTGACGCAAGGAGACAAGGGGGCGATTGTGGAGCAGGTAGAGAACGGCTTTTCGGATGTAATGATCACTTCAGAAAGACCTGTGAGCGACACTTATGAATGGGTGCCAATCCTTTCGCTGCCGTTGTATTTGGTGGTCTCTTTCGATCACCGGTTTGCGGATAGGGATTCAATCAGCTTAAAAGAAATTACAGGAGAGCCGTTCGTGGGCTTGAAACATAACTGCTCTTTAAGAGATTCGCTCCTTACCCGCGTCCATCACATGAATTTTACTCTTGCGTCCACCTACGATGCAGAGGATCTTCCAACGGTTGCAGGGTTCGTAGCAGCAGGTCTCGGCGTTTCCGTCTTGCCGAAAACATCCGGCTTGCATCTGGAGGGTCTGCGATGGATTCAGATTCAAGAGGAAGGATGGCGGTGGGAAGTCGGTCTGCATATGAAAAAAGACCGATTTCTGTCCCCGGCAACTCAGAAATTCGTCAGTTTTATTAAAGATAAGGCCGGCGCCTTCACCAACTGAAATCATCTCAGAACATAAATCAACCAGAAAGGGACCGGTAACTTGAATTTACTTTTCAAAACATCTAGCCCTAATCATGAGATTTCCGTTTACGACACTACGGAGCTATATGGTGAGAAGGGAAGTTTTCGCGTTTTAGAGTTTTCCAATAGTGCCATTCAAGGTGCTTTGGATTTGAATGATCCTACACGTATTCTATTTGAATATCCGCGAGCTATTATACATGCAATTGAATATAATATCCCGGACTTCGAGTACGCTTTTATCATCGGACATGGGATTGGAACCATAGCGGCTTATTTAACTGAGAAGCAATGCAAGGTGGCAGAACTAGATGAGACAGTGGTGGAGCTAAGCAGAAGGTTTTTTGGATACAGTAGGAATAATGTCAGCATTGGTGATGGCCGTCAAATTCTTGCAAATGAAGAGCAGCATGCTTATGATACAATCGTACTGGATGCCTTTACCGAAAAAGGAACGCCTACACATTTGATCTCCAAAGAATTTTTTGAAATTTGTAGGGAAAAACTCGATTCTTCGGGACTGATCATCATGAACCTGTTCGGTAAGGGTGAGAAAGACCAGCTTGTGAACGCTATTCATACTACGGTGAGTGAGGAATTTACCTATATGAAAGCCTTCTCTTTACCACAAGAAGGCGTAGGTGACCTACAAAATATCATTCTCATAGGAAGAAATGAGCCGATTAGGTTCCAAGCACGCCATATGGCAGGCTTTACAGAGATTGAACTCGGGCAAGGTTATATGATTCGGGACAAAGTCGCGAAATAATAAAAAAGGTGCAGTCCATGTGGTTAATGGACTGCACCTTTTTACTGTTCCTAACTCGTTCCCAGGCGATAGAACCGAGCTGAATTGATGACTCGATGTTCGATCGGCGATGTTCGGCCAAGCAGTTGCCATCCAGCCGCGGCGATAGCTTCCTCGTTGATCGCTTCATACATGAGTCGTCGTATGCCTTCTGCTGTACGAATGGCTACCAAGGCGTCCGGATTCGTTCGGCGGATTTGCTCAAGTACTTGGTCCTTTTGCGTAACAAGGCTTGCAATAAACACATGTTGGTAATTGGTATAATCGAATTCCGCACCATCTCCTAGTATGACTCGCACTTTATCGCTTAAGTTGATCCGTTCCATCATGAAACGTGCAGCCTCGCAAGCGTCCGGATCGATATCTATACAGATGACACTCACATGCCACCTCAGATGGAGCTGCATGGCACTAAGCGGTAATGGCCCGCTTCCAACGAATACGATAGGCGAAGTGATCTCTTCCGGCCGACTAATCCTGCGGAGTTGCTTCAACTCTTCGCCAACAAGACTTTCATAATTCCCCCAGTTTTTATATTGGAACAAGCTAGCTAATCCGAATTCAGGCTGATTGCAGAGGTGGCGCGAGTCGAACAACTCCATCTGATACTCGGCTTCTGACAGCTTGGCAAGTAATCCTTTCTGCAACGTGGCGACATCGTCATTCCCCATCACATACTTTACTTCTTCTGGTGTGTATGCTTGCCTGAGTGCCTCTGTGAAAATAGAAATCAGTTTCGTGATCGCGGAATTTGAAGGGGTCAGATTCGACTCCCGTTGAAGGACATCATAGGTCTCTTTTACAAGAGTTATCAAATCTGATATCCGCTTAGACGGCTCTGTTATAGAACAATATTCCATAAGCGTTTACCTCCTGTCCATTTCCGTACAATTGCTTGAACCCAATATATTCGATAAGTTGGTTATTTAGAAATTAAATTCTGCTCTGACGGAAAAGATGGGAAGGATTGTTTTATCGTAGTGGAGAAAATTTACAGGAGATGAATAAGCAAGGGGGTTGTCCATTGGAGGAAGAAATCATTATTAATTTGCTTATAGAACCACACGAAGTTCCAAGTTTAAGAGAAATGGTGGGGTGGGACGGTCGACATGCGGATTACCCGATGTTATTTGAGCGGTGTAACTTCTGGGCTGGACTTAGGGATTCAAAAGGTGAGCTTATTGCATTCGGTTATGTAGCAGGAATGGGCTTGCAACATGGCTATATGGAAGACATTATTGTGCATCCCCAATTTCAGAATAAGGGAATAGGTCAGGCCTTGGTAAAGAAATTGCTGCAAGAAGCAGAGCGCATCGGCTTAGAGATTGTAACCTTGACCTTTGATTCGAAGCATACTTCCTTCTACGAAGCGAGTGGATTTACCCCTTGTTTCGGAGGATTGTGGAGAAGACAGGACTAATTCTATAGGGGGTTAACGAATGAGTTTTCATGGAACCAACCCAATTTTATATACGATACCAGAGAGCTTTGAGAGTAAACGTTTGCTAATAAGAGCTCCCTTATGGGATGATGGCACGATGGTCAACGAAGCTATTAAAGAAAGTATTGATGAGTTGCGTGCCTGGATGCCGTGGGCCAGAAATATCCCCACTATTGAAGAGTCTGAAATCAACATCCGACGCGCTAGGTTGCTATTCTTAGATCGCTCTGATCTAAGATTACTCCTTTTTCTGAAGGAAACCGGTCAACTCATTGGCAGCAGTGGGTTACATCGAATTGATTGGGAGTCGCGTAAATTTGAAATTGGTTATTGGTTGCGTACACCTTTTGGCAATAACGGATATATGACTGAAGCAGTAGCAGCCATTACAAATTATGCTGTACAAGAGTTGCAAGCTAATAGAATTGAAATCCGGTGTGATGGACGAAACGTTAGAAGTGCACGAGTTGCTGAACGTTTAGGATTTACGTTGGAAGGAATCCTTCGACAAGATAAGTGCGCGGAAGACGGCTCTTTGCGAGATACGATGGTATTTTCTAAAGTTCGCGGTAGTGAGTTTTAGGAACGATAGCGGAGGGGTGGATGTTGTGGCGGGTATACGGTTGGCTACTGTACATGATGTTGAGCAGCTTGTACAGATGCGCTGGGACTTTACTGCGGAAGATCAGGATCTGAGTGCAATTAACTTTAAGGAGTTTCATCAGACTTGTAGTGGAGAAACATTGGTGAACAAGGTGGTTTGAATACAAGAACCTGCGGTGATAAACCGCAGGTTCTTGTTCCTTACAAGTTCAATTCGAACGCATTTTGATTAAGCCTTCATTTTGGATGTCTGTATGAAACTGAAGATCCATTTTCAGCTGAGGATAGTATTCTGTTCGCCAATGCTCCAATTCTTTTCTTGGAATTTTGGTTCGGAAACGCTGCCCAATTCCTAGAATGTCAGCTTCACTTTTTTGGATTTTCGAAAATAGGATTTGAAATCGCTCTGAAATTAGCGTTTCTAATTCTTGTAAGACTAACGATTGAGAAGGACTTCCTTTGGTTTCTAAGATAACGACTTTTAAGTTAATTCGAGTATTCATGTATGGTTTATTGTCAACAAACTCGGTATTATGTTTCATCGAATTACTAACAATTAAGACGCTCGCATGATCCATCACTTCAATTTTCCCCTGCGTGCTTTCTTTGTTGAAGGCATTATAAAGGAGAGTTTCGTCGGAGCTGATTTGCTGAACCATCGCCCCATTTTTAATAACAGCAGACCCGACATATTCACAAGGCGAATTTTGACCTGATTTTACAAGAGGGATCGCGATGTCATTGGTGTAGGAATAAATACTACGATAAATCTGCCAAATCTGTGCTCTTGCGATCTGCGGGTTCCATCCCGCATTTTTTTCGAAAAAGTCGTAAACAAAAGCTCCTTTGGGAACCGTAGTTTTGGTCTCACCAGATAAAAACTTGGAAATGTCTTCATCACATATCGCAACGTACGCTTTAAGTGAAATTTCCCCGTTTCTCATAAAGCCAGAGACAATATCTTTCATTCCCTGCTCAGCTACTTTTCTTTCAATAAGGATAACTTTAATGTGGAGTAAGTCGACTTGCTTTTCCTTATTCATACTGATCTTATCTACCGCTTGGCTTATTGTTTTCCCGGTCTGGCTGATCATCCTCAATTTTATCGTATTCTGATCGAGTTCAGGGGTTTGCAGCATGACTTTATACTCATCATCTTGTTTCGTAATCCCCATAACTAGTGGCAGAGTGCGATGGTTGATGTCCTTATTATCCCAACAACCGCTCAGAGTAACTACCAGACCTAGAGTCACGAGAATTTGTAATGTAAACTTAATTGAGTTCATGACCCACCTTCCTTTTAAAGCGCAACCCAAGATAATAGGTAGACAACGGAACCGTCATTAAAATAAAGAATCTTAATGGGGAGTTCCATAAAAAAAGTTTTTCTACCGCTTTCCAGTCGGGAATCATTAAACATAAAACAAAGATTAAAACTGAGAGAACGAATGTTAGATAGATCGGCTTAACCATGGGAATGCATTGACTAATGATGCGGTTGGTCTCCCAAAATGTTATTGCGATAAAAAGCATGCTGAAAGCGATCAGTGTGAGCAAGAAAAACATGGTGACTCTGTCGAACATGAGCCAAGAAATATTTAGTGTCTCTGCTACAACAACAAAGGGGAAATGAAGAGTTACAGCTGTCGCCTCTCCGAAAGTGAGAATAGGAATATAGACAGAGAAGATAAAGAAGGGGATAAGAACAGCTGCCGCGAGTAAAACTTTTTTTCTTTGATAAGTAATAGATGCCTGTACGAAGCCAAGAAACAAATATCCTCCTGTGAAGGCAAAAAAACTTTGTAAATACGAGCCTTTCGTTAAGAATGAGAAATTTTGTTCGAAAAGGGGAAAGGTGTAATTCCAATCAATGTTCTGTAAGGAAGTGAAGCAAATGATGAAAATCGAGGGCAGAAAAATAATACCTAGAAGAACCCCGGTACGTAATATCGTTTCAACACCTTTGGATGCTAGATACATGGACACAAAGACTAATAAGATCATGATTGACCATAGAGGGGTACTGGATAAAAAGATGATAACAATGACTTCTGAATAGGAGCGCACGGCTAGGATAGCTATTACAAATAAATACAGTGCCATTGGTGCAAGAAAAATGAGGGATACTCCTTTTCCAGCATTCGAATAGATACGAATAATGTCCCAGTTTGGAAAAAAACTCAGACCTTTCATATAAATCGAAATGACTACAAAATGCACAATAACCCCTACAAGAATAGGAATCCAATGCGCTGATTCTGTGCTTCCAATAATATTTTCCGGATACAAGAAAAAAATAAGCCCTAAATGAGTGAGTAAATACGTGATCATGATCGATGAGCTTTTATCCATTTTTAGTTCGGTCCTTTGCCAGATGAATTTGAATATAAGGTACTCCAAAAGTAGTTAGACTCGCTAAGTAGGCACATACTAAGACTAAACCTGCTAAGATGCCTAACACACCGTAGATCGCTGCTAAAATAACGATTAAGTATTTAAACAAACGAATCGAGAGCGAATTTTGAAATCCAACTACAGTTGAATTCGCGATTGTAGTAGCAGCGAGGATGATAATGATGAGGTTACTCACCAACTTGGCTGCAACGATAGCTTCCCCGAGTATAATTCCGCCTACCATGGTAAGCGTTGGGCCAATACTTTTGGGCAATCGCACGCTGGCTTCCAGAATTAATTCCAAAAGCACAAGAATCATAAGGATCTCAACGAGTGCAGGATATGGCACACCATCACGGCTTTGGGAGACAGCTAACGCAAGTTCAATTCTCAACACTTCAGGATTAACGGCTACAAGAGCAACGTATAGAGCAGGAATAATTAAAGTCATTAAGACGCCAGTTATACGTAATAATCGGATAGACAGCATTAGGGGCACCGGATAATTGCGATCATTTTCCATTGCGAACATATCCCATAACAAGCTTGGCAGCACAAGTGCAAAAGGTAATCGATCAACAAAAAGAACAACTTTGCCCATACGTAAGGAATGAGCAACCTCTTGGGGAAGTTCTGTTGTGTTAAATTTAGAGAAAGGTCCCCAGGCAGAAAAACCCATTGTTCTTGATAAGTTTTGTAAATTGTTAACATCCTTGTCCACATTCATTTCGAGTTGACGAACAATGTTATTTACCAATTCCATTTGAACATGGCTATCACTGTACAGTAACGAAATCTTTTTTTTCTCATCCTTGCCGACATAAAACGATTTGACTAAAAGATGATCTGTGCTTAATTGTTTTCTTACAAGTCCAACATTTTGCTCAATGTCTTCTACAAAGGAACTTAACGGTCCTTGAAGAACATTTTCATTCGTAGGAGGTTCAGTAAACCGATTGAGTAATTTAGGTATGGGCTGCGAAACAACAAACCGATTATATTTCGCGAAGTAGATAATTAATTTGCCCTGCACAATAGAAGAAATGACTACATTGATATCGTTCTCTTTCACTTCACCGAACAGGCTCATAAATTCATCCATTGTTTTACTAGCTGAATTAGCATGCTCGATGTAGACATGGATGGCTTCCCGAGACTCTGTTAAATCAATCATCGTATTAAAGCCCATTAAGATCACAGGGCTATTCATAAAATAATCCTGTTGAAGAAAGAAATCATCGTTATTCAGAAATTTTTTTGTGATTTCTTTTATAAGTGGATCCATTGTCCTGATTCTCCCTTATATTTCAAAACTTTTTGTTATATTTTCCCACCAGTTAGAAATATATACAAAGAAAATCAGCAAATGATATGATAAGACTTAAGTGAAAATTATCATAGTACATACATTAACGGTGCATAGTAACCAAAAAGTGATAATTAAGGGAGATGATCATTCAACCATGAGAACGTATTATTGTAACCTTGAGGTTACTTTAGAAATAATCGGAGGGAAGTGGAAGGGGCTTATTTTGTATCATTTGATAAAAGGCCCTAAACGGACAAGCGAGTTAAAGCGACTAATCCCTAATATTACTCAAAAAATGCTCATACAAACGCTTAGAGAGCTAGAGACGAGTGGACTTTTACATAGAGAGATGTATAAACAAGTGCCGCCGAAAGTCGAGTATTCAACGACAGAACTTGCTCAATCGCTCGAACCTGTTTTGAGTTCACTTTGTAATTGGGGTCAAAATTATGCAGAGCAATCATTCGCTCAGGATGAGTTCGAAATTTTGCATGTGGATTAAAAGGGTTTAAAAAGAGGGCTGTGCAAAAGTGATCCTCGGACAGAGAGCGAAACCCCGGGCATCCGAGGTGGGTAGGGCATGTAACGATGTTTTACATCGTTAGTGCATCCCCCGCGTGCTGCCCTCGTACTGTAATGATGTTTTTCATCGTTGCAGAAACGCAGCCCTTTCGTGCTTGGGTGACAGGTACCTCCACTTTACGAATGAACGTTTTGTTTCATGTAATTGAAAAAGAGGATGCCCCGCGCCATAATCATGGCTGTTGGGACATCCTCTTTGTTATTACACTTGTGCAGTTCCGCCATCCACGAATAGTTCAATGCCATTGACATAGCTGCTTTCGTCAGAGGCAAGGAACATGACAGCATTTGCAATTTCCTCAGGTGTTCCCACTCTGCCTAGCGGTGTAACCGTTTTGGCATGCTCAAGGACATTTTCAACCTCGGATCCGAATAAGTAATCATACGCCGGGGTATGAACAAATCCAGGACTTACGACGTTTACACGAATTTTAGTTCCTCTTAGGTCAAGAATCCAGTTGCGGATAAGCTGTCTAATCGCTGCCTTAGAGGCGCCATAGACACTGAACGACGGGTCGCCAATCGAACCAGCGGTAGAACCAGTCAGGATAATTGTACCTACTTTGTTAGGAAACAATGGTAATGCCTTTTGAACAGTAAAAATCGTGCCTTTTACATTGACATCAAAAGTTTTGTAGTAGTGCTCCTCCGTAATCTCTCCTAAAGGGAGTAATGAGCCGAGTCCTGCATTTGCAAACAGGATGTCCAAATGTCCTTTTTCCTGCTTAATCGTCTCGTACAATTTATCTAGATCCGCTAGATTAGAAACATCCCCTTGAACACCAGTAACATTTGCTCCAATTAAGTTCACCGCTGCATCGAGCTCGCTTTGTCTGCGTCCAGTTATATAAACGTGTGCACCTTCTTTGGCAAATTGCTGCGCTGCTGCAAGACCAATACCGCTTGTACCTCCAGTTACAACTGCCACTTTCCCATTAAATTTTCCCATGATATGATCTCCTTTTATATAGTAGTAAATGAATAGAGTAGGTTGATATAGACTTATTAAATAATTAATTACCTCCCACGAATGTTATTATGGATCAAAGGGATAAATAATAATAGTACCCACTTTAATGTGATATAGTAACTAAAAAGTGATAATTGTAAACTAATAGACTTTTTAGCACGCAAAAAAACCTCCCAGAAGGGAGGTTTACATACAATTTAATAGGATTCAAAACTTATTTAGCATTTTCGCTATATTTTTTGAAATTATCTAGAAACGCCTGCCAGCCTGCTTTTTGCATCTCAACAGGATTAGCAGTTTCAGCATCAAAAGATTCAATTACCTTCGTATCATTATCTTGACGAATGAATGAAATCTCAACTTTTCTTCCATCTCCCATGGTATAAGAAATGAATTCATGCGTTCTCACTTCATCGTAAACGCCACCAAGATCAAATCCAAAACTTCCATCCTTGGCTTCCAATCTTGTAACGAATGTTCCGCCAACCTTTAAATCATTTTCGGCTCTTGGCGCATGCCAGTCATCAGAAGCAAAAGACCATTGCGTAATATGTTCTGGTTGTGTCCAAAATTCCCACACTTGTTCAACTGGTGCATGTACCGTGGTTTCTACCGTTACTGTTTGTTTAGCTGTTTCCATGACTATTACCGCCTCACTCTATGTAATTTGATGAACTATGGTAATTATACCATTAAATAACGGTGAACCAAAGTTGTGTTAGTTGAACCGCGGCATGTTGCTGAGGGTTCAATCCAGATGTTTTATTTAACCTCTACAACGATAGGATCTAATAGGATTCCGCGGACATAAGGGAGCAATCGCCAGCGCCCTGGCTCAGGCAGCATCATCGATGTCGGAAGACTTCTATCGGCGCCATTCAATGCGCCTCCCAAAGCATTTGCTGAGCTCAGAGGATTCGAAGCGAACACGGTTATCAGTGTATCCGAGCCTTCTTTTACTGCTCTCACCTCAAAAGGCCCATTGAGTTGTTCTTCCGTTCCCCAGAAGTGCCACATATACTTCTGCGCTTTCCCGGCCGCAAATCCTGCATCGATGAATCCGACACGATTCTCAATACCGCGCAGCCAATAATTACTTATCTGGAATTGTGGCGTAACATCCCAGGATGGACTTTGCATAGCTAATTTAACACTACCGTAACGGTTGCCGTCTAAGCTCACATTCAGTTCCCACATGCCATCGATAGGCAAAGCAAAACGGATCCCATATCGTTCAAGCGCTGGATATCCACTGCTTGGCTCTTGAATATGATCAATAGAGAGCATTTGTTTAATACCTGTTTTTATATGTACAGCATCAATCTCCATCGTTTTACCGTAGAAAGTTTGAAAAGGCGCTTCGAAATGAAAGATATATCCATTCATCTCACCGGCTTTTGCGCCAGGCTCGGGAGCAACAGAGAAGAGCAAGCTTCCATCTTTCATGTAAGCGGCTGTATGTTCTTTCATAGAGGAGCTTGAAGAACTGTATAGTGATGTAAGGAATGAAGGTTCGATTTCTTTTTTTTCAATAAGTAAAAAGATAAGCAAGCAGACGGCTGGAATTAACGATGCCGCGAGGATCCTTTTGAAACGGCGATGGCGCACTACTCGAGTTCGAGTTAGAACCTTATTTTTCAATATACGTGTAAAATGCTTCTCTCTAAAAGGGGATTCCGCTAGTTGTTTTGCCCAATCCGGCTTTTTTTCACCCATGTGCCTCACACCTCCTTATTTCCTTGCAGCCACTCGTTTAATGTCTTTTTTGCACGATGAGATCTGGATTTAACGGTACCTTCCGAAACATGCAGCAGCTTAGCAATATCTTTCTGTTTCAGCCCATAGTGATAATCCAAGATTAGTACTTCCCTATACTTTCTAGGAAGCCGCAATACCGTGTCCCATAATGTCCGATTTTCCATACGTTCAAACAAAACCTGCTCAGCAGGAGGGGAATAGCCTCTTGTGAATAATCGATCAGTCAAGGTTACTTTGCGGATGAAAGCACTTTGTAAATAATGCAGCGCTTTATTTCTGGTTATTGTAAGGAGCCAGCTCTTGACTGAACAGTCGCCACGAAAGGAGTAGATTCCGCGATAGGCTGCTAAAAAAACTTCTTGAGACAAATCATCTGCAGCTTCTTGTCGTCGTGTCAAAAAGAAGGAGAAATTCCAAACATCTTCCCCGAATCTTTCCATTAATTCACTCAGTACAAGATCGCGATCATATCCATGATCCAAATATTTTAAGTAATCCATTTCATCCGACACCTATGTCACCTCACTAGATAAGACCGTTCAAATGATAAAAGGTTCCATAAAATTCTAGATTTCTATGCTATACTTTTCATATTACACACAGTTGTTGATGGAGGGATAGTCATGCAAACGACCCTGCTGTACGGAAAAGGAACTTTAAAGGTAGAAGTGCCAGATCATTCTATGATCATCGAACCTTATCATTTGGAAGGATTACAAGAAGAGAAACAAGCTGTTATAGAGGCTCTTAGACATCCGATAGGTTTACCGCCTATGGCGGACATGGTCAAAGCTACAGACAAAGTAGCTATTGTCATTAGTGACATAACACGTCCAACCCCTAATGAGAAGTTGGTGCCCTGGATCATTGAGGAACTATCTCACGTGCCTAAAGAAAATTTCGTCATCATTAACGGCACGGGAACACATCGCGATCAAACAGAGGAAGAATTTGTTCAAATGTTGGGCAAGTCGGTCGTCGACCGTATCCGGGTGATCAATCATCACTGCCACAACAAAGATGAGCTGGTGAAAGTTGGCCATAGCCAGTTTGGATGTGATGTCTATTTGAATAAAGAGTATGTAGAGGCTGATTTCAGAATTGTTACTGGTTTTATAGAGCCTCACTTTTTTGCAGGTTTTTCGGGAGGACCAAAAGGGATCATGCCTGGCATCGCAGGAATTGATACAATCTTGACCTTTCATAACGCCCGAATGATTGGAGACCCCTTGGCTACGTGGGGAAATATGGTGAATAATCCTCTACAGGATATGACCCGGGAAGTGAATCGCATGTGCAAGCCCCATTTTATGCTCAATGTGACACTAAATAAATCGAAGGAAATCTCGCAAGTATTTGCTGGTGAGTTGTTTGAAGCCCATGACCAAGGATGTGCTTTCACTAAGCAGCATGCCATGATCCCAGTTGAAGGACGGTTTGATGTCGTGATTACTTCCAATTCGGGGTATCCGTTAGACCAGAATCTCTATCAGGCAGTCAAAGGGATGAGTGCGGCCCATAAGATTGTGAAAGAGGGCGGTACCATTATCTGTGCCTCCGAATGCTCAGATGGTATTCCGAATCACGGGAATTATGCGGAAATTCTGCAGTTGAGAAAAACACCACATGAGATTCTTGATATGATCAACGATGGAAGTTTTCAAAAGTTCGATCAATGGCAAGTACAAAAACAGGCCGTCATTCAGGTCTGGGCCGATGTTTATTTGTATTCCTCTTTGGCGGACGAAGATGTAGAAAAAGCGATGCTAAAAATCTCTCATGATATCGAAGCTACATTGGAGCAATTGAAAGAGAAGTATGGCAGCAATATGACAGTAGCCGTTTTGCCATTAGGGCCTTTAACAATTCCATATGTTAGTGGCGAATGAGTTTCTTTGAGGCTTGATGTTCCTTGTGTGTTAACCTGAAAAATGGTTCATCTACAGAGGCTTCAAGCCTTTATGTTTAAAATTAGTTGCAATAGCATCCTGTATCGCATATGATGATATTAGTTGCAATAGCATCCTATTTAAGGAGGTGTAAATTGAGCGATCATTGGAGCCCAGCTAACAAGGACACAACGGAATCACACGGTCAATACATCTCTGCTATATATCGACATATGCAGATATTGATTTCATCTGAGTTACAGCCTTATCGAATCGGAAGTGGACAGTATATTTTCCTTATGTCAATTGCTTTTCATCAGCCCATTACGCAGAAAGCACTTAGTGAGAGGCTTCTCATTGACAAGACAACTACTACCAAAGCGATCGCCAAACTGGAGGCAGAAGGATATGTTCGGCGGGAAGCAGATCCCGTAGACAACCGGTATCAACTGCTCTTTTTGACAGAGTCAGGACGTGAAGTAGTGCCTAAGGTACAAGAAGCATTGAGCCGCGTCAAGCAGAAAACTCGGAAGGGCATTACGGATGATCAGTATGACTTGTTAAATGACCTTCTTAAGACTGTCCTCAGCAATCTGAGCGAGCAAGAGGAGATGTAGAAGTAAGTGTTTCTAAATATGAACATAATGAAGGAGGTTTTAGGAAATGATAGCGAACCCTTTTATTGTTGTCGAGAACTGCAAAGACGAAATCAAGTACTATCAAAGCATATTTGGCGGTGAGATTGCTATTCTGCGCAAGCAAGGTGACGAGGTGCTTAATGCGGATCTTCATGTTGGGACAGCAACGCTAAAGTTTGCCGATACTGGGGCAGCGAAACCAGCGATGAAAGGTGATTACGTGAGAGTATTCCTGAGAATCGAATCTGAGGAATCGTTCCGTTCCATTTATGGAGCATTCGCCTCTGGTGGGACTATCAAAACGGAAGTTTATGAGGCTCCATTTAACGGCTTGCTAGCTACTGTTACTGACCGGAATGGCGTGTGCTGGGTGTTGTCCTTTTATCGCGTATAAAGCAAATATAAGTATAAGGCAGTTGGCCAAAGGGCTGCTGCCTTTTCTCATTCAACGAGCAGGATATTGGCAATGGCTGGAGAAGAGTTTAGAGGTGTGGAAAAGTAAAAAATAACCAAATTTTAATGAGATAAAGTCTAATATCACAATTTCATAAACAGAAAGGTGATAATCATGGATCCAATCATTTTTAATCAAAGAAAAAAGGTTACCTTGTTTGGGGTTTCTAAAATTCATGATCAGAACAAAGCATACGGTGATACGATTTTTGAATTGTTGGATAAAGTATGGAAGGAAGTACGTGCGAATGGACTCTCTCATAAAGGAACTAACCACGTAGTTTATGAAGATGGTTACAACATATTTGCTGGTATAGAATTACTCGATACCCCTAATGAAGATTCATTATTGAAAAAGAAGGATGTTATTTTAGAAAAATACGCCTACTGTAAGCATATCGGCCCTTATAGCGAGCTAGAGAGAACTTACGAAAGCATTCGTTCAATCGTAAAATCTTCAGGTGAACAACATGAGCTTCCGTTATTGGAGGTATATGGACATTGGAGTGAGGATGAATCCAAACTAGAAACGGAGATTTTCTATAATCTGAAACCATAGCAAGGGAGGAAGGACGCTAACGTGACTGAAACGAAAAAAAATTCTCATTCAATAGATGATCAGCAAACCAGGGTTATTCAACAATTCAAACAAGCGGTTGATAATAACGACCCAGAATCAGTAGGGCACTTGCTGCAAAGTTATCCATTGCTTGTTGCACGGATCGACGAACCATGTTTTGCTTTTGATACTCCAGCAATTGTCATTGCTGCATATAGAGGTAAGCGCGAGATGGTTGATGTGCTGCTGCAGTATGGGGCGGACATCAATGCCAAGAGTAAATGGTGGGCAGGCGGGTTTGGTGTGCTGCATCATGATCATCATCATTTATCCCATTACCTGATTGAACGAGGAGCTCATGTTGATCCGCACGCTGCTGCTGCACTCGGAATGATAGATGTTCTGCAAAAGATGCTGGAGGAGAATCCTGCTGTTGTGAATCAGCGTGGTCCTGATGGACAGGTTCCTCTGCATTACGCCGTTTCATCTGATGTCATCGATTTCCTGCTGAATCACGGGGCTAATATTGATATGCAGGATCTTGATCATAACAGCACACCTGCTCAGTATGCTATTAATAACCCGGACAAATGTAGACATCTGATTCATCGAGGTGCCCAGACGGATATCTTTATGGCCGTCAAACTAGGGGACATTGAACTTGTTCGCAACATTCTTAATGAGGATCCAATAGCCCTGCAAGTTCAGGTGGGAAAAGGGGACTTTACCTCTGGTGAATCGAGCGGCGGACACATTTATGAGTACAGTATCGGCATTGCGGCAAGGCCACTTTTTCTTGCGGCACACTTGGGACATGAAGCCATTATAGAGTTGATGTTGCCTTATAGTTCAGTTGAACAGAAATTCCTGCTTGCGTGCATGCGTGCGGATACCAAAACAGTCCATAACCTATTAAGTGAGTACCGGGATATAATCCACTCCCTTGATTCAGAAGATCAGAGTATCATCACAGATGCTGCATGGGATCATCGTGCTGAGGCCGTGCGGCTCATGTTAGAGGTTGGTTTTCAACCAGATGCGCGCCGTAATGACCATTCGATGACAGCTCTTCATCGCGCTGCGATACGAGGGGACCGTGAAATTGTTCAATTACTGGTCGAACGCGGAGCATCCATCGATATTCTTAATGAGTTTGGGGGTACCTCACTCAATAGCTGTATCTGGGGCTCGACTAATTACATGGATCCTCAAGGAGACTACGCCGCGGTAGCTGAGTGTCTCATTGCTGCTGGAGTCAGACTGCCTGAGCAAGCTTTGGGCAGCGAGGTTGTGAAGTCTGTTCTCATCCGGCACGGAGTACCGGAATGAGAATTCGAAGCATGATGATAAAAAAGGGTTATTCCAAATTAATGGAATAACCCTTTTGATTTATGAGTAGAGATCATGCTAATTTTTAGCCCATTGTAAGGCCGATTGCAGCATTATCGATCGGTGTACCTAACCAGTAGCCGTAAGCTAGGGCTACTTCAACAAAATGTTGTAACGCCGCTGGTTCCGGAGGACCCGGTGGCACGGAATCGACGGGACGCCCGATTTCATTGAAGAATTTCCCCATTTTAACCGTCGATGTGATCAGCAGTGTAGTTGGTTCATTCGTGGCGTTCCTCCAAGCATGCTTCTGGTTTCCCGGAATATCTAGCATTTCACCGACCCGGAATATAGTCCATGTATCTCCTGTCCAGGCTTCAATTTCCCCAGATAGAACAAAGAAGGTTTCGCGATCCTCATGACTATGAAGGGGGACGAAAACTCCTGGTCCAACCACACCTTTCATCAGGCAATAGGTCTCATCGTTCGATAACTCCGTTAAGTGCTGGATGCGTGGTCCAAGTACGTCTAAAATTTCTGACATGTATATATTCTCCTTTTTATATGAAATTATAATGTGTTACTAAGCTGCCAATCCTTCCAACTTCTCTATCCGCTGCAGCTATGTTAGGATTGTTAAAATTGATGATAACGCGAGAAGGATGGTCGCGGAACTTCCTCTTTGTTTTACAGATATAACACTTCGTTATGGGAGGACTATGTATGCAAGTAGAATGGTACCGAAGTTTTACAGAGGCGGCCAAATCGAAGAGCTTGTCCAAAGCCGCCGAAAAACTTAATTTGACTCAACCGGCAATCAGCAAACATATTCGTCAACTGGAAATGACCTATGATGTCGAACTTTTCCGCCGCTCGCACTCCGGTGTCGAATTGACTGAGGCTGGCAAATACTTTTTGGATAGAATTATACCCGTCGTACAAAAGCTTGAGGTAATTGAAGCGGAAATGCGCCGATTCTCAAACGAAACAAGCTACATACTCGGCAGTCTTCCAAGTGTAGCGATGCAGATCCTTCCCGAACGATTACGCGATTATCACGCCTCTGGCAAAACGATTACGGTAAAAATCCGGGAAACATCAACTGTGTTGCGAGAAGAACTTCATGAATGGGTTTTAGATGCCGCTTTGATGGATGCAACCCTAGTGGGAGGGCGTCTGTGGAGCCGTGAGCTATTCAGTGAAAACTATGTAGCTGTACTGCCAGAAGGGCATACGTTTCTAGGGCGAAACGAGCTCAGCCCGATAGAGTTGAAAGACGAGCCTTTTGTATTTACGTCAAATTGTGATTCTCTATCATCGTTCAAACGGATTGCGGGGAAATACGGATTCAGCCCCGACATTAAGATGGAAACAGATAACAATGACTTCTTACTGAACGTCGTAGCTGTTGGCACCGGTGTAACGGTGCTTCCCGAATTGTTTCGGGCAAAGGCAGAACAGTTAGGTTTGCACACAGTACCCATAGTGGAACCCGAATTGCAACGTACGATTGTGCTAGCTGCCCGAACTATGGAAATAGGTTCGAAGCTCTATAAGCTGCTGGATGCTGAGAATATTCCTTCCGCGTGATCGGAGTGGTAGCAAGAGTCTCATTGTAATATGAGAACGTTCGGTAAAAATAATTCTTTACCGAACGTTCCCAATGTGTTATAACTATATGCAAGGGAAGGAGGGGATGTGAAATGCCACGAGTCAAGGAATTTGATGTAGATGTGGTGTTGTTGAAAGCTGTGAGGTTGTTCTGGGAACAAGGTTATGAGAAAACCTCTATAAACGATCTAGTCGAGCATTTGAGTATTCATCGCAGAAGCTTGTACGATACTTTCGGTGACAAGCATCAATTATTTCTGCAGGCCATTGAACGTTACAACGAGTACTTGAGCGGGCAATTTCACTCAGGCATCACCCGCGCCGACAGTTCTAAGCAAGCCGTGCGATTTCTGTTTGACTTCATGATCGAAGGATATGACGACAAGCCTCCAGGCTGCCTGCTTGTCAATATGGCTGTAGAAGTTGCTCCATGGGATCACGAAGTGGATGCTAAGACCTTAGAAAGCTTCGATAAAGTAGAGAAGCTTCTCGCCGAACTGATCCAGCGGGGACAGGAAAGAGGAGAGTTCGCTACATCCCGAGAGGCAAGTGAGCTCGCGGAAAACATGCATAACACAATGCTGGGCTTGCGTGTACTCGCTCGAACTTCGGCCAACAAAGAAAAGCTTCACCGCATAGCTGATTCCGCTATATCGATGCTTGATATCTAAAAGGAGCAGCGCTTTTTTACACATATTAGAATGATCATTCTCAATAATCTTATAATAAAAAGGAGAAATTAAACATGAGTAAAGTATGGTTTATTACAGGAACTTCGACAGGATTTGGCCGTCATTTTGTGGAGCAACTTCTTCAAGCTGGAGATAGAGTAGTCGCTACAGCGCGCAGACTTGAAGCTATCCAGGACTTTAAAGCATTGGCTCCGGATCGTGTCCATCTTGTAGCTTTAGACGTTACCAAAGCAGATCAGATTCAATCCGCCGTTCAAGAAGCCGTTGATGTATTCGGTGGAATCGATATCGTCGTGAATAATGCGGGATACGGTCTGTTCGGCATGCTTGAGGAATATACGGATGAACAAATTCGGAAACAATTCGATGTCAATGTATTTGGCGTATTGGATGTCATTCGTGCGACACTTCCTGTTTTCAAGCGTCAAGGATCAGGTCATTATATTAATTTCTCATCATTCTTTGGTGTTGTGTCTTTCCCTCCGTTCAGTCTATATGCGGCTTCCAAGTTTGCGCTTGAAGGCTTCTCGGAAGCATTCGCGCAGGAATTCGCAAGCTTTGGGATCAAGACGACAATCGTGGAACCGGCTGTTTTTGCAACCGAGTTTCTGGGACATTCCTTGGAGCAGACGGAGAAAAAACCGGAATACATCCCATATTACGAGGCTTATGAAAAAGGATTATCAAACATCAAGATTGGCGAACCGGCCAAAGCCGTACAATATATTATCTCAGTAATCAAAAGCGATAATGCGCCGCTGCGTCTTCCTGTTGGATCCCAATCTGCCTATTCGATTCGCGATGCGTATACCAAAAGGATGGAAGAACTGAGCGCATGGTACGATCGTTCAGCTGAAGCTGACTCGAAATAAGTATAGATCCTTTGAAGAAGGCAGTACGCTGGTTATAGCGTGCTGTCTTTTTTGGCGTTCATGGAGTAGTTAGTTTTCAACTCTTGCTGACATTGTAAATATAGAAGAGAGCCGAAGAGATGACGTCCAGGGAGCACTGGAAAAATACATCGGGCCGCTTTGGGAAGATTATCATGATGGTAAGAATTCATAAGCAAATTTAGGTATCTTCAACAAGTAGGAGGAACTACAAGCCGCTATATCGCAGAAAAACTAGATTTTACGCCTGCAGGGGAACTACAGGCCGCTACTTTCACAATTTTACTGTAAAAACTTAATATGGATGCAAAATAAGTCCCTGTAGTTCCGATCAGAGTGGAAACAGCTTGTTTTTTCATGGAATAAGGGACTCCAGTTCCTCTAGACCGTCAGGTGAATTCAATCCCTGACGGTTTTTCTTATTTCCTCTTGAACCAATTGGATTATTATGGTGTAATAGATACAAACGTACGTTCGATTTTATGCAATAGTGGGTGATTAAATGAAACTAGAACGATTAATATCGATTACTTATGCGCTTTTAAATAATGAAGTGATTTCGGCTTCTGAGCTTGCGAACAAATATCAGGTCTCTCAACGAACCATTTATCGTGATATGGAGGCTATTTGTGCGGCAGGAATCCCTGTTGTATCCCATCAAGGCGTCAATGGCGGATATGGAATTATTAAAGAGTATAAAATGGAGAAAAGTTTATTGCACGCCAACGATATTGAGTCTTTAATTACGCTTCTTCACAGCACAGCGACAGTGTTCAATGATGAACGAGCAACGGAGACTATGCATAGGCTTCAAACCATTCAAAGAGATAAAATGCCAAGTCTAACCATAGATTTAGGCAGCTGGCGAGCCAACAATGCCATTCTGCATAACCTTCGAGCTGCCATAACGGCCAGACAGGTCATTCGTTTTGAATATTTGAACGCTAAGAATGAGAGGGCTAATCGGGTAGTTGAGCCTGTCAGCCTACTGTTTAAATATTATACTTGGTATTTACATGGGTATTGCAGAGCTCGTAAGGATTATCGTGTATTTAAGCTTACAAGAATGATTGATTTGGTTACCCTGCCTGAAATATATCAGTGTATTCACTCAACGCTTCTACAAGATTTTTCTTTGGACTATCAGAAACAAGAAATCGTGGGAGCTGTTCTTCATATCTCAGGCAAATCATTAGCGCATGCTTTGGATTGTTTTTATGCGGAGGATAAATATTTCAATGAAGATGGTACGCTTACGGTTACTATTATTAATCCTATAGAAGCTGAATGGTTAGTTGAAAAGATATTAAGTTTTGGTGAAGATGTAGAGGTGTTTGAACCACTCGCGTTAAGGCAATTAGTCCAAGTTAAAATTGAAAAAATGTTAAATCGATATCTATAACTATGACAGACAGTTGTCATACTTGTTTTATTATAATGAGCTTAAAGCGAAGGGAAATGATCTTAACTTGGAATTGGAGGGGCAAATCGTGCATCATTATCCGCATTTTTTTGAAGAGAAGATGAAAGAACATAATCTGGAACTCAAAGAGATTGAAAGTAATGCCTGGAAGTCGACGCGATCTATCGCGAAACCATTAAAATTCACCATGCTATCAGGCCTTTTAGCATTTATTGGACTGAAATGAGGAACGGCACCTCCCTGAATCATTTGGAGGTGTTTTCTTTTTTGGCAAGGGCGAAATATATTTTATTTGTTTTTGGTCTTGTATAATTCCACAGTCTGTTGTATTTTAAAGCGGACTATAAAGAAAGAGAACTACTAAAGTAGTTTTCAGGAGAGGGAAGTGAAAAATCATTATGAAGCAATACAATACTAAGGCTATTATGGCGTCACTGCTTATCTGCGGGTTCGTAGGTATGTTCAGCGAGACGGCACTCAACATAGCAATTAGTAATTTAATGGATGTGTTCCAGATATCAGCCGCAACTGCACAGTGGTTAACGACAGGGTTCTTGCTGACACTCGGTATTCTGATGCCGATGACAGGTTTACTGCTGCAGTGGTTGACAACAAGGCAAATGTTCGTATTATCACTTGCAAGCTCAATCGTTGGAACATTGATTGCTGCGTTAGCTGTCAATTTTGAGATGCTGATGGTCGCTCGCGTTCTTCAGGCAGCCGGTATGGGTTTATTGATTCCGCTCATGTTTAATACAATTCTTGTCGTATATCCTCCGGAGAAGCGCGGTGCAGCGATGGGCTTCGTTGGTCTAGTCATTATGTTCGCACCAGCAACCGGCCCTACTGTGGCGGGTCTTCTAATTGAATATTTAACTTGGCACTATATTTTCTGGTTATCTCTTCCGTTTTTGATCATTGGTCTATTCATTGGTTTGAAAAACTTAGATAACGTCACCGAGGTCACAAGACCGCGCATTGATCTAATTTCAATTATTTTATCAACCATAGGCTTCGGCGGTGTCGTATTTGGCTTCAGTAAAGCGGGCGAAGGAGATGGTGGCTGGACGAGTACAATCGTTCTCTCATCGATCATAATCGGCCTGATCGCTCTTGTTTTGTTCGCACTTCGCCAGATCTCAATGCGTGCGCCGATGATGAACTTGCGTGTCTTCAAGTACCCGATGTTTATTGTTGGATTGCTTCTAGTGCTATCATGTATGATGATTATCTTATCAACCATGATTATTTTACCGATGTATCTCCAGAACGGGATGAAGCTATCCGCGTTTACGACAGGACTCATGCTTCTGCCAGGTAGTGCGTTGAACGGTATCTTGTCTCCACGTATGGGACGCTTATTCGATAAGTATGGGCCTAAATGGCTTGTAGTCCCAGGTCTCGCCATTGTGGCTGTAATGTTATGGTTCTTCTCCAGTATTACAGTTGCCTCTTCTGTGGCGTTTATTGTGGTTCTGCATATTGGACTCATGGTGGGTATCTCCATGGTATGGATGCCGTCGCAGACGAACGGACTTAACCAACTTCCACCAGAACTTTATCCGCATGGTACGGCAGTCATGAATACGTTGCAACAGGTCGCAGGTGCTATCGGTACAGCCATCGCAATCAGTATTCTAACAAGTGGCATAGAGAAGTATCTCGTCAGCTCTTCAAAGCCGAGTGAACCAGTCGAGGCAGCAAAAGCCATGATGCTCGGTTCCCAGAACGTATTTTTGTTCGCTATGATTGTGACACTCATCGGGTTAGCCGTGGCATTCTTCATCCGCCGTGTCATCGTTAAGCATTCGACGATGAGTGCTATGCATTAAGTTTAGTAAGGAGCTCGCTTAGGCGGGCTTCTTTTTTTTGGATGGTATAAAAAAATCCGCCGCGCCGATTGGGGAACGGCGCGGCGGCAAGGGGAAGAGTCTACGTTTAACAATATATTCTAACCTTGTATTTATGTCGTAAGTCTTCTGCCTAATTTGGATCCACCAAATAAAGTAAAGTTCAATTAAGGGAGAAAAGACCGTTAACATGAAAACTGCCCTCCAGTAAACGGGGTATTTGTACGTTATAAGGCGTTATCGTACCTTATGGCGAAATCATTTTTCCCCTAAAATCAGTCATGAAAGCGCTACAAAAATCTAGATTTTATTACTGGGGGTATTCAAAGTGAGGGACTGGATGAAAGTGAGCAGTATCGCACTCGCATCAATCATGGCAGTTTCGCTTACAGCTTGTGGAACGGAAACGAAGAATGACACAGGCTCCAAAGCAACGCCAACCACATCAGCAGTACCAGCTGCGGCATCTCCTTCTGCACCGGCAGCGACTGCTGTTTCAACACCAGCAGATGCCGTTGTTAAGCTTAGCATCTATACCAATCATTTCGATGATGACACATCGAAGCCTTACGATTACGCGGTCGCGGAGCTTAAGAAAGAAATGCCAAACATTGAAGTTACTCTGGTACCTGGGCTGCAAGATAATGGACAGAAAATCAAAACGCAAATGGCAACAGGAGACTTGCCTGACATTATCGATACGAATTGGGATATCATGCAGATCGGCAGTAAGTCGAACAATATTTTGACATTAGATACTGCCCCAGAAACGGCACAATTCAAGAAAGATTTGAACAAAGGCAACGAAGCGAAATTGATTGCACCAGACGGCCACGTGTACGGCTATCCGTATGCCGGTACTGAATTTATCATTTTGTATTATAATAAGAAACTTTTTGCTGAAGCAGGTGTGCAAGCGCCGATCAAAACGATCGATCAATTAAAGGATGCAGCTAAAAAATTCAATGCAAAGGGAATCACTCCGCTCGCGATCTTCTCGAAAGAAAAATGGATTGGCAACGCATTATTACAAGGCTTCATGACGCGTGAGGAATCGAAAGGCTATGGTGCTCTCAATGGCGCGGCAGAGACACCTGAAGCTCTGAAGTTGGCTGCTAAGCAAGTAGAGGAGCTGCAAAAGGCAGGTTTATTCGCTAAAAACGCAACACAGACGAACTACGATCAAGCTTCCTCGCTATTTTACCAAGGCAAGGCTGCCATGTTCGTGAATGGCCAATGGGAAATTCCGAGTTCGCAAAAAAATCTGGGCGACAATGTTGAGTTCATGAACTTCCCTGCGAAAGATGAAGCTACTTATGAAAAAACAAAGTTCGCCATGAACGGAGCAGGTGGCCCAGGCGGTTTCGCCGTTTCTGCAAAAACGAAAAACAAAGAAGCTGCAATTAAAGTAGCGGCGTTCATGGCACGTAAATATGCGGAGTACAAGTACACGCAAGTGGGTACGCCGATTGTTTCAGTCAAGGTCGATAAGCCAATCACAGCGCAAGTGCCGGCGATGCTGTCTCGTCTTGGAAAAGAAGTGATCCCTAATATTACGAGCTTCGCCACCGTGCAGAATGATACGAATGTGAATCTGAGTATTGATGACAACTCGCAGAACTTGATAGTCGCAGGTTTTACCGCAGATCAATTCGTAACGAATCTCAATAAGTCCCTGAAGAAATAGATCCTTTCAGTACCTAATGGCTCACATCGACCTGTAAGTCGGTGTGAGTCTTTTCAAAGAAAGGGAGCATAGAGATGAAACAATACTTAGGAAACAAATGGGCAATTATAATTTTTCTAACTCCGGCAGTTGTTCTATATAGTGTAATTGTGTTTTATCCCATTCTTCAGACATTTTATCGTAGCTTTTTTGAGTGGGATGGACTTAGCGAAGCGACATTTATTGGCGTCAGAAACTATATCGAGCTTAGTCAAGATTATTTATTGACCACTTCACTCCGGAATGGCTTCTTATTCGCCCTAGTTCTGGTCATTTTCCAAATCGGTCTAGGCACTTTGTTAGCGCTTATTTGTTCGGATCCAACGGTGAAAGGAAGGAAAGTACTGAAAACAGCTTATTTCATTCCCGTTGTGCTGTCAGTCACTGTTGTGTGTCAGCTTTGGCTCTCGATGTATGACCCGGTTAACGGAATCATCAATAAATTGTTTCAAGCACTTGGGATGGACTATCGTCAAGACTGGCTGAACTCACCGAGCGTCTCGATTATTGCCATTGCTTTCGTCAATGCCTGGCAGTATATGGGGTTTCAGTTTGCCTTGCTTTATGCCGGCGCGAAGTCCGTACCAGAACATTACACAGAAGCAGCTCGAATCGATGGTGCGGGTAAATGGAGGGCACATTGGCACATCACGCTCCCATTGATGAAGGAGACGTTCAAGTTTTGTTTTATTATTGCCATTACAGCTGGAATAGGTGCTTATGTTCAAATGGCAATTATGACGAATGGCGGACCAGGCACGACAAACTATACGATCACGTTCATGATCATTCGGAACGCATTTTCCGGTAATCAATACGGGTATGCTTGTGCCATTTCGGTCTTGTTGATTGTGATTAGCCTAATCGCCACCATTATCATCAACAAAGTGTTTGATAGCAGAGAAACTGGTTTGGAACAGGGGTAAAGGAGAGTCATCGTATGAACAAAATCGTCAGTGTCGTCCTACAGTCCTTTTTATGGATATATTTCGTTATTTCTGTATATCCGTTAATATGGATGGTTTTCTATTCGTTGAAAAATAATGATGAAATCTTCGTTACCAATCCTTTCGGAATACCGTCACACTTCAGATACGAGAATTATGTGAATGCCTGGAATAAATTCAGTGTCCCTACTTATATCACTAATAGTATGGTTGTTTCTACGATTACGACGATCGGTGTTGTCCTCTTCGCCGTCATGTTTGCCTATGCAATTGCCAGGCTTCGTTGGAAATTCCGTGAAACGGTACGGATTTACATGATTATCGGGATGTTTATTCCGATGCAAGTCATTATCATTCCCTTGGCGATTATCGTGAAAGATTTTCACTTGACGAATACGTACGGCGCTTTATTGATCCCCTATGTGGCGTTCGGGCTGCCCTTTGCGTCGATGGTATTTTACGGCTTTCTGCGAGGAATCCCGCAAGAGCTGGAGGAGTCGGCATGTATGGATGGAGCCTCGATCTATCTCACATTCTTTCGCATCATGCTGCCAATCCTCACTCCAGCAGTCGCCACCATTGTTATTCTGCAGTTTATGGGAACGTGGAATGAGTTCTTCTTGGCATCGATATTGATTACCAAAGAGGAATTAATGACGTTGCCAATTGGGCTCATTTATTTTCAAGGTCTTCACGCGACCGACTGGGGTGGAATGGGCGCTGTCATGACGATCGCGAGCTTGCCAATGGTCGTGTTATATCTCATCTTCACCGAACAAGTGGAGAGCGCATTGACGGTCAGTTCCGCTGTGAAGGGATGAACGATCGAATTATTTAGGCTGCCGAGCTATTGCTCGGTAGCTTTTTCGTTAATTGGTAGAAACTAGGCGGAAATATGAAACTTTATATGAATTAATGTGTCTATACAGAGAGACTTCTGGAGGAAGGGTGCAAAGAAAGCATTGGAAACATATTGGAATCACAACACGGCATTTCACGAAGAATTGGATTTCTACTTCTCCCAATCCGCATCATGGACCGATTTCATGGCGGGATGCAAGATCCAAGTGTGCGAATTGCAGAACCTAAAGAATCCATTACGGAGTTTCGGCGAGTGGTAAATGAGATACTTCCAGGAGCAATTGTCCGGCGCCGTTTTTATTATCGCTATCTAATTTCTTGGGACAAACCGAAGGACAGTTAGTAATTGGGTATTATTCAGGTAAAAACCATTTTTAAGGAGGGTTTGATTTTATGACTACAAACATCTATTTTGTTCGTCATGGTATTGCACCATTTTCGCTTGAACTCGAACGAGCAGGAGGGGCAAGTCTCTCTGAACAAGGAAAAGCAGATGCTAAAAGAGTGGCAGAGTTATTAGGCAACGAAAATATTGATGTAATAGTTTCTAGTTCCTATTATCGAGCAAAAGAAACGGTTACTCCATTGGCTGAGCTGCTACAGAAGAGATCATTCAATATGATGAACTTATCGAAAGGCCTATTGCGAGCTTAACTTATCCAACTTCTGAAGAACAACTACTACTTGGGATTGAGAAATCATTCACAGACATTGATTATTGTATGCCTGAAGGCGAGACAACAAGACAAGCACAAGAACGAGCGATACCCATCATATTGAAATTACTGTCTGACTATGAGGGCAAGAAAATCGTTATAGGGACTCATGGAAATATTATGACGATCATATTAAAATATTTTGATACGAATTACGGTTTCGAATTTTGGAAGCAAACAAGCAAACCAGATATATATAAACTTGAAATTAAAGAAAAGGAATTAATAAGTGTTGCGAGGTTATGGAGATAGAGGTGGAGAGATGCAAAATTCAATCAAGCTGGTAAAACCGTCTTGTCTATATAAGGATGAATATATCTCGTTTTATGAGGACTGGAAAGCCAGTGGTGAAGATATTGTTCCATGGGTGGTTGAGAAGGAACCTTATGATTTCAATGTCATGGTGAACTTTTTATACGCGCAAGATTCAGAAGATAAGATAATTGACGAAAGTTTCGTGCCTCACTCTACCTATTGGTTGCTAAATGAGATTTCAGGAAAGATTGTTGGAGCTGCAAATGTCAGACATCGACTCAACGAAAAACTGCTCAATTCTGGTGGGCATATCGGATATGGCATACGTCCGTCAGAAAGGCGAAAAGGGTATGCCTCTCAATTATTAGCCTTAACCTTAGAACGGACGAAAGAAATGGGCCTGAACAAGGTACTTCTTGTTTGTGATAAGGGGAATGAGGCATCAGAGAGAACCATTCTAAAAAACGGTGGCCGATTTGAGTCGGAATACGTGGAGGATCCTGGAAATGTGGTTAGACGTTTTTGGATCCAGCTATGAAATTGGATGACTTGTACGTAACGCCGATTACTCCTGCTATTTCCAGCAATTGATCCACTTTTTCCTAAATAACTGGAATTTCCACTGTTAATGTCACCAGATCTAGCAGATTTCGTGCAGCTACCGATGATTAGCTGGAGTTTCTACCGCTATTTCATTCCCTGCCACAAAACAGTGAAGAATAGCGGTAGTTTTTCCATCTAACAGGAATTACCCAGACAGCCGGAGTATTTAGAAATTACGGATTAAGAAGTGACGAGATTACATGAGCGACTTCGGCTCTAGTTGCTGCTTCCTTAGGGGCAAATAGATTTCCAGGCCTGCCGCTTAATAGACCCGCTTTAGCCAAACTAGATACAGCCGATTTTGAACCCGTACTAATCTGGGCATCATCTGAAAAAGGCGATACTTCCGTTGATGTCAGTTGATTTCCAGTTTTGGTTTCATAGATCCACTTCATCGCAAGGGCCATTTCTTCCCGAGTAAAAGGGCTTTTCGGTTCCGAACCAACCAAACCGATAGCTTTTTCAACAGTTACTTCATCAACGCTAAGGGCTTTTGCTAGGATATCGATAACTTCACCTTGTGTGACCAATTGATTTGGGGCATAGCGTGCATTGTCCACACCGCCGATGATACCTTTGTTGCTGAGTTGATAAATTTCCTTTGCTGCCCAATAATCCGGCGCGATGTCCACGAATCCCTTCACATTGATGCGACCTTCCGCTTTCGCTCGAATCGTTTCGCTCTTTTTGGCGTATGCCACAAGTAGTTCAACGTCAGTAAGGGCTTCATTTGCTCCCACCAAGGTTTTCGCATCGCCGAACATGGTATATTTATCCCCGCCTGTGTACATGTAGTTGGAGAGTGCCAATTTGTAAACCTGCTGCTTATTCAGAGGCTGACCGTTTATCGTGACATTTTCGACTCGTTGACCTACGGGTTTGGTAGTGTCGTATGAATAGCTGGTACCGGAAGATACCTGTAGAAAACCACCTGCAAGCTTATCGACCGCGGAAACGCTCGTTTCGAGGGCTGCAGCTACCATTTCTCCGGTTACTTCTGCTACAACAATTTTGTTGCCGAATGGCAGAATCGATTTCGCGTCCTTGAGTGTAAAATTCCCTTTAGTGGAGCTTGCACGGATACCGCCGCCGTTCGCAACTGCGATGTCGGTCTTGTAGTAATCCTTATAAGCATCAGCAATCAAGTCGCCAATTGCCGTTTCTTGGTAGCGAGACTCATGGTTGTCCCCATAAATCAAATCACTCTCGGATATTGCGATCGTCTTACTTAATTCTTGATCAAGTTTGGACTGGTAATCCTTAGCCAGCTCGGCAAGTTGATCGTCATCTTTTACAGTTTCATCTACCTTCAGAATCTCATTCGCGAGAATCAGTTGTCCATCAGCTGCTTTACTTATATTTAGACGGATGATAGACCCCATATTACCTTGAGGTGAGAAAATATATCTTTTTCCGGAACCATCGAAGTCGTATACGAACGATTTTTCTTCTGCTTCTTCTTCTGTGAAAATAACACGAATGTCCGGTACCGCTTGCAAAAGTAACTTATCTTCTTGAACAGATTCTTGGGTTAGAGCGACGATTAAATCTGGTTGCTGTTCTTGCTTCAGCTTCTCGACAGTGGCTTTGGCGGACTCGATGACATCAGATTGCTGTACATTATCGTCCTGAGTTGTAGTATCCATCGCCGTAGTAAGACTGATGACACCAATGCGGATACCTTGTTTCTCATAAACTTTATATTGCGGCACATTACCGAACGAGTTACCGTCTTTTCCCGTCAGATTGGATGAGACCCATGTGAACTTCGAGGCTTTGACCAACTCAAGTGTATTCGCTGTGCCAGCATCAAAATCATGCTGTCCGAAGTTTGCAAGGTCAATCGGGATTTGATTGAAAGCTTCCACCATCGGAAACCCTTTGAATACACCTCCAAACAGTGTCCCGCCGCCGAGATCGCCGCCGAATGCTATGATTTTGTCTCCTTGTATACTGTCGATCAATGTTTTAACCCGCGCGACTCCACCACGTGTGCCGAGTTTATCGACAACGGGATTGATTTCATGACCGTCGTTGAAGTACAGAAACGAAACATTTCCTGCAGGTAATGTTTCTGCATGGACGGTTTCAGTGCTTCCATGCGGCAGTGCGATGAGGATAGAGGAAAGTAGGATGACAGGAATGATTTTTTTCTTCATGGAGTACCTCTTTCTTTTCTAGTTTTATGGGTGTTTACTTTTTCCGCATGGTTAACTTTAACGCTTCTATGTTTGGGAGATGTATGGCTACTATGAAGAATTGGTAAATGCAAAAAGCACAAAAGAGGCCCCGTACAAACGGCAGCCTCTTTCGTTAACTAGTAGATTTATTAAGATTTTTTTATCGTGTAAAAACCATACTGTTCGATTTCATCTATTGCCTTACGTCCAAAAGACTCAATGAGTTCATCGGCTCGGATTTTCGTGCCTCCAAGTGTAAGCCCGTCCCAGCGAACAATTCTTCCGTCCTTAACCAAATAATAATCATCCATATTATAGCCTCCCAAATTAACATTTTGGAAATCTGTTTGTTAGTATACGCAGAGTCAATCTGCCTATATGTATTTTAACATTATTTAGCTTTCCACGCATCCTGGAAAGCTAGGCCTGCGGGCCTTGTAGAGAAGTTAATGCGCCACGGTTTACAAAATAGGAGATATAGCCACAATCAAATAAGGTCAACCAGTAATCTGGCTGACCTTATACAGCACCGCGGCTTCCTTATTGCCCAGAATAGACAATTTGGAGCAAGTCCTGAATCATATGCCGAAGTTCAACAGAGCTCTTGGCAACCGTTTTATATCCTCGCAAAGCGCCTGTAATCAGTTGAGCCAGCCTTGCTGAAGATATACCATTCGCGGAGTTTGGGTGTACTTCGAGTAAAGTGGACAGCAAAGATTCCAGTTTTCCGTAGCTCGTGTCGAGCGCCTCACGAGCAAATTGATAGGAACTGTCTGTTATTTCTTTAAACTCCGGTGAAAGTAATGAATTATCGAAATCACGAACCGACCATACTTCGAAGGCATACATCATTTTCTCTACCGTCGTTTGTTGGGACAACAGACCCTTATTGATCTCCTCTAGGAGAATATCGCCGTGGTGAACAATCGCGGCGTTAAAAATTTCCTCCTTACTTTTAAAATACAGGTAAAGACCTGCGCGCGAAATACCCGCGGTTTCCGCAATTTCATTCATCGATACTCGCTTGTAACCGAACTTGAAGAACACATGTAATGCCACTGCAACAATATCCAGTCTCTTATTATTATCCATATCTCCATTTTATACATTTTACAAACTTTGTCCACTTGCATAAAATATTGGGCTGGAAAGAGGAGTCCGTTCTTGAGCGATCGACCCGGCAAAAAAAATAAAACCATTTGTTACTTAGTAAAGCACTTAGATTTTTTGTTAAAATTAATAAATAGAAGATAAAGGTGGAAAAAGATATGGTGACAGCTAATCAAAAGAATGAAATAAATGTACAAATAATTCGAAGTACGATCAGTGATAAGACCATATTCCGAAACTTAATGCAGCTTTATCTATATGATGAAAGTGAACATACGGGGGATTGTCCTGATTCACACGGCGTATTTGATTATCCGTATTTGGACCACTATTGGACGGAACAAGGAAGAAAGGAAGAGGGCAGGATCGCATTTTTAATAAAAGTTAATGATGAATTAGCTGGATTTGTGCTAAAAAATAATGTCTCATCCTTCCGAGAACGTGGGAAAGATACGCATACAATGGCAGAATTCTTCATCATGCGCAAATGGAGAAGATTAGGAATTGGTAAAATTGCTGCGCATGAAGTGTTCCGCAACTTCCCTGGGCATTGGGAGGTTAAGCAACTGAGAACAAACACAGCAGCGCAACAATTTTGGCAAGCCGTTATTCATGACTATACGCATGGTCATTTTGAGAATATTGATTCATTTCCTCCGAAATGGGACGGGTATATTCAGGTCTTTAACGTTAATTCCTAAGAAACCAGACCTTAATAATGATATCATCCTTTATTTCGTACATAGCAACAGCTTCCAAAATAGCGCCTTCTTCTAATCTACCCGTTATTTTCTCATGGTCGATGACATATTTGCCATGAATAATCCTTTTATCAACCGTTGCATACATATTAGGATAAGTTTCAAATAATCTTTGATAACGAGATCTCATGGCCTCTTGGCCTTCCATGGTAAGCGTGTCAGGAAAATCATAGATTTTCACATCCTCACTATAACACCCCATAAACAAGTCGATATTTTTATTGTTATAAGCCTGTAATTGTCTTTCTACTACTGAGTTTTCCATGTTCTTTCCTCCAAAATGAATGTCATTGTCAGTAGCTAGTATAAACGAAATAGACACTTTGTAGAAGAGTGACAAACTATATATAAATGGATGTCTACGCGGCTATTTGCTATGATTGAATTACTAATTCATATTGGAGGAATGGACATGAACCCAAACAACGAAACAAATACAGTCGCGACACAAGTAGGGGAATGCGAGATTGTGATCACCCGTATATTTGATGTTCCACGCGATGTTGTGTTTGATGCTTGGACGAATGAGGAGCAGCTGTCGAAATGGTGGGGGCCTCAAGGCTTTTCAACGACTTTTCAGAAGTTTGAAATGGAACCAGGGGGTACATGGGAGTTTATCATGCATAGTCCTGATGGCGTTGATTTTCCTAACACGAACGAGATTCTCGTGGTTGATAAACCAGAGCGAATCGTCCTCCAACACGCCGTGTTTCCTCATTTTATCGCGACAGCAACTTTTGAGGACTTAGAAGGGAAAACCAAACTCACGTATAGCTCGGTTTTTGAAGAAACAACTGCTGTATTTGAGAAAGTGAAAGTTTATGCCGTTCCAGGAGCTGAACAGACGATGGATCGCCTTGGAGAGCATCTGGCAAGTTTATCTTAATGTGCGGACAAGCCTTAAAACCAGCGGCAGTAGGAAATAGCCCAGTAATGCCGCTGGTTTTATCGTCCATTTGACAAACAAACGTATTTAAGATATTTTATATGCTATAGCATATATTATTTGAATAGAGAAAGGAGCGTACAGCATGGAGATTAATAACCTCACTGGTTTTCTTGTGCACCGAACAGATGTAAAAATGACTAATTTTTTCACAAAAAAGCTAAAGCAATATGAAGTGACTCCTGAGCAATGGGGGATCATCCTTGTACTTGACACAGAAAGAGCAACGAGCCAGAAAGAGCTTGCTGAAGCCATTGATAGAGATCAAACCACGGTTGTGAGAATGATTTATTCACTTGAAAAGAAAGAAATCGTAAGAAGAATACAAAATGATTCCGATAAACGTTCCCACAACCTGTTCCTTAGCGATAAAGGAATGAGTCTCAAAACAAAGCTTTTGCCAATTGTAACGGCAGCTCACGATCACGTTACCCAATATTTGAGTAGCGACGAGATTGAGCAGCTACATGAGCTGCTTAGCAAACTGTATGAAAGCGTGAAAGATGAATAAGTGCTTAGGCACTCTAAATATATGCTATAGCATATAAATTTAGTGGGTATATAACCAGAAAGAGAGTGAATCCGTTATGTTAATTATTATTTTACAAGTTATTTTGGGCATTTTCTTCCTAATAACAGGAACGAGAATAATTTCAGGCAAAATGGCAAAGGAATTTAGTCGATTTGGGCTTCCGTCTTTCTTTAACTTCTTAACAGGTTTTTTTGAAATCATTGGCTCAATTGGCATGATAGTAGGGATATGGTATCCAATCGTAGCTCTGTTATCCGGATTACTTCTAGGAGCGACAATGCTGGCTGCAGCCTGTACTTTGATTGTGATCGCGCGTGATCCATTTACAAAAGCGATCCCAGCAATCGTGTTATGTCTGCTGTCATTTGCGATTGCTCTTTATCATTTAAACCTCTGGAATTGAAACTAAAAGAACGAGACGAGGCTGCCGGTAACAAGTGGCAGCCTTCATTTTACTCTTGTCTAACTAGATGATACCACCGTTGTAGTTCTTGACCAATGTAATGCGGGTTCTCCTCAACTAAATGATGGTAACCCTTGCCAATATCGAGAGTCGTCAAGTTCTGTAGATTTGCTTGGCACCAGCTTAGTTGCGGTTCGCGCATGGTACATCCAGGCGTAGCGTAAAACAGAATTTTCGGCATGGAGGTCGCTGTGAACCATGTATTGCGTAATAGCACGGCTTGTACGACTTCATTCGGTTCACCCTCAATTGGTATTTGGTTCGGAAACACCCACATCGGTTTTCTTTTGTCCTGGTCTTTGAAGGTTCGCGATAGTGTTCATGCTCTTCTGCAGTTAAAGATCGGTTAATGATGATAGTAGGCATACCTTCAACGAACACGCTCTTATCCCGCATCAATGGCCATCCCAGCTCGGGATCGCGCAGCGTTTGAAAAAGCTTTTTCGCTTCAGCAGGCGTAAACTCTGCCCAAGACGGGCATGGATACAAGGCTTGCGGTTCAATCATCGCAACGGCCTTCACCTGATCTGGGTGATTCATAGCATAATGTAATCCAATCGCCATTCCCCAATCGTGCCCGACGAGAACCAAATTAGTAAGACCTAGTTTTTCGATAAACTGGCTAATATAGTCCACATGTATGACCATGTCGGGTTGCCGTGAAAGAATAAGATAGGATCTCCTGACCCTGATCGATATAATGCAATTGCTGACCATTTACCTGAAGAAAACGTGACTCGAAGGGATAATCTTTTCCAATTGGAAGGTTTTCATGGTTAGACATACTGCTGCAACTCCTTTTATATACAATGTTTCTACTTGATGTAAAAATAGTAATTGATCTAGTCTATTGTTCCTGTCTAAGCAGCATCGCTTTGAATTTACTATATAACAGATAGTTAATTCTTATCGATTGAGGTGATAGAATGGCGATCATTGAAGTATTTCCCAACAGCCAGACAGCCATACAAGATGCAGTTACATTAGCGAATGAAGGCGATGTTATTTGGGTACATAGAGGTGTGTACCATGAAAATATACAGGTATCAAGTGAGAAAAACAACATTAGAATCATCTCCAAACATAAGTATGGTGCGATTCTTGATGGAAACTGTACGCTACTAGAAGCATTTGAGTTAAACAGCGTTGCTGGTGTTGAAATTTACGGTTTTAGAATTAAAAACTACCTTTCACGTGGCATTCAGCTTATTAACGCGAAATCCAATCATATTCTTAATAACAAAATCAGTGATATTGGCGGAGGCGTTAATCCGCATGGTATTTTTGTAACTAATTCCGTGGGTAATCTGATCATGAAAAATGTAATTGAGCGAATTGGAATCTTGGGATCGGGATCAGGTATTACGCTTCAATCTGTTACAGGAAATTGGGTGATTAAGAATAAGCTGAAACACAATTCAGCCCAAGGTATCGAAGTCATAGATGGCAATCATAATGCAATTGTGGGCAATCAGATATCCAATAATAAAGGGGACGGGATTCTGGTGAATCGGTTAGATAATAACCTTATTTATGATAATAAGATATCTAACAATGGAAATAACGGCGTGAATGCGCAGAGCACGAATACGATCATTTTGGATAGCCAAATTAAAGATAACCGTGAAAATGGCTTGCTAATCTCGTTTAATTATAACTTTGCTGGATGTAATGAGATCAAAGATAATAAGCAAAGCGGTATTCAAATTTTCTCTGATTTCAATGACATTCAGAATAATAAAATTGAAAAAAATGAAGATAACGGCGTATTTATCCACAATCCACATACAGCAAATTTGGTGTTCGAAAATCAGTTCAAACGCAATAATCCGCATAACATCAAAGATCAAGGAGAGAACAATAATATTATCCAGAATTCAATCAAAGATTAATCATCATCCATGCAGCAAACAGGTTATCGAAGTTATATTGGCGGCAGCCTGTTTTGCATGCAACGAATCATAAAAAAACACAGTCGCATTAAAGTTAACACATGGAGTGTAGGATTCAATCCATGTAAGATCAAAGTAACCGATAATGGGCAAATATGGATGCGGATGGTGGTTCGATGTACAGAGCTCTGATTGTTGATGATGAAAAAATTGAACGCGAAGGCATCAAATTTTTAATAGAAACGATGGGGCTGAACCTGAATACGGCTGAAGCGGAAAATGGCGTTAAAGCAATGGACTATTTACAAGCTCACGAAGTAGATATTCTGTTTACTGATATTCGCATGCCATTTATGGATGGGCTCGCGCTTGCAGCGAAAGCAAAGAAGCTCAATCCCAAGCTTAAAGTTATTATTGTAAGCGCATACGGAGATTTCGAGTATGCCAAACAAGCCATCCAAATCCATGTTGTTCACTATTTGCTGAAGCCTGTTGAGGTAGCCGAGTTTCTGGAGGTTGTGGCCCAGGTTGTTAAGCTATGCGATGGAGATCGGGAGCAAAGAGAAAAAACGCTTAAGCTTCAGCAGGTATACGAAATCGGAAACCGTTACGTACAGGAGCAGATATTGCTTGAGTTATTACAAGGAGTCGAATCTACACGTTCCTTCGAATCGGGCGAGAATGCTTACGGCTGGCTGAACGAACACACAAGTTTTCGAATGATTTTATTAGATATGCGCAGGAAATTTTTTGATTCCGTTGATAATGGGTTCGAAGCTGAGATGCTATCAAGACTTCCTTGGGAATGTTTGTACGTGAACTTGAATGAATATCAAAGTGTTCTATTCTTACAAATGGAAGCCAGCTGGGACTACATGAGTTTAGAGCCATATAGCTTACAACTGCAAGAGTTTCTCATTGATAACTATAATGCTGATCATGTGCTTGTGTTCAGCAAGTTACTTAACGGCATTAGGATGATGGCTGCTGAGTATCAGGAGATGGAGAAAGTGCTCGAATATAAGTTTTTCCTGCCTGCAACGGCCATGATGTTTACCGAAGAAACGAACGCTCCACGGCAGGAAGAACCGGCAGATATCGACTATTTACTCAATGAAATTTCAACCTACATCAGCTACGGTGAATCTCATTTGATCCGTACCGGAATCGAAAGAATGTTTATGGAACTCCAAACCAGCAATAAACTATCCACCATTTATGTTAAATACATATGCACGGAAATTGCAAAGAAATATGTCCAGGCTTATAAACGTGAATGCACGACTACCTTTCAAAAGTTTGTTGAGCAAATTTATCTGACACAAAACCTGCTTCAGCTGAAGGATTTAATGATCGACTTGATAGAAGAGCGGGAGAAATCGGCTGGAGATTCCCCCAGGAAGGTGATCAGCGAAGTACTCAAGCTTATTCACCGCGATTATGGGCAGGATATCGGCTTGGATTCTTTGGCTGAGAAGGTATGCTTGTCCCCGAGCTATTTAAGCCACCTATTCAAGAAAGAAACAGGAGCTAGTCTTGTGAAATATATTACCTGCTACAGGTTGGACAAAGCGGGTGAACTGCTTCGAAGTACCAATAAGAAAATTTCCGATATCTCCCATGAGGTGGGCTATACGAGCTTCGCTTATTTCTGTTCCATATTCAAAAATTATTACGGGAAAACACCCGCCAAGTATAGGGAAGGGGACCCTGCATGAGCCGCTGGCTGGTCGTGTTTAGAAACATGCGCTTAAAACAAAAGCTAATTCTGTCTTACCTAGTCGTAAGCTTGATTCCTCTGGCTTTATTAGGAACCTATTCGTACAATCAATCCAAGCTTTTTCTCCAAAAACAAGCGATCCAAGGATTGCAGAATACCGTTGCAACGTTAGCAAGAGGGATGAATGATAAGACAGAGCAGGTTGAGCGGACGGTCGATTCTGTAGTTATGAATACAGGTCTACAGCGCATTTTTGGTATGAATTATACGAACCTTACCCTTCTTTCTGAGGACCTACGAAATTATGTGAGTCCCTATTTTAGTATGATCAAAAATTTGAACACTGACATCTTACAACTCACCGTGTATACCTCTGGCACAATGCCTGAGTATGGTGAGTTTATTCTTTCGCTCAATCGGATTAAGGAGACGAGCCAGTGGTATAGAGACGCTACAGAGCTTAAGAAAACGGGTTGGTTTCTTGAAGGACCGGAACTTGCGGTATACAGACAGTTTCCAACGATTCTATATGATCAGATGTCCGGCATCTTGTATTTGAAGCTGAACAAAGAACGTTATTTTGATTCGCTTACTTCGGTGACAACGGCGCAGTCCGCACGGGAGGGGATATTTATCTCGGGCCCAAATAATCGTATCGTCTACTCCAAGAACAATGATTCTGTAGCCATACAACAACAGTTGCTGCAGAATTCGGAAGGGTCCAAGGGGATGGTCGAAGTCGATGGCCTTCCTTACATCTTGATTCAGGAGCCTCTTCGTCAAGCCAATTGGTCGCTTTATTACTATATTCCAGAACAGGATATTTCCATGGATGCGACGAGTATTGTAAAAGCGACGATTGTGCTCATTCTTACCTGCATGGTCATATTGGTTGTCCTTATATCGGTATTTTCGCATACCATGATCAAACGTATATACCATCTCAATAAATTAATGAAGCAAGTGCAATTGGGTAATTGGCAAATGGATATCCGAAGCGAGAGTAGGGACGAAATAGGGGAATTAACGAATCGCTTCGGCATCATGCTGCGGCGTATTAATGAACTGGTGACGGAAGTCTATCAGAACAAGCTTATTCAGAAGGAAGCGGAGTTTAAAGCACTCCAGGCTCAAATAAATCCGCATTTTTTATACAATACATTGTCCGTCATTAATTGGAAATCATTGAAGATAGGTGCTGTGGATATAAGCCATGTCGTAACAATGCTGTCTAGATTTTACCGGACTGCTTTGAACCGTGGCGAAAGTTTGACCTCTCTCAAGGATGAGCTGCAGAACACTCAGTCGTTTGTAGAAATTCAGTTAGTGATGCACGATTACAGCTTTGAAGTCAGCTACCAGATCGATGATGAGATCTATCAGTACGATACGGTGAATCTATCGATTCAACCGCTTGTCGAGAATGCGATCGTACATGGGATTGACCAAAAGCAAGAAGGCGGCGGTAAGCTGATGATTAGGGCTCTGATAAACAAGGACGTGATTGAAATTAAAGTGACTGACAATGGACCCGGTATCGATAAGAAGCTGCTCGGTGAGATTCTGATTCAACAATCCAAAGGATATGGATTAAAAAATGTGAACGAGCGGATTAAATTAGTGTTCGGGAAAGAGTATGGCATTGAAGTTATTAGTGAAAAAGGACAAGGCACGACGATGAAAATGACGATTCCGAAATATAAAAATACGAAATAGCAATAAAACGATATTTTTCAAAAAAATGAGATAAATCAATGAAATAAGTGCTGTGCTATAGTAAATAACAAGTGAATGCGCATTCATTTCATTTTATGGGAAAGGAGAGGTCTTCTTGCAGGAATCTGTTGTTGCGAACCAAAGTACCGAAACCATTTCCAGAACGAAAAGCGAATTCAGACGGAAAATAAAAGGGTATCAAGTTCTTTACTTTATGCTGCTTCCAGGCTTGCTTTATTTTATTCTTTTTCATTATGTCCCGATCTATGGCGTTGTTCTTGCGTTTAAAAATTTCAAAATCATGCAGGGCATTATTGCCAGCCCATGGGTTGGATTCGAGCATTTTCAGAAAGTATTTGCGGATCCGAACTTTTATCGTGTTTTAAACAATACCCTCATAATCAGTCTGTATAAAATTGTATTTGCTTTCCCAATTCCGATTATATTCGCCCTCCTGTTAAGTGAAATAACGAGAGAACGGTTTAAAAGACTCGTACAGACGATCTCCTATTTGCCACATTTTATGTCTTGGGTCATTTTGGCAGGGATTTTCATTAGCATATTCTCGCTGAACGGTCCTGTTAACGCGATGGTTAAGCTGTTCGGCGGAGATCCTGTCCTATTTATGGCTGACGATCGTTACTTCCGTTCCATTCTGGTCATTACGGACATTTATCAAGGATTCGGTTGGGGCTCCATCGTTTATTTTGCGGCGATAGCCGGGATTGATCCGCAGCTTCAGGAAGCAGCCATCATGGACGGTGCCAATCGTTTCAAAAGAATGATCTACATTACGCTCCCAATGCTGTTACCTGTCATCTCCATAATGCTGATTCTTCGTATGGCGCATGTGCTGGATGCCGGCTTCGATCAAATTTTCAATATGTATAACCCCAAAGTGTACGGGGTATCTGACATTCTCGATACTTTCGTGTATAGAAAAGGTTTGCTGGAAACGAATTATAGCTACGCGACAGCGGTTGGGCTCTTTAAATCTGTCGTAGCTCTTGTTCTAATCGTGCTTGTGAATAAAGCCGTTCACATGATGGGAGGAAAGGACCATACCCTTTGGTAATCTGGCGAGAGGGATGGAGGAGATCAGCTTATGAAATATACGAAAAAAACAACCGCAGAGAAGATCGGCGAATTGTCGCTCTACCTGGTTATGATTGTGATCACGCTTATCACCTTGTACCCTTTCTGGAATCAAGTAGTGACGTCGGTTAGTGCTGAAAACACCTTATACACAACGGGAATGTTACTTTTTCCGAGCAAGCTTTCGTTTGAAAGCTACCATGTTATTTTTCAATACAAAGCGATTTGGACTGGTTATGGAAATACAATCCTTCGAACGCTTCTGGCTGTAAGTTTTAGTTTAACTTTTACCGCGTTGTTCGCCTACCCCTTATCCAAAAAAGATTTGCCGTTCAACCGAGCAATTACATCACTTGTTCTGTTCACTATGCTGTTCAGCGGAGGTTTAATTCCCAATTATCTGCTCATTAAGAAACTCGGCATTTATAACTCCATTTGGGCGCTTGTATTGCCTAGTATGATAAGTGCGTTCAATGCCTTAATTATGAGAAACTTCTTCCGATCCATTCCGGAAAGCTTGGAAGAGTCTGCGCGTGTGGACGGAGCAGGGTACTTCTTTATTTTTCGCAAAATAATTGTGCCTTTATCCAAACCAGTATTGGCTACTGTCGCCTTATGGATTGCCGTTCAACATTGGAATGCTTGGTTTGACGCATTGATTTATATTACTGACCCGAAGAAGCAGGTTCTGCAGGTCGTCCTCAGAAAAATCATCGTAGATAACAATATGGATCAATTGAATGCAATGCTGTATCAGTTCGATCAGAAGGACATGTTCTCTACACGCCAGTTGCAAGCTACGGTCATTATGTTTTCGGTCATTCCTATGTTGGTGATTTACCCTTTCGTGCAAAAGTATTTTGTTAAAGGGATCATGATCGGTGCCGTTAAAGGATAAACAATGGGGATAGAAAGGGTGATTAGATTGAAAAAGGTTATTCCAGTGACATTAAGCGTAGCTTTGTTTGGGGCAGTTCTGGCAGGCTGTTCGACGGAAAAAGGCGTAAATGGGGAACAGAGTGCTGCACCGCAGGTTGATAAAAAATTTAAGTTAAGCTATTTGAATCAGAACTTCGATAAAACTGTCAAAGATTCTTATGCCATCAAATATGTAGAGAATAAATTTAATGTCGAAATTGAACAGCTTCCAAGATCGAAAGATAACTACAAAGAGGAGCTTCTGTTAAAAGTGGCTTCTGGGGAAATCCCGGATGTTTGGGTGGATTTAGGCTTTCCCGAATATGAGAAACTGGTGAATCAAGGAGCTGTTGCCGAAATCCCGCAGGAGCTTATAGAGAAGAATGCCCCCAATTACTGGGCTTGGCTCAAAAAACATCTGGGTGATGATCCTTTGAAGTTATACAAGCGAGATGGGAAGAACTATTCCATGCCAATTATCCAGACACTAGGACCCGATCGTACGGTTGTTGGATTACGTAAAGATTGGCTAGATCAAGTTGGGATCACGAAAAATCCTGAAACTTTGGACGAATTCGAAGATGCTTTGCGCAAATTCCGCAATAACGATCCAGATAAAAACGGTAAAAAGGATACCTATGGTTGGACGGGTCAAGCTGTAGGTGTGAAAGATATATTCAGCCCGGTATTCGGGGCATTCGGCGTATTCCCAGGCACTTTCACAGATAAGGATGGTAAAATCGTGCGGGGTGAGATTGAGCCGGGAGCGAAACAAGCACTTACGCTTCTCAATAAATGGTACAAGGAAGAACTGCTTGACCCCGAATTCGTTCTGAACAAGGGTCAGAATGTGGACGATAAGATCATCTCAAGCAAAGCTGGAATTGTAACCGCTTCCTGGTATCAGTTTATTACGAAGGCCGCTTTTTTTGACGGAAAATATTACGATAAACTTCGCGCCAATGTGCCAGCTGCTAACTGGGTGTTAACCGCTGGACCCAAAGGTCCTGATGGACAACAGGGCACCGTCCAATTAAACCCGATCGCAAGCTCAGGCGGTCAATTCGGTAAACATATGGAAAATGATAAAGAGAAGATGGCCAAATATTTACAAGTTGCGGATGCGACCGCTTTTAATGCAGAGACTTTTGAGAATATTGTGTATGGGGAAAAAGGAAAAACCTACAATAAGGGCGAGAAAGGCGATTATAAGTATCTCCCCCCATTTGATAAAGAAGAAGAACAGATCAAGTTCGGTATCGGACAACAATATACGTTCCTTGGCAAATCGTTTAACGATTATGACTTCCAGACTCCCTACATGACCCTTAACGAGTTAATGTCCTTGCGGAAGGCCTCCGAGCATATTGGCAAAGGAAAATATGATATTATGCAGCCAATTGCGATTGCAGCCTATAACGAAAACGTCGATGCGCTCGATCAAATGACACTGAAATATTACATCGATATCATTACTGGACAGCGTCCTGTAAGCGATTTCGATAAGTATGTGGAAGAGTGGAATAAAGCGGGCGGTTCCAAGGTAATGGCCGAAGCCCAGAAGAAATATGAAGAAAATTTCAAGAAGTAAACGGGCACGACGATATCAATGATAGGAAGGAAGGTGTTAGCAATGAATGAGGCAGTACAGTCTGCACGCAAGCAGATTTGGCACCTGTCATCCCCGGATGGCAGGCTGCAGGTCAACGTGATGCTCGATGATCAAGGAAGCTTGTTCTATCATGTGGAAAAAAACGGTACTGAGTTGGTAGGAGCTTCTCCACTAGGGATTGTTACGGACCGGATGGCATTTACAGAAGGCTTACAGTTTATTAGCATAGCCACTACAGAAATTAATGAAAGCTATACGATGCCACATGGGAAAATGAAACATTGTAGCAATCAAGCCAATGAGTTAGCTCTTCATTTTTCTAAGAATGTACATACGCTGCAAGTGTTCTTCCGCGCTTACGACGATGCGATTGCTTTCCATTATCAAATGCCTGAAGAAGGTTTTATTCAGATACTCTCGGAACCAACGGGATTCGCGCTTCCTCAGGACCGTCTAATCAACGTGTGGGCGCAGAAATTCATGGAGTGCTATGAGCGAACCTATGATCATAGCATGCTTGAGCTGATGGAAGAGGATGGCTATGCGATGCCTATGCTGTTCCAGATCGGCAACGACGGCTGGATGCTTCTAAGCGAAGCCGGGGTTTATGGCAGCTACTGTGCCTCTCATGTGAAAGCAAGCAAGAAACAACCGCGTATGCTTGAACTTGCTTTTGCACCGGACCAGGAGGGACCGAATGTTACGGAGGGACCCTTCGCTACCCCTTGGAGAGTAGTTATCATCGGTGACGAGCTCTCGACGATTGTCGAATCCATGGTGATCTTTCATTTGAACCCGCCGAGCGTGATAGAAGACATGTCATGGATTCGTCCAGGCCGCTCCGCCTGGTCATGGTATTCAGACAGTGCTTCTTGCAGAGATCAGGAGAAGCAGTTCCGGTTCATTGACTTCGCAGCTGATATGGGATGGGAATATTCCCTTGTGGATGGCGGTTGGGACAGGGAGGAAAGCACGGTCAATGTGCCTGAGCTGATCCAGTACGCTGAGACTAAAGGTGTTGGTATCTGGCTATGGAGTCATTTCAAAGGGCTGAAAGAGGAAGCAACTTGCCGGAGCAAAATGGCTTTGTGGTCAGGGTGGGGAGTGAAAGGCGTCAAAGTCGACTTCTTCGATAGCGACTCGCAAGAAAGGATTCAAGTGTATGACATGATAGCTGTAGTGGCGCTCGAGTATCAACTAATGATCAATTACCATGGAGCTACTAAACCATCCGGTGAACAGCGGCGGTGGCCGCATGTCATGACCAGGGAAGGTATATTTGGAGCAGAGTATTGGAAAAATCCATTGAACGAAGGCCCGAATGCGGTGCATAACTGTACGGTACCTTTTACCCGCAATGTGGTCGGCTCTATGGACTATACACCTGTCACGTTCACCAATCTAACTCGTACCGGTCATTGTCATCAACTGGCGTTAGCCGTATTGTTCGAATCTGCGGTGCAAAACTTTGCAGACTCGATCGAAGCTTACGAGGATAGCGCAGGTAAGCCATTTCTGCAACAAGTGCCTGCAACTTGGGATCAAACGTTGCTGCTGGAAGGATTTCCGGGGCGGTATGTCACGATGGCACGTCGCAGTGGCTCCGATTGGTTCGTTGGCGCAATCTGTGCGGCCAGTGGAAGATCAGCTCGTGTGAACCTCGCGTTTCTCGAGGATGGCGTATCCTACACGGCAGAAATATACGAAGAAATATTCGATAAGCTGGACCATTACCGGTTTAAACATTCTACCGAAATTTCAGTTCGGCATGAAACGGTCACGAAGAAGGATTCTCTTCTTCTGAAACTAAGAGTGAACGGTGGCAGCGTGATTCGGATTGTAAAAGCTTATAGCTGAAAACAGAAAAAGGAAAGCAGGAGGCGACTGAACATGTCTGCCGCGTGCTTTCCTTTTTCTTTAGACCTGTTAATGCACTAACGCTGCACGTAGTGTCGTGATTCCGTGTTCCAGATAGCCTTTGAGACAAGTCAATGTATATACCCAGCCTTCTTTGTTGCCTACAAGCAAAGGGATGGACTCTTTGTCGTCAGCAAATCCTTCCTCGTTTACTTCAACAAGCGTGCTCATTTCGTCTCTTAGCGTGAAAGTTATGGTGACGAGGTGTACAACATTACCATAATCCCATTCGAATGTAATTTTCTTATCATTCACGATTTCTTTAACTTTAATTTCCCCATCTGCGTTGTATTCATCGTAGCGTAGCTTGATCGTCTTGCCAGATGCCCATCGCTCTGAACTGGAGGAAAACCAAAAGTTACCTATTTGATCAGGATCAACAAATGCTTCAAATACTTCATGAGCAGGTTTTGCAATCAACATCTTTGTTAAATTGTTCATTCGTCACCCTCGCTTTATTCGATTAGTCGTTCGTTAAGTTGCTTTCAAAAAACTTCTTATACTTATCGTGTAATCCTTGCCATCCATAAAGTACAGCATTGCTTCCGGCCATTGAAGGCATCTGTTTACCCTCGAGTATGCCAGTTAAGCCTTTCAAACACAAAGTCCAACCCGCGGCAAGAGAAGGAGCCATTTCATACTCAGTGAAGCGGTGACGCAGAATAAGAAGGGTGTTGTTATCACTCGAGCTTAATTCCCAGCGTAAAATGTCTATGCCCCATTTGAAAATAAGCAGGCGAGGGGCTTCAACGGCAAGAACTTCGCCTTGCCTTTTTACGTTTTCTTCTGAATAGTTCACATGGGAGAGCACGACTGGTCCTGTCGATACAAGATCCCTGTCAGTGGCAAAAGGGCCCCAAGCGGGCAGCTGCCCAGATTCGGTCAGAGCAGCCCAAACATCCTCATCGGATGCTTTAGTGTTCTTTTAAGAATTAATTCCCATTCTTCCTCCGATCGGGTAAGTATGGGATCAAGTTCTTCGTCGTGTGGTTTCATTAGCGTTTCTCCTCATTGATTCGTTTTTGCCAATCGAGATGTTCTTCCAGCTTATCGACGTGTCGATTCCACTTCTCACGGTAAGTGCTCAACCAATCATCGACACCGGCAAGTGGACTTGCGTCCAAGGAATAAATACGACGCTGCGCATCCGTTTGAACACGTACGAGGCCGCTTTCACGCAATAAACGCAGATGGCTGGAAATAAGCGGCTGTGATAAACCCAGCTCTTCCGTCAATTCTTTGACTGTTGAATCCGAACGTAGCAAACGGTCCAGGATTCGCCGCCGAGAGGGTTCAGCTATAATGGCATAAATGTCGGGCAGGATCATCACCTCATGTCTGATTTATAGTATAAATACTTGTTTATATAAATGCAAATGCATATATTTAGAACAAACAGGAATCTCTAATGCACAAGCACTTGGCGGAGCTCAGTATGGCTGGAGTCATTGGTGCGGCGAGCTTGAGAAGGTTTTGGCGCAATAATCTACTTATTAAGCGCCTTTTCATAAGGGCGGTTTTCTTGTCGTCCACGCCATGTTCTCACATTCGCGCCAAGCACCCCCGCGATAATGACAGCCGCGCCAATGATGTGATAATACGCAAGCTGTTCATTCAAGAAAACGAAGCCACCAACAATTGAAACCAAAGTAGCTAGATGATTGAATACACTTACTTTCGATGCTTCCAGCTTCGATAATGCGTAATTGCTAAGCAAACTGGAGATAAGAGAGGAGAGTACGCCTAAATAGAGAATTGACATCAGAAACACTGGGTTTGCAAGTGGCTGAAAATATAGGGAAAGCGATCCTTCTGCCAAATGCTGCCCAATAGCGATCAGGTTAAATACAAGGAAGCCAATCACTGTCATCACATAAGTCATTGCAAACACCTTCAAGCGCAAGGTAAGTTTCCTTGCAAGCACGCTGTATCCAGCTAGAGCGAGTGCTGACAAGAGAATGAATATCGTGCCCTTCATATTCGTAAGAGCTATTGTTGTGCCTTTCATGACAAAGATGAATATGACACCTGCTACGGAAAGTAACGTGGCAAGCTGTTGCAGCCTTGTCGTACGTTCCTTCAGCATATAGGCTGCCGCAACCATAGTAAAGATTGGCACGGTCGCATGGATGATGCCTGCTTCCGCGGAGGATGTGAATTGCAAGCCAAACGCTTGAAAAGCAAAAAACATCGTCGGATATAAAACGGCAAGTGGCAGAATAACCAGCACATCCCGCGGTGTAACTTGAAGCTTCACCCAACCTAATAGAACAGGAAGGGTGGCAGAGATAAAGGAGACAGTAAAGCGGTGAGCGAGGCTATCCAAAGGCGTTGCAACAGTTAAAGCTAATTTTCCAAAAAGAAAAGAGAGTCCTACAATGGTGGAATAAATAACGATGGCTGAATATGCGAAGCGCTTTGTTTTGGTATCGATTTGAGTGGCTTTCATGACGTTCCTCCTAGTGACTGTACTTGATTAGATATATCGTATCTCAGCCGCGATACATGCTACAATAAGGAAAAAAACCATCTGTACCGTTACAGATTTCGAGCAAGGAGTTGATCCGATGTACATATATTTGAAGCTTATGTATGAGCTAGAGGAACTGATTCTGAAGGAGCCATATAAGGATGGACAGAAACTTCCTTCAATCCGTACACTTTCGGAGCAATACGGTTGCAGCAAAAGTACAATCATTAAAGCATTGAATGAGCTTGAGAAGCGTCATCTCATTTATGCGATGCCCAAGAGCGGTTATTATATTGTCAAAGGCACGAATTCTACCCAGAGCCAATTGTCTCCAATTTTGGACTTTTCAGCTGCTGCCCCTGATCCCAATGTGTTTCCATATTTAGATTTTCAGCATTGCATCAATAAAGCGATCGACACCTATCAGAAAGATTTATTTGTTTACGGCACGGCCAAAGGCATGGCATCCCTGATCGATATCGTACGCAAGCAGTTAATGGGTTATCAGGTGTTTACCGAAGAGTGGAATATTTTTGTTGTATCCGGAGTTCAGCAGGCGCTTTCGTTGCTTGCTGCCATGCCGTTTCCAAATGGCAAGCATAAGGTGCTGATTGAACAGCCTGGCTATCATTTGTTTATCGAATATTTGGAGACTCGCGGTGTGCCGGTCATCGGTATTGAACGCCGGTTCGCCGGTATTGATTTTGACAGGTTAGAGAAAATTTTTCGTACGGAGAACATCAAATTTTTTTATACAATGCCACGGTTCCATAATCCTCTGGGCTGCTCCTATACGAATAAACAAAAGAAACGGCTTGCTAAACTTGCCGCCAAATATGATGTATACATCGTTGAGGATGATTACCTCGCCGATTTCGAGCAGGATAGCAAGGCTGATCCGATATTTGCACATGACGATTCTTCACATGTCATTTATTTAAAAAGTTACTCCAAAATTATTTTCCCCGGACTGCGCATCGGTCTTGCCGTCATCCCTGTTCAACTAGCAGAAACATTCAGTTTGTACAAGAAACAACACGATATCGACAGTTCCATGCTGTCGCAGGCTGCTCTTGAAATTTACTTGCGTAGTGGCATGTTCGACCGACATCTGGCCAAAATCCGGAGCAGATACACAGCAAGGGCGAAACTGCTTGATACTGCTCTTGCGAAGGAAGCTGAGCGCAGCGGCGGTGCCTTCATCTATGAGCGCTCAAATCATCCGTTCATACATACGCATATCTTGCTGGATAAAACAATTTCTTCTGCGAAGCTAATTGCAAAACTAAGGAGAGAATCGATCCTGCTAGAGTCATTGGATAGGAATTATTTGATCAATTTCGAGCGGGAAAATATGGTGAAGCTAAACGCTACGAATGTAAACGAAGATGATATTGAAAGAGGAATAGAACGGATTGGCACAATTCTTCGCGAATCAGCACACATGGTTTAACTTTGTATAATTTTCCACTTAAAGTGACACAATGAGGTGAGAAATTATTTGAGAAAAGAGTGATTAGAAGTGAATTCAGTCCCTCAATTATGGAAGGAGCTGAGCCAATCAGCGGATTTCGTATGCTACGAACATCGAATGAGCTCTGAACCTTTATTCATCGGCTATTTTAAATCTCTCGTAGAGCAAGAAGTCTTGCAGAAACACATTCTGGGCTGTTTGAGCAGCAAAATGGACATATCCTTCGAGGATTTGTACGCTTTGATACCCGTAGCGGAGAAAGAAATATCCTCCGACTGGGATCTCATTCAAAACAAGATTTATCGTGGATATGTAGCTATACAATATGGACTTCAAAGCCATCCATGCATTTTGGTCAATGCGGCAGCATCCAACGGGCGTAGTGTAACTATACCCGAAATCGAATTCACCGTGGAAGGACCGAGAGAAGCCTTTGTTGAATCCTTAGACGTCAATCTTAACTTGATTCGCAAGCGGCTTCCTAGTCCTGATTTACGTGTAAAAGAACTCACCATAGGAACCATATCCAAATCAAGAGTTGCGATTGTTTACATAGAAGGAATAACGAACGAACAATATTTAAATACATGCATTCAGCGCATAGAGGACGTTCAATTCGATCAAGTTACGGATAGCACGTTACTTCAACAAATGATTGAAGATAATTCTAACTCCATCTTTCCACAAACCATTGGAACTGAAAGGGCTGATTACGTTGCCTGGGCCGTATCTTCGGGGCAAATATGCGTATTGAAGGACGGATCTCCGACGGCTTTTTTTGCGCCGGTCAACTTATGGTTATTTTTCATTACGTATGAAGATTATTATTTGCCATGGATCATTGGCTCATCATTACGGATGATTCGCATGTTATCTGTACTGTTTTCCGTCTATGCCTCATCCTTTTATGTGGCTGTTATGACCTATCACGGTCAAAGTATCTCAACGATATTCTTGCCAACAATCGTTTCCTCGAGGATCAATGTACCATTTCCTCCAATTGTTGAAGTAATTATAATGGAGCTTGTTATTGAGTTGTTACGGGAAGCAGGCGCCAGATTACCTACGAAAATTGGACAAACCATTGGCATTGTTGGAGGTATTGTGCTCGGTACGGCGGCAGTAGAAGCTGCGCTTACGAGTAACTTTTTATTGATCATTGTAGCGCTATCGGCATTGGCTTCGTTCACAACACCTATCTTTCGAATGAGTGCTACTATACGAATTCTTCGTTTTCCCTTTATCATTGCAGCACAGATATGGGGATTACTTGGTATTTTTATCTGTACACTTGCACTGGTTGCACATCTTTTGCGACTAACATCACTCGGGATGCCTTACTTGGTGCCTTTTTATCCTTTCCGTACATCCGATTTATATGATACAGTGATTCGTCCACCTTATTCAAAATATCATCATAGATTTAGCTTTTTAAGATCACCAAAACCCGAAAGATTCAATAAGAAGAATGCTAACAAAAAAAGAGACATCGATGAATGAATCAGCTCTGGGAGTGAAATGAGGATGAAGTCAACGGAACATCTGCGATTTACCATATCACCCTATCTGGTATTCGTTTTAATTCTATCCATGCAGTTCGGACCTGAATATCTCTCCATGTCTAACAGTCCGATTCAAATAACCGGCCAAGACACTTGGATCTCTGTCATCCTTTGCGGTATCAGTTTCCACATCGTTATTTGGATGATGTATCGAGTTCTCAACCATAATGAGACGGATCTTATCCATATTCATCAACATTCTTTTGGAAAATGGGTAGGAGGAGGACTTAACTTTATCTTTATCCTTTACTTCCTGCTGAACGCAAGTTTTCAAATTCGTTTCTTTATAGAAATCATACAAGTATGGCTATTTCCTGATCTTAAAACATGGTCGTTGGCATTAGTTATCCTCCTGCTTGTTTATTACATTGTTGCTGGAGGTTTTCGAGTCATCGTGGGTATTTGTATGTTCAGCATGGTACGAATTATAACGTTAGTAGCCATGTTCTTTCCAGCGGCTATGTTTCATTATAACAATTTAACCCCCGTATTCGATCATTCGTTAAACGAAATCATCCAAGCAAGTAAGGAGATGACTTTTCCTTTTTTAGGCGTGGAGATCCTTTTATTTTGTTACACCTTCATTAATGAACCTAAAAAATCACAAAAGTGGGCTTATTTAGCTAATATTACAACAACCGTATTTTATCTTTTAATTATCTTCTTCTCGTTGTTATTGTTCAAACCGGAACAATTATCAAATGAAATATGGCCGCAATTAACCAAATATAAATTTATTCATTTTCCATTTATTGAACGATTTGAATATATTGGAGCTGCATCACAGATCCTATGGATAATTCCAATCATTTGCCTCAGTCTTTGGACTTCAAGTCGAATATGTAAATTCATGTTTACAGTGAAACAATTGTCAGTCTTACCGGTTTTATTAATTCTGGTCTTTATTGCCGTTTGTCTGATTCCAGGTCGTAGTCATACGGAAGGTGTTCAAGCGTTGTTAACGAAGATCGGATTTTACATGGTTTATGCCTATATACCATTTGTATTTATATTTGACGTTGTCAGAATGAAAGTGAGAAGAGCTGTATGATGATGCGTTTTCTTTACTTATTATTGCTGCTCATCAGTTTCCTGCTGACGGGGTGTGTAAAGCAAGAGGTTTTGGAGAAAATCACTATTTCGTTTGTCTGCGCCTTTGATGAAGCCCCTAACGATGAAATTGAATTTACGTTAGCAGTGCCTAAGTTTCAGGCTGGTAAATCTGGTTTCGTTTCCAATATCTTGTTTTCAAAGGTTGGCCATACGACTAGGAGCATTACAGACTTAATGGAAATGCAATTAAACCGGCCTATTAAACCTGGGAAACTTTCGGTGATTTTAGTTGGAAAAGAGTTAGCGGAAAAAGGTTTAGCAGACAAATTGGATGTGATCTTGCGTGATGCTCAAGCTTCGAGAAAGATTTACATAGCTATTGTTGATGGAAGAGCGAAGGATATACTGGAAACGGATTTCAGTTTAAATGAAGAAAAAGGGATGTTTCTATATCATTTACTTGATACGAACATACGTACAGGACACCTTCCAAGGCAGAATCTTCACGATTTTGAGTACTCTTATTTAGGCAAAGGCTTAGATCCTTTTTTGCCATTTCTTACCTTGCAGCAAAATAATCGAGTTCAGATCACCGGTTTAGCCTTATTTAAAGGTGATAAATATATCAGGTCACTAAACGAAAAGCAAATGAGAGTCATGAAACTTCTTCTCGGAAATGTGAGGTACGGTACACTTGAAACAAAGCTGGAAAATGGACCTTACATTGCTGTGAAAAATATCGGTTCAAAAGTGGATTATCAACTCGGGAAAGAACCGAAAGGCCCAAAAGTGTTGATAAATCTTAACCTAAAAGCTGAAGTTATTGATTCAAAAGGGATTCAATTAACCAATGATGAGAAGCAGAGAATCAAAGAGCGTCTAGAAGAGGATTTAACTGAAACCGGAATGGATCTACTTCAGGTATTTAAAAATGAAGGCATTGATCCGCTCGGATTAGGGGATTTCGATAGAAGTAAAACACGACATTGGAGCGAAGCGGCGTGGAATGAAGAGTATCCTACTATGAACGTTAAATTGCATGTTAAGGTGAATCTTGCGGAGATGGGGATTCGGAAATGAATGGGGAGCTCGCCGGACAGGTGGAAGAGGACAAGAAAATATATGCATAATGTGCCGCGTTTAACGCGTTTTTTTATTTTATGGATATAACTTCTTGTCCTTTCTAAAAGACAAGAAGTTGTATCGTTTTCCAATAAAGGACACGAAGAAAATACCTTCCCCGAAGTTGCTAAACGATACAGATTATTGGTCAATTAAACATAAAATAATACATCTTTATGTCCCAAAATTCGGGTTTCATTACAAGTTACTATTGGAACAAAGAGATGTAAAACACAGGCTCACGCTGTTACAAAAGTAAGCGGTCTTAAATCGGCTAATTATGTTCAACTAACGGAAAGAATAGTTAAGGAGATAGCTTCAGGACAGCTCCTCTTTTGGTGCTATTGAGTTAACATCATTTCACGAATACTGGTTGCGGAAAAGTGCTACCGATCCTGGTATCCTTTTTGAGTTGGAGGCAGGAGCATGGCCATTGTTGGAGAATCATTACAGCAAGAAAGTAAGAAGTGGAGTTAAAGAGGCTACGATGAACCCTTTGAAGGTTATGGATAACTATAATATTGAACATTATTTTGAAAATGCATCTCTTATTTGACCTTCGCTTTGAATTCAAGATAATACCGCAGCGGAGGCACAGAAACTTGTTCTACAACATAGTAAGGTTCACCAGGGATACCAGTCATTCATTAGATCTGAAAGAAACTCCGTTGTGCGGGGTTTTTCTTTTTTTAATTAGAAAAACCGTAATACAGTTGGCCAAGGGGTAAACCGGAAGAGAGCCTAATTAGCAGGTTCTTGCAACATTCAAAAACAGAACCAACAGAAACCATGCAACAAAATCAAATAAATCAGCTGTTGTACTGAATAATTGATAAAGTAACAGTTAACTTTTTTGGACAATGGCTACAGCAAGCATTGAAAGGGGTTAGTGAAGTCAGAGTACCTAACTGGGAGCAAATAATTATAGTGTTGCTCCAAGTAATGGTACTCTAATTAATTGCTGTTTCAAACCACCTGAAACCAAAGAGCCCTTTAAATACAAGTGTCCGTTAATAACTAGGGCAGCAAAACATGCACTTGGTAAAATGAAATCATATACTCCAACAGCAGTGGGTGTATAATAACCCCACTGAGCAAAATAAAGAACTGCAGAGATTAGCAACATGCTAAAGAAATAATCGCGCTAGTGACTGCAATCATTAGCCTGACAAGATCAATCCTCGCCTTCATCGTCACAATGAGCAGCTAAACTCAACTGGTCCCGCTTAGGCGAACCTCCCTTAACGGGATGGTGAAATATAAAAGATGTAATCAAGTATATCACAGAGGAGCTGGAAGTGCGTTTCTTGCAATGGGGAACAATTAAACCCCAGTTTTATACTCAGCAATGACGTGATCTCCTATTTGAAGTTGCTCATTCTTACGATTGCTTATTAGTTACTTGCTGCTTAAGGGCAGAAGTTTGCTATATAGCCCATCCACAGATTGCATGCTACGATAAATCAATTGTTTGTCATGCCCTCGTTCAAAAATAGCGATACATGGCACGCTGGTAACTTGCCATTCGCGACTAATTTGAGGTAGAAAATTAATGTTGCTCTTATAAAGCGGCAAAGCAGGCTGAATTGTCGAAATGATATCTAACATACGTTCTGTCACTTTGCAGGTTCCACAGAATGGCGTGTACAAAAATACAGCAATGGACTCCTCCTGCCTGTTAACGATCTCTAACAATTCCTGTTGAGAAAGCTCCTTCATGCTAAACCTCCTCGTTCATCTAACCATTGGAGTAGTAGTGATAGCGCAATTATTCTCATGGGTTTCCCAACTGCTGCCATATAGTATATCTAATATAATAATATCGTAACTAGAAGCTGATACTGATTTAAGACCAGTTTATAAATTTTGTTCTACACTAATATAAATGGGTTCAATTTGAAAATGATTAATATATGATTAGTACTCTTCAATGAATAATACCTAAATGCTTTTTACACTAATTTTGCTATTTATGATGTGCCTGATTTATGTTTATCCCCTGCTCGGGTAGTAATCAATGATCAGTTGACGTCGAGTTCCTATTGGCAAAACGTAAGAGAAGTCTGTAAACGTAAGAATAACTTATTGAATAAACTATGTGAAGTTAGCAATCACCAAAAACCTGTAAATAAATTAAATTTCGTCAAGTTTTGATTATACGCTATTAGTTTCAAGAACGGGTACACTCCTTATCACTAATTTCTACAGTTCCATAACTATAGAAATAAATAATAGCAATAAGTCATTCAAAAGTAAAGGGGAATCATTTGCTCATCGCTTGCCATTTTCGCCACATTTTGCTTAATTACGTATTGCTTATTAAAACCTTGAAAAATAAGGGAATAATTGTGTTATTACACCAAAAGAAGAAACTCGTTCCCCTTGACGAGTTTTGAAATGTGAATTTGGTTTGTCCTTGTTAAACGTAGGTTCACGAATGGGAGCGCAAATAAAGAAATGAGAATGACAGATTCGCTTGTGAAAGAATGAAGGATAGGCATACAGGTCATTTAGAATTTGATTTGCTGGAGATCTAGAAAAAGGAGTTTCCTGAACAAGTATGCACCTACAAACAATGTGTTTAATTGTAATGTTTTCAATGAGTTGATTTTTGCTTATCTTGTGATTTAAACTTCTTTGTAGAACGTCCTCCTGAATGATGGAATTTTGGGCTTTCGTTCTATCGAACTGAGGCGCTCGTTTTCTAATCCAGTTAAAGGAATTTAACGCTGATTAGTATTGTTAAAATGAGTTATGTTACGATTTAAATGCATGATTCGTCTGTAGAGGTGACTCAAGAAAATGATGGGGGAAAACGGATGAGGAAAATTGTGGTTGGATGCAGAAAAAGTGCACTTGCTTTGACACAAACGGAACAAGTAATTTCCGATTTGACACGACTTAGCCAAAAGTACGGTATGGATTTTACGTTTGAATTAAAAAAAATAATCACCAAAGGTGACCTGATTTTGGATGTAACCCTGTCTAAAGTTGGGGGTAAGGGTCTTTTCGTAAAAGAGATTGAACAGGCCATGCTCGACCTGGAAATCGACATGGCGGTGCACTGTCTAAAGGACATGCCTTTTGAGCTTCCTAGTGGCCTTGTTAATGGTGCTGTTCCAAAACGTGAAGACCCGCGTGATTGTCTGATCTCTAGAAGCGGCGCCGGACTAAAAGAATTATTGTATGGTGCGCGTGTAGGGACAAGCAGTCTGCGGAGATCGAGCCAGTTAGCGGCACTACGACCTGATCTTATCATCGAGCCGATACGGGGGAATATTGACTCACGTCTCCGTAAGTTAGATAATGAGGAATTTGACGCGATTATCTTAGCAGTCGCAGGCCTTAAAAGGATGGGCTGGGAAAACCGCATTACAGAAATTTTATCTCCAGAAACATTCTTGCCTGCTGTCGGGCAAGGCGCTCTCGGTATTGAATGTCGTGAAAATGATGCTGAGTTAAGGAAGTTACTAGACTTGTATAATGATCCACAGACAGCTTTGGAGGTAACAGCAGAGAGAGCATTTCTCGGGGTATTGAATGGTGGATGTCACGTTCCAATTGGTGCATTGGCTGTATTGAATCAAACTCCAAAAAGAAATGCACAAGCAACGGAACATGCTTTACCGGAGATATCGCTAACGGGAATGGTAGGAAAACCGGACGGTTCAATTATACTTAGAGAATCCCATCAAGGTGAGTCCCCGTTTCAAGTAGGTGAAGATGTAGCAAAATTGTTGATTGGTATTGGAGCTGAGAAGATTTTGACTGAAACAACGTCACACTGACTCAGAATGTTAGAATGATGAGATCCTGATAAAACAATATTGATTGTACTTATTTATTTGTTTCAGATGCCACTTTAGTAGGATATATGGATACATTAGATCCGAAACTAAGTGAAAACGCTAATACTAGAAGTTTTCAAAGTTGGAACTCCACCAATCAAACGTTTTTAGTTAAAGCTCAACAGGTTGGGTGGGAAGACGAACCAGAAGCGAAGGAAGCGGTCAGGCACTTTAGGATTCACGGTAGAGCGGACATGAAGTCGTTTATTGACGAAGAAAAAGTTTCAAACAGTCAAACGGCTTCTTTTCCCAATATTGATTATTCCCATTCCAATCCACTCATAGAGGAATATCAGTGTTTATTTAGCACTAATGGAAGGTTGAAGTTGAATAGGCCAAAGATGTTTTGGCAGTTGGTATTGAGGAACCTGCCTCCTTTAATAAGCAAACGGGTTCTTACTTTAAAACCATTAATGACTAAAAGGGTTCCAGAGAATGAAGATAGCTTACTAATGAAAATGACCAGTTGCTGCAGCTTATTATGTACATTATCATGAGCATTTAACCGCAGGAATAGCGTAGAGACAAAATGGGGGATATAGGCCTCGTTGTCATGTTCCCGCCGCTCTCCTCTATTATAGGAGCTGCTGTCCTGAAGTTAGAGCTGTTCATCTGGCGGCGACATGTTTCCAATGTTTATGCAGAGCATGCTGATGAAGATGGCATTCAAATCTTGCGCTTGATCCTATATTCTGGAGCGATTTTGAACGTGCGGCTTGCCCATACATTTCCCAAACATCTGTAAACTAGGCTTATTATTGGATATGCGCTTCGTTTTTACGAAGTGCGCCTAGAATCGCCCTTTACTTTTGAACGGCGTGATGGTACTATTGATTTCGATAGTTATAGAATTGCTGAATAGATCAGGGAGGTGATAATGGTGGGAGAAAATCAAAAAGATATGACTCAAGCAGTTAAATTGTATAAAGCTTTGGGGGAACCTACCCGACTGAAAATCGCTTTGCTGCTTGTGAAGGAGAGTAATTTATGTTTTACCGCCATCGGTGAAAAGCTAGAATCAGTTGCAGGATCGACACTATCGCATCATCTGAAGCAATTGACGGACTCTGGCTTGATTGATTTTCGTAAGCATGGATCGTTCATTCACTATAACGTCAACCGAGAATTAGCGGAGAAATTTGCGCCTTATTTGTTCGAGTAATTTTTTTTATGGATCATTTCTATAGATTTAGAACTGTAAAATTTAATGACGCATGCTTGAACGAAACTTAGTGAACAACATTAAACAGTATATTAATAAACATAAAAAGGAGTGAATAATTATGAGCGGTCAAGTTAATACGATGGAGATTGGAATGAGCACATTCCTCCATGCAAATCCGGGAGATGGTGGGGTATCGCACGCCCAGAGGCTACGTCAAGCGATTGAAGAGATTCAATTGGCAGATCAAGTCGGCCTTGACGTCTATGCTATCGGGGAGCATCATCGAATTGATTACACAAGTTCGTCGCCAGCAGTCATTCTGGCCACCGCTGCTGCTACAACGAAGAGGATCCGGCTCTCAAGCGCTGTAACGGTGTTATCTTCGGATGATCCGGTGCGGGTATACCAGGACTTCGCAACGTTAGACGGTCTATCGAATGGACGAGCGGAGATCATGGCTGGGCGGGGTTCGTTCATCGAATCGTTTCCACTATTCGGTTATGACCTAAAAAGTTACGAGGAATTGTTCGAAGAGAAACTGGAACTGTTGTTGAAGATTCGCGAATCCGAAAAGGTGACCTGGATCGGAGGTCATCGTCCTGCAATTGACAGCATGGGCATCTATCCTCGTGCCCTACAGGAGATTCTTCCTGTCTGGATCGGCACGGGTGGCAACCCGGAATCGGCTATTCGTGCCGGCTTGTTGGGACTTCCAATTGCCTTCTCGATACTGGGGGGGGCACCAGAGAGATTTGCGCCTTTGGTGGAGTTATATAAGGAAGCCGCGGTGAAAGCAGGTCACGATCCGAATAAGTTGCAAATTGCGACTCATTCGCATGGCTTTATTTCGGATACGACACAAGATGCTACAGAACGGTATTACTCGGTCATGGCCTCTCAAATGAACAAGATTGGACGGGAACGAGGCTGGTCTCCTTATTCACGTGACACGTACGATGCAGCCCGGAGCTTTCACGGTGCTCTTTATGTCGGAGACCCCGAATATGTCGCAGAGAAGATCGTACTGTTGCACAAGAACCTAGGCTTGACTCGTTTCATGATGTACATCGATTTCAGTTCGTTGCCGCATCGTGACTTGCTGAGGACAATTGAGCTCCTCGGTACAAAAGTAGCACCGATTGTGCGTAAGGAACTCGCTCGTCAGAAGTCTGGACATGACGCTTAAAATGTCGGAAGAACATTGTTACGAGAAATTTGATTGTAAAAGAAAATCTTATATTTTTTTAATCATGACTTCTATATTTCTAGAAATATAAAATTAAGGGGAGAGAACCAGATCAGATGAGAAAATCATTGATAATTTATATTCTCGCTATTATTAGCTTTTTAGTCGGTACTTCGGAATTCGTAATTGCTGGCATTTTGGATATGGTTGCAAGTGATGTTGGAGTGTCGTTAGCAGGGGCAGGACAGCTGGTTACGGTCTACTCACTTGCTTATGCCATAGGCACCCCGATTCTTATTGCACTCACGGGAAAAATGGACCGAAGAAAGATTATGCTATCGGCTTTGGCATTGTTTTTCGTAGGGAACTTGATCACTGTCACAACCACAGGCTACGGCATGCTGATCGGAGCAAGAATTCTATTGGCAATAAGCACGGGGGTATTTATGGTCGTCGCCCTGACCGTTGCGGCTAAGATATCTCAACCAGGAAAACAGGGCAGCGCGATCGCTAAGGTTTTATTGGGCTTTAACCTCGCGCTTATACTAGGCGTCCCGCTAGGGAGGATTTTTGCAGGGTCGTTTGATTGGAGAATGATCTTCACCGGGATTGGGGCACTCAGCTTGATCGCGATGTTTGTCATTTTGCTGACGATTCCGAAATCGGAAGGAGAGGCTCCTGTTCCGATTCGGGAACAACTTGCCTTGTTAAAAAACCCCCGAATCGCTGTCGCGCTTTCCATCGTTTTTTTCTGGATAATGGGATATATGATTTTGTACACCTATATATCGCCGTTTCTCCTGACCATTACGGGCATGAGCGAACGGATGGTAAGCATCGGGTTGTTTGCATTTGGGCTAGCCAGTCTCCTAGGCTCCCAAGTTGGTGGATTCGGTGTTGATAAATGGGGTATCCCCCGCTCGATGATTGGAAGCTTGATTTTACATTCCGGAGTATTATTTTTACTGACGGCGTTCTCCCATTCGTCCATGGTTGTTTTACCTTTGCTTATGTTATGGTCCTTTTTCGCTTGGTCGCAGGGGCCGGTTCAACAAGTTTATTTAATTGGCATGGCTCCTCAAGCTTCGGGACTCATTCTTAGTTTGAATAGTTCTATCGTTCAGTTAGGCACGGCCGTAGGGGCTGTAATCGGGGGCATTGTTGTAGAAAACATTTCCCTAACAGCAGTCGGTTGGCTTGGTGGAGTTGGGGTAGCAATTGCACTCATTCCGGCTATTATTTCTTTATCCATGCGTCGTAGATCTGCGATAGTGGAAAAAAATTGATTTTAACTGGTAATCCGCAAGTTTGAAAAGATTATCTAGTGACGGCAGGCATGTTTGCCTGACGGAAGAGTCCTGGAGAATCCCAGGAGAACTCTCCAGGACTCTTTAATTGCTTTTCGTATACTTGCGCTTTACACTATTTCCGCATCAAAGTATGAAAGTAGAATATACTTCCAAATACCTTCAAGCCGATATGGACGATGCCTCTAACTACGCAAAATACGCGGGTTATGGGTAATTCTCATTCGGCTTGTTATTTTTGCGAATCAGATAAAAAGCTGCGTAAATGCAGCTTTTTTATTTTATGACATCAAGTTCTTGTCACGAGCCAATGACAAGAACCTGATGTCATTCCCGATTTTGACAAGAACTTGATGTCATTCCCGACGGAGCAGTTCCAGGTAGAGCGCATTCGAGGGCAGGGGGAAGAGCCATTTTGAAAAGACGACAGGAAGGTTCCGCGGCAGCTTAACGGTTTTGCTAAGCTTTAGTAATCGTCAAATACGATTTTTATTTTGTAACTCAAGATGACAAATCTTGTTTGATGGTTAAAATTACGTTTCTTTGCTAAAAATAAATTCTATAGCTGTTCTGTTCATATTTAGCTGAAGAGGAGGATTTGTTCATGCGCGACATTCATTTGGTTCCAGTTTCCTATTTCCCATCAGAAAATCTTGAATTTCCCATGGTTGCCAACCTCCAAACCATTACACCGAATCAATTATTTTACGTCAGAAATCATTTTGAATACCCGACAATCGATATAAACACCTGGTACCTTTCAATTGAAGAATTAGTGGATCAACCAATTAAATTTACGTATGCTGATTTGAAAAACATGAATAAGGTCACGCTATCCGCTACTCTAGAGTGTGCAGGAAACAAGCGTTCGTTATTTGAAAGGAAAGCACAAGGTAACCAATTCAAGCTCGGTGCGATAAGCAACGCCATTTGGGGAGGCGTTCGACTGAAGGATGTATTAGACCAAGCAGGAGTATCCCCAAGTGCGACTGAGATTGTTTTTGAAGGATTAGATTACGGTCAACGAAATGACATGGAAGGACAGGTGTTTTTCAAAAGAAGTCTACCTGTTGCCAAGGCACTACACCCAGATACTTTATTGGCTTATGAAATGAATGGTGAACCGCTCTCCGATAAACATGGTTTTCCAATAAGGCTAATTGTGCCTGGATGGTACGCAGTTGCGTCTGTTAAATGGCTGCATAGGATCAGAGTTGTAGATCAGCCATTCAAGGGACCATTTCAAAGTATAGATTATGTCATTCTAAAAAAAACAAACGACTACAAACATGCACGACCACTATCACCAGTTTTAATCAATTCAACGATAGCATCTCCTACAGAAGAGCAAGAGATGGCTGTTGGCACCAACGTGGTACAAGGGTATGCTTGGGCTGGCGAGCATTCTGTAACGAAAGTAGAGATTAGCACAGATGGCGGGACACTCTGGAATGAAGCAAACATACTTGATCCTGATGTTCCCTATTCATGGAGGAGATGGTCTTTTGCGTGGGATGCGCAAAAACCAGGTCAATACACGATTCTGAGCAAGGCAACGAACGAGCATGGAGAAGTTCAACCGCTGAAGGCTGAATGGAATGTAAAAGGTTACCAAAATAACTCCATCCACGCCGTAAATGTTCATTTGACAGCCCCTAATTTGGTAAATTCAGTAAATAATATTCTGCAGGAAACAAACCAACATGGAGTGTTTGAGATGCTTACATTGGAGATTGCGAAACAATTGCTCGAGGTTGCGGAACAGAAAGCCCGTCAAATGGGACTCGCCTTCGATATCGCAATCGTCGACGCCGGGGCGAACTTGGTCGCCTTCCACCGGATGGACCATGCCCGGATCGCCGGGATCGAAATCTCCAAGGGGAAGGCCTGGACGAGTGTAGCCATGCAAATGCCCACGGCTAACTTAGCCCAGTCGGCGCTTCCCGGCGGTCAACACTATGGGGTCAACACGACAAACCAAGGGACAGTTACCATCTTGGGAGGCGGCATCCCACTCGTTCGCGAAGGCACGACCGTCGGCGGTATCGGCGTGGCCGGAGGCACCATGGAGCAAGACATGGAAGTGGCCAATGCCGCCGTTCAAGCGTTCGCCGCTGTAGTAGGAATGAAATAGCTAGTACAAAAGAGACAATTTTACCGCCTTTTCAAAAGGGCGGTTTTCTTTGTTCAAAACTCAACATTCGAAATTAACATTGGCCGTCATAAACTTTTACACAAAATCGCCTTCCCCGGTATTATCGGAGGCGGGCTCGGAGTATTGATGTATCTGGCCGCCATCAGGGGCATCCTGGATGAACTCCACGATGCAGCGGCAATTGAAGGCTGTGCGATTCCGATAGATTCCGATAGCACCTTCTTATTAAACCATCGCCAAGAAGCGATGGTTATTTTTTATGAACACAGGAAGGGAATGAGATAAAGTTCTTGTCATTTATGACATCAAGTTCTTGTCATCCGACATGCATTCAGGGACTCAACACAACTATTATGTAAGGAATACATATTCACAAAACCCGTATTTTATACATATGTCTATTTTGTTGATTATTCCCCTTTGATGCAAAATTCGATAATTGTCTAATGACACAAATGTGCCTACATTAATGACACAAATGTGCCTACATTTAAATTTTGCCTGGGCGCCCCTTTAATCAATTCAAATATTTCCAAATAAAAATGTCTTCGGTTTTCCTTCTCCACTTTTCTCAGTGCACTTATAAAAAAATGTGGGTTAGTTTCATTATGCGGTTACCCAGTCGACAATGCTGCCCGTTCGGACTCTATCGTCAAATCACATACTCAGGTCGCCTTCGACATAGTTGAATGCGTAACCCGTTCGCATCGGTGTAACGTTCTTAAAGCCGGGGAGCTTCATGACAATCTCCACTTCTAGCTTATCTATGTGCTGGGCTGGCTGCAGGGGTAGACGAGAATTTTAACTTTACCGCTCCTAGCAGACAGATTTATATCAACCTTTGCCGCCCTTGTCACTAAGCCATTGTAAATGAAACAAAACAGATGCTTGCTTTGTTGATCTTTTATCGATACTACTAATTAGCCTTCAACCTTCACTCCGCTCATTTCCTCGCTCATTGTCCACAAACGTTCCGCCAACTCCGGATCAACGGCCCAAGGAAGAACACCGGTATATTGCTGTCCCATCTCTCCCATCTTAAAGTCAGCGTTCAATTCTGCAATGTTGCAGTCCATGCAGTAAACACCGCCTTTTCCATCTAGTTGAGGACTTGTTGCACACCAAACGCTTGTCGCTGCACCTTGTCCCGTTGTTTTGTATACACCGCCAACAGCAGCTTCTTGGGAAGATAAATGCCGTGACAGATCCGTCTCGATTCGGCCAGGATGCACTGAGAACGCGCGGATGCCATCAACATACCCATGTTTGTCCAGCCCTACAGCAAACAAAGCGTTAGCCGATTTCGCTTGCCCGTAAGCTTTCCATTTGTCGTATTCGCGCTTTTCAAAATTAGGATCTTCGAAGTCGACACCGCTAAAACGAATTCCTGCCGAGGAAAGTGATACGACCCGGGCGTCCCCTGCTCGCTTCAATGCCGGCCATAAACGCAGCGTCAATTGGAAGTGGCCCAAATGATTCGTAACGAATTGAGATTCATAGCCGCGAGCATCGCGAACTAGCGGCGGAGCCATAATCCCCGCGTTAGCAATTAAGATGTGAAGGGGTCTACCGGTAGCAAGGAACCTTTGAGCAAAAGCATCAACGGAAGCAGGGTTGATTAAATCGAGCGCTTCTACTTCTACACCGGTAATTCCAGCAAGAGCAGTGCCTGCCTGCTCCGGTGAACGAGCACCTACGATGACTGTAGCCCCTGCTGCCGCGAGTGCTCGAGTCGTTTCAAGTCCAATACCGGAATGCCCACCAGTTACGATCGCGATTTTCCCATGAAGATCGATGCCATTCACGACTTCCAGAGCATTCGTTTCTGCACTAAAGCCCGATGAGATAGGTGACTGTGGAGTAATTTTGTATTCGTTGTTTCTTGTCGTCATAATTTAATTCCTCCTGGGGAAAATGTGATCTAGTGAACTTGTCTAACCATCTGCTTGTCATCTCCTCATAGATGGTCGATTCGATTCGATTTTGTTTAGCATTCTTATTCGTGTACATCGTAACGTATGGAGTTAACTCCATGTCAATCTGCCGAAATCGCAATCACCACCTTAATATTTACCATTTTCCCTGATTCACTCAAAAAATGTTTGCAGCATTAAGGGTTTCTGTCCAATTAGTAAATTCATCTTCTATATTTGCAACAATTCTGCCCGATAAAAAAAGCAGCATGCCGTGGCACCTGCTCATTGATAATCTTATTAATCAAACGTTCTTTCGTTAGTTTAATAAGATATCCAGTTAGACAAGTAATTTTTTTTCCTTGCGATGAGCAGCGCGGGAGCGCCCCCGAACATAGCGAATCCACTCTCCGTCAGAACGACTGTCTGATCATGACGCACTTTTCCAGTACGTGTTGAAGTGACGCGTATTGATCAGGTTATGGTTCCGATAAAAAAGTGCTCCAAATCGTATTTGACTTGCTCCAACCCTTCGAGGGCAAGCCGCTGGGGTGGATTGAAAACCTCCGGTTTGAAGACGGCTGTGCTTAACAATCAGAGCCCGAACTGCGTCGTCTATCTCGCTCGCTACCCGAACGGCTTAAATTGGCCCGAAATTATACTGGCTGTTCGGTAACAAGAAAGTGCAACTGTATCTAACAACATCCCCCCTGCTCTAACTTGCGTATGAATCAGTTGAACGAAACACTCCGAGTTAAGCGTTCTACTACTAGGAGAGTAAAACAAGGGAAAAGGCAGCTTATTAGCGTCCCTCTCCCTCTTCTTTATTGACGTGAATAACGAGTACTCTGTGTTCGATCTTCGTATGGCCCCCAAGAAAGGAAATGGCCCCATCGCCATTCATCATAAAGCTGACGAAATATTCCATATACTTGAAGGCGAAGCACGTTTCCATGTTGATGGAAAAGAATTCAATGCAGTCACAGGCGATGTCCTTGTCGTTCACAGCAACGGGCTGTAGGTCATAATTATTTATATGTTAAAGGGGGGCAGTACTATTATAGGCTTGATTCATTAAAGCTATAGGATTTCATTCTTGTTACATTTTTTAAGCTAACGTTCGCCTTTAGTTCAATGCCACTTCCATTGCGCCTAATCGCCTTATGTTAATACCATGCTGAGCTATAGTTTTCTGTTAGTTTGTGAATCTTTCGTAACGTATGATTTTGCGATACATCCGCTTATCGGAAAGGGCATTAAAAATGTATTTATCCGGCCGCGTATTGACCTCTATGATCCAAGGCTTCATCTCTTTATCAATGCCTATATCCACCCCATATGACCTAAAATTCGGGAAAATTCCACTCATATGTTTACTGATCTTAACGCCTAGCGCCTTAAGCGATTCAACATAGGAAACCTGCTCCTTTTTAGATATAAAAGGGGAAAGTAGCCAACCCACCGGCATTGGCCTCCCACCGCTATGGTAGTTCGTCACGACCTTATTAGGCAAGGCTAATCGTCCTACGATGCCGGTAACCTCCCACTTACGCTGGCGGTTTCTCTGCACCATAATACGCAGATCAAACGGACGTCCCTGATATTGGAGTAAGGGGATGCCCTTCTGCACCAAGTAGGTTTTCTTCCTTTTTGCTTTCTGGAAAGCGACGTACGTTCCCTTAAAGGTTGAGAATGAACGGGACTGTGTGCCGTTCTCCAACCGATAACCGGAATCAGTGCGAGACAACTTAAAAATGCCATAGCCTCCGGTGCCGTTACTCGGTTTAAGATAGACGACATGATATTTTTCTACCATCCCCTCCACTTTTGCATCGGTTGCAAGGATTGTTGGTGGTAGATTAAACGCTAGTTCCTCATTCGTTAATAACGCCTTGTATTTGCCTAACTTGTTATTCCAGTAAACCATACCTTCACCCCAATTTGTAGATAACCGTTCTACCAATCCGGTACAACCCGATAAACGTTTTTCTTCCCTGCATTTTGCAAAATGCGGGTTGGTACATTTGACATTTTCAACACGTCCGTTGTTCCTTTTGCATTTTTCGTTACTTTTAACATCAAGATTGATCCTCGCAGTCTAGCGGTATGCCGGGGAAGTTCCGTGGATACGAAATTTCCCAGAGAAGACGCCGCTACCCGATTTCTAATGACTCCGTCGATGTCCTTCACCTTAAACATTCTTATCGGATGCAGTACATGGGGATGCGCTCCCAGCACTACATTAACACCTTGTTTAAACAGCAGCTGCATGAGTCTGATTTGGTTGCGGTTGGGATATGTTCGAAATTCTTTCCCGAAATGTAGGCAAGCGATGATAAAATCTGTTCTACTCTTCAAACTTCGTACGTCCGCTATTATTTTTTGATGGTTTATCCGGTTGACTAACCATGGTTCTGGCACTGAGATCCCATTCATGCCTTTCGTATAAGCCAATATTCCGATGTTTATTCCCTTTACATTAAAAATTAGTTTCTGGTGGGCTTCCTGTGCAGAGCGATACGTTCCCGTATGTCGCAGGCCATGTCGATCGAGGACATCTAATGTTCGTATCAAACCGGACTGTTTCCCGTCCATACAATGGTTATTGGCTGTGCCTACCACATCAAAGCCCAAGTTCCGGAGCGTAGCAGCGAATTCATCAGGGGTATTGAACAATAGCTTTCCAGGCTCTTCGCGAAAATCGTTGCCGGAGAATGTCGTCTCCAGATTGCCTATGGTTAAGTCAGCTTTCTGCAGATAAGGTTTTACTTTGGAAAAAATAGGGTCAAATCCGCCTTCCCGTGCGGCTGAGGAGATCATCTTCTTTTTCATCAACAAATCCCCGACTGCAGCGATTGTGATTGTCGTCAATCCACCCACTCCTTCCATGATTACACCTTATGCGTTAGAAAAGCGAAATGCTTGAAAGTTGGGCGCCTTTATGTAGGTAAATTTGTGTCACTGGAAAATAAAAAGGAGCTGTCTGGTGTCAGCTCCTTGAATTGAAATTCTCAGTATCGACTCATGCCTTTTTCAAGAATTACTCAAGGATCCTTATAGCCAAAGTACAAGCTAATTTTTCATATCCCAGTGATTTAGCAATTGCTACTGACGAACTATTGGACATTAATGTTTGATAATGCATCGTGAAACCATCTTCTAACCCTTTCCTAGTTAAAGCACTTACAACTGCTTTGGCGTGTCCTTTACCTCGATAATCTGGGTGACTTAAAATACCTACGCTAAGAAAACCAGATTCCTCTACTCTCCAAGAACCTGCTGCTACAATTCTTTTTTCAGATATCCTTGCTAATATTGGTTGTCTATTGAATTCTATGGAGCTATGCTCCCACTCTGTTTCAGTGCAAGATTTACGTAAATCATTCAGTAGAGATAGTTGATTTGTAGTTACAAGTTCTACAACTTCAAGGGAAGATGCTTCAAGAAATGAAGCCCTGTCAATGTATCCCTGAAATGCAGGACCAATAACCTTATATTTATCAATATCAATTGACTTTATAAGAAAATTCGCATCAAAGGTTTCCATTGGATGTCTGCCACTGAAGGCCCTTTTTATAGATGAGGTATATTTAGTGGGAGACGATATAATGGTTGTCGTTCCATTGAAGAAGCAATAAATTCCATTATATCCTTCCAAAGTCTTGGAGTGTTCACGAACTATGACGTTCGGAATGGTCATTGATGAAATATTACAATCAAATCGCTCTGCCCAATCCTTATAAACCTTAAATCTGGTTTCTTCATCCAACTAACATACCCCCATTCTTCCATAATGTGTTTTGGCTCTTCCATGCTGCCCATTAGTTGAGCAAAGGCTGCCGAAAATGCCGGCAGCCTCATGTTAGTTGTGTATGTAACTAACGTTCGCCGTTAGTTTAACTCTCTTTTAACTTCCTTTAGCCATTAATGCATTCAATAAAATGTCGGTTTATAAAGTTGTATTTTCATCAAGACTATTAGTCAAGATAATGTAGATAATGAAGGAGACCGGCATTGTCAAAATAAAGATTAATCTAATACCAAATGAGGAAATTCCAAAGAATTCCGCAATACCTCCGCAGACTCCTTGCAACGATTTGTCACTTGAGGACCTTTTCAATTTATTCTTAATCAAAGTAGCCCCCTCCTAATTTATCTTTTATTAGCCAATCCATTATACCATATATTGGAAACCTTCTGTCTTTTGCTTAAAGAAAAATGGAGCAGTTACCGATGGAAAACTGCTCCTTGGTTTGTTCAACTATCGTTTTCCGTTAGTTTAATACAATATCCGATGCTTTATGGGACCTCAGAGGAGTTTTAAAAAGGCTTATTTTAAACTTGCAAAAAAATCCGCCCCTTTTATATAACTTCATCAAAAGCTCGTCAAGGTCGAACACGGGTGACATCGAGGTGCATCCGTAGCAGGGGTCCGCCGTTTGAGTTAGCGACGCCGATGACGACGAACCCTACAGATTCATAAAACGCCTTCGCGTGTTTGGTGGACACCTCTATACGCAAACCGTGGCGTGCAATGTCAGCGATCAGCGTACTGGCAACGCCTTGTCTCCTATAGTCAGGATCAGTGAACAGATCCTCGAGTTCGAGGAAGTCGTCGACCGGACACGCCGATGCGAAGCCGACGACCCGCCCGTCAACAACAGCAACATTCGCGAACGGCAGCATCGCGACGTCCCACACGAGCCATTCGGGATGAGCGGCGACTAGCTGGTGGTCGGCTTTGTTTGTCAGCGAAGCTCGGCGATAGACGTCACGTATCGTGTCAACGTCGCCCGTGACCGCGCTCCGAATGACGAGGTCAGACGATATGAATCGTGAGGTCGGCAACCCATCGTCAAACTGATGAATCCACTCTCCTTCTCGCTTGAGGTTTTCAATCCTGTCTCGGATCAACTCGGCGATTTGACTCTCACCCTCTCCATCAACTAATGCTTTCTCTAATGCTTTTATCTCGATTGAAATGATAAATCGCTTAAGCTCAGCCACATTCATAGTGAACGCTCCTCGTCCGACGGTTAAACCGTCACAGTATACTGGATATATACTATCAATGAACAAGTCTTAGTCTATCGAGTTGTCGATCTCGGATCGCTCATTAAAAAAGAACCGCCAGCCCAGTCGAATCGTTTATTACCGATCAAAGCGTATTCCCTAAGGAATGATCGCTATCTTCCACCATGCAATCCTGCCCGATAGCACAAAAGCTGCACACAGCAGCATTTTTAGGTTTGTTCAACTATCGTACCTGTTAGTTGAATCAACTTGTGGTTATACATTTCTGATTTCCGAAGAAGAGCAGAAAGTCCTCGAGGTTTTCTTTTATGTATTTCGCTGTGTGACCACCATTATTGGAGCGATAAGTAACTCTATATTGCCGATTATGAAGTATTTCATAAAGCTCATGGTTAGCGTTTAGAAAGGAATCATCACTCCCACAATTCAAGTAAATTTCCAAAGAAGTTAAATCTATACTCTGAGCTAACAATAAGGGGTCTCTACTGTGCCTAACTTCATCATTAGGATACATCCAATTATATACTTGCTTGTTGGTTTCATATTTCTGAATACCAGTTCCCATTCCGGATTTTGAAGCTAAAACGAAGATTCATATTTTACACTCAGGGGTTGGGCATTAGTGCAGAATCAGGTAAAGGAAAATCATACGATTTCCGGATACTTTGTATTTTTCTTAATCGGCGTTTCCCAAGCTGCCGCCAACATTTTTAATTTTCAAAGTATTGTCCTTGGGGATGCCGGTCAAGATGCTTGGATATCGATTATCCTAATGGGTTTGAGCCTGCATCTAATCATTTGGATGGTTTATAAGATGCTCGGTAATCCAGCTAAAGACGTAATTGACTTACATCGATCGATTTTCGGCAAATTCATTGGCAATACCGTTTCTCTGTTATTAGTCGGATACTATTTCATAATGGCTCTATTTTACTTCCGAGCTTACATTGAACTTATTCAAGTGTGGGTATTTCCAAGCTTTAAAACATGGGCAATGGCAGGTTTCTTAATTTGCGTGATATATTATGTTGTATCCGGCGGGTTCAGGGTTGTTGCTGGGTTTAGCTTTTTTTACTTAGCACTGATCCCTTTACTCTTTTTGCTTTACTTCCCGATTCGACAAGGTAATCTGCATAATTTATTGCCTGTACTCAATCATTCTTCTCTTGATTTGCTTAAAGGTTCTAAATCTTCCAGTTTCATTTTCTTCGGACTTGAAGCTTTGCTTATTTACTTTCCTTTCTTAAAATCACCCCAAAAAAACGTGAAATGGGCGCATTTCGCCTTGCTATTCACTACATTTAAATATACGGCAATAATTATTGTAACCCTAATGTATTTTAGTCAGGGACTGCTGAAACATACGCTATGGCCAACTTTGGCGATGTCGAAAATCATTGAGTTATCCTTCATTGCAAGGTTCGAATATCTTTATATTTTTATGTGGCTTATGGTTATCATTCCCACGATTTGTATCTCTATTTGGTGCTGTACAAGAATTATGAAAAGAGTTGCTACGCTTAAACCTCGAGTATCTTTACCTATTATTCTGGCTGCCCTTTTCTTAGCCGCGCTTATGTTTAACGAACGAACGAAGATCGATGCATTAGAAAAAATTATATTTGAGTTAGGATTTTATTTCATCTTTTCGTATATCCCGTTACTTTTTATAATTTCTAGAGTTTCATTAAAGTTTAAATCCAACGTTGTCAAATAATTGAGAAACTGATTTAGCCCATTTTCAAAGTTAACGAACGGAAAGAAAAAGAGTCTTTGATAGACTCTTTTTCAATAAGGATTATGTTAAACTTTGTCCTAATTATTAAAACTTTCGGGCTAATTCACGAGAATTGCCTTTCGAGCTAACTGATGAGATTATTGACAGTAAGCCCGCAGGAATCAATAGTGCCGCAAGTCCTCCTGTGTCTGACCCATTATGAATCCTAATCACAATAAACAAAACGATTGTAATAGCCGAAGCAAAAAATCCGAAATATGAAGCACCTCTTTGCTCGGGATGGTTGTAACAATAATTTTCATTTCACCATACCCCTCTGGTATGTACGTCCAATTACCTTTTGGAGAAGGAATAGTTTCTATTTTGAAATAAGGGGAAGCTGCTTGCAGCACATTCACTGAAGTAAACAAGAATAGACAAATAAAAAAGAGAATCTTTCTTAGCATGTTAATCCCTCCTGAAGGTAACATGCCCAATTTATTCGGATTGTAGCTAATCTGCCCGTTAGCGTGGAAAAGGCAGCCGCTTGATGTGACTGCCTTCCTGCTGTTTTTATTAAGCTATAGTTCCCGTTAAATCATTCCTCTAGTAGCTAATAATTTTTTAAGTAATTCAGTTAAGCCATTAGGATATAGAATTCTTTGCCCGAGTTCAAAATCAGCAACTGGTATCCATGTCGCATAGGTGATTTTTTCACCTTCATTGACCTCAAATCGTTCTTGCTCATATAGATTTGGATCATTTAATTCTACTAGGTATATTTGAGTTATTTCATGCCCAATATCCTCATCGATCTTATATATGTTTTCTATACATTTGACATGACTTTTTATTGTTATTTGAACACCTAGTTCCTCTTGGAATTCTCTTACAAGTGTCTCTTGAGAGTGTTCCCCAAGTTCGATTGTTCCACCTATTGGTCTATAGTAAAAACCTGTACCCTTTGAATGTTTGCCTGATTGCTCCTCAACAAGAACTTGTTTATTTCGAGTAACGATTCCTAAAACATTGGCACGTGGATACAAGTATCTTCCTCCTCAAACCAGAATTGCTTTTATTCAATACTACCACAATTTGGATGAAATTCACTCCGCTAGTCTGCCCGTACTTCAATAATAAAGGGAGCAGCTGCCGGCCCCGCGGCAAACTGCTCCCTTACTTTTATTGTTTCTGATTTTCGAAGATAACAAATCCTATAACGACACTAATCATTCCAATTATTAATACTTTTAACCATGATATTTTTGCAATAGTAACATCAGAACCAATATGTTCGAACTCGAATATTGACCACCATTCATCAGATTTGTGAAGGAATAACGAGAAGGCAAACCAAAAAATGAACACTACTATTATTGCGAATACGAATATGTATAATGCCACCTTTTTCAATACCCCACCTCCTGCATTTATACCTATATGTTTGAACGCTAATATATATACTTGCTTCTGATAATACCCGTTTTTTAAATCATTGAAAAAGGCAGCTGAGCACAATCAGCTGCCTTAATATCGTGATTAAACTATAGTACTTCCATTAGTTAAACGATTTAGTTATTGAATAGGTTGAAATGCAACGTTCCAAATACCATCTTCGTCTTTAATCATTTGGAAACCAGACTTAGCTTCTGCATCTTTTCTTGATTGATATTCAATAAATCCTTCAAAATCGCTTGTTTGTATGAACTTGCCTATTTCAATATTTTTAAATGGTTTAAGAATCTCTTCTTTTGTCCCTCTGTCTGAAACCGGAAAATTTTCAAACTCTTCTTTTGTCCATAGAACATGCCCTTTTCTATCCGTGTACAGAGCATAAGTGACATCTCTGTTATTATCCAATGAGGCTTTAACGTATATCTTAGCTATACTTATTGGTTCTAACCCTTTTAAATGCTGTTCATTTAAATCTTTTTGAAAATTATTATACACCTCTTGTTCTTTGGATGATAACTTAAAATCAGATGATGAGGTTGGAGGAGTAGTCGGAAGTTGTATTGGGTCAGCAATCTTGCTTTCCTTGTTTAAGCAACCTGTAAGTGCGACAAGTATTACCGCCAATGTTAAAATAATTTTCAACTTCATTTTCATTAATTAAAACCTCCTTTCCATTTCCGTAATTCACGCACCGATATAGCTGTTTTGAAAGCCACATTATTACGTCTTTATATATTCGTAATTGTCTTTCTTCAACAGACGGTATCACTGAGATTATACTCATCCCCTTCCTTTTATAAGGAGACGAAATGTACATGGTTTAAGTTGTAAATTACTTTAATCTGCCCCTTAGTTGGAGAAAACGGCAGCCATCATGCCGGCTGCCGTTTCATCTTGTTCCTTAAGCTAAAGTTGACCACTAGCTCAACACTACGGTTCATTGGCTGTCATTGAATCTCCCCATAACAATTGTATTATAGTATTCACCCAAGCCAATAAAATCAGTAACCGTAGTATACCATTGAACTAATCCCCATTACTTCAACGACAACGGCAGCCCGAGCTATTTTGAAAGTCCTTGACTGCCGCTGTTTTTTAACTATTTGGAATTGTATTGAGTTTTATCCCAGATCAAAGAATCGTAGACTAGTGCTGAAATTGGAACCAAATCGGCGATTGGGAAATTCGATCCGGCAAATCCATTAGGAGGAGTGACTACCGGTGAATGCCTCAAATTCGTAAGTATCGTAATCGTCATATTATAAACCGGATCGATAATGGTTAACGTACCGGTCCACCCTTGGTGACCATAGGTGCTTCTGCTGGGACCCCAATTGTAATAGTAGTAAGCGGAGGAACTTTTGGAATGCACCCGCCATCCCAATCCGATGGTGGACAAATCGACTCGGTTTGGATCCGGATCATAAGGTGCGGTAAATTCATCAGCAACTTCTTTGGTGAAAAACTGTTTGCCGTTATAAATGCCGCCATTGAGCATAAGCTGCGTCAAGACGCCCATATCGCCTACGGTAGAGAATAATCCGGCATGGCCGGCTACGCCTCCCATAGAATACCAGGCCTTCTCATCATGCACTTCGCCTTGCAATGTATATTTTCTAATATTAACAGGCGAATTATCGTCCATGATTCCGAAATTGACATTTCCATCACGGGTATTTCCATTTAATTCAGTAGCCGCAATTTCTGATTTGGAGTAGCCTTTGGTGAGAGGATTATAAACGGTATGCTTTAATCCAAGCGGCTTATAAATATTCTTTTCGACATACTGATCTAAAGACATGCCTGTAATCTGTTCAACCAGCAAGCCTAAGATCATAAAATCCACGTCGCTGTAAGCAAACGTTGTTCTAGGTGTGTATTTTAAAGGGGTCTTGCTGATGATATCTATGATTCCAGCACGATCGGTGTAATCATCTTTTTGATACCATAGAGCGCCAGCCGAAGTTTTGTTAGGGTATTCCGGATCTGGAATAAGACCGCCATAGTGATGCAGTATATCGCGTATCGTAACTGTTTCCTTACCGGTACGCGGAGTTAAAGCAAGCCCACCGCTGCCACCGAGCGTCCATTTCCCCGTATAAACCGTATAGCTATCTTTATAATTTTCCCAGCCGGGGAAAGAACTGAGTGTTTGATCCAGGTTTAATTTGCCTTCAGAAACCAATTTCTGGATGGCGTAATTTGTTGCGTACATTTTCGTGTTGGAAGCCAAATCAAATAGCGTATCTACTTTAATCCTCTTCCACTTGGATTCTGGTAACAGCTTCGCCGGCTCGTATTGCCCATCCTCAAAGGCGGTATCATATTTTTTCAAATAACCGTATGAGGATTCCTTTACAATTTTTCCGTCTTTTACAACAATCATTGCTGCTCCCGGGAAACCAGCCTGGACTTGTTGATTGATAAAATCATCAATTTTGTCTAGTTTTTCAGAGGAAAAGCCAACCTCTTCCGGAGTATCCACACGGGTAATTTGATCGTAGGCTGCAAACTGTTTATTCAGCAAGTATTCGTTGCTTCCGACCGTTAGAGCGGCTACTTGGAACAGCCTCTCAATGTATCCCAACGACAAGTAGTATTTGTTGTCCTTGTAAAATCCATCTACGTCATGAAAAACGAGATCGTTATATGCATTTAACATGTTGCTCGTCACATTGGAGCCTATTCTATTGGCATTTATATTGATTTCAAAATAATCCCGACCAAGGGAAATGGTCAAGATGTTAGCAGTTCCTACTGCGGCACCGTCAAATTTATACGTGTTTTTCCCGTACTTATAAGTAAGGTTTAATATATTTTTTAAATCTTCAACGGCAACGTAGCCTTTATCATCCTTCTTAATGATTAATGCCGGATTTATGGTCATGGGCGCACTGTACACGCGCGCATCGCCGTCGATAAGCCATATCTCTGCCAGACCGTTTTTGGCTCTGACATATCTTTTATCGCGAGGGAAAACACTATCTTTCTTTACGGTGACACCTATGTAAGCACTTTCATCTAAATTTACAAAATTAAAAGTCATTTTAAGTCCATATTCGTCGTATGTTGTTTCCGTAACGGTACCTTTGACCTTACTGTTGAAAGCGGTTGCTTCGATTTCTTTCTCAATGTGTTTATCCTTATCCGTTTTAGGATAATGGACAATGAGCTGTGTGTTTGTTGCCGCATGAGTTGAGCCTAAAGGGAAGAACGTAATCAACAAAGACATGATCATAAGCAAGGAGATAAGCCTTTTCAAGTTCATGTGAATCCCTCCATAACATTTTTATTTTTCAAGTATATTATATAATGTTTAATTTTGTAAATATATTTTATTTTATTAATAAATTTTGAAATTTTATTTCACAAGTGCTCTTTCCGCTTGCTATAACAAACCCTTTTCGGCATTTACCTGTTATGCTGCGCGTTAAAGTAACGCATATTTTATTATAAAAGTTCGCCTTTGGAAGTATGAACTAAAGCACAAACTTCTTATTACATTGCTATCTTAAGCCCACAATCTTTGTAGCTTTCATTCCAACTGAACGTTTCCTAGCCCACAATGTCGCCAGGTTTATGAAAAATAAAAATTTCATCTTTCCTGTCTTCTGATATAGCAGTAAATCCTTCATTCGATAAGACTTGTCCCATTACGTCAGTAGTCAAAATATATTGTCAGTTCAATAAATCATATCCCATTCTTTCTAGCACTGTAGGGATATGCATAAATGGTTTTATAGACTTGAAGCTTGTATTCCTAAAAATTGCGATTAATCCTCTCTTACATTATTATCCTGGTTACTATTGATACTAAACTATTGTTCATCGTTAGCGTAAGCCAGAGCATGACTATTGCCGACTATCGCAGGATGAACTCCCCCTGCTCTTATAACATATGCCATAAAGTATTAGGCAAAGAAGTGTACAAATAGGCTGCCGATCCATTGTTTTCGGCAGCCTTCTCCTGATGTTTGTATAGCTATAGTTTTCCTTTTTCCGTGTACTGCATATTGCTCATGCCCTCGTAATCTATAACAACTGCCGTTCCAAATACAAGTTGCTAATGATCGGGAAGTGGTCGGATGCTTGCGTCTGAATAACGCGGGCATTCTCACGTTTGTCGAGCATTACTTCACTGGAAGCTAAAATATAATCAATTGTAGCGTGCGGATTAAACGAATCAAAGGTAAATGCGTTAGGTTGGTCTGCGAATTGATTCTGAAATTCCTTCATAAAGTTGGTCATTTCCGGAGCATAGGGTCTCGCGTTGAAGTCACCCACAAGAATTTTCGGTCCGCTTCGCCTCGCCATAATGTCTAAGATTTCATCCGCATGGATATTGCGCTGAACGGCATCCAGTCCCATATGAGTAGAATAAAAGCTTAGCTGAACCCCTTGAATGTCAATGGTCGTCTCAAGCAACCCACGCTGCTCCTGACCTAAGCTCGTCAGCAGATAGTTGTGATTCTGCACGATTGGGTACTTGCTCAAAACAGCTGTGCCATATTAGCTTCGAGGCTGCCCCGGTTGTGACGACGGATGGTCCAGATTAGCCCCGTACGCGAACTGCATCCCAAGCATATCGGACAATCTTTGAATCATATCTTCGTTGTTGCTGCGGCTGGAATAATAGCGGTCCACTTCCTGCAGTCCGACGATCTCAGCGCCGGACTGCTTAATGACATCAGCTATTCTTTCCAGACTGTAATTTTCAAACGGGTCGGCACCGTGACGAATGTTATACGACATTACTTTAATAGGAAAATGCAAGTCTGTTTTCTCCTCTGTTCAATTACTTCTTGTAGCGATCGTATGCGGCTTGGTAAATTTTCATATATTCGTCGAGACCCATTTTCTTGATGGTGTCGACATACTTGTTCCAATCGGATAATGGCACTGCGCCAGTAATAAATTTGGTTGTCATTTCATCCACATATGCGGTAATATCGGTGTTCAACGCCTGCATACTATCGGTTTCTTTTTCCGTGTAGCTGAATGACGGCCAAACCTCCTTAGGCAGATCCGCTGCAACTTTCTTAGCGGCTTCCAGAGATTCCGGCAAGCTTTCCGCACCCTTAAAGTATTTCTCTCTCACGATGCCCGGATAGCCACCACCCGGCCAGGTCACGTATTTGACAAGTGCCTGTTCAAAGGTCAAGCCCTGCGGGTTCTTGTTAATTTCATCCGTATACTCGACGTTCCCATCGGGTTTCTCAATGTAGCTTTTGTCTTTGAATCCCATGAAGAATAATTTGTTGCCTTCCTCGCTATAGAAGTAGTCCATCCAACGAACGGTTGCTTCCGGATTTTTGTTTTTGTCCGTAATCACGAAAGCTCCTGAATTCGCAACGGCCGGGCGGTATTCGGCGTGCAGTTTATCACCTCTTGGACCTGCAAGTGAAGGAGCACCGATATAACCGGTTTGCTTCATCAGCGTTAACGGGCTGCTTACGCGAATGGCGCCAAACACGCCTTCCGCCCCTTTAGCGAAAAATTTGTTTTGATCCTTCTCGTTAACCAGGATATCCTTATCGATCAACCCTTCACTCCACAGCTTATTGAAATAAGTGAGAAGTTCCTTATAGCGATCGTCTGTCGGGATAAAGCGCAGTTGGTTGTTCTCTCCCATATCGACGAAAGGATGGCTCGCTCCACGATTTTGAAGCCCGAAGTACCCTTTGAAGTGGAGAAATATATCCTTCAGTTTAGGCGCGCTTAATGGAACTTCGTCCTGCTTGCCGTTTTTGTTCAAATCGGTGTTTTTAACTGCTTTCAGATAATTGTAAAATTCCTCGGTCGTTTTCGGTTCCTGCATCCCTAAGGCATCAAGCCATTCCTTTTTCAGCCATAGTTTGCCGCCCATACGAACGGACGGGAAGTCAGGAGAGAGCATGTTCGGGAAGCTGTAGATGTTGCCGTCCGGCATCGTGATCGCCTTTTTAACTTCAGGATATTGATCCATGATCTTCTTCAAGTTAGGCGCATACTTGTCGATCAGGTCGTTCAGTTTGATTAATGCACCTTGGCCGCCGTACTTCATTAAATCGTCAGTGCTAAATCGTCCCAGATAAACCGCATCGGGGTAATCGCCACCTGCCATCATCAAATTTCGTTTCTCCGTCAGCGCGTCAAAAGGTACGAGCAGGAAGTCTACTTGAATGTTGGTCATTTTGGCGTATTCCTGCCACAGCATTGTTTCATTCCAATTGTTGGCTGTTGTTGGTGCTTTACCTGCCATCATCGTCAGCTTGATCGGCTCTTTCACGATTGGAAACCCGGTAGCACTAAGCTTGTCGTTCCCATCGGGGCTAGTCGTGTTCTTATTGCCTGATCCGGCGTCACTGTCTCCACAGCCTGCGACTAGTCCGGCAGATACCGCCGTTGACAAGATCAAAGATATCCATTTTTTCGATTTCATCGATAAACCTCCCTGTTTGTTATGAAACATGGATCTATCCTTTAAGGGCTCCAATCATTACGCCCTTAACGAAATACTTCTGTAATAGTGGATACAGCAAAAGCACTGGCAAATTGGCAATGACAACGACGGCGTACTTGATGACTTCGACTTCCATGAGCTTCTTCGCCAGTGAATCATCAGCCATATCAATCATGGCCGCCATTTGCCCCTGAATTAATATTTCTCTTAATATGAGTTGCAGCGGGTATTTAGCACGATCCGATAAATAGATCAACGCGTTAAAGAATGCATTCCAGTGTCCGACCGCGTAGAACAGAACCATGACCGCAATGATTGGCATTGACAACGGCAGCACCACGCGCAGTAAAATCCGGAAATTGTTGCAGCCATCAATCGAAGCCGCCTCTTGTATCTCTTGAGGAATGCTGCTTTGGAAGAACGTCCTCATGATGATCACGTTATATACCGAAATCGCATTGGGAATAATCAGTGCCCAAATGGTGTTGAGCATACCCAGATTTTTCACCAACAAATATGATGGAATTAATCCACCACTGAAAAAAATCGTAAATACGATAACTGCGGTAATAACGTTGCGTCCACGGAAGTCCGGCCTCGACAGCGGATATGCTGCGCATATCGTCAGCACGAGGTTGATCACCGTACCAATCAGGGTGTACACAATCGTATTCATGTACCCTGTCAATATCTCCTTATTTTGAAAGACGCGCTCGTAACCGACGAAGTTAACACCCTTGGGCAGCAGCCAGAGCTGACCTCTGGCTACCACGGAGGGTTCGCTGATAGATGCACTTAGTACAAACACAAGAGGATACAAAACGATAACGGTAATTAGTACAAGTAATAGGGTATTAATGGCATCAAACACCCGGTCTCCCCGGCTATTATCCATGTGGTGTCGCCTCCATTACCATAGGCTGGTTTGATTCATTCGCTTGGCTGCAAAGTTAACGAGTATGAGAAGAGTAAAGTTGATGATCGAGTTAAATAGGCCGATTGCTGCGGAAAAGCTGTACTGTGCCTGGATGATACCGCTTTTGTACACGTAAGTGGAAATAACTTCGGAGCTTTCTAAGTTAAGATCGTTCTGCATGAGAAAAACCTTTTCGAAACCAACGCCCATGATTGATCCCATGTTTAGAATCAGCAATATGATAATTGTTGGCATAATTCCCGGCAAATTGACGTGCCAGATTCGCTGCAGTCGGGTCGCCCCGTCTACCTTGGCCGATTCGTGAAGCTGAGGATCAATGCCCGCCAGCGCCGCAAGGTAAATGATCGAGCTCCACCCCATTTGCTGCCATACACCCGATCCGACGTAAATCGTTTTGAACCAAGCCGGCTCCGTAATAAACGAAATAGGCTGTCCACCGAAAAGCACGATTAACTTATTGATCATGCCAGTTTCTGGAGCGAGGAACATAACGACTATGCCGACGAGCACAACTGTGGAGAGAAAGTGCGGCGCGTATGTAACGGTTTGCACGACCTTTTTAAAAAACACCCTCGATTGCTTGACTTCATTAATCATTAAAGCAAGAATAATTGGCACTGGGAACCCCACTACCAGCTGATATAAGCTCACTCCCAGCGTATTGATAATGAGCCGCCAGAAGAAATAGCTGTCGAAAAAACGCTCGAAATGCCTCATGCCTACCCATGAACTGCCCCATATCCCTTTGGTGGCGACAAAGTTTTTAAAAGCGATTTGAACGCCGTACATTGGAATATATTCGAAGATGATAAAGTAAGCTAGAACCGGGGAAATAAGCACATATAGCTCCCAGTTTCTAAGATAAGGCCTCAAGATCGTCCGCGTTCTCGTTTTGGTCTGAACAACTCTTTGCGGCGGCAATGAAGTGTCCTGCAAAAACATTCACCTCTTCCTAAAGCACAGTTTAGAAGATATATCGTACCCTTGTCTTCATCAGGGTTCTGGAAGATCAGTAATGCTTTACCTGTATTGTCTTGCCCTGCTCAACAGATTCATAAGCAGACCATGCCACTTCGGCGGCACGCAGTCCATCCAAGCCAGTGATGCTGGACTGGCGGTTTTCACGAATGCTAGCGATAAATTCCGCAACCAGAGCAGTGTTGGACCTATCGCCCCAGTTTACATATTTATGTGAATGGGTGGAGCCGTTTTCCCACAAGCTGCCCGCCTGCGCAAACGCATCCAAGTGAATGGCGCCTTTCTTGCCGATAATCCGCATGGTGACGTCGCCCCAAGTGGAGAACGATTCCGGCCTTGACCAGCTCGTGTCCAAAGTAGCGATTACGCCGTTATCGAAGATCATGGAAAGCAGTCCGCAATCGTCGACCGGGATATCGTGCAGGAGCGTATCGGCCTCTGCATATACTTCCTTCACTTCGCTCTGTAGGAACCATCTCATCAGGTCTACAACATGGACCGTATGGTCGAGAACCGCACCACCGCCGGATAAAGCATTGTCGATAAACCAACCTCCAGGCATTTTCCCGTGATTCGTCGCCGCAATGGCAACAATCTCGCCGATATCGCCGGAGTCGATTTGGTTCTTAACTTTTTTCACCGACTCGTTCTCACGTACGGGAAAGGCAGTTTGCAGCACGAGATTTTGCTTAGCGCACAAGTCAATCAGCTCACGGGCCTCCACCCCATCCGTGGTAATTGGCTTTTCGACCAAAATGTGCTTTTTCGCTATAGCCGCTTCAATGGCCAAAAGATAGTGCTTCTTATTCTCGGAAGAGATGACGACCCCGTCGATCTGCTGCAAGAGCTGTTTATAGTCAGGGTAAAATGTTGTGTTGAAGCGTTTGGCAGCTTCTTGTCCACGCTTCGTGTCATCATCGTAGACTCCGGTAACTTCTACACCCTCAATGGTCTGCAGCCCTGCTGCATAGCTGTTAGCATGGCCTATGTGGGCGAAACTGATCATTCCGATCCTCAGCTTGCTCATCGATAACCAACCTCCATATCGACTGGTTTGTTGCTTTGTGCGGAAAGCAAGGCGGCGAGCCCTATCTTAAGCGATACCAAAGCTTCCTCGCCTGAAGTGAGTGGAACTTCCTTATTCTTTACACAGTGAATAAAATGTTCCAGTTCAAGCGCATAAGGGCTTTTCGCCAGCGGGCTATCCGGCACGCCGGATTCCGATGTAATAGCGCTGAACTGAACGATAGAATTTGATTTGTCTCTATCGTATTGAACTATTCCTTTGGTGCCCGCGATCTCTAGTGAAGTCTGGAAAGGCGCGCCCTGCGGGTAAGCCCAGCTTGCTTCTACATGCGCCATGACGCCGCTCTCGAAGCGAATCAGTGTAAGCGAGTGATCAAATTTTTCGTATTTCCCTCCGAGCGTTCGGCTGAATACCCGGCGGACTGGCCCGAAGCACCATTGCAAAAAGTCAATATCATGAATGGCGAGATCGATAATCGGTCCCCCGCTTCTCGCATAATCACCAAACCAGGCTGACCATTTGGGAAACGCGCCGGAGCGGATCGTGCGCACAACGCCCGGCTTGCCTAGCCTCTCGGATTGCAGCAGTTCTCTTGCCGAGCGATATTCTGGGAAAAAACGAACGACGTGGCCTACCATCAGCGTCACATCTGCCTTTTTGCAGGCTTCAATCATGGCCGTAGCGTCATCCACTGTAAGCGCAATAGGCTTCTCGCAGAAAACATGCTTGCCATATGCGGCTGCAAGCTCTACCGCCTCACGGTGAAGATCGGTAGGCAGACAAATATCGACTGCATCAATGTCTGCATGTTCCAACATATCCTTCAGACAGCTGTATATATCGGCGTTCCATCCAAAGGCAATTTTCTGAGCCTTTTCTTCGTCTACATCGCAAACTGCTTTAATGATTACGTCCGTTAGCTGCCTATACGCTCGATTGTGCGTGTTGCCCATCGTACCGGCTCCCACTAAGCCTATTTTAAACATGAGGCGCCCTCTCCGTTCTGTCTCCCATTTCGAAACTGACATTTTGAAAAAAATGGTTTAAAGCTAACGATCCCGCACCAATAATTCCTGCGTTTAAACGGGTCAAACATTCCTCAATTTGTACGTGTTCTGAAAACACACGCATATTGCGCGTTTTTACATGCTTTTTCACCTGTTCGAACAAACGCTCGTTATTTAATGCAAGCTCACCTCCTATTAGAATTAATGAAGGATTAAACAAATTGACTAAAGTCACAATCCCTCTTCCAAGCATCTCTCCCGCATAATCCATCAAGCGCCCTGCAACGAGCTCCCCTTCGTTGCTAAGCCTCACAAGCTCCGCTAGTGAGGGAACATCTTCACTGCCAGTCCAGCTACGCCATTGGTTCATCAACATCTCGGCCCCGATCAATTTCCCAAGACACCCAGTATTGCCGCAATGGCAAGAGGGACCAGATTGGTCAACGGAAATGTGTCCGAATTCCCCAGCGCCTCCAGCTCCTCCCGTAAACAAGTTACCTGAGAGAAACAGCCCGGCTCCAACTGCTTTGCCCACGTGAAGGTACAGAAAATTCTGTATATTCTGACTTCGTCCATAAAGAAACTCTCCATAGGCGGCTGCATTTGCATCGTTCTCCAACAGAGTCGGAACTTTGAAATGCCTTTCCAACTCCTCTTTCAGCGACAAATGGTTAATCTTCAAGCTTGTGGCAGTTATGACCCTGCTCTTATTCGGGTCAATGATGCCTGGTACGGCAATGCCAATACCAAGCAAACGCGGACCTTGAACTTCTCGGATCATCTCGTTAATTGCATCAAGTAGGATCGCGATCAGGTCACCTTGCTTGAGGTCAGGAATTGGTTTAGTGATCAGGAACTCGGCATTCATATTGAGGATGGCGGCACGGCTTTGCTCCAGATCAATGGCGACCACCATTCCAGCGTCCTTCGCCAGCTCGACAAGTATGGGCTTCCTGCCTCCACTGGAATCTCCCTTACCTACTTCTTCTACGAAACCATTGGCAATGAAATGATCCACAATCACTGTTGCCGTGCTCGGGCTTAACCGCAAATCCTTTGCTAATTGAGAACGGGACAAAGGCCCTTTCTCCCGAATGGCATTAAATATCAATGCCTGATTAATTTCTTTCATTAGCTGAAGATTTCCGGTCCGAGCCATTTCTGTATTCATTAATAACTTAGCCCCTTCCAATTTGCAGTTACTTTTTCCAATGAAAAAAATAAGTATTTTAAAGATATTCAATGCATTTTCGAAAATTCCTTCACACATTTCTCAAATCTTATTATTTTTTTGGAAAATTATGAAAAGTTGAAATAAGGCACATAAAGTTTAATGCTGTTTAAGGAATTCCATGAACTTCGCTAATGCAACGGTCTGTTCAGTCTGAAACCCTTGGGGCTCTCCTCCCTGCCTTTAGGCTCGAACTCCACGGGGCATGAAGCTGCAAGCCAAACCACGATAAAACGAAACAGAAGAGGCCCTTGCATGCTAGCCAGCAAGGGCCGCTTCTGTTTCGTGGATTCTAGTTTGTTTAAATTATGTTTTTATGTTAGATGAACGATTTTTGCAAGACTAACTTTTTGTTAAAGTTATTATCGATGGTTGAGTTCCTTAATCGAGACACGCCGCTGGACGGATGCTTTCCTTTCTGCTCGATTAATTTGAGGCGAGTATCCTTCAACCTCTTGAATTCTTTGCACCAATCGCTCACGAAGCTGATCAGTAATCTGTTCGTAGGCTTCCAGTCCAATTATATTTGTCAGCTCGTATGGATCAGCCTCCAGATCATAGAGAAATTCCTCCGTAAATGTATCAGATGCTGCATCATTCCACCCATGCTTATCCAGCGCGGATACGCTGTATTTCCAGCGTGGCGTACGTATGGCACGACCCACCTGTGATTCACTAATCTGCACAAAAACCTCGTCTGGCCGATCTTCTTTTAACTTGTTAATCACTGGCATAATCGAATGTCCCTCCATAGCGTCGGGCACTGGAATCGAAGCTGCCTCCAGGATTGTTGGCGGCAGGTCAATCAGACTGACCAGGCGCTGAAGCCTGCCTCCCCCGTTAAAGCCTGGTCCGATAAACGCAGTCGGCACACGAAGAGAGCTATCATGGCAGGAACGCTTATACTCGCTGTTTCTTGTTTTGAAATGACACCCATGATCCGAGGTGAACAGGATGATCGTATGATCGGATAGACCCAAGCTGCGAACGGCGTCCATCAGCCGGCCAAGCCCTTCATCCAAACGCTTAACCATGCCGTAGTACCCACCTAAGTGCTGAGGAGCACTCCCGCCTAAAGCAGTTAAGTCCGGAGGTGACCACCTTCCTGTATACTGACCTTCATATCCGATTGGTGCAGGATAATTATCTAGATGATTCTGATGATGAGGCTCTATATACGACAAGAATAAAAAGAATGGATCCTCCTGATGCTTGTCGATATAACGAATGGCTGCGTCCGTCATCGCGTCGACTCGATAGCCTGGAAGCTTAACCGCTTGATTCTCCCCGTCATACATGACGGTGTCGTAGGAATCCGAAGTGAATTCTAGCAAATTTGAAGATAGCCAGTAGTCATATCCTCCTCTCTTCCCGGCTGGCACCGGCTCTTCATCCGCAAGATGCCATTTGCCAATGTAACCGGTGCGGTAACCAGCCTCGGAGAAATAATCGGCCAGAGTTTTCGTTTCTTCTGGCAGCGGGATGCCGTTACGGTAGCATCCCGTTGTTGTCGCGTATCTGCCGGTTTGAAGGCATGAACGTGCCGGACCGCATACTGGCTGGCATGTAAACGATTGGGCTATATGAGTGCCCTCTTGGGCCATGCGGTCGAAGTTTGGCGTTAAACCAAGCGGGTTGCCATGTACGCCGGTAGTATCCCAGCGCTGCTGATCGGTAAAGAATACAATGACATTCGGTTGGGATTGTTTTGTCATAAGCCTCTCCTAGGACCCTCGGCGGGTCGATTATTTGTTCGAAATGTATCCATTACGCTTTGACTTCTTTTGTTGAATCCCGCACTATTAATCGGGTAGGCAGAACGGTTTGAATTCTGGCATACGTTTTCTGCTTCAGCAGCTGGTCAAACGATTTAACCGCCATTTCCCCAATACTTGCAATCGGCTGGTGAACCGTTGTCATCGGTGGAGTCATCATGGGAGAAATCGCATAATCGCCAAAACCAACTAAAGAAATATCATCCGGTACACGGACACCCAATCGCTGCAGTTCACTGCTGACAGCTAATGTGCCTCGATGGGTTGTGCAAAAAATAGCAGTCGGCCGAACCTCTTGAATAACCTTCTTTATGGTTTGTTGCAGCCGATCACCCTGTGTATCCAGTTCGTGGACCCATGTATTTTCCGTAGAAATCCCTTCATTTTGAAACGCGTTATAGTATCCCGTAACCCGGTCTACGTCGCATGGATGCAAAATCGGTGAATGAAATAATACAATACGCTTATGCCCTAACCCAATAAGATGCTGTACCGCTTCACGGCATCCTCCAATATTGTCGATATCAACCCATGAAACATCCGTATCCTTATAGGAAGCCGCTAGAATAACATGTGGAATGTTATGCCGGACGAGAGATTCCGGTAAGAATGATTTTAGCGGAGGGTTGATGACTAGAAGCCCCTGCAGACCATTTGACCGACAAAAATGTGTATGATCCTGTGTCTCGCTTAGCGCTTTACCCATGTAAGGAATCAGTGTTAAATGCCTATCCAGCGAGTAGGCTGTTTCCATGATTCCGTTCATTAATTCTCCCATATACTCGGGAAATGAGATGGTTGGCGTGATGACCCCTATGGTATTCTGGCGGTTCGCCATGACCGTAGGCTGAAAACCATACTCATTCATCACTTGAATCACTTTATCTCGTGTGTGTGTGTTTACATCCGGCTTATTATTTAGAATGCGGGAAACGGTGGATACAGAAACTCCGCATATCTCAGCAATATTTCTGATGTTCAATGAAGGACCCCTTTCTCATGCAACTTGACCGGCAGCTCAATTTGATCCGGGTGATCTTTGCAGCTGCAGCAACTGCTCCCTTTGAAATTGATGTGCCCTCTCATTTTCAGTCTCCGGTGAACAAATACGTCTAAGCTCCGCTTCCAGTTCGTCCGCCTTATGCGGATACAAGTTAAACAAATTGTGAAGTTCTTCAGGATCGTCCTGCAGTTGGAAAAGCTGGTGAGTTCCTTCACAGTAATGAATCAGCTTCCATTGACCTTTGCGAATCATAAAGGCCCCACCTCGGGTGCCATGCCCATGATACTCGGAGAATACGACCCGCTCCGTCTCTTCATCTGGTATGGCTTGCAGCGGCTCACCGACCCAGTGTTCAGGTCTTTCAATCTGGGCTGAGAAAAACAAAGATGCTTGTATGTCGTGGGAGTCCACAGGAGTTTTCACACGCTTACCTTTCTGAAAATCGGGGCCTGCCGCAATACAGGGGATTCGTACAGAATCTTCATATAGCGAACATTTCCACCACATACCGAATTTGCCGAGCATCTCTCCATGATCGGATGAATAGATGATATTCGTTTCTCTATCAAGTCCCCTATCTTGCACATAATCCAGCAATCTTCCCAACTGCTGATCGATAAAGCTAACGTTACCTAAATAGCCTCTTCGAAGACCTTTAATCTGTGCATCTGTAAATAAATCCGTCTGGAAATGATTGCGAAGGTCCTGTGCATAGGGATGCTTCGCGCTTTCCTCTTCTTTACCGTAGCGAGGCAGATCCGCTCCCTCAGGGTAAAGGTCCCAGAACTCTTGTGTATTCCACTGAGGGAAGTGCGGGTTCAACAAGTTAATGGTTAAACACCACGGCTGATTCAGTGTCGGAGCCACCTGTTCGAGCCATTCAAGTGCGCCTTGCATGACCTTAAGATCGTCATCAAATGCGGTGTCCTTTACCCCGTAGCCGTCTGCTCTTACGGCGGCATCTTGGCGGATCGCCAAGGGTTTACGCTCAAAGTTGATATCGCCAGGCCATTTCTGATCCTTACTGTGTTGAATTTCGGAGAATCCAAGCTTCTCCCCCTGATCGTAAACATGCGTTTTACCGAAGTGAGCGGTATAAACTCCCTGATCCTTAAGCACTTTACCGTAAGTTGGAAAGTCGGAACGGAGTCCAACGTTACAGTTGCTGTAGGCTTGAAGGTCATGTACTCGCCTGCCTGACATGAACGCTGAACGGCTTGGAGAACAAAGAGGTGAAGGACAATAAGCGTTCTCGTATAACGTGCCTTGCTCGGCTAAACGCTCCATGTTCGGCGTCCTGAGAAAACGATGGCCATACACCGAGGAATAGAGAGGGTTGTGTTCATCCGAAATCAATAAGATGCTGTTACTCATATGATTTCCTCCTCTGTTATTTAAGTTCTGTATAATTATTTGCTGTATAGTCTTGCTTCAGATTCCAATTTGGAAATGCAAAATCTTTCAAATCCACGTTAGCACCGGTTGCCTTCACCTTGATGACCGCATCTTCCAGGCCTTTATTTAACTTGTCATTATACCCCTTTAATTGGGAGGAAGCGTCTTTTTGCGCACCCGACAACAAAGCTTGCAAAATTTCACTATATCCTGGCTTAATCTTTGGCTGATCTATCGAACCCAGTTCGACGATAACTTTGGCCGTCAGCGGATTTCTCACTGCATAGTCCGGTCTAACTCGAAGCAGATCCTTATGGAGCTGAATGAAGGTTTCAAACTCCGGGTACGGGTACAAGGATTTGTTCGTGTTAATGCTGTCAATAGGGGTCAAAGCAACGCCGCTCTTTAAGTATTTCTCATAAAACATCGGACCTGTAAAACCGTTTTCGAGAAACATGCCTACTTCCTTTGGATGCTTTGTCGTGGAAGAAATCATATAGCCTGTTGGATTCGAAGGGACGTAATAATAAGTCGGCTTGCTGCCATCCGGAGTGGGTGCGGCGGCTAGACCGAATTTGGCTTCCGGCGTATCTCTTTTCACCAGCCACATACGAGCACGGCTATCAATCATGAAAGCAGCTTTATTTTGACCGAAAAGGACCGCAGCCTCTGCCAATTTTATCGTATAAGACGAAGGAAGAATACTTCCGTCCTGCTTCAGCTTTTGAAGCAAGTCAAATGATTCCTGTGCCGCTTTACCATCATAGGTATATTTGCCCGTCTGGTAATTGAACCCTCCTACTTGCTCAGGCGCGACACCGGCGCTAAAAGCATTGACAAAGCCTGTTACCCCTGTTTCACCGCCTCCGAGTACGAAGCCATATACATCGCCTTTTCCTTTCTCAGTCACAACTTTGGACATTTCCCTGAGCTCATCCCACGTTCTAGGCGGTTTTTCAGGATCTAAACCGGCTTTACTCAGGACATCCTTATTGTAGTATAAAATAGATCCCAACTGCGGTCCGGTTAACGGCCAACTAAAGGTTTTGCCGTCGATCACATTCACGCCTTCCGCAAAACTTCCTTCCAGGTATCTGCCTTTCCAGCTGTCCGATACAAGGCCGTCAAATGGCAGCACTTGCCCGTTCGCTACAAAGGTTCGGATATCAGAGTTGGACGGTGTCTGGAAAATATCCGGAAGTTCGTTTGAGGTCATGGCGGCTTGGATGGCTGTGTTATATTCAGCAGCTGGCATATACCTGCCTTCAACTCGGATTTTGCCTTTGTTTTTCTCATTAAACTCGCTGATCATTCGCTGCCCCGGGCTTTCCTCGCCCTTTAAGAAATCACTTAGTCCCCAAACCGTGATGACCGTTTCTTTCCCATCAGACGTATCCGTTTGTGATGCTCCATTTGGAACGCTTTCCGAGCATCCTGCCGTAAGCAGCATAGCGACCCCTACGGATCCTGCCATCATAACTTGCCATTTCTTTTTGAACATGAGAACCCCTCCATTTCATAATCAGTCTCGACGCTTTAAGATTTAACAGCGCCAGCGACCCCTTCGATAAAATATTTTTGCAGCAGAAGGAATACCGTCAATATTGGAATTAACGAAATGCTGGCCGCAGCCGCCATTCCTGTCCAATCCATCGTATGCTCTCCTACGAATTGGAACATGCCCACTCCTAGTGTCCGCAGTTTAGGCTTGCCTAAAGTCAATACCAGTGGCATTAGAAAGGCATTCCACGTAAACATAAACTGCATAATGGCCGTTGTGGCCACTATGGGTTTAGCCAACGGCAGCATAATTTGGGCGAAAGTTCGTAAAAAACTGCTCCCATCTACCTCAGCTGATTCCTCCAGCTCCTTGGGCAGCCCCCGAAAATAGGCAACGAACAGCAAAATAAACAGAACATGCGCACCTCCGGCCTCCGCCAGAATAACTCCCCAAAGCGTGTTGTTCAAGCCAAGTTGATTGACTAGCGTATATATGGGAATAATCGTATACCCTTTAGGCATAAACATCGTTGCTGTAATGGCCGAAATAAAAATCAGCCGCCCTTTGAAGCGATATCGGCCTACCGCGTATCCCGTCATCGAGCACACGGCAATCACAATGAGTACGACTGCAACTGTAATCACCACTGTGTTCCAAAAGTACACGGAGAAGTTAGACGTTTCCCATGCTCTCTTATAATTAGAGAATTGAAATTGATCCGGCCATAACGTGATCCCTGAATTGATATACTCATTGTTCGTCTTAAATGCCGCCATGATCATCCATACAAAAGGGTAGATCCATATTAAACCTACACCGATGAGTAACAAATGAGCGATTAGTATGTACGGCGATCTTTTTCTATATGGTTTAACCATACAATCACCTCCTAATTATTTGGGAATTTTGCTATTTTGACGCCCACCGCTTATTTTCACTATAAGCCCCAAACCAAGTGAAATTAACATGACGACAATACCGTATAGGACCCCTGCGGCAGATGCGAAGCCAACCCGAGCCTCTCCTTTACCAGAGAACGCATAGCGGTATATATACACATCCACCATATCCGTTTTGAATACCGGACCCCCATCCGTCATCGCTTTGACTAAGTCAAAAACATGAAGAGCATTAACGGCGGAGATAAGCAGTATCACACTCCCGACTGGAAGAAGCAGAGGAATTGTGATGTATCGAAGCATTTGGAGGGGACCGGCTCCGTCAATTTTAGCTGATTCAAAGACATCTTTTGGCAAAGATTGAATGCCAGCCAACCAATAGATCAACTTCATCCCAAAGCTTTTCCAGACTCCAACGAGTACGACTATTAAAAAAGCCGTATCGATTGAACCAAGCCAATCAACCGGGGTGTTCAATAGGCCAATTCGGATCAGAACCTCATTGACAAGCCCTTTATAGGCACCGAATATAAATCGCATGACTAAACCGACAACCGCCGTGGTTGTTACTACCGGCAGGAAATAAATCATCCGATAGATGGTCTTACCTTTCATCCACTCCGCATTTAGCAGCAAGGCCATCAGTAAAGCTAGAGGAACTTGGATGACGACAACATACAGCATGAACGTTAGACTGTTACGAAACGCATTCCAAAAAATCGGATCATACAGCGTTTCCTTAAAATTGGAAAAGCCCACAAAGTCATTGAGGCTGCCGAAACCGCTCCAATCATAGAAGGAATAAACGTAGCTCATCACGATCGGATACAGAGTAAATAACAGGAACAATAAAAGTTGAGGTGCGATGAACAGTAAACACCATAACTCCTTTTGAGCACGATAGCTAACCCTACCTCTCCTCCCTATTTTTCCTATTCGACGGCGGCTCACTGAATTATCCATAGGCCTTCTCCTTCCCTTATTGCATGTGATATAACCCCATATTGCTTCTTATTCGAAACAGTTCCGGTACAGTACCGAAAAACACAAAAAAGGAGACTACGCAGTAAAACGCGTGTCTCCGGTTGGCCGGTCAACATCCATATTGTATAAAACAAATTCCTACTTATTTACTTTGATTTAGTTTATCAACATCCCTACATGGCGTCAACCTTTTTTTGCACGTACGACTTTATTTAATGATCTCCTCACCTGGGCAGCGGCTGTTCTTGTTTCGCTGCCATTCTTGTGTTCTTTCAGAGATAGGAGGATATCACCCAAGTGCCCCCACGAACGAAACGCCTGCCCAAAAAAGGCCGTAAGCCCTCCGAAACGAACGATTAGTACAAGAGGGTAATTTGAGGTTATGATGATTAGGGGTGATAAATTGAGGCAAGCAAAATTAGTTTTATTAGTGCTAGTAATAATATCCTTAGTGTCAGCATGTAGTAGTGGCAACACAGATAAGACCGTGAGTGAAAGCTATCTCGTAAAACATTATTAAGCTATCGCTCTCGAACGGCATCTACCAAGTTCTTGTGTAAATTATATATCTCTTTCGATTCAACGCTTAGGAATGTAACCGCTGTTCCGAATCAACGCTTATCTTCTTGATAGTTTAAATCCGGAACAACACAACTAAAACCAAAACCAACATCGTTAATGATTTGATTTGCAATTTTAATAAAATCAATTGCTTCTTCACGAGGCTCATACTTAAAATAAATCTTGATATTTTTATTTCTGTCTCTAGATTTAGGATATTTTTTTCCATTTCTCCAAAAGCTTTACGATCATTCACACGCGAGAGGGATTGCAGCTTTTCCATCAGCTTTTAAAGGATCTTGAAGCCACGACTGGACAAAAACCAATGGTTATTCTAGAGGCTACGGTGCATTACAATGCTCCAGTCACACAGTTTTTAGATGATCAGAACTACTTGTACATTGTTGTTAACCCTATTCTGTCTTATCAATCTAAAAAATCTTCGAGCTTACGTAAAGTAAAAACAAATGCCATTGATGCCTATGCCTTAGTTAGTAGCAAATCTCTAGTATTTATCAGTCCCATTCATTATTGGGCTATACTAAGACAAATGCCTATTAATTTGTTTACATCCACTTAATGTATTGGAGGCCATATACAGAGCCAACTGTCATAATAATCGACCAAACGACTAAACTAATCCCCATCCAAGTGATTACTCTAACTTTAGATGAACCAAGCAATAGAGCTGTTAAAGCAGCTAAATCTGTTCCAAGTATCGAGGGAGAAAGCAAAGCAAACACCGGAAGACCGTATTTTTCCCAGATATGTCTGGCTCTAGTTTCTTTTTTTGAAGGCTTTGATTTCCCCTTTTTATCTCTCCGTTTGTTACGCCATTCAGAAATTTGTCTAAAAAACATGGCAAAGATTAAAACCATAATAAAATTTCCTGCAAAAGCAATAATTCCAACAGCTACAGGTGATATCCCCAACGCAATACCAACTGGAATAATATAAAAAACATCCAGAAATGGTAATATTGATATTAATAATAATGCGATGTATTTCCAAATTCCATCTAATTGTTGAACCCATTCAATCATTTGAACACCACCTGGTATCATAATATAATCTCTAACCTAATTTTTCTTTTATTTGTTTTATAGTCAATCCTTCTTCTTCTTCTTCTTCTTCCCTTTATCTACAAGGTTTTCTACAACCATGGTCGGCAATCGGACAATGTTCTTCTCACGAATCGGATCAAGTTCCGGATTTCTGTGTTCCCGTGGGGGATTAGATACAATTGTCCCCGGTAAATTCGTAGAATTAATAAATTCTCTAATCGAGGCAGTTGGCGAAGGAGAGTTGTTCGATATGGAAGATGATGAATACGTACCTCAAAGATAGTACCCTCTTCTTTCGTTATTAGCTTTAGTGTGCCGGGGCTGTTGATTAATGTTCGAAGTACTGTGCGAGCCGCGAATATAGTGGAAAACACCTCGACCTCTGTACCAGCCATATCCCCATGAGATTCTGGTGCCATTCGTTTTGCTTTAACTTTCGTACTTCATTGATTCTTACTGAATTTTCATTCATACAAAGATGTTTAGCAACCAACCGTTTAAACTTTGTAGATGAAAACTCAAATACATTGTTTGCTTCAGCATTGACGGTTTTCTTATTCTCAAGGGAAATCATTAAAAGTATTGATATAAGAAAAAGACATACTTTCCTCATTCAACGTCACCGCCAATAACTCTTCTTTTTCCCATAAATTTATGCACTAACACATTACTCCATTCTCACTCCACGAATGCTCCACAAGCCTTCCTAGTCGCTCTAAAAGGTCTAGAAATATCATATAAATAATTTTCTGTCGAAGTTAAGCATTTTAGCAATGGAGGTGAAATTTGCATGATTAAAAAACTAACTATTAATGTAGTAACCGTATTTTTTCTTTTGATATTCAATGGAGTAGCTTATGCACAACAACCAACTTTAATGAGCATTAAAACTATTCCTGCTCCTGAAGGTAATTGGGTTCTTGCCTGAAGGTGATGGACAGATGGTTATTCATGTATCTACCGAATATTTAAATACACTTAAAATATGGAGAGTTCCTACTGGAACACAGCAATGGGAAAATCGTATGAATTTATAATGAAAAAGGAAACAAAATTGACTGGACTTGTGTCTGGAGATATACCAAGGACGATACTATTCATAACCATTTTGTTGTTGAAGCTTCTGGAGAAGGTGGGAGTATCCAAGGTAGCAAGTTTACGACTACGATTAATCGGATCATCAAACGTGGCTCTAGTAGACTAAGGCATTCCCCTTTTCGGCAATCGGGGAATATCATGTGAAAATAATAAAGCCTGATTCCTCAGGCATTTACAATAAAAGTTATGTAGGTACTTTTGTGTCATTAGACAGCAAGAAGATATTTTTCGGCTGCCTGGTTTTTTTGAAAACTTTTTATATGTAAGCAGCTTCCATCTTCAGAGTAAAAAACACTATCACTAATAAAGCCATAGTTGCGTGCTGAAGGAAAGCTGTTCAAAGTAGCAATAATTGCTTGTGTGAATAAACTCATCCACTGGATTTTTGCAATTTTAACTACAAAAGAAAGATTCCGTTTAGACTAAGTAACACAAATGGAATTATATGGGATATTTATCCGTGCCATGTGGGACAGCTCTTTCGCATGAATTTATTTAATTATTCCACCTCTTAAATCCTCCATTAATAATTAAATCTTGACAAGCTATTAGCTGGAATAGTTGAACAAAAGCCGGCTAAATATCATGAAGCATTTAGTTGTTTGACGTGCTCACGAAAATATAAAACAATCCTAATGATACATACCCAACCTCTCGATGCCTTTAGAACAATTACATCGTCTTGCTTTCCCATGTTCCTTACCTACATCAATATCCTTTGTTCTAGAGGAAGCTGTGCCCGTTCCTGCAGATCCACCAGACCTCTATAGGATATGTTTATTTCCTATTCCATTCAGTTGCCAGCTTTGGTTTACATCTATGATGAAAACCCCTTCAGTATCATCACTGAAGGGGTTGCTATTCAAATCGATTTGCTTTATTACTTATGGTGGTTATGACCGTTATCACCGTGAGATGGATGGTCGTTCTTATAAATAACGAGCTCAGTTGTTATGGGCAAGTGATCCGCTGCGTTTGTGTTTATAACCTTCCCTGCTTTTATTTTTACATCATCAGACGTATAGATATAGTCGATGCGACGATTAGGCTTGTCTGAATAATAATAAGACGTATAGGCATCATTTAGACCAAGTTCCGCAAATGTGTCATGATACTGCGCAGACATTTTTATAATTTCTGGACTATCTGGTGTGGCATTAAAGTCTCCCACTAAAATACTTGTTCCTTTATTTTGATTTACAATGTCCAGGATCTCGTTGACTTGTATATCTCTTTGTTCAGGTCTTTTATTGTCAAGATGCGTATTGTAGAAATTAATATGATTGCCTTTCACATTAATTACCGTTTTCGCAAGACCGCGTTGCTCTGAAGGATATTGCGTATTATCGAGTAAATGATTTTCGCTAGAAAGAATAGGATATTTACTTAATATAACCGTTCCGTATTGACGACGAGGTTCCCCCACATTTAAGGGATCATTGTCAAGATTCGCAGCAAATTGATAATGCATGCCTAAGTAATTGGCTAGCCATTTCGCCTGATCCTCGAAATTACTACGCGTGGAGAAATGATTATCGACTTCTTGCAGACCAATGATATCAGCACCCGATGATTTAATAACGTCGCCAATTCTGTTCAAATTCAGAATGTCATCCATGCCTTCTGCATGATGAATATTATACTCCATCACTTTGATGGCAGTCTCTTTTCCTTTATTAAAGTCTGAGGCATAAGATTCACTACTTAACGAAAACATAGGAATCATAGACATCAATAAAACTGAAGAGACAATAACTGACTTTTTAAGCATGCACAACATCCTCTCGAAGTTTTCAATGATAGGTGAATATGCTACTATAATTTCATATTCTGGCTTCCATTTCCATAGGCTGATAGATGTAGATTGTTCTTTGCAAATATTGTCTTTTACTAGGACCATGTGTAAAGGAATTGTAATTTTAAATCGTTTTCATCATAAGATTCTTGCTCTAGCATAGCAAAAAGAGGCGCAGATCCTCTGCCCCTCTTTCCACTAACCGCTATTCTGACTTCATCTCAACGCCCGCCGGCAATACCCGCTCGACATGCTCACGAAGTGACGTATTCGTATATAACTCCTCACTGAAATCGCAATAATCCTGTTGTCCTCACGCGTTCGGATCAACCTACCCGTACCTTGACGCAAGCGAAGCAGCATGTTGTCTTAAACAACGATATTGTATGAACAAGTTTATCGAGCGTATCGCATAATCAATAACCATCCCTATTATAAATAAAAGGTGATCCATTGTGGTCGCCCTCTGAAGTCAATAATATTAATTTTAGGGTTTGGTAAGTTAAGCATCAACTTAATTAATCTTCAACTAAACTGCCCAATAACGTAATGAGGTTGCCGATCAATTTCGCGGTAGCCTCATTTTTTATTCTTTTATTTCTCTTATCAAAGCATCCATTAGGTTTTCACCTACTTCCACTTGTCCACCAGGAAATACCCACCCGCCATGTTTGTCTTTACTAAAGAACATGTCCTTGTTCATTTTCTACGATACCGCCTACAGCTACAATATAGGTTGGCATTGCCATGCTTATTAACCTGCGGAGAATGACTCACCAAAAAAGATTAAAAGAATAAATTATAACAGAATTACATACAAAGGAGGTTAATGTATTGTGTCACAAACAAACATACCTAATATTCCACCAAATATTTCCGTAACACGTGATCAAGCGATCAATTTATTGCTTTCGTCGATAGCCATGGAAGAGCTTGGGTTAAGTCATATACTCAATGCGGAAGGTGAAAAACTCCAGTATGTACTATGAAAATCCTACTTATAATTCCAATTACCAACATAATAAGAGGACCTAAAACTGTAATTCCAATTATTACTGCAATAAATTTAAGAGGAGTTGATATTCCTCTCTGTTCCCCAATAATATCTAATCTTTGATTTATTTTTTTAAGTTCATCAAGTATTTCCCGATTATACTCTTCCGACATTATCTTAACCCTCCCTTTTAGAATCATTCAATACACTTTATATACACCTTTTCTGAATTCACATATTTACACATGCTGTTCTTCATTAGAATGGGCAACGGCGTAATCAGTCGTCATTTTTACTTTCATTCTGTTGAGTTATTTTATTTTGTTTGTAACGCATAATGGCAACAGGTAAGTTCCCTATTCCCATAAGAAAACAAACTACAGGAGGTATCAACTGAGGCAACGAAGGGTAATTTGGTTTTCCGTCACCTACAGCTCCTATTTTAGGCTGATGAATATCCCAATAATTATAAAATACCAAGATGACCGGTAATATAATACATACGACACATGCAACTATATGAAATATAAACCTGTTCAAGCGGTTCCCTCCAAACAACGTAATAGACCTCATTATTATTCTCCATGTAATTTTATACTTTTCCTTCGATTGGAAGTTGCATTAAAATTCTGCCTTAGTGAAGAGAAGGGCTGCCAAGCGGCAGCCCTTCAATTGTTTAACTATAGTTTTCCGTTAGGATAATATACTTTGGCACCTAAAGGTATATGCAGTTAAATATTACAAAATTTATTATAGGGGGTGAAAAAGTGACTTTGCATCGTTTTATCGTGCCTCTATTGACTTAGAGCACGCTCTAAGATGTAAACTTACTCTATGGAAAAATATTTAAGCATTCAAGCCATTTCTAACCTTACTGACATCACCGTACACACCTTGCGTTACTATGAGAAAAATGGTCTGATTCATGCGATAGCTAGGGGTTCGAACGGTCGCCGCCAATATTCTGCAAACGATCTAGCATGGATTCGTTTTTTGGTAAGGCTTCGAATGACAGGAATGACCATACGGCAAATGCAACAGATCGCTGACTTGAGAAGACAAGGTTCCGCTACAACCAAAGAAAGGAGAATTCTGCTGGAAGCCCACAAGAAAAAGTTGGCAGAACAGATCGAGAGACTTCATGAACATGATGAAGTCATCAACGAAAAAATAGAGATTTACCGTCAATGGGAATTAGAAAACCAATAACTGGAGGTAGTTGAGCAATGAACTCATCATTTGAAAACGGAAAAAAACTGTTTCAAGAAACTGATGAAGCAGGTATTCAGGGAGTCATTAATGGTTTAAGTCACGTATCCCCACACATCAGTAGATACATTATTGAATTTTTCGGGCAACTTTTTAGTAATCCCGTACTAAACTATCAACAAAGAGAAATGATTGTGATCTCTGCGTTAATTTCATTAGGCGATACTCCAAATCAACTCAAATGGCACATGAAATTCGGCTTAAAAGTTGGGATCACGCCGAACGAAATTATAGAAATTGCTACCCATTGCATTCCGTTTTGCGGCTTTCCTCGTGCTTTAAATGCCGTTGGAGTTGCAAAACAACTTTTTGCTGAACAAAATATCGAAGTAAACATCGAGGACGAGCTTCTACAAAATATAGGAGAACGGCGAGAACGAGGCGTGGCAAAACTTCAGGAAATCGATGGCAAACATGGCGAAGAGGTTGTAGATTCACTTGCGGCTATTGCTCCTCTGTTAGCTGAACAAATCATCGAATTTTCGTTTGGTGAAATCTACAGTCGCCCAGGATTGAACCCTAGACAACGTCAACTCGTCACGTTAGGAGCCTTAACTGCTCAAGGTGGGTGCGAGCCGCAGTTGCATGTTCATCTCAATGCCGCAATTCGTGTAGGTCTTACGAGACAAGAAGCGATTGAGGCACTACTACAATGCTCCCCTTACACGGGATTCCCTAAAGTGTTGAACGCCATAAAAGTTGCGAAAGAGATCTTCTTACCGCATTAATAGTTGAATTTGATTGGACTGCCACTTGGTGGCCCTTTTCACAACTAACGTTCTTTCGTTAGCTTAGCGAAGTCTGCGGCGGAAGACCAATAATCATCTGCCTCTCTTAGACCTTTTAACACTTTGTTCGCTACTTTGTCGTAAATATTGCCTAAGAAACTTTGTTTGTTATATCTAAACCAATTGTCCTTATCTCCAATCCCTAATCTATTATCGAGATGTAAATCATGTGCGGTTACTTTGTTAAGAGGGACTTTTTCTCCCCAATGATGGGTGTGACCCTCCGGTGAACAAAGGGCTATCTCAATAATCATTACCCCAATCAAAGGCAGGTACTAAGTCGTACTCTTTCAGCCTTTGAAATAAGGATACCGAATCAATGATAAGTCAGAAAATACTGTGTTGGTCTCTTCTTTTGAATCACCTTCTCCTTATCTGCTGGCTAATCTTGTCTCCAGAACGTTTACATTAGTCATGGTTAAATCCCCCAGTATAAACTCGTAATGCTACAATCCATATTAACACATATTGGAAGTAACCTGCCCGTTAATTGAATGAAAGGCTGCCGATCGTGCCGGCAGCCTCCTATTGTCAGTAGAATCATCATGACCGGCTGCTGTGGCGTCTTTATTCTGCTAACGTTCCTCGTTAATCAGTTTGAAAATACTCCTCCATGCCTTCCTTAGGGAATGAGATCAAGTTCTTGCCATTGGCTCGTGACAAGAATTTGATTCTATAAAACAAAAAAGCCACGATTTTCGCGGCCATTAATGAGATAATGCTCAAAAACAAAGATGATATACTTTTCTTCAGAAAATGCATGTAGATCTCTTGATTTAACAAATAAATATCTGGATACTCGGTCTCTCGTATTTCCCTGACATTATCTGCCCTCATTCGTTTCATATCTTGCCAAGATAATATCTTTTTAATTACAGCTTATGAAAGATTCTGTACATGATGGCGGCCGTTTCTGCGCGGGTGGCCTTCTCCCGTGGGTGAAGAAGGCTTCCGTCACCGCTTACAATCTCTTCTTTCACCATCGCAGCGATATCTTCGAGTGCATACGCAGCTACATCCGCTCGATCGCTGAAATCCTGAATTTGTTCCACGCTGCCCTGATTCGTCAGAATGCCTGCGATTCGCAATGCTCTTGCGCTAAGAACCATCAAATCTTGACGGGAAATATATGCCGTAGCATTGAAGATATTGCCGTCGGTTCCATTCGCGATCCCGAGCTGTTTTGCAATGCCCAATGCTTCGTAATAATAGTCCGATTGGCTGACATCGCTGAAATTACCGCTGAAGTTCGCTGTTAATCCCAATGTTTTCATCAATAGAAGCAGGAAGTCTCCTCTAGTAATCTTCTCTTCGGGATGGAACGCAGTCTCTGAGACACCGTTGATAATACCTTTAGAGGCTAACACTTCAATTGGAACTTGCGCCCATGGGTATACTCCGGCATCTTTAAAGGTCTTATAAACATAGGACACGGCATATTTACTGAAGTGAGAAGCACGGAAGGTTACCGTTTCGGTCTTCTCATCGTATTTGGCATTTGGAACTTTAACAGCGTTCCCTGCTCCATCGATATACCAAACGACCAAATGTTCAGGATTCTCCCCAGGTTGAGGAATATACTTGACGGATACTTGGACTGGTGCTGCTTTATTTTCCCAATTAATTACCTTGCCGTCTATTTTCAAGTTCAATTCTACGATTGGCCTCTCTCCAATAGCTTCTTTCAAAATCGGGTCTGTCACAGTGGAGATATCAACCGCTTCAATCGAAACGGAAATGGTAGAGCTTCCCGCCGCTGAAGAGGATTTTACCATATTGCCCGGCAACTCAATGACGCCTACCGGTGTATGAAGTTCGATAAGCTGCTTGTTTCCACCTTGCACTAGCGCGCTTGACGGCAATATCAATTCGTAAGCTTTCGCACCGTCTACGGGTTCCAAACTAATTTTGACCGTCTTGATACCTTTGTTGTCGGCAGCAGCATGAGTTAGCGCATCGTTAATAGCTTCCTCTGAGACTTCAGCTAATGCTGAAGCTATTGTGCTATCAAGATTAGTCGTCAACGTGATCATTGAACCGTTAACCGTTGGCGTGGAATTATTATTCGTCGAGGTATTACCGCCGCTGCCTGTATGATTACCTGAGCTCCCGTTGCCGCTGTTAGTATTGTTATCCTCTCCACCGGTACTGCCTTCGCCGACCTTTAACGCCAAACTAACCGTTTGGTTGATTCCATTTACTTTGCCAGTTAGCGTGTATTGACCGTCAGTGTCTGTTTGCGGTATGTTGGTCCACAGAACACCGACCTCCCGGTTAGCTCCATCATCAAAGATAGCAATGACAGAGCTTGGCAATACGACAGCTGCGCCTTTGGCTACAACCACCTGATTCAAAGTCCGGAATCCGACGATGCTCTCTTCCTTTACGATATTGAAGTCCTGAAGCATCACCTTCTCATTGCTCGCGGAGCTGACATATCCCTGGTATTCTCCCTTTGGCAGCAAGGTGGCAAACGTGAATTCCCCGTTTACAAGAACCGCTTGATCCGTGTATATTACGGAGTTCGTTTGCTTTTGCATGACCAGTATGGATACCGAATCATTTGACGCTGCAGCATCAACTACTTGAAATGCAGCTCTATTATTCTCAACAGTTTGACTAACGGTTAGCGTTGAGTTGGCGAACACTCTCACAGGGCTTGCTTGGAGAAGCATCGCTGAGAATAACAGCACTGCCAATAACATCCGTAAGTATCTGAAGCAATTGGTTGTCATATTTTCGCCCCTCATTTAGATTGCATATCAATCTCGTTGGCTTCGAACCGAATTCCAATTATTGAACTGACTTTTCATTCGAAATTCTCATGCCCTCTGTCAAGCTATTGATCACGAATGCTTTAATTCTGAGTCCCTCTTGATTCAACGGAGTGCTAAACCCTGCTTGCACTGTCTTGGTTTGCCCGGCATTGAACTGCGACTTCACATAGGAAGTGCCCAGCACATTATCGTTGGCGTCACTTAGCTGGATCGCAATTACAGCATCCTGTACCGCTATGGCGTTCTTTTTAACCGTAACTTCAGCTACCGCATTCGATCCAGGCACAAGCTCTGTCAAGACATTCCCCCATAGATCGGTGACTTTAATATCCTGTACGTCAAATGTATTCGAGAGCGCGATGTTGGAGAATTTCGCCGTATTGTAGTAAATATTGGAGATCGACGGTTGTGAGGCATCTACGGCAAAACCGATATAGGCCTCTTTCCCCATAGCAAATTCCTTCCTGGCAAGCTCCTTCCACTCATTCCCGTCTATCGAGGTGTAGGTAATTACCGTATTCTCCACTCGTTCGATTTTTAGCCAAGCTGGCAACGTGTGATCCGTTAGTGCCGGCAAATAGTCTTGCGGGTAATCGCTGCTATTGAGTGTTTGGGCTGTCTCGCCTTTGTTCATTCTGGTTGAAAAATAAGTCGCGTAATACGTGTCATCTTTATCTCCGTTTAAATTCTCGTCTCGGTCAGCCTTCACGATGGAGGTGCTAATGATCGCCTCAGCGGCATCGGGATCCAGACTTTCACGGAGCATAAGGCCAGAAATCGCGTTATTGTCCAGCAACGCGATAGAATCCAGTCTCGCCGTCAAGGACGCATTGCCGCTGATGGGTTGATAAACATAGTGGAAGCTATCCTTTGTTCCGGTTATTTTACCCGATCCCTTAACCGTTAAAGTACCAGCGGCATCCATGCTACTGCTTCCTTGTACGGCAGTGCTACCAATATCAGCAGATTGCCAGGGAGCCTGCACCTCGGCGCCGTTCACGTGTATCGGCAAGGAGGTCGACTGTGTCGCATTTCCTAAGTTATCGTAAGCTCTGGCGGAGATAAAATAAGTGCCTGCTGCCGCCTGATCCAATATGTAACTATATGGAGCTTCGGTGTCTTCTCCAAGCTTTTCGTCATTCTTATAAAACTCTACTTTAGCAATACCATCCGCATCCTCCGCATCCACTTTAATTTCCATCGAGCCGTCTTCCGCATACAGTGCGTTGTAAGTAGGCGTTGTCACCCTCACTACCGGGTTCTCAGGTGTATAAGAAAGATCGGCCAAGCTGCTCAGATAGATTTCCAGATTGCTGTAGCCGCTTGCCGTGATGGCTTTACCGTCGGACGCATCGTTCTTGTTCAAGCTGTGCGCATTCTCCCAAGCATCGGGCATACCGTCATGATCCGTATCTACCGGAACGGTCCCTGTTGTCAGCTCCGGATAACCGCCTACTTCGTATTCCCTGTTGATGATTCTGCCAGTGCCGTTGATCACATCCTGGATCACTCGGGCATCCGCTGCATCGCGTCTCGGCAGAATAGCGCCGACTTGACGGATCACTTTGTCATAGGCATTCTGAGAATCTTCGATTTGCAGCAAGGTATAGCCATCGTCAACAAATGGTGTGCTGAAAATTTTGGCGGTCGCGCTCTGGTCTTGAATCCCTTTGCTGTTGTCCGTGCTTGACGCAGGATTGCCAACCATGAAATTCCCGTTTACGTAAAAACCGCCGTCGCTAGGATTAACGATTCTCCCTTTCACCGAATTGAAAGTTGCCGGACCTGGTTTATAATAGTTACTTATAACATTGGAGTTAAGTCCTGCTGTTCCACCATACATGTTATTAAAGCCCCAGTTATAAATCACATTGTTAGCAATCGTCACAATTCCCGGAGTTGTCCCGTTACCCACCCTCGCCATCCGGCTCGTATGCGTGGAGAACAGATTATGATGAAAGCTTGTCTCATTGCCGCCCCAGATACCGCCGTATCCATGCTTCCCTTTATAGTGGCCGGATAAAGTCAAGCTCTCGCTGATCAAGCTCCATTGAACGGTCAAGTGATTGTTCTCATAAAAGGAAAGCGATTCGTCCGTAGACCAGCCCGCGGATACGTGATCGATCATCACATAATTGGAGCCTCTGCCCCCAAGTGAATCCGGCTCACTTGCGATATTCGCAGCACCTGGTCTAAACCGGAGATATCGAATAATGATGTTATTGGCATTGCTGACATCTGTGTTGAAGCCGGCAATGCAGATCCCGTCTCCCGGAGCCGTTTGTCCCGCAACTGTTATATTTTTCCGATTCGTAAAGTTTAAAGAGCTTGATAACTGAATCGTTCCCGAAACACGGAACACGACCATTCGATTATCCGCGCTGATGGCATCTCTTAAAGATCCCGGGCCGGAATCATTCAGGTTGGTAACTTCATACACATCATAACCACGCCCGCCGCTCGCATACATGCCTCCGCCCTCAGCACCGGGAAATGCCGGTATGGTTGAAGGCGCTGCCGCACCTTCGGCCTGAACCGCCCCTGCCACAGGCAAGGATGTAAAGCCTAATACTCCGCATATCACAGCCATTACAAGTTTCTTCTTCATGTGTAGGTATCCTCCCCATTTCGCCTTACTTCAGCACAATCACATCGGATACAGGTTGCATCTGGACGACATTATCCCAAATGAAAACTTTTAACGTGTATCCGCTCACATCATCCGGAAGCTTCATACGTGCGGCAAATTGCTCAGCTTCTCCGTTCGCTAAAGTTTCTGACGTGTAAATAAATTTCACCAGATTGTTGTGCTCATCATAAAGACCTGTAAACATCACAGCATCCTTCGTTGAAGCAATGAAGTTGTCTACCTGCGCCGTAACAACGATATCCTTTCCTGACGCTAATTTCGTAACGGCTTGACCGTTGGCATCATAGAAGTTGATGGTTGTTGCTTTGTACGTATAGGTAACATGATATTTCGTTGTAGAGACATAACCGTAGTCATCAGATGCTTGGATGTCGATATCATTCAAACCTGGCGACAAGACTAACGTGGTGTTAAACGTTTCACCCTTGTTTAATCTCAGACTTGTTTGCTCACCCTTGAGTTTAACAGGCACACCATTATTCGTGATGGTTAAGGTGCTCTGTTTGTCTACTTTGCCGCTGATAGGCAGCAATGCGCTGTATACTTGACTTGCCGGTTCTGCGGAAGTCATCGTAATAACGGGAGGCACGGAAGCGGAAGCAGTAGGAACGACACTTATCACCGTGGATGGCACACTCTCCCCGCTTGCGTTGCTTGCCGTCATGACGAAATAATACGTCTGATAGTTAGCCAATCCTTTTATTTCAGCTTGATAGGTGGAATCGGCAACTGTTTTTGCAAGTGTAAAAGGTCCCTGCGGACTCGTGCTGTATTTGACTGTATAAGAAGTTGCTGTTGGAAGCGCATCCCATGTGATCATCGCACTCTCGTTATATGGCTTAGCGGTGATATTTTTGGGGGCGATCGGCTTTCCTTCGTTTGAATCAAAAGCTACCGTTCCATCCGCCAATACAATTCTGACATCCTCAAATGTCGCTGTTATGCTCTTGCTTGCATTCGATGAAGTAGCCAGCAAACCTACAAAAAGCTCTTTGGGATTTCCATTGGCATCCAAGCCAAGGTTAGTAGCGGTAGCGGTGCTGATAATTAAAGAATCGGATGCTGTCGGCTCCTTAGGGATTGGAGCGGAGCTGATAATCGATGTAATTTTATCTCCGACCTTGGTTAACTGCAGATAGGCTGTGCCGCTAAGAGGGAAGTTATTATTGGACCCGTTGGAAGAACCGCTGTACCGGAACATTTTTCTACCGCCTACCGCCGTGCTGGCATATTGCTCCAATTGTGTAAAGTGATAGCTGTTCGGATCAAGGCTCTCCCGGATCGTCAGCCCTGGGTTACCGTAAACCCCTGGGGCATAGCCAACAAAAGTAGCTTTCGTACTGATCGTATAGTCACCCTTGATCTTAACGGCTTTTAAATAGAGTTGGTCGAGTCCGGTTGCGTTTTTATTGATACCCGTACCTGAGCCGGTGAGCGTGAATACATTGGTATCGTCGTCAAAGCTCGAAGAACCTGCGATAGCCGGGCTGCCCACATCCGCACCAACGAAATCCTGGGGCTTAATTCTCACGTTGTGCCCCGGAGTGATGGTTACTATATTGGAAGCGGTGCTCTCTCCATAGGCATTACTTGCAGTAACAATAACATTGTAGGTTGTTCTATAGGTCAAGCCTGATAACGTATAAGAGGTTGTGTTTGCATCGTTTACTGTATGAACCATAGGATAGACGCCACTTGCGGTACCTGCCTTAATCTGATAAGAAGTTGCTCCTGGTACCGTATTCCATGTAATAGTTGCCGAAGCTCCGCCCTCCGTAGCATGAATGGATGGTGCGGAGGGCGCAATCCCTGAAGCACCGGGTTTGACGGTTACTACATTTGAATGAACACTTTCGATAAGTCCGTCGGAAGCCGTTACGACAAACTGATAGACTGTTCCGTTCGTCAAACCGGAGTAGGTATAAGAAGTGACGGTTGGACTGTTAATTCCATAGACCATGTTGAAAACCGTACTGTCCATCGGCTTCCCTTTTACTGTGTAGTAAGTAGCCCCTGTGACGGTAGTCCATGCAATCGTTGCATGACCATTTCCGGCATTTGCCGAGATGACTGGTGCGATGGGGCCAGGTGTATAAAACTTAGGTGTCCAATCGCCACCTAAATAAGCGGCTACATCGGTAACTGCCGTATCAGCGGTAAGCACTTTTCCTCTTCTGGCCGAAGTATCCACCGGCTGACCGTTATAAGTCGTGTTATATTCGTAAAAGCTTGCATTCTCCGGAGTCGAGCTGCTCATTGACGTCCAGCCTTGGGGAGTAATTAACGAGCTGTCTTGGAGCCTTGTATCCAGAAATTTCACTTTGGCGTCTTGTCCCCAAGGTCTTCCAAAATGACCGGGAGCCTGAACCTTGCTCGCAGTTCCTGTTATCGCAGAGCCCCTGAACAAATAGCCGAAAAATTGCGGATTGCTAGACGCTGAAGGCTTAGCTGCTGTAATGTAGCCCCCGGAGCCAGTATCGCTATATCCGGTGAAGTTCAAGGTACAATTATCGAATACCGCATTGCCATCCCCGAAAATATAGTCCGTATTCCCCTCGATGAAACAGTCTTTGTAGTACTGATTCGTTACAGAGTTACCTGTATACAGCGTATCTTGGCTCGATAGAAATTTGCTGTTGTAGAATTCAACATTATCGGCTTCAACGCCGACAGCCGCAGCTCGTTCCGTTGCTGCCCTGGAAGTAACGTCAAGACTCAATGTTCTTACGGTAAGATTCGTCGGTGTGCTGATTGTCGTCACCTGAACGCCGTCATCCAGCTCTTCTTGCGTTACGTATTTGTTGAACGAATTCTCGAATACGATGCTTTCGGCTCTGAACCCTTTGGCAGCGTTTGTCAGGAAAACGGTTGCCCCCCACTTGAAGTTGCCCGGGTAGCCTTTGGCATATTTATCGAACGCGCGATCTTCGTTGTAGGAACCATCAGGCCCGGCACTGTAGTAATCATATCCGACGCCGTAGTACCACGTGATTTTGACTTCCTTACTCGGATCTGTATTAACAAAGCTGATATAAGGAGTCGTCACCTTCAGTTGTTCCCGGTAAACGCCAGGAGCAATATGGATCGTGATTCGCTGCGCTTCACTGGCTGGATTCATCCGTGCAGCAGTCGTTAGCGCTTCTTTCACCGTTGCGAAGTGATTAGCCTTGGAGCTGTCTCCCACATACAAATCGCCTACCCATGGGAGTGCAGATGGGGGCGTTGTCGTCGAAAATTTCACATCCTTAATTGTGCTGCCTCCACTCACCACGACATGTCCAATGGTTGAATATGTTGGATCAGAGCTGATGGCTGAAATGGCATAGGCGCCGTCTCTAAGCTTGACCGAATACCCTCCATCTATCCCATTGCCAGAGCCGGTCACCGTACCGGGATAGCTATAACCGTCATCCACATTCGTAAATTTAATGCTGGAAATGCTAATGGTCGACGGAAGTCCTACAAATGTGCCCGTTGCCGAATGAACCGCTTTGGGGGCTACCTTCAAATCTTGCATTAGGTTTGTGCTTGTATAAACGCTGTTTCCGCCTGTAAGCTCATAATCGTTCACACCGGAAAGCGTAGCTGTGTATGCTACACCTGCTCTGACATCGACTGTGTATGTCATATTCGTTTTATTGAGATTAGCCTCAACGACCGGGGCAAGACTTTCTTCAGGCGGGTTGAACGTGATCTTGAAGTTATCCAAGCTATAGCCGCTGTCAAACCCCATTATGCTGCCGTTAACTGTTGCCATTGAGGTTTGAGTTACATCCAAATTTACATTGTTGATACCGCTTACAATTTGTGATGTCGAAGTGATCAAAGTTTTCGTGGTGTCAGATATCGAATACTCCGAGCTGACGCCTTGAAGAACAGCCGTATACGTATAATCGGCATGGAGGGTTGCCTCATAAGTCCCATCCGAGTTCAGCGTTGCATTTAGAATATCGCCAGTGGATTCGTTCTGGAAAAGAAGCGAATGCCCCGAAAGCGCATATCCATTCAGATTCAGCATGCCGCTTACTTTCACGCCAGGCGTTCTGACGATTCTGGCGACATTCGGTTTAATACTTGCCGTCGAATTTGTATAATAAACTTTTAAGCTCCCGGAATCTTTAGCTAAATACGTAACCTTCTTGCCATTTTGATCAACTGTAGCCGTATTTTCTTTCGTTGTTCCGTTGGTCGGGCTTGTTAAATCAAAATTAACATTGGACGTGCCCGTACCATTCGTGACAAATCCATAAAGTGTAATGGTATCTCCGGCAACCACATGATTCAGCTTGATGTACTTGGTTGTATCGTCCCCGTTACCACCGGCGTAGATAGATCCTTTGGACACATATCCGTCGCTGAAGGTCTTGCTCGTAGGATTGCCATACGATAATGCACCGTTCGCACTCCCGTCATAATAGTAGAGTCTGTTATGCGTGCCGGTTGTGAATAAGGTTAAGTCACCGAAAGGAGCATTGGCTTTAAACACGCCTTTGGCAGGCGATCCTCCCGATGATACATAGTCAGTTAATCCATTAAGCAATCTTACCGTGATGTGATTGACATAGTTTTCCTCAGCAGCCGCTGCTCCACCGAAATCCCACACATCAAAACTTCGGGTATTCGTCGTATCGCTAGCCAGAGCTGATCTGCTGCATACACCCAGCAACGTAGTTGCCAGCATAAAAAGCACCATAAATTTGCTTATACAGCTTTGCAATCGTTTGTCCATTTCATTCTCCCCTGTCATAGTTTGGCAATCCCGATTCCCATCTGACAAGCTAGCATAGCCTCAACTCTCCGAACCATGACTTCAGCTATGCAACGATATGTAAGCACCTTGAAGATCGGGTACCGTCTAGAGAAAAAGTTGTTCTCTTCATTGTTCTCCTCCTACCTTATGTCATGCCTATATTATGACCTCTAGGGGGAATGTCAGGCTATAGCTGTTGGATAACCTCTTTACCGTTCTACCCTTTTAGCTCCGCAATAGCTTTTAATTAACTACATATGCCAGTTCAAACTGCCGCACAATTACGAGAGACAAAAGCACCCTGCCACCTCAACCGAGGATTTGCAAGGTGCTTTACTGTGACAGATTAACCTCAAATCTTGCTTTTTGAATTATGGAATATCCGATGTGACCACCGTAATAAAGTTTTTCGCTATTGCGAATTCGGACATCAATCTTTCCCACAACTCGCATTTGACCTTTTAAGACGACTTTGTATTTATAAGCAGGAACGAAACCTTTAACTTAATCTGCTGGAACTTTATCTTCAATAACCAAATCTATCTCCTCACCACTTATCAAGTCAAAATCTAAGAACTTAAAAGCCACATTCATCCCTCTTTTACTTATAAATTCAATACTTATTTGCATTTCTCACAAAAAACTGATGTAAACCTCTCAGCAGTCCTCTAAATGTGAGAACACCTTAATCAACTAAGCTCCAATTCGATAGGCAATAAACCAATCTCCTACAAGTTGTTGAGTAGTATCAAGAATAAGTTTTATTATTCCATGATCCATTCTCCGTAATGATAAAGTTGGTCCGGGGATTAACCTCATTGCTTAAATCGAAGTTCCACAGACCTTCTTGCGCTATTCCCCATTGCATCTCACGTAAAAAGACTGTATCTGCTTCATCTGCGGTTTTTATCCAATTGTTGCCTTGAGGGGATTTAAGTCTAAAATACAACTCTTTCTCCTATATTATGAACATAAAAACGGACTTTCTCCTTATTACCATCAGTAATTGCTTTATATGTTAACGAAGCAGAACCTTGACCATTACAATTCATTGTCTGGTTTAACATAGCACCTTGTAAGGCTGCATCATCAGGTATTGTAGCACCCTCGAGTGCTGTGAAAGTGTGTTCTTCAGCAGGCAAAAATACTACCTATTACTTAAACGGGCAACGGCAGCCCAGTGTGTGCCGGCTGCCTTGATGTCGTGATGGAACTATCGTTCTTTCGTTAGCTAAATCGATTTTTCACTTAAAATATTTAAGATATCCCCAAAGAAGTAAAATCGGGATAGCTGCAAGAAAACATGCTATCGAGATACTGTCCCTTTGTTTTTTATCATTTGTGGTTTCTGTATTATCATTAGCTCGTTGGCGGTCACCTGATAACAGTGAGCCACTTGTAATAATAGTAGTGATTATTAGAATTAATCCAATGCAGCCCGATATTCGTTGACTAAAACCACTGTTTAGAAATAATGACAAGATATAAAAAATTATAGTAACAATGAGTCCACTTAAAAGAGATAATTTAGCTAATTTCAAGTGTAAACGCCTCCCCTAAGCCTTCACCCTCATTTTACCACATATTGGAACTAAGTAGAGTAAAGGACTGGGGATCCCAGCCCCTCCTCATCAAACCGTACGTGCAGTTTTCCCGCATACGGCTTTCCGACGTTCTTCATCTAGGA
>NZ_JCAUAX010000004.1:0-881388 GCF_059692175.1 Paenibacillus sp. J22R67 | reverse complement strand
TGCGCGCGCTTTACGCCCAATAATTCCGGACAACGCTTGCCCCCTACGTATTACCGCGGCTGCTGGCACGTAGTTAGCCGGGGCTTTCTTCTCCTATACCGTCACACAAAGCGCAGTTACTCGCCTTGCTGTTCGTCTAGGGCAACAGAGCTTTACGATCCGAAAACCTTCATCACTCACGCGGCGTTGCTCCGTCAGACTTGCGTCCATTGCGGAAGATTCCCTACTGCTGCCTCCCGTAGGAGTCTGGGCCGTGTCTCAGTCCCAGTGTGGCCGTTCACCCTCTCAGGTCGGCTACGCATCGTCGCCTTGGTAGGCCGTTACCCTACCAACTAGCTAATGCGCCGCAGGCCCATCTATCAGCCACAGATTGCTCCGTGTTTCATGATTCTCTCATGCGAGAAAACCAGTTATCCGGTCTTAGCTATCGTTTCCGATAGTTATCCCAGTCTAATAGGCAGGTTACCTACGTGTTACTCACCCGTCCGCCGCTAAGCACCGAAGTGCTCCGCTCGACTTGCATGTATTAGGCACGCCGCCAGCGTTCGTCCTGAGCCAGGATCAAACTCTCCATAAAGTTACCCAAAAAAGTGACGTTAACCTCCGAAGAGAATTCCGATTACTTTTCCGGGGCCCATATTTTAAGCTTAATTGTACTCATTGACTTGCTAGCGAGATTATTCATCTCATTTATAGTCGATTACTCGACTGTGCTTACTCACTCGTTGTTCAGTTTTCAAAGATCAATTTACTTTCGTTCTCTGCCGCGTTACCGAAGCAGCGAGAAGTAATATACCATGTTGATTTTCTTTTTGCAAGCACTTTTTAAAATTAATTTTAGTAGCTATTCAACAAGTTATTTCTTACTTCTTGTAAGGCAGGTTTCATAATATACCATGGATGACTAGGTAAAACAAGTGCTTTTTAAAAAAGAAAAACCTAGCCTGTGGCCAGATCCTCGTCTAAGCCCATACGTTCAATCATGGGGAGGGAATTGTATATGGATGGAACTCGATTTCAAATACGAGCGCTACGCTTGTTCCATCCCTGCTAGTTGCTAGCTCCTATATTTCACCACTCACCTTACCTCTCTACTGCACCCTACCTTTTCCGAGTACTTAAACACGCTATAAGTTAGTGTACTTCCAGCTCTCATTGGACGAATTCCAATGAGAACGTCGTGCAGACGTGTTCATTCTTCTTTTCGTTGGATGAAATCCAACAAGGGCGGCTAAAACAGCGCTGAACCCCAACAAAGTTCATCTCTGCCTTGGATTTTGTCCAATGAGAATGACATATAAGCCTCAAAAATCGCCCGTTCATTGGAATTCATCCAATGAACAATGAGCTTGACTCTCCTCAGGCACCGCCCCATCCAAAAGCGGCCGCCTAGGACCAATAAATTGCCCAAGACAGCCGCTGCTTTTTACGGAGTATAGGTTACACCCTCTGAATAATTATTGTTTGCATTCCAGATGAGATATTCCTGAACACCTGCATCGTGCAAAGCTTTAATTTGTGCATCTACCTCAGGCTTGCCGTATTTGATGTAATTGCCGGCACCTAACCAGCTTGCAGTAAAGTCTTGAATCCAAGGACGCGATTGGGGTGGAGACTGCATCTGCGCAAACTTCTCTTTCTCTGCTTTCATATACTCGGCAACAAGGTTATACGGTTCTTTATCAGGTTTTGAAATACCAAAATAACCGTTAGACCAATGGCTTGGATAAATCATAGATGAAATGACATCTACCGAGCTAGAGATGCGATTAAAGTTCTGGCCGATACCTGGAGCCTCAGGCAGCGTGGCTGTGTACCCGAATATATCAACAGAGACATCGACGCCGTACGGTTTAAGTTGATCTTTGGCATAGGCAACGAAATCGCTGACTGCATCAACCCGAAGCTGGGTCATACGTGCCTTATCACTAAAATCCGGCGCTTTAGGAGCTCCTTTTTTAAGGTCAGACACGCTCTTTTGGGCATCATCCATGACTTTTTTATTAGCCTCGTTCTTCTCTACATTGTAGGCATTCACAGCATCTGCCAATTTTAATTCCAAGGAAGCTAGATCGTCTTGATACTTCTTAGTAGCTTCAGCGTAGTCTTTTTCCTGCTGTACAAACTTTATAGGTTTCTTATCCTTGTAATCCCCCATTGCGTATTTAAGGACACTGTCCCTGCTTTCAAAACCTTCCGGAAAGCGAACATAGTCAAATTGGATTTCTTTAAAACCAAGTTCTGCTGCTAATTTCGCTACTTCAACATTATGATCCCACGTTTCTTTAAGGAATGGGTTGATAAAACTATCCCCATTCGAATTGCGCCAAATGCTGCTGCCATCTATAAAAGAAAGGTCCGACCGTTTTTTTGCCATAACCGTGTCTTTAAAGACGACGATTCGAGCGATCGGGTAGATTTTATGCTCCTCGAGTGTTTTCAAAAGTACTTTGGGATCCTTGATGTAAGACTGGCCAAACTCCGCAAGCTTCCCTTCCGGCTTAAAAGTGATATAGCCATCATCATCCTTCATATCTATCACCATTGCGTTCAAATCCGTGTTATCAACGAGTGCAAGAAGTTTAGACATACGTTCCCCGCCAGCGGACCAACCTGTGACATAAATTCCGCGTACCGCATCTGGATATTCAAAGTGCGTTGGGGAAGTAAATCCGGGTGTTTGTGTGGGTGTCGGTTTAGCTGTCGGTGTGGGTGAAGGCGCAATGGGAGAAGCTGAAGGAGATGCCATAGGTGTGGGTGTGGGCGTCAACGTGGGTGTAGGCTCTGGAGTCGTTACAGATGGCTGCTCCGCTGAATTCGGTGTGGTCAAAGCGTCTTTTGACGACAGACAGGCGGACAACGTGAGAACTAAACCTAACATCAAGCAAATAAGAACTTGTTTCTTCACCTTGTTCTCCCCCTAATTCGAAGCATGTTCTGCAAATTCTATGCTCATACTTGACGTATTCGGGAAACGACAAAACTATGCTGCACTAGCCCTCTCTCGATAAAAAAAGAGCAGCTGCAATTGCAGATCTGCTCTCTTAACTAAATTTCTAACGAATTATACCGTTGCAGCATGATTAGCACGAGCAATCTTCGTCGCTTCAACCATGTTGCGCAAGGAGGCAACTGTCTCTTCAAGTCCGCGTGTTTTTAGTCCACAATCTGGATTAATCCAGAACAACCGAGCGTCCAATACGCGTAGTGCTCGTTCAATCATTCCTGTCATTTCTTCTACACTAGGAACACGTGGACTGTGGATATCATACACCCCTAAACCAATGCCTAGCTTGTAAGTATTTAGCTCAAAACTATGAATCAATTCACCATGGCTGCGGGATGTCTCAATAGAAATAACGTCAGCATCCATGGCTTCGATGGAGTCAATCATGTCATGAAACTCGCAATAACACATATGTGTATGGATTTGTGTTGTTTCGTGTACGGTGCATGTGGTGATGCGGAAAGCTTTGACCGCCCAAGCAAGGTAGGCAGCTTGCTCTTCTTCTTTCAGCGGCAGACCTTCGCGAACAGCTGGCTCATCGACCTGAATCATGCCAATGCCTGCTTGCTCAAGTGCCTCCACTTCTTGTCTAAGCGCATAAGCCAATTGATAAGCAATTTGCTCACGCGGAATATCATCACGAACGAACGACCAATTCATGATGGTAATCGGTCCTGTCAGCATCCCTTTTACAGGACGTGAAGTTTTGGACTGCGCATACTTCGTTTCTTCGACCGTCATTTCACCCGTGAACGCCACATCTCCGAAAATAACCGGCGGTTTCACGCAGCGTGAACCATAGGACTGTACCCAGCCATTCTGTGTAAAGGCGAAACCAGCCAGCTTTTCTCCAAAGAATTCAACCATGTCGGTACGTTCAAACTCTCCGTGTACAAGAACATCCAAACCGATCTCTTCTTGCAAATCAACCCAAGTATCGATTTGATCACGGATATATTGCGCATACTGCTCGTTATTCCACTCGCCCTTACGCCACGATTGACGCGCTTTGCGCACTTCTGCGGATTGCGGAAAGCTGCCGATGGTCGTAGTCGGAAAAATCGGCAGCTGCCATTTGGCCTGTTGAGCTTGATGACGCTCGGCAAATGGATGGGAACGCTCCGGTTGTTGATTGCTTAACGCAGTGACAGCTTGCTGAATGTTGACGCGGTTGCGTTCCTCAGACTGCTGCAAAGCTTGGATGGCAGCTTCACTTTTGATTATTTCATCTATAACGCTTTCGGAGCTTGAAGCTAATGCTTTCGTTAAAAGAACAAGCTCACCGAGCTTTTCATCTGCAAATGCAAGCGCATTTTTCAATTCGGATGTAAGTTTCGTCTCGCGTTCAGTCGTTACAGGAACATGAAGTAGGCTGCATGAGGACTGTACAATAAGACGATCTGGAGTTACGAGCTTAGTTAGCGCAGTAAGCAGCTCCAGCTTCTCCCGAAGCGACGCTTTCCAAATACCTCTTCCATCAATAACACCTGCACCTAGCACCTTATCAGCCGGGAAACCAAGCGTTTTAATGGCTATTAGATTGCCCGTGTATCCATGTACGAAATCAAGCCCAATTCCTTTGACCGGCAATTTTACGATGTCGTTATAGTTCTCTACCGATTCAAAATAGGTTTGCAGCATGATGTTAAGGCTTGGAACGGCTGCAGCAATCGTTTCATAAATCTTCGTCAACCGCTGCAAATCATCCTGGCTTAATTTGGTTACAAGAATTGGCTCATCTATTTGTACCCACTGTACGCCCTCTTCGGCGAGTTCTTGGAGAACTTGGACATAAAGCGGAACCAATCGCTCCAACCATGTATCCGTCTCAGATGCACTGTACCCTTTAGAAAGCTTGAGGAAAGTCAATGGTCCAACGATGACCGGTTTTCCTTCGATACCAAGCTTCTCCTTAGCTTCTCTATATGCTGCAAGAGGTTTATTTTCCGTAAGCACAGGGGAAGCATCCGTCAATTCAGGCACGATATAGTGATAGTTCGTGTTAAACCACTTCGTCATTTCGCTTGCTGCGGCACCCTTCGTTCCACGAGCTACGCCATAATAAACAGATAAAGGTACAGCGCCACCCTCATAAGAGAAGCGTTTCGGGATAATTCCGAACATAGCGGCTGTATCCAGGATATGATCATAATAACTGAAATCATTAACCGGAATGAAATCGATCCCCTTCTCTTGTTGTTTACGCAAATGGTTCAAACGTATTTCTTGCAAACGAGTCTGGAATTCAGCCTCTTCAATCTTGCCTGCCCAGAATGCTTCCAAAGCTTTCTTCCATTCGCGATCTTCACCAATACGCGGGTATCCTAGTACACTGCTCTTCACCATGATTAAAACCCCTCTTCAATTTGTTATATAAAAATTAACACAAATTGATAGATATAAAGTAATTCGAATAACATATATCTAGCTATAGTTTGGGGCTATAACGTTCATTTTCGAACAGCACTCGGGATGTGCATGGGATTACTTAGAAATCGCCAACTTTAGAGCTTCAACATAAGCTGCACCTAACTTCGTTAACATCGTATTCTTATGAGATATCCACCCCACATGAATGGTTTCCTCGCAATCCAAAGGAACAGGAATAATCTCGTTACCGTTCAAATCGGCGTTCAAAACGCCAGTTGAAATCGTGTAGCCATTTAGTCCAATTAATAAATTGAAGAGTGTAGCGCGATCCGTCACTCGTATGCTTTTCTTATGGGAGATCGTACTCAGAATTTCCTCTGAAAAATGAAAAGAATTATATTCACCTTGGTCAAAAGAGAGGTAAGGATATTCCTGAAGCTCATCGATAGTGACAATCGACTGATTGGCCAATGGATTTTTGATACTAATAAAAACATGGGGTTTCGCTTTAAATAAGCTGTTAAATTGCAAATTGGCGGCTTTAAGCATCTTATTTATCACTTTTTCATTGAATTCATTCAAATATAAAATACCGATTTCGCTTCGCAGTGTTTTGACGTCCTCGATAATTTCATACGTTTTGGTTTCACGCAGTGCAAATTCGTATTCGTCTAATCCAAATTCTTGGACCAAGCTGACAAAAGCATTTACCGCAAAAGCATAATGCTGCGTAGAAACGGAGAAATGCTGCGGAGATGGCTTCGCATTCAGGTACCGGCTTTCCAATAATTCAGCCTGTTCGACGACTTGCCGCGCGTAGCTTAAGAATTCGACACCTTCTTTAGAAAGCGTTATCCCTTTATTGGATCTTTCAAATATGGAGATTTGTATTTCTTCTTCTAAATCCTTGATCGCATTCGATAGGCTAGGCTGGGTAATAAACAACCTCTTGGCAGCTTCATTAATGGATCTGCGGTTCGCTACTTCAATTACATATTTTAATTGTTGCAAAGTTGTCATCGCTATCCCCCTAGGAATCAATAAGACCGTATTTCAACTTTATTCGATCAAGCTTGGAAAGCATAGGTTTCGCAATAAAATACAAGAAAATCACCGTAGAAACGGCATGTATGAGATCAAAGGGGAATCCTTGCAGATAGGCCAGCAAAAACATTTCTTTGGTTGGCTGTAGAGGGGACATGAGCACAGAGGCTGGGTTCAGAAGACCTCCATAGATGAAAAATGTCGTTAACCCTCCGAAGATACATAGCGCTACCTTATTTCTTCTTAGAATACCTTTCTTAAATAGCACGCCAGCCAGAAAGCCGATGATGCCGAAAGCAAACATTTGCCATGGCGTCCAAGGACCTTGTCCAAAGAAGAAATTGGAAACGAACCCCGTAACAACACCAACAAGAAAACCCGCTTCTGCGCCTAAACACACACCAGCAATAATCACCATCGCAACAACCGGTTTAAACTGGGGAACCATGAAAAACGCAGCTCTTCCGGCCACTGCTATTGCACATAAGACTGCTATTACGATCAATTCTCTCGCTTGAGGTTTTCTAGATTCAAATAACATCACGAACGGCAGCATGGTTTCAAGGATAACCAGTAAGCTAATAAAATAGTATTTCCGATCATTCAAATAATAAATGCCAAACCATATGGTTAACGGTATGATTAGCAAAATAATAAAAGATGCGATGATCGTTCTTTGAGATAGCTTCCTTTTATCAACTGGTGTTTGATCCGTTTCATGACTTTTTTGAGGAGCTGTTTCTTTCCTGCTAATAAGCAATGACTCCGGCACCTTTCTGGTACTAGTAGGTATCTCTGACACTGTTCCACCAAGAGCCCGAATCACATCTTCCGTCGTAACCGCACTGGGCATCAAATGCCTGGCCATTCGACTTGCTGCCGTTGTGTAGAAGCTGTTGCCTGTAAAAAACTCCCGCGGTGTTCCTTCTGATACAATCTTACCATCAAAAAACATCGCGCATTTATCCGCAAAGGAGGCGCAGAACTCAACATCGTGGCTCACCATAATGATGGCCGTTCCCGAGAGCTTGAGGTTCTGAAGGATCTCTCCCAGCCTGAGCTTAAAATGGTTGTCCAGCCCCTTCGTAGGCTCATCCAACAACAAGATTTCAGGCTCAAGCAGCAATATCTTCGCAAGCGCAGCTCTCTGCTGTTCGCCACCGGACAAGTCATAGGGGTGACTTTTTAATAGACCCCCAAGCTCACAAAGTTCAGTCACTTGCTTTATTTTTTCTCGCAAAACCGCTTTGTCGACATTTCTGCCAACGAACATTTCGTGGAGATCCGCTTCCACGGTTTTACTTACAAAAAGCGTTTGCGGATTTTGCGGAAGCACTCCAAGCAAGCCGCCGTATTTCTCATTATCAGATAGATCTTGACTCTTCCTGCCACCTAGCCTAACCTCTCCCCTGTATGGCTTTTTCAAGCCTGAAATCAGGGATAATGCAGTCGTTTTGCCAGCACCGTTCCCTCCTAGAATGGCATATACTTCACCTGAATGAATGGATACGGACAAACCTTTTACGATATCAGGGGCTGCTTTTTCATACTTAAACCAAGTTTCCCTTAGCTCAACTGCGACTTTACCCGTTTGATTCGTTTGCGTCTTTTCCATCGTAGTTGTCAAGATTTGAGTAGTCTGAGCTAACTCATCCAGCCATTTCCGGCCTTCCCGAACCGTAATTGGACACTCCAAATCATTAGGGATGTGAGAATAAATTCTCATTGGCGTTGGCATTGCGAAGAACATCGCATCCATCGTTTCTTTCAGTACTTTGCCCACATTCCTAGGGGTATCAAAGGTAACTACTTTGCCACTGTCCAAAATGGCTACCTTGTCGGAAACAGGCAAAAGTTCCTCCAAGCGATGCTCGGAAATGATGATCGTTGTTCCTAGCTCTCTATTCACTTTCACAAGTGTATGAAGAAAATCTGATGAAGCTATAGGGTCAAGTTGACTCGTTGGTTCGTCCAAAATTAAAACCGAAGGCTGCATGACCATGACCGATGCTAAATTTAAAAGTTGCTTTTGCCCACCCGAAAGCTCTGAGACGGACTTATGAAACCAGGTTTGCATCCCGAAAAAGTTAGCGATCTCAGACACCTTCAGCCTAATAGCAGGCGTGCTATATCCTAAACTTTCTAACCCGAAGGCCAGCTCATGCCAAACTTTATCGGTAACAATCTGATTATCAGGTGACTGAAATACGAAGCCGATCTGAGATGATTGTGTTCTAGTATCGACCATGCCAAGATCAACACCTTCGAAACGGAGCATGCCGCTCCTTCTGCCATGAGGCGTTAGCATGGTTTTGAAATGGCGCAGCAGTGTCGATTTCCCACAACCTGACTTCCCACATAAGGTGATAAATTCACCTTGCCCAATCGTTAGAGAAATGTTATCGAGTGCAAATTTATCGCTGCCAGGATAAGAAAATGTTAAATTTTCGATTGCAAAAGCTTCCACTTCCTATCCTCCCATACATTCATAATTAAAGGTATTGCACACATTAGGGCATAAGAGCATAGTGCACTAATCATAAGAATGGAAGTTTCATGCCCTTTCATCGACGGATAATACCTGAAATACAAGGCTCCGCGTAATGAACTTATCAAGACATAACCTCCTACAATCATTAAAGCACCAAGAGCCCATTGATCACGTCGGTCAAACGTATAGTTCGAATAAGCCGTTCTTCCTTTCAGGCCGTAGCCGCGGCTTCTCATGGAATCAGACGTTTCAATGGCATTTTCTAACACCCAGGTTATCATAATCGACATAATTCGAATGCCATGTCTGACACGCGAGATCACGCTGCCATTCGAGATATCTCTGCCAATACATTTCTGGGAATCCGAAACCCTTTGGAATTGGGTCTTGAATGTCGGTACAAATCGCAGCACCATCGAAAAAATTAAGGACAACGCCGGGATGAGTTTGCCAAACAGATAAATGAACTTGTCGGAAGTCATCACAGCATTGTAACAAGAAAACCAACTGATGACCGTTATCAGCATAGTAGCCGAAGCCGCGCCAAACGTAATGGATTCCAAAGTAAGCGGATTCCCGTTGTCCAAATAAGTCAGAATGGTTACCCCTTCGTGATTAAACGCAGGGTTGATGAGTGCCGTTACAATCAGCATCGGCAGCATAACCAGAAAATTAAATCGAATCGCCCTTTTACCGTTTAAGTAGATCGAGTAAGCAAAGGAGAAAAAAAGAGAAATTAGCAGGCATGCCGGATGCAAGAAAAACATCGAACAAGTGATGACCATGACAAAATAAACAAAGTTAACAAGAGGATGATAGCTGGAGAAAGCATCTTTCATTGTTTTGTTGCTCCTAAAGCATTATAAGAGTCGCCAACGTCACGTCCTAAATCACATGTATAGACCCATTCAATGACGTCGCCTTCTTTCAATTGATATCGACTGCTTCCATAATTGGGAAACCAACCATTGACTTTAAACATCCAACCCGAGAGTTCTCCCACATCAAATTCATAGAGATTGTTGATTCCTTCGATATAGGCGGAATTGTAGATGGGGGTATTCACAAATTCCATATGAATTTTATGCTTTTTCATCTCCCTTTGCAGCACATTAAACACGGATTCGCCTTCGTAGAAAGTTACCTTCGTTGCTGGTAAAATGACCCCATCCTTAGGCACCAGTTCCACCTTTTCCTTATCCAGCAGCTTCATATTATCCAGAATTGTCAAGCAGGTAACGGATATGGTGGCTGTCATTGCCTTGTCAGAAATTTGGATGTTCTGTGGCTCAACAGGCAAAGGTTTACCAGACGGAACTGGCTCTGTTAAGTATTTATCTTTACCAGTCTTAAGATCAATTTCTTGCTTATCAGCAGGTTGACTGGCAGCAGGTGCAGGTGTTTCCTTTGGAGAGTCTTTGTCGGATTCTTCAGTGGGAACTATTGTTGGTTCCGGTGTTTGCGCAGGAGCTGCCTCTGGCGGCTTAACCGTACTTACCGGATCCTTGGATGACTGGGCTGCCGCGGGTTCAGCTTGAGAAGAATCAGGCTGCTGGGCACCCTGATTCTTAACTTCAACCGCTACCTGGGATTCCTGCTGTCTCTCTGGCTGAAGAGAAGCTTCCACCGTACTTGTAGGGAGTTTTCCAGAGTTGCTCGGTTGCGGTCCCATAAACAGATAACTGGATACGAGCGCAACCACGATGACAATTGCCGAAATTAACTTCGTTTTCGTTATTTTCATTCGACCACCTGATTCACAAAAGTTTTGATGCCATTAATAGATGGTATAGCATATCTGATACTTCACTGCGCGTTACAGCCGCTTCAGGTTGTATCTCTATCATTTCTTGGGATAAAATATGTTCTCTATACGAAAACGCTAGACTTGCTCTTGCCCATTCTGCCGTTTTCGTGTAGTCCGTAAACTGAGCAAGCATATCTCTTATTTCGATGTCCTGTACGTTCGTATCCATGCCACTTAGTTTGGCTGCACGAGCAACCATCACAGCAGCTTCCTGCCGGGTAATCGTTTGATCAGGAGTAAACATATCCGCTGATGTTCCTTGGATGAGGTTATAGCTGTAAGCCGTTCCTACATAGGGTGCATACCAGCTATCTTCAGAGACATCCTTAAAAGCATACGCTGCCTTTGGTGTCAGGCCTAGGCTTCTGGTAACAATGGCAGCAAATTCAGCCCTTGTCATCGTTCGATCCGGTGCGAATTGGGTGTCCGATATCCCGTTAAGGATATTTCTGGCAGCCATCGCTTCTATGGACCTCTGAGTGATATGGCCTTGAATATCAGAAAAAGTCTTGCCAGGACTAGCGATGACGCTCGGCTTAACATCTTTATTTTTATTCGGTAATCCTCCGTTTTCCGGCGTCAAGGTTTCGTTGCCCGGATCCGTCTGGGAATCCTTTTTTACGTCTACCATGTTGTAGAGGCTTGTTTCTCCTGCACTTACTCTCTCTACGTTGACCAACGTATAAAATGCCTGCTCCGTAGACATCAGATTTTCACCGCTGCCGTCAGCTGTATGCAAGAAACCTTTTCCTTCTTGATAATAACTTAACAAGTTGTCGATAAGATTATGACCATTTTTAGTAAACCTAGGATCTTCCGGTTTTATGCCAAGCTCACATAAAGCCATGAGAACTTGTGCCGCGCTTTCCAAATTCTCCGTTTCCCAGGTAGCGTACCCCCCCGAGTTATTCTGCATGTTGGATAGGGCTTCAACGGCCTTATCCGTTGCTGCTTTTACCTTTTCCTTACTTTGATATTTTGCGAGAGCTTGCAATGCCATACCAGTCACATCAGGGTCAGCTGTAGTGCCAGATAAAGCAAATCCCCCATCTGCCAACTGCCTTGCCAAAATTTCGTCGATATACATGTCTCTAGTCGCTTGAGTCTTCGCGTTTTTGTTCACAGGTATCTCATATTCGCCTGAATCTAAGGCAATTAGAGCGAAAATCGGACCGTTAATGCCCTGCCAGTTCGTTTTGTCGAAATCCCCTAAAGGCTCTAACAAGTTATAGCCTGCTACATTAGAGGGATCTTTGCCAATAGCGGTCAAAGCCAGAATCACTCTCGAGTACTCTGTGTACTTCTTGTCATGTAGAACGCCGCCAAGCTCCTTGACATACTTTTCTACACCCTTGTAGTAATTGTCATAATAACTCTGCGGTATAGAATTTCCTGAGCGTGCAAGCCCGATAACTGCCCATTCTCCGCCTATAGAACCTACCTGTGGTTCTGTGACAGTCTTGGTAAGATAGGAGGCTGTGTTGGAAATAGCCTGAGAAATTTCTGCTTTATCCGCTGCAAAAACTTGAATCGAACTGCTTAAATATAGACAAAGAATAAGAAGTAGTGCTGAAAGCTTCTTCATTGTTTTCAATGTTCTACCCCCAAATACTTCATAATTAAATATTGGAGAAGGAGCAGAAAATTGTTCTGCTCCTTCTCCATGAATTCTGCAAGCCTATAATTGCAAACTATCTTTTCTTATAAGCTCTCATAGCAACGACAATGGCCATTTCTCTTGTCACTTCATCACCTGGCTGAAAACGATTATTCCAACCCGTCATTAGCTCGCTAGCCATAATCGACTGAACGCTAGATTTAGCCCAATCGGATACTTGATCCAAATCCTCAATGCCAGTAGTCTGATCTGCTTTTGGAAGAGTTAGCGCATTGGCGATGATAACTGCCATCTGCTCACGTGTAAGCTTCTCATTTGGATTGAAATGCTCTACGTCATACCCAGAGATCATACCAGCTTGATAAGCCGTATTCACGTAAAGATAGTACCAGTCATTCTGAGAAACATCTTGGAAATGAATCGCATTCTCTTTCTTGATCTCTAAACCAAGCACATTGACCAGGATTTTGGTGAATTCTGCTCTCGTAATTGCAGCTTGTGGAGAGAATTTACCTCCATTGCCTTCAATAAACTTTTTCTGCGATGCCTCGCTTATTGATTCAATGGCCCAAGGTGAGACGGAATTTGAATCTGTATAAAGTTTCTTCCAATCAAATACCGGTGTCGTTTCGGTTTCCTTAGCACCTACCGTGTAAGATAGGAAGCTTGTGAAATGATTCGTTCTAATGATCAAATCATTATCTTTCACAAAGGCGTAGGTGATCTTCTCTTTGCCTTTTGTTGCTTCCAAACCTTGAGTTTCCGACTCATAGATCTCGATTGGTGTAAACTTCGTTCCTTCAATGAACCCGGCATGTTGATCTTTAGCATTTTTAATGACGAACGTAAGCGGCCTATCGAACAGAACGGATTGATCCGCATTACCCATACCAAACGCTTGGTTTATTTTCGTTAACTTCGTACTACCACTACTTAGGCTATTGTTTACAAGATTCAGAACACTCGTATCATGCGTATTAATGGATGTGAGCAGCTCGACGTTGTGATCTCCCGATTTGAGCACTGTGCCTTTATCGATTGAAAGAGTAATATCGCCTTTAATCGCAGTAATTGCCGGAATACTGTCCTGTACTTCCTCTAAATTAAGAAGTACTTTCGATTTCACATCAGGAATTTTAATCGTGATTAGATCTTTACCTTTTAATTCTGTAGAGATTTTGACCGTGTAATCTTGTTTAAGATCTGCAGGAATATCAAAGACTGTTTTATTACCTACTGTCGTTGGTGACGCTGGAGTTACAGGCTTTGGCCATTGACTACCGTCTTGCCCTAAGTCTGCCCCAAGATCAGTTGTATAACGCCATTGGATGGAGTCGCCGTCTTGAAGCGTGATTTTACTTGCACCTACACTTGGATATGTTCCATTAACATTATACATCCATCCGCTTCCAGGTCCATGGTCGAACTCACCGTCGCCGCTGATAGATTGAACATATATACTGCCATAATCTGCATACCATAATGCGCTGTAGTTGATTCCGCTCGTGTCTAGCACTCTTTTTAATACACTCCAAGCCGTATCACCATTCTTTAGTTCTACGCTAGATTCGGAAACTACATAACCTTTTTTAATAGTAAGTTTATCTACTGAAAGCGTTACATGCTTTGTTGCTGGCGGAGTAGTGCCCCCACCGCCATTTCCTGGACCAGTAGTAACATCGCTCGTAGTAAAAGCAACAAAGTCTGTAAAATGCTTCGTTTTAATGATAAGGTCATTACCACTATCGTACGCATACTCATTTTTACCGCTAGCCAATCCTTCAGCGTCGCTCGAAAACCTCTGGATTGATTTCGTTAATCCATTCTGGATATAGGCAGCTTCTTTCCCATTCATGCCAGCTATAACCAGAGTTACGAGTTGATCGAATTCGATTCGGTCATTGCCCCCGAGGGTAATCGCATGATACACCGTATCGAGCTTCTTCCCGCTGGAAATTACCGTGTTCAAAGCATTTTTCAATGTAGCATCCGATGTATCGTTGGTAGTAATCAGTTCCAATGCGGATGATTGACCGTTGGTAATCTGCGCACCTGCTGGAATGACAACAGATAGATTGCCTTTGACAGCCTCAATTCTTGGCAAACTTGTTCCTGTTGGCAAATCCAACCGGACTTTTGCTTTGCTTTCATTTGGAATTTCTACCGTAATTAATTTATTCGCATCCGCACTCGTTATAGGAATGAGATAGTTCTGATTATCAGATGGAATAACAACTTTAGGCTGATCGCCACTTGGTAATGGTACTTGAATTGGCGCAGTTCCTTTTTTAACTTGTAATGGCACGGTTGTATGAACAACTGTTGGTGCACTATTTTCTACATAATCAGATACGGAAACGGTATAATTCCCAGCTAGCAAGTTAGGAAAGAATGCTTTCCCATCCTCGTTCGTAGTTTTGGAAATCACTAGTTCGCCTGTTGAATCATAAATGGAGACATTAACGCCTTCCGCCTCGACAGGGTGTAACTGGAAATCACTATAATCAACTTCTGTTTTATGAACACTAACTGCAAAATTAATATCCTCAAATATTGAACTTTCTTGCGGCTCAAAAGAGATGGAGTCAATCGGCATTGTCGAATAATTATTATAAAAGAAGACAATGTCATCCGAAGGCTTTAATACAATTTGATCGCTTGTTCCGTTATAGGAAGTAATCCATTCATTTCCTCTATGAACTGCATAATCCCAATAACCATAATCCTCATTGCCATAATAACTGGAATGGATACCTTGAATGGTTAGATCAAGTGCTCCCCACTTTTCTTCTTTTTTCAATTCGATACCTTTTGAAGCCGTAAAAGTTTCGAGTGCTTCGAGCGGTGTTACTGCGGTGGTGCTGCCTTCGGCAATACGACCTTGCGGTCCTTCAATACGTATTGTCACCGGTGAAGCTGTTACTGGGTCCAACCCAGGTAGCGGCTTGGTGAAGTCATACAATCGTTCTCCATTGCCTTCTTTGAAAATCTTGTAGGCAGCTAACGCTTGAAGTGCTTGTTCTGTCGCCATTCCATTCGATCGAAGTTGCGTTGCATGAGAGAAGCTGCCATCTGGCAAACGGAACTTGAATAACTTATCAAGTAAATTAACGCCATTTTTTGCATACTTCGCGCTTGTTGGATCTAGTTTATTCGAGGTTAATGCAATAATGGCTTGAGATACACTCTCACTGTTATCTACTCTATAAGAAAGATAGCCCCCATTGGATTGTTGGTTCAGAGACAGCCAACTAGCTGCTTTTGCAAGGGTATCAGCCTGAACTAAAGCTTGATTGTTCACATACGGAGCCAGCGCTGTAAATGTCATCGCAGTCATATCAGGATCACTAGCTCCACTGCTTAAAGTGAAACCACCGTCTTGATTCTGTCTTGAAATAATTTGATTGATTATTAATTGTCTTGTCCATAAGGCATTATCCGGTACAGCATAATTTTTGGAATCAAGCGCTAATAAAGCAAAGACTAAACCGTTGATGCCTTGCGATGTCATTTTGCTGTGATTGTACAATTTCTCAATTAAGTTATAACCGTCAACTTGAGAAGCGTCACCGCCAGTAACCGTTAAACCAAGGATCGTCCGTTCAAGATCAGTAACTAAGTTAAAATCTCCTTTGGAACTTGAAACACTATTGACTAGTTTTTGATAATACGTTACAGGAAGCTTAAAACCCGTGCGTGCTAAACCGATTGCGCTCCAATCTGTGCTTACGCCGCTTGGCTTGGACAGGAAATAGGTAGAAGCAGCGTTAATTGCCTCTTGTATATCACTTGTTGAATACTGACCGCCAGATGGGGCATTTGGATCGTTAGGGTTTGTTGGTGGATTCTCATCCAAGTAATTATCGGTATAGCGAAGCACGATATCGGCATTACGGCCTAGTATGTAGCTGCCAATCCCGACATCAGGATCAACACCATCAACGGAATACATCCAACCGCTGTTAGGTCCGCCGTCAAAGGCAGCAAGTCCGCCAACGGTTGAGATATACGCGCCGTTTTCATTGATATAGGAAATGCCTGCTTCAGTTAATACCTTTTCAATCACATACGCAGCCGTATGACCTGATTCAATATTTACCGTTGTTTTCGGTAAAGTGACGCTTTTACCAGCAGCAGCACTAATACCGTTCAAGGTTAACGAAACAGCAATCGTCTGTGGATCTACTGTTGTCGTGACTAAGTTTTGAAATGCTGTATTTATTTTTACTAATGCACTATCAGCATGATATTGAATAGCACTGGTATTTGCGGAAACTGCTTTTGCGAGTGTTAAGCTGTTTTGCAGTATTAGCCAGCTTGCATCTGTATAGTTGCCCTGTTGTAACGCATCAAGCTCAGCTATTTTTGCATTCAGTGCCGTTTTATTGGCGGTTGTTGTTATATCTTGGTCATAGTCATCTGTGTAAACAAGTGAAATGACGTCACTGCTTTTTAATTTGTAATCCGCGATGCCAACAAGGGCAAATTGACCATTGACCAAGTACATCCAGCCACTTTTGGAACCGCCATCACCTGTGTCCAAATCGCCTATTTTCGTAATGTAATTCCCTTTTTCATTAACAAACGTGAGCTTTTTTTCATCTAATACTTTCTTAATTGCATATGCAGCTGTTGCTCCCTCTGCAACAACGGTATCTGTTTTAGCTAAGTTAACGATTTTTCCAGCTGTTGCGCTGAAACCATTTACGGTGACTGAAACCGTAATTGTAGGAGGAGCATTATTTTGCAGTCCTTGTACGGCTGCTAGTAAATTAGCTAACGTGACGTCAACCTGATCCTGGATTGCCGTACTGTTGGCAGACACTTCTTTGGCTGCTGCCAAACTATTTTGCAGCGCTTGCCAGCTTGTGTCTGAATAATTACCTTTTGTCATGCTCTCGACATCAGCAATCGAGGCATTCAACGCCGTTTTATTGGCCTCTTTTATAATACTCAAGTAGTAAATCTTAGGGGTGTTTATACCTTCCTGTGCAATAACTCTAACGATTTTAGCCTTATTGGCGCTCAGTGTAATTTCTTTATCAATTAATGTACCTGAGGTACCGCTTTTATTATTGACGAAAATTTGGCTTGCAGTGCCATTAGCCGTAATCTTAATTTTATCCGCATTGATTCGGATATCCTCATAGACATAAACACCAGAAGTAACGGTAACTTGCTTCGTAGCGTCTGCATCAACACCTGACAGTACGATGCTTGAGAGATCTGGAGTTTCATAAACAGCGTCATTAACGGTAACCTTCTGCAATGAAGTAACTTCGGCACCTATTTCCCCAAAGACGCCACCGTCTATTTGAACCGCATTATAAACCTTAACAAAGCTGATATTCGTTAAGTTGACAGGCTTACCAACACTGTCAACAGCCCAGCTAATATCAATAGGATCGCCTTTAACTGGTGATGTTAAATAGGGATTGGCAGGAACATCATAGGGAGCGCTGCCGTTCGCATGCGTATCGGGATAACCGAAGGCGTTATTCCGAACGGCAATTTTCACGCCGCTGTAGGTATACGATTGGTTGTTAAAATCGGATGGGGCATTTGGGTAATTTTCAGGTATCGGATAATAGGCATGTTTATGAGACCCATTTGTTTTTACATTCCCACTGCCTCCCTGATTATCAACCCATGGCACATTAACACCATCAGGGCTCGTAAATGCCGGCTCGGGATTCGTATAGGTAACCCTATAATCCCAAATCGTGCTGTCTTCATAATGCTCTGATCCAGCAATATAAAACCAAGGTCCCGGATTACCTGTCCCGTCATCCTGTGCTACGGCTACACCAGCAGGTTCTTCGTTTCCAGCAAAGGCGTTTCCGAACACGGTGAAGTCCACACCGTACGGATTTTTGGGGCTGTTCTGGATCGGCTCATCGAATTTGTAGACGATGCTTCCTCCAAATGCACCTAGGGACACGCCCGTGGAACCTGGCGTGTTCGTCCATTTCGAGTTAACATCTCCCGTTGCGCCCCAACCAGCTTCGTTGGTGAATTGTCCTGGCGCTGGCAACCATTCGCGGATTGAGCTAGTTCCTGTTGTACTGGCAAGTGCTTGACTGCTCGGTCCTGCCAAAACGCCTAGTGAAGAAAATAAAAGAATAAAAGACATAAAAAGTGCAATAAACGGTTTTGAAGCATAACGATGAATCATCTTTGTCATTCCTCTTTCCTACCAAATTTGGACAACAGCGCAAAAAAGCCACCCTAAAAAACTAGGGTGGCTGTACATCCATAAGCACGCACAATAACATGTGGTAATAGTAAGAATTATGCCGTGGCATAATCTATTGTTGCTAATTCCCACCCCCAAAGAATTAGTAACATACTATAAATAAAGGCAGGTCTCCTGGCTCATGCGTCATCGCTTCTCTTTCGCCTTCCCAATCTCGTGAACAAGTCAGTGGCATATGAAAGAGTTACTCGGCAATTACAGTGGTGGGACCGCGTCGGCTTTTACCGAACTTCCCTTTTAAGCAAACATCCAAATCGTATGCTTGCACCCTTATTTAGCATATTATATTTTGTCATCGCTAATGTTATATCGTTTATTTCGTTTTGTCTACTTCATAATTTATTTCATAACATTCGGGGTAAGCCATGTAACTATCACTAATAAACCGATGATCCTGAATCCATTCAGAAACAATCATATAGACATTGTCTTTCAAGTAGGGACTAAATGTGTCGTCGTTCATAATCTCAATTTGTTGCGGAATAGCATCTACTAACATGATATCATTCGTTTCAAATCCACTCGGGAGCGTGCTAAGAACGCTGACTGTGGAAATATAAATATTTTTCACAAATACGAGATGGTCATTTTCAAAAATTAGATATTGTCCAACTTCCTCGATCGCGTCGAGCTCTCCTCCAGCCTCTTCCCGCATCTCCCTTCGGACCGTTTGAAGAACAGCCTCGCCTTTCTCTCTCTTCCCCCCAGGCAACTCCCACCCCCGGTAGTTATGTCTAACGAGAACCATTTTACCTTGATAGAAAGCAAAAATCAGGACACAATTCGGTTCTTCAATGAGACATTCCCTTGACAATATGATCTTTTGATTCAGCAAAGCACCTGGAAATTCATACTTCACTATGCCCACCAACTTTTTCGTCTAATATAAAAAAAGTATTTGATCCAAAGATCAAATACTTGGCCCAGATGTAAATCTAAATTTAGTAGTTCAACCCTGGATATAATGGGAATTGCGCTGTCAAATCGCTTACCAACCCGCGTACTTTGTTATGCACACCTTCGTCCGTTGGGTTTTTCAAAGTTAACGCCACAATTTTGGCAATTTTTTTCATAGCTTCTTGATCCATGCCACGGGCGGTAACTGCTGGCGTTCCGATCCGAACTCCGCTTGTAATCATCGGCTTAGCTGGATCGAAAGGAATCGCGCTTTTGTTCACCGTTACGCCTACTTCATCCAGTAAATGTTCCGCCTCTTTACCGGTAATATTGAGACTGCGCAAGTCGATCAGCATCAGGTGATTATCTGTTCCTCCAGAAACAAGATTGACACCTTCTGCCAGTAGTTCTTCTGATAACGTTTTGGCGTTAAGAACAACATTTTGAGCATACGTTTTAAAATCCGGTTGGAGTGCTTCGCCAAAAGCAACGGCTTTAGCGGCAATGATATGCATCAAAGGCCCGCCTTGCGTCCCGGGGAACACCGCTTTATCAATCGCTGCAGCCCAAGGCTTGCGGCACAGAATCATACCGCCGCGGGGTCCGCGAAGCGTTTTATGCGTAGTTGTTGTTACAAAGTGGGCGTGTGGAACTGGGCTAGGATGTAACCCTGCCGCAACTAACCCGGCAATATGGGCCATGTCCACAAAGAACAATGCTCCTACATCATTAGCAATCGAACCTAATGCTTCAAAATCAATAATGCGAGGATATGCGCTGGCACCAGCCACGATCATACGAGGCTTATGCTTGAATGCCAATTTGCGAACCTCGTTGTAATCAATAAACCCATCGCTTTCTCTAACTCCATAAGGTATAAAGTTATATAATATTCCGGAAGCATTAACAGGACTGCCGTGAGTTAAGTGACCGCCATGCGCCAAGTTCATACCAAGAACTGTATCTCCAGGTTTCAGAGCAGCTAAATATACCGCCAAATTGGCTTGTGCGCCGGAATGCGGCTGCACGTTGGCATGCTCTGCGCCAAATATTTCTTTTGCACGATCACGCGCGATATCCTCAACGATATCTACATACTCACAGCCGCCGTAGTATCGTTTCCCCGGATAACCTTCTGCGTATTTATTCGTCAAAACCGTTCCCATCGCTTGCAACACAGCTTCGCTGACGAAGTTTTCAGAAGCGATTAACTCAATTTTGTCACGTTGACGGCCAATCTCCAGATTCATAGCCTCAACAATTTTAGGGTCTTGTTTGCGTAATTGTTCCACAGTAAATTGCTCCTTAGCATCATATTCTACAATTTGTTATAAAAAAGATATCATAGAGCTGTGGCTATAGAGTAACTGGATTTAACTATATCTAGATATAGCTAATGGCTATATCTACGGTAGATTTGGGTAAACGCGATAACCAGTCAAACATTAGTTCTAACTCCAGATTTGCGCTTGTGTATTCACTCAAGGGAACTGGAGTCTTCTATTCCGAGGAAAACGAACTGTTTCCTCTCCGAGCGGAACTACAGGCTCTTATTTGTCCTCCACATTGCATATTCAGGAAGAAATTAGAAATATAGCGGAACGTAGTTCCCCATACACGTGGAATTGTGCCTTTTCAGAGAAATAGAGGATTATAGATCCCTCCCAAACACCTGTTTAGAAAAACCTAGCCTGCAGCTAGATCTTTGTCTAAACGCTAGTTCACTTTTCATTATGTCCTGTGTTTTATTTCTCTTACTCACTTTACTTACTACTTCACTTACTACTTCACTTACTACTTCACTTCCCCTTTACCATTACCCTACTTCTACTTCTACTTCTACTTCTACTTCTACTTCTACTTCTACTTCTACTTCTACCCCTACCCCTCCCCCTACCCCTACCCATACTCTACTTCTCTTACTAATTTACTTTTTATTTCTCTTTCCACACTATCCTGCTCTTATATGTCTGCACACTACCATACCTCTCTACTCCCCCCAGCGTCCTTCCAGCTCTCATTGGATGAAATCCAATGAGATCGCCGTGTAGACAAGTTAATTCTTCTTTTCGTTGGATGAAATCCAACAAGGGCGGCTAAAATGGCGCTGAACCCCCACAAAATTCATCTATAGGTTGGATTTTGTCCAATGAGTTTGACATTTAAGCGTCAAAAATCGCCTGTTCGTTGGAATTCATCCAATGAGCTTGACTCTCCTCAGGCGGAGCACCCTCATCTTCCATTCTGCTGCCTAAGCATCCACGAATTCCATCATGGCATTCGGCAGATGATCCTCAAATTGACGCCAATCGAAGAGCATCTCGTCATCTGTCAACAAGCAAGCATCCAGCGAAGCTGTAATGTCTGCCCGATTCATCTCTATCCCAATGAATGCGACCTTATTCATGCGATCCCCGTAAGTGGCATCCCATTGCGGGATCTGGTCATCTTCCTCTTCGAGGATAGCTTCTCTTTCCTCTGCAGGAAGCGCAGCTATCCAATACCCTGCGGGTCCGAACCGTACAGAGGGACCTGATTGGCTCAGATTTTGAGCATGATCGTTCCGGGTAGCCAGCCACATAATTCCCTTGGCTCTCACGATCTCGGCAGGCCAGTCCTCCATCCAGCTCATTAGCCGCGAAGGCTCGAAAGGTCGAACTCTTTGGTACACAAAAGATGAAATACCATATTCTTCGGTTTCGGGTGTATGCTTTTCCTTCGCCAGCTCCTTCATCCAGCCAGCGGATGTGCTAGCTTCATCAAAATCAAAGAGGTGTGTATTCAGAATGTCCGCTGGCGTCACCTGTCCATGAATAGAGCGAATAAACTTGGCTTTTGGCTGCAGCGTACGAAGAACGCCTTCCAGCTCATTCAGCTCCTCTTCCTCCAGCATGTCGCATTTATTCATAATAAGCACATCGCAGAATTCGATTTGATCGATCAGAAGATCCACCACTTCTCTTGTATCGTCATCCCCGACAGCTTGACTTCGTTCAAGCAGAGTTTCACCTGAGGAAAAGTCGGTCCAGAAACGATATGCATCTACAACAGTCACCATGCTATCCAACCGACAAAACTGGGAAAGATCTATGCCCTGCTCCTCATCGATGTAGGTGAAAGTTTGGGCTACTGGCAGGGGTTCGCCGACACCGGTTGACTCGATCAGGATATAGTCGAATGTATTCATTTTGGCAAGCCGCTCCACTTCCCTCAGTAAATCATCCCGCAACGTGCAGCAGATGCAGCCATTGGACATTTCAACCAGACTCTCATTCGTCCGAGACAGCCCGCTGCCCTCACGAATAAGCCCAGCGTCTATATTAACTTCGCTTAAATCATTGACAATAACGGCAACTTTCAAGCCATCCCGATTATGTAAAACGTGGTTTAACAGCGTGGTTTTACCTGCTCCCAAGTACCCGCTCAAAACCGTAACTGGTATTTTATGATCCGACATATTCATTCTCCTTTATTAGTCATTCAAAGCTTTCTTCAGTGCTTCCAAGTTCTTAGTCATGATCGCGATGTAATCCAAATTTTGCTTTTTATCTTCATCCGTCAAACCTTCTAGCGGATTAAGCACATCCGTTTTCGCATTGATTTCTTTGGAAATCGTTTGGGCCACTTTCGGATCAACTAATGTTTCAAAGAATATCGTCTTTACTTGATTTTTTTTAGAAAAATCGATGATATCAGCCATTTTAGCCGGTGAAGGCTCTTCTTCCGGTGAGAGTCCAGCGATTGGCACTTGAGTCAATCCATATTCTTTGGCCAGATAACCGAATGCGGCATGCTGAGTCACGAAATCTTTCTGTTTCACCTTGCTCAGCCCCGTTCGGAAGGACTCATCTAAGGCTTTGAGCTTTGCGATAAAAGCATCGGCATTTTTCCGATAATCCGCTGTGTGTGCAGGATCAGCTTGAGTCAGACCAGCCACAATGGACTCCACTTCTTTTTGAGCGAGAGCAGGACTTAACCAAACATGCGGATCCAGTATTTTACCATCAGCAGCCTCTTTGTGGTCTTCATCTTTATGGTCTTCTTTGTGATCCTCTTCTTCTTCCAGTAATCCTTCCATCAATTCGATGCCTCGGCTAGCTTCAACTACGACACGCTTCTGATTGTCTGCACTCGCAAGCGCTTGTTCAGCCCAGCCTTCCACAATTCCGTTGAAAACAAACACATCCGCATTGCTCACTTTTTTCATATCTTTGGCGCTGGGCTCCCAATCGTGCGGCTCGCTACCCGCGGGTATCAAAGCGATAACGTCTGCATACTCTCCAGCTACTTGCTTGGTGAATTCATACATCGGATAAAAAGTGGTAACTACGTTTAGCTTACCGGTGGTCGAGGACTGAGCTGCGCAGCCTGATAAAATAAGTGTGGATACAGCGGTGAATACGAGTGATTTGGCCATCCATGATTTTTTCATTGTCGATTATTCCTCCAAATAGGTGTGAAATGATAATGATTAAGCAGACTCATGCGATGATGGAAGCAGAGTGCTGAATGCCGTTTGTTCGGCTTGAAGCTCTTTTTGATTACTGGCTTTGCTGAACCTTACGATCAACTTTTTGATGCTTAAACCAGCTATTAAGACGATTAATAAAAGAATCGCAATGGTTCCACCTGGTGGTGTGCTAAACTCATAGGAAGCCGTAAGACCTGAAAAAACACCAACCAAGCCGATTCCCATGGCGATAAAAAGTGACGAAACAAAGCTAGGCGCGATACGGATAGCTAGCGCTGCGGGAAGAATAATTAGCGCGGATACAAGGAGCACGCCAACAATAGGCATTGCAGCGGCTACGATCATGCCCGTTAAAACACTAAAGCCAAGTGAAATCCATCTGACTGGCAGTCCATTCGTTTTCGCTGTATCTTCATCGAACGTAATTTGATACAACGGCCGGCGAAATACGAAGAAGAAGAGGCCGCCTATGAAGGCAACGATGAACATGAACAGCAGCTCTATTTCATTGACGGCAACGACGGATCCGAATAAATAGGCGGAAAAACCTTTGTTGATACTAGGATTAAGGCTCATGATGATGACAGCGGAAGACAAGCCGCCAACCATGATGATTGCAACAGAAATCTCACTATAGGATTTATAGGACCTTCTCACATATTCCACTGCGATTGCCCCCAGAGTTGCCACCACAAATCCGGATAACGTAGGGTTGATGTGCAGATAAGCTCCTCCTGCTACTCCCGCCAAGGAGACATGCGAGAGCATATCCGCCATGAGTGCTTGCCTTCGAAGCATCAGATAAACGCCAAGAACTGATCCTATTATTGCTATCAACCCACCGGCACAAAATGCCCGCTGCATGAAGTCGTAGTGCAGCATTTCCATCCGCCATCCTCCTTTCTTTCCAGTTCAATGATTCGATTGAGGTACGGGGCTGCTTCGTCAAGACTATGCGTCACCATGATAACTGTGCGTCCGTGAACTTTGACTTGGTGGTGCATAAGTTCATAGAACCCGAACCGACTATCGTGATCCATCCCCGTCGTAGGTTCATCCAGCACAAGCATATCCGGCTCTTGCGCGAGCGCTCTGGCGATGCAGATCCGCTGTTTCTGTCCGCCAGAAAGCTCCCCTATTTTGCGCTTCCGCAAATCCCACATGCCTACCTGGCGCAGCGCCATCTCCGTCAAACGGTCATCTTCTTTCAGAAGCTTCCTGAACCAAGAGCCGCTTGCGTATCTGCCTGAACGGACAAATTCAAGGATTGTGCTGGGAAATCCGCTATTGAATGCTGAGATTTGTTGCGATACATAACCGACTCTCAGCCTCCTGCCCTCTTCATTCGCAGAGGATAAGAACACCTTCCCCTTCCATGGCTCAAGCAAACCCAACATGAGCTTAAGCAAGGTTGACTTCGCTGCGCCATTCGGACCTGTAACTGCAACAAATTCACCTGATTGAATCTCAACATTAGCATCTTGTATGCAGGGAATATCGTTATATCCGAACTCCACCTCTTTCAAAGAAGCCACTAACATACGTACAATCCTCCCTACCTGTAAAAATTACGAATAATCATTAATAAAAAAAGCAGAATCTGCTTATACATGTAATAGTGAAGGTCACCCGATCGATAAATCGTAATTATTACTATTACAACGACAAATATAGCTTGTTAAAAAGACGTTGTCAACAACGAAATCAACAGTTGCCTATCTTCTACCCATTCATTTTAAAAGCTTATCTTGCAGCTATCCCTTATTTGTACTACAATCTAATTCGTAAACATTACTTTTAAGAAAAGAGAAAAGGAGCCCTCTTATGAATAAAGTACCCGTGATCATACTGAGTGGATTTCTAGGCAGCGGTAAAACGACTTTGCTCCTGCGCATGCTCCGAGAAGCTGCCGACTTTCGCCTCATGCCAGCCGTACTTATGAATGAATTAGGGAAACAAGATGTCGATGGTCATCTGCTGCTGGATGCTTCTCCAGACCTCCCACTGACCAAACTGCTTGATGGCTGCATCTGCTGCAGCAAAAAAAGTGATATTCAAGATTCGCTTAAACAACTATTAACACGTAAGCCGGATGTTATTCTCATCGAATTGACTGGTGTCGCTAACCCGGAAGAAATTGTAGATGCCTTGACAGAGCCTGCACTGCTGCCCCATGTAAAACTTCACAAAGTGATCACGGTGCTCGACACCGAAAATGTGCTTGAATACAACAGCATTTTTGCATCCGATCGCGAGCTCGTCCATACGCTTAGGAGACAGATCGAGGTTGCCGACCTTCTTCTATTGAATAAAATCGATCTCATCTCAGACAAGCAACTGAAGTCTATCGAGAAAACCGTTCGTAAATTCAATCATCAGGCCTTGTTACTGCCTACAACATTCAGTCAACTGGATTTAGACATCATTTTCGGCAGCCTCCCGTCCAGACAATCACAGCCCCCAACTGCACCTAAATTGAATAAAAGCTTACACATGCGCGCCGTAAAAGCTTTCAAAGAACCGAGTGCGGCTTCTAAACACACCACTTCCTTTTCACGTGTTCAAACATTTACCTTCTCGATTGAACATGATGTTGTGATCACTCAAAGCCTTGTGGAGCATTATTTGGGGAAATGGGGAAAATCGCTTCTTCGCGCCAAAGGATATTTACGAATTGGCACCAAACGTGAAGCTTATCTTCTGCAATTTGCAGGCAAACGCACGAATTGGCAGCCGACCGCTTACCAAGGAGTGTCTTATCTTGTTCTCATAGGGCTTGATTTGGATGTGCAATTGCTTGAGGATGACTGGAATAAGCGGCTGATTGACTCTCCAACCAATTAACATGAAGGAGCCTTTTCTAATGCCGAACACCGTATTTAAAGCGAGCATGCACCTCTTGACTGCCCTTATCTTCGTCCTCCTTGTCCTCATCTTTTGGAACCAGGATGTATCCCTGCCGGATGTCCTGCAAACGGAGCAAATACAAGCATTTAAGACTATTTTTATTAGTATCCTATTAGAAGCGATCCCTTTCATTGTGGTAGGCGTATTGCTCTCATCGCTGCTACAAACGTTTGTTTCTGAACAAACCATCCGCCGTTTTATACCAAAGAACCCTTTCCTCGGCATTTTGTTTGCCTGTTTGCTAGGTACCCTTTTCCCCATGTGCGAATGCGGTATGATTCCTGTCGTACGAAGGCTTATTCTCAAAGGAATGCCTATTTACATAGCCGTTGTTTTCATCTTAACGGGCCCCATTATTAATCCCATTGTTTTTGCAGCCACATTCATGGCATTCCGAAATCACCCTGCTATGGCGTATTCCCGTATAGGACTAGCTTTTGCTGCCGCTGTTATCATCGGACTGTTCCTCTATCGTTTTATCAAAAGCAATCCACTTCGCAATAGCCGCGCTAACTTCTCGAATCAAGTTGACTGGGAGGGGCATCAGCATCAAGGGGGAGGTTTTGTTAGCAAAGTAAACACCTTTTTCGTACATGCTTCTGATGAGTTTTTCGAAATGGGCAAATATCTGGTTTTTGGTTCCCTGCTTACTGCTTTGATTCAAATCTATATGCAGCGCGAAAGCCTGCTTGCGATTGGTCAGGGTCCGATCAGCTCCCATGTGTTTATGATGGGTTTTGCCTACATCCTTTCTCTATGCTCGACCTCGGACGCCTTCGTCGCTTCATCTTTTCAGACTTCGTTTACGCCTGGATCTCTGCTGACCTTCCTGGTCTTTGGTCCCATGCTGGATTTCAAAAGCACGCTCATGCTGCTTTCCGTCTTTAAATCTAAATTTGTACTCCTGCTCGCAATATTGATTGTCATTACGGTTCTCAGCTGCTCGCTGCTCGCCCAACATCTCTTATAAATTTGGCTTTCAAGGAGGAATAAAGTTGACTCAAGCTCGCTTAATCAGTTTCCATTATTTCTTGCGCACCTTGATTTTGTTGGGATTTTCAAGCTATATTGTGGTTCTTTCCAAATCAGACGCCCTTACGTATTACATTGCGCCGCGAATGATGATTTATGTGAAAGCTGCTTCCGTTATTTTATATATCGTTGCCTGCTTTCAAGGGTACATGGCCTTACGCGCCTACTGGGGAAGGCCTGTCACATGTGAATGTGAGCAGCCCGTTTCCCGCTCCGTTTTGCGCAATACTCTGGCCTACGGACTGCTGATTTTGCCGCTATTAATAGGCTTTGCGCTTCCAGATACTGCCTTGAGCAGTACGATGGTTGCTGCCAAAGGGATGAATCTCTCCGCTTCCAAATCGAGTCTTCCAACGACGACAGTGACAATAACACCATCAGCGACGGCTCCAGCCCCCACAATAACTCCAGCCACTTCCAACACAGAGGTGCCAGCTCCCCCAAACACGGATGCGGACTTACAGCAATTATTTCATGCTGATAATGAGTGGGACGAAGATTTTTCCAAAATCGGCATGATCCTTTATAAAAAGGAGACCATCGTCGTTAAACCGGAGATTTACATGGAGATCCTCTCCACGATCGACTTATTCAAAGCTAATTTTATCGGAAAAAAAATCGAGCTCACCGGCTTCGTATATCGTGAAGACAATATGGCTAGCCATCAATTTGTCGTTGGCCGCTTTGCGGTTAGCTGTTGCTCTGCGGATGCGACTCCCTACGGTGTTATGATTGACTTCCCCACTGCCGCGACTTACCCCAAGGACATGTGGGTCAAGGTCACCGGTACTGTTCAAAATGGCAGCTACAATAGCAACGATATTTTCGTCATCAAAGCCACGCAAATTGATAAAATTACTGCGCCGAGCTCACCGTATATTTATCCTAACTTTGAACCGTTGAAGGAGCTTCAATGAAGGATGAGGGATGATGCACGTCTCCCCCACCCGGCAGAAATAAGGAACCACAGCTCCCCAACTAAGACGGATACTTTGATTGAACTGTGCATGTAGGCGGGGCGGGAGATGTTGTGGCAGGTGCCGCGGGATTGGATAGGGGAGTGGCGACTTATGTCTGGCGCCATACAAATCCTGCAAAAGGTGCAGCAAATTTGGAGGAAGTCACAGATTTGGACTCATTTCCTGCATAAAGTGCAGCTAAATGGGTGATTTCTGCTTATGTTGGGTAAAAGGCAATGAATGACATGTACTTTTTACATGTTAATCTCTAGAAACGGCAGAGGTGAGATCATTTTGTTGTACTTTTTGCAGTTTGTGCGGTTGGATGGGACACCTTTGGCGCGAGCGAGACTCTCACGACGGAGTTAAGCTTGTTTTGCGACGTTAACTTCTACCGGGAGCTCATTTCTCACAGTTAGCGGTGAAGAACAACGTTACAGCGGCACTTTGACCGGGTCTTTAGCTCCCATATTGACGTCAAAAAAAGAAGCTGGATCATCGATCCATGCTTCTTTTTTCTTGCGTTTTATGTGAAAGGAGAATTTAACCATGCTGCAGGCAATACTTCATTCAATTTTAAGTTCCAATTTGGATATCATTTTTCTAAGCGAACATTATCCGGTAAACAGGTTCTCTATCTTTTTCGTTTTTCACGCAATAAATAATAGTATGTCCCGAAAAAAAAAATATATACATGTGCCGAATATTTTATTTATTTATAGCGGCACTCTCATTTCCGCAACCGATATGCGCCTCTGCTCAAGCTTTCTAGCTTTTGCAGGACGTATCACCGGCTCCTCTTCACCTGCTTCAATGATGCGAGCAATGAGCCGCTCTCTCAGTTCAGCCGTAATGCTTGCATAACTTTCCACGCCAATTAGATTGCTAAGCTCATGCGGATCCGCATGCAGATCATATAAGAACTGCTCTTCATAGACATCAGAGGCAGCATCCTGCCAAGCATGCTTGCCCGGCGCATGGACGCTATATTTCCATCGATTTGTCCGTATAGCTCGACCTACTTCGGATTCACTAATTTGTATAAAAGCTTCCTTCGGCCAATCTACGCTTTTCTTCTGCGCCAAAGGCAAGATGGATCGCCCCTGCATGCTTTCAGGCACAGAAATGCCAGCTGCATCTAGCAGTGTAGGCGGCAGATCCAATAAGCTAACTAACTCTTGAATTCTACCTCCTGCTTGGAAGCCTGGCCCCATCAAAGCCGTTGGAACCCGAATCGAGCTATCATGGCAAGAACGTTTATATTCGGAATTACGCGTCTTGAAATGACAACCATGATCGGATGTAAATAGCACGATCGTATTGTCTAGCAATTGTAGGCTCCGCAATGCATCAACCAGACGACCCAATGCCTCATCCAACCGCTTAACCATCCCGTAGTAACCCCCTAAGTGCTGATGGGCAGTTCCACCGAGAGCTGCAAGATCTGGCGGCATCCAACGTCCGCTATATTGATCCTCATACCCGATTGGAGCTGGATAATTGTCAAGATGATTTTGGTGATGAGGCTCAATATAAGACAGGAATAGGAAAAACGGATCATCCGACTTCTCCTGACGGTTCCGCTTCTGCTCCTTATGTACAAATTGGATAGCTGCATCCGTTAAAGCATCGGCTCGATAACCTGGCAGGTTAACCGGTTCATTCTCATTATTGTACATGACTGTATCGTACGCGTCCGAGGAAAATTCCAACACATTAGAGGCTAACCAATGCTCGTAGCCACCCCTCTGATCCTCAGGCACAGGCTCTGTATTAGCCAAATGCCATTTGCCAATATACCCTGTTCGGTAGCCAGATTCACGAAAATAGTGGGCTAATGTCTTGCTTTCCGCAGGCAGCGGAATACCGTTGCGATAACATCCCGTAGAGGTTGCGTACCTTCCGGTTTGCAGGCAGGATCGCGCTGGTCCGCACACGGGTTGGCATGTGATTGAATGATACACGTGTGTACCCTCGACCGCCATCCGGTCGAAATTCGGGGTAAGCCCGAGCGGATTGCCATGCACCCCTGTGGTATCCCATCTTTGCTGATCGGTAAAAAATACGATAACATTCGGACGCACTGCTCCCTTTTCTCCCATAAACATCCCATCTCCTTCATCTTATCTATGAATAGAATTCTATACCAACTACCATAATCCTTGATCGCTGAATCGGCGTGCCAGCCAGTTGGTGAACAGGAGCAGCAGTAAACCCGCCAAGGACTGAAACAATCCTGCAGCAGTAGCAATCGAGAATCGTCCCAAACTCAAACCTACCCGATAGACATACGTATCCAAAATATCTGCAACGTGAAGCACGACATCGTTAGATAAAATAAAGACCTGATCGAAACCGGCCGACAATATTTGTCCTGTTCGGAGTATCAGCATAATAACGATGGTCCCCGATATCGCCGGAAGCGTCACGTGCCTGATTAATCGGAACCGATTGGCTCCATCCATACGTGCCGCCTCATACATCTCTGGATTAATGCCTGCGATTGCCGCCAAATAAATGACAGTTCCCCAACCGACTTCCTTCCAAATATGCGACACTACGAGCAGCGAGCGGAACGATTCCGGCTTCATAAGCGGCGAACTGCTGAACCCTAGCCATGCAAGCAAACCCGTTCCCGGTGACAGGATGGCAAACAATATGCCTCCAAGAACAATCCAAGATAAAAAGTGCGGGAAATACAAAATACTTTGAATGATTCTTTTAAACCTGCGATTGATGACCTCATTCAGTAAAATAGCTAGTGCAATTGGTGCAGGAAAACCGAAGATTAGCTTATAAAAGCTTATGAGTAACGTATTGTACAGCGCATTCCAGAAATCCCCTGTTGACCATAGAATCCGAAACCATTTCAGCCCCACCCAAGGGCTGCCTATAACCCCTTGCGTTAGTTTATAGTCCTTAAAGGCAATGATAACGCCGCCCATCGGGATATACTTGAATACGATAAAATAAATAAGACCTGGCAACAGCAGCGCGTAATAATATCTATATTTCAGCAGCTTTCGAATAAAAGAGCTTGATGGCGCTGCTTTGGCGCGTAATACCGAAGGCTTTGAATGGCTGGCTTGGCTGCTCATATGGTACCTCCCTTGTCTAACCGCAGCTTGCGATATTCACCTGGTGTGATTTTTTCCCATTTTTTGAAAAATCGGATGAAGCTCTGCACATCGTGATAGCCGATCTGACCGCATATTTCCTGTAAGGAATATTTGCAATTCCCTTCGAATAACAGCTCCTTGCTTTTATCAATGCGCAGCCGAGTTAAGTAATCAAGCGGTGCTTTCCCTGTCTCCGCACGGAACATTCGGCTTAAGTAGCTGGAGCTGACACCGACATGATCGGCAATATCAGCGATAGATTCGATCCGGTCATAGTAAGTCTGCATATAGACAATGGCTTTACTGATGTAAGCATTGCTCATCTTATTATCCTGAAACTGTTCGAGCAGGTTCATAATATCGGAGATATACCCGTAGAAAAGCTCCTTCACTTGACCAATATGCTGGCATTCACTAACCGATTGGAACCTTAAATGAACTTTATCGAGCGAATAACCATCCTCATACAGCTCTTGCACGATAGCTCCCATCATCAACGTGATGGTGTCTTGAACTTCATCTCGCGAATAGGATTTCCCTAACATATAGCGGTCGAACAATTCGTCGAGGGACAACTTAGCGGACTCTCGGTCTACCGCCTTCAGACGCCGCAGCAGCTCCTTCTGAATGGCCAGCGGATAGCTCCATTTTCTGGCATCTGCCGAATCCTCGAAAAAGACGCAATCTGTTTGGTACGTCCAAGCTGTATTGTGCAGCGCGCGTTTGGCCTCGTGGTACGACTTGTTCAAACCGTTCATAGCCGAATAAATGCCCCCGAAGGCAATTTGCAAGGTGATTCCAAACTCCTCCAATCCGATCCGGTTCACTGTCTGACAGCAGGCATCCAATTCCAGCTTCAGCTGGGTCATGTAAGTAGCCACTGGCACATTCAAAATAAACCCGAACTGATGGTTTTCAAGTATGGTGCCCACAGCAAAAAGTCGCTTCCGCAACTCATTCTCAATAGTGCTGAACAGCATCAATCGAATCTCGTTGTAATCTTCCTGATCCTCCAATGGCTGCATGTCGGCTCGAACAATGAACGCTGCATAATAAGCATGCGGGAAAACGATACCGAGATGCTGAAGCCGATTAGCCATCACCGAAGTTTCGAATACGCGATTGGTTAAAATGTCATAGATCAACCGGAAACGGATGATCGGTTTACTCTGCTCCAGCGTTTGTTTGATGTAGCGGTTTTCTGAAACAAGCTCCCTGATCGCTTCGGCAACCAGCTGGCTTTCATCTTTTTTCACCATATTCCCCGGGTATTGAGCTTGCTGCTCTACATAGTCCCTCACCATGTTCTTCCAGGGCCGAGTGAAGCGAATACTATATAGGCATGCAAGCGCTATACTGATAAGCAGGATGACTGCCGCAACTTGAGTTGCAGCATGCACCTTGCTTTTCCATGCAAGTTGGTAAACCGAATAGGGAATACGTTCGGCAACCAGCCACGGATTTGTGTCAGATCTAGCATAGCTGAGGAAATAAGTCTCATCTTCCCCCTGTATTTTCACCATCCCTGAGGAACCTGATAGTGAATGTCCATCATTCATAGAACGTAAAGCCGTCGTGAATCCTCTACTTCTGGCATTACTTTCTGAAAGAACGACGTAACTATCGCTGTCCATGATCATCATCTTACTGCTATCGACATTCGCATAACGAAACAAGGCATCGAAGAATGCTTGACGCTTCACGTTCAGAATGAGCTCACCTAACGGTTCTTTAGCAGTCAATGGAACTAGTCTATGAAAAGTTAGCAGTTCAACTGGCTCCGAAGGCGACGTATCCTGCAGGCTGCGCACCTGATAACCCTTGCTGCTACTCACTTGAAAGTCTGTAGTAACGATTTGCTTATCAAAGAATTGATCCAACGCATAGAGACCTTCATTCGTAGTCAAAATGCGATTGTTAAGGCGAAAATACAAATAAATAGAATACAACAGATTGTTGGAAGTAACTTCATCTTTCAGCTGATTCTTTAATAGCCCATATTGCAAAATGGAATACGGAAAGGGATTCGTTAATGCTTCATTAACCCCGGGCTTAAGAGAAATTTGCAAGGACAGCTGCTCGATATTCTCAATTAATGATTCCGCATGTTTCATCATCCCCGAAATCTCGCCCTGAGACGATCGTGCAAGCTCGGATTTGATATCGTGAGATACAATCATCAGGTACGACGAACCGACCGCCAAAACGAGGATCACTATGATAGTCATATAAGAGATAAGCATTTTATTAAACATAGACAGTCCCCTCTTTCTTACTCAAGCATGATTCGATTCGTCGTCCTATGGCTATTTGAACCTTATTTGGCTTTCTTCCATTCGGCATTTACCTGCTTCTCGATTTCCTGCCCGCCCTCTTGATAATACCGTTTGACTAGTTCATCCCATTTATCGACGGACCATGCACCGGTGACAATTTTGGCAAAATACTCATCCCAAAGCTTCTTTATATCCGGATAATCGTTCATTGCCTGAACGCTCTTCCAGAACTCGTTGTGAACCAGATTTTGAGGATCGTTGGAAACCGTCATTGCCGCTGTCGCTTCATCTGTTAACCAACGGCGGTCTACGACTTGCAGGAAGCGAATCGGATTCGAATACCCTTTCTTATACAGCTCGGAATAATTAGGGACAAGCAGCTTAATTTTGTTTTTGTCTTTATCGAATTGATAATCCTCATTCTCAATCCCGTAAGTGACGAGGTCAAAGCCTGGTCCTGCCGACCAGTTGATTAACTCGATCAGCTTCTCGGGATTCTTCGCTTTGGCTGATATCGCCCGGATATCGCTATATGCTGGCGAATTCTCAGCAGCTCCCTTTTTCCCGTTGGCACCAGCTGGCGGTGTAAGGAAGGAAAGCTTGGCCGTCGCAACCGTCTTCTTCAAAGCGCTGTAGTTTGCTCCCGTTGGATCTGCATCAAACGCCGTTCCCTCGAAGATGCCAGCTTTGGAATTAATGATCTTTTCGTTCATTTGTTTCGCTTCCATTATGGGGAACTCCGGATCGATGATGCCTTCTTTATACCAGCTCTGTAACAAAGCAAGCGCTTGCTTCGTCTCCGGCAATACCATTCCCTGCTTCAGCTGTCCGTCGCGCTGCTGCCAGAACGTTGGAACGACACCGAAAGCGCCGAATACCGTGCTGAAATAATTACCATTTGCTCCTGCCCCCAGAAGCTTGTTAGTCGTAATGCCAAATGTATCCTTTTTTCCATTCCCATCTGGATCATTGAACGTGAATGCCTTGAGTACATCATGAAGCTCCTCCACGGTAGTCGGAGTTTTCAGCTTGAGAGCATCCAGCCAATCCTGGCGTATCAGCAGCCCGTTCACATTAGGTCCATTGAAGGTCTCTGGACGGTACCCCGGCGGCAAGCCGTACAGTTTACCCTTATATTTCAGAATCTCCAAATCTTCAGGCTTCAGAAACTTCGTGACATTAGGCGCATTCTTTAACAAGTCGTCCAGCGGCAGAATCAAGCCTTCATCCGTCAATCTGTTTAATGTCAGTAGATCAGGCACACTAAAGTAATCCGGCAGGTCCCCGGAAGAAGCAAGCAGGTTAAGCTTGGTCTTATACTCCTCACCAGAGGCCATTGAAATATTGTAATCAATGCCTTTGATTCCTGCTTGATCAAGCGCAGCCAATACCTTTTGCTTCGCTGGCCCGCCATCTGCTGGGTATTCAGGTGCTTGAAAGTTGCGAAAAATCTTAAATGTGACCTTGGCGGAGTCACTGCCGGAAGCCTTATTTGGCTGAGCTCCTGTACTAGGAGCGCTTGATGCACCAGCATTCTCGGACTCGGGGTTACTGCTGCACGCAGCTGTAAGGCTAGCTGCAATCGTCAAGATTAGAATCGATTTATATGTACGAAATGACATGGTATTTATTCCCCCTATTCAATCTTATTCAAGGCTAGTCAACAATAATATCAAGTCCGAAGCAGATCTTACGCTTTCACCGAACCGATCAGAGTCCCCTGTACAAAATACTTCTGTAAAAATGGATAGACAATAAGAATCGGAAGCACCGCCATGATCGTTGTCGCTGCAATCACCGATTCCGTCGATGACCCCGTGCTTTCCCCCGTCATTTGGGCAATTGTCTGTCCGTTGATAATATCCCGAAGGAGCACGGGAAGTACGTACTTGCTTTTGTCATTCAGGTAATAAAGCGCCTGCAAATAGTTGTTCCAGTAACCAACTGCCTCCCACAATGCAATTGTAGCGAGTACTGGTTTAGAGAGCGGAAGAATCACACTGCCAAAAATACGAATGGCATGAGCCCCATCCATGGTCGCCGATTCATCCAATTCTCGGGGAAGCGTTCGAAAAAAGCTCATCATAACGATCACGTTGTACGCCGATATAGCCGTCGGCAGAATCAATGACCATAACGAGTTGATCAGTCCGACACTTTTTACCAGTAAATAGGTAGGAATAATCCCACCACTAAACAGCATCGTGAACAAAATAAGCAGAACGAACACTTTTTTGCCGGGTAAATCTTGTTTAATAAGTGGAAAAGCGGTTGCCGCCGTCAAAAATACGCCGATCAATGTGCCAACCAAGGTAATAAATAAACTGTTTCCGTACGCAAGCCATAAATACCGGGAATGTAAAATGTTGACGTAAGCATCCGTAGTAAAGTCTTTCGGCCACAAAAATAGGCCGCCTTTCATCGCCTCTTCCATGCCGCTGAAGGACACTGCCACTTCCCGCCACATGGGATAAAGAGTGACTAGGGTCAACACGCTCAAAAAAATGATATTGAAAATCGAAAATAGGTTGCCTCCTTTTGGACTCATCTGCTAACTCTCCTTCATCAAGCTCTATTGTCACTCGGTTAATTCCGACTAATTTAATTATGTATAAAACGGGTGTGTGAATATATAATTAGTTTCTGAACTAATGATTAAAATTTGAATTCATCGCTTGGAAAGCTTGTACTATCAAGGGTTTTTCAAAAGTTTAATAATCGAGAAATCCCACAGTGAATGATAAAACAAATACACGATTTCACCTAAAAATAAAATTAATCTTACCATTTAACTCGGAATTGATCAACGGATTTCACCTAATGGCCTGAGCGGAGCTGCAGTTGTAATACGCGTGGGTGAAGTGAGTCAAGCTGGATGCGGGGCGATGCTGATTTTTATGGAAATGGCAAATCCTGCAGAAAGTACAGCAAATTCGTTTGGAATCATCGGTTTTGATACAAACCTTGTAAAAAGTACATCAAAACTAGCGACTTATGCCTACTTCGTGTAAAAAGCACTAAATTACATGTACTTTTTACATGTTTATCTCTAATAGCGGCAAAAACGAGATCATTTGCTGCACTTTTTGCAACTTGTCTGATTGGTGGGCACAAATCTACCAGTTATCCACCAAAAGAAGAAAAAAACACGCCAACGCAGGCGTGTTTTTCGTTTCCTATATTTTGTATACTTAACGCTCAAACCGGAACCAACCAAAATCAAATTGGGAACCCGGAAGGAAGATGAACGTTACTTTGCGAATGCCAGTGACCTTTTCCAATTCATAAACCCGCTCCTCGTACCCCTCAGACAACGTGAAATCCACGAGCCGAGTACTTTCCCCTTTCTGATCTCTGTTCTGATCTACGCTTTGATCACCAATCTGATCCCCACTCTTTTCTCCGTCTTGATCCGCAAACCGGATTTGAATCGTGTTTTTATCAATCGGTGATCGCCCGAACACAACCAGCCTCTTTGCACCATCACTCCCAAAATCCATGTGTTCATATTCCAAGGAAACGTTATTGCCTATCCCCTCTACACCCGCTTCTGTCATTTCAAAGGTATCCCCATAGATGCGGTCGCAGTCAACCGCGAGGTTATTCTCATAAGCTCTGTTACTTTGCTCGAAAGTGAACCCCTTAATGTGTACTTTCTGGCGAAGAACAAAGCAGATCGACGTAATTCCGCGTAGTTTTTTGGACAAACGATAGGTTTCTTCTTGATACGTATTCCATTTGGATGGTTTTTGGTAAATGACATCTGCCAGTAAGGAGCTTCCTTTCTCTTCGGGCATGCCTTCCCAAATTTGCATAGCGTATTCTTCACTGCTCAAGGCGAATATAGGCATAGTGATCGTATCGGAACCGTGGTTGCCAAAGTCAATCTGGTGAAACCCTACTTGCGTTTCGCCATCCCTGCTCGTAGCTACTCCTCGCTCATTCCCGTTGCCTACATCCCCCTTACTATAATCATATAGACCAGCGGATATAAAACCATAAGGGTCCAGATAAGCTGTCCCTAGACCAGCAATTTTAAATTCCAATTGGGATATAATTTTGGTCTTGTCACTGCCATTCTTGCTCGTGCAGCGAAGACGGAACTCGCCATCACCAAGCGCAGTGATCTTCGCTTCTGGACCATTAGCTTCCACCCTCGCGATATTAGATATGATCCCAGCAGCATCCACTACACTCCATTCTACTTCCTGATAAGAAGTATCTGCAGGGTGCAATTTAGCCCTTACTCTCATCTCTTTGTTCGTTTCATTCAACTGTTGTCCATCTTCGCTAATGATTTCTATTTTACGAAGGGGAATTTCCTGGCTGCTTCCCAGGACACACGGCAGCTCTTGATTCCGGGTATTTGCGGAAACGCCAACAACTGTCGCCTTTTCTGCTGGCAAAGACTCAAATTCTATAGATGAAGGACCATCCAAGCCCTCAGATCGTACCTCAACCTGAATCTTTCCAGGCTCTGTTGTTGCTCCAATGATAGCCATCAACTTACCGCTAAACAGCCTTCTACTAAGTCCCTTATAGGGATCATAATCGGTGCTATCTCCGTTATCTAGACCAAGAAGCCGGCCTGCTCCCGTCACTTGAACATGCACGCGATTATTGGCATTTTCTACAGGATGCCCTTCCTCATCTTCCATGCCGATTTCCAGAAAAATGAGATCCGTACCACCCGCTAGAAGCGTTTCTTTATCCGCCGTCAAACGGACTTTTTTCGCATCTCTGAACGATTGGCGACTATCGGTAGCAATGATATTACCCAGTTCATCATAAGCGATCGCCTTCAGTTCCCCTTCTTGATAAGGGAGCTTCCACCAGCCGACGAGCTGTGTACCCTGTTTATGATCAATGTCATAGCTGCCTACTTGAATGCCATTAAACTGCAGTTCAATCCTCGGCGCATTGGAACAGACCCTGACATCAATCACCTGACCCTCATTGAAATCCCAATATGGGGAAATATGAACCATCGGTTTTACTTTATAATCCGTCCATGCTGCCTGATAAATGTAATAGGAATCTTTTTTGAAGGTTGCCGTATCGATTTGCCCGAAATAGGAATTTTTCGTATGATACGGCGTCGGTTCACCGATATAATCAAACCCCGTCCATATAAACTGGCCAAGCGAAAACGGTGCGTCTCTCTCAGCAATGATGCAAGCTTCCGCAGATTTGGCCCCCCAACTTGTCGGACTGTTTCCAAGCGCGGAGCATTGCTCATCATCATCGGCAAGAATGGATCTCTCGAACGGGAAATGATAGATCCCCCGGCTTTGTACGACTGAAGATGTCTCGCTTCCATAGATAATCCAATCCTCGTGCGCCTCATGATGCTTGTGATAATACTTTTCTGCATAATTATATCCTGCGACCTTGACTAGATCGGCACATTTCTGAGCATTCTCCCATGGCATATAGTTAGAGCCAATCGTCACCCTTGCGTTTCCTTTAGGATCAAACTGCTCGACGTAGTCCATCAGTATCTTGGTTATCTCTTGTCCTCGCTCATCCGCATGGGTATCATAGATCTCATTGCCGATACTCCACATCAGCAAGCTCGGATGATTCCGGTCCCTCATCACCCAGCTTCTCACATCAGCGAATGCCCATTCCTTAAAAAATCGGGCATAATCAAACTTGGTTTTGGGTCTTTCCCACATATCGAAAGCTTCCGTAATGACTAGCATGCCCATCTCATCTGCAAGGTCCATGAAGTCTGAAGCCGGCATATTATGGGCGGTCCGAATCGCGTTGACACCCATTTCTTTCAGGATATCCAGCCTTCTCTTCATCGCTGTTTTATGAAATGCGGCCCCTAAAGCCCCTAAATCATGGTGCTCGCAAACCCCATTTAATTTGATCTTATGCCCATTCAAATGAATGCCCTCATTGGCGTCCATAACAATGGTTCGAAATCCTAGATTCTGCGAAATAATCTCGATTTCACGCTTCGAAGAGACCAGCTCTAATCTGGTAATCAGCTTGTAGAGATTCGGAAGATCCGTACTCCATAGCTCAGGATTCTGAACAAATAGTTGCTGCTGATTAAGGATAACTACACTGCCTGCGACAGCCATCTCCGCAGCAGTTACAGAAGCAATTATTTGATCGCCTAACAGGATCGAATGCGAAATCAACACGTCTTCGGTTAGGCTTACTTCTGTATCGACTTCAACCTGCCAGCCTTCATCCGTCTTCTTCGTTGAGACGTAGATACCATTTGTAGCAATATGAGTATGCTCTCTGGTCTTGAGCCACACATTGCGATAAATGCCCGCACCCGAATACCATCTGCTGTTCGGGCTTTGATGGACAACTTTCACAACAATTTCATTCTCCCCTAGGATGACAGCATTTGTAATCTCATGTTCGAAGGAAGAATACCCATACTTCCACTCCCCTACAAACTGCCCATTCACATAGACGCAAGAATCCATATACACACCATCAAAATGAAGTAAAAGCTGCTTATGCTGATCTTCTTCGATCAAATGAAAGGTCTTACAATACCAACCGATACTGTTTTCATACAGATCTAGCGTGTTATAAATAAGCCAGTCATGGGGAAGATCAACAGGCTCGAACGCGAGACCCGTGCAATCTGACATTTCCAAGCTGCTTTTCGCAAATTCCCATCCGTCGTTAAAGAGCGTCTGTCTATTCACGCGCTTAAGCCTCCTCTATAAAAAGGGCTGTCGAAATCAATCGGCAGCCTTCTTGTCCTAGTTAATAAATCTTTCGATGATGTTCATCCTTAATGCCACTTTTTCTATAGAAATACGTGTTGATGGCATCCCGCCATTCTTTGGCATGTTCAGCCTGATCAAGAAGTCGACGGCGCACCCTTTCATGGCGCAAGGTATCAATTTTAGCCGCTAGGGAATCCCACTTGTTAAGAAGATCTCCCGCTTGCTCGGCACCTTCGAAATGGGTGTCATATATATGCTGAATTACTGTTTTACCTGATTTCAGCCTGTGGGTATAAGGAACGTGGTGGAAAAATAAGAGCAGTTCGTCCGGACAGCTATCAAGTGATTCGTAGACATCCGATTGTGGCGAGTGATATTGCGCCGAATAGCCTGTTCCGCTAGATAAAGTGCGATCTACACCTATCCCATTACAATCAGCAAAATGATAAGTCCCCCACTTGGCATATTCATAACCATCCACATTAGGTCCATAGTGATGATTAGGATTCACCATCCAACCTACACCAAGCGGAGCCGTGTAACTTTCGTAGATGTCACGCGAGTCCATCAACATCCTTAATAAGGTAGCTTCCACTTCCGAATCACAGCAGAATGTCATCTGTATCCATTCTCTTGCAATATCTTCCGCCGAGAGGAATGGATTCCACGCCAATCGGCCAAATCCGAACAAATTGGCCTGAGCCAAGTCATGGCCCGTCCAATTGCTATCGTTGCCGATATTCGATACAGCCGCCATTCCGCCAAGCGGTCTTTTGAATAAGCTTCCGCTTGCCGTACTAGCTACCCATGATCCTTCTCCAAGGGCATAAGTGTCATAATCAAGCACCTCTTTCCATTGGGGCACTAGGTAGCATAAATGGCGCTGTTGTCCCGTGTATTCCTGGGTAATTTGCAACTCCAACACTTGGTTCGTTCGTGTTAGACCTCCGAATAGGGGAGACACGGGTTCCCTCACTTGGAAATCCATCGGGCCATTCTTGATCTGGAGAATCACATTATCTTTAAATTCACCATCCAGCGGCATGAAGTGATCATAGGCTGCTTTGGCCCTATCTGTTGAACGATCACGCCAATCTTGCAGGCAGTTGTAGACAAAACACCGCCATATGACGGTCCCGCCATAAGGTCCAATCGCCTCCGCCAGCATATTGGCACCGTCCGCATGATTGCGGCCATATGTAAATGGACCTGGTCTGAATTCCGAGTCCGCCTTCACAAGGAAACCGCCAAAATCAGGGATCTGACTATAAATTTCCTCCGCTCTGGCGCGCCACCATTTGGCAACATCCAGGTCGAGTGGATCTGCTGTCGTTAAACCACCAATCTCAATCGGGCTTGCGAAGTTAATGCTTAAATAAAGACGAATGCCATACGCTCTAAATACTTCCGCCATTCGCTTCACATCCGTCAATCCCTGATTCGTGATCAGCTTGGTCTCCCATTGATGAACATTCACATTGTTTATTGAGATAGCGTTCATACCAACCGAAGCAAGAAGCCTTGCGTAATCCCGAACCCGGGTTACATCTTCGACAATGCGGTTATTTTCGTAAAATATCGATTTCCCCGCATAACCCCGCTCAATCGAGCCGTCCATATTGTCCCACTGATTGATCATGCGCAGCCCATTCCGCGGAATTTCTTGAATGACTAGACCTTCAAGTTCCTTACGGGTCTGCAGCAGCTTCAGAAAGTGAAAAACCGCATAGAGCGCCCCGCGTTCCGTGAACCCAGCTAACGCCAGGTAACGTCCTTGTTCATCGGTGCCTGAAAGGATGGCATAGCCATCACTGTCACTTGCGCCATGATTGCTCCAAGCAAGCGCTTGATCAATAAGCGGTGAACTTCCTGCAACTCCGAGTACAATCCTCCCCAAGTGATTGCTAGTCGAGTCGTGCCAATCACTTGGCTGCACGCCTAACATGGCTTGCAGACCTGTAATAAGTTCTTGCTTCGCTGTTTGCAAACATTCAGATTGACCTGTTACACTTAGCATAGAACACCAGTTCGAGTAGATCTGCTTTACTTTCTCATCTTCTATGGATTCATAGCGCAGCCAACCTGTGTAGCCTTTATCCCGTATGGGTTCGTTCACGCTTGAACCTCCTATCTGTTCTATTTTTACATCAAGCCTCGTGTCACTCCTATACTTGCCGCTCCCTGACCGATCAGCCTTTCAAAGCACCAACCATAACCCCTTTTACAAAATACTTTTGCAAAAAAGGATACAAAACTAAGATAGGAAGCGTCGTAACGATAATCGCTGCATACTTAAGCGTTTCGGAAACACTCTGACTCTGTGTAAGTGTCGTCGTGCCAATCATATTGGCGCTGTCATTCTCTAATAAAATGTTCCTGACCACCAATTGAACCGGGAATAAACTCTGATCACGCAAGAAGATCATGGCATTGAACCAACTGTTCCAGTGCCCTACCCCATAGTACAGAATCATCACGGCCACAACTGGCATGGATAATGGAAGGAAAATGCGAAACAAGATGGTGAAGTGACCAGCTCCGTCCAGGAAGGCCGACTCCTCAAGTTCTTTCGGCAAAGCCTGAAAATACGTTCGCATAATGATTAGATTAAAGGTACTGATAGCTGACGGCAGAATTAACGCCCATAAGGTATTGGTTAGCCCATAAGACTTTACGATCAAATAGAAAGGAATGAGTCCGCCTTGAAAAAACATCGTAAATACAATGAAAAACATGATTGGCTTGCTTAGCTTCACATCATCCCGGGATAGCACATAAGCACCGAGCGAAGTTAAAGTTAGATTAATCGCCAACCCAACGAACAGCACGAAGAACGTATTTTTAAAAGCATGAAGAAAGGTTGTATTACTAAAGACGGCTTTGTAGCCATCGAGCGAGAAGCCTTGCGGCCACAGCAAGATGCCATCGAACGAGATCAGCCTGTTGCCATCACTCAAAGAGGAGAACAAAATATATAGCAATGGGTATAACGTGGCTAAAATTAATACCACCATAATCAAACTATTGACAGCATCAAAGACTCTTTCTCCAAAAGTCGGTCGGTTCATCGTCGTTTCCTCCTTACCACAAGCTGTTCTGACTGACCCTCTTACTGAGATAATTAGCCAGCAGAAGAATGATGAAATTGATAACGGAATTGAATAAGCCTACTGCCGTACTAAAGCCATAGTTAAATTCCAGGATCCCCTTCCGATACACGAAAGTGGATATGACATCCGCGGTATCGTAAATGCTCGCGCTGTACAACAGAATGATCTTCTCAAAACCAACGTTCATTAGATTACCTAACGCAAGAATGAGCATGATCATAACCGTAGGAAGGATACCCGGCAGCGTAATATGCCAGATTTGACGAAACTTCGTAGCGCCGTCGATCTTGGCTGCTTCGTACTGCTGCTGATCGATACCAGATATCGCTGCAAGATAAATGATGGTTCCCCAGCCAATCTGCTGCCAGATTTCACTGATAACATAGATGGGACGAAACGACTCCGGCTGCTGCAGGAAGGCTGCCCGCTCGCCGCCGAAAAAGGCGATCACGTCATTAACTAAACCGTCTGATAGCGTAAAATACCGAATGATGCCCGCAACTACGACCAGCGTAATAAAATGGGGCATGTACGTAATCGTTTGCGTAATGCGGCGAAATATCGGACTCTTTAATTCATTTAAGAGTAAAGCAAGAATAATTGGCGCCGGAAATCCGAAAAGCAGATTGCTCATGCTGAGCAAAATGGTATTTTTGATTACACGAAAAAAATAAATACTGGAAAAGAAATCCTTGAAATTCTTGAAGCCCACCCAATCGCTCCCCAGGATTCCCTTGGCAGGCACAAATTGTTTAAAGGCAATGATTGCGCCATACATCGGCGCATACTGAAAAGCAATGTAATAGATGATGACGGGGAGTATCATGATATAAAGCCACTTATTGCGTATCAAATCTCTTCTTAAGCTGGTCATCGCTCCACCTTCCTTCGTATAACCCCTAATCGGCTTCGAACAAAGGACCGCAGCTGCTTAGCAGCTGCGGTCCCCAGCCTCGGTTTTCCTTATCGCTTCATATATCGTTCATAAGCCGCTTGTTGAATCTTAAGCGCGCGTTCAATTCCCATACTCTTCATTTGTTGAACATACTTGTCATAAGCGTCGATCGGCTCAGCTCCAAGAATAATTTTCAATTCCGCCTCTTTCACTAGCGCATTAATATCGTTCATGATGCTGGACATTTCATCAGCTTCTGCCGCAGTCGGAGTTACCGGTGGCAGCAAATGGCTCGCATGATTCGTATTTTTCCAAATATCAATCGCATCTGTCGTTTGTGTATATTTCGCTGGCAAATTGTTATCCTGCTGGATCATTGGGAAGTTTGTGCCATGTCCATATTGCAGCATAACCTGGTCACTGCCCAGACCTTGCGGATTTTTGACGACCATATCGGTATACACAGGTTTGCCATCCTTCAACTCATAGGTAACTCCTTCAATACCGAAAGTATTCAGCATGCTTCCTTCTTTGGAGTAGGCGTAATCCAACCAACGCATAGCCGCTTCAATGTTCTTGGTTTTGGCTGAAATGGCTGCGGAACTCGTGCCTGCATAGGCATTGTCCAACTGGCCGAATTCAGGCTTAGTCCCTTTCGTTAGCGTCGGGTACGGCGCAGCCACATAGTTCGCCTTAGGATCTGTAGCTTGTACAGTCGAATTGTACTTCTCGATATAGAACTGCCAGCCGAACGTGGCCCCACTCACTTGGGATGTCATCTTCTTATCGACTGTCGCTGCATCGATCGACGCAAAGTCTTTATCAATGAGCCCTTCTTTGTACCATTTACTCATTGTTTTGAGATACTCTTTGTACTCCGGTTCCAAGTAACCGTAGACGACTTTGCCGTCTTTTACATAATAGTTGCCCATGACGCCGTACGCGCCTGCGAAGCCCCCGGTACGCTCACCTAGGAATATCGTACGGAAAGTCACCGGTGCTGTGGCATTCTTTTTCTCCTTAAATGCCTTCAGAGCTGTATACCACTCATCGATTGTTTCAGGAACAGCGAGCCCTAGCTCGTCAAGCCAATCTTTGCGGATAATAGGTCCCCCATACACACGACCAGCCTCCGAACGGATAAATGGGAATGCGTAGTAGGTGCCGTTATCTGTTTTGATCATTTTATCGATCTCTGGATTGTCCTGCAGCGTTTTCTTCAGATTAGGCGCGTATTTGTCGATGTAATCGTTAAGCTTCAATATATAACCTTGCTCTACTGCTTTCTCCGGACCACCCGGATATTGCAGCCATGTATTAAGGAAGATGTCCGGCAGCTCCCCGGATGCAAGCTGCAGACTGAACTTCTGATCCGTCATCGGCGTGCCGCCCAAATGCTTAATGGCGATACCCGTTCGCTTCTGATATTCATCATCAATCGGCATTTTCTCAGGAATGCCGCCGAGCGTTTCCGTCATGAACGTAAGCTGTGTACTCCCCGGCATCGGGTAAGAGAAGTTTGCATTGCTGCTTGTATTCGCTGCTGTCGAAGGCGCAGCCTCATTGCTCTGGCCTCCCGTACAACCCGCCACGAGCAGCGCGGACCCTACTATAAGAGCTACGGAACTGCGCAGCTTGCCTTTGCTTATTGATTTCATTAACAATATCCCCCTCATCAAATGGAAAGTAAAAGTAACTTGATCTGCCGCTTTCCCAATGTAATCGACCTGCCCTTCACCGACAATGTTCAATTTCGCAACTCGATTGACAGTATGAAAAAAAGACGATCGTCAATTTGACTACAATCGTCTTTTTGGTTATTCACAGCTAAATGTGCTAGGGCAAACTTTTGTATCGTCCTGGCGTGATGCCTTCATATTTTTTGAACACCCGAATAAACGCGCTGCTACTGGTGAACCCGACCTTCAGCGCTGTCTCATCAATAGAAGCTCCCTCGTCCAAGAGAAGCTTGGCCTCTCCAATCCTAATCTGGCTAATATAGTCATGGAGACCTTGTCCTGCATGCGTCTTGAATACTTTGGACACATATTGAGGCGTGATGCCAAAGTGCGCCCCAATCATGGAGACACTTAAATTATCATCCGTAAAATTGGATTTTACGTATTCTTCAACCTGATTGCCAATACCCATATTGCTCACAAGAGAGATCCTAGTCTGAACACGTTCGCAGACGAGAGTAACAATCTCTAGCAGCTCTCGCCGGAATTCAGCGCGAGTGGAACAGCTCAGCAATCGTTTGACTGGGCGCCGCTCTTCCCAAATAGCCGATTTACTCGTTTCTAAAGGGATGGTCTTCATCATCGTACTCGCCAGATCAATCATCGCACACTTAATCATTTCAATGGAGGATTGCCTGCTGAAAATACCTTCGATCAGCTCATCGAGCAGTTCGGTAGCCTTAGGCAAGTCTCCGACCTTGATCACATTAATCAAAATCAGCTCATCATTCATGGAATAATAATAATCCGTTTCCTCTTGTTTAACATTCCCATACCAAATAAATCCATTCTCATTGAGCAGCAGGCTGTATTCTCTAGCTTCAAGGGCTTGCAAGAAACCTTGGTGAATTCCTTTGAGGCCATCCTGCCGTTCACTTCCTGCCACAGCAAAGATCAACCCGTAACGCTGCTCGATAAATTCCAACGCTTCCGAGAGCGCTTGCTCAACGTCCTCTTTCCAAGAGTTTGCATGCAGCGGATTAATGTTCACGATTGCCCCCAGCATACCGTCCAAGTCAGTAAAATGAATCAGATGCCGGCGACGAATCAAATCCATCACGATATTAGAAACAATAAAATGTGATAACTCAAGCGAAGTTTTTCTGCTATCTTGGGCTAACTCCATATGGAACAACAGTACCGTGAACTGCTCTGATGTCCATTGTAGCCGATAGATTTCCGCCGCTTCTTCTACAGATAATGACTCCTCCATATGTCCCTTTAACAACCGTGACAAGTAGTAACCCTGGAGAACTCGAAATTGCTGGTGCTGCTGATTATTCATATCGTCCCGCTCTCGCAAAGTCGCAAGTACGCTCTCCCGGATGAAGGCATATTCATCTTTGTCGCCTTCACTTTCCTTTTTGAAGCGAGAAAATACATGGACCAGTTCACGGACGGGACCGTAATTTTTTCGGGCAAAATACGAGATCACACCAGCTCCGATCAGACAGCAAATCAACAGTCCTATCAAGTTCAAATTGCGAATCTCTCTTGCTCGTTCCCAGAATACTTCAGAAGGAAATACACTCACATATCGCCATGCCGTGGTATCTGATTCAACAATTGTCGTCATGCTGTCGGAGCCTTGTAAGGATTGAAAGTACGATTTCGGTACGGTTTCTCCATTGCGATTTTGAAAAAGAATCTCATCATGCTGATCGACAATAAAAATTCGGCCCCTATTCACCCAATCAACGTTTTCCAGCAAATGCTGGATGTTGTTTCTGTTAATTGGCATCATTAACATCCCGGATTGTGTTCTCTCAACCTTGTTCGTTAAGGATTCCATAAAGACAACCGTTTCTCCCGGCCTGTCCGACTCCGTGATCGGCATCCATTGATATTTCTTCTGGTTTTGTTCCCGCACGCTTGCCAACCACGTGTCATAGGTCATTTGAGGAGACTGATGCGTCATTTCATAGAACAATTTGGAATCTGCATACGTTTCATTGGTTAATACTTTATCCAGTTTGGACGAGTAAATATAAATGCCACTAATAAAATCGTTAATAGACTTGTATTTGCTGAGTTCCTGTCCCGTTTGGTAGATATGGAAAGCATTCTCCGATTCTGTAGCCTCATCAAGCTGCAAATATTTCTTGATATCCGGTTGAATGGTGAGTTGAGCAGCCAGTTTCTCCGTTTGTTTCAACTCATTATCAACAATGAATTTAACTTGATTCAGCATGGCATTACTGGCACGACGAATTTCATATTCAATAATTTGTGTTGTTTGCAAATAGACGATCGCACTTACAATCAAAGGAATAATCATAATTACGGCATAGGAGATGATCCACTTAAACGCTACACTATTGCTAAATTTCATAAAGTTTCGTACCATATCCGACGCTCCTCATATGAACACTTCCTGTCCTCTTGCTGTCTTTCATTATATAGGATCATTCGGTCAATTCAATCAAACCATTCTAGAATTGGATCTACAATTTCGCAACTATCGGAATCTACAATATGAATCTGATCAGCAATTTGTAATCTTGCGGGTTCTAACGGGCATTTGCCACGGTATACAAATAGAGGCTGTCCCACGGTCATTGGATGACTTTTGGGACAGCCTTATCTTAGTTGCTGCAATCCGATAGATGCTTTCTTAGCTTCATCGTTTCAATACCCGCTAACAACACAATACCGATTCCATGCGTATCGTTCAGCTGCCAAGACAGCTGATCCTTATAATACAGCTTGTTGAATGAATACCCCGAGCCTCGGCATACGCCGTATACATTTCCGTTTTTGTCGATCGCATATCGCGTTAAGCCATCCCAACCATGCAGCACAGCCTCCACATAAGGAGCTGTCTCCTCCAGCCAGCCGAAACGGACGCCTCTGGCGAAAGCGTAGATGAACATCGATGTGCAAGATGCCTCCGCATACGATTCCGGATCTGTCAGCACTTGATGCCATAAGCCCTGCATCCCCTGTAAGCGCCTGTACCCTTGGCACAACTCACGGAAAAATGCCAATAACTCCGGGCGTTCAGGATGCTCGTTAGGCATGATGGCCAGCAGTTCGGTTAACGAAAACAGCACCCAGCCATTGCCTCGGCCCCAAGGCACGCCATTTCCTTTGCTGAATTTAAAATCGAATACATGATGCATGATGCCTTGCTCGGGAATAAACATCAGCTTTTTATACCGCAGAAACTGTTTCGCTGCATCATCCAGATACGCAGTATCACCTGTAAGCTCGTAGTACTTACTGAGAAACGGCGTGCTCATATATAAATCATCGCACCAGACTGTATCCTTCATGAAATCGGTCGTCCCCCGCGTTCGGTACAACGTCCCATCCTCAAGTCGGCTTTGTTCCTGCGTAATGTAATGGGCTATGTGTTCGGCTGCCGCCTCTGCGCCATCCAGCGCTCGAAGTTTGCCTGCCTCTAGCATCGCTGCACCGAAGGAGCCGCAATCATCCAAGCTGTCGATCAGCGTTAATTGATGATTCACGCCCGGCGAGCCGTATTGCGCCTGATCCCAACGGCTGTAAACGAACAAGGAGGTGCATTGTTCGATGTGATCTGCGGCGTAATTCGTGTAATGCGGATCCCCTAACTCCTGACCTGTTCGCAAGATGCCATAGAGTGTCACCCCAAGCGGATAGTTCCATTTTCCGTAAATGGCATTCTCCAGATAAGGCCGTACCCAAGCTCCAGGCAAATCGGCGCGCCAGAATGTGCGCTCATCTTCTGAGCCAAGCGGTGCATCCATGCGAGTAATTGTGGCTGGGTTAGGAGCATTATCAACCGAGAAAGGTCCTGCGTACAACCATCCATCGGGTAGTCCTTCAACAGGAAAAGGCGGGATTCGCTTCACAGGAGTGGCTTCTTCAGCACTCTCGCGTTCGATTTCTAGGTTAACACCCCAAATCGGAGCCTCGCAAGTAGAACGGACAACGAGATCGTGGACACCAAACGGAATCGAAAGTGTCATCTCAAGCGGACCATCCGCCCGCTGCTCAAGCCTCTCAAACACGGGAGTGCCGTTTAAGTACACAGTCAGCCGCCCCTGATAGTCACCTGTAAACCTGACCCTTTGCACGCTCGGGTTTCTGTTCTCCAGCTTCGTCCACGCACAGGCGATCAGCCCTGGCTTTGCGCCGTAGATGCGGCTGAAGCATCCGCTGCTCAATTCCTGTGGTGTCCACGCCGTTCGTGGATACCACTTATCTACAGCCGAGCTTTCCCAATCCTCCCCTGCACCAGGCATGACTTCCCATGCGGCCGATTGTGGGCTGCTGTAAACCCAACCCTCTTGACCGTCCCGGTCAGCTAAGGGGGCAAGCATATGCATCGGGAAACCTTTGATGCTTCCAGTTCCGAACTTGCCGCCACAGCCCGTTACCGCTGCCACGAATTCCAGAACGATGTGATTCCAGCCTTTGCTCAGTTTGGCACGGAAATAGCTGCTTCGCTCCGGAAACACATCGTCATTCAGGTTCGACGCGAATTGCTGCGTCCCGTTCACCATAATGCGTACAGGACAATAGCAGCTTACGCTGAACGGATGCTCGATCTCCCCATCGCTCCAAAGCTTCCCCCAGACGTAGACAAATTGTCCATCCTCCAGTTCAGGCCATCTCTGCGCAAGATCCATTTCGTAGCGGTAATCCGCTCCGCGACGGAAGCCTTCCGCCGAGTAGATCCGATAAACCGGCGGATGCTTAGGGTTAGCGCCGATGAATCTTCCAGCGATTGTCGCTAGTATATGTTCGTCAGACTTGGCTTTTCCAGCGATTGATTCGGTTGGTTGAAAATAGGGGCTCATCTTCATGTCTTCCTCCATTAGATTGGGATCTCGCCACCGGGGTACAATGTGGAGCTGGACAACCGTTTCGGCTGAGGCAGCGGTACTCCGGAAGGCTTCTCGGTCACATCATGAGGCTGACTCGCATAAATCGCAATCGTCTCGTTATTAAAGATAATGACCTGCTCGCTCCCGCTGCCGAACAAATCGGCATGCACCACATAGCCTTCAAGTGGAAAAGAAACAACCGCGCTCATATGGCCGTCATATAAGGTTGGGAAAACACCACCACCACGGCGATAAGCGAGAATGTAATCCGCTGCGCCCTTCTCCCAACCGCGGAGAGGTTCAATGATGGTCAGCCAGCCGTCTGTTTGGCGGTCTTCCTTCCAGATCTCTCGCCCCTCACTATCCAAAAGGAAAAGCGCGTCTTTGCCTTTCAAACCCTTGCCATCATCCTCGCGCACGAGACGATCGAGGCCTGCGATCTGAAGTCCCGGCAAGTCGCTGCGGAATCGACCGAGCGCGATATGCTGGGACTCGATCGAGCCTTCGTAACGCCAGAGCTCCTGGCCATGGCGATCATACATGACCGTGACACTGCCGCCGATCACAAGCTCCGGCTCCCCATCTCCGTTCACATCGCCAACCCAAATACAGTCTGCGTGATCGTCCAAATCCCGGCAGCTCCAGAGCAGCTGGCCATCATGGTCAAGCAGGTCATAACCAGCCATGACTTCATCAAGCCCGTCACCGTCGAAATCGTAAACCCAAGGAAAATGCCCTGGATTGCCTTCATGTTTCCAAAGGAGATTAAACGCGCGATCGAGCGCCCACAGGGTGTGATAGCGATCTTTCAGGATGATATCTCCCGCTGCACAGCCGCCCGTCAAATTCGCTACGATAATACAATCATGAGCGTGCTCGCTAGGTAACTCATGAGAAGCTTTTACCTGCCCATTTTGCCCATCCAAAATCAAGAATCGATTGTCCATCACGCATAGAACCTCTAAACGTCCATCACCGTCAATATCTGCAATTTGCGCAGGATAATCCGACCCTTGGCTTCCCGCTCCGGAATCCGGCTTGCCAGTCTGCCAAAGTAGATTGCCCTCCAAATCGAATGCAGTCAAGCACTGTACTTGATGGGGAATGTATCTGACATCCTGACGGTTGTCAGGGTGCACCAAGAGCACCTCCATCCTGCCGTCTCCATTCAGATCGCCGAGCAGCATTTTGCAGCGGGGACCCGCCGCCTGAATATCTATTTTCGCAATGAGATGCGGTTCCTTCAACGTTTGTTGCATCCAATATCCCTCCATATGTAAACTCTTTATCAAGGCGCCAAGACCTACATATTCGCGTATTCCGGAATGAACTCCAAAGCGATAATGGTGTTGAGTGACCATTGCGCCGCCTCATTCGTATTCATCCAATCGATCTCCTTGAGGTCGTTCACGTGTGTGACATGCGAAGCATCTTTTTGCAAATCGACACGGGCGAATGGGTTGCTCAATAGAATGGACCAGCATGCGCGCGCTGTTTCTTGATCTTGCTTATAGTAGGCGCCAAAAGCCACGATCGCTGCACTCAGAACAGGGTGTTCGAAGTGCTTGGTGCTGATCTCCCCATTCGTCAGGAGGTCCTTCTCTTCTTGCGATTTGTTATAGTAAACACCAAAATCGGCTAGCATTTCTTCCCACTTCGGATCCTTCAGCATGCCGGCGAGCTCGAACCATACTTGTGGGCCACCCATACAAATGGCCAAATGACGGTCCCAGTTATCATCGCCAAGCGGCGTTAGCACACCTGTTTTCGGATCATACCCATAAGTAGGCCCGGAGATCAGTCCGTAGTTTGCTTCTTTGATGCAATCGATCCCTACGATTATTTTGTCCCTGTAAAATGTATCCTCATAACGTTCCCAACGGGTCATCCAGTTGGAGCTGAAGGCCGCCCAATCCGGTCCTACACGGACATGAGTCGGGTGCTCATCCTTCGGAAAGTAGGCTCGCATTGGGTCCAAATTCACAGTCGTGAAATCCGAATCCTTCACTTCATCCATCATATCTCCGATCCGCTCGTCAACCGTCAAATAATAGTAGTAACGATGAAGGCCTGCCATGGCAATGCGAGCTTCCTTGCAGCCACAGCCCCAATGCACGACATTATGCCTTGAACCAAGACCCGCATATTCCCCGAAATGGTACACATCGACTTCGCTCGTGTGCCGAGTCATCGCCTCCGCCATGCGGAAGATATCCCCCCGGCCTGAGCGTAAAAACATGATCCACAGCCACATATTTGGCGCTAACTCCGTATTTTGCCAAGCACATCCGCCTAGATCGTAGTTCCATACATGTCTAACGGGGTCATAACTATGCATGTAATCGCCATAGTCCCAGAACCCGTACCATTTGCGCTGCTCCACCTCGTCCTGGTAAAACGCAATAATGCCGTCCAGCCGCTGCTCCAGCGATTCTTTCACCAAGCTGCTCCGATCAGGGAGGCTCCAATAACCAAAAGCGCGCACCGCATGATAATACTCTGGTTCGCAAACAAGCAAAGACGGATCTTGCGTCTCCGCAAGCAGGCTATCCAGCAGCTCAGATCCTGGTGTCGCTGCCAAACACCATAACGTCATCTCGCTCGTATTAGCGATGCCATACGGCGTGGCGCGAAGCTCGTCCGCACCTTCATAGGACGACTCCACATGTGTTTCCGTATCGTAATGGCGAAGATCCATTGGCGTGCTGTCCGGCGACCACAGCCACACCGTCAAAGCAGCTTCCGCCTCTGCCATGCCTTGCACATCAAAACCTGACGGGTGTTTTTCCCAGAAACGGCGCAACCCAGCAGCCAGTCCACCGCCTTCCCCGCCAACATAGCTAAGCCCGCCTGCCCGTTGTCCATCCGTCACTTTCACCCAGCTGCATACTGTCTTCGTTTGCTTCCAAATACGGTAGTGATCGGATGAATCCTGGACAAGCTTAAAGCTGTCCCACGTTGCGGAATCGTCCAATAGGCTTAAAAAATAAGCATCTTCCTGCGGGTCGAAATCAACGGTCTCGCCTAACGTCTGGCGTTCAAATAGCTCCCGGTATTTCCCCTTCGTACGCCGTGTGTGCAGTGTTTTCGGCGATTCACTAAAATACCCGTTATCCCCGGCAAATCGAACATGCCGATTATAGTGGGCACCTCGCATTGGCACCGCAAAACGGATGCCAAGTCCTTTGATAAAGTCCTCGTTCGGATTGCCATCATAATGGAAGGTATGTACAAGCCGAATCGACTCCAAGCCCGCATAGACATACAGCCGCATTGTAAAAGGCAGCCATTCCCGCGAGCCATGAACCGCACGATGCCTGCCGCTGAGCTTCACCACCGCGCGGACAGGCCCGTTCTGCTCCACAACCGCCTGTTGAATGCGGCTCTCGAACCGCTCTTCCTTCACCGTCCGTGTCCCGGACACCTCGGAGCGAGATTCCTTCAAGCCGATCAAATGGCCTCCACTGCACACTTCTGCCCCTTGGCGGACGATGCTCCTGAGCCAATGAGCGCCCTGCTTGCCCAGCGTACAAACCATCACACCTGTATCCAGCGTAATCGTATCGTCCGTCTCTCGAACAATGACTTGTTTGTCAGGGACAGGCCCGCTTCCTTTTTTAATGATATAACTGTCCGCTACCTGGTGTGGAACTGCTGCCGCATGTGCAGACCACTTCACACTGCCATCCGGCCAATAAGCCGTCGGCCAGCTTTGCAGTGGAATTGTCCCCTCGCCGTTTGCTTGCGCTAGAAGCAAGGACTCCTCCTTAAGCAGTTCGCCTTCCCTCCACGGTATTCCCCAAGTCATACCAACAGGCATAGACGTTACTTTATCTTTGGCTTTATCTTTGGTTAACCAGCTCAGCTTTACTTTCGTTTCCGTTGCCAAATACACGCATCTCCCTTCCCCTCATAGCTTCATTGTAAAAACGAGAACTCTTACTTACAATGAGACATTATTGACAGGGTTGCTGGGGCGATTTGCACTTTTTTATGCCATTAAAACATTATTGTTCACGCGTTTATGTGCTTCGGCTGAGCTCCCGATAACGGGTCGGCGTCATGCCTTCCAGCTTTTTGAAAATACGGTTAAAATAACTGTGCTGATAGCCGACCTGATCGGCAACATCGCAAATCTTAATTTCTGACTCGCGCAGCAATTCTTTGGCTTTCTCCATACGCAGTTCTGTTAAATAATCGATAAAATTTTTCCCGGTCACCTGTTTGAACGTCTTGCTGAGGAAAAACGGATTGGTGCCGGTATGATCCGCACAATTATCGAGCGATATATCATTCCTATAATTTTGCTGCAAATAAATCATCGCTTGTTCGATCATACGCTTGACCTGTGCATCAGAGCGACCTGACAGCTCCTGCTGAAATGGGGCGAGAACCTTGTCCTTGAACCACTCCAGGATTCTCCGCGGCTCCCTGATTTGGGAAAGCTGCTCGTACAAATTCGCCCCTTTGAACAGCCGGTTCGGGTTAATGCCGGAAACCATAATCGCGTGCTGAACATTGCCGAGCAAATGCAGCATGCCTTGCTGCACGTCGATCTCCTTTGCTCCTTTGCCGGATAATGCATCAAGGAATGATGCCAGCATGTCATGCGCCTCCTCTTCCCGGCCAGTACGAAGTGCCTGAATCAGCTCCCGCTCCAGCGCAAATGGATATTGAGGCTCCGAAGCGTCATCTCCAACCAGATGATCCTTCTCCATATCGATAATTTGATTGACATTTTCAAAATTACGGTAGCTGACTGCCTGTTTCGTTCTGTCAAAAGCAAGCGGAACATCGGAAATATGCGACACTGGACGGCTAATCGCGATCGTGACGTGCATTTTCAAAATGCGATTAATGTACTGGGTCAACTCTTCACTAAAAATCTCAAAATCATCCACGACGGATCGATTCTCCGGTGTAATAAGCAGTAGGCCTGCCGTTAGGTCATGGAAATTAAGCGTATCGCATTGCTCGAAATGTTGGGCGGCCAGCTCCTTGATCATATTAACAGCCGCAAAAGTCACAAGCCCTTCATCACCATGGCGGAACGTCCCATCCAAATTCGTCATACCGACTAACTGGACATAGAGCACAGTAAAATGACGATGCCTCACATCCCACTTAAACCGTTCCATACGGCGAAGTAAATCTTCCTCTGAGTACTCGTTCAGATAACCCTGCAGCAATTGGTGCAGAAAGCTGTCTTTCACATGCGGCAGCTGCTCCTTGAGCTTGGTATTCAGCTCAAGACTCTCCGTGTGCAGGTCTCGCCACTGCTTTTCGATTACAGTGAATTCGTCTACTCGACCGGCCCAATTCGCATGACTGCCTAATAGCGTGACGAGTCGTTTGACGGGCAAATAGATGCTCCGCGAAGCCAGCCAAGAAAGCAAAGCTGCGAGCAGCAAAGCGATCAAACTTACCGTGATGATCAGCTTGGAAATAAACACCACAGGCGAGATGATGCTTGTGATTGGAGAAGCAGATACGTAAGTCCAATCGTCGGCAATTCGGGATAAGCTGCCATACGAAACCGTATAGGTTTTCCCTTTGTAATCTAGGAAGAAAGAGCCTTTGGGGGAGCCCAAGGATGTGATTTTCTCCCGCAAAGCCGTGACGAAAGGTGAATTGGAAGCGCTTCCGGTTGATGAGACATAAAGCTCACCCGCATTTTGCAACACGAAAGTTTCTCCTTCATCGTACGGCGTCATCGTTTTCAACATGTTCCTGATTTTATCATTGTCAAACCTAAAGACTAAGACGCCAAAAGGATGCAAGCTCCCACCTGGAATATGGTGAATTAGCGTTAGATCCTTCGTATCAGGGTGACTCGTATCAAAGGACCACTGTGTCCAATAGGTAACATTTTTGCCATGAATCAGCTTATCGTACATGCCAGATGTCGTTTTGTTATCCAGCACGGTATATTCAGGATTAAAAAGAACAGTGCTCGAACCACCGACATACAGTTCCGCCTTCTTCACAAGTGCATTGGAGCCTTGCATAGCAATAAGCGTTCTCGTAATGTCCTGCGTTCTTTCGAAGTTTCTCACGAAATCAAAACCATTCAAGCTGTAGTCGAATTTATTGTCAAATGCCCAGTGTGAAAGAAGCAGCTCAAGATTGCTCAATTGATCGTCAATGTTCTGGGAACGCTGCTCGATCTGCCCATAGTGAAGCTGCAGCAGCTCGCTCTCTACTCGCCCGCCGGCTATCCAGTACACCAGCGCACCCATAATGAGTCCCGGGATGCCGGAGACGATAAAAATCATGATCAAGCTTTTTCTAAAAAAGCGGCCTTTGCCGCCGTCCGTCCGGCCCTGCCTGTTACCGAATCTTGCTTTAACGGTGCTTAAGCGCATGTTTTCACCAACCCATTCTTAAGTTTAGCTTCAAGCGATTAACACTATAACCTTGAGCATATTACGGAAAGTTGGAGATGGGAAGTTAATTATCAGTGTATTTTCCCTACTTTTCCGACTTTTTGGAGAAGGTGTAACCGGAGAAGAGCAGTTCTACGTCTTCTTTGTACCAGCGGCTAGCCCGTGTGCATGGAAAGTGGTCCTCTCGGAGTCGGGTTTGGAATGCATAATGCCCCGCCATACATGGGGAACTACAGGTTCTTAATTTGAGGCAACAAGCACAAAAAGCACCCATGATCCGCTTCGGATCCTGAGTGCCTAAGCTATTCAGCCATTACTTCTTCACAGCTGCATAAAGGTCATTCATTTCTTTGACCAAATCATCGCCACCTGATTTTTTCCAAGTTTCAAACGCGGTTTTCAAGCCAGCTTCGTCTGTTTGACCAACGATGAACTTAATACGCGCATCATTGATAACATTGTCGAGCTGCTGACCTTTCTGCGAGTAGACTTGGGAGATGAACGGCTCGGCAGGGTTTGCCACGATGAACTGCTCTGCTTCTTTTTGAATCTTTGCCGTTTGCAGACGAAGCGGTGTTTGTTTCACTTTCAAGCCTCTGTCCTCTGGAATGAACGGCAGCATTTGATTCAAGCCTTCAACTTCGGATTCCAGAAGCGCGGAATCCTTGCTAGGCACTACGGCGTCGCCCTCTTTGGTGTAGTGCTTGCCTTCCAAGCCATAACCTGCCATTGTCGTTAGCTCCGGCGAGTTCATTTGATCCAGGAATTTTAGCACGCGTTTCACATCGTCTTCCGTTTTCACAGACGATTTCGGAATGGCGAGCAATCCTGCGAAACCGGACGTTGGCAGCGCTTTGAGACCCGATTTGCCTGTAACGCCAATCATGTTATCAATATAGTGAATATCGGGCTTATCTTTGCCTTCCTTCGCAAGCGTCTGGTGGATTTTATCGTCCAAACGAGCCGCATTATCCGTAACGTCAATGATGACGCCGGCTTGGTTATTGACGACGGGGTCGTTCCATTTGGCCGAATCAAATACAGCAAAGTCTTGGTTGATCAGCTTTTCATCATACAGCTTTTTCATGAATTTCAACGCTTCCAGATACTCCGGTGTTTGATGCTCAGGCACCAATTTTCCATCAACAACACCCCATTTGTTCGGGGCGCCGAACCAAAGCTTCATAATATCAAAGCTGCTTGCCCATTGACCGGTCCATTTCACCATAACCATACCGTAAGTGTCATTTTTACCGTTTTTATCCGGATCCTTCTCTTTAAACGCTTTCAACATATTGTAGAAGTCGTCAATCGTTTTTGGCGGCTGCATGCCCACGGCTTCCAACCAGTCTTTCCGGTAGTTAATACCGTTTCTGCCAAGCGCGCGTCCACGGTAAACACCGTAGTTTTTGCCATCAATAGAAGAGTTGTTCATGATGATGGAATTCGCCTGACTTAGCGTCGGGAAATCCTTCAAATACTTGCCCACTTCCCAGAACGCACCGGACTTCGCAGCATTCACAAAGCTCGGATTTTTCACGTCAGGTACATAGATGATACTAGGAAGCTTGCCGGAAGCGAGCGTGATGTTGAATTTATCCGTATAGGATGCGTTAGGTACCCATTCCAAATGGATGTTCGTGTTAGTCTTTTTCTCGATTTCTGTCACAACCGGACCGTCGTCCTTCGGAAAGTTCGTTTTGAAAATCGGCAGCATGACGTTAAGGTCCAGCGGAGCTTGCTGCTGGGCAGGCGTAGCTGCACCTGGTGCAGCTGATGCTGAAGATGAAGGAGTGGTTGCGGCATCCTTACCTCCGCTGCTGCAGCCAACTATGGTTGTCATAGCCACCGTACTGACTGCTGCGACGGAAATCCATTTTTTCGAGTTCTTTTTCATATGATCGCTCCTCCTTTACAATGGGCAGTCTCTGGGCATGGCCTAAGCTGAATTACCAAGAAACTGTAAAGATTAACTATCGTAATCCGTTTACCCCTTGACCGATCCAATAAGGACCCCCTTGGCAAAATGTTTTTGCAGGAACGGATAGACGAGCAAAATAGGGATGGTGCCGACGACGATGACCGCCATTTTGATGGATTGCTCCTGCTGCTTCACGAATTGCGGATCGACTGTGCTCATATCGCCTGCCGCCATTTGCGAGAGCAGGACAATTTGTCTCAGCATGACCTGAAGCGGCCATTTGGCAGGATCGTTGAGATACAACAAGGCGGAGAAAAAGTTGTTCCAGTGGCCAACCGCATAAAACAAAGTGAATGTAGCCAGAACGGGCATCGATAAAGGAAGAACAATGCGCCAGAGTAGGCCTAGTTCTGTGCAGCCGTCAATTTTGGCTGCTTCCTCCAGCTCTTGCGGGAGTTCTTGGAAGAAGTTTTTGACGATGATCAGGTTAAAGGCGCTGATAGCTCCTGGAATCATGAGAGCCCAATAAGTATCAATCATATGCAGCTCGCGAATAACGATATAAGTCGGAATTAAACCGCCACCGAAGAGCATAGAGAAAACAATCATGTTTAAGACCGTATTTCGTCCCATAAGTCCTCTTTTGGACAGGGCATACGCCATCGTTACGGTAAAAAATAGATTGACCATCGTACCCAGAATGGTTACATATAGCGAAACCCAAATACTTTTTAAAATCGTATCCGTTGAAAAAATAAATTGGTAAGCCGATAAGGTGAACGTTTTCGGGATCAGGAAGACCGCTCTTTGCGTCAGCTCCGTATCCGAGGCGAAAGAACCAGCCACCACATAGATGAAGGGCAGAACGGCCACGATACCGATAATACTAAGCAGGATATAATTGCTTACGTCGAACAGGGTCCCTGATAAGCTTCTGTATTTTGTATTCAATGTGCCTCTCCTCCTTCACCTAATAAATGCCGGATTGGCCGAACCGCTTCGCCAGCCAGTTGGCTCCGAGAACAAGAATGACGCCGATGATCGCTTTGAACAAGCCAACTGCTGTACTATAACTGAAAGCGCCTTGCGTAATCCCCATCATATACACGTAAGTATCGAAAACTTCCGCTGTTTCCCTGTTCAAAGGGTTCAGCATCAAGAAAATTTGCTCGAAACCATTGTCCAGAACATCCCCCATCCGAAGAATAAGGAGTATGATGATCGTACTGCGAATGGAAGGCAGTGTAATATGCCATACCTGTCTGAAGCGGTTGGCACCGTCCATAATGGCTGCTTCATACTGTTCAACATCCACACCTGCCAATGCGGCAAGGAAGATGATCGTGCCAAATCCGCATTCCTTCCAAATAGTTTGAAGGATGATCATCGGACGGAACCACTCTGGACTAGCCAGGAAATCGATTTTGGCGCCTGTATACTTCTCTACCATCTCATTCACAATTCCGCCTTGCGTTGTCAGGAACACATACGTTAAGCTCGCCACGATAACTAATGAAATAAAATGAGGCACATAAATTAGCGTTTGAATCGTTCTTTTGAAGAAAGCCAAGCGAACTTCATTTAAGAGCAGCGCCAGAATGATCGGAGCCGGAAAGAAAAACAGCAAATTATAAAACGAGAGCAACAGCGTGTTACGAAGCAGCATGAAAAACTCAGGGTTCGTGAAAAATACGCGGAAATGCTCCATGCCAACCCAATCGCTTTTCCAAAAGCCAAGAAATGGCTGATAGTTTTTAAAAGCAAGCAGCACGCCCCACATCGGAACATATTTGAAAATGATGAAATATAGCAATCCCGGAGCTAATAGCAAGTACAGCCATTTGTCTTTCAGCAATCGTCCCGTTATGCTTGCACGGCGTTTCGCATGCTCACGGGTACCCGGTTGCGCAATTTCTATTGAATTAGGTGCAGTCACCCGTTTCATCCTCTTCACCTCCAAGAAAGTTGATCGCCCTCGCGAGCGGTGTAGATTCAGTATGCAGCGACATCCATTTTCCGCCTATCGGACATTTTTGTAAGCCCTTCCAACGTGATGTTTTGGCCGAAATCAAGAAAATGCAAACGCGATAAAACAGTGGAAATCCCGCTTATTTCCTGGTGCAAACGGCTCAAAAATGTCCGATAAGGAAAAAGAGGCTGCCCCAAAGTCATCATAAATGACTGAGGGGTCGCCTCTTTTTCCACGGAGCCGATGAATGCCAAAATACGAGAACATCGCTGCTTTATGCGCAGCATGTGTCTGCGGGGCACAGGCTGATACACCTTCGCCGAACCATAGACGCGGGAGGCACATGCCACACAAAGTTGATTCCATATTAACGGGAATTCCTCCCGTTAATTCAGCATAACTATTTGGAAGAGGCTGCCCCCAAGTCAAGATAAATGACTGAAGGGGAGGCTCTTTGTTGGATACACGCCGAGCTGTTGCTTTGCTAACGGACACATTCGCGCTTATTCAGCCAAAATGTGGCCTATACAAAAGCTAACGGACTCCAGCGCAGCTATTCACGTTATCCATGTGCGATTAGCATGTCTATGGGCCTATTAACGGCTCTGGAGTCCGTTAAGCATGAAATAAGGGGCAATTTCGGCAAATATCGGCAACGGTGTCCGTTAGAGCTAAATAGACACGCCCTCCGCCGGAACATGGAACGTGTACATGCAATCATCTCGGAAGATGTGGGGCATTGGATATCCACATATCCACGATCCCACTCAAGCTCACTCTACTTAAAATAAATCGAATACTTATGTAATAAAGCAAGTTTATCAAAATCCTGCAGTGTGAAATGTTTTCTCAATACAGCCACACCCTGCTCGGGGTCTTTGCTCTGAATAGCGCGCAAAATCACCCTATGCTCATTGATCATCGTCCGCCAGTAATCTAACGTCGGCTCCATCAAGTAACGGACCCGCTTACTATTCATCGACTTTTGCTGCAAGACAGCCCATGTGCGCTCCATGTTGCATCCGATGAAAATCCGTTCATGAAACTGATCATCGAGTTCGATGCATGTTTTGAATTGCTGCTCTTCAAGAGCAAGCTCCTGCTGATCAAGCAAATCCTGAAGCACGGTAATATGCTCCGCCGTCATCCTCATACAGGCCAAGCGAATCACTTCTGCTTCCAGCCGCTCTCGTATGAAACCGATTTCATCTACATGTGCTAAATCGATTTTCGTAATATAACAGCCCTTCTGAGGAATAATTTCAACGAACTTGATCTTCGCCAACCTCGCAAAAGCTTCGCGAATGACTCTACGGCTAACGAGCATCATTTCCGCAGCCATTGATTCCGAGATCAGCGTCCCTGGCTTCCAGCTCATCTCAATCATGTTATCCTTCAACGCCTCATACACTTGGTCACGAACGGAACCACTCACATCATGAAGTTGCAAAGACAATGGATTCACCCCTATGGAAAGATAGATTTTCTTCACTTCATTTCACTAGGTCGGTTGGATTCATGCCGGTATATTTTTTAAACAGGTTGCTAAAATAAGGAACGTTTTTATACCCAACTCTTTTGGCCACTTCATAAACCAACATATTGCGATCTAAGAGCAGCTCCTTTGCCTTTTCGATTCGTACACGTGTCAGATAGTTGTTAAAGGTTTCTCCTGTAGCGCTTTTAAATATGATAGCCAGATAATTTCTTGAGACGTAAACTTTGCTTGTAAAATCACTGAGATTAATATCTTCCATATAGTGTTCATGGATATACTGTGTCATGAAGTCGGCAACTTGCTGATGTTTACTGTTTCCCTTGAATTCTCTGCTTGTGCAAATCACCGATATTTTCTCTTTTAACCATTTGGCCAAATGCTCAGACTTCGTAATACCAGCCATTTCCATGACCACTTGCTCATTGGAAAACAGATCATCCAGCACCATCCCAACCTCATACAGGCAATAGGCAAAAATACCCCAAAGCTCACCCGCCAGCATCTGCAGGTAATCAGGTGTACTCGACAACATATTCCGCTCGATCGCTTCTACATGCATGTCGATAATCTCGTAGGCCCTAGCCTCGTGAGATATTTTGATCGCCCCAGCCAGCTCCGAATAAAATTTCACTGGCCGCATTCTAGCCGTTTCCTTTTCCCCTTTGAACATGCTGCTATACATGAATACATCATAGATGGTGTTTACGCGCTGCTCCTTGAGGTCCATAGCACGGAAGGCTTCTTCCGTTGAATCGGGAATATCGGTCCAATGCGATTTGATGGCTCCAATACCAACACGAACCGTCAACTTCAAATGAAGTCTAATGCATTCTATGATTCGGATTGAGAGCTTAGTTAATTTCTCTAAGGAATCCGTGTAGGCTTCCTCTGTATCTAGATGTAACAACAACGCTGAGCGTGTGCTGTGCAGATTGGTGTATTCATAATCTTCAAATTGCTCCCTGACGATCTCTGAAACGATATTATGAACAGCAAATCGGAATAAGTTCCAATCCGACAGTAAGACTTCACTGGCGCGCAAGTCACGAACAATTTCGATTCCCAAGACAATATGTGTTTTGTTTTGCCAATAATGAAACTGAGGCGGCAGCATAGACTCATGCCAGTTACTTCCGAGTGTACCCGCAACGGCGGATTGAACCCATTCTCTCTGGACAAAAGGCTCGTACATCGATAGCTTCTGCTCAAGATCAACCTGCTTCATTCGCTGTTCTTCCTCATCCGTTAGTTCCTCAATCACTTTGGAAAGAACAGAGTTAAGCGTTTGCAAGGAAATCGGCTTTGACACATAATCACTTACCTGAAACCGTAAGGCTTGCCTTGCGAATTCAAAATCGGAATAGCCGCTTAGAATGATGATTTTCCCTTGAAATTCCTCTTCTCGTAACCGCTCAATCATATCAATACCATTCATGACAGGCATATAAATGTCCGTAATCACGATATCCGGCTGAGCTTCCAATACCATTTGTAAACCATCTTCACCGGTCATGGCTTCCCCGACGTATTCGGCATTCAGTGCCTCCCAAGGGATGGCCAACTTCATGCCCTGAAGCACTTGGCGATCGTCGTCAATGATTGCGATTCTCCACATAGTTTGGAAACCTCCTAAAAGAAATGATAGCATGATCTCTTAAGCGCTTAAATGCGACTAATGCACAAATTATTATAAAATCCATTCAATTAATCAGGGTCTGTTCCCCCATAGGGTTGAATCCGGACGTGATGTTAAGGCTGGCAGCGTGATGTGTACGCTCGTCCCGCCTTCTTCGCGCGACTTCAAGACAGCTCCGTAATGATCCCCGAAATAGCCTTTAATCCGTTCCTTCACATTGCGAACACCATAACCTCCTGTATGCCGTTGCTGTTGTTTATCCGGCTTCATCTGTAAGCCAACCCCATCATCCTCAATGACAATATGCAGGGTATCATTACTTACTCCAATGTTTAGTTGAATGCATCCCGTACTACGAACTGCAAAGCCATGAATGATGCAATTTTCTACAAAAGGTTGAAGAATCAGCTTGGGCAGGAATAACTGCTTAATGTCTTTACTTACTGTGATGGCATACTCAAGTCCAGTTTTCCAGCGCAATTGTTGGATCTCCAAATAGCTTTCCACATGCATGACTTCCTCCGCCAATGTCACGAAGCTTTCTCCATTGGAAAGTCCTATGCGGAACATTCGCCCCATTAATTCTATGATTCTGCTGATCTCATGCTGCCCGCGTGTTATGGCCATCCAGTTCAATTGGTCAAGCGTATTATATAAAAAATGAGGATTGATATTCGCCTGCAAGGCTTCAATCTCCGCTTTGCGCTGCTGTTCATGACGGATCTGCAGAGAACGATACAATTCCTCAATCCGTTCATTCTGTTTGGAATACCCTAAGAACAAGTAGCCAAATTCATTCTCATAGTCCTTAGGTACATTGATTTTCTTTCCTCCTAACGAATAAGCCGACATCATGCTGATCAAATATTTAATCGGCTTGGTAAATTGCTTGCTGAGCCATAAAGCAAGCAGCAATGTTAAGAGAATGGCTACTACACCTATGATTCCTACTGCTTCCGCAAGCTTAAATCCACCAGCCGTTATTTGTTCCCAGGGCGTTACTTCTACTAGAATCCAATGTGAACTAGGCGACTTGGAATACACTAATAAGTTATCATCTAATCCAGCTTCTCCCCGAATCCGTGTATATCCGGAATCGTCCAATTTATGCTCAAGCCACTGTGATAACTGGACGTGATTCGAGATGTTCCCCGTGTGTAATAATAATTTACCTGTATCGTCGAGTATCAAACGGTTTACTTCCGATGATTGTCCCGCCAATGCAGCTCGAATACTTTCGGCCTTGATATGGATAACAAGAATACCCAAATACTTATTGTCATACATAATTTTTCTAGCGTAACTCAAAACAGGTACTGTTCCTTGGAAGCTTGGAATCACGTGTTCACTAGACAAGGTTGAATCGTTATCTTGCAAGGCGCTGTACCATATTTGGCTCGAGGCCGCGGACCTCTCAATATATTGAATATAACTCTTGGAATCACCGAATACCGGCTCATCCATATAAAGATCAATTCCTTGAATCATGGGAATGGAGTACGTGACGTTAGCCAAAGTTTGGGCTACATTCCTTGATTCTTGATAACGTTGATACTCATCCTTCTGTACTCTAAGGTAAGAAATGAGCTGCTCCTCACGAGATAAGGAGAGAGAGATCTGTTCAATGGATTGAAGCCGAGTAGAAATTTCCTTATTTAACTCCACAAGAAGCTTATGCTGATAAAGTGAAGTCGTTTGGGCCAGTTCGTTCGATGACATACGAAAGCTGATCAAGACCGTTAAAGTGAGCACAAACACAATTAACGTGGCAAAGCTGTAGAAGAATAACCGATCAATGCGATACTTTTTAAACGGATTGAATACTTTCAGACCAACCATCCTCTCCACAAGTAGCACTTCAGACTAATTGAAGACCTGCCGAGTATCGACAGGTCTTCGAGGTTAACATCCTATTTAAAATAAGTTGGATATTTATTCTTTAATTCTTCTTTTTCAAATCGTACTCTGCTTAAATGTTCACCCATAATCTTCTCCGCACGGTCCGGGTCTTTATCGCGAATAGCCTGAATAATCCCTTGATGCTGCTCTAGAATAAGTCTCCAGTCTTCGTCATCCGCAAGGCGCAGAATGCGAACCCTGTTGTAATGGACATTCATCTGCTCCAGCATGCTCCATGTATGCGTTTTACCACAGCCCACAATGATCGTTCTATGAAACTCTTCATCTAACTCAAAAAAGCGTTCATAGTTCTTCTCTTCCACACATAACTCCTGAAGAGAGTGGAGATGCTGCAGCTGCATAATCTGCTCCGTCTTCAGATCTTGGCAAGCTCTGCGCACAATCTCCCTTTCCATCGTTTCTCGAACAAATCTAGCTTCTTCCACAAGCCCGAGATCAATCAGTGAAATATAAGTTCCCTTCTGTGGAACGGTCTCAATTAAATCCTCTTGAGCGAGTAGCACTAAGGCTTCTCGAATAGGGGTTTTACTTACTTGAAGCATCTCGATAACTTCCTTCTCCGAAATGAGACGGCCAGGCTCAAGCTTTAACTCCATGATATTGTTTTTTAGCGTATTGTACACGTGATCCCGAATCAGTAGACCCTTGGTATCACGTGAAGAAACGGGAAGCTTCATGTCCACCGTATAACACTCCTCCTGATACATCTAATATGATTAGTATACCAGATAAGCAAAACAGTTTAAAGCGCAACTAGTTTTCATATTTTTGCGCAGCCACTTTAAGCTGTTCCAGCGCTTCCTCTGGTGTAATTCGGCCAAAACTCAGTTGATCTCTGACGAGTGGCCAATCCCTATCCACATAATTGATCCAACCGTTCGGGCCTGGACTGTAGGCTTGACCGTTTTTTAAAGTCGCATAAAACATACTTAATCCGTCCTTGTCAATATCACTCATGTACTTTTCAATGGAAGCCGCAATCTCGCTATTAACAGGTAGTCCGCGAACAGTCTTTAAGATAGCTCCTGCTTCCGGATCATGGATGAACCAATCGATGAATGCCTTCGCCTCTTCCGGGTAATGGCTGTTTGCTGAAACTCCGAAAAACATCGAGGGCTTCAACCACCCGCCAGCTTGCTCCGACCGGGGCATCGTGACAAGTGCATATGCGCCTTTCTTCAAGCTGTCCCAGCCTCCTAGATTGTTGGAGAAAGACATTCTCATAATAATTTTACCAGCTACTATCAAATCAAGATTAGGATCAAACTCTTTATCTGAGAGATTGATGTCTGCCGGAGGAACGATGCCGTCCAGGCGCATTTGCTCGAAGGTATGTGCCCATTCTAGGAAGGTATTCTTATCGATATTAAACTTCCCGTCGTCCGTCATCACCTTTTCCTTGCCTCTGCTGTATTGAAAGGCTGAATAGGCAAAGTAATCGCCAGCAAAATCCTTTGTAAAATAGACCCCTTTCGGCAGCTTAGACTTGGATTCCCTTGCCATTTGGAAAAAGTCATCCCATGTCCATCCATTCCTCGGTGCTTCTATTCCCAGCTTCTCTAGGGCTGACCGGTCATAAATCATTCCGAAAGCAACGGAGCCTAATGGCACGGCATAAGACATCCCTTTGTACTGCCCGGAGGCCAAAAGTTTCTGGTCCACCTTGGATAGATTCACGCCAGGTTCTAACGGAATCAATTCCTGACGACTTGCCCAATCCGAGATCCAGCCTGCGTCGAGCTGGACAATGTCAGGCGGATTTTTCGCTAAAGCCTGGGTATTGATCTTATCTAAGTACCCTTCCAAACCGGAATACTCCGGCTCGAAGGTAACATTGGGAAATTTCTGTGTATATAAGTGTAGAACAGACATGGTAGCTTCATGACGCTCTTGAGAGCCCCACCACGCTATTCTCAATTTCACTTTTCCTCCCTCATCTGGAAACGGACCTTTCGGTTGTTCTTTTGTTGGATAACACGAAGTAAGCAAAGTGCCAAGAAAGATACCTGTTAACAAAAACAATTGAAATCGCTTCCATCTGACCATATGTATCTCCCCTAGACGGTTAATAACTCGAAGCTTTGGTGCCTTTCTAATATACCATTTTTTTCTTGCTTAAAGATGAGGTATGATTTAAAATATGAAGCAATAAACAGCCTAGTAATATCAGTATTATCAGATAAGAAATTTACAGAAATTTGAGTTACTTGTCATTTTATTGGAGGTAGTTTTATGAAAGGACATGATTTGAAGGTCATCATGGTAGGCTTAATCGCTCTCCCTACTCTGGTAGGATGTTCCACAGAAAATAAGGCTCAGTTTCCGAGCATAACGAATGGTATAACAGATGAGCAACCTTTCCAGATCAGCATGTCTCTTGACTTTGCCGGTAAAGAAATCCCGCAAGCCAGCAATGAGGTGCAGCAAACCATAGAGCTGTACACGAACACGAAGCTGCAGATCACATATAACCAAGCTAGCGATTATAACAGTAAACTACCTGCTATGATTTCTACTGGACAATTACCGATGGTCATTGCTGGTGACCCTAGACAGTCCTATATTCTCAGTGCGATACAAGAAGGCGATTTTTGGAACTTAACCTCATATATCGACGACTACAAGAACCTCTCCACCTTAAACCCCTTGATTTATGATAATGTCAAAGTGGATGGAAAGTTATATGGATTGCCTCGAACGCGACCGATCTCCAGAAACACTGTGTTTTATCGAAAAGACTGGATAGAAGCGCTCGGTTTAAATCCACCTACGACGATGGATGACTACTACCAGATGCTTAAAGCTTTTACGGAGAAGGATCCGGATAAAAACGGCAAAGATGACACCTACGGAGTCTCGTATATGATGACTGCTGGACAATTCATCCCGGATTTCGGCGTTACTTTTGGCTCACCAAATAACTGGCAGTTAGAAGATGGAACGTTCACCCGGATGGAGGAAACCCCCGAGTATATGGAGGGTTTGAATTTCACTAAAAAGCTGTATGACGAGAACTTAATGAATCATGACTTCGCTTCCGTCGAACGTGCCAAATTCGAAGGCGACTTCGAGAATGGCACAGCAGGAGCCGTAGGAAATACTACGAATACAGCATTAGCCTATCAGTCGCGTGTTCAAAGCCATAGCCCCATGTCAACGATGGATATGACTGGCCCCTTTGCAGGTCCAGAAGGCCTACGTGTTGCTGCCGATCGTGGATCTAACGGAATGATCATGTTCCCTAAGTCAACTGTCAAAACGGAAGATGATCTCAAAAAGCTGCTGACTTTCTTCGATAAACTCGCTGACAACGAAATGGCTGATCTTCTCGAATGGGGCATTCAAGGCAAACATTATGAACTGAAAGACGGCAAACCGCTGCGCACCAATCAAGATCAATATGAAAACCAAGTGGCTTTTCCCTATAAGTGGGTCATGCGAGTTGTCCCAACCGATGATCTGAAAACACCGGGCGATATAGAGCCGATAACTAAACGCCAATTAGAGGTTGAGGACATGAATGGAACCTATGCGATTCCAGACCCCACATTAACGCTATTCTCTAAAACTTGGACGGAACAAGGAAACGAACTTCTTCAAATCCTCAATGATGCAAAAGTGAAATATGTCATGGGTAAAATAGATGAAAACGGCTTTAAATCGGCCATTGATAAAGCGAAAAAGCATGGCTTAGATCAAGCAGCCAGCGAGTATGCAGAGGCCTTTGCTAGCATTCAGAATAAGGACAACGAATAAAAGTGGCTGTACAGAAATCATTCTGTACAACCACTTTTTTTGATTATGTTATTTAAATAAGATTACTTTTGGTTTTTGTAAAACTCTTCATAAGCTTTTTTCTTTTCTTCTTTAACAGCGGTACCGCCCATTTCCATATACGCTTTCACTTGGTCGTCGTACACTTTACTGAAATCAGCCGTTTTGGCTGTGGCGATTTTGGTCAACATTTCTTTTTCTTTATCCTTCAAAATGGTTGCATACTTCACTTCAGCCTGAATCGGTGTATCGACACGCGGAATTGTATAGGCATCATTAGCTCCGGCTTGAATACTCTTCACTGTAAAATCTTTAAAGTTCGGATCTGTGGCGTTAGCCTCGATATTTTTTTGCGGCTCATCTGGACTCACATATTTACCATTTAAGATGATCGCATAATCATAGTAGTTATACAGAATTTGCTTTGCTTCGGCCGTATCAAGGTTAAGAGGTACACCGTTACTATCTAGTTTATAGGAGATGCTTTCCTTACCATTTTGAAGCGCTAGGATATTTTTAGGCTCAGACATCCAGTTCAAATATTTCACAGCCGCCTCCACATTCGGGCTTGCTTTTGGAATCATTAGATACGCACCGTATGCAGGATATTTAGGCTTAGGATGCTTCCCGTCTTTCGTTGAGAACGGATCGATTGCCACCAGCTCTGCTGCGGGGTTGTTCTTCTTCAAGTTCGAATAATAGCCATTATAAACCGGTTCATTCGTGTTCGGCGTACCCGCTCCTGCGATGCCATTCACCATTTGCTGCGCGAATGCTTGGCTAAAGTCAGAGGCAAGAGCAAAATCCTTATCAATTAAACCTTCATTGTACATTTGATTCAAGAACTTCAGGCCGTCTTTATTGCCGGGTTGCTCCCAGTTTGGCGTTGCATACAGATCCGCCGGGGTGATTTTGCTCCAATCCCAGAAGGATTGAATCAACGGCTGCATGTGGAATATATCGATATAGGAATAAGGGATGACTTTTCCGCCCGTATTTCCTGGGTCTTTTTCTTTAAAAGCCCTCATCGTTTGCAGAAATTGGTCCGTCGTCGTCGGCACTGGCATATTCAACTTATCCAGCCAATCCTTGCGAACAAACGTTGTTGTTTGAGATTGAATAACGCGAAGTGCAGGAATCGCATACTGTTTACCGTTGAACATGCCATCTGGTAAGGAAGGTGCAAGCACTTTTTTCAGCTGAGGACCCACTTTATCAATCACTGGCCCCAAATCCGCTAACCCTCCGCTTTGCGCATAGTTCTGAACCGTCGGCTTATCATAGGTGAAGACAATATCCGGCGCAGAATTAGAAGCCATCAAAACATTGAGTTTTTTAACTTCTTCAGAACGAGGTACTGTTACGAATTTGACTGTGATATTGTTTGGTTTGCCGAAATTTTCTTGAATGTATTGCGTCATGAAGTTGTCTGTGATTGGTGGAGCACCTGCAGGGGTATTAGCCCTATCAAAAAGCTCTACTGTAAGCGTAATAGGCTTTGAGCTTGGTGCCGTAGTTCCGCTGCCGGCCGCAGGTGAACTGCTGCTTTCGTTGGTACCATTTGATGAAGTACTGCTGCAAGCAGTTAATACTAAGCAGGATGCCATCGCTACTGTCAATGTCGTATTTACTGATTTATGAAGCATTTTTCGCATTGTGTTGCCTCCCTTTAATCTCAACTAATTTTGTAATATAGAACCTTCGGTCATAGGATGCTTGCCTTGTCCACCGAAGAAGAACTATTAACCTTTAACGGCACCGACAAGCATACCGGAAATGAAATAACGCTGCAGCCAAGGATATACGAGCAGGATCGGCACGGTCGAGAACATGATGCTGGCAGCCTGCAAGCTTTGGGGAATCGGCGTCGAGGAGTTGAAGCCCTCCTGAGCGGATGCATCGTTGGCTTGACTATTAATGACCATTTCGTAGAGCTTTAATTGAATCGGGTAAAGATGCTGATCGTTCACATAAAATAAAGCATCCTGGAACATATTCCAGCGATCCACCGCAGAATAAAGACCAATCGTTGCTAATATCGGAAGCGAAAGCGGAAGCACGATTTTGAGCAAAAATCGGAAGTGTCCACACCCATCCATCCATGCGGAGTCTTCCAACTCGGCCGGAAGCTGTGAAAAATTGGTTTTTAGAATAATCAGGAGAAAAGCGTTGATCAAGATCGGTACTACCAAGGAGAAAACCGTATTTAACATGCCAAGCTGTTTGATCAGTAAATAATGTGGAATAATTCCCGGATTGAAGAACATCGTGATGATAATGAGCAAGAAGAAGATATGTTTTCCTTTAAAATCCCGTCTGCTCAGTGGATACGCAGCCATCACGGTTACGGCCATCGTTACCAATGTATATCCAGCAACCAACAGAATTGTAAAGAGCAGCGAGCGAAGCATAGCGAAATCTCCAAGCACCGATTTGTACGCTCCCCAGGTCCATTCAATCGGCCAAAGGGTTACTTCACCAGACATAATCGGTCTGTTTCCGCTTAACGATAAAGCGAACATATGAATCATTGGCACAACACAGAACAAACAGAAAACTCCAATTACAACAATAATAGCAGCGTCTACAATTCTATTTGTAGGATTTTGATACATCGTTTCACCCCTTAGAAAATCCCCTGGTTATTAACTCTTCTAGATATAAATTCAGCCGTCAAGAGTAAAATGAGCCCTACCACCGATTGAAACAATCCTACTGCTGTAGCAAGAGCGAATCTCGCTGACTGAATGCCAACCGTGTATACGTAAGTACTAATAACCTCGGAAACATCTTTCACATATCCATTTTGCAAAACATACGGTTGTTCAAAGCTAATGTTCGCCATGTTACCGATCTGTAGAATGAACAAAACGATAATCGTAGGTTTGATGCCTGGCAACGTAATATGCCAAATCTTTCGCATACGGGTCGCTCCGTCCACTTCCGCAGCTTCATATAATTCCTTATTGATTCCTGTAAGCGCAGCCAAATACAAAATCGTTCCCCAGCCCGCATGGTGCCATAAGCCAGTTCCTACGTAAGTGGAAATCCAATACATCGGTTTTTCTAGAAACGGAATCGGTTGGCCGCCAATCGCCTTAATCATTTCGTTAATCGTCCCATTGTTGGTGGAAAGAAGTTCAATGGCCATCCCGCCAACAATTACCCAGGAAATAAAATGCGGCAAGTACATTAACGTTTGACTCACTCGCTTGAACCAGCTAATGCGGATCTCATTGAGCATGACCGCCAAAATAATGGGGACTGGGAACGTAACTAAACCCAAAATGTTTAAGACCAGCGTGTTGCGGAACGCTCTATAGAATTGGGGCAGAGTAAAGACTTCTTTAAACACGTCTAGTCCCACCCAATCACTGCCCCAGACACCTTTGAACAGGTTATAGTCCTTAAATGCAACCGCAACCCCCGCCATCGGAATGTACTTAAAAATAACAAAGTAGGCCATAGGGACAATCATTAGGACATACAACTGCCATTGGCGTCTAAAAAAAGACATTCGACTTTGTTTAATCGCCACTGAGGATGTAGTCTGGCTAATTTCAATCTGCATAAAGCGTTCATCCTTTTTAATAAAATTTTTACTAACAAATTGATCTCAATAAATAATACCAGTCTAATTAGTCTTACTAGTATTACTAGTCATCCAACTGAGTTCATTATAATTCACTCTTGTAACCGATTGCAATACCTTTTTTTCAAATAATCCCAGAAAATGAAGACAGCCCTCCATCCTTTCGAATGTTAGGGCTGTCTCGTATTATTTATCTATTTGCAATGTTGTCATACAGTGCCAAAATCAAAGTAACCGCTTCTGCACGGGAAGCGTTGGCATACGGCACGAACTCATGATGCTCTCTTCCTTGTACAAATCCCTTTTTCACTGCTTGCGCAATAGAAGCTTGAGCCCATGTGGGTATCTCATCGGCATCTGCGAAGTCAGTGGTGCTTTGCAGATCTATGTCCTCGCCTAGAGCTCTCATGATCATTACGGTCATCTCCGCGCGGGAAATAGGATTGGCAGCACGGAATGTATGATCAGCATAGCCGTCTATTACTCCTGCCGACACAGCCTTGAAGACAGCGGGTTGCGCCCAAGATGGAATGTCTAGCAGATCAGCGAAATCAGGCGACTGTTCACCCGATTCCAATAAGGCTACAGCTCGATCTAGCATGACGGTAAACTCCGCTCTTGTAATCATCGCTTGTGGTCGGAAGGTTCCGTCTGGGTATCCATCAATGAAGTCAAGCGTTGACGCTCTATTAATACTCTCCCTAGCCCAGTGACCGGCAATGTCGGTAAATACGATCGGCTGTTTGACCTTCGTCCCACTCACATCCAGAGCAATTTGGGCATTCGGCTTAAGTGTGGATACGACAACCGCACTGTTAACGAGCTTCACTTGATTGATTGCGACACTCCCCTTGCCCTCAGCTATGCTTTCGAAGGTAAGCTCAGCCATCTCGATCGTTCCGTTATCCCCTGGCGTCGTTGCCCCTACTTTGGTGTGCCCGAACCTAATTTGACTACCATTGACCTGTGCAGGCACAGATAATCCGGGTATGTTGCTTGTGGCATTTTTAAAATGCAGCCTATTCGTATCATAATTCAAATTTATTTCAAATCCATAGAGATCCAGCAGGTTCTCTCCCACAACGACCACATGGACCTCATGCCCGATTCCTATGCTCGATTCCGAAGTTCTTAAAGAAAAAGCAGGCGTTGTATCCGCTTCAGCTACGGCCATATTCGATCCCAAAACCAGTAGGCAGAGCCATATTATTGCGACGATGCGTGACGTATTTTTCAAGCGAGTTCCCTTCCTTCCTTCCAAATAAAAGCAGAGAAAGACAGATTCCTGTCTTCCTCTGAGTACCTTTTTACCAATTAATAATCAACTTGGCCATTTGCACTAAATCTGCGATATCGATGACGCCGTCTTGGATGAGATCTAAGCTCATTACGGAGTTCCAATCTGGATCTTTCGATGTCTTGCCGTAAGCTTTGACCATTCTCGACAAGTCCCCGACACTTACTTTATTATCATTGTTGGTATCGCCAGGTATCGAAACAATGACCAAGCTTCGGAACAATTGCAGTGCCTCGTTCAGAGAAGTTTTGGCTTGATCTACAGCACTTTGCGTAGCTGACGAATCATTTGCAATTTGCAGAGCTGCGCTGATCGCTGTATTCAGTGCTGCTTTCGATCCGACAGGGTATTGCCCCACAAGCCTACCTTCGGTTGCATTCGCATATGTGCTTTGTGCTTCTGCAATCAACTCAGATAAATCCTGCTTCTCAATCGTAGTAATATGAATGCTATGCGATGTTCCTGCGATTTCATTTTCAACATCATCCTTGCCAACTACGATGACATTGGAAACCGTAACATCGGCATCCCCGGATGCATCCGGCTTAGCTTTGAACTGCAGCTTTAACAGAGCTCCATTCGGATCTGCTTGCAAATTACCGAAAAACACATTAAGCAAGCGGATCTTGCCAGGTTCTATGACTTTATAATCCACCACTTTAAAATCGTCATTAAGCGAAGCAGGTGCAATAAAGTCCAGCTTATACGTATTGAAGGTTACCGTCATATCTTGAGCCAGTGCATCTTGGCTGTATCCGTTTAACCCAAAGCTCAAATCAAACACATCGCCAGTAGATACATTCTCTGGTCCTGTCAGACTGGTTGCATTAACGCCTTGAAGATCAAAGACATAAGGCTGAACATTAGCATTACCCGCCGAGTCTTTCAGCTGAGCAAGAATAAGTTTGCCACCTGATGCAACTGGCTTATCGAAGCCAATGGTAGCAATGGTATTGTTTTCGCTCCAAGTTACGGTGTAATCATTGGCGAAATTGGTGCCGAAACCGAAATTCTGTGGGTCCATCGCATTCTCAAAACCAATGGAAACACTGGTGGTATCTGGTGTAATCACAGCGTTGTTCGGATTAAAGGTGACAGCACCCAAATTGGTTGTTGGCCACGGAAGTGATTCGGGTCTTGCCCCTGTATCCGTGTTTTTGTTCGGATATTGCGGCCAGTCGGCACTCGGGCCAATCTTCACATTCGTGGACGGCCATGACGGCGGCATGATTGATTTATTTTTGTTCAAATCATAAGAAAATTGAAAGTTATAGCTTGGCAGTGATTCAAGCTTCACATCTTCGAGACGGACAACCCTATTCGTCCCTGCGGTATAACTAACCGGGAAACCCGGGACTTCTTCTTGAAAGAAGGAGATCTTGTTGGTGTTATCAGCGTCAGCGCTCGAATAGCCGGTGTTAATAGAAGCGCCATAAGGAAGTATCCACCCCGGCTCCAGTCCTTCATTCACACTTGATGGAACTGGTACGTTGTTGGCGAAGATCTTGATGGCATTCTTATCGACTTTACTTGTAAAACCGAAAACCCATCGTTGATCGCCCGTGTCATCACCCGTGATGCTGGTGCGAAGAATCCCCTTAAGGTCATAACTCTGAAGGTAGACCGATTTATTATCCTTGCTGCTTCCAATGGTCGAAAGCGTATAGCGACCTGCTTTGACCTTATCAGCGCTCAGCGTGAAAGTAGCAACACCGTCAACAACATCTGCGGTATAGGTGCCTGCGCCTGTGTCCAGTTTGACCTGCGGAGCGTCAGTATAAGCTTTGATCGTTGCGGGATAGTCCGCAGTCAACATCTCGTTCGTGGTATAAATCGAGTACTTGCCCGGCTGCGACCAACGGATAAATGAACTGTCTACCTCATACGGATAGACGGACATATTCCACACGCTGCTGTAGGTGGCAGCAGGATGAAGTGGCGGGTTCACGTTAACGCCTAACGTGTCGGGTCCTTCAACCTTGAGCGGATCGCCATATTTTCCTCCGTGAAATTCACGGTCCATGATCGCCAGCATGTAGGCATGGTCACGATCTTGAAAGGCATGCGCGCCGTCATGGACGCGGACGGCGATGTTATCGCCCACACCAAGAAGCTCATAGACTTCTTTGGCTGCGACTGTAGCTAGCACAGTTCCTGGGGAGCTCAGCCAGTCAAAACCTTCTCCCGTATAGGTGATAAGCGGTCGGGGAGCAACCAGCGCAGCAAGTGCATGCGAGTCAAAAGGGAGATTGTCGAGCTCATACCGGAAATCCTCGGCTTTGACGTCCAGCCAATGAGCTTCGCCGGTAGTGAGCAGGTTGGTCGGCTTTTCATTTCGGAAGAAGCTGCGGTTCATATTGGAGTTGCTGTAGGAGGCATTGGGAGCACCAGTGCTGCTATTAGGCACGTTATAGTTGTAGATGCGGCCTTCGGAGCTATAACGCATTGAGGCTATGCCGCCCTGCCCGGGATCGACAGGAACGACGATGCTGATACGCTCGTCGAATGCTCCGGCGAGAGCTGCGCCCTTACCATTGCGAGAAACACCGGTGACAACCGAGCGAGTCGGGTCGATGAGGCCTTGATATGCGCCATTCTCGAGCGCGTCGATGGTGCGGGAAATCCCCCAAGCCCAGCCCATCAATGCGCCGGAATTGCCCTCGTATGTATCTTTATTAAAAGGATACAGTGTGGTATACAAGCCGCTTCGGCTCGCATTGTCGCTATAGATCGTGCCCGTAGGATTGTTCATCACAGCGTAACCGCGACGCAGGAACGCGTTGCGCATGTTAGCGGAAACGCCGCCGCCAACGCCGATAACAAACGGATAAGGAGGCGCGATGTTGGTTTCGCCGGCTTTCAGATCGGCATCCGCTACTCCTTGTTTGTAAGTCGGGATGTAAATGCCGGTTACATTGTAGCTGCCGGACTTGTCATTATCGGGATTTTTGACGGTAACCGTAACCGTAAGCGTTGCGTTACTCGTGCCCAGGTTGCCTGAATAGGTAACATTCTCTTTAGCGGTCTTCATTTCATAGCCGTAGTAGTAATACTGCAGCAAGTCAGAGAGCTCTGAACGCCGCTGTGTCCATTCTTCCTTCTTGGTCACAGATCCATTCGTTCCCTTCGTGGGGTCAAGCAGTTTAAACAGATCAGGCAGGCCTTCCGAACTTGGCAGTTTACTTATATCGGCAGGGAAATACTCGCGTCCTGCTGGCGGTTGGGCTTGAGAAGGACCTTGATTGGACGGATAGTAATTGTTAGTCGCGAAGGCAGCGGGCACCATTGAGAAAAGTAGTGATATACCCAGGACGGTACTTAAGATTTTTTTCTTGGCATTCATGCAGCTTCCTCCAATTTGTGTGAGTGTGCATATCCGAGCTAGTGTGAGCATTACCCCATATTGAAATCGCTTCCATTTTAAAAGAAAAGTTGGCGTTTATTTGATATCCCCCGTATTTATTGCAATCATTTGGAGAGCCTAGACGCCATTAAAACCCGAGAAAATGACAGGAGGTACACACAGGATGGTCCGGGATCTCTTCTTGAACCACTCCAAGCGTAGCTCGAGGCGGGCCAGAATAATCGGAATAGAAATACTGATCAGCAAATTCAAGGTGATTCCATATTGTCCTTGACCCAAGAAATGATGACCTCCTTCCCTCCATAATCGTTAACCATTTCCGTGAATTTATATAACTAGTATTACTAGTCACACAAGTTTGATTATAGATCAAAACGAAAGCGATTTCAATCATCTAATTCATTTATCCAATTCATGACCCTTGTTGTATTCAGAAAAGGCCTGCTCCCAAAATATACTTGAATCACAAGAAAGCCCTTGGGATGAATCCCCGGGCTCTTAGGTCTATGCAGTATCTCTTTCATTTCGTTTTAACCTGCACGCCTCCTTGTCTAACAATATGATCAGCTGTACGAATCGCAAGCGCGACCGTCGTCAATGTTTGATTCTCAGCTCCGATGTAAGGCAAAACGCTATTATCGGCCACATAGAGCCCAGAGACTCCATGGATTTGACCGTATGGATTCGCTACGGAGGTATTGGGATCATCTCCGATTCGGCATGTGCCTGAGTCATGATGCAAATCACCGAGCGGAGTCAGGCAAATTGGCGGTCTCCCGTTCTTGGTAACCAAACGTACGCCCGTGTCTTTGGCAATGCGCTTTATCCCTTCCGTCATTTGACCGACGATACTCCAATCTGCCTCGCTCAAGGAAAAATGAACCTTTATTTCAGGGACACCGTACTCGTCAATTTTGTCCGGATTCAGCGTAATCCAATTGTCGAATCTCGGTTCGACTTTGCCATATCCATAGAAGTTGACCGTGGTTTCACCTGATAAGGGTCTTTCAACGCTAATCGGATACCAGTAGAAGGCTTCTGGCCCGGTCATTAATACGGAATAAGGAGTATCCGGTTTCTGCGGTATCATAATATTCAACGGACCCCAAGGAATAGGAAAATCAGCTGTTGATATCGATCCTGTTGCTTGCACGAAAGTTTGATTCGTCAGAAAGTGTCCGAGTGCCCGGTGCTGAAATCCTGAATGCAAGAGCAGTCGCGGCGTCTCGAACGTACTCGCGCTCAGAACAACGGTTTTGGCTTTTAGGGTATAAGCGGTTTTATCCGGTGAAACAACCGTAACCCCTGTGACTTTTCCATTATCTTGAAGAATCTTTGTGGCGCGTGCGTTGATCGCCAAATCAAATGGCCTCTGATTTAGCGCTCTGGCAAGTAAGGAAATGGAACTCGTAAACATATCGGTATGGATTTGCCCGAGAGACTGAGGTACAATATCAGCCGCAATCGGAAGAGGAGCCGCTTTCGAATAACCGCGCAACCATAACCTCTCCAGTAGAATTTCCGTGAACGATGCTCCTTCGGCGAAGGCATCTGTGACATTCATGACTTGCTCAGCAATGCCGTAATAGCTTTCCATCTCATGGACAGGTATGGGCCACTTCGCCAGGTCCCATTCATGTAGCCGGGGAGTAAACGCATACCAGAATAACGTTCTGCCACCCAATGCGAAAAGCTGTCTGGCTCCCGGATATTCAGGTAAAGCGCCGGGCAGCGGCTTAGATAAATAACTAAAATAAGCCGCGAGGCGATCTTGGTTTAACGTGGACAGGTTTCGGGCATGCGTCGGGATGACCTGATCGCCCCGTTCAATGATGCCAATTCGCTTCTTTTCCTTCTTCCATTGTTCGCAAAGTCTCCAGAGCACAGATCCTCCACCGGCACCCGTGCCGATGATGAGAACATCATATTCCTGCTGAGCCATCTCGGAGAGCGGCGTGAGGGGAATCCAGTTGTTCAGCATTTCTGCTGGTTCAACTGGACAAGTCGGTAAGGAACCAACCATTGAAGCTCTCGATGCTGTTTCGGAAGGAAGATAGACCGAAACGCCGGTAATATCGAGATCTGGATGTGGAATATGCGGATTGAGCACCATGAGCTCTTCAGAGGATATAGCGTTTTTCACCGCAATAGCTCTAAGTGTTTCCTGCTTGTTCGAGACCCATATTTTCAAAGGCTCTCACTCTCCATCCGGGCTAATCATGTAACTTAACGTTTCAAAGTTATCCGCTATCCTTGTTATCAAAACGTTACGTATGGCACTGTGTTGCCGAAAGTCGGCGCCGTTCCATGAGCGGATGCCGCCCAACGCACGCTGTTAGCGATTACCCGCAAAATTTGTTTATGATAATAAGTTGGATAAGCCTCATGTCCAGGTCTGAAATAAAATATTTTTCCAAGACCGCGCGTATAGGCACACCCGCTTCGAAACACTTCACCACCTTCGAACCAGCTTATAAATACAAGCTCTTCCGGCGCCGGAATGTCAAAAAATTCCCCGTACATTTCCTCCGGTTTGAGATCGATATACTCACCGATGCCTTGTGTAATCGGATGGGCAGGATTGACAACCCACAGAAACTCCCTTTTCGCATCTTCCCGCCATTTTAAGTCACAGCTGGTCCCCATTAATCTCTGAAATATTTTGGAGCGATGTCCGGAGTGAAGTACGATCAAACCCATTCCTTGCAATACCCTTCTTTGAATGCGTGTGACGACTTCATCAGACACCTGATCGTGCGCTAGATGACCCCACCAAATTAGCACGTCAGTTGCCTTAAGTACCTCTTCGGTCAAACCATGCTCTGGCTGTTCCAGGGTAGCAGTTCGAATCTGAAACCCATACTCCCCAATGCCCTGTGCAATTGTATGATGAATACCATGAGGGTAAACAGAAGCGATCTTAGGGTCCGTTCTCTCATGAATATATTCATTCCAAATCGTTACGCGGACCGGTCCCATTCCATACATCCATCCGTTTCCAATCGATGTTCTCACCAAGAGTCCCTCCCAGCTTAAATCCCCAACATGCGACATAAACATTTCAGCGCCAATCATATATTGAATTGAATGTTAGTGAAGGATGTGACCTAATTGAAAGTTTATGTAGCTGACCACGGTGATACTTTAAATAAATTGTCCAGCCATTTTAAAATTGCACTGGAACATTTGCTCGCGAGCAATCCACACATAACCAATCCCTTTATGGATCTTGCCGGGGTACATATAAACCTATTTTCCACAAGAGAACGGAACCATGTCAATCGAATCGATGCCGCATTCTGCCCTCCTGTTCACGAGCAATTCTTTATGCCACATTGGATTCCGCTTACGCCCATCGAACATATGGCTGCAACTGAATACGATGTTCTTGTTGTTGGATCTGGCGCCGGAGGAGGAGCGGCACTCTGGCGCTTAAGCCAACAGTTGGAACATGCGGGAAAGCGGATTGGGATCATTGAAAAAGGAGATCTCTTCCTGCCCACCCATGCGGCAAATATAGCCACGATTACCGGAGATAATTTCAGATTGTATGCGCCACCTCAAATAACGGATCCGATCGGGAACAGACTTCCACAATTTCCTGGCATGAAGCTCGTTTATGCGCTTGGCGGCAGAACCTTGTTGTGGGGAGCGATCTCTCCTCGCATGGCCGCAATGGAATTGGCAAACTGGCCTGTTCCCCTTGAAGAAATGGAGATTTATTACAATATTGCCGAAGAGGTTATGAACGTAACAACCTCCTATACGAAAGGTTCATCCATCACACAAATCCTTCTCCAGCGGCTGCGGGATAACGGATTCCACACGGCTGACGATATTCCTATCGCTGCTGATCTTGACGAAACGCGGTACGGGAAGCTGCATGCTAATGTGTTTTTCAGCTCCATCGTTTTTTTGGCCAAAGCATTAAGCCATCGCTCCTTTGACTTGGCCGTCAATAGCTATGTGACGGAAGTTGTGACGGATGGCGGAAGAACCATTGGCGTTCGAGTGATGACCCCGGATATGCGCTCTTATTTCATAAAAGCAAATCATGTTATTTTATCAGCCAGTGCCCTGCAGACGCCGCGCATTCTGCTTAACTCTAAAATACCTGGGAAGGCAATCGGACATTATTTAATTAATCATTCGTACTTGATTGCCACAGCCAATGTAAGCACATTGGGTTTCTATGAACCTCTAGGGGCTTTGGGCATTATCATTCCTGAATCCCCTGGTCATCCGTATCAGCTTCAGCTCCAAGGACCTGAACAATTTTTTAACTACCAATACGAGAAAAAACCAGTCAAAGATGATTGGCATATCAGCTTTTTCGGTGCTTCCGGCAGGGTTGAAGCCCGGTATGAGAACAAGGTCTATATCGACCCGAGCCGGCAGGATCGTTACGGTGTTCCGGACATACAGATCGATTTCTCATACAGCACGCAAGATGATGCAATTATGCGTCAAATGTACAGCGCTATGGAAAGGGCTTCCACAGCCATGCAGCTTCGTCTAGCCACGTTGAAAGGCTCATTAGCAATATGCTTAATGCCGCCTGGCGGGGATAACCACGAAGCAGGAACATGCCGAATGGGTGATGATCCCTCTACCTCAGCCACAAATCAATATGGTCAAATTCATGGCATTTCAGGTTTATACATCGCTGATAACAGTGTTCTTCCTTCTATGGGCGCAGTGAATCCAACATTGACGACAGTAGCTTTGGCGATCCGAACTGCTGATTATATCTGCAAGATGATCCTCTGAGCTTAGACCCGAGCAATTCGGTTTTTTTGTCCTTTCCTTTACCCCCAGTGTATGCCTAAACAAAAAAAGCAATGACTGCCCCAGCCTTTAATCCCTATAGGCACTAACTCTACAAATCACATAATTTTCCTGCATCTTGGCATACTAAGTAACCATATACCCAGTTTAGAAGGAAACCGACCTATGGATCTACGAAAATTATTCAAAAAAAGTAAACCGCCGGTATCCGACAACCAAGTCTTACCGTCCAATTCTGACGCAGCTCCCCTCTTCCTTCAATTGGCAGAGAATCAAGCATGGTTAGAGCAACGACTTGCCGATTGTTCCGATGTTATTTACCTTTCCAGAAATTTCGGACCTGATTTAGAGAATGCGGCTCTTATTGTTTATTGTGATTCACTCATTAATGACAAAGAATTAATTCATTTTAAAGATGTGCTCGAAGATCTTGACTTTCATGATATCGAAGTTGAAACCGCTAATGTGCTCGAGGATGCGTTTTCCTTTTTTGAACACCATGGCGTCACTTCAAAGAATATGATGTTGATTACTCAGTTGACGAACGTAGAAGAATACATCTTAAATGGCCATGTCGTGATTTTTTTCGACCAATGGGATAAAGCACTTAGCTTTAACGCGCTTTCTATCGATGCAAGGCAAATAGGCGAACCTTTGAATGAACCCGTAGTTCGAGGACCCCAAGAAGCCACGATTGAGAATCTGAAGGTAAACTTGGGCATGCTGCGGAACAGATTAAAAAGCTCCAAATTCAAAATCCAAAAGTTCATCGCGAGTGGCGAAACACATACGGAGATTGCCGTTGGCTATTTGGATGGCGCCGTAAATCCGGAAACCTTAACCTTATTCCAAACCAGATTTGATAAAGCGATTCAGGAAGAGATTTTGGAAGTCGCTTATATTGAGGAATTAATCGAGGACTCCACGTATTCCCCTTTTCCGCAATATCGGCATACGGAACGCACGGATACGGCTGTTGCAGCACTTCTGGATGGCAAGATCATTGTTCTTACTTCAGGTTCTCCCTCCATCATGATCTGCCCAGGCCTCTTTGTTGAATTCTTCAGTTCGAGTGAAGATTACTATATTCGTTCTCTCTATACATCACTCATCCGTCTTCTCAGACTTTCTGCTTTTATTATGGCACTTACGTTGCCGAGTCTATATATTGCTATTTCAACGTTTCATTCCGAACTGATTCCAACTGTGCTTCTGTTAGCCATTATCGATACACGTGAAGGGATTCCCTTTCCCGCTTTTATCGAAGCGTTATTGATGGAATTCTTCTTTGAAATCATGCGTGAAGCTGGCATACGACTGCCAAGACCTGTAGGTTCTGCCGTCAGTATTGTCGGAGCGCTTGTCATCGGACAAGCTGCGATTGAGGCCAAAATTGCTTCACCCATCATGGTTATTATCGTTGCACTGACAGGAATCGCATCATTTTCCTTACCCAATTATAATATGGCCATCTCATTGCGAATCTTGCGATTTCCCTTAATGCTTCTGGCGGCTACTCTAGGCGGGTTTGGGTTCATGATTGGTTTCCTGTTTATTTTTCTGCATTTAGTGAGTTTACGTTCCTTGGGTCAGCCTTATCTGGCTCCATGGGCTCCTTTGCGGGTGGAACAATTAAAAGACGGATTCTTACGTTTCCCTTTGAAAATTCTGCTCCGCTCTCCGCGAAACCGGCACATGCATAAATCGCATAGAAAGTAACCGTTGCCATAGAAAGAAGGAAATAAACAATGAGAAAGCTAATTGTACTCACATTATCTGGATTGTTTTTATTTTCTTTAACGGGGTGCTGGAACAAAGCAGAATTGATCGAATACTCCTTTGTACAAGCTGTGGCCATTGATCTATCAAACAAAGGACGTGTTGAGCTAACCACACTTTTCTATAAGCCAAGCGGAGCCGGCGGAATGATGAAGCCAAATATGCCCAAATCCTCTTTCACCATTAAAACGGAAGGCGTGAATGTATTTGATGCCATTCGAGATATTACGCTCCACCTCGGACGTAAGGCCAAGTGGGATCACATGCGTGTCATACTAGTCAGCGATGAGGTTGTAAGAAAGATGAATTTAGGTGATGTCCTTGACTTATTTAGACGTGATCATGAACCAAGACCTACTAATGCTCTTCTTATAACGAAAGGAAAAGCCGATAAATTCTTGCATCTCAAGCCTTTTATAGAATATACGATTGGTCAGCAGCTACACTCAGCTGATGAAGGTTCCTATACGTTCACAGGTAAGACATTAAAAGCGACAATGTTGGAAACACATATCCAAATGAAAAGTGAAACCGGCATAGCCAAAGTTCCCTATTTGACATTAGATAAAGTCCATGGGAATGTTCCAAGCGTTGCCGGGGTCGCATTAATCGAGAAAGGAAAGCTGGTCGAGATCCTTCCGCCCAAAGAAATTAAAGCATTTCTTATGCTTAACCGGAAATTCAAAGGCAGCATTATCACTTCCGCATGCGAAGGGAACGCCAATGCCATGAACGAATCGTTCGAAGTCTTTCAAGAAAACACCAACCTCCAGACATCACTCAAGAATAGTGAAGTAACCGTAAATGTCACGACCAAACTGAAAGGAGCTGTGGGGGAATTAAGCTGCTCCACACTCAGTACGGAAGAAGAGGAACAAGCCTTTAAGGAACGAATCATCCAGCAAGTAAAGAAAGAATTGCTTATTGTCATTCATCATCTGCAGGCAAGTAAACTAGATGCCATTGGCATAGGTGATAAAGTTTTTGCGAAAAATCCCCGTTTATGGCTCGGATGGAAAGAAGATTGGGGGGATCGTTTCGCTGATATTCATTTTAATATCCATGTCGAAGTGACGGTTACGAACACGGGAATGAGCGGCAGCAAGCCTCTAGCTAAATAAGGCACACATTCGAAAGGACAATACAATAATGCTAATAAAACTTATTGTAGTAATAATCGTATACGTCCCTATCCTGCTATTTGAATGGCCTCGAATAGTAAAAAGGCCGCCCGCCGAGATCAAGATTTATTTCTTCCTGATCTTAGTTTCGTTCTATATTGGAGCCAATTTTATTTTCGATTTAAAATGGTTGTTTCTGTACGATGCGGCTGAATTCGTATTTGGAGGTCAATCCCAACGAATCGTTGACTTCTTGAATGTAGCCCCTCATTAGTGAACCTCTATCAGATGAAAGGCGGGTACGTAATGAAATTGCAAGAACAGATTAGTGCGGGCCAATTGTCTGTGGTATTTTTCATCTTCTTGACAGGGTCTTCCATTATTAATATTCCTCAGCCCTTAATCATGTTTGCACGCAACGGATCCTGGATATCCCTTCTAATCTCGTGCTCCATTAGCCTTTTGTGCTTAAGTTGTATCTTATATATGCATAATAAATTTCCGGATCTGACTTTTATCGAATACAGCCGAGAAACGGTAGGCAATTGGATGACCTACCTGCTGGCTATCCCATTTATCTCCTTCCAGTTTCATATGACTTCCGGCATTGTATTAGATATAGGGATTTTTATGACCACCACCATGATGCGGGAGACACCCATCTATGCGTTTAATACCCTCATTTTTCTGGTGATTTATGCGACGGTACGAATGGGGATTGAAGTGATAGCCCGCATGTTTGTTTTCCTTACTGCGATGGTTATGGTGTATGTGTTCAGCATTTTAATACTTGCGAGTTTACATTACGTACCCTCGTATCTAGTACCTGTAATGCCTTATGGGATTAAACCTGTATTACTTGGCGCCTATTTTTCATTTGGCTTCCCTTATGTTGAAATCTTCCTTTTTAGCATGCTGCTTCCTTTTGTAGCCAAGAAACAAAATAAGAAGTTGACGAGCGGATTATTTATTGCCCTTGTCATGAACGTCCTATGCTTGGTTACAGTCACTCTATGTACGTTGATGACGTATGGCCCAATAGCCGCGGATCGGCGATTTTCGATGTTTCAATTAGCTCGAACCATTGAGCTTTACGATATCATTCAGAGGATTGAGTCACTTATTGGCATTTCATTAATTGTAGCTTCCTACATGAAAGGAACCATCGTTTTATTTGTCTTAAACCTCACATTCACCCATTTATTCAAACTGCAAAATGACCGTTTGTTGATTTTTCCATTGTGTGCAATTTGTTGTTTTCTATCGTTTAATACCTACGCAAGAGGAGAAGCCTACTGGGCTAAAATCATATCTGCTATCCATCCTTTATGGGGGATCTTCGGATATTTGCTGCCTGTTTTACTTGTTATGATCGTCTATCTGGTTAAGAGCAAATGGAAGAAAGCTTCAACAGCGAATAGATAGTTTTCCTTATTCAAACCTGTTCGTCACCCAACAAACGACTTCCCTTCCCCAAAAACCAGCAAAAAAGCAGTCCTGTCGAATTCATCAACAGAACTGCCTTAACAAATCTATAATGGCTATGAAGCTGTCATAATCGCCTAAACATTCTGCTCAGCCAAAGCTTTCTTACCCGCTTCCAAAACAGCGATAATCCGCTCCACATCATAAACGCTTCCTGCCCAGGTGCCACCGCTGACAGACTGCAAAGCTGCCCATAACCGCGTATCGTCAGGAAGTCTTGGATCTGCGGCGAGATCGGGGTGAGGTTCGCGAGCAGCAAGCATAAGCGCTCCTTCATCGGGAGTAAGCACTACGTCACCATCACCTAGGAAGTGTATCGTGCCTTCCAAACTGTTGCGATCCACGACGATGTCGATGGTATCACCATCCCGCAGCTTACCAATCGGCCCGCCAGCTAGCGCCTCAGGTCCAACGTGGCCGATACAGGCACCTGTCGATACACCCGAAAACCGCGCATCGGTAATTAGCGACACGTATTTACCGAACGGCAAATGTTTCAGCGCCGAGGTTAATTGATAGGTCTCCTCCATCCCCGTACCCGATGGCCCTCGCCCGATTAACGCCATCACATCTCCGGCCCCAATACCGCCGTTCTTGATTGCCGTGATAGCCGCTTTCTCCGAGGTAAACACCTTAGCCTTGCCTCGATGGCGATAGACGCCGTCTTCCCCAACGGTTGTCGGATCAATCGCGGTTGATTTAATGACCGATCCTTCCGGAGCCAAGTTCCCCATCGGAAAAGTTACCGTTGAGGTCAAGCCTCTTTCTTTGGCACGCTCCGGACTCATAATGACCTGATCGGGATCTATGCCGTCCATTTCCATAAGCAGGCTCCGCATTTTGCTCCGACGTTCGCTCGTTTCCCACCAATCCAGCACAGTCCCCAGCGTTTCACCCGTTACGGTCAACGCATTTTCTTTCAGCACGCCCAAACGGCGAAGATGCAGCATCACTTCTGGCACTCCGCCAGCCAAAAACACCCTCACAGTCGGATGATACTCCGGACCGTTAGGCAAAACGCTAACTAACCTTGGTACTTTTTTATTCACACGTATCCAATCTTGAACGGTCGGAACCGGCAGCCCTGCCGCGTGGGCGAAAGCAGGAATATGCAGCAGCAAGTTTGTCGAACCTCCAAAAGCTGCATGAACAACCATCGCATTGTGGATAGACTCTTCCGTCAGTATGTCCTTCATCCGAAGGCCCTTTTCCTCCAACGTCATCATAGCACGTGCTGATTGCCTAGCCATCTCTTCCCAAACGGCCTGGCCGGATGGGGCTAGCGCAGCGTGAGGCACCGTCATGCCCATTGCCTCTGCAACCACCTGCGAAGTAGCTGCCGTTCCAAGAAATTGACAGCCTCCGCCCGGTGTAGCGCAAGCTCGGCAGCCTAGATCAGCAGCATCCTCAAGGCTGATTTCACCACTTGCATATCTGGCGCCAATGGTTTGGATTTTCCCAGCGTCCTCGCCTTCCGTTGGGGGCAATGTCACTCCCCCAGGCACGATTACACATGGGAGCTCATGCATACCAGCCAGTGCTATCATCATCGCAGGCAGTCCTTTATCGCAGGTTGCCACACCGAGGACACCTTTGCGTGTCGGCAACGAGCGGATGAGACGACGGAATACGATCGCTGCATCATTGCGATACGGAAGAGAATCAAACATACCTTCCGTCCCCTGAGACCTGCCGTCGCAAGGGTCGCTCACATAACCAGCGAAAGGAACTCCGCCGCTTTCAGTGATCACCTCGGCAGCAGCCTGCGTCAACAAGCCGACCTCCCAGTGGCCGGTATGATAGCCAAGAGCAACGGGACTGCCGTCCTCCTTACGAATGCCCCCTTGCGTGCTCAGCAGAAGGTACTGCTTCCCCTTCAGGCGAGATGGTTTCCACCCCATCCCCACATTTTGGGTAAGTCCGAACAACTCTCCGCTCGGAGCATGTAATAGCATTTCTTTTGTTAATGGCAATGAGCCTTTCGGGCCTTGTGCATGCGTATGGATCGTATACAAATCGTTATTTTCATTGACCATAATCGATTTTAATTGCTCTGTCATCAACCTTCACCCTTTCGAATCAGGCATCCTAGCAAAGAGTTACGCTTTGAGAAATACGGTTTTTATCGAGGTGAAAAATTCTATAGCCGCCTGTCCTTGCTCACGCGAATGAGAACTGGACTGCTTCATACCGCCGAACGGAGCCTGCAGCTCCACGCCGGCTGTCTCGGAATTAATTCTTACCAAACCGGCATCCATATCTTGGATAAACGATAGAATATTGCCTATGTTTTGCGTATAAATGGAGGCGCTCAAGCCAAAGTCCGAATCATTAGCCACCTGAATGGCTTGTTCCATGGATTCTACCTGAATAAGCGCGAGAACAGGTCCGAAGATTTCTTCACGGGCTATCGCCATTTCCGGTGTTACTTTATCAAAGACGGTCGGCTGAATATAAAAGCCTTCGGCGAGATCCGGATGGTCTGGAGATGAACCGCCGAACAACAGCTCAGCGCCTTCCTCTATCCCTTTTTGAATGTAGGATTGCACGGTTCTGAGCTGATTTTCGTTTGCGCATGGGCCTAGCCATGTCCCGGCATCCAGACCGTGACCTACGGTCAACCCTTTTAATTTGCTCAGTAGCTTTTCTTTAAAAGATTCATAGACCTCGCTCATTACAATAACACGGCTTGTCGCCGTACATTTCTGACCTGTCGAGCGGATTCCTCCGCTGATCGTCGCGTCAACGGCCAAATCAAGATCGGCATCCGCAGCGATAAGGATCGGATTTTTCCCGCCCATCTCGAGCTGGTATTTCGCTCCTCTAGCTAGTGCTGCTTGGCCGACCCGTTTGCCAACCTGATTAGAGCCGGTAAATGTAATTCCGTTCACATCCGGGTGCTCGGCAAGACCTTGCCCGATAACGGCTCCGCTGCCGGTTACCAAATTTAATACACCCGCTGGAAGTCCCGCTTCTGCGAAGCATTCCACGATTTTGGCAGCCGTCACTGCCGTCTCCTGAGCAGGCTTCAGCACAACGGCGTTGCCGTAGATTAAGGCTGGCGCCATTTTCCATATCGGAATAGCTACGGGGAAATTCCAAGGCGAGATAACGCCGACAACGCCAAGCGGCACACGTGTCGTGAACATCAGCGCTTCGCTATCTGTCGAGGGAATCACATCGCCGATTTTCCGCATCCCTTCGCCAGCGTAGTAGCGCAGGATCGCTACGCCTCTTGCTGTTTCTCCTTTTCCTTCAGGCAGCGTTTTACCCATTTCGCGCGTCATGCTCTCCGCGATTTCATCGATGCGACTCTCAAGCAGATTGGCTGCTTTAAAGAGATAGTCGCCTCTTGCCGCTCCTGACAGCTTTCTCCAACCTTGCTGCGCCGATTTGGCAGATGCCACCGCTTGGTTCAAATCCTCCAACGACGACGACTGCACGTAGCCCACAACTTCGCTTTTTTTAGCCGGGTTTATGCTCGGCACGGTTTGCCCAGTGCCAGCTGGCTGCCATTCACCATTTATATAATTCAAATAAGTTTGTCCGCCAACGAATTTGGATGTCATTTTTATTCCTCCTGGAAGATATGTTTTTTTATAAGACGAAATTAGCTACCAGCGCTTACAACATGATTAACAAGCGTTCCAATACCCGTGATCTCAATTTCAATTCTGTCACCGTGAGCGAGTGTAAACTCGTTAGGGGGTACAATACACGTTCCTGTCAGCAATACGGTACCTTCAAACAACTCATTATCCCGCATCAAATATTCCGTCAGTTCCTCAAGCTTTCGTTTTAGTTGATTCGTATTGGCCGTTCCTTCAACTGCTTTCTCCCCATCACGATAGATATGACTTGTAATCTGGAAGTTATAAGGATTATCTACCGTTTCGGCTAAGCGAATTGCGGGTCCTATGGAACAAGAACGCTTCCAAACCTTGGCTTGAGGCAGATAGAGCGGATTCTCGCCTTCAATATCCCGGCAGCTCATATCATTGCCAATGGTGTATCCGATGATTTTCCCTTTGGCGCTTAGAACAAGCCCTAACTCCGGTTCTGGCACCTGCCACACGGAATCGCTTCGCAGTTGCACTTCGCCGCCAGGACCTACCGTTCGTCCCGCTGTTGACTTAAAAAAGATTTCCGGACGTACAGCATCATAAACTTTATCGTAAAAAGTAGAAGCATCCAGTCTGCCTTCTGTAGCCTCATAGTTGCGCGCATCGCGGCTTCGCTCATAGGTAACCCCTGCAGCCCATACTTCCGGAGCCTCGATGGGAACCAGAAGTTGAAGCTGATCAACCTGATCATGTAACGCTTCACTGCTTTCAATTGCTTTGGAAACCAATTCCAGCGGTGTCATCTCCAATGTTTCAGCTTCATGAATCAGTGCTAAAAAATCGCTTTGCGGCAGTGCGTAAATTTGATCCTGGTCATTAACGGCAGCTAGCTGTGTTTTCCCTTCCTTTTCAAAACGGATAATTCTCATTTCTTGCTCACTCCCTTAAATTTGTTTTATATTATAAAACACTGTTCTATAATGCAGTTAAAAAAAATGCCTGGACTCGACATGCTTTACAAAACGTGCCGAAACCCCAGGGTTAGCGAAATGGCTTCTGCCTCCTTTTGAAGAAGAGCAATATACGCCTTAAACAATGAATCATCTACTGCTGAGACTAATGTTGAAATACTGATTGCTGCTGCAATCGAGCCATTATGCTCGAAAATAGGAGCTGCTGCACACCTTACGCCAGGTTCATTCTCTTGGTTGTCAATAGAATAGCCCTGATCTTTCACCAGACTCAGCTCGTTAACGAAAGCCTCTTTCCCCGTAATCGTCACGTCTGTAATCTTGGAGAATTGGTAATTCCGAAGGAGCGTATCCATCTCATCCTTCGTTCTAAAAGCTGCCAGGACCTTGCCTACCGCACTGCTATGAAGTGAAATTCTGCGCCCTATTCGGGAATAACGAATCGCAGCTTTTTCCCCTTCGACTTTATCCAAATACACGCCTTCTTTCCCATCAAGAATAACGAGATGGGTTGTTTGCCCTGTTTGTTCCGACAGAGCAACCAAGTGTTTTCGGGCGGCTGTACGGATGTCCAAGCTTTGGAGCATCAGCTGTCCCTTTTCCAAGAGCTTAAGTCCTAGCTTGTACCTTCCAGTCTCTACGTCCTGATTGATGTAACCGTGCATCTGAAGCGTTTTCAACAAGGAGTGTACTGTACTTTTGTGAAGCTCCATTCTGGCGCTGATTTCTGTAATTTTAAGTTCTGTCGTATACTCGTCGAATAAATCCAAAATTTTTAATGCTCTGTCCAGCGCTTGAATAATAGGCATGGTCTCACCTCTATCTACAGATCCATAATAATCCTAAACGCTCATTCAAGCAAGATGAACTTATGATCGTTAATCTTTATTTTAATAAATATAGGTGTTCAAAAAGTCATTTCGGAACTTCCCTTGCGGATCACAACGAAGGAGCGTTTCTTGGAAATCCGGCAGTTTCTCGTACAAAGACTTCAGCGCCGCTGGCTGCATAGTAAACAGTTTTGCCCAATGCGGACGGGCCTGGAGCGGCGCAAGCTGCTTTTCGATAACCGGCAGAACTTGCTTGACCGCTTCCCAATTCGGCTTCCATGTGAAATGAATAGCAACCGAATCCTGATGATAATTAGGACTCATCCACAAATCATCTTGTGCAATCGTGCGAACTTCAGAAATATATAGAAGTGGTGAAATTTGCTCTCTTATCTCATTAATCGCACACAACGCCTGATAAGCAGCATGGCGCGGCACGAAATACTCACTTTGCAGCTCTTCTCCAGCACTCGGGGTGAAATCCATGCGGAAGTGAGCCAATCTCTCATGTGATGGTCCCGGAATCCCCATTTGTTCGCTGCAATTCTCAGCCGTATGCCCTGGCACCGGATGTCGTGGCGAGTTCGCTAATTTGGCACCATAAAATTCAGGGGCTGCTTGACTCGAGATTTGATCTGTCAGTTTCTGCTTTAGCCAGACTTGATTGATATTCGCGCCAGTCCAATCGGTAAACAAGCTAACACTATAGGCATGGGAAAAAATATCGTCAAAGTGCTCTTCCAGTTGCTCGAAAGGAAGATTGTCATAAACATGCTGACTAATTTGAAAAGTTGGGATTACATCCAGCGTCATTCTAGTGACGACTCCCAGTCCCCCTAATCCAACGACAGCTCCTTGGATATTTTGTTGTTCACGAGAGAATACGGCCAAATCTCCGTTCGCCTGAACCATCTCTAGCGAATCAACAATGGTAGCAAGATTGCCATTCCGATCGCCAGATCCGTGCGAAGCGGTAGCGCATGCCCCGGCAACGGTGATATGCGGCAGAGATGCCAAATTGTGAATGGCATATCCATGATTATAAAGGTACTCGCATAACTCGCCGTACCGGATTCCCGCTTCAACCGTTACCTTATTTCTAACGGTGTCTAATGCCACCACGCGATTCAGATTTTGAAGCGAAAGCAACCCTTCGGTGCAGTCGGCAATGCTATTAAACGAATGCCTTGTGCCAAGCACTTTCATTTGTTTACTTCTAGCTACTAATTCTTGCACGTCTTCTACTTTTTCGGGAGTATGCAGTTCTGTCGCGCTATACCTGTAGTTTCCAGCCCAGTTCAAATTATTAATCATATGATCACGCTCCTTCAAATTAAAAATTCGCCATAGGACTCATGAATTCCTTGCTGAAATGATCGCCTTACCGACGCTGAATGGCCAGCTTAACAGCAAGTCCCGCCAATACTCCGGACATGATCCATCGCTGTGCTTTAAGCCATGTCGGCCGCTTGCCGAACCAACCGGCAATTTTACTTGCTGTAAGAACAATTAGTAGATTCACTGAGAAGCTGATTACGATTTGCGTTAGACCTAGAATCGCGCTTTGTGTGAGCAACGAGCCTTGACTTGGATCCTGAAATTGGGGGAGAAGCGAGATGTACAACACGGCGATTTTGGGGTTAAGTAAATTGGTTATGAAGCCCATCAGGAACAATTTGCCCGGCTTCTCAATCGGGAGCACGATGGGCTCAAGTATAGAAGCGGAGCCAGGTTTAATTGCCTTCCATGCCAGCCAAAGCAGATAAACCGCACCTGCCCACTTCATTGCCGTGTAGATGATCGGCACGGTATTGAATATAGCGATCAGCCCCACCATAGATGCAATCAGATAAACGAGGAAACCGAGCACAACGCCCATTAACGAAATAATGCCGGCTTTGCGACCTTGCGATATCGATCGCGAGATCAGGTAAATCATATTGGGTCCCGGAGAGCATACCATTCCAAGCGATACAACTCCGAAAGCAATTAACGTACCTAGACTAATCAATGGACGTGCCCCCTTAGTAAAGTCGGATAAATTCAGAATATAGTATCACAATTCAACTTTGATGTATATGATCCAATCTATGAAAACCCAAACCTAGCGAGAAAGCCGTCATGAAATTTCTTCCAGGGGAACTAGAGTCCACTATTTAGATCAAAAGGAGCTGTTTCTTCTCTGAGCGGAACTACAAGGTCTTATTTGTGCTCACATGGCGCTTTCTTGGAGAAATCTGGCGAAATAGCGTACCATAGTTCCCTATGTCTGTGGAAATCGTCGCTTCTATGAGAAATAGCGAACCATAGTTCCACAAAAGACGTACGGAGCACTTCCGCCGCCAAATATAAGAAAAGCCTAGCCTGCGGCTAGCTCCTCGTCTAAACCCATACGTTCGATCATGGGGAGGGAACTGGATATGGGTCTCCAACTGGTTCTTGAAATCGTGTTTCCTTTGAATTGATTGTATATGGATGGAACTCGATTTCAACTACGGGCGCTACGCTTTTCCACCCCATATCCATTCCCTTTTGGTTCTACTTAGCGTTGATTGCTGCTGGTTGCTAGCTCACTTTTCACTATGAATTACTTACGTCACTTACTACTTCACTTACTACTCTTACTCTTACTCTTACTCTTACTCTTACCCTTCCCCCTACCCCTACCCCTACACTACCTCTACTCCTCTTACTAATTTACTCTTTATTTCTCTTTCCACACTATCCTGCTCTTATATGTCTCCACTCACCTTACCTCTCTACTGTACCCCACCTTTTCTGATTACTTAAACACGCTAGAAATTAGCGTACTTCCAGCTCTCATTGGACGAATTCCAATGAGAGCGCCGTGCAGAAGTGATCATTCTTCTTTTCGTTGGATGAAATCCAACAAGCGCGACTAAAATATCGCTGAACCTCTATAAAATTCATCTCTTTGTTGGATTTCGTCCAATGAGATTGGCATTTAAGCGTCAAAAATCGCATGTTCGTTGGAATTCATCCAATGAGCTTGACTCTCCTCAGGCGCCGCCCCCATCGACCCCACCTGAAACAAAAACAAGGGTGGAAAAATACTCTCCAACCCTGAAATTTTATAAATAATGTTAATAAGGGGTAAGCTTCGCTTACCCAAACCCCATCATTACTGAGACAGTTGATCGCCTTGAGCAATCAATCTAACAGCTCTGGCGATTGCATCCTTTAGCTCATTAGGATTGTTCGCAGCCTCTGGATGAAGCGAAAGCCCAAAGGGGTTCGTCGCTGTCCAAGCTGTGGCTAACGTCATGATCGCTGTCAGAAGAAAACCCGGCGAGAAGCTCGCTCCCACCTTGCCATCGTTTTGTGCCTTCTGCAGAGACTGAACCTTCTTGCCGTGAACCTCATTGCGTTCGGCCGGGCTTTCTGCTCGTTGTTCGAGGCTTGACCAAGTCATGAGCCGCATCAAATCCGGGTTCGACATCGTAAAGTCGAATACACGCTCCGCATAACCTGAGAGATCCTCAGGCGTGAAGACTAATTCCTCATAGACACGCATGAGGTGTTTCTGCAGCGTGGTGGTGAACAGCTTCTCTTTGCTTTCGAAGTAGATGTAGATCAAGTTTTTGTTGCATCCGGCTGTCTTGGCAATACGATCGACCCGCGCGCCTGCGATGCCATAGGCAGAGAACTCCGCCAAAGCCGCCTCCAATATCCGTTCCCGCGTTGCTTCGGCGTTGCGCATGGCGGTTCCTCCTTGTACCCTCATTTTAGCTACAATATATCATGGGCATTATGAAGTTGACAAACTCCTAGATCGCTTTTATATTATAACTAAACAGTTAGTTAATTGTTTGCGAACTTACAAATCCACGAAAGAAGGAATAGAGAATGAACCAAACTACAGCAGCTACAAAGATCGCCATCGTCACAGGAGGAAGCCGCGGCCTTGGCCGTAACACTGTGCTGAACCTTGCCAAGCGTGGTGTCGACGTGATCTTCACTTACCATACGAATCAAGCTGAAGCTGAAATCGTCGTTGGTCTCGTGCGCGAGATGGGCCGCGTGGCTATTGCTTTGCAGCTCGACGCCAGCAATGTCAGCTCATTCGATCCATTCGTGCAGAGTGTGCATCAGGCACTTAATGAACTTGGCTCTGAAAGCTTTAACTTCCTTGTCAACAACGCAGGGACATCGCATCACCAAAGCTTCGATCAAACGACGGAAGATGAGCTGGACAAGCTCTACAACGTCCATTTCAAGGGGGTATTTTTCCTCACTCAGAAGCTCTTGCCACTCATCAGTGATGGCGGCCGGATCGTGAACATCTCCACAGGCCTTACTCGTATCATATCTCCAGGGAGTTCAGCTTATGCATCCATGAAGGGTGCTATTGAGACTCTAACCCGCTACCAGGCAAAGGAACTAGGAGCACGCGGAATTGCCGTCAATACCGTTGCACCGGGAGCCATCGCAACTGATTTCTCAGGAGGCATGGTGCGAGACAATCCCGAGTTGAACAAACGTATCGCGGAGATGACTGCTCTTGGCCGCGCCGGTGAACCTGACGATATTGGCCCGATGATCGCTTCACTGCTTTCCGAAGAGAATCGCTGGGTCAACGCCCAACGCATTGAGGTCTCGGGAGGCATGTCGATCTAAACGGTGCCTGTAACTATAAAGAGGGTGTCGCCCGTCAATAAAATGACGGAGCGACACCCTCTTTATATCTACTAATTACGCCTGAATCGACTCCAAATGCTGGGCCAGTCTGTTCCATGTTTCTGTGATTCCTTGCAGCATGCCCATGTCCATCACTTGCTGTAAGGCTTCAGCCGACACATATTCCCCGCGGTTAATGACCTTCGTCCCGTTCTCCGTCTCAATGAATTCCAGTGTCACGTGGGTTTGCGGCATATTTTCCGCCACGTTGCCTTCTGCATCGGAGAAGCAATCCACATACACAATCTTCTCAGGCACGACGATTTCACGGTACACAGCTTTGCCCCACGATTCCATACCATAGAAGTCGCCCTGGTTCTTATCTTCGCATTTCATGCAATAATGCCAAACCCCGCCTACCCGGAAATCAACATGGCATACCGGAACCGTCCAGCCTTCTGGCCCCCACCAATGTTTCAGATGCTCCGCTTGCGTGAAAGCCTGAAATACCAGTTCGCGAGGGGCCTTGAATTCGCGCTCCAGAATTAGTACCTTCTCCTCTACCTTGGATACCATTTGATTCGTCATTTTAACTTCCTCCTTGTTTTCTTATATTGGTCAAAATCGCTCTGTTGCTGCGTTCACTACTTGGTGTCCTTACCTTGCAGCTTCTGCAAATAGTCATCCAGGCGGTCGAAGCGCTGCTCCCAGATGACGCGGTAACTCTCCAGCCATTTGTCGAGTTCTCGAAAAGGATCTGGCCGAAGCCTGTAGATTCGGCGATTCGCATCCACCTCGGCTTCCACAATGCCAGCCTCGCTGAGAACACGCAAATGCTTGGAAGCTTGCGGCTGCCGCAGCTGCAGCCGTTCGGCGATTTCCCCTACGGTGAGTGGGCATTCGCGCAAAAGCTCAACAATTTGCATGCGGGTTGGTTCTGCCAAGGCACTCATGACGTTAATATCCATTGTCATCATCCGTTCTCTTGCTGTAAGTTTACGGGGCCTTCGGTTCGTGTAGGTCATTTGTAATTCCCTTGCTAAACCAAATATACCACATTAGGAATATTCCTGTAAAGGAATATTCGTGAATAACCCCTTTAAAATTTATAATTTAAAATTCATTATGAAACCCTTCTATCATTCTATCTTACGAATATCTCTTACTCAACCCATACCAGGGACACGGCTAGCTTCTTTTTCACCAAAGAGCTTTGCCGTAACCACACCTAGCAGCAATGCCCAAACAGGCGTTGATATACCAAAAAATGCACTATTTGAAATGGCAATAATAAACGTAAACAACGTTGAGAACCGGAAATTTTTATCTGAAAAAGCAGATTGCAGACTATTCATCAGCACGCCGACTAGAGAATAGCCAGTAATAATGGTGATAAAAGGAGATGGAAGCAGCTCTATGACATCAATGATTTTCCAAGCAAATAGCCCGAAAAGCGTAACGAATATCCCCGAAACGATTGCCGCCCACACTCTGCGGTCCTTACTTCCAGCGTCATCTCCACTGCAAAGCGCACTCATCATCCCACCTATATTGGCAGCATGGCCAGCGAAAAGCCCAGCAAGGGATGAAAATAAACCTGATACAACAATCGTTTTATTGACGGGAGGATCAAATCCGTTGCTTTTCAAAGCAGTCAAAGCCACAGCTATATCATTGCTGATTACTAAGATGGAGATGGGAATAGCAAGCGATACTACAGCCTCTATCGTGAAAGATGGTAGGACTGGAAGAGGGAGAATGAAGCTTGTATGCTGCATAGTTGGAAAAGTGTAACTACAGAGTAATCCAACTAACCCCATAACAAGTACGCCCATAAATGGAGGGATTCTTTTGGAAATGACACGCGTTATAAAAAATCCAAATATAGCTAGCAATCCGACGATAGGCATGGACATTACTGCTGGTACAATTTTCACAACATAATTGAGAATAAGACCCGCAAGCAGGGCATCAATCAACGGTTTTGGAATATAGTAGAGTACCTTTTTAAATAGACCCGTGAAGCCAAACAAAGTGATGATCAGGCCCGACATGATAAAACCGCCGGCCAATTCACCAAGTGTGAAATGAGCGGCTACTGAAGCCAAGAAGGCGATTGCCGTGATGGAATGAGCCCCGCCATAAGGAATTTTATATTTGAACGTCATGACCAGGTTAAGGAGTCCGCCAAGAAAATAAACAGCAAACATCCAAGTAACGATTTCACTTCGACTGAGCCCTGCACTTTCTGCTACTTGCATAACTAATAAGGCACCGCCGCTGCAGGCTAACAGCGCAGACATAATTCCAGTCATGACATTTTGAGTGTTCATAGAATGAATTGCGCCTCCATTAGACTATCGTAAAATATTTAGTCTCATTTCTCAGAGTTGATCTCACTTGCTGTAATCCTTCACTAATTCAATAATCATTGCCCCCATTCGCTCCGTTTCAGGCACGATCACTTGATTCAGACCTTCATCTTTTAACGCCTCAGCCGTTACTTTACCAACAGCAACTGCCTTGACATCGCTGGAGAATGCTTGTCTAACGGTATCATTAATCCCTTGACGTCTCGTATATTCGAACAAATATCTCACTTGCACGGCAGTAGTGAAACACACAGCATCAATCGAACCCGTTGTAAGTTCCTGGCACAGCGTTTCAAGTACGGATGACTCCGGTTCAATATGCTGATATGGCAAAAGTTGAACCACCGTTGCTCCCCGCTCCTCCAAGAATTGTATCAGCTCCGGTTGTGGTTCTCCATGCAGCTGGACAACCACCGTTTGATCCACAAAGTCGTAAGCATCCAAGCGATTAATTAACCCTTGTATAGTCCCATCCTCATCGATGACGACAGGTTTTATATCTAGCTTCTTAAGCCAGTTAATCGTCTTATATCCGCGCGCGGCAACTTTAGCATCCTTCATCTTTTGCAGCAGCGTGGAAGATAGATCTAATTTTTCGGCCGCGTTCAGCATCGTATCTGCGCCAACACCAGTTGTGAATACAAACCAGTCCACTTTGTTATTTACACAAAACAGTAATTCTTTCTCCACAGCTGACTCGTCCAAATAAATGAAGCCTTGCAGAGGACGGACTACTGGGATTCCTCCCTGTTTCTCAATTAACAAGCTCATTTCCTCTGTTTTTCTGGAACCCGCAATCACGATTTTCTTGCCTTTTAATTTCTCCATTTCTCTCTGATGCCCCCTATCATAATAAGAAAAGTATATAGAAGTTAGTCGCTAAATTCATCAACCAATTCTAGATGATATGAACCATCCACTTGCCGGACTTCTGGTCTACCCCCACTCTAGCCTATACTTCCTCTAATCCATACATGAAAATTCTGTTAAATAAACATAATACATACGGGGGTGTTGTCAATGTGGCGAACGATAGCGGAAGCTCTTCCGGGTTGGAATCTGCTCATGTGGGCATCGCTCACTTTTCTTATTCCTTATGGTAACTCTAGATTATTTGGTTGGTTTTATCAAAAAGAACGGATCAATCGCGGTTGGAACGCAGAAAACAAGCCTATGGTTCCTAACAACTCCCTCTGGACCACAAGTAACTCGCCATCAAAACCTTGGACAGATTGGCCGTCCACCGATAAGCTGAATAGTCATTTAGAAGAGAATTTAAACCTGTTATCCGAGCGTCTAGGCAACAACTCGGATTATTCTGTGCGCGAATTCAATATCGGAGGTAGCACGATTCGCGCGGCTATCGTCAGTATGAACAAAATATCCGACTCAACGTTGATTCAAGAGTTTGTTCTCAAACCGTTAATGGTGGAGCTTCGGAAAACAAATGTGACCGAATTGTATGCCAGCACTGATTTCAAAGCTTTCATTAAAAAACATATTTTACCACTATCCAAAATAACCGAGACTGAGCATGTTTATCAGGTTATTGAAACCGTGTTAACTGGGTCAACTGCTTTGCTCATTGATGGCATTCCCGGCGGTTTGATCCTCGGAACGGGTTCCACTGTGCCGCAAAATTTCGAAGAGCCGTCTTCGGAATCACTTGTACGCGGGCCCAAGATCGGCTTTGTCAACTCGCTCGAAGAGAATATCTCTCTGCTTCGCTCAAGAGCATCCGATCCTGATTTGCAAATGCTGGGCATCCAAGTTGGAGAGAGAAACAAGAAAAACTTGGTCCTCTCCGAATCTTGAAAATTTGCGGCCTGTGCTAGGTATGGGGATTGGTCCTATATTCAAAGGACTTCCTGAAACATGGAGAGCCTTTGCAGGCATAGAAACGATGTTATTCGTTACTGCTTATATGAGCAGACCTGAAAAAGCTGGCAAAGCACTTCTAGCTGGCGTTGGTATTTCCGTATTCATTTATCTGGTCACCCTCATCGTCGTCCTTGGGAGCATACCGTTCGAACAAGTCGCCACTTTGACATGGCCTGCCATATCCATCGTCCGGTCCTATGAAATTACCGACTTTTTTCTTGAACGGTATGAATCATTGCTCATCGTTGTTCGCTTAATCCAAGTATTTGCCGGATTTGTTATGTATCATTTCATTGTTGCTCTAGGGCTCTCACATACGTTTAAGAAAAACTACAACCTCTATATTTACATCGTTCTTCCGGTGATTTTCATCATAGCTATGTATCCCAAAAGCATAAATCAAGTCAAAGCACTTGGAGACGTGATCGGTAGCAGCTTTTTTGGAATCATTGGTCTCCTAGCGCCAATCCTTCTTATCATTACTTTGTTAAGGAAGAACTCCTATGTTCAAAATTAAAGTCATCGCTGCCCATTTGCTCTTGCTGCCGCTACTATTTATGACTGGTTGCTGGGATAGTAAAAACATTACGGAAATGTCCATTGTGGTAGGCGAAGCTATTGATCAAGGGAATGAAGCGCCGATAGAGAAAAAATTAAACGAAAAAGGCGGCGGCTACCAGAAACAAGACTTAATCACCATAACTTGGCAAATTGTTATTCCCAAGATTGCTGCGTCAAGGAATGCCTCTGGCGACCAGAAGCCATATAAAAATCACTCCCTTTCTGGGGACATGATTCACCAATTCGCACGAGAAGTTTCACTCGAGTCCAAACCGCTTTTCAACCAACATCAAAAAATGTTCGTCTTCGGGGAGAAGCTGGTGCGCAGCATAGATTTACAGACGCTGATCGATCAGCATTTTCGCGATAATGAGGTTAGAGAAAGCGGTCTTGTTCGTGGCCAGAGGACTGGCGAAAGATACGCTAGAGTCACAAGGCCCGGAAATTCCCGTGGATCGCCTCGTTCGAATTTCAAAAAATCAATACAGAACCACGAGGATTTTACCGCCAATGACGATTCAAAATGTTATGGAAAAGATCGCTACCCATTCCAGTTTCCTGATACAGAGCGTAGTTGCCTCGCAGGGTGAAGTGAAATTTGCTGGAGCTGCCGTATTCAAGCAAGAGGAAAACAAACTAATCGGCTTTCTGAGTGAGGAGGAATTGGAAGGCTTGACCTGGTTAACAGGAAAGAGTAAAGGAGGCGTGGTGAAAACACTGGATGAGGGAAATCGTCCGTTTATCATCTATGAGGTGGAATCGTTAAAGAGCCATATTAAGCCGAAAGTATCAGGCCACAAGATTTCCTTTCACGTGGAAATTGACTCCATTGGCCGCCTGACGGAAGACTGGCGTGATAAAGTCGATTATTTCGATAACAGCTACCTTCAATCAGCGGAAAAAGCGGCAGAAAAAGAAGTCGCTCGCCATATTGACATGATTCTCAAGGCATGCAAAGCAAGTATCTTGTTGAGATTGCCGGCTTTGGTACGCAATTAAGAATCCATTACCCGAAAGTTTGGCAAAAGGTGAAACAAAACTGGGATCAAGAATTCAGCAAGATCCCTGTTACGTACACCGTGAAACTGAAAATAAACGATTATGGATTGAGACGCGAAAAAAAATAATACAGACGTGAGCCTGTTATCTATCCATAATATCTCTAAACAGTTCTCTCTGCTCTTCCCTATTTGAATAAATGCCAAGATAATCAAATATTTCGAAAGAAAAATCCACGAAAGCGCGACCTTTGGCTGTAAGGACATGTCCTTCTCTAACGACGCGCTTGTCCACATAATTTTCCCGCGGAAACGGATCTTCTACATTTAGATGATTAATACTCTCTATTGAACATGATGTGGTAAATCTACGCTTATGCAGGATACCGGCTCTTCCTAAATATTGCGGCCCGTTGCAAATTGCAGCAAGCATCTTGCCCTCTTGATCAAGTTTGATAATGAAATCAGTTAACTCTTGCTGCTGATTTCGAATCGGGCCACCAGGGATAATAAGTCCTTCAATATCGCTTAGCTCCATCGCTTCATGGAATAACAAATTAGGCTTATAGGTCAAACCAGATTCGCTAACGATAGTTTCATTGTTATAGGCCACTGACAAAACTTCTTTCTTTCCCACATTTTTAATTTTATGAAGAGCCAGCGTAATCTCAAAATCCGCAAAATCATCCGATATAAAACAAATTATTTTCTCCATCGTTGATACCACCTTCGCATTTATTATGATAAAATAAGAAAGAGTTCCGCAATGTGACACTGGGTTTCATCTAGTGAAATTTAATTTCGGAGGTGTTTCTTTTGGTAAATGAAAATGAAAAATCCATCAAACAGCATGTACAGCAGCAATTCGGCAAACATGCTAACAAGTATGTGACAAGTGAGAGGCATGCAAAAGGTGACGATCTCGCACTGCTGCTAGGCTGGCTGCCTGTAGAAAATACTTGGAACGTACTGGATATTGCAACCGGTGGCGGTCACGTTGCCAAACAGTTGTCTCCGCATGTCCATCAGGTTGTCGCTACAGACCTAACCCGTCCTATGCTGGTCGCTGCCGCTGATCACTTGATACAGGCGCAGTGCCATAATGTCCTTTTTGTTGTCGCTGATGCCGAACAATTGCCTTTTCTCGACAGTTCGTTTGATGCCGTTACCTGCCGCATAGCTGCTCATCATTTTCCTAATCCTCACTTATTCCTTCATGAAGCGTCGCGTGTACTGAAACCAGGCGGCAAATTAGTTCTCATCGATAACGTTGCTCCCTCTGACGCAGCACTTAATCAATTTATGAACACATTTGAAGCTATGCGTGACACCAGCCATGTTCGGTGTTTAACCGTTCTGGAATGGCAAGGACTTGCGGACAAAGCGGGACTGCAAGTCGAGCAATCCGTAATGAATCGCAAACCACACAAGTTCCCTGCTTGGGTCTTGCGTACCGCCGAGAACAACGAACAAGCGAAGGCTGTTGAGCATTTTATAAGGGATGCTGATCCGACTACTCGAGAATATTTTTCCGTGCATATTGAAAATGATAAAGTTCAATCCCTTGAAATAGATGAGTGGCGAGCTATGCTCAGTAAACCTGCGCTTGCCACATAAATAGGGATGAAATGGCAGCCGATCTTCTTACATCGGCTGCCTATTCTTTTTCAACAGCGTCGCTCCATATTTTACCACAGAATCTAGCGGAATATGACCAAGCTCCCCTTCATATATTCATGAGGAACAGTAGGCGAACAGTGCGTGAAACCTCATATTCTGATGAGATTTGGAGGAAACAAATGTTTACACCTCATCCCGCTAATACAGCAGTTGTCATTACGGACCCGCAGAACGACTTTCTTTCACCTGGTGGCAAGGGCTACCATTTAACGAAAAATAATATTGAGCATAACAACACACTAGCTAACCTGGAAATTCTGATGCACACCGCCATGAGCAAAGGGTACCAACTTTTCATATCTCCCCATTATATCTATCCGCATGACTATAGTTGGCAATTTACTGGAGCTGAACAAGAAATGTTATTAAAGCTGCGTGTGTTTCAAAAACAACATGACTACACTTCTGTAGGAGCCGACTGGGTTCCATCGCTTAAACCCTACATATTATCTAGTCGGACAGTCATTGCAACAGCTCATAAGATAGCTAGTCCACAGAGTAATGATCTAGTCTACCAACTACGTCAGCAACGTAAAGAAAAGATCATTTTGGCAGGTGTTCTATCGAATATTTGTGTGGAATCGCATATGCGAGATTTAATCGAAAATGGTTTTGAAACAGCGGTTGTTTATGATGCCACAGCCACTGTAAGTGAGCAAGCTTTTCAGGCCGCTGTAACTAACTATCAGGCATTCAGCAGTGCTACTTGGTCAACTCAACAGGCAATCTCTCACATGTAATCAAAATAGGTAAGCTTCCACCCGTTAATCCTGCTGGGACAAGCATACTGCTGACACGTAGAACCAATCCTCACTACCCTCTAAAAGAGCAAAAAAGAGACCCACAGCAACGGGCTGCGGGTCTAAAGTTTTATATTTTAAAGGGGGGTCGACTTTTATTATAGGCTTGTTTCATTAAAACCAGATGAATATAAGATTTCATTTCTGTTACATTTAAATACAATTCAAAATCATTAATTTTGATTAATTTTCGGCGAAATCCACGATACTAAAATAGTAACAACAAACCACGAAGCTCCTCCAACGAAGCTGACACTGATGTGTTTATCTAAAAAGTAGTTAACTGCTGCCCAACTGATCCCGCCTGCTAAGACCAGAAGGATAGCTTTACGCATTCTCTTTTGCATAACATTCCACCTTTCAACAACCCATATTTTACTCTAAAAAAGTTACTTATGGTACTGATAAAATATTCTTGTTGCATCCGCGTTACTTGGCAATCGTTGATATTTACTTACTTTTGTTGAGTTACATTAAAATATAAAGTATAATATTCCTATACAGAAGGGAGAGAATTACTATGACTAATCTTACGACTTCTTCACTCGAAATAGGAATAAGCACTTTTCTCGAGGCTGCTCCGAGAGCAGGTGGCGTCACACATGCCGAGCGGCTCCGACAAGCCGTCCAGGAGATTAATCTTGCCGATCAAGTCGGCCTTGACGTCTATGCGATCGGTGAACATCATCGCGCAGATTACGCGAGTTCAGCTCCAGCCGTTATCCTAGCAGCTGCCGCTACTACAACCAAACGAATCCGGCTCTCAAGTGCCGTGACTGTATTATCTTCGGACGACCCGGTTCGCGTGTACCAAGCTTTCTCCACATTGGACGGCCTATCCAATGGACGGGCAGAGATTATGGCGGGCCGCGGCTCGTTTATCGAATCTTTTCCACTGTTCGGATACGACTTGAACCATTACGACGAACTATTCGAGGAAAAGCTTGAACTTTTGCTCGCGATCCGCGAAACGGAGAAAGTACAATGGCGTGGCGGCCATCGCCCTGCCATCAACAACCTTGGCGTCTATCCGCGATCCGTACAGGAGCCGCTGCCCGTATGGATCGGAACCGGCGGCAATCCGGAGTCTGCGATTCGCGCTGGTGTCCTTGGACTGCCAGTCGTTTTCGCGATCATCGGCGGTATGCCGGAGAGATTCGCTCCTCTAGTCAAGCTCTATAAAGAAGCTGCTACGAAAGCCGGACACGATGTAAGCAAGCTGCAAATCGCGACGCATTCACACGGATTCATCTCCGATACAACAGAGAAAGCCGCCGACTTGTTTTACCCATCTACGGCTGCCCAGATGAATACCATTGGCCGCGAGCGCGGCTGGGCGCCATACACCCGCGAATCGTTCGACGATGCTCGCAGCCTTCGCGGAGCGCTTTACGTCGGCGATCCCGAGTACGTCGCCGAGAAAATTGTTCTGCTGCACAAGAACCTGGGGCTAACGCGCTTCCTCTTGCACGTAGACGTCAGCACGCTGCCGCATAACGAATTGCTGCGCACCATTGAACTGCTCGGCACGAAGGTGGCGCCAATCGTTCGCAAAGAGCTTGCTCGCGAGACAGCTCAAGGCTGATTTTGGCAATACCATCCAACACAAAGCAATAGGTCCGAACCAAGGTGCATGACCTTGGCTCGGTTTTTTTTATCCCAAAAATCATTTGTCGACCGTTGCAGACAGACCTCTATTTCTCAAGAGCCTTTCTTTTGGTATACTGGGAACAAATTAACCAGAAATGGGTGTCGAGTAGTGAAACATGAAGAAATGCTTGCAGTGCTGAAGGCTCTGTCCAATGAGACTCGTCTCAACATCCTTTGCTGGCTGCGGGAGCCGGATAAGTTGAACGAGAAACTGCCGAGCTTAATCAAAGAAGAGTTCCCCGGAGGGGTTTGTGTGGGAAGCATCCAGGAAAAATCCGGTCTGGCGCAGTCGGTCATCTCCTCTTACCTGTCTTCCATGCAGAAAGCTGGACTGCTGGAGTCTCGCCGTTATGGCCAGTGGACCTATTACAGACGTAATGAAGAAGCCATCGCTGACTTTTTGGCGAACTTTGCTGCAGGGCTGCAAGCCGTGAAGAAGTAGTTTCAATCGTTTTCTCCGAAGAACTTGCATCTTAATCGATTAATCTATATATTTGTATTTATAGATTAATAAATAAACCTTTTTACATGCAGGAGGAGAGAATAAGATGACTACATCCAAAACAACAGCTGCTCTGTTTCAACCTTTTGAAATTGGTAACCTGAAGCTTGATAATCGTATTGTCATGGCACCGATGACCCGTACTTTTTCACCAGAAGGCATCCCAGGTCCTAACGTAGCAGGCTATTACCGCCGGAGAGCGGAGAACGCCGTTGGCCTCATCATCACGGAAGGAACCGTCATTAACCATCCGGCTGCAGCTGCCGATCACGGTGTACCGCATTTTTACGGGGAGGAAGCTCTGGAAGGATGGGCGCGTGTCGTCCGCGAAGTGCATGAAGCTGGCGGCAAAATCGCTCCGCAAATCTGGCATACCGGAACTGCCCGTGATAAGAACAGATTCCCCGATTCGAATATCGACTCGATCGGCCCATCCGGCCTCAACCTGAAGGGTGAGCAAGTATCGGAGCCACTTTCAGTCGATGAGATTCAAGGTCTCGTTCAAGCTTATGCCCAGGCTGCAGCTGACGCGAAGCGTCTAGGCTTTGATGCGGTAGAGATTCACGGTGCCCATGGTTATCTCATTGACCAGTTCTTCTGGGACGTCACCAACAAACGCACGGATGAGTATGGCGGTGATCTAGTTGAACGTACTCGATTCGCGGTAGAAGTTATCGAGGCCGTACGTGCCGCGGTTGGCCCCGACTTCCCGATTATCTTCCGCTTCTCCCAATGGAAGCCGGTTAATTACGATGGCAAGCTGGCAGCGAATCCTGAGGAGCTGGAGCGCTTCCTTGCACCACTATCCGCGGCTGGCGTTGATATCTTCCACGCCTCCACACGCCGCTTCTGGGAGCCAGAGTTCGAGGGTTCCGATCTCAACCTGGCGGGCTGGACGCGCAAAATCACTGGGAAACCTGCTATTACCGTCGGTTCCGTCGGTCTGGATTCCACTTTCACCAGCTTATTTGAAGAAGGCAAAGGAGGCGAGTCTGCCGGCCTCGATAACCTGATCGAGCGTCTAGATAACGAAGAATTCGACCTCGTCGCTGTCGGTCGCGCGCTATTGACTGACCCAGCTTGGGCAGCCAAGATCCGTGATAACCGCACCGATGAATTACAGCCGTTCACGCGTGAGGCACTTGCTTCGCTGAGCTAATTCCTTTCTGCGTACCTCCTCACGGCAGGATCGCATAGTGAATTTCTGTGTAACGGACATCATTGTCGTTATTCACAATAAATAGCCCTTATTTCATTCATAACGGTTTATAATCACCTTAATTCCTTCGAATAAGCACTAAGGTGTCCGTTAGCGTAGCAAATAGCTGCGGATCATCACAAAACCAGCTGTCCCAAAGGTTCAAAAAAGAGGCGCTCCCTCGGTCATTAAATGACTAGGGATAGCCTCTTTTTTATGGAGCCGAATCGAATAGCATTTATATGACAATACCAAAATAGGCCACCAAAGCTTCTTTAAACGCTTCATCTGTCTCCGGGGTGAAGGTCCGTACACCCTCAGAATTGAAAACGCGGAACTCACGATCAACGACTGTATGCCGTCCCTCCGGCGTCCGGATTGCAACAATCGGGAATTTGGTGAAAATTGAATCAGGCGCATTTTCACACCAGAAACTCGCAAACAGATAGTCTTTCGGCAACTGCGGCTCCTCCGTGAAAGAGTAAATGCGGGTCCAACCCCCATGCTTCTGTTCACATAACACCCAGCCATGTTCAGGATCTTTGTCCAGACGGTAGTACTCCTCGCCTTGCTGCTGGACGAGTCCCTCGACGATGGCAATCGGTCTGATGGGTACGACCCCGCCGACACCGACATCACACAGATAGCTGGCACCCTCGGCTTCTACCTTCAGGACGTGATGGCGCCTCTTGGGCGGAAGCTCCGTCTCATCGCGCCAAAACCTGGCAACAAGGTCAGTAACCTTGTATCCAAGTTCTCGCAGCAGCCAGCCGAATAAGGCATTTAACTCAAAACAGTATCCGCCCCGTTTGTGCTCAACAATCTTGTGATACAGCTCCTGTGGATCTAGCGACAGCGCTCTACGTTCCAGAATGTCCAAATTCTCGTAGGGAACCGAGTACAAATGTCGTTCTTGCAGGGCAGCCAGCGTCTTAGCACTGCGATCAAGCGAACCTTGAAAACCAATACGATCTAAGTAGCTTTGAATTTGATTGTTCAATCTTAAGACACCGTCCTTATGAGAGTTACTTGCCAGTAAGATAACAGTCATTTGATAAAATCATACCATGAGGTTCAAGGTGATGACAAAATATCTTTTGAAGCAAGCTCCTCCCCTGTCCGTTATCTCATTTCAATAGTGACATCAATTCCCGGTGAATGATCCCATTGGAAGCAACCAAGCTATCATCGCTTAAGACAAATGTTTTCCCCGAAGCATCGGTTAGTACGCCACCCGCTTCTTGCAGAATAACCATTCCGGCAGCAACATCCCAAGGATATAGTCCATCATGCCAAAATCCAGTCAATCTCCCTGATGCCACTAGGCATAAATCAAGACTGGCTGCTCCCATAATGCGGACACTGCGAGCTTTACCTGTCATTCTTCCGATTTGTTCCACAACCACGGAGTTCGGTTTCCAGTCCAAAGCGCGGAATCCCGTTGCCAGCAAGGCTTGACTAATATCCTGCTCCTGCCCAACCTGAAGCCGGTGGCCATTCAGGAAAGCCCCGCCCTGCTTTTGACCCGAGTACAGCTCATTGGTAACAGGATTATAAACGACTCCGCCAATCGGTACGCCATCTTTCACAATACCGACCGAGATCGCAAAATGTGCGATGTTGTGAATGAAGTTAATAGTGCCATCCACGGGGTCGATAATCCATCCGTACCCGGCTGGAGGTTGCTTTAACATATGATGGGAATCTTCCCTGCCACCATCTGTTTCCTCCGATAATATCCAATGATCCGGATAGTCACGGTTAATTCGACTGCGCAGCAATTGTTCGCTTTGCATATCGACTTCTGTCACAAGATCAGCTTGATTCTTCTTTTCTTGAATTTGCAGCGGCATCTTCATGAGCTCCCTAATCAAAATACCCGCTTCTTTCACATACCGTATTGCATCCTGCATAATGGCCTTATCATACGCTAGTTGCTCGTTCATACGCTCTCCTTCTCCTCAAGCTTTCTGTTTGATTTACCTAGATGATTTTATGAAACAAAGTATACCTGTCATAATAAGTAAGATACTTCCGAATTTCGCTAAAGTAACCGGATTTTTTGGCAAACCCATAAGTCCGAAATGATCGATAACCGATGAAGCAACCATTTGCCCGGCAATGATCAGAATAAATACGGGGAGAGTGCCAATTTTCCCTGTGGCATAGGACGTACTGAACATAATTCCTACGCCCAAAACACCAGCAACCAGTATCCATGGGATAACATGAAGCTGTAGCGGAGAATGAGCTTTCATGCGCCACAATAAAAAAGAAGCAAAGACGATTTGGATCGCAGAAACACCAATAATCATCCCATATTGTCCCTGAACTTTCCCGATGTACGCATTCATCATTCCTTGTGTAACACCTAATAGTCCTGCAGAAAAAGCAAGTATAAAGCTAATCTTGTTGCCTAGCATTTGTCTATCTCCTTTAAATTAAAAGCCAATTTCAATTGGCATAGATCCGTTAACAATCCGGCATGTCTTGCCTCTGGCAAAACTCCCCGTTAAATAAAAGTCAGCATCCGTCTTCGAACGAAGCTCTTCCCATTCTCCCTTCAGAGCATGAGAGCGCCCGATGCTGACGGGAATAATGCAATGTTTAGGCTGAATCCATGATAGAATGCGGGCATTAAAGCCGTCATCCATCCCATGATGAGAAACTTTCCAAATGCTGCACGTTAAATCTGTCCGCTGAGCCAGACGTTCCCATCCTGGCTCTAATTGATCCGCTCCGAGCAACACAGTCGACTGGGGTTCTTCCACGCTGCTGAGTCGATATACGGAGCTATCATGGTTAGATAGTTCAAAGAATCGCGGTAAATCTTCCCGTAAGCCATTGTCCTCTGCATCATCTGATAGAGCTTTCATGAGCATCTCGTAGGCCGGAAGCGGATCGCCTTCCCAAGGATACAGCTGGGTTAAGGTGAACCCTTCCTCAGACCAAATCCTGGATTGCTCGCATGATCCATACTCGCTGCGCCACTTGATCTCCGTCCCCTGTTCGATTAAGACCTGAACTAACTCCAGATAAGTAGCTAACATGCGGTATACTCTACAAGTAAAATCGTCCCTTAGCTCTTGAACCAGCTCTTCCGGAGGCAGTTCAAAGGGCTCATACGGCAGAACGGCTCGGATGACCAATTTAGCTCTTGCGACATCCAGAAGTCCGTTGACATGATCTTCATGAATATGCGTAAGGAGCATCCAATCCAGTCGATCAACCCTATTCCGGTTCATCCAAGACAAGGGATGGTCTTGATCTTCGGAGAACGTACCGTCACCTCCGTCAATTAAGCAAACAGCGCCGGACGGCAAAGTAATCAGGTGAGCATCTCCCCACCCTACATTCAGGAATTGAACTTTGGTATTCAGCATAGGAATATCCCCTTTATCGTTAGTATGTCGTTGTTTCCTTCTCGGACGGCAGCAAATGAATGTTATGCTTATCCAGCGCTAGATGCACCTTGCCTTGCAGATATCCCCGCATACTTGGACTTGCGTCATCGACAATCCATTGTAGCGGAGCATCATTGATCCAATAACGGATCATGCGCCCCAGGAAGCTGCTTCTCTGAATGACACCGGTCCAAACATTGTGACCTTCCGCCAGCTTATCGGTAATGGAGATGCATTCCGGTCTGATGACAACCGTCACCCGGTCACCAGTCCGGAAGGCGTAGTCGCTTCGATGAACGCGAAATACGACAGTTCCGCATTTTACAATCAAATCTTGGCCCTCTTCCGCTACTACTTCACCCTCTATAAAATTAGCTGTGCCAACAAAGTCGGCAACAAACTTACTTTCCGGTTTAAAGTAAATATCCCAAGGTGTCCCCACTTGTCCGATACGCCCCTTGTTGAACACAGCAATTCGATCCGAGATCGACAAAGCTTCATCTTGATCATGCGTAACAAAAATGGCTGTAATGCCTAATCGTTGCTGCAGCTCTCTAAGCTCATCTCTTACTTCAACTCGCATTTTGGCGTCCAAATTGCTGAGTGGTTCATCCATCAGAAGTACCTTCTGCCCCATAACGAGCGCCCTTGCAAAGGCAACGCGCTGTTGTTGTCCTCCGCTTAACTCTCTGGGAAGCCTGCCTTGCAGCCCTTGAAGCCCGAACATACTGAGCATGGCATCGACTTTGTCCTTCACTTCTTGCCGGGTTGGCCTCTGCAGCTTTAATCCATAAGAGATATTCTCGTATACCGTCATATGAGGGAACAAGGCGTATTCCTGAAAAACAAGCGGCGTATTCCGCTTATAGACAGGCAGCTCATTCATATTTCTACCTTCTATAGAAATATGACCGGCATCCGGCTCGTAGAATCCGGCAATGAGCCGCATCAGCGTCGTTTTGCCGCAACCGCTTGGCCCGAGAAGTGTGGTGAAGCTGCCTGCGGGAATGTCGAGAGACACTTGACGGATGGCGTCAAAGTCTCCAAAGCTTTTTGAAACATTAGAAATTTGGATCATCGGTTTCTCCGTGTTCATGGTTTCCTCCACTTATAGTTCTATCGATCTGCCCTGCTTCTTCAAGAATAACTGTGCCAACAGCAGCACAACGAATGCGATGGAAATCAGCACAATCGTAAAGGCCGATGCGCTTCCCCAAGCGCCGTTCTGCACTAATCCAAGAATGGACACCGTACCTACGGAAGTTTTCGCCGAGTAAATGAAAATAATAACGCTTAAACAGGTAACAGACCGTAGAAAAGACACGACAATTCCCGAGATAAAAGGTCCTTTCAACAAAGGAAGTACAATTCTCCTGAATGTAGCGAAGTTGTTTGCACCGAGATTGAGCGAAGCTTCTTCCAGCGCTCCGCTGATCTGCTGAAGACCAGCCAGACTGGCGCTATAGCACGTCGGTAAATTCCAGAACATAAGGGCAAGAACCATAATGAGCGAAGTACCTGAGAGAAGCAGCGGTTTCTCGTTAAAGGCCATGGCAAAGCCAAGTCCTAAGAATACTCCCGGTACAGCCCCCGGCAATATCGCTAAGAAATCAAGCAATCGGTTGATGCCTACACGCTTCCTTTGAACAATATAAGCGAGTGGCAGGGCAAAGAATCCAGCCGCTAACGATGCAAGCAAAGCGAATTTCAAGCTGTTAAAGATTTCTCGTCCCTTGGCCTCCACATAAAGTAAATTTTGCAGCGTGAACGACCAATCAAATCCCCATGTTTTGGTGAAAGCTCCATAAAACAACACACCATAAACCGAAAGAACGATGAGCGTGACGAGCATACAGCAAGCAAATAACCCCCATTTAACCGCAAAGGGCAGTGGAAAATGCTCCAGGGAAGTTTCTTTACCGGTAACGGTGATGTAGGAACGCTTTCCTACCCAAGCCCTGTTCCATACAAATAGACCAAGTGCAGGAACTAGCAGCGCGGTTGAGAGCACAGCAGCCGAATTTAAATCGAACATCCCTGACATTTGCATATATGCTTCTGTTGGAAGAACAGTGAAGTTCCCCGCTATGATCATGGGATTTCCAAAGTCAGCTAAGACGTTCATTGCTGTAATTAATGCTCCGCCTGCAATACCCGGCCTGCACAGGGGAAGAAAAACTTGTTTAAATACTTGCCAATGGGAGGCACCGAGATTATAAGCCGCATACTCCAAATTGGTGGAGGTTGATTTCAATACACCATGAATGACTGCATAAGCATAAGGAAAAAAGGTCATCGTTTGAACTAACCAAAGCCCATGCCAACCGTAGACATCTATATTAACGTGCAGCACATATTTTGAAATGATTCCCTGTCTGCCGAAAAGCAGGATGTAGGACAGAGCGACAATAAAAGGAGGTGAAACAATCGGCAATATCGTTATAAATTTAAAAAGCCCTTTGAAGGGAACTTTCAATCTTGTAATCGTATAGGCAAAAATAAAGGCAATGACCGTGCATGAAATGGTTGAGATAGCTGTCATGAATAAACTATTCAAAGCTGCATGATACCATCTGGAAAATGTAAAAAGTTTAAGATAATCCTCCGGCCGAGTGAAGCTAAGCACCTTCAGAATCGGCCAAATGACAAAAAAACAGGTGATCAGAATGATCGCTGCCACACCCAAAGCTAGGGCAGGTTCCTTCCGCAACCTCTTTATTTCCGACCAGGTATCTTTGACAGTAGATGAAATCAAATCTTTCCACACCTTTCGGTTATAAGCATGCACCTCCCCCTGCCATTTGGCCGCAGGAGGAGGTGTACAAGCTTTTCCTTTACATCACTTATTTGCTTGTCAGTTCTGTAAATTTCTTCACAACATCTGCTTTCATAGAAGCAGCTTTATCTCTGTCATAGTTAACTAGCTTTACATCCTCAATCTTAATCATACCTTCTGGTGGTGCTACATCTTTTCTAACGGAGTAGCGATTAGACAGCTTCGTGTTCATTTCCCCAACTGGTTTGGTTAACAACCAGTCCACGAATTTCTTCGCATTCTCTGTATTCGCTCCACCTTTAACTACACCAACACCGCCGATTTCAAAAGCCGTTTGCTCAGGCACGATAACCTTAATTGGGTAACCCTTTTGCGCGGATTTAACGATATCATGCGCCCAAGACATGGCAGCTACGAATTCGCCCGTCGCAGTAAGCGTAATTCCGTCCCCAGCAGCTGGTGTATAATGATGCACATTGGCGCTAAGCTTTTTCAAATAGTCCCAACCTTTTTCTTCTCCCAATCGGAACAACTGGTCAGCAACGAAGATATAACCGCCGCCCGCTGTCGCAGGATTGGACGTAAGGAATAGGCCTTTATAGTTAGGGTCAAGTAAATCGTCCCATGTCGCTGGCTCTTTTACGCCTTTTGGAGCAAGCTCCTTTTGGAATCTATCTTTGTTCAGAACGATACCGAGAACGCCCATGTACCAACCTTGCCAGTATCCCTTCGGATCATTGAAACGGGACTCAATTTCCTTGGCATTAGGGGACGTGTACTTTTCAAGCAAACCTTGCTGAGCAAGCGGCTCATAGAACTCAACGGAGCCCCCTACGAAGATATCCGCTTTAGGTGTAGCCTTTTCAGCTTGAATGCGCGTACTTGCTTCACCAGCACCGCTTAAACGCAAGTATTCAATCTCAATGCCCGTATCTTCTTTGAACTTCTTTTGAATTTGTACGATATCATCTTCGTTTAATGCTGCGTAAACAACTAGTTTCTTCGACTCTGGTGCTTTCGTGGCTTTCGCAGGTTCACTGCTCGTCGTGCTGGCTGGCGTTGTTGTTGGTGCACTAGCTGTCTTACTTCCGCCAGCTCCACACCCCGTTAATACCGTGGTTAACATGAATGAAGCTGCCAATAACAAACTTACCGTACGTGCCTTCGGTTTCAAAAACATTACCCATCCTCCTAGATGTGTTCTCTTTCGAATATTTGGCCCAACCGACTTGCTCCTACAATAACCCTATTGCGCAGTTACGGTAGCTGAAACCTTTGACTGCCCATTACTTGTCAGCGCATCTGTCCAAGATTGGGTGCTTCCAGGCGCTATAACCGCTGAGATATATCCCATATCGTCATCGCCAGAAGTTCCATCTGAATCATAGACATGGATTTCAACATTGCTATTGGATGGTTTCGCTAGATAGACGGTATTGTAGTTTTCTGAGAAGTTAGGACCGAATTCAGCATCATTAGCACCAAAAGCTATATTGTAAACTTGATTTTTAGGAGCATCATTTTTCTTCCAGAACCTAGCATCCGTCTGCCCTTGTCCGTTCACATAGGCTTTGATGAACATATCGCTTTTACCTCCGAACGGGTCACGATCTTCCAGACTCTGTGCATTCTGGAGAACTATTTTATGAGAGTAGTAAGGATTGAACACATAGGTATGCGAAAAATTACCGAGACCATTCAAGTGCACATCTACTTGGTGAGCCGGATCAGACCAGTTCATCCCCTGTAGCGTAAGGTCGTCATCACTATCGTCCCAGCCCCACGGCGCATTCGCCGAGTTAGCTGTATGGTTGTCGCCTGCAATCGTCCCCCAAGAAGCGAAAATGTTAGGGTCGTTCCGGCGGTTCCAAAGATCTCCCCACTCAACTAATGCGTAGCTGTAATGGTTCGTATAGCTGCCTGATGTATTGGTTGGGAACTGTGCTGCACCCGAGTAATCGTAGACGATGCCATCTCCGCCCGGAGCGTTTGATCCGTCATAGGCTTTGACGCCATGCCCACCGCTGGGACTTTGTCCATTCGCCTGACAAAACACCATGGGATGACTCCCGTTGAAGAGAACGCCACCATCAACACCATCGGAACCAGAGGTAATGTTAGGATCATTCGTGTAATCGTACCATTGGTTATGCGCCATTGTTTCCATTAGCTGGAACGATCCATAGTTGGAACCATCCTTCTTGATCACAAGGAATAGGCCTTCAAGGTCATTCTCATGGGCATCAAGCGGTCTGGTGTAAGCATCGTCTCTTGCATGGAATAAGTCATACTCAATAAAGTAATGTGTTGTCGTTTCAGACACTTTATAGTAGACATATCCATTTTCATTGTAATTGGAGAGATTATCCCAGTTATTGCGAGCCAAATAATCGCCGTCATAGTTGAAATTGGTAATAAAATCTGCCCTTACATCAAGATCAGCATTCACATCCTGGTAAACCTGAGGTGCCCAGTAGGCAGCCAGCTCTGAATAACTTGCAGCATGAGTGGTGCTCGCACTAGTGAAGAAAGGAACCGCCAAAGTTAATATCGTCATTAGACTTAACACTTTTTTCCTCATTTAATATGCCCCTCCGTGAAATCAAATGATATGCAATTCATAATCATGCCGTGCTCCTTTTAGCAAGTCCTCCTTCCTTCTCCGCTGCATTTCATGCTGTCTGACATCTAAAATTATAGGTAAGACATCTCACTTGTGTCAATCAATCCAATGTTAAATAATTGTGTAGATAAACAGCTTGATTTTGCTAATAATATGGCTTATCTAGTCTTTCATATTTCAAAAAATGTGGTACACTATTGTTGTCAGACAGCTCGGATTTTAGTAACTATTGAACTTAACCATCATCAACCTATGGAGAGGAATCGCTGAAATTTGGAGAAAAAGTTGCTTTATCTCAGAGTCAAAGAAGAGATCGAAAGAAGCATTAACGAAGGCGAACTTAAGCCGGGAGACAAGCTTCCGTCTGAGCCCGAACTCGCCAAGAAATTCGAGGTAAGCCGCCCTACACTCCGTGAAGCGCTCAAGATGCTTCAGCGGGAGAAGGTGCTCATTAGTAAAAACGGCGTCGGGACCTATGTCAACAATCGTCCGGATTTCATTATCAATCCACTAAGCAAGCTGCAAAGTGTGGGGCAAATGATTAAAAATCAGGGTTATATCGAAAGCGAATTAGACATTAAGATCTATACAAGAGAGCCTGAGGAAGATTGGAGAAAGCAATTACAAATCGATGATGATGAAAAGGTTGTCATTTTGGAGCGTTCGCGAACAGCAAACGGCAAGAAAGTGGCATTTTACTATAATATTTTCCCGCAGAGTCTGGTGGCAGGTCATTTTGAAGGGGAATTTTCAGGAGCGATCTTTGATTTCTTAAAGAGCAAGATGGGAATCAACATCGCCTACGCCATTACTGAAATTTGCGCGTTAAGCAGCTCCGAAGAAATGGATCAGAATGCCGTGAAAGTGCTTGGCAATGAAATCCTCTTATTAAAACAACTTCATTTCGATGAAGAAGATAGTCCTGTTTTCTATTCGCTGGACTATTTGAAAAATAGTGTCTTTAAATTCTTTATCAAACGTGAATAGAAATGAAAATGACGTATGTTCCTGTCCCTACTTGCGACAAGAATATACGTCATTACCTTACTTCTCAAGAAATCCTGTAGAAGGATTTGTAATGAAAAAACCTTCTTCCGGGACATGAAAATACTGAATCCAAACGCCATCCAACAGATTCTCTCGCTTATCAAGTAAGACATTGATCCCTTTATCTGTTTCTACGATTTCATCATTCTCAGTGGCATTATCCAAGATGACGTCATAATGACCGTGATCACCATGATTCTGAGTAATAATGACTCGGACCATCTTACCCTCCGCGCCTTCCTGACTCAACATATCCTTCAAAACCTTAGCTGCGTTTCGGTTTATTTTGCATTTCATATCCGTATTTCTCCTCTATTCCATCTTATTTTTGACTATTATTACGGCCTTCCTAACTTCACCCAATCGCCCATAAAATATTCCATGTAAAATGAAAAAAGGCGGGATTCGCCTCTTTGCTCACAACATGTAAGTCAGATAAATGCAAAGAAAGTCTACAAAGTCCAAACTGCGCTTACACCGCTTGGGGTTGGGTCGGCGGTCGGCGCTAACGCATTGGTTCATTGGATTTCGTCTGATGGAATCCAATGAACACAGTGATTTGAAGCCGCGACTAGCGATCTTATTGGATGAAATCTGGAATCACTCCAATGAAATGCGCAATCTAACCGTCAAATTGGGCTTGTTATTGGATCTCATCCAATAACAGCCGCCAACAACGGCCATGGCCTACTCTATGTTGCACTTTGTGCAATATTATGGCCTCCTTTCAGCCACTGTCTCCTTCTACGTTGTACTATGTACAACGTTTCGGACAGATCAGCGCTGTTTTCGCGCCATTTGGCGCAAATGATTGCACTTTGTGCAATAAAGTGCGGGATGACAGGGTGTAAAGCTCTTTTATGTTGTACAAAGTGCAACATAGGCAAGGCGGAGAGGAGGAGCGAACGGTCAATCGGACCGGAATGGCTACTTGGAGCGAGGCCATCAATCGGCGCGGAATGCGTTACTTGGAGCGCGGCCATCAATTGGTGCGGAATGCGTTACTTGGAGCGCGGCCATCAATTGGTGCGGAATGCGTTACTTGGAGCGAGGCCATCAATTGGCGCGGAATGGCTACTTGGAGCGAGGCGATCAATTGGCGCAGAATGCGTTACTTAGAGTGAGCCCATCAATTAGCGCGGAATGTCTACTTATTGGATTTCATCCAATAACAGCTGCCAACAACGGCCATGGCCTACTCTATGTTGCACTTTGTGCAATATTATAGCCTCCATTCAACCACTGTCTCCTTCTACGTTGTACTTTGAACAACGTTTCGGACAGATCAGCGCTGTTTTCACGCCATTTGGCGCAAATGATTGCACTTTGTGCAATCATTTGGGATATGGCAGGGTGTAAAGCTCTTTTATGTTGTACAAAGTGCAACATAGGCAAGGCGGAGAGGAGGAGCGAACGGTCAATCGGACCGGAATGGTTACTTGGAGCGAGGCCATCAATCGGCGCGGAATGCGTTATCGTTCTCAGAGATGGGCGTACGCAAGTCCCATTACGTTTTATCACGGAATTGCTAGGCTGGGATGTGAAATGGAACGAAGCTGATTGGTCAATTACCTTAACCAAGGCGATGGAAATGGGGTATGGATGTGGGAACTCACACGCACGAATAAGGCAAAGAGGCTGTCCCGCGGTCATGGATGACTTGGGACAGCCTCATTTTTTGGGTTTTTCAGCGATTAGCGGGAAAAATGCCCGTTATTTCAAGCAATTTCGGCTTAGCAAATGAAATAACTGGAAATTATACCGTTAATTTCTCCAACTCCCCTACTTCCTAGCTCAATCGTCCCCATTAACAGGAGAAATGCCATTTATTCACCCGGTAGCTGTCTTACTCAATTAAACAGCGGTAGTATTTCCCGTTAATCTGGGACACCCTCTTTATTTGAATGGCCTATCTCAAAATAAAAAAGACTGCATTCACCCAAGGAGGAAGAGTGATTGTAGTCTTTTTAGTTCTTGCTTTTACAAAGTGATTAGCGTCTAAATCCTTGCAATTGTTGTTCCGCTATTTGTACCAACCGTTTGGTGATAGTACCACCAATCGAGCCAGCCTCGCGTGTAGCCAGATGGCCGTTGTAACCATTAGGTTGCAAGGCAATCCCTAACTCTTGAGCAACCTCAAATTTCAATTGATTTAGAGCAGCTTTTGCTTCTGGAACAACTAGCGTGTTACTGTTTGCCATGTATAAATCACTCCTTCTCGTGGTGTAATCTTATCATGTGGAGTGTAAGGAAGACTTATACATTCAAATTTAAAGAAGTTAAATTTCTTGCTCTGTTCATAATTTTGAGGAAAGTTTGAAGATCCTCCGTTGCCACATCTTCATTACTTTTAACCACATTGACGCTTTCCTTCTGACTTCTTAATTCATTAATTTCAAGTTTGAGCTTTGAGTTTTCATGAATTAATTGTTCAAACTTTATCGCCTGATCCTTCGCGATCTTAATGATTTGTCTAAAAGCATCCTCATATTTTGGCATCATCGGTTCATCTTCCAGTGTCGGCATGCCAGAAATCGTTGCATGAATATCTCTTTTTTGTTGCTTGCGTTTCATCCTAAACAATTTGGCGTCATTGATTTCGGTTTCGTATTGATGGCGCAGTTCTTTATTCCATCGAAATCCACATGCGGCAGCCGTACGATTCAATCTACTTGCTGAATCTTCGAATGCTGCAAGTTGCGTACTTCCATTTTTAATATGACTAATTACAGTTTGAGCTAACGTTACATCATGATTATCGGTCCAAGCATCTTCTCGTCTTTTATCTTTCATTCTAGTTCACCTTCTTTAATATGTTATTAGAGATTGTTACCTGTAATATTAATTTTATTCAATGTGCATGCATAAAAGACCCACATATCGTATATGTGGGCCTCTTTTAACTAGAAATGCACTATCCTTTGTTGCTGGTGCTTACTTTATCATCGCTATCTTTCTTAAGACCTTTGCTTTTATAGGGTTTCGGGGCGCTCTTTGCTTTATTAGCACTAGCTTGCCATCTATTCCAGCCTTTTTTGTCCGTTCCTCTGCCAGTTCCCTTGCCTTTACTCATGTGATCACTCCGTTCCATTAATCGGATAGAAAGCTATTGTATCACGAAAATGGAATTAATCTTAATTTATTCGTCTATTTTTCGGTAGTAAACTATGGATGATCATGCCGAAAATCACACAAAACATCCCCGTCCAAGATAAAACCGTTGGAAATGCCGCACCAAGAAATAACATTTCACCGAGAATTGTAAAAATGATTTCACCGGCTTGCGTTGCTTCTACGGCAGCTAGTTGATGAGATGAGCTTTTCACCCGTTCTGTTGCTGTGAAAAAAAGAACCGTAGCAATCACGCCTGAGCAAACGGCCACTAGAGCGGATTGACCGATTTGCCCTGCGGTGGGCGCACCTGCATGAACAACCGCGTAGAGTGAGAGTACGATCCATAGCGGGAGACTAGCTATTGTCATACCTAGAACTCGCTGATAGGTATCTAAGCGATCTTTGCAAACCTCCATCATCTTCCGATTGCCTAGCGGATAAGCAAAAGCTGCTAGCAAAACTGGCAACGTACCTAGAAGCAACTCTTTCACGGACAGTTGATCCCCATGATCCACCTGTATGACGATTACGCCAAATAGGATAAGGAGAGAAATAAGCAAACCCTGTATAGGGAGTTTTTCCTTGAAGAATGGAGCAAGCAAAGAACCCGCAATAATCGTTATCTGCCAGGTGGCTGCAAGCAGCCATCCAGGTCCATAGGCGGCGGAGAAGCAAAGCGGTACATAAAATAGTCCAAATCCGACAATGCTCCAACCCATCCACACCCCTATCTGCTTTCTCATTTCATAGAGTAGGACCCGGAGGTTCCCCCTGATCCCTACAATCAACAAGAGCAGAGGAAACATGAACAGATAACGAAGCGAAGCACTCCATACCCAATATCCTCCAGACAGCTCCATGGACCGGTTCATGATGAAGGAAAAAGAGAAAAAAAATGATGCCATGATGCCATAAAACATCGGCAGAAATGAATTCATCCCGCCAGGTAAGCTTCTTTTACTTGATCGTTGACAAGCAACGTCTTGGCGTCATCCTCCAAAATAATTTCTCCGGTCTGTATGACATAACCCCGATTCGCAATTTGCAGAGCTTGATAGGCATTCTGCTCCACAAGCAGAATCGTCATCCCTGTTCGGTTCATTTCCCCAATAATTTCAAAGATCTGATCTACGATAACGGGAGCCAGACCCATCGATGGTTCGTCGAGCAGCAGCAGCTTAGGTTTCATCATGAGCGCGCGGGCGATTGCGAGCATTTGTTGTTCTCCACCACTCATGGTGCCTCCAGTTTGGTTCAAACGTTCGCGCAACCGCGGAAAATATGCGAAGGACTGCTCCATACGCTCTTTTACCACTTTTTTATCTTTAACGGAAAATGCGCCCATCTCCAAATTCTCTTTGACCGTAAGCTTGGGGAATATACGCCTGCCCTCCGGGACATGTGCGATTCCTTCCATCGCCGCTTGGTGCGGCTGCCAACTCGATATGTCTAGATTTTTAAACAAAATGGAGCCTTTGGTCTTCACCTGACCGCAAATAGACTTCAGTGTCGTGGACTTCCCCGCTCCGTTACAGCCGATCAACGTAACAATTTCCCCCTCATTGACATGAAGTGAGATTCCCTTTAAGGCTTGAATTCCTCCATAGTAAGCCTGGACCTCTTGAAGCTGTAATAAGCTCATTATTTCACCTCTTCTGCTAAGGCACTTTTACCTAAATAGGCCTCAATTACACGCGGGTTCGATCGAATCTCATGCGGAGATCCTTCTGCTATCTTTTCACCGTGATCTAGCACTAGAATGTGGTCGGATAATTCCATAACAAGTTTCATATCGTGTTCAATGAGTATGATGGAAATGTCCATTTCCCGTTGAATACGCCTGATAAGCTCTGTCAAATCTTTGGTTTCACTCGGATTCATTCCCGCTGCGGGTTCATCCAGCAACAGCACTTTAGGCCTTGCCGCGAGCGCTCTCGCGATCTCAAGCCGCCTTTGCGCTCCGTAAGAAAGGCTGTTCGCATTCTCATTGAGATAGGAGGCGAGACCTACATATTGCAATAACCGATAGGCTTGATCCATCGCCTGTTGTTCCTCAAGCCGTGTCTTGGCAAACCCCAGTAAAGTGCTTATTATTCCGCCTCTCAAATGGATATGCATGCCGACCATCACATTTTCAATAACCGTCATATGGCCAAACAATCGTATATTTTGAAAGGTACGGGCGATGCCTTTTTCCGTAATTCGATCAGGCTTAACGTTCACAATTGACTTGCCTTCCAATTCGATTTCACCTTCATCAGGCGTATAAATACCGGTAATCATATTAAAAAAGGTCGTTTTCCCGGCACCATTCGGACCGATAACCGCGGATATTTTCCCTTTTTGGAAATCAAATTGAACACCATTAACAGCAATCAGTCCGCCGAAACGTTTCACTAAATGTTTCACTCTCAGAACGGTCATTGAGCGATCCCTCCGCTTTGAGGGGTTATTGGTTTCACGGTCGTTGATGAGATTCGTTCCTGAATCATCTTTTCGTTGACCCTGCGATTTTTCACGGAAATCAAGCCATTTGGCCTAAAGACGGCAAAGAGAATGAGAATAGCCCCAAATATTAAGCGCTGCATCTTGGCCGGGGATAGGGCAAAAGGAATGTGGACGACACCCTGCAGCGTCAATTGATTCAGCCAATTCGCAAATTCCGTAAGCACCTGCAAGTTAAGAATCGTAATAAGTGCAGCTCCAAGTATGACGCCTGGAACACTTCCCATTCCGCCTAATACCACCATGACTAATATCGTAATGGATTCAAGCAAGGTAAAGCTGGAAGGGTCAATAAACGTCTGTTTGGCCGCAAAAACGACCCCCATCATGCCGGAGAACGAGGCTCCTACAGCAAACGCTGTCAACTTCGTGCGAATTAACGGAACTCCCATGGATTGAGCGGCAATTTCGTTTTCTCGAACCGCTTTCCATGAACGTCCCATGCGAGAATGTTCGAATCTTTTTACCCCGAAAATCACAAACGCCAAGATCGCAATCACAATGAAATAAAATTCATGAGGATGCGTGAATTCAAGTCCGAACAGATCCGGCGGCTTAATCGACGATATCCCCTTCGCGCCGTTCGTAATATTAATCGGCTTCTCGAGATTATTGAAGATGATCCGAACAATTTCACCGAAGCCCAGAGTCACGATCGCAAGGTAATCTCCTTTCACTCTAAGAACGGGTAGACCGAGAAGGATGCCAAACAGAGCAGCCATAAATCCGCCAATAAAAATGAACAGCCAAAACGTTGAACCTGAAAGTGGGAAAAAATCACCTGATAGGAACTTGTTCGCTTGAGCGGTAGAGAAGATGCCATATGTGTAAGCTCCAATTGCGAAAAAAGCAACAAAACCCAGATCTAGCAGGCCTGCAAAACCAACGACAATATTCAGTCCGAGCGCCATTGCGATATAAATCCCGCTTTGCGTAGCAACCTCCATATAAGATTCGTAGGCAGGGCCTCCAGAGGAAGCAAATGGAATAATGAGAATAACCAGGATACCGCCTAGCATCCATTTGACCTTAGTCGTGAAGGAAGTGTAGTGCAGCAGCAGCAAGGATGCCAGCAATAATAAAAAGGCGATGACCGATTTAGCCATCATATATACACTTAGCGCTGATACCAAGACGAGAAGGACGAGGATCAGGGCTTGCATTTTCGAGTTCTGCGCTAATGCCTGTTTTATTTTATCCATAATGAGTCACCTACACTTTCTCCTTGACGGCTTTGCCAAACAGACCTTCCGGCTTAAATATCAATACGATGATTAGAATCATGAAAGCAAACACATCTTTATACTCTGAACCGAAGCTGCCGCCTGTCAGCAAACCCAGATTAGAAGAAGCAAACATCTCCAGAACTCCAATGACCAGTCCGCCAAACATGGCCCCCCGAATGTTGCCTATGCCTCCAAGAACAGCTGCCGTGAACGCTTTCAATCCTAGTATATAGCCGATAAATGGATCGATTGTCCCATATTGCTGTGCAAATAAAACCCCTGTAGCACCACCCAAAGCTGATCCGATGAAAAAAGTCAGGATAATGATTTTATTCACGTTTATCGACATTAACGAAGCCGTTTCACGGTCTTGCGCGACCGCTCGCATGGCCACTCCCCATTTGGTTCGATTCACAAAAAAATCAAGACTGATCATTAGGAGGACAGCCACTACGATGATGATGACCGTATTGGTTTTCAATGAAGCGTCACCGAGCCATGATCCGAGAGATGACGTGCCGATGGTCATATTTTTATCGAATAACGTAATACTGCTAATGATGTAGTTGCCTGTTCGCAATTCGGAAATAAACCGAACGAGATCTTGAACTACAAAGGATACGCCAATCGCAGAGATTAGCGAGATCAGCTTGGGCGCTTTGCGGAGAGGCTTATAAGCAATTCGCTCTATCCCCACCCCGAGCAATCCCGTAACCAGCATGGCGATAGCGAGAATTAAAACATAGGCCACCCATCCCGGCATTCCACCAAGCCATCCTGTCGATTGAAAAAGGAATAAAACCCCTGTTCCAACGAATGCACCCGTCATAAAAATTTCACCGTGCGCAAAATTGATCAGTTCAAGAATTCCGTACACCATGGTATAGCCTAAGGCAACGACCGCATAAATAGCTCCTAAAGCAAGCCCGTCGATCAATACTTGGGGGAGTGAATGCAGGATGTTAAGGATCATTGAGCTTCTCCTTTCGCTGATAAATAAAACGTAAAGAGGTATATCTATTAAGCACATACCTCTTTACTTAAAGTTAAAATGGCGTTGAATGTCTTACTTGCCTACTTCGGAAATCATCGTGCCTGGATATTTTGGACCCTCAAATTTGTAGATAAATACTTTTGCATATGTATTGTCACCTTTGCCATCGAAGGAAACCTTCGTTGCGACACCTTGGAAGTCTTTGGTGGCGCGTACGGCATCGCGAACTTTATCACGGGCAGGCACTTTCCCACCGTCTGCCGTGCTCGCGGCTTTAATGCTGTTAAGAATGATTGTCATACAGTCATAGGCGTATGCGGAGTATCCGTCTGGGGCTTTGCCGAACTTGGTTTTGTATTGATCCGCCCATTTCAAACCATCTGGCGATTTGGTAATATCCGTTGAGATGGAAGCGTACAAGGCATCTTTTACTTTGTCACCAGCAACATCAACCAGACCTTGCGTATCCCAGCCATCAGCCCCCATGAAAGGCGCTGTAATTCCTTTATCGCGTGCTTGCTTGATCAGCAAACCGCCCTCAGCATATAGGCCTCCGAAGAATACGAAGTCAGGTTTCTTGCTAAGCGCAATGTTCAGCACCCCATTGAAATCCTTCTCACCTACGGTAATCCCCTCATAGCCGACTATATTTGCCCCTTGCTTGGTCGCCGCGTCTTTGAACGCTTCTGCTAAGCCTTGGCCGTAAGCTGTTTTGTCTTGGATGACGAAAATATTTTTGGCTTTCACTGTTTTAAAAGCATAATCAGCTGCTGCAGGACCTTGGAAATCATCCCTTGCAACAATTCGGTTCACGACCTTCAGATTACGATCGGTTACCTCCGTTGCCGTATTCGATGGTGAAACCATCACGATATTATTCTTTTCGTAAACGACTGAGGAGGGGATCGCTACGCCTGAGTTCATATGTCCAACAATTCCGAGAATTGCTGGGTCAGCACTAATGATCTCGGCATTGGCAACACCTTTTTTGGGATCTCCCTGGTCGTCATAGGGGATCAATTGGAGTTCAAAGCCCAGCTTGGCAAACTCCTCTTTGTGGTCATCCAAGGACATCTGAGCACCAAGCTTAATAGCTTCACCTTGAACGGCGCTGCCTCCCGACAATGGGGACTGAGTAGCAATTTTGATGACGCTCTTCGTGACTGTGCTGCTGGGTGTCGTTGTTCCTGTAGCAGTGCTTGAAGTTGTTTCATTCCCGCATCCTGCCAACATACTAATGGCAAGCGCCGATACTGAGATCAATAGAGCCGTCTTTTTCAAAATCATGAAACATCCTCCTCAGATAGTTTGATACGCAAAAATGCCGATTAAGCAGTATTCAGAACTTCGATTTAAGCTACGAAATTCATACAAAAACTACTCCATCGGCACTTTCAACACATGAACCTTCCCTATTTATATTATTAAAATTCATAGATTATGTCAATTAAACTAACATAAATATGCTAGAATATAAAGAAAATGAGCCTTGTTTGTTATAATTAATGACATTAACAGTTATTTGTTTTCTATTTACTGGAAAACAAACACTCTCAGAATCTAGTATTATCGTCCTGGACTCCCTTATCGGAACCAGAGGGGGTTTATACCCTAGTAAGGGAACTAGAGGGTCTTACTTCAGGGGAAGTCGGCTTACCTCGGGGTCCAGGGGTACTACAGGAGCTTATTTCACCTAAATCGTCCGATCATCCGATCGGAACGACGAAATCACGGACCACAGTTCCTCTCTCACGCCAAATAGGCTTTTTCCGGTGAAATAGCGGGCCACAGTTCCCTCCGAAAGAGCTACAGCATGAGACATGCCCCATTCGTCAGCAGAAAAAAAAATCTGACGAGTCAACCTTCGTCAGACCTTGATGTTAGCTACTTTACCCCCCCTTCACCTTCCACACACGCAAATCACCATACAACCAATTTCCACCTCACCCACCAATAACAAATCACAAAAAACCTTAGCGAGAATTCGCTATGGCTTCATACAGGGAACTGAAGCCCTCGCTGCAGTTCACTCCAGCTTTAAAAAAACAAAGAGGCTATCCCAAGTCATCCAATGACCGCGGGACAGCCCCTCTTGCCGCACTACTTCCAATACCGCCTAGACGCGCAATGCTCTTGAGCCAACTTAAACGTTCTCATATCCACCAATTCGATAGACTTGGTAGTTTCAGGGGAATGAATCATCTGATTATCCCCTGCATAAATCCCTACATGGTGAATAGATCCCTTTCCTTCCTCATGGGCGAAAAAGACCAAGTCCCCCGCTTCCAGTTGTTCCTTCTCAACAGGAGTTCCCTGTTTGGCTTGGTCCGAGGCATCTCTAGGAATCAAATTCCCAAAATATCTATGCATGGTATACGCAAAGCCAGAGCAGTCAAAGCCGTAGGAGGATGCTCCTCCCCATAAATAAGGCAGATCGAGGAACCTCTTCGCCTGTTCCACGATTCCTTGCCCAATGTCAGCCACTCCTGCCTGAGGAGCTAAAGGACCATCAATCAAGCGAATATCATCCGCTTTCAGGTACCCCGTCCCCTCTGGCGTCTGCACTTTCACCAGCTTCCCCATCTCCTCCAGCACTGGCAGAGAGGTCAGATAGCTTAGCTCAATTAGCTGTTGGGACGGACTTTTATACAACCACGCTTTATCGGAAATCACTTCGGCTCTCTTCGAGCCGAGAGGAGCATCCGACGCTTCAACCAAGTGGCAGCTTGGCACCCAGCCAGGATAACCCAATGCCTCCTTGCGCGTCCCTTGCTGAGGGATAAACACCTTACTCCAGCCATCGCTTTCCTCCGCGACAAGGACGGATGAACCATACAGAATTTGCGTCTGAACTCTGTTCGCCAGACACAAATCCAACCTTTCTCTAAGCGTCATCTGACCCAGCCACTCTCTTATCTCGGCCGGATACCTTATCGCAGGCTCATCCACGGGACGCGGCGAATCCGGCTTGGTCCATACGGTTGCTACAGAAACAGCGACCATCATCCGTTTCGGCATACTCGTACTCATATCCATACTCACATCCCTCCTCATGACCCCACTGGCGTTTGGCTGTGGACCACATCCAGGATACCAAGCCCAGATGCTTTCGGGAAGGTCATTACCCTTCCATCATACTGCACACCGCCAACCACAATATCCTGAAGCATCATTAACGGCGCATCGAAATCACAGCGGGTAATATTCTTCTTGCTAGCAGCAAGATGAGCGGCAGCCGTTACAGCCACACGGGATTCGATCATGCTGCCAACCATGCACTCGACACCGAACTCTTCCGCAATATGATTAATAATTTGCGCTTTGTATATACCGCCAGATTTCATCAATTTAATATTAATTAAGTCCGCCGCACGACTTTTCAGCACCTCGAAGGCTTGAACGGGTGAAAACACGCTCTCATCCGCCATAATGGGAGTTTCAACGTGATCCGTCACCATCTTCAACCCTTCGATGTCTCCCGCTTTCACTGGCTGCTCGACCAGTTCGATGTCGAGTCCCAAATCCTCCATGCGCCGAATCGTCCGAATAGCATCCTTCACCTGCCAGCCTTGATTCGCATCAATGCGTATTTTCACGTCGCTACCTATACATCTGCGGATTTCCTTGATCCTTTCGATATCCTCCAAGAGGTCGTCCTTACCCACTTTAATCTTCAATACATTGAAGCCATCTTGCACATAACGAACCGCATCTTCTCCCATTTCCTTCGGGGAATTAACACTAACCGTGAAATCCGTTTCAATCTGATCCTTATAACCGCCAAGGAATTGATACAACGGCAGACCACAGTTTTGCGCAACTAGATCGTAAATCGCCATATCCACAGCTGCTTTAGCACTGCTGCTTCCGATCATCGATTGATGAAGCTCCTGCAGAATGCGTTCATAAGCTAGTAGACTTTTGCCCACCAACAACGGAGTGAATGTATTTACGATAGCCGAGTGGATGCTATCCAAGCTGTCACCTGTTATGACAATGGTCGCTGGAGCCTCCCCCCAACCAACTCTGCCGTCGTTACTCTTAATTCGGACAATGATAGACTCCGTACTGTATACGGTACGCAGCGCTGTTTTAAATGGCTTCTTAAGCGGAGTTGACTGCCGCATGACTTCAACACTTTGAATAATGCTCATGTTATTGCCTCCTTATGCCTCTACACCGGGTTCCGTACATGCAAGCAACTTCTCGTAAGTACTCATCCTCGCTCTCACACCTATGGGGATCGCAATATTCGGCGAGCAGTGACCAATTCTAAAACCGGATAGTGTCGGCTTCCCAGCAGGAACGATGTGATGGTCAAAAATCTCCTCTAAAGTAAACGACACTTTCCGTTTATTTGGTTCACAATTATGAAAATCACAAATCAGAATACCAGCCGCATCGGCAAACTTCCCAGCATGCTTGAGCTGATTTAACATACGATCCACCCTGTAAGGCTCTTCGTCAATATCTTCGATAAAGAGAAGTTTCCCCTTTGTATCCAGCTCATATGGCGTCCCTAGCGTACTCACAATTAAAGAGAGGTTGCCTCCAACAATTGGTCCAGCAGCTTCTCCTTCCACTAACGTTTGTAGCGGGGAAATCTCCTCCGTGTAACGAAGAACCGAAGGACGAAGGAGCGTTTCATAATTCTGAACCGTAAGCGGGTGCACATCATCTTTCCCAAAATCAATCAACATGGGGCCGTGAAAAGTAACCAAACCTGCAAACCTGCTAATAGCCGCATGCAAAAAGGTAATATCGCTATACCCCCAGAATATCTTCGGATTAGCGCGAATAAGGTCATAGTTCAGCAAGTCCGCGATCCTTCCGGTACCGTACCCACCACGCGCACAAATGATAGCTTTGATGGCCGGATCAGCAAACATAGCATTCAGCTCCCCAGCCCGCTCTTCATCCGTTCCCGCCAAGTAGCCATGCTTCTTGAACAGGGTATCCCCCAACCGAACTCGCAGCCCCATTTGTTCTAAAATGGTTGATGCCGCCTTCACCTGCTCCGTGTCTACCCAACATGCCGGCGCCATAATGCCTACTGTATCACCAGGGCTTAGCCGCCTTGGTTTTATAAGCTCAGCCATGACTACAAGCCTCCTTTCTCGCATGAAAAAAGGGAGAAGCACCCCTTAAAGGTGCATCCCTCCATCTTCCAAATTTATTTCAAATCTGCCCATTTAAAGTCTAAGAACCCGAAAGCATGTCTAACGACACCTTCCAATTTATCGCTTTGCAGATAAGTAGAGTTATAGAAGTAAAGCGGTAGAACTGGAGCTTCGTCCATCAAAATCTTCTCCGCATCATGCATCATTTTGTATCGTTTAGTCTCATCTGTTTCTACATAGGCATCTTTGATCAATTTATCATACGCAGGATTTACCCACCCTGTACGGCTGAACGGATTCGTCGATTGGAAGCCATCCAGGAAGTTGATCGGATCTGCAAAATCCGGAAGGAAAGAAGAACGAGACAATTGCAGCTGTAGATCCTTTTGCTCCGTAGTCAGCACTTTACCTTCTTTGTTTGCCAGTTTCACATCAATACCTAGGTTATCTTTGAGCATGGCTTGCAGCGTTTGAGCAATTCGTTGACTAACATCATTGGTGTTATACGTCAAAGTTACGTCAGGCAGCTTCGAGTATCCCTTTTCCTGCATCCCTTTTTCCAAAAGCTTCTTCGCTTCACCCGCATCAAACTTGATCAGGCTGCCGCCAACTTTACGGAAATCTCCGCCCGCAGGATCGTTAAGTCCTGGAGACACATAACCGTCAGCCGGTTTCTGCTTTTGCTTCAAAACCAAATCCACAAGTTTCTGTCTGTCTACTGCCGCAACAAATGCCTTACGAATGTTGGCGTTATCGAATGGTGCCATCTTCACATTAAAACGGTAGAAAGCCGTACCTGCGGCATCTTCAACCTTCACTTTGTTGTCTGCGAACAATTTATCGCTCATGTCAGCCGGAATGGAACCCGTTGTATGAAGCTCCCCGGTAGTGAAGAGTTGATAAGCCGTGTTCGTGTCATTGATCATTTTGAAAGTAACGCCTGACAATTTTACGTTGGCAGCATCCCAGTATTGATCGTTTTTTACCATTTTAAGCTCGCTATCGTGTTTCCATTCCGTAATTTTGAAGGGTCCGTTACTTACAATCGTAGCCGCCTCACCTGCCCATTTGGCATTGCCTTCCACAGTAGCCTTATGTACCGGGAAAAACGCAGGACTGGATACCATACCCACTAACCATGAAGCAGGCTGCGACAAAGTAACCTCCAACGTCTTGTCATCCAGCGCCTTGATTTTCACATCATCCGCCGACCCCTTGCCGGAGTTAAATGCTTCAGCACCTTCAATTGGGTAGGCAAGGAATGCCGCATCAGAAGCTGTTTTCGGATCCAGCAGACGTTTCCAGGCGTACTCAAAATCAGCAGCTTTCACCGGATCTCCGTTGGACCATTTGATACCGTCGCGCAGCGTAAAGGTAACCTTCTTCCCGTCCGGCGTGATTTTCCATTCTTTCGCCATTGCTGGCTCAGGCGTCTGGTTTTTGCCAAGACGCGTCAACCCCTCGAACGCGTTATTAACAACGTCGTAGGAGACTTGGTCAAATCCTTTCGGCGGATCGAGAGATGTTGGTTCTTTTAAATTGTTGTAGAGGAGGACCTTGGACTTCGCTTCTGTGGCCGCTTCCGTCTGTTTGGCTCCAGACTCTTGCGTTCCGGAACCAGGATCTTTGCTGCACCCAGCTAGTAGCGTACTAATTACCAATACGGAGCTGATTAGCAATGCTGACACTTTTTTCATGTGCACTTCTCCCCTTCATTCATCGTCTTATTTATCCTAGAGCCGTCAGGCTATTTCTCTTGATCGACGGCTGGAATACAACTTGAGAGCGCGGATCCTGAAGCCAACAGGCGACGGAATGGCCGCTCGAAACATCAGTCTGCTCCGGCTGGTAGACACCGCATACTTCCATTGCATAACTGCAGCGCGCCGCAAAAGCGCAGCCTTGGGGCGGAGCAAACAGATCCGGCGGCGTTCCCGCAATTGGCGTAAGCGGAAGCGACTTATCTGTGTCCAGACGCGGCATGGAAGCCAGCAGCCCTTTGGTATAAGGATGTTGGGGGTTGCGGAACAGCTCATCCACGGTCCCTGATTCAACAACCTTGCCGGCATACATCACATTGACCCGGTCAGCCATATTCGCAACAACACCTAGGTCATGTGTAATGATAATGATAGACACCCCTGTTTTCTTCTGAAGCATCTTGAAAAGCTCAATGATTTGCGCTTGAATGGTGACATCAAGCGCGGTAGTTGGCTCATCCGCAATAAGCACCGAAGGTTTGCAAACCGCTGCGATTGCAATCATAATCCGCTGTCTCATACCACCGCTAAATTCATGCAAATATTGCTTCAAACGCATCTCAGGATTGGAAATGCCAACGAGCCCCAGCATTTCTGTTGCTTGCTTCCGCGCTTCCGAACGTGATATTTTCTGATGGCGAATAATCCCTTCCATGATCTGTTCACCAATGGAAATCGTAGGATTTAGCGCCGTCATAGCATCTTGGAAAATCATCGAAATTTCAGAGCCTCTCAGCTCTCGCAGCTGCTTTTCGCTCAGCTCGGTCAACTCTCTTCCTTTATACCGAACACTGCCTTGGCTGATCTTCGAGCTTTGCTCAGGAAGAAGGCGCGTCACGCTGCGTGCTGTTACACTTTTGCCGCAGCCGGATTCGCCTACGATAGCCAAAGTTTCTCCCTTTTCTAACGAAAAGCTGACTCCGCGAACCGCCTTCACTTCTCCACCATGCGTGGTGAACGAGACATGAAGATTGTCCACTTCCAATATAACGTCGGGCGAGTTCGTTGTTTTCACCTCGGCTACCTCCTCCTTCTCGGATTAAAAGCGTCCTGCAAACCATCACCAACCAAGTTAAAAGCAAGCATCGTGATCGATATGAAAAATGCCGGATAAAATAACCGCCACCATTGCCCTGACAAAATGGTCGAAAGACCATCATTAGCCATTACGCCCCAGCTTGCAAGCGGAGGCTGAATGCCTAAGCCCAGAAAGCTCAGGAACGCTTCCGCGAATATGGCGGAAGGCACCGAGAACGTCACCTGCACGATAATGACGCCTATGGCATTAGGCAGCAAATGCTTGCGGATAATGTAACCCGCGCCACCACCCAATGTTCTTGCCGCCAGCACGTATTCCGATGACTTCAGGCTAAGCACCTGCCCGCGTACAATTCGCGCCATGCCAATCCAGCCCGTTGCACTCAAAGCCACTATGATCGTTAGCAGCCCCGGTCCCATGACAACCATCAACAAGATGACTACGAGTAGATAAGGAATCCCGTATAGAAGATCAACGAATCGCATCATGATGTTATCGATTCGTCCTCCCAAGTAACCGGCGATGCCGCCATAAATAATGCCGATAACGAAATCGATTAAGGCCGCCATGAGTCCGATAAACAGCGAGATGCGCGCTCCATACAGGATACGGGCGTATACATCGCGTCCAAGCTCATCCGTCCCGAACCAGTGAGCGGCCGAAGGCTTCTGGTTGGCATCCAGCAGCACCTGCTTTGAATAACTCTGGTCGGTAAGGATGGGTCCAAGTATCGCGAGCAGCGCCATCAAAATAATAATGATCAGCCCCGCCATGGCGAGTTTATTGGCACGCAGTCTAATCCAAGCTTCCTGCCAAAACGACAGCCGCATACGAACTATAGCTTCTGATGTCCCTTTATTCTTGGCCATAGGGACAAACAAGGAATCTGGAACGTTCATCGCTTACCCCTCCTTCCTGTGCAGCTTGATGCGGGGGTCAACTAGCCCGTAGGCGATATCCACCAGAAACATCATAATCACGAGCAGCGCGCTATAAAATACAGTCGTTCCCATAATGAGCGAGTAATCGCGATTATTAATGCCATCGACGAAATATTTGCCCATTCCTGGAATAGCAAAAATCTTTTCAATAACAAAACTCCCTGTCAGAACATTGGCTACCAAAGCCCCCAGCAGAGTAATGACCGGAAGCACCGCATTTCGAAGTGCGTGCTTGATGACGATCGTAGCTGGCGATAGACCTTTGGCCCTTGCCGTTTCGATGTAGTCGGCAGTAAGCACTTCCAACATGCTCGCTCTCGTCAACCTAGCTATAATCGCAAGCGGGCCCGTTGATAAGGCAAGCGCTGGAAGAATGACATGCTTCCACGTCCCCCAAGTGGCTACCGGAAGGAGCTTCCACTCGACCGCTACATATTTAATCAACAAGGTAGCTACGATGAAGTTAGGTACTGCTATGCCGATAACCGCGAAGATCATGGCGAGGTAGTCGATTATACGGTTTTGCCGGAGTGCAGCGACCGTGCCAAGCGCGATTCCTGTGACGATCGAAATCAGGATCGATACGATGCCCAGCTTAAACGAAACTGGAAATCCCCTGCTGATCATGGAATTGACAGTATCGGGAAAGTGGCCGATGGACGGTCCAAGATCCAATGAAAGCAATGATTTTAAATAAAGTACGTACTGCGTCGTTATCGGCTCATCTAAGTGGTAGAATTCCATCAAATTCTGAACCGCCGTCGGATTCGAACTCTTGCCCTCTTTCTCAAACGGCGACCCTGGAACAGCGTGCATCAGTGCAAATGTAACCGTAATAATTAGCCACAGTGTGACAATCATGGAGATAAATCTACGAAGAATATATTGTGTCACGCTATCACCCACTCTCGCTTTTTAACAAAATGCCGTTCTCATCGCTAGTTCCGTCATAACCAACATGGCTCGGTAAGCCTCAAGAATGTCTATCGCCTGAAAGGTCACTGTAGGACCGTTATCATCTAGGGTCGTACCCGGCATCAGGTGAGCCCATTCCGCTTGACCATAGTTGGCGAATTCAATCTTCAGCACGGGATGGTCCGGCGGCACCAGCGGCTTCACTCTACCCGCGTTAGCCAGCGCTTCCTTTGTTTTTTCCTGAAGCAGCAGTCCACTTTTCTCGGGGGTTAAGCACATTGCCGAAGTTCGCGATATCCGCTTTTTCACAATCGCTGTCGTAATCCCTGGAATTAGCTCCTCCGCTTCAATCGCGGTTTCATCATCCCCAGCAACTAGTAGAACCGGCACACCATAATGACCAGCAACATAAGCATTGAAACCCAACTCGCCAATGACCCTATCATTGATATACATATTACGAACGCCGAAAATCATCGTATGGCTTAGAACACCTTTGGTCGCCGCTCTCGTGTGATAGCCTAGAAATGCCGCACCCGAGAAGGAAGCATCTAATCCCTGTACCATGGAAAAAGGCTTCACATCGCCCGAAATTAACTGCGTTTCGGGATGCAGCTTCTCGATTAACAGATTATTCATTTTAGAGTGACTATCATTCACAATGACTTCCTTGCAGCCTTCATCAAAAGCAGATCGTATAACATGGTTCGCTTCATCCGTCATGATGTGCTGCCCGCGAGTGTAGTTGTACTGCCTGGAATCCACAAATGTGTTATCAACTAGTCCAGTTATACCTTCCATATCTATGGAAATATAAAGCTTCATGGGTACGCCTCCAGTATTGTAAAGTAACAAAAACCCAGCAAACAGCCTCGGGAAGATACCTCCCAAGAAACCATTTGCTGGGTTTTATTTACGGGTATGTTGCCATACGGATAAATAAAGCAGCTTACACTGTACCGGAAGATTGGAATCCCAGCTCTTCCCGGCCGTTAAGTGCTAATTTGTATTTTTTTTGCGCGTCTTTATACGCTACGATCAAAGCTTTTTGGGATGATCCATGGTATCTCTGGCGGATTTCCTCCGCCACCACATCAAGGAGAAGCATGTTGTGCCCGATGAAGATCGAGCGGACAAATTCCGATGTGAGCGGTATGGTGGATGAACACCCTGCATCAACAATTTTGTGGCTTGACGTATCTACGACAAGGCCAATAAAAAAGGCATTATACTGCTGGGTAATCGGATTGTTCACAGAAGCTTGCGCGTCGCCGATGATGTAAATCGTGTCTTTGTCGTATACCAAACGACCACTCTCCTTATTAGCATTCCGGTCCATTTCTGAGTGGGATGTGGGAAGAGATTGAGTCTCCCTACGACCACTAGAAGCTAGAATACTAACGATGTAATATATACTAACATCGAAATAACATGTTGTAAATATGTAAATATCGAATCTCTATCGCTCTCTCAAGATTTGAGGAAAGCAGCCTGCAATACTCGTGCAAGTTCTTCTTCTGCCTCAAAATAAACGCCTTGTTCTTTCCTTTGAATAAGACCATTGATGAGCAGAATGAACCCCCATTTTTCTTGTTTATGAAAATACATGTCACTTAGCAGACCGTACGCATCACCGGAATGCCCAATAAGTCTGTGCCCCGGGATCAGATCGTCTGTCATCTGAAACTGGAGCCCGCAATTGCGGAAGAAACCATCTTGTCGATGACCTGACCAATGCGGCGCGTGCATGAGATCCACAGATGCTGACGTCAGGATTTGAACATTGTTCAATTTACCGGCGTTAGAATGCGCTTCCATAAAACGAGTCAAGTTATCAACCGTTGTGCGAAGACCACCCTGCGGGCTAAACAATGCCCCGTTGGTACCTGGTACATAGCCGCTGTAATCTATGGCTTCCGGTTTCTTCCCACGAAAATCGTCCGTACTTGCCATAAATCGATCATCGGCCGCTGAGTATTCATACAACACAGCAACGGAATCCATGTCCTTCAAGTCACCGATATTAAAACTCGTATCGTACATGTGAAGTGGTTCAAACAGATGTTTCTTGCAGTATTCGTCAAATCGTTCATTCGAAAGCTGCTCCACCACAGTCGCTAGAATAACAGCACCTAGATTCGAATATTCGAAGTAATCCGGATCCCCCGGCCGTCCATCGCCCCAGAGATTGTCTGTGTAATAAGTTCCGCCTGGCAGCAGGATATCTGCAAGACGTATCTTAGGTGGATTCTCGCTACGCGAATCAACGACAAAACGAACATATTCATCTTGCAATCCCGAAGTATGGGTCATCATCATCTTGAGCGTTATCGGTGTATCTGGATACTTGGGACTGCGTACGGGAAATCCGAGTATGTCGCTTACATCCTGATCAATTCCGCATAAACCTTGCTCAACTAGCTGCATAATCGCTGTCGCGACGACCGTCTTCGAAATAGAAGCGATGCGAAATATCGTTTGAGATGTAACGGGGATGCGTCTCTCTACATTCGCCAAGCCATATCCCGCGCTCCAAATCTGTCTTCCTTCACGCATCACGGAGGCCGCTAATCCAACGATCCGATGCTTGTCCATCACCCGCCGAATCTGTTCATCCAAAGAATTCAAGCTGATCCTCCTTCGCCCTGATTTGTAAAAGAATTGATCCTTATAGATTCATTATAGTAAAGTCTTTTCGTACTGTGTAGTATTTTTTTGACGCACTTCCTTTTTAGCGGCAATTACGAACATAATCGCGAACCCCGCTACACCCATAAGCGCCATGAACGCACTGATCGTATACATGGCATGCGCGCCCAATTCCTGAAATATCAAGCCCCCGGCGATCCCGGCAACCATGCCAGACAAACCTCCCCAACTCAAGGCATAAACAGCTTGCCCTGATGCCCTGTATGCCGGTGGAATTAAATATGCCGTCAGCTGTGTTCCCACATAATAATAGCCAGCGAACGTTATGGAATTTAAGGCTTGGATGAAAAGAATGTGATAAGGCGATGTCGCCGCTGCCATTAGGAACCAGCGCAGCGCGTACAATAAACTAACAGCCGCCAGACAAAAAAACATGCTCCTTCGATCTTTTTTCAAAAAACGGTCGAACAGTAAGTAAACAGGTATTTCAAAAATGGAGGCAAAAAATGCGGACCATCCGATTAAGGAACTTTTCCCTCCTAGTTCGGACATATAAATGGAGACAAATGTGTTATTCATCGCGTTAGGAATCGAAATAAGAATCCCCAATAGAATGAAGACCATAAACCATTTATCACTCATAATTTGCAGATAATCGCCCTTCTTGCCACTCTTGATTGGGCCTCCCAGCTCTCGGCTTCTCCCACCCTTAGGCAGCATCCACGCGAATACAATGGATAATCCCATCATGACACCGCACACTTTCCACAAATCTCGAATACCTAGCCATTCCATGACAGGACCTGTCGCCAGTGCCATTAACGCCCAACCAAGCGCACCCCACAGCCGGAAAGAACCAAACTTGTGATTCGTATGCTCAATCGCCTCCAGAATAAGGCTATTGGATTGAGCAAACAAAGGGCTCTGAAAGCAGAAAAATACAAGTAAGAAAGTCACAAGAAATGGGTAAGAATCCGTAAAAAAGACCGTTTGCAGGCTAAGTAAGCTGCCGATCAGAAGAATGATCAGAATGCGCCTTACATTAGACAAACGGTCGCTCCAATAGCCCCAGAACGGATTGGCGATTAACGAAAGAACAGGCCCGCCGGCCAGCAGCAAGCCTATCGCAACGCTAGAAATGCCTAATTCTTTCAAGTACAGCGGGAAGAATGCACTATAAATAGCGAAGGCGCCATATAAAATAAAGCTAAATGCTTTGATGACGCCGAACGGGTGATCTTTGAGTCTTGCGATTACGGACATAGGTGTCACGCTATCCTTTCTAAGCTCTTAAGTCGTATGGACAAGCTTCCGATACTGCGTAGGGGTAACTCCTGTGTATGTTTTGAAAATGGAACAGAAGTATTTATATTCTTTGTAACCAACGCTTTCAGCGATTTCAAAGACGCGATCATCGGTCCCAGACAGCTTGGCTTTCGCCTGTTCGATGCGTACTTCGTTCAGATACTCAGCGAACCCTTTGCCGAACTTTTGCTTAAAGAGAATGCTGAAGTAATTAGGTGTTATTTTCAGCCACGCAGCAACCTCAGATGCCTTAATATCCTTGTTGTACCTGGCTTCAATGTACGATTGAACCCTGTCTGCAAGCCAATGATTTTTCCCAGTTAGTGAATTATGGATCAATGAGAACATGGACGCAAGCTCCGCGCGCAGCAGGGACTCCATCGCCCTGTAGGAGTTGTGCACCAAGAGATCGATCTCCTGAGAATGAAAGATGTTGAGATACCCCGTCAAATCTATGCCAGCCGCTCGCAGCCGCCTTTGAAGAATAATGACCAGTTCCTGGAACGCATGCCATATTTCCTTAATTAAGCTGCCACTCTCGCGAAACTCCTGCATAATTTCATCAATTTGCTGGCGCAGCTCCCCATCATTTTCTTGAAACAGAGCATGAATCAGATTTTTCTCCAATACGATCAATTCAGGCAGACGATGACTTCTCTTGAAAATAAGTTCTTCATCATGAAATACAATTGGCGCTAGGGAAGATAACACGGCATAGTGCAACAAAGAAATAGCCTCCATGCAGCTAGCGTGAATCTGCTCTGAACCTTGGAACGGACGGGAAATACTGGCATGCAGATCAAGATCGTCTGACAACCTCAGTACTCCGCTCAAAATGTTATGAAGATCCTTCGCACTCATAGATAATGGGCCCACAACTAGCGACAGCAGCAAATTCTGATGTTGGAAAAATGAAACGGTCTCCAGCCCAGATGATCTTAGGGCGGAGTCAACGCTTATTTCCCAGAGCCCCCGCTTCTCTCTGCGTTTCTCTTCGGACGAACGCTGGCTCCACTCTGCATAATCGGAGAGCTGCGTTGCGATCATCCAACAGTTACATGAGCCGATCGTCATCATCAGAGGCACATAATCATCATTTTGATCGACTACCCTTTGTTGCAGCTGCCCCATCAACCATTTACGCGTCCGTTCTACTTCTTGCTCACCCATAAGCTTCCGCTCTTGCTTGATCTCTTCGCCAATTCGCTGTACCATGCTCATCAATTCATCGATATTCACCGGTTTAAGCAAATAATCTTCGATACCGAGCCGCAGTGCCTGCCGAGCATATTCAAAATGATCATATCCGCTAAGAATGATGACGCGTGACTGAGGGAAGCGTTTCTTCAATTCCTTCGCAAGCTCAAGTCCGTCCATTCCTTCCATGTTCACATCTGTCAACACGACATCCACTGGACAATGTTCCAAGAATGCAAGCGCTTCTATGCCATCATAGGCTTCTCCGACAACCTCAACACCAATCGATTCCCAGGAAATGGTATGACGCAAACCTTGGCAAATAATGGGCTCATCATCTACAATTAGCATTTTGATGGTCATCGCTTCTCCTCCTGAGCACTCATTTGAAATGGCAGTCTTATCCTTACGCAAGCTCCAGCCTGTGATGTTTCCGAAGGAAGCTCGATCCCATAACCTTCGCCGTATTCAAGCTGTATACGCTCATGAATGTTGCAGATCGCATGGTTCATGATGCCCTCATCGCCGGCTCGATCTTGAAGAACCTGACGGATGACCTCAAGTTTGTCTTTGGCAAAACCAACGCCAGAATCCATAACATCAATCAGCACATCCTGCTCCGTCATATAGCAGCGGACATCAATGCGGCCACCTCCGCGTTTAAAACCATGTTTGATGCTGTTCTCTACCAACGGCTGAATGATCTTCTTCAAAAGAACAGCATGGCTTAACTCCTCCTCCATGTGCACGGTGAATTGGAGTTTACTTCCCATTCGCTTCTGCTGTAAGTTCAGGTAAGCAAGAACAAATTCCAATTCCTCAGGCATTGTCGTGTATCGCTTGCCGCTATTCTGCCCCATTCGAAAAAACTTCGACAGGGTTTCAATTAACTGACTCGTCTCCGCTGCTTTCTCCAATCTTGCCGTCCAACGGATCATATCCAGTGTATTATATAAAAAATGAGGGTCCATTTGACTTTGCAGAATTCGGAGCTCTGATTCCTTCTGTCGAATCTCCAATTTATACTTTTTATCGATCAACTCCTTGATCGTCATAACCATGTTGTTAAACTGTCGACCAAGTTCCCCTACCTCGTCACGAGATCGAACTTTAACCTGCACCGAGAAATCACCTTTTTTAAGCTTAGAAGTTTGTTTGCTTAGCTCCAGCATCGGGCGGATCATGGCGAACTCGAACCCGATTAAGGCTATTAATCCAAAAATAAGAATAATGAGAATCAAAAATTTGAGCGAGGCTTTGATCGCTTCTGTTTTCTGAACGATAGTTTGATCCTTAATCATCGCTACGATATACCAGCCCGTTGACTTCATTGGCTGACTGAAAACAACATAGGAAGCCCCATCTTCCTTCAAGGAAGAGACCTTTTTGGACAACCCCCCACTAAATTGACTTAGCAAAGTATCACTTGGGTAAGGATGTCCAATCAGATTTTCATTTTGATGCAAAACAACACTGCCCCCTGGCCGAACAATAAAGATAGATCCCTGATCCTGAGGAACAGCCGACATCAATAAGTCCGTGATTTCCGACTCATCCAAGCGTACAATAACTTTACCTACCGGACGTGAAGGATTATCAAAGGAGTTGATGACACGAAACATGGAAACAACCCGTTTATTTCCCGTCCAACCACTCTCCAGTTGATAGGAATCCGTCCATATGACCCCGCCTCTTCTCGCCTCGGCAAAGTTTGTCCACGATTGTTCCAACCCTTTGACAGGTTCGCCCATTTGGAGCTGATTGCCTCCTACACCTTCGAGGGAAATCGACTTAATGTATCTCTTCGACATGATTTGAAAGGCAATAAAGCCTTCGATCGTCGTCTGATCTTTGTTCATTTGCACCATATTGCCCGGTGTGGTCGGTGTCTCCATGAACCTTCGAAAGTTCTCTTGATAAATCATATAGTCCGATAAATCTTCAATAGCCTTTATTTTCTCGGACAAATTCAGTTCAATTGTATTCAAATTCTTCTCCATAGCATCAATAAACTGCTGCCGCAAAATAGCATCATAACGGCTCAGAATGACACTTCCGATCAAAAGGGAGGGGAGTGTCACCAACAAAATGAAGATTGCGATCGACTTTGTTCTTAAACTGAAGTGCAAGAAAGGATATCTGTTAAGTCTCATCTAGTTCCATCCCCTTCATCGGTATCATTCCTCATTTTACTATAAAACGGGGTCAACCTACCTAAAAGGATGTAGCATTACTCGGGAAAACTTTCGAGTGCTCAAAAATCAAAGAGTCGCTATCATCACCCTTTAACAGCGCCGGCTGTCATGCCTTGCACCAACTGTTTCTCCATAGCCAAGTAAAAGCCAACAAGCGGAATAAGCGCCATAGATAAGGCAGCCATCTGAAGCGTCTGGAACCGTGTTTCTGTGCCGGCGAAGTTAGCCAAGCCTAGCGGGAGCGTTTTGAGAGCGGCTTTATTGATCAACACAAGCGCGAATAAAAACTCATTCCAGTTATAAATAAAGTTGATAATAATAACTGTTGCCAGCGCAGGACGAGTCATCGGAAGAATAATGGACCAGAAAATGCGATAGAGTCCAGCCCCGTCCATAATCGCTGATTCCTCAATATCTTTAGGGAACGCCTGCATGAAGCCAACCAGAATGAAGATGGTAATCGAGAGATGGAAGGCTGTGTAAGGAAGCACCAGAGAAAGGTGAGAATTCAGCAGCCCCACATTTTTCATGATAATAAAAATCGGCACTAACGTAGCGTGAATCGGAATCGTCATGCCGATAATAAACAAACCGTAAAGCCATCCGCGTAAACGAAAGTGAAATCTGGAAAGAAAGTAGGAGGTGAGTGCACCAAGCAGTACCGTTAATACGATTGCGCCAACGGTCACAATGACACTGTTCCAGAAGTACGTACCTAAATGGGCAACTTTCCAAGCGCTCGTATAATTGCTGAGTTGCCAAAATTTTGGCAATCCTAGCGGATTTATCGCAAAGTCTTCCTCTGACTTAAATGAACTTACAACCATCCAGACAATCGGAATGACATTAATGATGCTTAGAACGGCTAAGATAATATGAATGATCGTTTTTTTCCCTAAAGATGTTTGCATAGCTCCTCCTTTCTCTACATGCATCAATTAGCCATTTCTTCGAGTGACTAATTTGGCTGCATATATGGCTAATAGGCTAAAAAGCAGAATAAGAATAGAAACTGCGCTCCCAAGTCCGAAGGCACTGTTGTTGAACGCCTGGGTATACATATAGATGGTCATCACTTCTGTATTATGAGCGGGTCCTCCAGCTGTCATCACATAGATTAAATCGAAAACCCGGAAGCTGTTGCTAATGGAGAAGATCAGCGTTACCCAGATCGTTTCTTTCAGCATCGGAAGCGTGATGAACCAGAATCGTCTCCAACCTGTAGCGCCGTCCATGACAGCCGCTTCTCTTACTTCTTCCGATATATTTTGCAAACCAGCTAAGAAAATGACCATATAGAAACCGTAATTTTGCCATAAATATGTGATGCTTACCGACAGCATGCCCCAACGCGGGGAACCTAGCCAGTTCTGTTTCAAACTCTCCAAGCCGAAGAATCCGAGCATGTTATTCATCAAACCTGATTCCGTACCGTAAACCATGTTCCAGATGAGAGAAACGATAACCGCTGAGATAATGACGGGCAGGAAAAGCACGGAGCGGTAAACTTTGAGCCCACGAATCGATCGGTTCAATAGCAAGGCAAAGAACAAACCTACTGGGAGCTGTCCTACAATGCCGCTAACCATCATAAACAGGTTGTTCTGTACACCCTTCCAGAAGATCCCGTCTTTCAAGACGGAGATATAATTGTCCAAACCTACAAAAGACATGTGAGATAAACCGTTCCAGTCGAAAAATGAGTAATAAAATGACATTAGGATCGGAATCATTGCGATCCCGATATAAATAATCAAGGCTGGCAGCATGCCGATAAAAATTGCCAATCCCATCCGCCTCGTTACATGCATAAATGGCCCTCCTTATGCGCTAGATGATAAGTTGATAGATGCCAAGAAGACGGAGACTGGGCAGGCTCCGCCTCTTTGGCAGCCGAAGAACGGCTTGTTGCCCCTCTTACAATGGAATCGACAGCGAGCGCGAGGCAGCTACAATCTCGGCAGCCGTCGTTTCCCGCCCGAGCGAATCGGATAAATATAAACCTTCGCTAATCAGCATTGTCGCAAGCGCTATATCCGCAGTTGGCAAAAGTTCTACGCGTCCCTGCAGAGCAGCAATCCAGTGCTTCTGCGATGAATCATAAGCATCTTCGTTATCTCTCATTCTGTGCCAGCGAACATCCATGCGGTTAAGATCAATCTTGCTGTCCAGATCAATGTCGGCTACCGTCGTGTGAAAGCTGATATCCGAAGTCATCTCTCCGGAATGGTAGGACGGGAGCCGAATACCGCCTTTGGACCCCATGATGCTGCTCCCCTCAACGCCTCCAAGGTTAACAGCCCACGCTTCAAAGATGTCTAACGAGAGTCCATTACGAAGGGTGACGAACCCAAGCGCCAACTCTTCTACGTCGAATCCACTCTGAGCCCGCCGCCCCTCGTCCATCTCCATTTCTTGAATGAGCTTCCCAGTTACGCGTTCCACTTCGGTTTCACCAAGCAAGTAGAGCATTTGTGCGATATGATAGACGCCCATATCCAGTAAAGCTCCGCCGCCTGCACTTGCTTTTTTCGTGAAATAAGCGGTACCGAATCCATCTACAAAGGGTCTACCGCGCCGCCTGAAGCCATTCGACCGAGCGTGGAACAATTTGCCCAACTGACCGTCATCAATCAGCGCTTTGGCAGCCTTTGTTTCTTTTTTATAAAGCGTGCCAAGTTGAATGTGAAGTTTCTTGCCATATTCCTTGGCTGCGTCAACCATGGCTTTGCCGTCATAATAGGAGCCTGCGATCGGTTTCTCGCAGTAGACATGTTTACCCGCCTGCAGAGCAGCAATCGTTAATGGCGCATGAAAGTTGTTATGAAGACATACATCAACCGCATCGATATCTTCTCGCGCCAATAGCTCCTTATAATCGGTATAGACATGAGCAACGCCATATTTGTCTGCAACCCGGCGGGCTTCCTGTTCATTAATATCACACAGAGCCACGACCTCGGCGCCCTCTATCTCCGCATACTGATCCAAGTGAGCTTTCCCGATAATTCCTGTTCCAATAATACCAATTCTAATCTTGGCATTTGTCATCATGCACGCCTCCAGATCACCTATCCATTGTTCGGGCTAGCAGATGCAAGTAATCGTTTCATTGCTGCTAGCGCCCACTCTATCTCGATGTAAGGATTGGACAAAGCATTATATTCGACTGCCCAATACCCTTGATAACCAAACTCACTCAGGAACTTGATCGTTGATTCCGTATTCTCGGAATTGATCGTTCGTTTATCCAAATGTACGTGGTTCACCCAGGGAGCAACCATCTCGTTGCCTTGATTACCCTCTATCCAGCGATCGATATGCAGTAAAATACCGTATCCTGGATGATTCACTGCTTCAGCCAAGCGCTTCATCCAATGGGGATCCAGCGAAATACCCGTATGGTTCTCAGGCCCCACTGTAAATCCGTAGTCCGCTGCTTGCTGCGCAAATTCCTGATAAGTACGAACCGTGTATTCGAACTGCTCCTCAGTCACTTCACCAGGGCCTCGATTGGCATCAATTCGAACCGTCTGAGCACCAAGCAATTTCGCCGCTTTCAAATGAGCTTGCGCGTTCCGGTACAACTGCTGCCTGATATCCGGATCAGCATCCCATAAGTGAGCGCGGTCCACCGCTATATTAGCAACCGTTAATTGCCTATCATCAAGGTTGCGTTTGATCTTCATCAACTCATCGTTATCCGGAAGCTCCCAGATGGGAACCTCACGGTTTACGAAAAAGCCGTTCCAGAGATCTACAGCATCCAATCGATACCGGTATTTCACCGTCTCCAGATACCCGTAAATATTCATTTCGTTTTGACTTAAAAGCTGATAGAAGGAAAATGCTCCGATGGAAGCTTTCATCTCTGTCACCCTTTCAAATCGTTAGCCTTTGAGTTTTCACCAGCTAGCCGATTATTTTTTCACTTTGTCCATGACATCTTGCATTTCTTTGGCAATTTGCTCTGGTGTTTTCTGTTTCATCGTAATGGCTTGCAGCCCATTCTCGATTGAATCTTTGACGGCTGCCGGCATTACGCTATCAAACACAAGCGCGTCGCCCGATTTCGTCAACTCCAGCATTTCTTTCAAATATTTACTAGTGTCTGCTGGCATTTCAACTTTGGCCGGCACGACGATCCCTTTACTCATCAAGTTCTGGTACAGCTCAGGGGAGTAGAAATATTTCAGGAATTTATACGCCGCCTCTTTCTTAGCTCCTGTTAATTCCTTGCTTAATCCGATACCGTATTGGATAACTCCTGCACTTTTGCCTGCTGTTCCTTTGCCACCGTCTATGGATGGGAACAATGCGATGCCAATATTAGCGCCGCCCTCTGTGTTGCTGACACGGAACTTCGTATCAATGGTCGAGCTGGTCATGGTCATAGCCGCTTTCTTCTGCAGGAAGTAGTCTTGTACTTGTACTTCATCCATGGTGTTCAAATCAGCGTTAAAGGCATCGAGCTTCGTCAATTCGTCGAAAATGCCAAGTGCTTTCACATAATCAGCATCCGTAAATTTAGCTTGTCCTTGTTTCACCTTCGTTAAGAAATCCGTACCAGCGATACGATCCTCGACGGCGGACATTACGGTGGATTGAAGCGGCCAGCGGTTCTTATTGCCAATACCCATCGGCGTAACCCCTGAAGCTTTGAGCTTTTTCACCAGATCGAGGAAATCGGCATACGTTTTAGGAAATTCATTGTAGCCTACTTTCGCTAACATATCCTTGTGGTAGTAGATAATATCGACAAAAGTCATCTTCGTTGGAACAGCATATTGCTTACCGTTTACTTGATATCCACCTAACGACTGTGGCGGCAAAATATCTTTCCAAGTATCCATAATTTCATCTAGCGGCATAAGCACGCCGGCATCGATGAACGGATCCATATCGACGCCTGGATATAGAATGAACATATCCGGCATGCTGTTGCCAGCTGCTTCCGTACGGAGCTTTGTCCGATATTGAGCCGACGGGATATCCTGCATTTCAATCTTAATATCTGGGTTCAACTGTTGAAATTTCTGAATTCTTTCTTTGTACAGCTGGTTATCTACGTTCGGGGTGGACCAGTTTTCCTCCAAAGTGAGTGTAACTTGTTGTTTTGAGGCGGGCTGCGTTGATGTTTGAGTTGTTCCTACTTCTTTTGCCGGCTCAGCTCCATTACTGCAGGCTGTCATTGTCAGTAAAGCAGCTGAAGCAGCAGCTAACACCGATTTTCTAATCACTCCATGAATCATCCATGAACCCCTCACTTTATGTTATTATTTTTAACATCCATCTTACGCCTTTATTATATGATACCGTTTACCATGTTTGTATCCCACCAATTTATCATAATGTCTGAATTTTTAATGTAATATAATCTAACATAACGGAAGACTGAACATTTAGCCATGGAAAAATATACTAGCACCTAAAATTGACTCCGTCCGACAAATGGCATAAAATGGGGCCATACTTTCCATAATACGAATACCTATTTCACCGAATAAAAAGGAGATTTCTCATGAACTTACACAATCAAACGGCCATCATTACGGGAGCTGGAAAAGGGATCGGTAAAGCCGCTGCCATCTCCTTAGCCAAAGAGGGTGTTAATCTTGGACTACTGGCGCGCACCCGTGCCGACCTCGAATCCCTTCAACAAGAATTAACAAGTACATACGGCGTCAAAGTGAGCATTGCTACAGCGGACATTTCCAAGCGGGCAGAAGCGGTACGTGCAGTGGATTTACTAATCGGGGCATTGGGTTCCCTGGATATCCTGCTCAATAATGCCGGAACGGCTCAGTTCGGAACGTTGGTCGATATGGATCCAGATCAATGGGAGCAAATTATTCAAACCAATTTGATGGGTACGTATCATGTGACTCGCGCCGCCTTGCCAACCATGCTAAGTCAAAAGAGCGGAAGCATCATTAACGTTGCTTCAACCGCAGGGGAGCGAGGCTTTGCCACTGGTTCAGCCTACTGCGCCTCGAAGTTCGCTGTCATCGGCATGACTGAAGCGCTCATGCAAGAGGTTCGCAAATCGAACATCCGAGTTACTGCGCTCACACCTTCCACTGTGAATACAGAGTTGTCTGTCAAAGCAGGCCTGCCGATAGGCGACGAGGACCGTATGATGCAGCCAGAGGATGTAGCCGAGCTCATCTTGGCTGCTCTTAAATTGCCGCAGCGCGTCTTCCTGAAAACAGCGGGGATTTGGACAACGAACCCGCAATAAGCGGTTGCCTGCCATTAATTAATGGCAGAGCAGCAAAAAAGACCGATGAAACCCCATTTATTGGGGGTTTATCGGTCTTTTGCGTTTCCGGGGAATAGATGGAAAAACTACCGTTATTCTGCGCCAAATTGTGGCAGGGGATGAAATATCGGTAGAAATTCCATCTAAATCGTTGGTTGCTAGACGAAATTAGCTAGATTCGGTGAAATTAGCAGGAGAATTTCCAGTTAATTGGGATAAAATGGATCAATCGCGGAAATTAGTAGGAGGAATCGGCGTTAATTGCAAGCGTTTCCTCAGGGGCGAGTTCCTAAGGGTGATCCGTTCCCCCTCCTCATTTCTATAAATACGTGTAATTCTTATTCATAATCAGCGCATTAATTCTCCACTGCGAGCCTCCACAGGTACGAAATCTCAGCTTCACGTAACCATCGCTTTTTTGCGTGATTGGCAAAATATCCGTTGCAAATTCGCCCGCCTTCAGCGTTTTCTCCGGCTTCCACGTGCTTTGCCCAACGATTTCTATCTCCGTGTATGAAGGCGCCTCGCTATCGCCAGATACGAAGAGCAAATCGTATCTGCCCTTTGGTAGCTCTACCACAAACGTCGCCTCGCTATCTCCACCGACAAAATCTCTTCGCAGCTCGTCTGGACCTCCGCGATCTATCGCTCTGAGATCCTCCGCATCCTCCCAGCCGATGCCCGAATAAGCCTCAAACATCGACTCCCGTGTTACTTTACGGAACGTCTGACCGAGAACACCTTCTACATGAACCTGTCTGGGAAGCACGTTATAATAATTCTTCTCCAACAATTCCACGCCAAAATCAATCCGATAAGCGGCCAACCTCGATTCACGGGAATTGCCAGAGTAATAATCAAAGGTGAAATGGTCGAGCAATCTATCATGCTGCGTGTCAGCATTTTTACCGAGGAACACTCGCCGATGTGTATGAGCTTTATGCACAAGCGGATAGACTCTATTGGCGTCCCGCGCATCATTTCCGTCTCGTCCATCGTCCTGTCCACCAGAATCAGCAGCAAATGATTCAGCTACTATAGACTCCCCATGAGGAAAAATCGCATACTCCCCGTTCTTCTCCGTATCAAACGAAATCCGTCCATCTTCTTCCTGATGATCCACCCTGCGCCAAGATCGCCCCTCTCTTCTTGAAACCATCACGTTATCGCTAACGTGAAAAGGGCTACGAATAACAACCCTCTTCCCAGCTTTACTTTGGATAGTAACCCAAGTGGTTCGGCCATTCCTCAGCTCTGCGCTAACTTCGAAGGCGCCTACTGCCAACAAGCCTCGAAAGGAGCATTGGCTCCATTTCTCATACTTCTTCCTATCTACCTGATGCTCGTAGAGTCCAATCGCTAACTCCGGCTCAGGATCACCAGAAGGCAGCGCCGGGAATACATCGATCACCCCATCATAGCTCTGCAGCAGCATTTCATTGACAGCAGCGACCATTTCGCCAGAGGCCTCCATCATGTGAGGATGGTATAAAGGTTCATTCGTAATGTTGCAGTAGTTCATCCAGCGTTCCGTTTCTTCCGCAAACAAGCCATTGCTCCTGAGCGACAAGTCGATGCCTTGCTCGTAGAGCAGCCTAAGCGCTGTATTGCCCTTCCCGAGTCGCGAAGCTGCACAGGAAAGCCATCCAAACTGAAACATGCCGTATTCCGTCCGATTTGCTGCATAACGAAGCGTATTCTCTCCTCTTTTCCGCAGATGAGGCTCACTATATTTATTTATTTCCCCAATGGGATAAATAGGCATAAGGAACGAAGGATGCCGCAAATGCATATCAGCAGGCGCCCATTCTGAATCCAAGAAGACATCCCCATACGAATTGGAAACAGCCGTTGGATACAAGGCCAAGTTGTCCACAATCTTGCTCCACTTGAGTCGGTCATCTTCCGCTTCACCAAGCAGCTCCCCCGCTTCCACAGCTATCTTGAGCAAATATTTGATAGCAGCAAGGGAACAAGTGGAGTTGCGAGTCAAAGGCCCCTGCTCCGGAGAAATGTCAGGGAATACCTCATAGCGTCCTGACTGCTCATTCATCTGTAAATAGCCTTCGAAAAATCTGGCAATCTGCTTAAACAGCGGATACGCCTTTTCCCTTAGAAAATCAATATCCATGCTGTAGCGATAATAGTCCCAAAGGAACTGCGCGCACCAAGGCCAAATACTTACATACAAGGCATGCGGATAATCACCCGCAATGCCTTCGAGCCCATGAAACTGCTGCGACATTTGCTCAGCGAGCTGAACATACGAGAGCAGCCCCTCATTGAACGCTTCGGCGACTTCAAGGCGATTAGCCGTGTAGAGCGGCCAAAATGCAGCTTGAATATTAACATCCCAGTACCACATGCTTCCCCACTTGGTTGGCTGCTTAATATCCCACAGGCCGTTCAATCCGCACGCTTGCTCGCGCATCCTTCCGCCTTTTCCGCTGCTGCAGGCGATTGCGTATAGATTGATATACCAGAGATCTTCAATCATTTTATCTGGCAAGGTGATAGAGGTGCGAGACCAGAAGCTTTCCCAATAAGCTTGATGATGCGCCACCATGTTTTCCACTTCCACATGCGAAGTTGCCTTCGTCAGCCTCATCAGAGCGGTCGAAAGCAGTTCCTCAGTCTCCTCCTCTGTTACCACCGTTGTTAGCAGTGTCAGGGTTGCCTCCGCATCACAAAGGGCTATTCGCAGACTATCATCGGGACCAGCAACAACGTTACCTTTCGCTCCGATGATCCTCATCATCACGATGAACGAGAACGGATCGTAGTGCTCCTTCTCCTCACCGTCTGGGTAGAAAGCGCCCATGTAGTAAAACGTCGTATCGTCCAATTGATGATACGTCACTTTCATATCCACGTATCTTCTACGGGGGACAGATAACGCTACTGAGGGTAGCAACGCCCTATTCGTCTGGCGAATTGTGGTAATGACATAATCGCCATCCTGAGCAATCATCGTGTTCACGCCAAGCGTATCCTGATCTTTTGCCACATTTAACTGAACAACTGCCTTTTCAATATCAAGCGATAGCGAATAATGATCAGGGTCTGACAGCTCTTTGGATGGAAAAAAATGAATTTCACCCGTCGGATAATGGGATGACCCACCCGAAGGTTTGCCATATTTCCTGTACATGCTGTTCGGGTTTAACGCATCGCCATATAGAAATAATGGGCCTTGTTCGGGATCACGATACATCTCTGAAGCCAGCTTTTTCAATTCATCAAATGAACGTCCATATTGAAGCGTGAAGTCTGGACCTTCACTATTTCGGTACTTCTTACTGTAACGATGAAGCTTTTGATAATAAACTTCATAATGATTGAGCGCAAGCGTCAGCTTGTTATTTTCGAAATACGTCATACCACCAAAGTGTCCATTGCCGATCGGCAATGCCTCATTCCAACTGCTCGGAGCATTATCGAATGTCACGCCTCTCACAGGATCCCCTCCTTCTGCATCTATCTCGTGGTGAAATCGTCACCATCTACTCCTTAATGGCACCAATCAGTACACCTTGGACAAAATACTTTTGAAGGAACGGATATAGGCAAATGATTGGCAGTGTAGATACCATAATGGCCGCATATTTAATGGTTTCGCCAATGGCATATTTGTCGTCGCCTCCACCTGCCATCATCGAATCCGTATTGTTGGAGATCAAAATTTCACGGAGCACAAGCTGAAGAGGATAAGCTTCACGGTTCCGCAAATACACAAGCGCATTAAAGTAGGAATTCCAATGCCCCACCGCATACCACAAAATCATAACCGCAATAACCGGCATGGAGAGCGGGATGACGATTCGGAATAAAATCACCCAATCATTCGCGCCATCCATCCTAGCCGACTCCTCCAGACTGACCGGGATGCCTTGAAAAGAAGTACGCATAATAATCATATTAAACGTATTGATCGCACCTGGAATAAGGATGGCCCACATCGTATTCATCATGCCAAGAGAGTTCACGAGCAGGTAACTTGGAATGAGTCCCCCATGGAAAACCATCGTCACGACGATAAAGAACATGATTATATTTTTAAAATAGAGATTCTGCCTGGACAATACATAGGCGCCAATCGCCGTCATAAGCAAGTTAATCATCGTTCCTAGCAAGACATATATTAGCGTATTCTGATACCCTTTCATAATCATTGGATTCTCAAAAACAGCCTTGTAGGCACCCAGATCAAAACCTGCCGGTTTGAGCATAATACCTCGATGTTGCAACAGTGATGTCGCATCACTTAGCGAAGCAAATGCCACGTATAGGAACGGATACAAAGTCACCGCGCAAAGCACGAGCATCAACAGCATATTGAAGTAGCCAAATGTTCGCTCTCCACTGGTTAGTTTCATGTGCAAATCTCCTTACCACAGTTTGTTCTCGCTGATCCGTTTGACAAAGCTATTGGCCGCAACGATTAGAATAAAGCTGATCACGGAGTTAAATAACCCGACAGCTGCCGTGAAACTATAGCTTGCCTCCAATACCCCTTTGCGATAGACATAGGTCGATATAACGTCTGCTGTTCCATAGGTAAGCGGATTGTAAAGTAAAAGCACCTTTTCACTGCCGACCGTCAGCATATTGCCCATTTGTAAGATAAACAGGATTACAATTGTCGGCATGATACCTGGAATCGTAATGTGCAGCGTTTGCTTCCAGCGGTTAGCGCCATCAATCCTGGCCGCCTCATACAGCGTCGGGTCGATCGTAGCCATTGCCGCCAAATAAACGATAGAGCCCCAACCAATCCCTTGCCAGATGCCAGACGAAACGAACAAAAAGCGGAACCAGTTCTCATCCTGCAAGAAATCAATTGGCTCGAAGCCAAAGATGCCAGTCAATTGATTAATAAGACCAGTGCGGCCTAAGAAATCGATCATCATTCCGGCCACAACCACGATGGAAATGAAATGCGGCAAATAAGAGATGGATTGGACAACCCGCTTAAATACACTGTGGCGGATTTCATTGAGCAGCAGTGCCAGAAGGATAGCAGCCGGGAAACCGAACAACAGATCATATAAGTTGATCAAGATCGTATTTTTAATTAAGCGCCAGAAGTAGATGCCGTTAAAAAAGCTTTCAAAATGTTTGAATCCGACCCACGGACTTCCCAGAATCCCTTTCGCTGGCGAAAAGTCTTTAAAAGCGATTTGCAATCCGTACATCGGTCCATAATGAAATATGAGGTAATAAGCAATGACAGGAAGTGCCATGACGTAAATGGACCAGTGCCGTTTCACATCAGCGCGTATGGTTTGCAGGACAGTCGGATTGCGATATGTTTTCGTTGTCGTTACGGCATGTTCAGCCGCACCATTTGCAGGACTTTGCCTCATCGTCTCCCTATCCTTTCTTTCAGGTTTCCATAAGAAAACGAGGGGATAAACAATCCCGGTTCATCCCCCATTCCGTTCTCTCTTAACGTTTATTGAAACGCTCAAGCGCCCCTTGCTGGATTTTAACCGCCTCATCAATTCCCATACTCTGAATCTTTTTGACATATTGATCGAAGTTATTGATCGGTTCGACGCCCATAATGAATTTCAACAACATCTCATCTTGATACGTTTGGATATCCGTTACAATGGAAGCGAATTTGCTGCTTTCATCCTGAGTCGGAGATACAAGAGGGATCTTCCGCTCAGCCGTTGGCTTCGACCAGATTTCCAAAGCTTTCTTCTGCTGTGGCAGAGCGAGATATTGCATTTGGAAATTATCGCTGAGCACAAAAGGAGCACTCCACGTTGCCCGATTATATTTGGCAATCGCTTGCTGGATACTGGTCCCTGCCGGAGGATTCAAAATCTCAGGAAGGAAGGTTGCTTTGTTACTCTCCATCTTGTAGCTAGTGCCCTCAATCCCGTAGTTGAAGAGGAGATCACCTTTATCTCCGTAAGCATAATCAAGCCATTTGACGGTTTCTATAGGGTTTTTATTGGCTGTCGAAATTGCCGCTCCCACTCCGTTATAAGCGAAATCCTTCTGTCCCCAAATCGCTTTATCGCCTGCTTGTAATACCGGATAAGGAGCCGCTTCCAGATCAAATTTGGGATCCTTGTCCTTCATGAGTCCTGCATATTTACCAATACCTCCCCCATTAAATGAAGCGGTTGCTCCTATGAGATTGGTCGTCATTTTGTTATCGAATAGTTTATCGTTAGGTGCTGCGAAATCCTTATCCAGCAGGCCTTCTTTGTACCATTTGTTCATCGTGGTCAGGAATTCTTTGTATTCAGGCTGGATCGGTCCGTATTTCACTTTTCCCCCGTCCTGATAGAAGCTATAGTTGATGCCCCAAGCTCCTAGGAAAGGTGCATCGGTAGCAAACAGATTTTTGTCCAAATAAATCGGGATCTCATCTGCTTTGCCGTTGCCATTCGGGTCCTTTTCTTTAAATGCTTTGAGGACGGTGTACCATTCGTCAATTGTCGTCGGCATCTTGAGGCCTAGCTTATCGAGCCAGTCCTGACGGACCGATGGCCCGAAGAACACTCTGACTTTGTCATCGCCACGCAAGAATGGGAAGGCATAAATGCTTCCTTCATCTGTTGAGATTTGCTTTTTCCAATCCGGATGTTCATTCAGCAGCTTCTTAAGATTCGGTGCATATTTGTCGATCAAATCGTTCAATTTAATGATTTTTTTATCTAAAATGGCTTTTTCAGGTCCGCCGGGGTATCTGACGACTGCACCGCTAGTTGCTCCCCAACTAGCTTCAATGACATCTGGCAGCTCGTTGGTGGCAACCATTAAGTTGAATTGCTCTTGCGCCTGTGGAACCTCGAGTGGCGGATGTTGAAAGTCAACCTTGACGCCAGTTACCTTTTCAAGCTCCTTGTACATCCCCATTTCAGCGTAAGTTTTCATCTGACCTGAAGCTGCAGGATGATTCGGTACCCAGTACGATAATTTAGTCAACTTTGGCGGCTCAGCACTATTACCTGTCTGGGGTGCAGCTGATGAACTCTCGGTTCCTGAGTTACTGCTGCAGGCAGCTGCCGAAGCCACCAGAGCTGAAAGCAATACAATAGATCCAACTTGTTTCAAACGTTTCTTCATTCTTCATGCCTCCCTTTATATGAGTGACCCTAAGCTTGGTTGGCACTGCAATGGTCAGCCAGCACCTGTTCCCAAGTATGCTTCTACAGCCCTGACCTGACTACTGCCTAGTTCTCATCCCCGTAGTATTTAAGTAAGAAATAAAGGCTATATGAGAATTCATCAGTCCATATTAGAAATCGTCAGTAGCCAATATGAAAGAAATAAGCAGCCCCATGAGGCTGCCTTTTATGCGATCTAGCTAATGATTTCCGTTAATTTCGTCTCACGATATTTACCCGGCGTTACGCCCTCGAGCTTCTTGAACGCTCGGATGAAAACGACATCATTGTTGTAACCGATCTTTTGAGCGATCTGTACAATGGTCAGTTCTTTGTTCGCCATTAACTGCTTCGCTTGTTGAATCCGTTTATGCGTAATGTAATCCAGCAGATTTTGTCCCTGATGTTTTTTGAAGAAGGTAGAAAGATATTGCGGTGTCATTTGAATACGTTCTGCAATTTGTGCCACGCCAAGGTTCGAGTCATCGAGGTGCTCGTGTACAATGCCGATGATTTCCTCCAGGCGCTGCGTACTATGATCAGATCGATCCACATTAAACGAACGAGTAAGCGTCTCGTAAAGCTCTTTCGTTTTCGTGTACATCCCCTGCGCAGTTGGATAGCTGAACACTTCTTTGATCGGATCGAAGTCAGCGCCCAGCACTTCCTCCTGACTCGTATTCGAGGAGTTAACAATTTTCAAAAGCGTACTCGTCACATTGAAAAACAAACATTTACCTAACTCTGGTGTCATATGACCGGAGTCAAAATTCATCGCATATATTTTATTAAGCAGCTTTTCCACATTCTCGGCATCCCCGCTTCGGACAAAATTAATCAACTGGATCTCACTTTCAAGCGGATAGTAGTAATGCTGTTTGACTTCGAGGATGTCCTGAAAATGGATCGTTGTATGTCTCCCCAGGATCAGCCTATATTCAAGCGCTGCGAGTGCTTCGGGATAAGAATCGCGAATAGCTTTGGGTCCAGCATGAATCCCGCCAACAGCTATCGTGATGCCAATTTGGAATCTTTGCGAGGTGATGCTGAAGAGCGAGTCACCGATATCCCGAATATCGGATTCGGCGAACTTTTCCCGATTGGATGCTAAATTAATGAGAAGCGCAATGCGATCCCGGTCAAGTTCGACCGAAAATCCTCTATGATTTGCCGCAATCAGATCCGTACCGATATTTGAAATAATAAACCTTGCATGCGCCCACTGCTGCTCATCTTCTTCCGATAAAAAAGGAATATCCTCGATCTTAACGAGAAGCACGGCAAAACAGTCACTTGTAAATTTCAAATCCATAAATTGAAGCGAATCGCCATTTGCTGCTGACACATCCACATCCATATGGCCATTCAGAAGACGGGACAAATAATTGGCCCGGATGAACGGAATTTGCTGCGTTAGCGTCATGCGCAGGTTCTTCTCTTCATGGATGGAGCCCTCGACAGTTTGCCGAATAAACTCGTATTCATTCGCGGACGGGCGCCTGATCATTTCTTTTCCGCGCATAATCGCGTTTACCGTCTTTTGCAGAGGTTTGTACGTCCGGTAAGCGCCAATGCTGACAGCCACTAAACCGCAAATTAAGCATAGGACGAACAAACCGATTGACCAACTCTGAATTTGATTCACCTGCTGCATAAAAACGTCATTCGGCATGATCGATACGTATTTCCAACCAACTTTCTGCGAGGAGGTAACCGAAACCACTTGGTCAACACCTGCGAGTCGGTAATCAAAAGGGCCCGAACTTTCTTCAACACGCCCCAACAAGTCGGATGGGAAAGGGGAATCACTGTTGCTCATAATGGTTTTCCCTGCATGATCGATGATATAAACGGAACTATGGCTGGCTGACTCCATTTGTGCGAACAATTCCTTGACTTGATCACCATCAATCAGCACGATGAAGCTTCCGAGATTCTGAGATTGCGATTGAACGGGAAGTGATTGCATATACGTAATAACATTCTTCGGGACCTGTTCTTGGTCGTTCGATAAGGGAGCAACTGGTAAGTAAGACATTTTATGCTCCGTGTCCAGAAGCTGGTGCCACCCTTCGTATGACATGTCCCTATACGCGTAGTAGATGGAATAGAAGGTCCGCGAATCTGCTACCAAGTCCGGTTTGACAATGTTATCGCTGTTTGCGAAGTAAACATAATAATCGAGGATAAAATTGCTGGTCATGCTGTGATATTTACTCATTTTGTCGCGCATAAATTGGATAAATTCATATTTGTCCACATCATTGGAGTTGGCAGGAATTCTAAGCATATAATCCAGTTTCGGATCAAACACAACTTGGCGCATTAAAGTATCCACTTCTGCCAATTTGTTATCTAGTGACAGCTTCAGCTGCTCAAGCATGGCGCTATTCGATCTTGTCGTGCTACGCTCCAGGCTTTGTTCCACCTTCGTGTACAGAAAAAGCCCCATTGCAAGCGGTATCAAAAGTATAAATAAGTTGGAGGCGATGATCGTTGAAAGCGCACTTTTGCGGCTATCGACAAGGCGTAAAATGAAGGGCAATTTCACAACAAACCCACCGTCCATTCCGTAATCGAATTTACTAGAAATTGTATCTTCTCTTCACCAAAGTTGCAATACAACATTTTCATTGTTGGTTTTGGGAACAAAAACATACACTTCTATCGACACCACCGCTAACCGAATCCGGCTAAAATTTTACTCAAAGGAACTGTGATCGTCTATTTGGAGCAACACGAGCTGTTTCCTCTCCAAGCGGAACTACAGGGCGTTATTTGTCCTCACTGGCACGTGTATCGTGTGAAATAGGCGAAATAGCGGATCGTGGTTCCCCTTCTCGTGGAAATAGTGCCTTTTCCAAGAAATAGCGAACTGTAGTTCCCTCCCCCCAAAAAAATAACCTTCCCCTTATTCATGAGGAAGGTTTATGGCGGAGTTAACTGAAGGATTCATTAACTTGTTTATTTTTAATGAACGTAATAAATAAATACCGAACACTCGGTCCTACAATGAAAAGTTGAAGAGGGAAAGCAAAAATGAAATTTTTGAATGCTATCATCAAGTAACTTCCAAGTAGTGAATCTCCATTCAGCCTGTTAGCAAAATAGGCATTTCCTAACCCATAAAGAGACATGCAAAGAACCATGCCACTCACCATAAAAAATGCAAGGGATACAATCACCAGTATCTTCTTAGATTTGTCATAGGGTAATGAAAAAGCCGCCTTCTTAGCCACTGGACCAACAATGAATACCTCCAATAAGGAAGCAGTAATAAAGACAAGAATAAGTTGAAGAAGTATTTCTTTTAACGATATCGCGCCTATCAAACCATTGGTAAATAAATTATAAAAAGTCATGCATACAACCATTCCACAGCACATCATCAGTCCAAAATAAAATTCTTCTTTCTTCGTTGTTGGCAATTGGCATCATCCTCTCTGTTTACTTTTGTAAGTATAGAGAAAATGAAAACCTCCGTGTAAGTGAACAATTCGTGAACTTTGTGATGAACGTACAAAGGATCCGTCCCATACCGCGGATCGGATCCTTTCGCCTACAGATCTGTACGAAGACTCCATAATTCAGGGAAATAACGTTGCGCAACGACATGTTTTAAATATTCAACACCAGCTGAGCCGCCAGTCCCTGACTTGAATCCGATAATCCTTTCAACCGTTACCATGTGATTGAATCGCCATTGTTGTTGGCGGCTGTCGATATCAACCAGCTTTTCTGCAAGTTCATATAAATCCCAGTAGCGTTCTACGTCTTGATACACGGTCAACCACGCAGCTTTGACACTGGCATTTCCCTTGTATTCCTGCGACCAATCTCGCTGCAAATGATCTTGATCAATGGCTAAGCCTCGCATAGAAAGGGCCTTAACCGAAGCATCGTAAAGACTAGGTTCGTGAAGCGCCTGGTTCAATTGTTGGTGGAGCTCCGGTTCGTGCTCATAAACAGACAAAACTTTGGTTTGCTTGCCTCCCAACATGAATTCGATAAGCCGATTCTGGAAGGACTGGAACCCCGATGACCGGCCAAGGCTGTTCCGGAATTGCATGTACTCAGCCGGAGTCAACGTTGATAGAACATCCCAGGATTGGATCAACTGCTGCTGGATTCTAGAGACGCGAGCTAACATTTTGAAGGCCGGCTCCAAATTGTTTTGTTGAATATGAAGGCGCGCGGCTTCCAATTCATGCAAAATCAGCTTCATCCAAAGCTCACTAGCTTGATGGATAATGATAAACAACATTTCATCGTGATGCCCAGATAACCGTTGTTGACTGGACAACACTTTATCAAGTTGGAGATAATCTCCATAGGACATCTCTTTGGAAAAGTCGCCATGAATGGTGGCATCCGCTGCTTTTGACTGCGTTTGTTCGTGGTTCTCTGAATTGGACACGTTATTCACTCCTACTATGGATTGTATAAGTCGATTATTTCAAACTGCGCAGAACCGCCCTGACAGGACTTCCATCCGCCTCAACAAGCGGTAAAGGAAGTGCTATTAATTCAAAATCGCCTGGCTCGATATGTTCCAGATTGATTCCTTCCAAAATATGAATATCATTAACATGGAGAGCATGATGGGCAGACAGTTCTTTGCTATCAAGCGGATCAACAGAGGGGACATCCACTCCGATAAGCCGTATTCCTTTTTCCGCTAAATATGGCCCTACATCACTTCTCAGATAGGTAATCTCTGTAGGAAATTCCTTCGGATTTGACCAAGAATTGGTACGAATTAACAAACGGGCGATGCCGTCCATATCATACGCCTCCAAATCCTCTCTCCCTATGCTCGATTTGCCCGAAATATCAATAACCCGAGCAAGTCCGATGTACAGCTCCAGATCTAGGTCCATGACCTTACGACCTTCATTGTCAAAATGGAATGGCGCATCGATATGGGTGCCCGTATGGATACTCATCGTCAGTTTCCCCACATTCACCGAACCGCTTTGCTCCTTCGTCCAACTGACCTCGTAAGAGAAGGGCGTATCCCCTGGCCAAGTCGGCACTCCTGTTTGCAAGGGGCGAGAAATATCAATCATGGTCGTCATCATTTCCTTTCTACAAATGGCAGATGCTTGTTATGCGACTACGTCGCGTGTATTCTCGAATTTCTCGTATTGCTTTTCAACCATGATGGCTTTTAATCGCTGCACAGTCTCCCACACCTCATCGTAAGTTGTATAGAGCGCAACAGGTGCTAGACGAATAATGTTTGGAGCTCTGAAATCAGGAATAATCTTATTTTCTTTTAATGATTTGCAAATCCGCGCTGCTTCCTCGTGCTCTAAACAGATATGGCCGCCTCTGCGCAGATCATCCCTTGGGTTCCCAATTGTGAAGCCCATTCCGTCCAGCTCCTGTTCAATTAAATCGATCATATAAGAGGTTATATGCAAGGATTTTTTGCGGAGATTCTCGATCCCGGCATCTGCAAACATTTCCAAAGACCCAATGAGTGGAGCCATACTTAAGATATGCGGCGTCCCAATTTGAAAAGCACCTGCATTCTCCGCCGGAACAAAATGATGTTCCATGTCAAATTGTTTGTCTTTTCGTGAACCGAACCAACCGGCCAAACCTGGCAAGCGACCGAAATGTTTGCGATTGACATATAAACTTGCTGCACCGCCTGGCCCATTATTCAAATATTTGTAGTTGCACCAAAATGCAAAATCAACGTCCCATTGACGCAAGTGATGGGGAACTGCTCCTACAGAATGGCATCCGTCAAAGCCAATGAGAATGCCACGAGCATGAGCTTCTGCCGTTAAACGCTCGATATCGAGCAATTGACCGCTGCGATAAAGTACCGTCGGCAAAATAATCAATGCGATTTCGCCCGTCATTGCCGCAATGATATCATCTTCCTCAATTGTACGCCCATCGCGGGTTTCCACTTGAACCAAGTGTTCTGACGGATCGTATCCATGCAGCAGCAATTGACTTTGAAGTGCATAAATATCCGATGGAAACGTCAATTCATCCGCCAAAATCTTCGTTCTGCTGCCCTCAGGCTTATAAAAAGTCGCCACAAGCTGATGTAAATTCGTTGTTGTGGAACCCGTCACAATGATCTCGTCTTCGGATCCGCCAACCAACGGGGCGCTTAAGGCAGCCAATTTTTCTGATAAATAAAACCAAGGATATTGGCCTTGCAGCCAGCCATCAATTCCTTGCGTTTTCCAAGCATCAACGACCTCCAACAACGTTCGCTCGGCGCGTCTGGATAATAGTCCGAGTGAGTTGCCGTCCATATAGATTGATTCCGAATTCAGATAAAACTCATCTCGAAAACGGGCTAGCTCATCTTCTTTATCAAGTTGCCGGGCAAATTCTTGGGAGTAATAAAAAGGTTCTCTGGACATAAAGCCCTCCTTGTGGATTATAGAACTAGATCGAATCGTGCTTATCTTACTTAAAATCATACATGTCGTCAATTATTATACTATGGTTAATTAGATTTCGGACATAGGAGCCTCTGAAAATTGGACGGAACTAGAGTCCCTTATTTGAAGAAAAACGCGCTCTTTTCTCACAGAACGGAACTACAGGGCCTTATTTCGCCTCTGCGTTTTCACCTGAACTCAGTAAATTAGCGTACCGTAGTTCCCCTTGCACGTGGAAAGTGTGCCTTTTCAGAGAAATAGAGGATCCTAGTTCCCTCAACACCTGTTAAGAACAACCTAACCTGCGGCTAGATCCTCGTCTAATCCCACATGTTCGATCTCTACTCACCTTACCTCTCTACTGCCTCCCACCTTTTCTGAGTACTTAAACACACTAGAAGTTAGCGTACTTCCAGCTCTCATTGGACGAAATCCAATGAGAGCGCCTTACAGACGTGTTCATCTTTCTTTTCGTTGGATGAAATCCAACAAGAGCGGCTAAAAAGACGCTGAACCCCCACAAAATTCATCTCTACGTTGGATTTTGTCCAATGAGAATGGCATTTAAACGTCAAAAATCGCCTGTGCGTTGGAATTCATCCAATGAGCTTGACTCTCCTCAGGCGCCGCCCCCACATCGATCTCACTATCATGTCAAAAAAAGCCCCTTCAAGGGGGGCTTTTCTACAAGATTAATAGGTGTTTTTTCTTTTATAAGTATTAAGATTTAATTGAACCAACCATCATCCCTTTAATGAAGTGCTTTTGAAGGAATGGGTACACCAGCATAATCGGGATCGTTGCGATAACGATCACCGCCATTTTCAGTCCTTCCGGTGAAATGGACAGCAGCAATTCAGAGGATACATCGGCCGAGCCCAAGTTATCCGTAATCACAATTTCACGCAGCCGTACCTGCAGGGGAATTAGCGACCTGCTGCTGATGTAGTAAATGGCTTGCGAATACATATTCCAGTTCCCGACTGCGTACATGATCCCCATCGTAGCCATTACTGGCTTCGATAACGGGAGTACGACGCTCCAGATCATGCGGAACTCGCCGCATCCGTCCATTTTAGCAGAATCAAACATCTCTGTAGGCAGCGTCATAAAGAAAGAGCGCATGACGAACAAGTTGTAGGCACTAATTGCGCCAGGTATGATCAAGACCCACAGAGTGTCCAGCATGTGCAGATTTTTTAGAAGCAGGTAGTTGGGAATCAGCGGTGCATGGAAAATCATGGTGAATAGCACCAGCAACAGTGCCGGTTTTCTATAAATATATTCCGCTCGGGACAAAGGATACGCTAAGCTTGCCGTTGCCATTAAGTTAATTAATGTACCGAACACCGTAATAATGACACTGTTTCGAAACGAGATCCAGATCGAAGGGTCCTTCAGAATCATGTGATAATTTTCGAGCGTAAATCCAACAGGCCAGAGCCCTACGGCTCCGCTGTTAATTGAAACCGCATCGCTAAATGACTGCGATATGACATTCAAGAGTGGAAGAAACATCGTGAGGCCGATTACAAGCAACAAAATCATATTAAATAACTGGAATGCGCGCTGTCCTTTTGTTAAAATCACGTTCCCTATTCCTCCTTTTGACTGAACTCATGTTAGTACAAGCCGTTACCCGTCGTTCTTTTACTCAGTGTGTTTCCAAGCATAATAAGTAGCAAGCCAATAACCGATTTGAAGAGCCCGATAGCTGTTGTATAGCTGTATTGACGGTCTATAAGACCTGCGCGATAAACGTAGGTATCCAGGATTTGACCGTTCTCACTGTTAAGCGAGTTCAGGAAAACATAAACCCTTTCAAACCCGAAATCCAGAAAGCTTCCGATATGCAATAAGAACAAAATTGTAATGGTAGGCACAATCGAAGGAAGGGTAATCGACATCACCTGGCGAAACTTGCCCGCTCCATCGATTTCAGCTGCCTCATAGAGGTCTGGGTTAATGCCCGCAATAGCGGCCAAATAAATGATCGTTCCCCACCCGCTATCCTTCCAAATCCCTGAGGTGATCAGAATCGATCGGATGTAGCTGTTTTCACCCAGAAAATAAATAGGTTCAATATGGAACAAGCCAAGGATGTGATTGAAAATGCCTGTAGTGGGTGAAAGAATTCCGATCACAATCCCCCCAACAATAACCCAGGACAGAAAATGCGGCATGTAGATGACCGTTTGCAGCACTCTTTTATACCCATTAAACCGAATTTCATTTAGCAGCAGCGCGAGAATAATCGGTATGGGAAAGGCAAAAAGCAAATCATACATGCCGATTAATAGGGTATTTTTTAAAATAGTAAGGAATTCATTATAAGCGAACATCCGTTTAAAATGCTCCAAACCTACCCACGGACTGCCCGTAATTCCTTTAAAAATGTTGTAGTTTTGAAAAGCAATCGACGAGCCGAGCAAGGGGATATATTTAAAAATGACGAAATAAACAAGTCCCGGAATAGAAATCACATATAAGGGCCATTGTTTCATTACAAAAGCTCTTTTCGCTTTTTTCGATGCAAATGTATATACCGTCTGTCCTGCAGAATCTGTCTTTGAAGCCATGGTCGTCTTCCCTTTCTTTCCATCTGAATGTTTGATGGTCTCATCATACTATGGGCCTCCTAGTGAAACCATGGAGAAACTTCATTTCTAGGTGTGTTTTTCAACAATCTGAACATAAAAAAACCTTGCCAACGGCAAGGTTCATACAAGATATTCCAGTACCTCTTCGAACGTTATCTCAACCATCCTAACCCAGAGCTGAAGTTGGCATGACCATGATGAGTTTGGTTCCCTTCTCCACTTCACTCTCGATTTGCAAGCCATACTGCTCGCCAAACACCATCTGAATTCGCCGATGAACGTTGACGATTCCGATGCCCCCAATCCCTTTCGAAGCATCGTTCTCTTTGTCCGCTAGCTGGTTTGCGTGCAGTTTCTCCCGCAGTTCCCCCAGCCTAGCCTCGTTAATGCCAATACCATTATCTTCAACGCTAACCCAGAACTTATCCTCATCCTCACCAGCATCAATGCGGATATAATGATAGTCCTCCACACCATCCGCAAAAGCATGCTGAAACGCATTTTCAATCAGTGGCTGCAGCGTTAGACGAACCATATTGTTCAGCAAATAATCCGGATGAATGCTTACATCTACTTCAAACTCCCGTCCGATGCGGTGCTTAAGAACCACTAGATAGAACATGACATGTTTTAGTTCATTAGATACCGTTATCTCTTCAAGATTGGTCTGCACGGAATAACGCAGCATATAGGCAAGTGCTTTGACAATTTCATATATTTCCTTGGAATCCCTAATGACCGCATAGCAAACAATCGTTTCTAGCGTGTTATATAAAAAATGAGGATTAATCTGTAGTTGCAAAGATTGCAGCTCTGCTTTCTGCCGTTCCATTTGGCTCTTCTGATCACTCAGCTCGGCCTGGTATACCTTATCTACCAGCTCTGAGAGACGGGTCACCATCAGGTTGTACCGGCTCATCAGCTCTGTGATCTCGTCCCTATGCTCCGGAAGCGGAATTTGGACCCAATTCCCCTGTTCCGTTTGAGACATCGCACTTCGCAAGATGCGGATCGGCCCTGTGATCGATTTACCGAATCGGAAAGCTATCCATAACGCGATACCAAGTGTAAAACACCCAACAACGATCGTTGTTGTGCGAATCGTATCGCTCGGTTTGCGCAGCTCCTCTACCGACATAGCTACAACCAGCCGCCAATTGCCATAGGTGGATCGGCGGCTCATGAACATCTGCGGCTTATCATCAATCGTCGCCATAAATGCGTGAGGACCTGCCTCGATCACCTGACTTCGTATAGCTTCGGGCAATTCGGTGGCTGTACTTTCTGTATCTGGCTGATACACATACTTGCCATTGTCATCAGCAATAAAAAAGTAGCCATCTTCCCCCAAATCTATGCCTTTCCACAGCTCTGACAGCTCGGCTGCCCGTAACTCCACCACAAGAATCCCTTTGGGTTCCGTAGAGGATAGTCCACGAATCTGCCTGACTAGCGTTATATTTTGTTGACCAGACAGAATACTGTGGTTCAGTACACTCAAGCTGCCATCTGGTTTCGTATTCGCTTTGAAAAATTCCAACTGCTGTTTCGCTTCTTCCTTATTGAACGATCCACCAACAGAATCATTATAAAAATACATCGTATTCTGATTAAAACTAATCATATAAATATTAGAAATTTCTGGATTACGCGCAAACGAAGGCTCAATGATAAGCTCCTTAATGAGCTTCCTCACCTCATAATAGGGGTAGCCGGTTTCCCCCTCAGGTAGATCAATGAACCGTTTGACATAGTTGCTGCTTAGCAAGGAGACCATAGATCGCTCATAGCTTCGGATATACAGATCTGTATGGTGTGCTGCATTGCCTACTACCTGTGTTAGCTGCTTCTCCACAATCTGATCAAGTTCATTCGAAGAACTCCAGTATGAGAACACACCGACACTAGTCAAAGAAATCATAATCACTACGAAATAGGATAGAAATAGCTTAGGATATAGATTGATTTTCTTCATTTCATCCCCAGCGATTCCCGATAATCCGAGGGTGAAATACCAAAGACTTTCTTAAATGTTTTGGTAAAATGAGGGTAATCATCGTATCCTACTTCTGCTGCTATATCCACGGTTCGTTTATGAGGAATCGCCAGCAGCTCACGAGCTTTGTCCATTCTTTTATTAATCCTGTAGCTGATGAAGGTTTCATTGCTCATTTTTTTGAACAGGGTACTGAAATAATTCGGGGTAATCCCTACCCTATCCGCTACTTCCTTTAATGAAATATCCACCGACAAATGATTGTCTATATAGGCTTTGGCTTCCTCCATAGGGTCCTTGAAGTTGCCACGGCGCACAACCAAAATATCCATCATAACGGTTTGCAAGCGCTCCTCAAATTCCTTAAAAAGCTCCGCTTTAGAAGATGAGCGGAAATCTTCGGTTAAATCAGCGCTGATCACGCGATTTTTCTCTTGAAACTGCTTGTGCAGCAGGACGGCTGCATCAAGGAGTTGCCCCTTCAGCTGAGGTGCAGACAAGTGGGAGCAATGTTCTTTCCACTCCTCCATAATCTTCGGCAATTCCTCCTCCTGCAGCAGCCAAATGCTATTTTCTATCCGTTCAACCCATTCTACATAGCGGGATACTGGGATATAACCTTGTGATTGCGATTTCATAATGATATCAAAGACATCGTGCAGATCCGGCGGAGTAACCGGCTTTAGCAAGTAGTGCTTGACCCCGTACGACAGACACTTTTGCGCATAATCAAAATCACTATAGCCCGAAACAACGACCATCATAATATGGGGATATTTCTCGTATACATTTCGGCAAAGCTCCAAGCCGTCCATTTTGGCATTCGAATATCCGTTAGAAGCAGGTCTGGCTCGAACCGACTCATTTGCTCCAGAGCATCAAGTCCATTTACTGCGGTTTCAATTTGTTGAAACTTATGCGTATAGCTTTGTGCCATCATCATCAAACCGCTGCGAATCACCGGTTCATCATCTACAATTAACAGTCTCACGAAAGTCCAAGCCCCCACCTCTAACGTTTATCGAAAATAATACGCCTAAGAAAAAAGAGACTTGTCCGCCGATTGCGGGGACAAATCCTTTTTTCTTTCCATTGAAATTAGTTGATGTTTTTGGAAACGATAGCCCCATTGCCTTTCTTGTAACGCTCAGTCGCTTCTTTCAGGATATCGTTGCCGCCCTTTGTTTTGTACTCCTCAATCACTTTCGGCCAATCCGAGATTGGTTCCTTGCCGTAAATCATTTTAATCATATGATCAATAATTAATTTAGGTCCTACATCATCGCCTGCAGGAGCTGCATCCGGATATTTCGAGAACGATTCAAGCTGTGGTACAAACCGAATAGAACCTAAGCCTTCTTTGGAAACAATCGTATCTAAATACTTGATCATATCGCGCCCATCCGCAGACATCTCTTCTTTGGCTTTATTGTAGACTAGATCATGTACAAACCAGAACATACCGCGGAATTGATCTTCTTCAATAGCTGAAGTTTCCGTTGGAGGCGTGAATTTGATATTGCCATTTTCGGTTGTATAAGTCTCGCCTTCGACACCAAATGAGAAATATTTCTCAGCTTCCGGAGTTAGCATCCATTCAAAGAATTGAATAATCTGGATCGCTTTCTCCTTCGAAGTCTTGTTATTAATGTAATAGGAAGTACCTACACTGGAATAGAGCAAATGTCCGCCGAAGTTTTCCGGTCCGCGAGGAGATGAAATGATCTCAATTTTCCCATCTGGCACGAGGTTCTTCAATTTATTCCGGTAACCGGACAAGCTTTGAGCATTAGCTGACCACATACCTACCTTACCAGCTTCAATATTCTTATTATAATCGGTGGAACTGATAGATGCGAAATCTTTCGGAATTAAACCTTCGTCAAACATAGTCTTAAAGGTTTGAAGCGCTTTGGTCATGTTCTCCACATCGAAGAATTTCGGTACAACTTGATCTCCCTTGACTTCAAATTGAGCAGGAAGCACATCGTAGGCTCCTAGAATCGTATCTGCGTACTTGAAGTTTTCGCGCATTTGATACGGATTCTCAACTCCCTTGGCCTTCAGCGCTCTCATCAGTGTCACAAATTCATCAACCGTTTTCGGTGCAGGCAGCCCTGTTTTTGCAAGTAGATCCGCTCTAATGAAGGTCGCACGGCGGGAAGGATTGGAAAGCCACGATGGAATCCCGTAGATTTTGCCGTTAAAGCTGGTTTCTTGCCACGCTTCCTTTGGCACCGCTTTCATTATGTTTGGAGCATACTGCTTGAGCAAATCGTCCAAAGGCATGAAGACCCCGGCTTCTACCGAACCCGACATCCCTTTGGTCGTAGCTCCTCCAACGTTTTGGACGACATCTGGAATATCATTGGAAGCAAACATTAGCGACATTTTTTGATCAAAATCTTTGAGCGGAATCATGCGGAGGTCAAGGTCTACATGCGTAAGCTCCTCCAGCTTTTTCACCCATTTTTCCTTATTCACATCCGCTGTTTGCTCCGCATATTTGAAACCGCTTGTCGTCATGGACATGGAAAACTTCGGTACTTCGTCTTTTTTGGCTGTATCGCCAGACTTTGGATTTGTTGCTCCGCCACCACAGCCCGAAAGTGCGCCAACTGTCAAAACCAGGGTTAATGCGATAACCATCCCTTTTTTCATTCGTTTCTGCCCCATTCTCTCTCGTAATTATCCAACGGTACTGGATATCTACATCTTACCCTTCCTTGGAATGATGAGGAATGTGTTTTTTAACAATAGTGTTGTGTTTGTGTTAACACTTTATTGGGCAATCACGCGATATACGCTGCCCTGCTGCACTTTAAAGCTCGTTGTCTGTTCCCCATTGGAACGGGCAATTTCTTGATCATCCAAGATAACAACAATCGGCACTGAGGTGCGAATCGTGCAACTATCATCACCTGATGCCTGAATCGTCGCATGGTTCAACTGCCCTTGATCCCAAACCAAATCAACAACATAACCGCCTTGCGCTCTCAAACCTTGGATAGAGCCCGATTCCCAATCGCCTGGAAGAGCCGGCAGCAGATTAAGCTCACCCATATGACTCTGCAGCAGCATCTCGGCAATACCTGCTGTTGCTCCGAAGTTCCCATCAATCTGAAACGGCGGATGTGCGTCAAATAAATTCGGGTACGTTGATTTCTCAAAAAGGTTCAACACATAAGTCAGCGCAGCGTCGCCATCTCCAAGCCGTGCGAACATGTTAATGATCCAAGCGCAGCTCCAGCCCGTATGGCCTCCCCCATTAGCCAACCTGCTTTGCAAAGTCATCTTTGCGGCTTCGGCAAGCTCTGGCGTTGTATGAATGTCAATTTGTCTGCCAGGATGAAGCGCGAACAGATGGGAAATGTGCCGATGACCAGGCTCAGCCTCCACGTATTCCTCCATCCATTCCATTAACTGGCCGTTTGCGCCGATCTGTGGCTGTGGAAGTTTGCCCATCCGTTCCGTCAGTTGATCACGAAAGATTTCATCGACATGCAAGAGCTGACTGCTTGTTATGCAAGCTTCGAATAAGGCATGAACGATCTGCGAATCCATCGAGGGTCCCATGCACAAAGTGCCTCGGAGTCCATTTGGCAATAGGAAACTATTTTCCGGAGAAATAGAAGGTCCTGTCACCCACGTTCCATCTGGGGCCTCCGTTAAATAATCCATGAAAAATTCCGCAGCCTCTTTCAAAACAGGATAAGCTCGCTCACGCAAGAATGCTGTGCTCCCTGTATAAGCATAATGCTCCCACAGATGAAGACTTAACCATGCTGCTCCCATCGGCCAGAGAACACTTGTTGCGAGAATGCCTTCAGGACGGGTTTCAGCCCATATATTCGTATTGTGATGAGCGACGAATCCACCGCAGCCGTAAAGCGTCTTCGCCGTTATTCTTCCTTTGACTCTCATTCTTTCAACGAGATCAAACAACGGTTCATGGCATTCCGATAACCCGCAGACCTCAACCGGCCAATAATTCATTTGTGTATTAATATTAATCGTATATTTAGACTCCCACGGAGGAGTGAAGCTATCGTTCCAGATCCCTTGCAAGTTGGATGGAAGACTTCCAGGGCGGGAACTGGCAATGGTCAAATAACGGCCATACTGAAAGTATAACTCCGCCAGCGTCTTTCGATGATTCGGACTCCCTTCCACTACCGCTTTCATTAATTCGTCCGTTGCTAGTGGCTGCTCCTCGTTCAAAGTAGATAAGCTAAATCGAACCCGGTTAAATAACGTTTGGTAATCATCGATGTGCCTTTGTTTTAGCTCCGAATACGTGTAGGCCTCTGCTTTCTCAAGCTGCCGCAAGCACGCCGCCTCTGGATCAGCTTCTCGGAAGGTACTGCCCGCTGCGAACAATAGCGTCACTTCAGAAGCGCCTTCCACTGAAATGAAATCGCCAATCGTCTGAATAACGCCGTCAGAAGCCTTGGCTTTAAGTACGCCGCTAAAAGCAACACCGTCTTTGCCGCATTCTCCTTTCATCACAATGCTTTCCGAGGTCCGTGCATAACTAGCTCCCTCAAATGGACGCCGATTCAAATTCACACAGAAGGTAAGACCGCCAGGTTTGCTGCTGGTCATATGAATCGCCATCACTTGATCCGGATAGCTCGTGAATATTTCCCTGCTATAGGTCGCATCGCCAACATTAAAGGCAACCCGAGCTATACCTGTCTGCAAGTCCAATTCGCGAAGATAGGCCTGTATGTCACCTTGCATATCAGTGAAAAACAGCTTCATTTCCCCAAGAGGCTGATAAGGATTATGATATTTGGGCGAAGAAAACATAGACATCCTCGCTAGATATGTCGCCTTCTCCACGTCCCCGTCAAAAAGCAGCTTGCGAATATGAGGGAGTTGCTGAAGCGCATCTGGGTTTTCCCCCTCTTTCGGCCCGCCGTACCAAATGGAGTCTTCGTTAAGCTGAATCTTCTCTTCCTTGACCTGGCCAAAAATCATTCCGCCTAAGCGGCCATTTCCTACCGGCAACGCTTCCGTCCACTGCTTAGCAGGCTCCCGGTACCATAATTTGAGCTCCTTATTTTCCTCATCTTTGTGAGTTCTCATAATAACTCCTTGTCACAATAGTTTTTTGGGTACGACAACACACGTTGCCTTGCATCCACTCGAAGCGTCCAAAACGCTCCTTCCTTAAGTTTAGCTTAACAAAACCCAAACGCGATATGTTTTGCCAGATTACGATAAAATGTTGCTGTATTATGATTTGGAACTGCGGTGAAACTTTGGAATCGCTATGACCGGGAACTGGTGTCCTCTATTTTGAGAAAAACGAGTTGTTTCCTCTCTGAGCGGATCTACAGGCTCTTATTTGTCCTCAATGATGCGCTTTTTGGATGAAATTGACAAAATAGCGAACTGTAGTTCCTCTTTTACATCGAAGTTGTGCCTTTTCAAGATAATAGCAGACTGTAGTTCCCTTCAATTTAAAAAGTGCCGAGCATTTTCTGCTCGGCACTCTCATCCATGCTAGATCTCATCTCTCGAATAAGATATCGGGAACGTCTGGGACAACGATTTGATTTTGTTGTTTGTCATAAATCCTATAGAGCAATACGGCCGCTTCCGCCCTTGTGGCGTAGCCGATCGGATTCAACATGCTTCCGCTGCCTTCAACAAAACCGCTCTTCATCAATGCAGCAACATCATTTACCGCGTATGAAGCTACACGCGACTTGTCGCCAAACGCATCAAGATCACTTGCAGTTCCCTTAGCAAGTTGCCTACCAGCTATGTTCATTGCTCTTGAAAGAAGTACCATCATGTCCTGTCTGGTAATTTGTTCATTAGGATTGAACAGGCCTTCCCCTTGACCATCCGCCAAGCCGAGCTGTTTGGCGATTCCAACCGCTTCATAATAGTAGTCAGTTGGCTGGACATCCCGGAAGTTAGTATGAACAAGGGCGTTAAATTCGAAAGATTTCGTTAACAGAATCATGAAATCGGCGCGACTTATATTCGCTATGGGTTGAAATGACGTATCCGAGGTGCCGGATATAATCCCCTTGGATGCCAGCACTTCGATCGGCTTTCTAGCCCACTCGACAGGAGCCAAGTCAGCAAAACTCATCTGCTTATAGCCTATAGCAAATGTACTGAAATGCGTGATTCTAAAAGTCACTGTTCCTGTTTCAGCATCGTATTTCCCGTTTGCAACAGCATGAGCTTTACTTGCTTGATCTATGTACCATACGATAATGTGCTCGGGATCCTTTAATTCTTCTTCCGTAGGTTGATAAGGGATAGCAATTGTTACTGCCGCATTAGGATTATTATAACGAATTGGCTTTCCATCGACCGTGATACTTAGTTCAACAGCTGGTCTATGACCGATTTCACCTTTGATATCATCGGGAAGACGGCTGCTGTCAGCAACGGCGATGCCAAAACCGATTTCTTTGGCCGAATCGAGGTCGACATTGCTTAACAGTTGGTTAGGCATGGTGATCGATCCAAACTCCGTTACAATTGTCATTTTTTGCTCAGAGGTTGCTCTAAACAGGCTTGCTGGTGCATACAATTGATACTGTTTGGCACCTTCAATACTTTGAATTTCAACGACCAGATGACTATCACCGGCTGAGTAAGCTTTGTCCACCGTTTCTTTATCAAGCTTAGCCGAAACAATGCCATTGGATTGATCCACCACCACGTGCTGAGCAGACTTCACTTCAGGTACTCCTACGCTTGGCTGCGGTGCAGAAGTTGGAGGATCCTCGGTGCTAGGAGAGTCTGTGTCTGGTGTTGGTGTTGCTTTCACCTCAAAGGTTGTTCCCATTACTTGCTCTGCACCTTGTACGTTGACATTGACGAAATAGGTGCCGTCTATTTTCTGTTTCAACACATAGCTGAATTGGTATAAGCCGTCTGCTCCAATTGTGGATTGGTCTAATAAGTCCAACTGATTTAGTGGGTTAATGACGTGCAAGGTAACGAGCTTACCTTGCTCCGATTCTAATTGGCCAGATATCGTAACTCGGCCATTTTGTTCATCATATGATGCACGAACATCAACTGGAGAAGCCACTGCGGACAAAATCATCGCTCCCACAAACACCAAAACAGCAAATAACAAAATCGTCCATCTTCGCAAACTTTTCAAGCCTATTCCTCCTCGGAATAAGATGACGTGGAAAGGTGTGCCTAGGCCTAGAACAACCTCCCCACATCTCCCATCACATGATTAAAATAACAACTCTAAGGAATGATTACTTCGTTCGAGATCCTTATTCGATTTGATGTGTTATTCCAGACAAAGGCTTTCAGCTTGTAGCCGATACCAATATCAGGCAACCTTATAATCGCCTTCATTTGTTTATCTTCACTAGCGGAGAACGAGCTTGAAACAAAGGAGTAGCGGACCATCCGGTTTTGCTGGTCAAACAACCCCAGGACAAGAACACCATTCTGACTTATGGCCGAATTGTTTTGAACAGACATGCTCGCTACAAGATCGGTAGAACGAATTAGGCCGGATACCGCTTTCCCATTACGATCTGTCAGAGATAAGTCTTTCACGTTAAACAGCTGGTCACCCCAGTTTTTAACATAATTCACCTGAAAAGTTTGCAAACCAACGTTGTGATAGTCATCAAGACTTGCTACTTCAATTACGTTCATTCCTTCCTTTAAAGTCATCGGAACTGTAAATGTCACATTATTTAATGTTCTAGCATTCTCGAGAACGACTGTTCCGTTCACTTTGACAGTTACGTTGGCATCCCTATTTATACTGCCTAATAAGGAATAGGATGGTGAATCCACAACCACAGGGATATCGACAGAGGGTGTAAATATGACTGCTGCCTTATGGTAAGTGACCACAATCGTCCTGGAACTCGCAACATTGCCAAATAGCTCTTCATTAGATGCCGAAACTACAATTGTATTAACACCTTCATTTAGTGTAATTTTTTTCGAGAAACTCTCACCCGCCTCCGTATATACGGCATCGACGACCGAGACTCCATGATTAATGACAGCTATTCTCGCGCGATCAGTGACAGAACCCGAGACGGTATAGTCAGGAATCTCCGTACGATCAGTTGCAGGATTATCAAGAGTAAACTGTGGTGAAGTAGACAGATGAAGGTCCGTAAAGCTGGCAGACATTAGGTAATCTATATTTGTAGTCGTCTTTGCTGCGTCTACGGCCATGCCGACATAAACGGTCTCATCATAGTCGACAGGATTGGAAGCAACCAAAGACCAATCGATGCCATCCTTCGAAACATACCCAGATACGGTATTTTCTTGACGCTGAAGTTTTATCCAAAATGGTGCTTTTAAGCTCGTGCTTCTTCGCAACTGCTCTTTATACCCGCTTCCTGCTTGACTGCGATTTATGACAGAAATCTTGCTGCCGCTTGTATCGACGGTCAAATCATCGGTTGGATCCGTTGACAGGAATATCCCCGTTGCCTTCGATGATGGATCGAGGCTTTCACGCATCATGAATCCAGCCTTAACATCCTCGTCAAACTCGGACTCAAATGCTACATTCGCATAAATTTCAAAGTTACCCTTAACCGGTTTATTGACATAATGGAATGAGTCTGATGATCCTTTGATATTGATTTCACCAGAACCTTTCACTTTGTATACATGACCGGTTATGCCCGCAGTACCAGGAATTTTGACAGAACCAATATCTTGAGACGCCCATGACTCTATGTTTTCAGGTCCGTTCACGTAAGTAATGACAGGTTCAGACAAGTTCATTACCCCGTTATTGTCAATTGCTTTTGCATACAGGTAATGCTGACCTTCTGAGGCGTTCTCCCAAGTAAACTCGAAAGGTTCACTCACATCCTCATTAATCTTCTGATCTCCATCGTAGAAAGTGACCTTAGAGATGGATTTCCCGCTGGCAGCCGCTGCTACTGCACGAATATTGATCGGATCGTTAATGAGATATGCTTGGTGCATCACTGGCGACTCAATAGAAATAGTAGGGCTAAGTGGCACAGGTACATCGGCTAATGCGTTGATATAATCCTCAATATTCGTATAACCGTTCCCGTTAATATCCCCGAAACTGCCATTGGAGTTGCCTAGCATTTTATTTCCTGCAGCATCCAAGCCGTTATCGTTTGGATCTAATCCATTTGCCAGTTCCCATGCATCTGGCATTCCGTCGCCGTCGGTGTCAATCGGCGCAGGAACCGAGAATAATTCCGGTAAACCACCATCGTTCATAATCTTGTTTACCGTTCTCCCCGTTCCGTTCTTCACCTCACCCACGATACGAGCATCAAGCGAATCCCGTTTCGGAAGTGAAGCTCCGCCATGGAGCAGCACTTTCTCGTAGGCTGCTTCAGCGGTATCCGTGGTTGTCGGTCCACCAACGGGATTGTTCGCATCCGGGTAGATGAATGGCGTCGTTTTGAGTGTAAAAGTTGAATCCGGGTTTATCGCTTTGTAAGTACCGTTCGCATTTTTTACCAAGTTATTAGCTGTTACTTCAGGATCACCTACCACATAATTGCCATTGATATAAAAAGCTCCTCCACCTGCATCTCCAGCCGAAGGCGCAATAATTCGGTTAAAAGCGCTATACGTATTGGGTCCGGGCTTATAGTAATTGTTGATCATGTTAATTCCTGTTGCCATTTCCCCGCCATAAGCCGTATTGCCTCCCCAGTTATAAATAACGTTGTTCCGATAGTCAATCTTCTGAGGGTAATTCACAATATCCGTTGCACGTGCAAACCGCACATTGCGGTTAATATGATTAGTAATCAAATTGTGAGCAAATGTGATATTTGATCCGCCCCATATACCTCCGTAGCCGTGAGGGCCTTTCGTATGAATGGAGTGGTTTAAGCTGTTCGTGATGAAGCTCCATTGAAGCGTAAAGTTCTTATTATTCTCCGAAGAGAATAACTCATCCGTACTCCAACTGCCTGAAACGTGATCGACAATTACATTGTCTCCGGTAATGTTGAACGTATCGTCGAGCTCGACTTCACCACCAAAGAATCGCATATATCTGACAATAATATTTCCGCCTGCAGTACTCGTACCACTGCCTACTTTCACCGCATATCCGCTAAGGGCAATGCCGTCGCCTGGCGCTGTTTGACCAGCAATTGTAAGGTTGGGCTGACCAATCGTCAGAGGTCTGGCCAACTTAATGATGCCGGATACACTGAAGATGATGATCCGATTCGGCTGACTTACCGCATCGCGAAACGAGCCCGGGATAGCAGGCGCGCCATCTGCGTAATCCATAAGATTATTAACCACATACACGGAACCACCGCGTCCGCCTGTTACATACATACCGCCGCCTTCAGCGCCTGGGAATGCCGGGGTTCTTGTCTTTTCAGTTGGATCAATTTTAATAGATGTTAGTTTACTTGTGCTAGGAGTTCCTATCGCATCAACATAACGATATTCAAGGTTGTGCGTTCCTGCTTCGCTTATAGCGAATTCTTTCCTGTAAAATGTCCATTGTCCATCATTGATGCGGTACTGTACGCGATTCGGCGCAGGAGCCTCGTTATTTACTTCCACGTAAACGAGTACGGGTTTGGTATAAGAGCCCAAAGTTCCGTCCGGCAGCGCAGGATCCACAATTGGCACCACAGCTTCAAAGAGTTTGGGATAAACGACTCTCAGACTTGGGTCCCATCCTCCGAACATCCACGGTATCGTGAATTGACTCGCTTGCTCAGCTGTCATGGCAAAGTGGCTGGGATCCGTGTCATCCAGCAGCTTGCGCGTAGATGGACTTGCGCCAGGTCCCGAGCTATTGAACTCGGAATAATGGTAAGTAAGATTATCCGTCATCACCGTCCAACCGTCTTGATGAATATGGTCGTCCATCCACGTATTAATGAACCGTACCGTTGGCTGATCCTGCCAAGGACGCCCCAAATAATGTTTCCCTTGCGTGCTATTGTCTTTCAATAGACGGGAATTCATGAATACAATTCCGGGAAGATCGCCCGTTGGATTCTGTGTAGCTCCAGCCGTGATATATCCCCCAGAACGCGAAGGACCATTGATACTGATGATGTCTGAGTGATCAAATACTGCCGCCGTTGCCGGTCCATAAATAAAGTCAACGGAACCTTTGATTTCGCAATTGCGATAATACTGCCTACTGGTTTTATCGTAGTAGGTGACTCCTGTGTAAAGAGTGTCTTGGTAGCCGACAAATCGGACATTTTCAAAGACAACTTGATCTGCAATCACACGTGCCGCTAAGGCTCGGCCTTTCGTAACATCTGAGGAGTTCTCGATGGTCAAGTTAGCTGCATAGAATTTATTCGCAACCGTTCTTGTGCCATCCGATCTATCCTTCGTTCCTCCAACTGTAAGCGTAGCCGTATCTAAAGCAGCTAATGTTGAGGTTGCGCCGCTTGAGGTTGGGGTGAATTCATTGTCATTATAAAAAATTTTGGTTTTATCCTTGCCAGCACCTATTAAAGATACATAAGGTACTGTTACAGAAATTTTCTCGTTGTAGGACCCCTCTTTAATGTAAATAATCTTTCGAGATTCGTTATTGCTAGGAATCGATTCAAGAGCAGATTTGATACTGGAGAAATCGCCGGTTCCGTTTTGAGCCACAGTCAAAACCATAGCAGGATTTGCAATGATTTCCTCGCTAGGGCTGCTCTCTTCACTTGCGCTGAGCGCAGTTACCCTATAGTAGTATAGGGTGCCATTCGTGACGCTTGTATCTGCATACGAAGACGCTGTTAAAGAGGAGGTTAACGTCGTATAAGCGCCGCCACTTTCCGTACTTCTTTTTACAGCATACGTAGTTGCTCCCGATACTGGAGACCATGACAGTTCAACACTACCATCATTCGCAATCGCAGCTACATCAATCGGTGCTGTGATTTGGGCTCTGTTACTCGATACCGCTGCAGCATCCACAACAGTCACTTCAGGAACTAGTAGAACATTCAACATCAGTAAAAAGCTGATCCCTAGAATTAGGGCTTTCTTCATGGTGCAACCTCCTAATCAATAATTACTGCACTACGAGCTCTTCAGCGAGTGGGCTTTGTCCTACAATGTTGTTTAGGCTGTCCCAGATCAATACTTTCACTTTATCATTCGTTACATCAGCTGGAAGTGTAAGTCCAGCACCTAACGTCCTGGTTTCTCCCGGCGTAAGCTCTGCAACGGCAGATGCAAAATCAATCATCGTATTGTTGGCGTCATACAGAACAAGCCATAAAGTAAGCCGCTTCGTTGCTGCCGTCGTGTTGACGACTTTCTTTTCAGCAAAGATATCCTTTGAAGCCTCTAGTTTCGTTACACGATTTCCATCCAAATCATGAACCACACCTTGCCCAGCCCAGAATATGTACGTCATCATGTAGCTTGTTCGGTTGGTATTCCCAGCTAAGTCGACAGTAGAAACTTCAATTGCGTTATTTCCCTCTTGTAAAGTCAACGGATATGAGAATAACTCGTCTGCTTGTTGATAAACGGAATTGACTACACTCTCACCATTTAATTTTATGGTTAGACTTGCTGTTTTGCTTAAGGATCCTGTGAGCGTATAGACAGCATCTCTAACCGATGCAGGAGGTGCCCCAATGCGAATATCAGGAATCATACTGTCCTGATTAATCGTTGCATCGACACGATCGAAGAAGGTTGACTTATCGCGTTTGGCGTAAACTTCCAATAAATTTGCACCCGGCATTAAGTTTACATTCAGTTCAAAATTTCCACCGCCGCTTATAAATCCATCCACTGGGAGTGTAACAGGAATTTTATTTTGATAAACCGATAAATAGACACTTTCACTAACTGAACCTGTTAATTTATACGCTGATGTGTTGACCCATTCCGTTACAGGATCTAGCCTCAATCCCGTAGTGGCTCTCTCTGCCATTGCAAAGTAGCCGGCGTTTTTGGACAAATCAAAATTAGCGTAATCGTTATATCCCAGCAGCACGGATGAACCTGCGGTAAAGCTTTTTTTATAAATGTTAAATGTGTATCCCGACGCCACACCCGAAAGCTTAATCACATCACCGGTATTCGTCCAATCTGCCAACCATGTTGGGAGCGCTGCATTTTTATCCATAGCGACATAGACCGTGGTTTGATCCTTCACATTGAAACCAATGAGCTGATTCTGCACGAGACCGTCAGCACCATTCGGGTACCTCATCACGTCCTTGTGCGTGGTAACGATTCGTTCCATATTTGCATATTTACTCGGGATTTCAGAGAACTGGATTAAAGTATTATCAGAAAATGGATAATCGCCTATCATCGAACCCGATTGTAGTTTCCACATATATCCATAATAATTCGCATAGGATGTGAGTTCCCCAATCACACTTGTTTCTGGTGTCGGAAGCGGTGTTGTTGCATATGGCGTGCCGTCAAATTCCGTTATTTTACTTTCAAAATCTCGGGGAACCCCATTGTTGTATACACCTGATTCATCTCGCGTAACAACGGATAAGCCTAATGTATACGTCTGCCCGTTTACGAGCGGTGTAGATGCTAATTTCGTAATGTCGTAATAGGCATTAATATCCGAACCTGGGATTAGATTGGTTCCCGTATAATCTTTGAATAAGGTAGTTGCATTCCCAATTGGTCTCCACGTGGATTCGCCCTTCTGCTTAATGCGCAGCCGATACTTGGATGCATAGGCATAATGCTCCGATGTCCACATGACCCGTGAGTTGCGTGATCCGGACGAAACGATTTTCGGAGCTGGAGGCTCTGGCATGAATGGAGAATGCGTCACTCTAACACCGCGAATCCATAGATCGCCTGAAGTACCAGGTGCTGCAATAACTAATCTCTTGAGATTATAGATAGGGAGACTTTTGTTCATATTGTTCCGAGCTTGGACAATGTTACCATCGTAGAACAAGCTGTATTTCTGGGAAACCGTATTAAAATCCAATCGAATGGTATGCCATTCCCCTAATTCATACGGACCTAACGAACCTGAGGGCGCTGTCGATAAAAGGTAACCTAAACCCTTGCTCGCCGTCACACCTGCTCCAACCATGAAAGTCGTGCCGGATGATGGAAAAAACTGAATGATACGGTCATCTCTTTTCGTACCGGTTTGCATGAAAGTAATTTCCGTTGAGATCGTTCCTGTATAAGGCTCTCCAAATGTCTTACTTATTTGAAACTCATTTCTCAAAGTTCCATCCGTGACAATGTTAGTTGCTTTAAGATGAAGCGCGCGAGTCCCTGTATAGGGATCCGCTTCGATTACTGCTGATGCTGTCCCTGAACGAAAGGGAGAATAATCAAACCCAAGATCAGAACCTGTTAAACCGAGAGGCGTGTTAGTGAAATCTTTATCGAAGACCGAAACGGGTTCATAGGTATTATCCATGACTGAAATACTGCCGCTTTCCGCTGATACCGTTGGAACGTTATCAGGGTTAACCATAAAGACGTTGAGAAGCAGCATCAAGACTAACACTAGCGCAATCTGATTACCCTTTTTACGCAAGGCAATATACACCTCCATTGAATTTTTCGTCTGACCATTCTAAGAAAATCTTTCCTTACGAGTTGGACGATAAACGGACGCTATCATCACCTCCTTCACAGAAGATAAGAACATAACCTATGTTCAGTAAAAGTAAATACCTAGTGAGTTTGGTAACGTTTTCATGAAATTGTGAAGCATATTTACGAGGTGATGACAGAGGTGGGGAGTGAATCTTTCATTAAAGATACTCTAATTATTAAAATTAATAATGGGGGATTCCTTCCATAATCATAGACAATACGATCAAAAAGACACCTGGCTAAATAATTCCTCCTGATGTCCTTCATCACACTTCGGACTCAGCAGTCGTTATTTTCGCGAAATTGTCGTGCCTTTCTGTTAACGGACACCAGAGACCTTAATTGCTGATTTCGTGGAGAAATCAGTCCTTCAGTGAGCAAGTAACAGCTCTGTGTCCGTTGGTCGGAATTCGGCTTCCAATGTGCCTCGAAGGGAACTGGAGTACGCTATTTAGCGAAAAACGAGCTGTTTCCTCTCCTAGTGGAACTACAGTCGCTTATTTATCCTACATGGCGCGTTTTTCAGATGAAATCTGCGAAATAACGCCCTGTAGTTCCCCTCCAGGCGCCTAGCCCCGCTATTCGCTGAAATAGCGGACCGTAGTTCCGCCAAGTTGGCTAGCCAGCCAACTTAGCTCAGGTGTGAGGTCGAACCTCTCCACCAAACACTGCAGTAGCGCTGAGTTCTCAGCGTGCTGCGCTTTCTCACCTCATATAGAAAGAGGCATGATCCCAAAGGATCACGCCTCTTTCTATATCTGATTTACTACAGATTATTTTACCCCCGTGTACACAAAAGCGCGAATGATATGCCTTTGTGCAAAACAGAAGGCAATCAAAATAGGAGTTACCAGAATCATATTCCCAGCCATAAGCACGTTCCAATTAGCGACTCCTTCTTCTTCCCGAATCCTCGCAATTCCCAAAGGTAACGTTCTCGCAACGTCATCTGTCGTCATAACAAGCGGCCAGAAGTAGTCGTTCCAATGGGCAATAAAGCTGAACAAAGCGAAGGTCGCGAGTACCGGTTTAGCCATAGGTACCATTAATTTGATAATAATTTGCCATTCTTTGGCGCTATCGAGCCGTGCCGCCTCAACCAGTTCTTCCTGAACTTGTTTGAATGACTGCCTCAAGAGGAAGATGCCAAAAGCGCTGGACGCAAAAGGAAGAATAAGGGCAAGATGCGTATTAAGCAGCTTCCATGTACTCAACTGTAAATATACGGGCAAGAAAATTAATTGTGACGGGATCATTAAGGTCACCATCACCATGCCGAACAAAATGCCCGACCCCTTAAACTTATAGCGAGCAAAGGCATATGCCGCAGGAATAATCGTAAGCATCTGCAAAGCTAGAATACTTATCGAGATGATAATACTGTTCGAAATATAGTGTAGAAACGGACCAGAGCCCCAAGCTTTTGCATAATTGCTCCAAATGAAGTGTTTTGGAATCCAATTAGGCGGAAAAATCATGGTTTCAGGCAGCGTTTTAAGAGAAGTAGAGAGCATCCATATGAATGGCATTGCAAATACAAGGACTAATGCAATCATGCCAATCACGCTTATGGCACGGATGACATACTGTAACGTTTTTGATGCAATTTCTTCTTTGCTATTAACGTATAACAACGTACGATCAGCATCAATGATCTGTTCAGCTTTCAATGGAATCACTTCCTTCTATTGATAATGCACGCGTTTGGACATCATTTTAAAGTAGATGATAGTTAGTACTCCGACAATGAACAGTAGGATGACTCCTGCCGCAGAAGCGTAACCGATTTTGAAGAACCGGAAACCATATTCATAGATATAATAAACTAGTGTATTCGTTGTGTTGACTGGTCCCCCTTGCGTCATGATCGCGATCGTTTCGAAAACCTGAAAAGATCCGATCATATTGATGATCACCAGGAAGAAGATCGTAGGTGAGAGCATGGGAAGTATCAATCTGTAGAAAGTGGTCCAAGGTTTGGAGCGATCAAGAGCTGCCGCTTCGTAGATGTCCTTTGGTATGCTTTGCAAACCAGCAATAAATACCAAGGTATTGTAGCCAAGCCCTTTCCAGACAGCAACGATAACTAATGAAATCAGTGATGTCTTTTGAGAGGAAAGCCAGGCGAGCTTAGCAAAACCAAACAAACCGATAAACCAGTTTAACAAGCCATATTGCGGGTCCATCACCCATGCCCATATCATCGAAATGGACACCCATGAAACGATATGCGGACTGAAGATCGCACCTTGTACAAAACTTGAAAACACACTCGTTTTATTCAGCCACAGGGCTAACAATAAGGAGAGTCCAATGATGAACGTGACCGTTAAAACGGTGTAGATGGACGTATTTGTTATTACTTGTATAAATTCTTTTTCCGTTAAGAGATCCGTAAAGTTCTGCAACCCAACAAAGTTCTTATTAGGGCTAATAAAATTCCAATCAAACATACTTAAGTACATCATATAGATGATTGGATATATAAAAAATATCGAAAACACAGTAATTGCTGGAGCAACCATCGTATACGGACGCAGCTTTTCCCATAATGTCATATTAAACACCGCCGCCAGCAACAAGGATTCTCTCTCGTTGTACATGTCTGGATATATCCCGAATTCTTTGACCATTTAAGTCAAAATAGTAAAGCTGATCATAAGGAATCAATGCTTTAATATGATCATCCGTTTCCAAGGAGGTAAGGAAGGTTTTTACGAAAAACGTTCCCATATTGGAATCGATTTGATAAATATTTTCTGCCCCTAGGCTTTCTCTCGTAATAATTTCTCCTTCAATTACAAATCCGTCTGTATAGTCCTTCGGAGACATCAGCACTTGCTCAGCCCGGAAGCCGATAGAGCCGATTTCCGAAGTTGTCTCCACCTTTAACCCTTGTACATGACCATAATCGAATATATTCATAGCCGGGGTACCGATAAACTGTGCTGTGAACACATTAACCGGATCGTTATAAAGCTTCAAAGGTGAGTCCGTTTGTTGAATAACACCTTTGTTCATGACAACGATCTCATCGCCCATCGACATGGCTTCCACTTGATCATGGGTTACATAAACAAAAGTACTGCCCAGTCTCTTATGAAGTTGAATCAGTTCCGTTCTCATTTGGTTGCGCAGCTTAGCATCCAGATTGGAGAGCGGTTCATCCAAAATAAATACCTTCGGTTTCTTAACCATAGCCCGCGCTAATGCAACCCTCTGCCGCTGTCCTCCGGATAAGTTTTGCGGTTTTTTGTCCAGATGAGGAGTTAGCGCGACGATTTCGCAAATATCGCGGATTAAGGTTTCCCGTTCCATTTTGGGTACTTTTCTGTTCTTGAGTCCGAATTCTATATTTTCACGCACAGTCATCGTTGGATATAACGCATAGTTTTGGAAAACCATGGCCACATCCCTAAGCCCTGGTTGTGTATCATTTACACATTTGTCACCAATCCATATTTGTCCTTCGGTCTGTTTTTCAAGTCCCGCAATCATGCGCAAGGTTGTTGATTTACCACAACCGGATGGGCCAACAAGAACCGTAAACGATCCATCTTTGATCGTAAGATTTAGGCCGCTGATAATCGTTTCTTCTTTAAACTTTTTCCCAATGTTAACTAGTTGGATCTTTGCCATACGTTCATCTCCTTTACATTTTAACTTGTATACGAAGTCATAACTTGTCTATGTTCCTGAATAGCCTGCATCAGCTGCATTAATTCATCTAAGGTATGCAAGTGTAAATCCCATTGCTTTTCGTCACCAGTCTGGTAAGGAGTAATGAAGCATGTTCGGCCGCCAATTTGTTTGACAGGATATAAATCGTTCCACGGATTATCTCCGATCGATAGGATTTCATGAGGAAGATATCCCTGCTCAAGTAATGACTCGATGAATTTTTTTATACCAAACGGTTTATCAGCACCACAATAGATTTCATCGAACATATGGTGTATTTGCATATAGTGCAAAAATTCGATACCGGATTTTTCATACGTATTGGTCATCAATATCTTTTTATCTACAGCTGTCAGGTTCTGAATGGTTAGAAACAAATCTTTATGAAGCTCAAATTGATACGGCTCAAGGACCATTTCTTCACGTACTCGTTCAAAAGCAGTTTTCATTTTTTCTTCAGAAATCTTGTATGTATGACGAATTGTCCCAACAACTCCCCATGGATCCCCCATATAGATGAGATTGGAATCATAGAGAGATAAGGATCTATACTTCTCTGCAAACTCTTGCCCTTCAAGCGGGGTACCCTCTGAAGTAAACCCTTGGACAAAGCTGCCAGCCTGTTGGACAAGCACTACGCCATCTAATTTATGATAAAAATGGCCTAGTTTAATCGGATGATTACCGGATAATAGGTTTCTCGATGCTGTTATTGAGGCGTCAACCTTCTCTTCATACTCCGTACCTTCTAATAAATAGCGGATGTAACGGTCCATGAAGGTATCTTCTTGGTAGAGAGTTCCATCCATATCAAAAATAACGACTTTAATGTTAGATAACCATTCCACAGGTAAGCTCAACCTTTCTTCTTGGTGATTTGAGAGCAAGCCAGCTTCCAGCTTCAATAGAAAGAGGCTGGCCTGCTCTCATGGAATGAACTGGGAGTCCTTCCCAGTCTGGTGATTACTTGCTCAACAATTTATTCGCTTTTTCCGCAGCTTCGTTCATGGCATCTTGCGGTTTTACATCCTTTTCAAGGATGGCTTTCGTCATAGCGTCAATGATCGTTTTCGAAACTTCTGCATAGGCATTCGCGTTCGGACGAAGTACTGCGTACTGTAATTGATCGGAAGCTACTTTGTATTGTGGAAACTCTTTATAGTAGTTTTGCAACTCTTCGCTTTGCAAAGCAGATAGACGGTTAGGCAGGTATCCAACATATTTATGTTGGTAGATCGTGTTTTCCTTCGATGTCATGAACTTCACGAATTCCCATGTTGCTTCTTTTTCAGCATCTTTCAGCTTGGAAGTGATCGCCAATTGACATCCGCCTGTTGGAACTCCATACGATTTATTAGCAGGCATAAAGTCGGTTGCCATTACAAAGTTATTTCCTTTAGCAACCTCTAAGCTTGCAGAAACACCCGCAGTAGATCCGATCTTGAAAGCTGAAATCTGGTTGGTCCAATCCTTATCTGCGTCAGCACCAGCCGTCTTTCCTACAACAAACTTGATCAGACCGTCATCGGACATCTTCTTCCAAAACTCTACCGGCGCGACACCTTCAGCCGAGTTGAAAGTGGCTTTTTTCCCATCTTCGCTTAGTACCTTACCACCGCTTTCAGCAACGAGTGCCTCATATTCCCAAACACCTACTGCCATCGTCATCGGCGTCTTCCCTTTTGATTTCAGAACGCGGGAATACTCCTCTAATTCCTTCCAGTTTTTCGGACCGGCAGGATCCAAACCAGCATCTTTTAACATCGTCACATTTTTATAAAAAATCGGAGTACTTCTCATAAATGGAATCCCATATAGCTTGCCATCCACATAGGCATTCCCCATCAGACCCGGATTGAAATCCTTAATATTAACTTGCGCCTCATCCCTTGCTGCCAGAGGAGTCAAATCTACAAGCATGCCTGAACGTGAGAAAATCCCGGTAGATGCAATTTCAAGGTCAAAAACGGCAGGTGCGTTTCCAGCAGCAAATGCAGCTTGCACTTTCGCATGAAGATCATCGTAGTTGCCTTGGTTTGCTTGCTGAACTTCAATTTTGTTCTGTGACTCATTGAATTTCTTCACCAGGTTTTGTTTTGCTTCTTCAATTTTCCCACCGTTTGCAGTCCAATATTTAATGACGATTTTGCCTTGTGGAGAGGAAGCCGTACTTGCTGAACCCGAAGCAGCCTTGTCTCCTGCTCCACCTGTTCCGCATGCTGTAAGCATGATGATTGAACTAACTGCAAGAATCGATACCAATTTTTTCTTAAACATTTGTAGTTCCTCCCAATTTTTAGTATGGATCCAAAAAGAAAGAAGCCTAAATCAACCGCCGACTTAAAGTCGGCCGCTAATCAGGCTTCTCCACTACTCCAACCTACTGCTATTTACTTGTCTGGCTTTATCATAATCGACCAGTATTAAATGAGTGTTAAGTAGTTGTTAATATTATGAAAATTACTTCATCCAATATTTCGAATCATCTTTTCTTCTGTGGAATACGTTTCTCGCCATAAATCCGATTTCGAGGTAGATACCGCCGTTGCTCCATTTTTAAATCCATCCATGACATGGCTTCGTTCGTACACCAAACCGCCTGTAATGATTGGAATGGTTGTGAACTTCTTGAGCTCCCCGATCATTTCTGGAATTCGTGCTGGCATAACCTCAATGATGTCAGGTTCAACGTGAGTAAGGCTTTTGGATATGTTCTCCACCCCTTCCGTGTCCACTAGGAAGAAGCGTTGAATGGTAAGCAACCCCATTTTCTTCGCTGTTTTGACAACATTCGTTTTCGTGGTAATAATCCCGGTCGGTTTAATCACTTTGGCCAAGTAATCCATCCCATAGGAATCGGTACTTAAGCCGCCTATTTTCTCCAAGTGAAGGAATACAGGCAGTTGGTGCTTATTGAACAAATCGACATAGCCTTTTATAACGCCGATATGCCCAGTTAAGAGAAAGACGCCGCTTAATTGGTTTTTAAGTGAGAGGGCAATTTCGATTTGTTTTGGCTCCTTGATGGAAGCCACCATGCGGTGTGTGCTTAATCTTTCAATAAACAAACTGCCTTCATCATTCTTAAGCCTAATCATCCATCAAGACCTCCCCGGATAAGAAACTATACTTGTTCCGCTTCTATTCGTAAAGAGACTGTGCATTCCCGATCTGAATCTACACCGCGTGCGGTAGGATTATGTCTAAAATGCTTCATATTGTTGTACAACATCTCAACATTCTCTGTAAGGGCTGCATCCGTTAAATCAATAGCCGTAATACGGATTTCATCTTGCTCAACGTCCACGATCCGCAAACCATGCTGATCCAAACAAGCCGATAGTTGAACAAACGTCCAGTTATTTTGCTTAACAATAGAATCAATGTGCGTATGACCGTTAAAGTAAATCCCTACGCCCTCTTTCTTGCTTAAAATCTTCCACATATCAATGCTTGGGTGAATAGAACCTTTATCTTTATTGGAGTTAGTTGTTGTATTATGTACTGGATGATGAGCGAAAACTAAGACAGGTTTCGTCCCAGATGCTGTTATGACATCTTCAAACCATTGCATTTGCTCTTCGTCAACCCAGCCTCCCCAATCCTCGAAATCCATTTCTTTTGCTGTATCTAGAAATACGAGCACGGCCTTGTCACTTACTACTGCGTGGTAACGGTTTTGACCCGTAATTTCGAGAACTTCCCTTCTTGTTTGAGCATACAGATCATGGTTGCCCAAAGCATGATAGAACGTTCTATCACTTTTTCGTAGTAAACCATAGACTTCATTAAGCTCCGAGGAGTGCCCATAATTCGTTAAATCCCCCAAAGAGATATGAGCATCACCTTCCAATTCTAAAAAGCGTCCCAATAATGTTTCATAGAAACCATTACGTGCCTCTAACCAACCAGGAATTGTTTCATCAATTTCGTGATAATGTAAGTCTCCCATTAATACTAGCTTCATAAGATCTCTCCTTCTCTCACTTCAAATTTGATGTTACCATTCTCATAGTAATCATAATTAAGGAGTATTAAATCTATTTACAATTTCATTTATAAATTTTGTAAATTCTTTACTTGATTTTTCCAAAAGTCATGATTAACCCTATTTAATTTGTAAAATTAAACAAATATTTGCATGGGGAGAGTAGTGAAATTCCCTTGACAACCGAGTGCTTTGTAGTAATATTGAACGTAATCGAATATAATGATTTTTCTTATCAAGAGTAGGTGGAGGGACTAGCCCGATGATACCCGGCAACCGACAAACCTTTGTTTAGCAAAGGGATGCACGGTGCTAATTCTTGCGGAAACGCTTGTGAAGCGAATCTGGGAGATAAGAGCGAGGCTATGACTTTGAATTCCTATGACCTTTCTCTGTTTCCAGAGAAGGTCATTTTTGCTTTTTCGAGCTATTCCACTTGTTTAAAGGAGTGACAAGATGTCGATTGCCATAAAAAATTACATGACGACAGATGAAACAGTTGAATCTCGCCAGGATATTCCTCCCCTTCATCCTATTTTGCTGCATTCAAAAATCAAGATTACCCGAATAGAGTGTTTTCGCTATGACAACGAACTTGCAAAAAAGTTGCAGCTTGGAAATGAGGCCGATGATATCTGCGGACTAATTGCTATCACCACAGATGCAGGAGCCGTTGGCTTCAGGGAATTTGCAATTCCTTCAAGCAGCTTGAAATGCGATTTGACTACGTGGGTTGCTCTTTTTCAGCGAATAAAAGGCCTGACTTTGACCGAGACTGTGAACTATGCTGAGCGAAAACAAGAGGCCTGGGGACCCGTAAGATTAGATTTAATTGAGTCTGCCATTATGGATTTAATTGGAAAGTTAGGGTCACCCTCAGCAGACAACAAGGATCAAACAAATATCTTGGATCGGGCCTATTTATTCAACCATACGCAAGCGTATATTTCCTTCTAGTACGTATGCCCGTCAGCTCCCGTGGTGGTTAAATTAAAGTTCACTTGCATGCGCTTGAATTGAACGTACAGGAAGATGCCCGATGATAGCGTGATGATGCCTGACCAAAAAAACCAGGCCTGCACACCGAAGTTGCTCACGATCAAGCCTGCCAGCGAGAGCCCAATTGGTGCGGAGAGCAACGTGACACTCGTCACCAGAGAGATGACGCGCCCCAGAATCTCGGGTTCGAAAGACCGTTGAAGCATTGCCGCATAAGGGCCATTGAAGAACGGGGACATCATCCCCATGATGGTCGAGAGGATGACGAAGAAGATGAACAATCCTTGGCCAATCACACCAATAGCTACGCAGGTTAGGCCGATTCCGAGCATACTTAGGCAAATATACGAAATGTCCTTCAAACGAGAACCGAGCATGGACAGTAGAAACGAACCTACGATCATCCCGATACCGAATAAGCCATCAACGATGCTAGCACTATAACCCCCTCGACCAAAATGCGTCAGGGTCATCAAGGGAAATAAGGTAGGAAGCGGCATGATCGCAATACCGAAAATACCGGTGCCAATGGTAAGCAGAACAATTGGTTTCACCTGAATGAAGGCATTCCAACCGAATTTGAACTCGCTAAAAAAGGATGGTGTGGTCGGGGGTGAAACTGCCTTTGGCTGGCGAATTTTTGTAAACAGAAGCATGATATTAGCGATCAAAGCGCCAAATACATCCAGAAACAGCAGGATTCCCAGAGAGGTCGCCGAGTATACGGCAATGCCAAGCACAGGCCCTGCTATCATTGAGAACGAATTAATTAATTGCTGCCAGCCAGCCACCCTAGTCAGTTGATCTTCTGGAGCAATGAGCGGAATCGCTGCCTGGAATGAGGGAGCATGGAACGCAGATGCTGTTGAGCGGATCAGCAGGATGACATAAACAAATACCAAACTCGGATCACCCAAATAATAATAGAGGCCTAATGCTAAGCTAAAAAGAGCAATCGTCCCATCCGCTGCAATCATCGTCTTCTTGCGATTCCAGCGATCTAGCCACACGCCGATAAAAGGGCCAAGGATGACTTGCGGCAAAAATCCCGCAAGCCCGGCGATCATCAGGACAACGGCAGACTCGGTCGTTTTCGTCAAATGCCAAATGATCGAGAATTGAACCATGGACGTAGTCAGAATCGAGAAAAGCTGTCCGCTAAAGATTAGAGCAAACGTTTTTTTCCATTGCTGTTGCATGATTTTAGCCTCCAATAGTCCTCTATAACATCCTATGGAGGTATTTCACCATACAACCAACTTCCACCTTCTCCTGGGTAAAAGAAATTTCATAAAACTTAGCGGAATTCCGCTAAGTGTTTCTCTTGAAGGAACACATGCATCTTTGAAAGGAGTAAATCTTCTTGTCAGATACCGCTAAATCAAACAAAAATGGCCATCTCTGGCTCATTACAGCTGTCGCTTTGGGTACGTTGCTCAACCCATTGAACACAACCATGATTTCCGTCGCTTTTTCCAGGCTGCAGGAAGAGTTTCATGTCACGTATGCCTCGATTTCTTGGCTCATAGCAACCTACTATGTGGCTAGTGCTGTGGCACAGCCTGTCATGGGCAAGGTCGGCGATTTATTCGGTCGCAAAAAAATCTTCATGCTTGGACTCGCCCTCATCACCGTCTCCTCCATGCTGGCGCCACTATCAACGAGCTTCGGCTGGTTAATGACTTTTCGTGTCATTCAAGCGATCGGCAGCTCCGCCCTGTTCCCGAATGGCATGGGCATCATCCGCTCGGTCATCACGACGAATCAAGCGAGAGCGCTTAGTGTCATGTCGGTGTTCTCCTCGACCTCTGCAGCGCTAGGTCCATCGCTCGGAGGATTTTTAATTCAATATAGCGACTGGCCCTCTATTTTTCTCATTAATTTTCCGTTTATAATCGTTTCTTTCGTGCTTGCTCTCCGAATGATGCCTAAGGACACACCACGGAAACACTCCGCTGCGGGAGCTCTGGATATTACGGGCATCGTCTTCTTTACCGCGCTGATCTTCAGTTGGCTGTTCTTTTTCTTATCGTTCAAATCAGGTGTCAACTGGCTGTTGCTACTGCTTAGTCTAGTGCTCAGCATAGGTTTTTATTGGTATGAAGCCAAGCGAAAACAGCCATTTATCGATGTCCTGTTTCTTAAGCGGAACGTCGATGTTTGCTTCGTTTATTTGCAATTTATTTTAGTGAATATTGTATTTTACTCAATTATGTTTGGTATCCCTTCCTATTTGCAGCAGGTGCGGCATTATAACGGGCAACAAGTGGGATTGATCATGTTATCTATCTCAGGTTTTGGTATTCTAGTCACCCCCATAGTGGGCAGATGGATTGACCGTTCCGGTTCGCGAACGCCACTGCTGGTCGGTACGCTATTCGTTGTGGCTGGAACCTCCCTGTTGTTAACCATTCATGATAGCTCCACAGCGGTTTGGATCTTTATTTGCTTATCTGTGCTCGGCATAAGCAACGGATTTCAGAATCTTGGGCTGCAAACAGCCCTGTATTCCTATGTGACAACGGCGGAGACTGGCATTGCCTCGGGGATGTTCATGACTTCGCGTTTTATGGGAACAATATTATCCTCAAGCCTACTTGGAACGGTTTTCAGCAGTCAAATCACGACCGAGCACTTTCACAGCTTAATTATCGGCTGCGTTATTATCAGCGTGTTGATGCTTCTATTGTCTCTTCGTATGTTTGTTAGAGGGAGAAGCGGTGCCGAGCAAGTCCAGTCGCAGTAACTTTATCATAAGGAAACGGTACATGAGGAGGAGTGTGCGATGAATATAAGCAATAACCAAACTGTAACTTTGGGTATGGGGTGCTTCTGGAGTCCTGATGCTTTGTTCGGGCAGCTGACTGGCATCACGAGAACGCGTGTGGGATTTGCAGGAGGAACGACAGAGAACCCGAATTACAGGCAAATGGGAGATCACTCTGAGACCGTTGAAATGGATTACGATCCAAGTATCGTGAGTTTGGAGACCATCTTGCATGTGTTCTGGAGCAACCATAATCCAGTAAATATAAATGATTACAAAGGCCGGCAGTACAGATCATTGGTATTGTATCGTGACCCGATTCAGATGGATATCATCCATAAAGCCATGGCTGACAGCGAGGAACAAGGAAATGGCAGACCGGACACCGATGTTGCTCCCTTTACCGGCTTTTATCCTGCTGAGGAGAGACATCAGAAATACTATTTGAAACGGTATCCCGATGCGCTGGACAAGCTGAAGCCTCTTTTTCCAACCGATGAAGATCTGACAAACGCAACTTTGGCTGCACGGTTAAACGGACTTGCAAAAGGTTATACGAATATGGATAAAATCATCAATGAAATCCGGACTTGGCTAATTAGCAGTGATGAGCAAGAAGAGATCATTCGACTTATCAAACGAATAAAATGGTAGCGAAAGATCACCTTCAGCAATGAGAAAAAGGCAACCGATCTATGTAGATGGGCTGCCTTTTCCTGTTAATTGGTATATGTATTCTTCACACGTTTGGAATTGATAAAATAGGGGATCCATATTAAACAAGTGACAAATGATTTAACAATATTTCTACCTTGTTCCCCCATAAGTTCGTGAGTGGCCATTTCCTCCATGGAGTTTGAAATAAAATAATAGCCAATATTAGCAGCAAAATTAATCAGATAAAAATTTATCACCATATATTTCAATAATTTCTTTCTTTTCAAAATAAGGTATCCAAGGAATACGGGGAAAATCACATAAAATAAATTTAAAACTGTTTCATAGATGATAACAAAAGAATATTTCCAGTTTTCTTCATACAATTGCAACATACGTCCACTTTGGTAAACGGGCAGTATCGTATCTATCAAATAGTATAAGGAGCTCCCGAATGTTAATAAGAAACCTAACGTTACCAAGTAAAGCCAGCCACCAAAACCATATGGCTTAGCCTTGTCCTCTATGGGTGGTACTATTTCTGTGTTTGTCATTGAGTCCCCCATCTATCTTCTCCATCTGCTAACATTTTGTTTCAAAAAATGGTTCCTGTCAATCAAAAACTCCGGCACTCCTCTTCACATAAACGACAAAGACCCGCAATAAATTGCGAGTCTTTTTTGTATAGCTAGCCCTGCTGATTATATCCGTTGCCGATACCGGGAAAAGAAGGTGGCCGCGACACATACCCCGTATAGGACGCTTGCGGATGTTGCGCCGCTTGCGGTGGGTAGCTGTCATACCGCGCCTGATGTTGATGCGAGCAATCGACTGGCGGCCCGATCGTAACTGTGCCCTTGATCGGAGCTAACGCCTGCGTTATCAACGCTTGATCCAAGCAGTATGTATGAGCGAGCATGTTTCTTGGTGCCAGCTTGAGGAAGTCGGATACCGCGATGAATTCCGGTACAGGCGCATCGAAGATTGCAAGTAGATGCGTATCGTCTTCGGTAGCCATCTCCCAGTGGAACCAGCCCTGGGGAATATTAGCTACCTGGCCGGGCGTAATATTGAAGTTAAGCACCATTTTGGTGAACGGATTCAGGAGGGACACCACTGCCGCGCCTTGAATGCAATAGACGAGTTCAGATGCGTTCTGATGAACATGCGGTTCAATCACATTCGCTTTGGATAAATAAATATCGAGCAGTGAGACGTTGCCCAGCGTATTCAACTGCTGAATACCCAGCGAGTTAATGAAATTGTTCGCATCCTTTGTGAATGAACGATTGTTCTTCAGATCGTAGAAATATTGCACGTTTGGAGAAGTGAAATCCATATAGGATACAGCCATACGCTCAGCCCCCCGATTTTATTATCATCTTTACTAAGCGTATTCCACTGCATCTACCCCCATGACTAATGCACTTTATTCCGGGTCAACTTTCATTACATACAGCAAATCCATCCCCAAAAATAACATCAAAACTGGCTTGTTCGCATGCTTTTCCAATTTTTGAATACATTTAAATATTCGATAAACAGGAGGACACAAGTCATGTCACAACAGGGGCAATCGTTCATGAGAGGTACGCTGGTTTTGTCTGTCGCTGCTTTCATCAACCGTATCCTCGGTTTTATCAGCGGTATGTATATCGCTCGCGTACTGGGCGCCGAGGGAATCGGTATCTTGATGATGGCACATCCACTCGTCCCACTCGTCATTACGATTACAGAACTTGGATTGCCGGTAGCCATTTCAAAGTTGGTCGCAGAGGCCCACGCTCGTGGTGAACGGATGAAAGTGAGACGCATTCTTCATGTCTCACTTGCTGTCACGGGGTTCTTGAGCATAGCGCTCACAACCATAACGCTACTTGGATCAGAGTGGATCGCATCCATCCTCCTAAGTGACCAACGTGCTTATTACGCGATGCTCGCCATAACGCCAATCGCACCGATTGTTGCTGTCTCCGCCGTTTTAAAAGGATATTTCCGCGGCGTGCAGCAAATGAAGACGATCGCCGCTTCCGATGTTCTGGAGCATACCGTTCAAATTGCCTGCGTTCTTGCGCTGGTCCACCTATTGCTGCCATATGGCGTCGCTTATGCGGCTGCTGGAGCAATGGCTGCCTCAGTCATCAGCGAAGCGATCAGCCTCCTCTTCCTGGTGACAAGCTACAAGCTATTCGGCGAATCTAAGATGCCAGGCGAAACTTGGGCAAGCCACCTGAAACAAGGAAGAAGTACACTCGGCGAACTGCTTCAGATCGGACTTCCGACCACTGGTCACGGCATTATTCATTCGTTATACAGCACCTTCCAGCCGCTTCTTATCACAACGAGCTTAGCACTAGCAGGTGTCGGCACGGTGCTCGCCACAAAACAATTCGGCATGCTGGCCGGCTATGCATTTCCACTGCTGTTCATGCCAAGTTTCATCACGCAGTCCTTGTCCACCGCGCTCATTCCTGCAATTGGCGAGGCAGCGGCGAATAAGAACAGCCTTCTCATCCATGAGCGGATGAATCAGGCTTTGAACTTGGGGCTTCTGATTGGCGCACCAGCAACCGTTATCCTGTACGAGTGGGCGACCCCGCTAACGACACTTGTCTATAATGCGCCCGAGGCAGGATTGCTTCTGAAAATACTGGCACCGATGTTTTTCCTGCATTATTTCGACGCACCACTTCATGCGATTCTCCTCGGACTCGGTCGCGCACAAGCTACGCTGTGGAATTATGTAATAGCTACCGCATTCAAGGCTGTCACGATCTACGTTTTAGGTAGTCAACTTGGTATTATTGGTGTGGCTTACGGCATCGGTATCGGCATTGTGGTACAAACGCTGCTGAACTTCTATTCCATCTCCAACTCAATCGGATTCTATTGGAATATTCGTCCTTATGTCAAAGTTGTGATCAGCATGATGCTGATGGCAATATGCGGTCACTGGATCTATCAATATGTTACCAGCCATGGTATGTCGCAGGTCTGGTGTGTAACCACCTCTATCTTCTGTTCCTTGTTTATCTATTTCGCCGCACTCGTATTCACTGGTACATTGAATTGGAAAAGCGCGCGTCACCGATTCTCAATTCCCTGGTAGCAAAAAATAGACCCTCAGCAACCGGCTGGGGGTCTATTTTTTATATAGATTAACTTTGATAGCTAGTTGCTGCGTTTTTATCACCAACTTTAACCGTAACATCCTTCGTTTCACCATCACGAGAGATGGTTACTTTCAATTCATCACCCACAGCCGCGGCTTGCACAGCTTTGGTAATGTCCTCGGTGCTTGAAGTTGCTGTACCATTTACACTTAAAATAACATCATATTGACGAATGCCCGCCTCAAAAGCTGGCGTACCATGCTCCACTTCAGCAACTACGGCACCTTTTGTGCTGTTAATTTTTAAATCTGATAGCATGTCATCCGTAATATTTTGCATCGCTACACCAATGTAGGGTGCTGGAATCGATTCGTTATTTTTCAGCTTATCTACAACAGCACTGAACGTACTTGCGGGAATTGCAAAGCCAATGCCTTGCGCTTCAGAGTTAACAGCGGTATTGATTCCGATAACTTCACCATTCAAATTTAAAAGCGGACCGCCAGAGTTACCTGGATTGATCGCCGTATCCGTCTGCAGTAAATGCTTGTAGTTTCGAGTACCCTCGGTATCATCGATGCTGATCGTACGCTCTTTGGCGCTTAAAACACCAGTAGTAACGGAGTAATCGAAGTCATACGGGTTACCAATCGCAACTAGCCAATCCCCTACTTGCGTGTTGTCAGAGCTACCAATTTTCAAAGCAGGGAAGGCTTTATCTCCTTGAATTTGAAGCACTGCCAAGTCTAGATCGTAGCTGCTTCCAAGAAGTTTGGCCGTAAAAGGTGTATCGTAGCCTTGTACATAGACGCTAATTTCGTCCGCGCCATCAATCACATGCTCATTCGTTAAAATATAACCATTCGAGTCAAAAATAAAGCCCGATCCAATGCCATTTTCAATCGTATCTCCGCTTTGGGTGCCTTGCTCAAACGAGTTTCTTCTATTTTGCCCATTATTCGTCTGTTTTACTTTCGTCTCAATTTTGACAATGGCTGGACTCGCAGCTTTTACAATGGAGGATACGCTATTCGCCCCTGTCGGCGATAAAGATGCAGTCTGGACATTAGCGGCTGCCGAGTCAGCAGCTGCTGCGACGCTCGATTGAACGCCCCCAGCATCATACCCAAACAAATTCAGCTTATCAGACGTGAACATCAAACCACCGATAACGACCGCTCCAGCCATAAAAGCTGCAAACATGGATTTAAATTTGATATTTCCTGTTTTGTTTTCAACCTTTATATCATTTACGTTGATCATATCCTTTGTATCCTTCATGTCTTTCATATCTTCATTCATTTGATTACCACCTTTCATGTGCCGTTTGTTTGTTTAATGTTGATAATTGAAGTATAGGCGGCTAACCTGAAATCTGAATGAAGCTGGGCTGATAGTCATATGAAAGTTAACTGAAAGTATGCTGAAGATTCATTGGGACTAAGGTACGATTGTCAACGGGCATATCATGATGGCTAGAGGAGAAAACTAGGTTAGATTTTGACGGCACACTGAACCTCTATATCCATAAATGTTGAAAAAGGAACTTAATTTAAAATATCGAATATCTATTGTGATCGGTTAGTTAAATTTGATGACAGACAGGAGTTAATTACGATGATCAAAGGTTTTGGAGGCATATTTTGGAGAACTCGAAATCTTGAGGCCACAAAAAAGTGGTACAGTGACGTATTGAAAATTGAAATAGGTGATTGGAATGGTACTATGATCAAACAAGAGTCAGGAAATGAGACGATCTTTTCCTTCTTTACCGAGGACGACAGTTATTTTCCAACCGAACAACAAGTGATGTTAAATTTCCAAGTACACGATCTGGACGAAACGATTAAGCATCTTGAGCAAATTGGTGTACCTCTCGCAAAAAACAAAGAGGTCGGCGACTATGGAAAGTTTGTTTGGATTGAAGATCCTGAAGGCCGACTGATTGAGCTCTGGGAGAAATAATCGATTTAGCCATAGAAAAGGCCAAAAGAGAAAGCAAAAAAAAGAGGCTGTCCCAAGTCATCCAATGACCGCGGGACTGCCTCTTTTGGGCTTCATAAAATTTAAGCTACTCCACGCGAGCTTCTTCTTACCAGGATGAAGTAAGCGAACATCGCTGCGGCGCTCGTCATTAAAATAATCACACCTAGTGGTACAGCGGTGTGTTCACCCGCGATGCCGACCAATGGTGAGACAACGGCTCCGAGCAAAAAGGGAATGACACCGAGCAGCGCTGCTGCGCTTCCCGCCATATGTCCCTGGCTCTCCATAGCAAGCGGGAAGGCTGCCGTTGACGTAATGCCGATTGCTGCTACGAAGAAAAACAGCGGAATCACTAATGCGAAAAGTGGTCCATGAGCGATGGCCACCACTAAGACAGTTACGCTCGCTAGAATGGCAAGCCATAGACCGAATAACAGGAAGGCGTGTTCGGATACGCGATGCGACATCCGCCCTACCACTTGGGAGCCGATGATTAAGCTAATCCCATTCGATCCAAACAAAAGGGCGAATACAGTTGGCGAGGCCCCGTAAATATTTTGATAGATAAAAGGCGTTCCCGACACATAGGCAAACACTCCCGCGATCATAATTCCCTGTGCCAGCATGTAGCCGACAAACTGTCGATCTCGCAGAAGCGATCCGTAGTTCCTTAACTGCTCCATGAAATTACTTGGCCTGCGGCGATCAGCCGGCAGAGTCTCCTGTAGTTGCCATTTTGTCATGATCAAAAGGTACAATCCTAACAGTGACAGCGCGATGAAGACACCTACCCAAGTAGTGAAAGATAGAATCCCGCTACCCGTAACCGGTGCCACGAGGGGACCTAAATTACCGACAAGCAATAGCAAGGAGAAAAACTTTGTAAGCTCGTGACCGCTGTACAGATCGCGTGCGATTGCCCGGGAAATGACAATGCCCGCCGAAGCGGCAAAACCTTGAATGAACCGGAAAGCGATCAACACCCCGATATTAGGCGAGAACGCGCAAGCTAATGAGGCAACGAGATAAACAGCCATAGAGATAAGCAGCGGGTTGCGTCTACCATAGACATCGCTCAGCGAACCCATAACGAGTTGGCCGATGCCTAGACCGAGCAAACAAGCGGTGAGACTGAGCTGCACAAGCGAAGCGGTAGTACCGAATTGCTTCACAATCTCTGGGAACGCGGGTAAATACATATCGATCGTAAAAGGCCCGAGCGTCGAAAATAAACCGAGCAGCAGTGCTAATCTAAACACATGCTGATTGTTCTTGCTGGTCATAATAAAAATGATCTCCTATTCTTCATTCCATATCCGAGTCTCTAATAGAGAATCTGATGTTCATCCTAACACAAATTTGCAAATTTCGACAACAAAAGTTTAGCACCTTACATATTTACGTTTAAAACCGATTCTTCCTTTATCTACTTCCTTTTGGATTCGCTCAGAAGCTATCAGGAAGCTGCTTTTCTTCTTATCGCGTTGAACTTCTACAGGGCCAACGGCTTTTGCAATCTCAACTGCCTTGTCATGTAGCGGCAAATAGGATAATCCTACTGTATAAATGAAATTATTCATCGCATATTTCGTTCGTTCGGGCGAATCATGAATCGTACTTTTCACCCTTTCAAGCAGATCGGCAAGTTTACTTTCATCAAATTCGCTGTCCGGCTGATTTCCCAGAAGCCAACAGTAACAACTCCAGCCCGCTGACATTTTCAGCTCTTCACCGCTTAGGATCCATTTGTCAGCCACTTGTTGGGCAATATCTGCTTCTGCCAAGGTCACTGCAACCACAAAATCAGACAACATATAAAAATAAGCCCCATCCATCCAGCGGTCAAAATCCGCCTCAGTCATTGCCTTTGGCTCTGCTATAACGCCGGCAAAATACATCGCGTCGTAGTTCCCTGTATGGTAAAGCTGCTCAGCCAAAGGCTGATTGAGCTTAATTTTCTTGGCAATGGGCTTCATTTCGCCAGTAGTTACGCCAAAAAGAGGTTCATGCGCGCCATTGGATACGTAAATTTTCTTCATTCGTTCCTTGCCCAGAGCTTCAAGCTCTTGCATAACCGTTTCTAAGTTCATAGTTTACCACTTCCTTTTTTATCTCATCAGATAATAGTAATAACCTAGTTCACCGGAATGTACTCAATCATTTCTTTGTTGGCATCCTGTTGCTTCACTTACTTCTCTAACGTGCAATCTCTCATCTATTGGTGCCGCGCTGATAAGAATGACATCCCCGGTAGAGGAACTACATAGCGCTTTTTGAGCTAAACTCGGCCTAGTCACTTACCAATTGGAACTACAGGGAATTACTCACCACCAGATTAGCGTAGTTCTGCCACTCGTACCGTACACCATTATCCCAGCTCTCTTTGCTAACTTTAATATTTTTCGGAGTTTCCGACGTTAGCTTCCTAAAACGTATGATAGACATTTTCACATTCTTGAAGATTACCGTTCAATAGCATAAATCATGCATAGCTATTCAGCAATTCAACAAATACACTTGGCTCGTCAACCGCAAATCGCCGAATTCCCATGTCAAGCAGCTCGAATAAGTCTTCCTGTTCAAATTTGAACGGCAGCACTTCCAATTCCAAGCCCGCTTCTGCCAAATACTGAAGAGCCTCCACGATAAACGCCTTCTGTAGTTTGTATCGCCACGGTCGTTTCTCTTCGCCATCTGGCAGATGAAGCTGAACAATATCAAGGGAATCAAACCCCGTTTGATGTATATCGGTGAATGTCTGCATCGCTGTTTCCGAGGAACGCACAGGAATCCACAACATAGTTCTAACATCGGGAACTAACCGCTTAACGGCCTTACAGTTCTCATGACTATTATGGGCAAAAATAATCTGCTGGGCTACGCCGTTATCCCGAATCAGCCCAGCCAGCACCTCCAAATCTACCTGTTTGAAGTCCAGATAGAGCTGGCGACCGGGATGCTCGGACAAAACAGCCAAGACTTGCTCGAGCGAAGGAACCTTCTCCATACGGAACTGCTCCCCGAACTTCACGCCGGCATCCCATTGCTGAATCTGATCAAATGTGAATTCAGAGATTAGCTTGTCTTGATCCGCTTCAGGAACGGACAATGTTCGTTTCGGCGTTGCGTCATGTAGGCCGATAATAATGCCATCTGCTGTTTGCCTGATATCGATTTCCGGAATTCCCCCAAGCTCCCAAGCATAATTCATCGCTGCCATTGTGTTCTCCGGTACTTCTGAATTCGAGTTTTGGTGGGCCTGCCACTGAATAAGCTGATTCGCTAAGTGCTTCTCATTGATGAACATTGTGCGTCATTCCTCCAAATTTTCTTATTTGGACTTCATAATTCGCTCAGACAAACCCGCATACTATTTTCAAGTATACAAGAGTGGCAAGCTAAAATAATCCACTTTCTTTCGTATAAGGGAACTATTTTCATTAACTTGTCGTTTACACAATACTCATATTTCTCTTACAGGAATTATCACCCCCATATAAGCAATGAATATCTTTGTTTTTCTCCGTTTTCCTTCAAATCTTTGGTTTGTCATACACGGATGTGTTTGATACGCTTTGAATATCTCAAAGTTAGGCCTAATCCACGGAAAAGGGGACGTCCCCATGCGAGCTCAGCGATTCAAATTAACAGATACACAACGATTTTTACTTCGCAATGTGTCTATCATCGGTCTCGGACTTTTTATCAATCAAATGCTGCAAACCGTGGGCAGCATCGTACTCGCCCGGGAGCTAGGCGACCCTGATCGGTTCGGCGAGGTTAACCTGTTGCTGCAAATCTTCGGCATGTTGTCGCTATTTCTCAATTTCGGCTTCAATTCTTCCTTAATCTATGCGTTTTCGCGCAAACCACTGGAAGCGGTTCAAACGAATTTCCGTGTCGCTTTGACAGGCAGTACTCTTTTCAGCCTTTTTATCGGATTGCTGCTCACCGCATTAGCTCCGCTGTTAGCAAACTATTACCATTTGCCAGAGCTTCGAGGAGCATTGCTCCTAAGTTCGATCATGTTTATTTTTAACTCAATTCTAAACATTGGCGTTGCATCCTTCTCTGGTAACCGTGATTTCGGAACACAAGCCTTCTTTATGGTTACTACGACGGCGCTATCCACAATTGGCACCGTACTTGGCGTGCTTTTGCCGCGTGGGAGTATGAATTTACTGGAAAGTATTTCACTTTGGATGGGCGTAGGGGCACTCCTGACTGCCTTTATTATTTGCATCAAAGTTGAACGTGTGCATAAACCTCTATGGTTCGGTCCTCTTCCGATTAAGGAGGTTAAAAGCATGCTAGCGTACGGACTGCCAACCTGGGCCGGCAATATTGCGAAGGCTTTCCAGCAGCCTTTTCTCGTCATGATGGTAGGTTCAAACTCCGTATTGGCTGTTGGTTATTTAGCAAATGGGTTCCGCATTACCGGCTTTATCGGAATCATCACGTGGGCGTTCATGATTGTCACACTTCCCTTTGTCGCAGAGCAAGCTCAGGATGTTGAGGAGAGCAAACGTCGCGGTACAAGTTGTATCCGGTACAACAACATCTTACTTTATCCGTTAACCGCAATCATTTGTTTATATCCAAGTCAAATCAATGGATTTTTATTTGGCTCGGATTACTCAACAGGTGATTCCGCTACATACATCCGCCTAATGGCGCTAGGTGTCCTCTTCTCTTCTGTTGGCCGCCTTGGCGGTAGTATTATGGCCGGTATTGGCAGGACGAAATCCACCTTCTGGGTGATGATTGCCGCCGGGATTTTCGTTGTTATTTTTGTTCCTATGGTTGCTGCCAGCAGTCCTGTGCTTGCCGTTTGGATCTACACCGGAGGCTGGGCTGTGTCTGCTCTGACGATGATCGGATTTTATTACTATGAGAAGTTTGCGCTTAACTGGTGGAAAGCTTACGGCGAGCCTTTGCTGCCAACGCTTGTGATGCTCGCAATTATGGAAGTCGGCCGATTTGCGAAAAGCTGGTTCCCTCTTTTCATTTGCGTTGGACTTCTAGCTCTCCTTATTCTTACGATATGGATTGAGAGAAATCGTAAACCTAGGTCAAATACAGCGCAGCGTGCAGTTGTTGTGGAATAACCTAGCGAGAACTCCGCTATTGCTTCACTCAAGGGAACTGGAGTTCGCTATTCGGAGGAAAACAAGCTATTCCCTGTCTGAGGGGAACTGTGGGGTCTTATTTCGTCTCCATCTAGCGTATTTCGGGTGAAATCAGCACAATAGCGGACCGTAGTTCACCTTCCAGGTGGAAAGTGTGCCTTTCCAGTGATATAGCGGACTGTAGTTCCATTCCCATGAACATCCCCGAATATATGACGAAGGCTGTCCCGCGGTCATTGGATGACTTTGGGACAGCCTTTTTCTATCTCTTATTTCCCGTTACTTCTGCTCTAACATTTTCATAAGCACCTTAACTGCTTCTGCCCGTGTTGCCGTATTCGCAGGTTCGAACTTATTACCGCTGCGTCCGTCGACAATGCCCAATAAGCGAATACTTTCTACCTTACCTTTCGCCCATGCTGAGATATCTTCGTCATCGGCAAAGCCGGTCGTCGCTTGCGATGCTGGCGCCACACCCAATGCAGTTGAAATCATGGATACCATTTCAACGCGTGAAATCAAGCTGTCCGGTCGGAAAGTCTGATCCTCGTAACCTTGGATGATTCCCAAATCTACCGCTTGAGCCACCGCAGTTTCAGCCCATAGAGGGATCTCCTGCTTATCTGTGAATTCGAGCATTTTACCCTTTTTGTCTACCTTCAGCGCGTTCATCAGCATGACTGTAAATTCAGCTCTCGTAACGGAATTGTCAGGTTTGAACGTTCCGTCCGCATAACCACTGATGATTTTCTGCGTTACAGCTTGCTTAATGTCTAGTTCAGCCCAGTGTCCAGCCGTATCCGAGAAGGAAATCTCCGTACTTCCTGGACTCTTAGGTTTGTCTACAGCAAATACAGCAAACTTCGTAAAGTGTTCTACTTCCACCGTAATTTTGTTATCCACTACAGTTCCACCAATTTCAATCCATGACTTCTTGGTTTCATCGTAATAAAAAACAGATGGTTGCTGATCTTCCCCTAACTTGGCAGGATCGAACAAGAGGGATATGCTTACCGGCTTGTCGAAGTTCTGCGTGAAGTTTTTCAAAATCTCAAAAACAGAGCTTAGCAGCTTGCTGCTATCGCTAACTAATCTACTTACATTTTGCAATGCCTCAGCTGTTAATCGAAGCTCTTGCCCTGTCGCTCCTTCAGGTATGGTAATCCAAATAGCATCCTTCCAACTTACACTGCGTGTACCACCTGCTGGGATCGTTACATCTAACTTGTCAGGTACGGCAGGCGAACCCGAACTCGTGTTTGATGAACCTGTTGAGTCGGACGAGCTTCTTGGCGAGTTGGTCTGAACCGTCTTGCTAAGCCCAATACTCTCATTACCCGCAGCATCTATCGCCGTGACACTAAATGTATAGGTGGTACCTGCCGTAAGAGAACTGAGATTAAACGAATACACATTTCCAGTAACCGAGGAATAGACAACGTTAGCAACGGATGCATATACGCCATTACTAACCGAAGCATAGACATTTCCAACCACCGTGCCGCTTCCTGTCTCATAAATACGGTATTGCTTCACGCCAATATTGTCTGACGCTTCCGGCCAACTTAAAGTTAGGCTATTCTGTCCAACATTCGCAGCCTGAAGCGTACTGCCTTGCGGCCACACTGGAGCCTCGATATCAGGCGCTTGTGTCTTGAGTTGAATGGCCTGAGTCCCGACAGTTCCAAACCAATTCTTGATTGTATTAAAATCGTTAGAAAAGGCCAATGACAGCAGAAGCATGATTCTGGCATGCTGTGGATTCAAGCTGTCTCCAGCAATAATACCGTTGCCACCGCTTGGGTACATCGTGCCCGACCCGGTTCTTGTTGTGGTGACGAAAATGACGCCTTGTTTGATAGCATTACTACGCGCCGTACTCATTTTGGACGAAATTCCTCCAGCTCCAGTGCCAGCCGTCACAATCCCCTTCGCACCTTCTCCCACAAATCCCTTAATAGCACCAGCCGAACTGTCTTGGTAGCCAAAAACGATTTCAACTGCCGGAAGTTGTTCCTTTGTGATTTTCTTCAAATCAAACGGAGTTGCCCAATCGGCTCGTCCTGCTTTGAACCGTTTCGCCGTGGTGCGATATATACGTATGTTGGTCTCATCAATATAACCAAGTGCACCTAGAATCGGTGTTTCAAACGTATCCATGCGTTGTGCGTTCGTTTTGGTTACATCCCTCGCCGCTTGAATGATGTCATTCAGCATGACGACTGTGCCAAATGATTTCGTTTTACCGCTGCCTGCAAGTTTAATTGCATTATACAAATTCGCTGGACCATCTGTTCCGATGACGTCCCAGGGTCTCATTGCGCCTGTGACAACGACCGGCTTTTCGCTTCTTACCGTGAGGTCAAGAAAATAGGCGATTTCCTCCATAGTATCCGTCCCAGTGGTAACGACCACGCCGTCATAGACTTCCAACGCTTGATCCACGGCAAGTGAGAGGTCGTACAAATCCCCCATCGAATAGCTGCCTGATCCTTTATTCCCGAATTGATACGTATTCACATTCGCAATTTTGTTTTTATTCGGCAATTGATTGACAAGGTCAGACATCAGATACGTTCCAGCTTGATAGGTTTGAAAACTCGTTGCATCCCTTGCTTTCCCAGCCAACGTTCCACCGGTTGCGATCACAACAACGTTAGGCAGTTGAGCGTCCCTGTTATCGGAAAGCGGAGGAATCGGAAAAGCTGTTCCCGAAGCTTCCGCCGCACCTGCTTTTAACGGATGAATTAACAAAACGGACAGCAGGAGTACCAGAGACAAGAAATAGAGCGGGATCAGGCTTCTTTTGAGATTCGGATGATACATATCATTCATTAAACCTTACCTCCCGCTGAATTATGATGCCTCTTCCACATCTTGGGTACCATAAGTGCCAAACCAACCTTTAATCACGTTAAAATCGCTTGAAAAAGCCATAGAAAGTAAAAGCATAATTCGAGCATGCTGTGCGTTCAAGCTATCCCCGGCGATGATGCCGTTACTTGAGCTAGGATACATGGTACCTGAACCCGTACGTGTTGTTGTGACGAAAATAACGCCTTGCTTGATGGCATTGCTGCGCGCTGCGCTCATTTTCGAGGAAATGCCGCCCGCACCTGTTCCAGCAGTCACAATACCTTTGACGCCGTCGGCTACCAGACCGTTAATTGCCCCGCCTCCAGCATCTTGATAAGCAAAAGCAATCTCTACGGCAGGAAGCTTATCCTTTGTAATACTCTTCAAATCAAATGGAGTCGCCCAATCAGCTTCACCAGCTTTAAGCGCTCTAGCAGTTGCACGATAGATACTAATATTCGTTTCATCGATATAACCAAGCGCACCAAGGATTGGCGTTTCAAAAGTATCCATACGGTGAGCGTTCGTTTTGGTCACTTCTCTAGCTGCCTGAATGGTGTCATTCAGCATAAGGACAGTACCAAAAGATTTCGTTTTTCCACTACCCGCAAGCTTAATGGCATTGTACAGGTTCGCAGGACCGTCAGTTCCGATGACGTCCCAAGGTCTCATAGCACCAGTGACGACAACCGGCTTTTCACTTCTAACCGTGAGGTCAAGGAAATACGCGATTTCTTCCATCGTGTCCGTCCCAGAGGTAACGACCACACCGTCATAGATTTCCAACGCTTGATCTACCGCAAGTGATAGGTCGTACAAGTCGCCTATTGAATAGCTGCCTGACCCTTTGTTTCCAAATTGATAGGTGTTCACATTACCAATTTTATCTTTATTCGGCAATTGGGCTACCAAGTCAGACATCAGATACGTTCCTGCTTGATAAGTTTGAAAACTCGTTGCATCCGTTGCTTTGCCAGCAAGCGTTCCACCGGTTGCGATGACGATAACGTTAGGCAATTGCGGATTTCTACTGTCGGATAGCGGAGGAATCGCCGCAGCCGCACTCGCAGAAGTCGGATTCATAAATACCAACATCATACTAAAGAGAGCCAGAACAAGAAACGGGATGAGGACCTTTTTGCTGAGTTTACTTTCATGAATAAATGTCACGTAAGAAAACCTCCATGTTAGGTATTTTTGAATTTAAACGCTTAAACTCAACCCAATCTTATTTAATGTCATATTATTTATCAAATACATAACATATTAATAAAAACGCTTACATAATTATTTTTCTCTGATTATCGCGTTTTATTAATAGATTATCTATGTTTTTAATATATAGATTACATAGGGAAATCTGGTAATTCCGAACCATTTTCCATATTAATATCACATATATATTACAAACATGACATTTACATCGGTTAATCCCATATGCCATCGCATCTCCCCCAACTTGCAATTTTACAGCAGTTACATGGAAATGAGTCTGACGATGAATTTACGCACTCATTTATGTCACAAAAGTTAACTTAAATAACCAAGAAACCCTTCTACATTTACAATTCTAAAAATATTAGAATATTTGCATGCGCTTTCTTGGAATAATATACCTTGTTTATTAACAAATCGTGTAATAGAATGGTGTCCATAAGTGAAAATTAATTAAACGAGGTGATATTATCTAACATAAATTTACTTTGATATTCAACTTTAAAGATTAGTCCCAGGTTAATTCATCCAACTCTATCTATTCTTCTGTCTATTCATCTATTTATCTATCTATTTATTTATCTATCTATCTATCTATCTATCTATCTATCTATCTATTAATCTACCTATCTACGCACACGCTTAGAATTACATTCTCTTAATTCACTTAGAATTGTCCACGTTTAATAAATTCGTAATTGTAATTGGAGGCGTCCTCATGAAATCTTTATTGTCCAGAAGCTCTGTTTCAAAGGTACTTTCCACAGCCCTTATTGCAGCTACGTTGCCTATAGGAGCAATTAGCGCCGCTGCAGAAACCTCTATCCCTAACGTCAATTCAACGGCAAGTTCATCTACAGTAACAGAAAATGTCTATCAAACACCGCCTAATGTTATCGTTTTGCCACCAGGATCGGAATCCGTCATCGTAACTGGCCCATCAACAACAATCAGCGGAGCGTTATTCGATGTTGACGTAGCGTTAACCGGTGTTACCGGTAAAGTGACCGCTCAGAAGTTTATCATCGAGTTTAATGCAGCTCGAGTTGATTTCATTGATGCACAAGCTGTAGATAGTTCCACTAGTATAGTTGGACAGTACGCAGAGCTCGGTAAAGCTACAGTCGTCGCTGCCAGCATTAGCGAATCGGCCGTTAATAATAAATCACTCATTTGCCTTAAATTTAAGGCAAAAGCAAACGGCGGCGTACAGGATATTAAAGTCAGCGCAGAACTCGGCCTTGCAGATAACGGTGTGATCCAAGCCACTCATTTTGGAAGCCTCAGCCTGCAAACAAACCAAGTTACCGGCGACTTAAACGACAATGGCACACTTGATATCGGTGATTTAGCTATTCTCGCCCCTTTTTACGGTATCACATCCTCTCATACTTCTTGGTCTACAGTTGCCGGTGCCGATTTCAACCAGAACGGATCGATCGATCTGACCGATCTAGGCCTTTTAGGCAAAAAGGTATTGTATGACACCAAGGAGTTCGAACTGATGGAAGCATCAGTGATGGATATTCAAAATGCGATGAATGCCGGTAAACTAACTTCCGTCCAGCTTGTTACGAAATATTTGGCACGTATCGATACATATGATCAAAAAGGGCCTGAAATCAAGGCAATTCTCTCGGTCAATCCAAAGGCTCTCGAAGAAGCAGCAGCTCTAGACAAAGAGCGTAGCGAGAAAGGCTCTAGAGGACCACTGCACGGAATCCCAGTAATCGTTAAGGACAACTTCAATACAATCGGTATGCCAACGACAGCCGGATGTATTTGCCTCAAAGCAAACAACACTTCGACCGATGCGTTTATGATCAAGAAATTAAAGGATGCGGGCGCGATTATACTCGCGAAATCTAACCTCCATGAATTCGCCTTCGGAACGACAACACTTAGCTCGCTTGGTGGACAAACCAAGAATCCGTATGATCTGACTACAAATCCTGGCGGATCAAGCGGCGGTACCGGTGCCGCTCTTGCAGCAAACTTTGGTGTCATCGGCCTCGGAACAGATACAGGCGGCTCTATTAGGATTCCATCCTCACGAAACGCACTTGTAGGTATTCGCCCAACAATCGGGCTAACGAGCCGCGAGGGTATTATCCCCCTCGCCCATTCTCAGGACGTCGGCGGGCCGATGGCACGTTCTGTAGCTGACGCTGCGATTGCGCTTGACGCTGTGAGTGGATATGACCCGAACGATCTGGTCACTGCTCTATCAACGGGTAATACCCCAAAGAGCTACACCGACTATTTGGATAAGGACGGTTTAAAAGGAGCAAGAATCGGAGTCATACGTTCACTGTCTACCGGCAACGACGCAGCCTTCAAAGCGGCAACTGAGAAGATGACTGAGCTCGGGGCAACCGTTATTGATGTAACAATCCCGAATCAATCCAAAATCCTAGGTTATGCCAGCTTGAGCGGCACTGAATTCAAGTTCGACTTGAACGATTATCTGGCTTCACTCGGCGCCAATGCCCCCTACAAGACACTGACGGAAATCATCGCTTCCAACGATATTTTACAGAGTCAAAAAAGTTCGATGATTCAGCGAGATAACGTGACGACATTGGAAACGTTGAACTATTATAAAGATCTTTGGGAGCGTACGAAGCTCACACAACAATCGCTAACTCAAGTATTGGGCGAAAATTCGTTAGATGCCGTCCTGTATGCAACCACTTCGGGCAATGCGAATCGGTTAAGTGCCTACTCCGGTTTTCCAGCCATCAGTTTCCCAGCAGGTTATACAAACCAAGTTCCATTCGGACTTGAACTTCTGGGCAGAGAGTACGATGAAGGAACCTTGATTAAACTGGCGTATGCCTTCGAACAGGCTACCCACCTTCGTACGATGCCGGCGTCCACTCCCGCTCTAACACCCGAGGAAGAATCAAAGCTCGTATTAACACCGTAAGCAATTTTCAATGAAAGGTCGGGACCTAGATATGGCACGTATGCTGCTTGGATTTTCTTTATCCTTATGTTTAGCTGTAGGACTTTGGCTTCCACAGGTTGCGGCAGCAGTCGTCGATCCTGTATTCTCCGTAACAACTTCAACAGATTCCTTGTTGCAAAATCAATCGTTTCAGGTTGATATTAAAGGCGATTCCTTAGATGACGTATTCGCCTATGAACTTAACCTATATTATGACGAATCAAGACTCCAGTTGGATACTACTCAAAAATTTACCAACCTTACTGGCTTCGCACTTCCAATAAAGATTGTGCAGGACGGTGGTACACACGCACAACTCGTCTATACAAAGACAGGATCATTAACGGGGCTGAACGGGTCGGTCAATCTCGGCAGCTTGACCTTTAAAGCAGTAGGTTCAGGTACCACTCAGCTAGCACTAAAGAAAGTTAAGATGAGCACAAGTTCTCTTAAGGACGAGAAAACACTGACGCCGGACGTTACGGCAACAGTCATAGTAGAAACCAGAGAAAGACCGACACTTGGAAGTTTCCCTATGACTACGGCCCCCGCAGAACCGCATGTTGTTTCTGTGAAACCGGAGCAACTGCAGACCAGTGGAGTTGAGAAGATTGCCATTCTACTTCCATCTGATGCTCAGCAGATTGATTTACCTCCAAATACCGGTGAATTGTTGGGCGAAAGGAAGCTTGAAATTCAGTCAGAAAAGATCAATTTGGCATTTTCAGCCAAGTTGTTCACCCAGCTGATCAATCTTGTCAGTGAGCAGGAACGCTCCGGCAGCCAAATCACACTACGCATCGAACCACTCATCGAGCCGACAATTGGCGACGGGGTATTGAATCAAGCTAAGAAGCAACTAGGAGCGAGCGTCAAGTTAGGCAGCGCAGTTTATGACGTTAAGCTGTACGTTACGACCAAAGCCGGTCAAACCTTAAGCCTTACGAGTTTCGAACAGCCTATTCAGATTCGATTCAAGCTTGATCCCGCTGTAAATCCGAAACTTAGCAGCGTATATTACATCTCTGATAATGGAGGACTAGAGCGTGTAGGAGGAAATTACACAAGTGGTGAGTTGATTTCCGACATCTCCCACTTCAGCAAATACACCGTTCTGGAAGTATCTAAATCTTTTGCAGATGTTCCACATTCCCACTGGGCGTCGGATGTCATCCAAGAACTTGCCTCTAAACTCGTTATTACCGGCACAAGCGAACAAACCTTTGAACCCGAAAGCAAGGTAACACGCGCACAATTTACAGCACTTATTGCAAGGGCACTGGAATTGAAGATAGATAGTTCATCCACCTCATTCCAAGATGTACAGCCATCCGATTGGTTCGCCTCTGAGGTTGCAGCTGCGGTGCAAGCCGGTATCGTGAATGGCAGGGAAACTAACAAATTCGAGCCGAATGCCCTGGTCTCTCGCGAGGAAATGACAGCCATATTGATGCGATCTTACAAGCTTTTGCACGGCAAAACTGATTCAGCAGCAGCACCATCTTTCTCGGACGAAGCAGCAATCGGAGAATGGGTGTTAGCCGATGTCAAAGCAGCAGCAGCTCTAGGTTTGGTGCAAGGCCGCTCCGAGGGTCAATTCGAACCTCAAGGCTTTGCAACGCGAGCAGAAGCTGCGCAGGTATTGTACCGTTTGTTATCGAAATAGAAATAAACAAAACGAACAGGAGGGGACGCTTAGTCCCCTGCCTCCTCGCCACCTCCCTTTTATCCCAATACGCAGAACTTGTTTTTCCACGACAATAAAGGAATAATAAGAGAGTATTCAATTTTAATTAGGCGGTGTTCGAATTGGTTCAATTGGGCTCAGGTATTACAACCATTCAGCTAGGCGCAGCAAACAGCAGCAACCCCTTCATCCCGACCATCCTGTGGGACGATCAAGACGTCATTCTCATCGATACTGGCATCCCCGGCCAACTGGAGCTGATTCGTGCCGCGTTTGGGGAATTATCAATTCCTTTCGAGAAGTTGACCAAAATCATCATAACCCATCAAGACATGGATCATATCGGCAGCCTGCCGGCGCTGGTTCAAACCCTCGGTGACCAGGTTCAAGTGTTGGCCCACGAAACAGCCGTACCTTATCTAGCTGGAGAAATCCCGCTCGTTAAGAGTAAAAAGCACGCCCCGCCTGTCAAGGTCGACGTCGCGCTGCAAGACGGCGATATTCTACCGTTTGCCGGCGGCATTCGAGTTATCTATTCGCCGGGTCACACACCGGATCATACCTCTTATTATCATATTCCGAGCAAAACCCTAATCGCAGGCGATGCTCTAACAGCTAAGGACGGCGTTCTGCAATCCTATAACCCCGCCTACACACCGGATCAGGAAACAGCACTGGCATCCATCACCAAGTTCCAAGAGCTGGAACTTGAAGCAATCATCACATTCCACGGCGGTGTTTGCACCGACAATTTGCAGGAACGTCTGCAGGAAATCGTAACTGCGGGACCAGTAGTGAGCAGCTAGTTAGCTTCCTAAATAAAAGAACCTCCGTATCCACTACTTTCGTGGATGCGGAGGTTCTTTTTGTAGTTCTCTCAATACAATGCGGAATTATTTGACCGCTCCTGCCGTCATGCCTTCCATGAACTGTTTGGAAGCCAAGAAGAAAATAATCATCATCGGCACAGAAGCTAAAGTTAGTCCAGCGAATAGCATACTTAAGTCTGTCGAGTACTGCCCGAACAAGGATAACATACCAACCGGTATTGTTTTCTTCATATCATCCTGTATGAAAATGAGCGGAAAAAAGAAATCATTCCATGCCATGATAAAGTTCATAATCATTACAGTCCCTATCGCTGGGCGTATCAACGGCAGTAACACATGCCACATAACACCGAAATCAGAGGCACCATCGATACGCGCCGCTTCTTCGAGCTCCTTCGGGAGCGTCCTGAAGAAGCCCGTTAAGATAAGAATCGCGAGTGGCATTCCGATTGCCGTATACACACTAACGAGCGACCAAATACTATTCAACATCGCGAGTTTCTTCATTAAAAGAAACAAAGGTACGATCCCAAGCTTTATGGGTATCATCATACCCAAGAGGAAGAAAAAGAACAAAGCTCCATTCCAGCGGAACGGGTATCTGGCAATATAGAAGGAAGCCATAACACCAAATAGCAATATAAGAACTACGGACACAACACTTACTACAAGGCTGTTCCAAAAATAAGTGAAGAATGGTATTTGGTGCACCAATTTACTGTACGCCGCAAACGATATGGAAGTCGGCAATGACATTGGATTCTTCAAAATTTGGATATTTGTTTTCAACGAGGAGGTCAGCATCAGAAAAATCGGATACAAACTGACCAGTGCCCCCAAATACGCCGCAGCGTATTGGAGTCCCCGAACTGTTTTGTTGGTTTTCATGGTCCGCCTCCTGTCTTAATGCTGAGCCGATTGGTTCCTAGTGAAGTACAGGAACAAAGCGGAAATCGTTGCAATAATGAAAAATAGTACAACAGCCAATGCCGAACCAAGACCAAGTGCAACCGAATCTCCGCCAGACGAGCCACCGAAAGCAATGCGATAAAAGAATACAGCCAACGTGTCTGTTGAGTTATAGGGCTCACCTTGCGAGCCTTCCATCGCATAGATCAACTCGAAGGCTTCGAAAGCATGGATAAACGTAAAAACAGTGATAATGATCAGGGACTGACTCATCATCGGCAGGATGATCGAGCGGATTAATCGAAACCCTTTGACGCCATCCAACCTGGCCGCTTCAATAACTTCCGTAGAAATCGCATGTAAACCGGCAAGGAAGATCAACATTGAGAAACCAACGCCAAACCAACTATTGACGATTGTTATCGAGGTTAAAGCCGTAGCCGGATCACCCAACCAAGGCTTGGCCCATGAAACAAGGCCTATCTTTTTGAGCATAACATTCACGACGCCATTATTCGGGTTGAGCATAAGCTTCCACAAGAAACCCACCACGATGACAGACAGCAGCCTCGGCAAAAAATAGGCCATTTTCAAGAAATTAGAACCTTTAACTTTACTATAAACAAGATAAGCAAGCACAAATGCAAGTACATTCTGCACAGCCATCTCTACAGCAAAATAATAAAGATTATGGCCAAATGCGTTCCAAAACAGATGATTGAACGGTTCTTTCGTAAACAAGCTCACAAAATTGCCTACACCAACGAACTCTCCACGGACGAGACCTTTCCAATCATAAAAGCTGTAACCAAATGCGGAAAGAATCGGGTAAATAACGAACATTATATACACTGCGAGGGCAGGGACCGGGAACAGATGAACTGCTCCCTTTTTCCACCCGGACGTTTTGGCCAAGTTATTCATGTCCCCAACACCTTTTCTTTACTTATTTCTTTGGTTTAAACCATGTATCTGCACTCTTTTGAACTTCCTCTGTCACTTGCTCCGGCGTCAATTTGTTCAAATACATACCTTGGATTGAATTCTCTAATGTAGCTTTCGTCGTTGGGTTGCCTGCATTAAAATATACAACTGCAGCGTACGGCGTGGAGATTGTATCGGCATTTTTGGCGATTTTAGCCACCAACGGATCATTGGCTGCTACACCTGGAATCGTGCTTGGTTTCTGCAATTCATTCACAGCAAGCGATCCGAACTCTTTCGTCGTCAAAAATTCCATGAATTTCAGAGCTTCCTGTTTATGAGCGGACTTCGCATTGACGGAGAAAGATCCATCTACCCAAGTCGTTACTGTTTGTTTGCCATCTGCCTTCACTGGCGGAACTGGGAATACATCCATTTGCAGATCAGGATTCGTTTTCTTCATGACGGCATATTCCCAATCTCCCATAACCATCATAGCCGCTTGCTCAGTAACGAACATATTTCTCATATCGTCCATGCCGATTCCTACATAATTATCAGGGAAATAAGGCGTCAATTCTTTCAGCATTTTAATGGAACCCACATACTCCGGACTTTTGAAGTTCGCAGCCCCGCTAAGTATTTTCTTCATAAAATCAGTCCCATAAACAGACGGTCCAAGCGTCCCTTCAGTCAGCGAAAGAATCCATCCTTCTTTGGAACCAAACGCGAAAGGCGTTACTTTATTTTTCTTCAATGTATCTGCAGTTTTTAGGAGTTCATCCCATGTCTTAGGTTCTTGAAGATTATATTTTTGAAAGATTTTCTTGTTATAAAACACTTGCGTTGAGCTGAAAACGGTCGGAACACCGTATACTTTACCGTCAGTTCCCGTAGCAGCGAGCAATGTATCCTTCGAGAATACATCCATTCCTTTAACATTAGTCAATGGCTCCAAGTAGCCTGCATCTGCCAAAGCTGCACCTGCGGCATAAGGACGAAGATGAATAATATCAGGACCATTCCCACTTTGCAGACCTGTGTTCAGAGCTGTGTTGTACTCTGTATTCTTGGTCGGTTTAAACTCGATATCAATATTCGGATTTTTCTTTTTGAACTCAGCAATGATTTTTGTGTAAGCTTCTGTATCTTCTGTACGCCAGCTCCCCATTGTCAGCTTTACTTTATCCTGTGGCGCTGCTGCTGTTGTTGGTGCAGTACTTGCTGTACTTGCTGTACCAGAGGTTGCACTTGGCGTTGCGGTGTTACTGCTGCATGCTACAAGCATGGAGGATGCTGCGACCATCGTTAAAACTGCCCCACTGAATAAACGTTTCATAAAAAAAGCCTCCCTTTAATTTTCATATCTATGTTTAACCTCCAGAACGACAAGAGGACCAAACCGCTTCATGCAAAATCGGACGCAATTCTCGAATCTTGTTATTTCTCCCAAGATGAACGGCATTCGTTAGGAATACCACGCTTATCTCTTGTTCAGGTTCTATCCACAAGCTCGTTCCAGTGAAGCCTGTATGACCGAAACTACGCGAAGGCCAACTCACACCGCAACTCGGCACATAAGCTGGAGCATCGCTAACTTCCCAGCCTAACCCGCGACCTCGAACCGAAGGCCCAGTAGCTTCGCGCATTAGCGATGGAGGTAGTAAGTCGCAACTTTCCGGCGCCAACAACCATCTAGCATAACGCGTCAAATCGTCTGCCGTAGCGAACAACCCCGCACTTCCGGACACTCCACCCATCTGGAAACTCTTCTCATCATGAACTTCACCTATAATGAAAGATCCATTTACAAATTCCGTAGCAGCCACTCGCTCTATCAGCTTATCTTCCGGATTATAAACGGCATCACACATCCCAAGTGGATCAAATACATACTGCTTAACGAAGCGATCAAGCGTCTCGCCAGTTACACGTTCTACAATAATGCCAAGTAGGATCATGCCGAGATCGCTGTACCGCATATCTTCACCAGGCAAAAATTGCAGCTCCTGCGCAAAGATTTCCGCAAGCAGCGCTGGCCGCTTCTCCTCACGCGGTCTAACAGGCAAATCCGAAGGTAACCCGGATGCGTGCTGCAATAGATGACGAATGCTTACTAAAGAGTGCCGAAATGCAGGCAAGTACTTTTGTACAGGAGCATCTAACGAAATTGCACCCTTAGCTACTAGAATGAGTATCGCCGGTAGTAGTGCTGTCACCTTCGTCAAGGAGGCAATGTCAAACAAGGTATTCAAGCGAATCGGGCACTTCTTGGTACCATTAGAGAAAGAACCATAAGATTTTTGGAATCGAATACGGTTCGATATCGTGATGTCCAGAACTGCTCCAGGCAATAACCCCTCTTGCAACCAACCTTCCACCAAACGATCCACTTTATCCAATGCGTTTCCCCACACTAACTGCTTGCCGAGTCATATCCAGCGATTTCACACTTTCCTCGTAATGACAGCCAGCGATTCCTACATACAAAATATCTATAACATTCAGTTGAGCAATCCTTGATGCCATTGCCCCGCTGCGAATACTTTTCTCCAAGGTACTTATAAAAAGCTGAATATCAGCAAGTTCCGCTACCGGATTAGCTCCGAATCTAGTCAATGTAATGACCACTGCACCATTTTTCTTCGCTACAGCGAGGGAACGAATCATATCCTCTGTTTGACCCGTGTAGGAAATACCAAAAACTACATCACCAGGAAGCAGGTTAGCTGCAATGGTAGCTTGCGCATCGAACCCTGTCCCAATCTCGCACCAACGGTTAATCCGTGATAGCTTTTGCTTGAAGTCCTCTGCAATTACCCCTGAGGCTCCGACGCCGAAGACACCAATCTTCCTTGCTGCACTTAGCGTTTGTATCGCTTTCTCTACACTTTCCGGCGAGAGAACGGTCAGTGTATCTTGAATCGAAACGATATTGTTTGTTGTGACTGATTTAATGAGTTCCCCTACCGAACTGTTCGCATTTATTTCCTGATAGGCTTCTGTCGGTAATGATGTCTGTGATAAATCCCCAGCGACTCGCATCTTAAGTTCCTGAAACCCTTTAAAATGAAGCGAGCGCGAGAGCCGAATGATTGTCGCTTCACTCACACAGGCAAACTCTGCCAGCTTCTGTACCGAAAGGCTAACTACCTCTTGCGGATGTTCCAAAATATATTGTGCAACTTTGCGCTCACTTGGCGTTAAGCTTGCCATAGCAGCTTCGATGCTCACTAATCCACCCTTTAACATAGGCAACATCCTCAATGGTTTTATCGATAAATTATTTCAATGTTAATAAAGCTGACTTACTTTTCTCATTATAACGAGTTTTATTTCATTTTGTAAATACTTTATTGAAACTTTATTTCTTCGGTGTTATGTAACCTATCACTTGTAAAAACGCTTTCTTGTATTTCAGCAACTCATTTCTATCATAGAACGCTTACATTATCCCTACTAAACAAATAAAAACCCCGATATGCATCGGGATTCCTCACATTTCATTAACGAGAATCAAAAGCGTTGCGCAAGCCATCACCAACAAAGTTGAAGCACATGATCGTTAAGAAGATCATAAATCCTGGAACAATGGGCACCCAAGGAGCTTTCATCATGATCGTCAATGTCTGCGCACTCTGCAGCATATTCCCCCAGCTTGCCGTTGGAGGTTGAATACCTAAACCGAGATAACTCAGCGTTGATTCCGTCAGAATCATCGCCCCCATTTGAATGGACGCAGAGACAATGACCGGCGCAATCGCATTAGGCAGAACATGATGTACAATAATCCGAAAATCGGACATCCCTATCGTTCTGGCTGCATCTATGTATTCACGATTTTTAACCGTTAGAATCTGCCCTCTTAATAGACGGGACTTCCCCATCCAACCAAAGGCCACCAGCACAACAATGATGTTAAATAAACTTGGCTTCAGCAGTGTAACAACCGTTATTAGAATGAATAGCGTTGGAAAAGAGTTCATAATGTCAACAAAACGCATCAACACGGAATCCACTCTGCCTCCATAGTAACCTGCAAGCGAGCCTACAATAACCCCAATAATAACGTTGAACAACACCGCAAAAATACCTACTGAAAGAGAAACCCGCGCTGCATAAAGTGTCCGGCTCAACATATCCCTGCCGAGATCATCAGTCCCGAACCAATGGGACATACTTGGCGGTTTAAGACGTTGCAGCAGATCTTGTTCCGCTGGATCATGCGGGGCAATGACTGGTGCTAGCACCGCCATAATGATTAATAGAGCCAATATTATTAAACCTATTACAGCTAACCTATTGCGTTTATAACGTTCCCATGAACGGTTTTTCGGAAGGGTAACTGCCGATTTATTCGTGGAAAGCACTACATTCATAGGGTCACCCCTCTCTTTTGCTCAAACTGACACGCGGGTCAAGGATCGCATACGACATATCAGCCACCAAGCTGCCTAGTACATATAGGAAAGAAACGATTGTCGTGATGGCAAAAAGTACCGGATAATCCCGTTGGAAGGCCGCCTCCGTAAACAAACGACCCATGCCAGGGATTGAGAAAATAGTTTCGATAATCAACGCACCGCCAAAGAATCCGGAAAGGTTAAGTCCGAATAACGTGGCTAGCGGAATCATGGCATTTCGAAGACCATGAACGGAAAACACTCTACGATCAAACAACCCTTTGGCCTTCGCCGTCCGCATGTAATCTTGATTAATAACCTCCAACATACTCGAACGGATGTAGCGAGTCCAAATCGCAACCTCGACGATGGCCATTGTCGTAATGGGCATAATTAAATGTTTGATTCGATCCATAATACTAAACGGAGCATTGATTGTCTTTAAACCACCTGAAGGCAACCAACCCAGTTTTACAGCAAATAACATCATGAGTAAAATGGCGAGAAAGAAGCTCGGAATCGACATACCCGTGAACGTCAACCCGGATACGAATTGATCTAATTTAGAATTAGGCTTAAACGCACACAGGATACCAATCGGGAAAGCAATCAACATCGACAGGATGAAGCTAGTAACCGTCAGAAGCAGCGTATTGGGCAGTCGATCCCAGATCACATGGGTTACCGATTCATTTTTCAGAAAAGAAGTACCGAAGTCTCCCCGCACCATTCCACTAATCCATTGCCAGTATTGGACGGTTAAGGGTTGGTCCAAGCCATAAGCTTTCTTCATATTTTCTATGTCTGCAGCTTTAATGGTCGGATCCTCAGCCAAAGCGGAGAGTGGCCCACCTGGCGCCATATGGATGATGATGAAGATAACGATCGTGATGCCGAACAGAATAGGAATAGCGTTCAACAAACGCCTAAGTGCGTAGAGAGCCAACGACATTCACTTCTTTCTTATAAAAGATACGAACTCGATTTCAGCTTTTTTATTTGGTGAAATACCACTTTTCAATTTCCTTCAAACCATCCCGCGCCGGATTGAAACCAGTCAAATTTGCTGGATAGGCCATAATGACGGTAGGCGAGTACAGGAACGTATAAGGCTGATCTTCCGCGATAAGAGCATCAACTTTGGCAAGCAGCTCTTTCCGCTTGTTTTTATCAAACGTTCTCAAATCTTCTTCAATCAACTTATCGACTTCTCCATTCTTATAAGAAACCGTGTTCAACCCGCTTTCGATTTCAGAAGAGTGCCATATCCCTTGCGGATTCGGGTCACCCGAGATGCTCCAAGCGTAGTAAATCGATTCGAAATTTTTACTTTGGAAGTTCTTCGTGAATGCGGACGCCTCTACAATCCTAGTATTGACAGTGATACCAACTTTCTTAAGCTGCTGCTGGATAACCGTCATCGCTTTCTCACGAATTTTGTTGCCTTGAATATTCTGCATTTCAAATTCGAATTTCTTGCCGTCTTTATCCAGAACGCCATCGCCGTCAGAGTCCTTCCAACCAGCATCTGAGAACAATTTCTTTGCTTTTTCAGCATCGTAGTTGAACTTCGGTACGTCATCTGTGAAAGTCCAGTAAGACGGAGGCGTTTGCGTGTGAACGACTTGCCCCTGACCTTCAGCTACACTATCTACAATCGCTTTGCGATCGATAGCCATGGTAAGAGCTTGGCGCACCCTTTTGTCTTGGAACAATGGATTCGTTAAGTTCCAACCAACATAGGAGTAAGAAGAAGCGTTAATCCCCTTGAGAAGCTGCAATTTACCAGAAGTTTTCGCATATTGCTCAATAACCGCCAGGTTGTCAGCGGGTACGCCAATGACGTTAACCTCTCCAGTCTGCAGCTGCGCCATCATCGCATTAGCATCTGGAACAATCTTGGCCGTTATCTTTTCAATCGCTGGCTTGCCGGCAAAATAAGTATCGTTGCGTGTAAAGCGCAAGTATTGCCCTTGCTTCCACTCATCAAGCTTGTAAGGACCGGAGCCAATCGGCTTCTTGAAGAATTCTGACTTGTCCATATCTTTGATGGCCACATCTTTCAGAAGATGCTGCGGGAGAATGTTGTAAGGCATCATATCGATAAAACCTGCATGAGGCTCTTTAAAAGTAAATTTGATCGTGGATTCGTCCATCTTTTCCACTTTGGTCACCTTTTCGAAAGTCCCTTTGCGAGGCCCTTTGTAATCGGCATGAAGCGGAATGTTATAGGTGAATACGACATCATCCGCTTTTACAGGTGTTCCATCGGAAAACTTGGCATCCGTGCGAATTTTAATCGTCATTGTCAATTTGTCATCCGAGAACGTTGGCTGGCCGACCGCCAGATCCGGTATGATATCCTGTTTTTCATTAAAATCATAGAGAGAGCTGAAGACAAGATCGATGACTTCTGAGGATGTCGTCGTGGTTGCCCAGAAACGAATGAAACCCTGCGGGTCGCCCAAATAAGCTGTAATTACCTCTCCACCATCGATCTTTTCCGCCTTGGCAGCAGCAGGTGTCGGCGTCGTTGTCGGACTCGTTGAACTTTCGCTTGCAGCAGGCTTGTCAGAACTACAGGCAGATAACAATAAAACAGAGCTCAATACAGTTGCCATTGCGATACTCGATAACTTGCCGTAAGACTTTCTCAACATGTTATTTCCCCTCTCACACTCTGGTTTTATATGAAATGGCAGGAAGCATAATGACCTGGCTCAACTTCCCTAACGATAGGCTTGTCGATCTTGCATCTATCCACGGCATGCGGGCACCTGGTATGGAACGTGCATCCCTGTGGCGGATTAGCAGCACTTGGCACTTCTCCTCTTAAAATAATCCGTTCCCTCTTCCTATTCACATCAGGTTCAGGCACAGAAGATAACAGAGCTTGTGTGTACGGGTGCCTAGGACTATTAAACAATTGATCCCTGCTGGCCGTTTCTACCACTTGACCCAAATACATAACCGCCACACGATCCGAGATATGACGGACTACGCTAAGATTATGAGAGATGAATACATAGGACATGTCAGAGTGCTGTTGAAGATCATCCAGCAAGTTCACGATCTGTGCTTGAATGGATACATCCAAGGCAGAGACCGCCTCATCTGCCACGATTAGCTTGGGATTCAACGAAATTGCTCGGGCAATTGCTATCCTCTGTCTTTGGCCTCCGGAAAATTCATGGGGATAAAGTCTAGCAGATTGCGCGCTCAAGCCTACCGTTTCCAGCAGCACTTCAGCTTGCTTCATCGCATCCAACTTACTCAACCCGCCTTGCAGGAATAAGGGCTCGGCAATTGCTTTGCCAACCGTCATTCGCGGGTTGAGCGAGGCGTAGGGATCTTGAAAAACACACTGCATATCTTTGCGGATGGGCCTTAGCTCAGATGCACGCAACTCACCGATATTCGCGCCATTAAAATGGATTTCGCCGCTTGTTAAATCCAACAGACGCAAAATGAGTCTGCCTACCGTCGATTTCCCACAGCCCGATTCTCCGACAATTCCGAGCGTCTCTCCTTTGTGTACGGTCAAATTGACGCCATCCACCGCTTTAACGACGCCCTTCTTCCTAAAACTGCCCCCGAACGGAAAATGCTTCCGGAGGTCCTTCACTTCGAGTAGCGGAGCGTTCACGATTTCGATCCCCCTTCCATTTGTGTACTACACCAGCAGGCAACGGACCTGATGATCCTTGCTCACACTGCGCAGCTCCGGCATCTGTGAGCGGCACCCCGCCTGCGCCATCGAGCAGCGATCTGCAAATCTGCATCCAGCCGGGAAGGAACCTGCCGATGGCACAGTACCCGGGATCGGATTCAGCTTATCCATCGTTCCATGCATACGCGGAGTAGATCTAAGCAACCCTTTCGTATACGGATGTTGCGGATTGGCAAACAACGTTTTGACATCGGTGTTTTCCACAATTTGTCCGGCATACATCACAATAACGCGGTTCGCCATTTCGGCTACTACGCCTAGATCGTGAGTAATAAACAGGACGGACATGTCGGTTTCTTTGATTAATCCCCGGATTAGATCAAGAACCTGAGCTTGAATCGTCACATCGAGCGCAGTCGTCGGTTCATCCGCAATTAGCAGTTCAGGTTTGCAAGCCATTGCCATGGCAAGCATGACACGCTGGCGCATCCCTCCTGACAATCGGTGCGGATATTCCTTACGAATACGCGCCGGTTCAGGAAATCCGACTCGGCGCAGCCAGTCATCCGCGACGTCAGCCGCACCTTTCTGGGACACTCCCAAATGGCGAGTTATCGCCTCTGTTATCTGCACACCAATGGTCAACACCGGGTTCAAGGATGTCATTGGTTCCTGAAAAATCATGGCGATTTTCCGCCCACGAATGCGCGTCATCTCCCGCTTCTTCATGCCTATCAGGTTGCGCCCTCGAAATCGAACTTCCCCCTCTGCAATCGTGCCCATACGAGGCAGTAACTGCATAATGGACAGCGAGGTCATACTCTTCCCGCAGCCTGATTCACCAACCAATGCAACCACTTCGTTGGGGCCAATTTCAAAATCGATACCATCTACAATCGTTCTTTCGCTTTTTTTATCCTTAAACACGGTTCTAAGAGATTTAACTTCCAAGATTGCTTCGGACAAAATAGCTCTCCCTTCGTTTCGAGAATACATGATGTTAGTTAATGACCTATTCAATGTTAGCTATCATTACATATTTGTGTTACAAATAATTCCACAAGGAAATATTACCAGAATATTCATAAGTTTGTCACCAACTATTTTACCAACAGTCAATTAAAAATGAATGCGGTTACTAATGATGAAAAAATAAAAAAGCCTGACGGATAAACCCCCGTCAAGCTTGATGCAAATCCTCGAAAACCTAACACGAATCCCACCTAGGCTTTATTATGGGAACTGTGATCCTCTATTTGATGGAAAACGAGCTGTTTCCTCTCTAAGCGGAACTACAGGGCGTTATCTACCCTCCACGGCACGTTTCTCACGTGAAATCGACAAAATAAGGGAACCCAGTTCCCCTCCCTCGCTGGAATCGTGCCTTTACAGGGTAATAGCGAACTCTAGTTTCCCAAAGCCATGTGGGAGCACTTCTAACACCGCCACAATTACAATTTCAATTACAATTTCATCTATAGGTCTAATGTATTTATTTTCGCCTTACCAGTGGTGATTATTCCATTGAATACGGTGTAAACCATTAGTTTAACCCTGTCCTCGGTTAATTTCGCTCCAGTAACTAGCAAACGGTAAAACAAGGGTCCGTAAATCAGATCAATGCTGGACTCTACATCCAGTTCCTTGCCTAACTCACCGCGATCGATCCCTCTTTTCAGAATCATCCCGGACTCCGCGCGGCGCGGCTTAATATAGTATTCTCGAAAAACTTGAATTAATGCAGAATCCATCTGTCCCTGGCCGATCAGCTCGGAGATCACTTTTCCTTCTTTGCTTTCCATAAACAAAGACAAATTGACGGCATGTATCGTAACATCTTGCAGAACTGAGCCTGTATCCGGGATGGGCAGCCGACTTGCCGCAGCTTCAAAAAAGCCTTCCGCTACAACAGCGGCTTTATTGGGCCACCATTTATAGATGGTCGCTTTGCTCACACCTGCTTTTTCGGCAATTTTATCGATGGTTACGTCTTCAAAACCACCTTCCAATAGCAGCTCATAAGCTACAGTCAATATCACATGTTGAAGCTTTACATCTCTCGGGCGTCCTTTTTGAGCCATTCAACTGACCCCTTTCTATCCTTTGCCATCAGTATATATGAAATTTAGTGTATTTACAAAACGCTACGTTCAGTATATAGTGAAGTCTATTAAGTAGACGAAACGTTCACTTAATGCGGAATTCATTTTCTTAGAGGGGGAACACTTCGTATGAGCAAGTCCATTTCAAAAGCACAAAACGAGATCTCAACAACAATGATGGTTGTCTTGGCTGCGGCATGCGGCCTTATTGTAGCCAACCTTTACTATTCTCAAACCCTTGTGGGTCCCATCAGTTCAGCCCTAGGACTGCCTTCAGGAGCAGCCGGGTTGATCGTAACTTTAACGCAAATCGGCTATGTGGCGGGCTTGCTGTTCATCGTTCCGCTGAGTGATAAGATAGAGAATCGCCGGCTGATTGTGACAGCTCTGGCCATCGTGGTCCTAGCCTTGATCCTAGCCGCTGTTTCCACAGAATCCGTGCTGTTTTTGACAGCAGCTTTGCTGATCGGATCCGGCTCAGTGGTCGCACAAATCCTTGTCCCTCTTGCGGCAGCTTTGTCAAGCGAAGAGCAACGCGGCCGAGTCGTCGGCAACGTCATGAGCGGCCTTTTACTTGGCATCATGCTCGCTAGACCGATTTCAAGCCTAATTGCTGGTATTTGGGGATGGCGCACGATTTTTGTACTATCCGCCATTGGCATGGCTCTTTTAGCTCTTTGGCTGGCAAGAGTACTTCCGAAGCGAAACCCTGAAAGTACTTTAACTTATATACAGCTAGTAGCGTCCTTGATGGAACTGTTCAAAAAAAATCCAATATTGAGACGGCGCGCTTTCTACCAAGCCTGTTTGTTCGGTTCGTTCAGCCTCTTTTGGACGACCGTGCCTCTCAGATTGGCGGATGAATATGGTATGTCCCAACAAGGCATTGCTTTATTCGCCCTTGTTGGCGTGGCTGGAGCTATCGCGGCTCCTATTGCTGGAAGATTGGCGGACAAAGGTCTCACAAGGACGATAACCCTTGGTGCCATCGTAACTGCAGTCGTTTCCTTTCTGCTCATTGCCCTGCTTCATGACAATTCACTCTTTACGCTAGTGCTGCTTTTCGTCGTCGCAGTTACACTGGATATGGCGGTTTCCGGTAACTTGGTGGCCAGTCAAAGAATTATTTTTTCGCTTGGCAATGAAGCAAGAGGCAGACTTAATGGTTTATTCATGGCTATTTTCTTCATTGGCGGAGCAGTTGGATCATCTCTAGGCGGGTTAACCTATGCGCATGGCGGTTGGGTATCAAGTGCATCGATCGGGGTGGCATTGCCTTTCATCGCATTTCTGTATTTCTTTACGGAGAGCAAGTCCCGTTGAATCGAAAGTTTAAAAAGAGAGGCTTTCCCGCGGTCATTGGATGACTTGGGACAGCCTCTCTGTTCATATAAGACTTATTGCCCCGACAAAAGCTGCTGAGCTACTATATAACCTGAGCCGCCGTTCACCCCGTGACCAGGCCAGGTCGCAGCGCCAAGCATATACACATTCGGAATAACCGACTGGTGGCTTGGCTGCCCTGGCAATGGGCGGAACAGATAGCTTTGCGCCAGATCGTGTGCGCCACCGTAAGGATCTCCTGGTCCTGCGTTCGGATTGAACCGAGCGATTGTGTTTGGTGTTACGACATATTTGCCAATAATCGCACTAGGGATATTCGGAATATGTTTGCTCACAACATTCAACACACGTTCCGCAAAACGCTCCGCGAGATCCTGCGTCCAGCTGCCATCTCCTACATCGATCTGCCCAGCGGCATCCCCTCGCGGCCGAGTAGGTACTTCAAGCACCTGAATGCGCATGATCGCTTTGCCCGCGGGTGCCCGTGAGGGGTCGAGATTCGTGGAACAGTCGACGGTGAAGGTTGGGTTCGCCGGAAGCAGATCAGCCATCCCCTGCGCAATCGCTAACGTAAATCCATCCAGCCCATCTGTCAAATGCGGCTGTCCCACGCGATCAAAGCGCGCATCCGGCCAACGCGGAGGCTCGCTAAGGGCCAGATGAATCTGCACACATCCGCGGCCATATCGAAACTGTTTCGCTTGGGTGCGCAGCGTCAAAGGCGTATCACTCTCATCTAGCAGTGAGAGATACAATTGATCCGGCGTGGTCGATGCCACGACAGCTTGCTTCGCTATGTATGTTCTGCCTTCCGCTGTCCGCACACCAACAGCACGGCCATTCTCCACTAGGATACGCTTGGCCAGCGTGTCCGTAATAATCTCTCCGCCTTGATCCTTAATCAGCCGTACCAACGCCTGAACTAATTGTTCACTACCTCCTGATGGAGTTGGCATACCGCCGCCCATCAATGCCATAGCCGTGAGTGGGACCCAAATGCCACTTCCGACTTCATCCGGGGTACGGCCGAGGTGAGTAACCCAAGAGGCCAGCATAGCGCGCATCACAGGGGATTTCAGGGTATTTACCGCATGGCGAGCTGTCCCAAACAACGACCCAGCAAATGCCGAATAGCCTGAACTATGCTCATCGTGAAGCAACCTTTTCAGAATAGAAGCAGCCTCCTGGCTGGAAAGATCCATGCTGAACAAGCCGAACACATCGTTGACATGGGGATTTAACTGTTCAAAAATGCCCGCCAAAGCAGTACCGTCTCCTGGAGCCAGACGTTCCGCTTCAGCAATAAGCTCTTCGAATGAGCGCGGCAGTACGGCCGTGCGCCCATCCTCCATGGAAACTCCAGTCGGCAGGTCTGTATTCACATAATGCAACCCACGAGATTCCAGATCCTCCCTCAACTCAGCATAAGCGGGCCCTGTTGTAAAAAGAGGATGCGCCGCCGCATATACATCATGTTTGAAGCCTGGCAGCGTGAGTTCCTCGGTTCGCACGAAGCCGCCCGGGCGATCATTTTTCTCTAAAACTAGCACACTGCGACCAGCACGAGTTAAGTAGGCAGCCGTTATTAAAGCATTGTGCCCACTGCCGATAATTATAATGTCGAAGGTTTCCATTCTATCACTCCTTTGAATATGAAGCTTACGTAGAAACTTATTCAAACATTTGCTATATCATTACTTCATGTTCACCTGCGAATGGCTTCTGATAACTTATCCGGGAAATTAATCGTCATGCCGTCAACGCCACACTGGAGTGCATGCCTCATTAACTCAGGGGTGAATGCCCCCCAAGCCCTTACTTCCAGGCCATGCGACTTAGCAAGCCGTACATCCTCTTGCTCAAGACCATCCGTGCAAGGACAAATTTGCTGAGCACCGATTTCCTTCAACCGGGCGATAGCCTCCTCATCGATCTTGCGGATTAGATGTCCAATTCGGATCGACGGGTCGACAGCTCGTACAGCTTGCAAATTTTCGTATCCAAAGGAAGTGATCGTCGTTTGGGGCTCTACATCGAACTGTCTAATTAGCTCCAATACGGGCAGTTCAATATGAGAATCCTTTAGTTCTAAGGCAAATAAGACTTTTTTTCTACCAAAATAATGAAGAAGCTGCTCAAATGACACGAGTCGCTCACCCGCATAGGCTGGAGAGAACCAGGAACCTGCATCCAACTCCTGAAGCTCTTTCCACGTATATGACGAAGGAAGTCCGTGGCCGTCCGTCTTACGGTCCAACTCATGATCATGAAATAAAATGACAACACCGTCTTTCGATCGTTTTAAATCCGTTTCAATACCGTTCGCACCTTGCTCAAGCCCCTTGTAGAAGGCGGCCAGTGTATTTTCAGGTGCATATTCCGAAGCGCCCCGGTGGGCTAAATTCATAAACACAGTTAACACTCCTCCCTTATAAGTAAAAATATTGGACTTATTTATACAGTCATTGTAACCAGACAAAATCAAGTAGGTATTATCTAGTCTTAAATACTATGTAAAACTATAAATCCCCTACTAATCCAAGTGAAAAAAGCCGCTTTTTTTATGACCCAGAGTCAATTGTAAATATTTTATTAAGACAACATATTAGGACCTACTACGTTTGTCACATATTCTTGGGCCCCTATGACCATTCAGAGGTTTGCACTGAAAAACCTAAAAGAGCGCTTCCCATTTGGGTCGGAAGTCGACCACACTAATGACGATTTGCCCCAATATTCGACCAGTGGACAAAAAACGACAAATATTCAATTTACAAATATAGGCATTGAGTCCTAATGAATAAAAGTAAGTAGGAAATTACGCTCATTGTAAACAGGATTCGACAGAAGATATAATCGCGTTGGAAATAAAATTTCCAAAATAATGAAGAATGTTGTTTCTTTTTGTCAGCAAACAACATTCTAGCAAGCCCAATTGGGCGTGAAAAGGAGGAATATGAAGGAATGAATTCACCCGAGAAAAAGATTCGCAAGAAATTGACTCAGACAGCCTCATCAGCGCTCGCTCTTTCCGTGCTTCTTGGGTCCTGGAGCGGTTTTCCTGCGCCAGCAGCGGCAGCAAAAGCAGCCGAAGCTTCCCACCTTCTGACTTATGAAGGTGCAGCTTATGCCTCGTCAACCGAAGGAGGCTTGACCCCGGACAAAGCGTTCGACGGCATTACGGACTCCCGTTGGGGCAGTTCGTTCAAGGCTGGTGAGCAGTGGATCTACGTAGACCTTGGTTCCAAAGCCAAGATCGACAAAGCGGTCCTTCGCTGGGAAAATGCTTACTCGAAGTCGTACAAGATCCAAGTATCTGACGACGAAACGAACTGGAAAGACATCTACACAGACACCAAAGGAGACGGTGGCGTTGATACCATCGCCTTATCAGGTGAAGGACGTTACGTCCGTATGCTGTCGCTTGAGCGCAGCGGAGGCTACGGGGTTTCCCTTTATGAGTTTGAAGTATACGGTACTGGCGGCAGCAATCCGCTCCCTGTCGTACTTGGCGAAGATGTCGCTTTGAATAAACCGGTTACGGCTTCTTCAACAGCTACACCTGACAAAGATAAACCCCTGTTGCTGCCTGAATATGCCGTGGATGGCAATGCGACAACAAGATGGTCCTCAGCCCACACAAGCGATGAGTGGATTTATGTGGACCTTGGCAAGGAACATAACATCGGCCGTATTCGCCTGAACTGGGAAAATGCCGCTGGTCGCATCTACGATCTGCAAGTTTCGGATGATGCTCAGAACTGGAAAACGATTTACCGTGAAATCAACGGTCAAGATGGCTGGATGGATACGCAAGTTTATGCTAGTGGACGTTACGTTCGTATGAAAGGGATCTCCCGCACGACGAGCTACGGCTACTCCTTGTTCAATTTCAACGTGTACGATTATGTTGAAGGTGACCCGAAGCCGACTTACACCATTCCTGAGCTACCTACGGCATCGACAGTTGATGTTGGCAAAGGAAGCTACTTGAGCAGCGATATCAACATGCCGCAACCACGTCCTCCTGTTAATAAAACAGATGATGTGAAGGGTCCAATTCCTTCTAATGACTGGTGGCAGTCCGTTCTTATTAAAAACTTGAGTGACAGCCTCATCACGCTTCCGCTCAAATCCAAATATACGACGATGGGTCTAGGCATTCTGAACCCAGGCGCGGGTTGGGTGAATGACACAGGCAACTCCCAAGCAGCTGACGGAGCACCTGATTTCTACTTGAACGCAGGCAACATCTCACCGTCACGCATCAAGAACAAAGTAGCCGGTTATGGCGACTGGTCCGCAACCGTTCAACTGAGCGACAATGACACGGAGAAAATGAAAACGACATTCGTCAAAGGCTCGCCGTACCTGTATTCGGAATTCAGCGATCCAACGACGCCGGAGTTGAACTTCCCGGTTACCACAAGCTTCTTTGACGACAACGGGAACCCGGTTCTTTTGGCTGAAGGTGCTACTTTGAGTGCGGATCACATCGGCTTCACAGTCAATAACGTGGATGGTTCACCGCAATCGAAACCCGTGACTCTCCACTACGGCTTGTTCGCACCGCAAGGATCAGTCTTCATGAAAGTCGGCAACAAAGTCAAAGTTCGACTCGGTAGTGAACAAAACTACATGTCTCTGGCTTCCATGCCAGCTGCAAGCGATTTGAACTATTTTTATAAACACGGTTATGCCTTCATTAAAAATACAACCGTAACTCCGGGCTTCGATGAGAACACTTCTGAAGTTACGACCCGCTTCGACGTCGAGATCGATCAGAAGCGTGCAGATATGGAGCCAACAACGTTGATGGCACTGCTCCCTCATCAATGGAAGCAAACATCTTCTCCACTGACTTCACTTTCCTATGCGTCGATTCGTGGCACGCTGAAGCTTACTGAGGGGAACTCGTTTACGACGGTTGATCGTTTTAACGGTATCGTTCCTCAATTTACTGAGCCGGGAGATCCGACTTACTCACGTGAAACCTTGCTTAAGCAGCTAAGTTATCTAGACGAATCAACATCGAAGAATATCATGTCGGGCGATGCTTATTGGCAAGGTAAAGTGCTTCATCCGCTTGCAATGGGCGTCTTGATCGCCGACCAAATTGGAGACCAAGCGTACAAGAATGTGTTCTTGGAGCGTCTCAGAACGATCTTGACTGACTGGTACACCTACACCAAGGGAGAGCCAGATTACTTCATGTACTACGACCCAACTTGGGGTACTATGTACTACAAAAACAGCGAATTTGGCGCTAACACGGGCCTGACAGACCATCATTTTACCTATGGTTATTACGTCTTCGCTTCCGCCGTACTTGCAACTTACGATCAAGACTTCAAAAACAATTACGGCGAGATGGTTGAGCACCTCATCAGAGACTATGCAAACCCATCCAAAAGCGATCCGCAATATCCGTTCCTGCGTAACTTCGATCCGTACGAAGGCCATTCATGGGCTGGCGGTTACGGGGATAACAACAATGGGAACAATCAGGAAGCAGCGGGCGAGTCCTTGTTCGGCTGGGTCGGCGAATACATGTGGAGTCTGATGTCCGGTGACAAAAAATTCCGTGATATCTCCATCTACGGTTTCACGACAGAATTGAAAGCAGTAGAACAATACTGGTTCAACTATGACAACGACAACTGGCTGCCTGAGTTTGCTCACAAATCCGTTGGTCAGGTATACGGCAGCGCGTACAACTTCGGTACGTTCTTCAGCGGTGATCCTGTCAACATTTACGGCATTCACTGGTTGCCGACAGGTGAGTATCTGACAAGCTATGGTTTCGATCCTAAGAAAGCTGCAGACCTGTATAATGGTCTCGTCAAGGATAATAAAGGCCCAGAAAACGCATGGTACCACATCGTTTGGCCAATTGAATCCTTAAGTGAACCGGAAAAGGTACTGAACAAATTTACGACCGAGAATACGCAAAAGAATGAAATTTTTAACACTTACTGGTTCGTTCACAGCATGGCAACTCTCGGAACTCGCACCAATGACATTTGGGCAAGCGGCTGGACCGGAGCTACCGTCTACAAGAAAGATTCAGCTTACTCCGCGATGATCTGGAATCCGAAGAACGAAGCGGTTACAGTGACATTCCATAATGCAGCCGGCGTAACGGGTTCCGCAAAAGTTGGACCGAAATCACTTGTGAAAGTAGACCCGACGAAAGTGACAGATTTGGATGGCCATACACCTCCACAACTGGCAGCTGATACGACACAAAACGTGATTGGGCAACCGATTGAGATTACTTTCGCCGATCATCTGAAATGGCGCGAGTCCATCAGCTCAGTTCTTGTAAACGGAACAGCAATTGATGCTACTCAGTATAGTGTGCAAGGCGGTAAGATCACCTTGAACAGCGCTGCGTTCCCAGTGGAAGGCAGCTACACGATCACCGTTCAATCAGCTAGTTATCCAGATACAAGCGCACAACAAATCGTCATCACGAACTCGACGGTTAATCTGGCCCTGAACAAACCGACCTTCACGTCGGATAAAACGAAAAACCCAGCCTCCTACGCAGTTGACGGTAAACTGGATACGCGCTGGGAATCCGATTTCAGCGATCCGCAATTTATCGGTGTCAACCTGAACTCGGAGTATAAAATCAGTCATGTCCGCTTGAACTGGGAGAATGCCGCTGGTAAAAGCTACACGGTTCAAACTTCTGTAGACGGTCAGAAATGGCAAACCGTGTACACAACCACTCGTGGTCATGAAGGAATCGACGACATCAAATTCCCGGCCGTGAATGCCAGATATGTCAAAGTAGAAGGCACAGAACGGACAACAAACTATGGTTACTCCCTATGGGAAATGGAAGTGTTCGGCACGCCGGCAGGCGATCTTGATGCTCCGAAACTGACTGCGGATACGACCATGAACCGCGCTGGCCAGTCGATCGACATCGGCTTTGAGGACTTCGCGGATTGGAGAAACGCTGTCCTTGGTGTGAAAGTAAATGGTGTGGCGGCATCTGCTGCACAATACGTAGTATCACCAGGTAAAATTACACTTAATGGCGCCTTGTTCCCTGAAGCTGGCAGCTACGAGATTGTCGTTGAAGCCAAAGGCTTTGCCAATGCAGCGATTCAGCAAACAATCGTTACAAATTCGAACGTCAACCTTGCTCTGCGCAAGTCGACGCTCACATCTGCGAATCCGAAACAAGCTGGCAAAAATGCAGTAGACGGGAACATTGCAACGAGATGGGAGTCCGATTTCAGCGACCCGCAGTATCTAACGGTCGATCTTGGTGCGGACAACACCATTTCACGAGTGCTTCTGAACTGGGAGAATGCAGCCGGCAAGAGCTACACGGTTGAAGTATCTGCAGACGGTAAGGACTGGAAAACGGTCTACACGACAACAACAGGTAAACCAGGCATCAACGAAATCGGATTCTTGCCAACTCATGCAAGATACGTGAAAGTAAACGGTACTGAGCGGACGACAGCATATGGCTTCTCGCTCTTGGAGTTTGAAGTATACGGCGGCAATGCTCCTATCTTGCCGAGCGCGCCGGAACTGTCAGCCGATACGACAGACGCGAAAGTCGGTCAGCCGATTGAGATCACCTTCGACGATGATGCAACATGGAGAGGTACGATCGCGGCTGTCAAAATTGACGATACGACGGTAAACTCCGACCAATTCAAATTGGCCGCAGGTAAAATTACCCTAGACGCTTCTTTGTTCAAGGATGCGAAAACGTACCGAATTTCCGTGCAAGCGACAGGTTACACAGAAATTTCCGTACAGCAAACAATCGCAGCAAAAGAAATTCCGGGTAATCCGAATACAGATCCAGATACGAATCCAGGAACCAATCCAGGAACTGATCCAAACACAAACCCGAATCCGCTAAATCTCGCTTATGGTAGACAGACCGCTTCTTCGCCGGACTACCATCGTTCCAGCGCTGACGCAGTCGACGGGCGATTCGATCGCCGCTGGGAGTCCGCTTTTGAAGACAACCAATGGATGAGCGTTGATCTCGGAGCTCCAAAAACGATTAACCACGTCGTCTTGGCTTGGGAGAACGCCTATGGCAAAGCTTACACCATCGATGTCTCCTTGGATGGACAAACATGGACAACCGTCTACGCTACAGAGAATGGCAACGGCGACATTGACGATCTTACATTTGCTCCAGTGAGTGCAAGATTTGTCAAGATGAACGGAATCAAACGTGGAACACCATACGGCTTCTCGTTATGGGAACTCGAAGTTTATGCTGGTGATCAAGCACCGCTTACAGGACCAGCATTGACTGCGGATACAACGGACAACATTCTTGGCCAATCGATCGACATCACGTTTGCCGACAATGCCGCTTGGAGAAACGCGATCAACGCAGTTGAACTGAACGGCGTTACCCTTCGCGCAGACCAATACAAGGTAACGGCAGGCACGATTAATCTTAACGCTGCTTTGTTCACAGAAGCTCGACCTTATGAGGTGAAGGTGCATGCAACTGGCTATGACGACGTTACGCTTGTTCAAGCCATAATACCTGCAACTAATCTTGCACTTTTCAAACAAGTCACCACTTCCGAAACTCCACTTCAAAGTGCGCAGTTCGCTGTGGATGGAAGTAAGAGCACACGCTGGGAATCACCATTCAGTGACTCGCAATGGATCTGTGTTGATCTTGGGCAATCGTTCAAAATTGGACGCGTCCTTCTGAACTGGGAGAACGCATCAGCGAAGGCTTACACAGTCGAAGTATCCACCAACGGCGAGAACTGGACGACAGTTTCCTCGACAACGTACGGAGACGGCGGCAAGGACAACATTCTCTTCACCCCTGTTGACGCCCGTTACGTTAAAGTTGCTGGCACACAGCGCAATACGCAATACGGTTACTCTTTATTTGAACTAGAAGTTTACGAATAAGTAAAAAAGGACCGTCAGGCGTAATCGCCTGGCGGTCCCTTTTAGGTTGGACGTATATCCCATCCGTAATTTTGGATTCGTGCCCCACTCAATGGGAACTGGAGTCCACTATTCGGAGAAAAACGAGCTATTTCCACTTTGAGCGGAACTACATGCACTTATTTGGCCTACAAGGCGCGTATATCGGGTGAAATCAACGAAATAACGAACCACTGTTCCCATAAACTTGAAAATCATGCATTTTCAAAGAAATAACGGTCTGTAGTTCCCCTCCCCAAAACATGTGAACAAAGACGGACTGCCAAACTTACCTCTCACTCTGATCATCACTATTGGTGACAATCAGATTACGGACCGTTTCCCGCAGACTCTCGCGCATATCGTGAGGCGTCCCTTCATCGGTCACTAACGTCTGAATCCGATTAAGCTCCATGCCAAACAGAAAACCACTGCGATTGGCTTTGGACGAATCCGCCATGAGAATGAGGTGATTACTCTGCTCAACCATCATCTGAGCAATTTGCAGAGGCTCCCACTTGGAATAGTAAATACCTTGTGTACCAAACCCCATGCAGGAAAACAGCGCTTTGTCGAAGCGATATTGACGAAGCTCGCAGTGCAGCTTATAGCCAAATGTCATACCATCTTCCCCCACCTCGCCGCCGACCATATAGACATTCAGCTTTCCCTTCTTCTGAACTAGATTCAAAGCGACCATCGCCGAGTTCGTCACAATCGTCAGATTTTTATCACCTGGAATCAAGCGCGATAGCACAAGACCAGTGGTATTGCCGTCTACAAAAACACTGTCGCCTTCCTCCAGTAAGAGTACTGCTTCGCGAGCGATGGCCTCTTTACGCTCCAGATTCAGCTGCATGCGATCATAATACGGCATGTCCCAGGTTGTCTGCTCTCTTTTAACAGCACCGCCGTACGTTCTGCGAACAATGCCTTTTTCGTCCAAAATACGTAAATCCCGGCGGATAGTTTCCACCGAGACACCATAGGTCAACATTAATTCATCGACAGATACGCTGCCGGCACGCCGCACTTCCATGATAATTTCATTTCTTCGACGAACTGAGTTCAAACGTGTATCCTCCCCTGCTGCGAGTAAAACAAGGCTTCCCCATAAGCCTTAACTGCGCTTACGTAGGAAGCCTGTCACCTATTTGTTCCTGAACTTTGTTCCTGAGCTTACTTGAATTCTTTGAGCGCTTTCGTGGAGTCAGCCTGTGCCTTTTTCAGCGCATCTGCCGGAGATAATTTACCAGCCGTCATCGCTTGCAAAGCTTCTCCAACCGCAGTATCCATCTTGTTGCGTGCAGCGCTGGATATATCGATTCTTGCATAAGGGAACACTTCATCGAAGGCCATCTTCTTCTGCGGGTTATCTGTATAGTTCTTCTTCAATAAATCCGTATTCTGTGCAGATAGCGTCGCTGGGAAATAACCTGTTTTTGCTGCATAAATCGATTGCGCCTTAGATTCAGCAAAATATTTCATGAATAACCAGCCTGCCAGCTGCTTCTCTGGTGTTGTCTTGAACAGGACTTGATTGCCGCCGTACAATTCCGTTACTTTATTTCCAATTTTACCTTGCGGAATTAGGGTGATGCCCCATTTGAACTTATCCTTCACCAAATCAAGCTTGGAGCTTGTACGAGCCGTCGTACCGATCTCCATCGCTGCTCTGCCGTTCGTGAATTCCTGTTCCGTGTCTTGAGCGAATAGAATCGCTTTCTTATCCACTAAATTCTTGATGATCCCAGCCAGTTCCAACGCCTGCGGATTGTCGTAATTAACACCGCTTTGATCCAAATTAATCGGATCAATTCCATAAGTGCGCAGCCATGTGCGGAATGTTCCGCCATTATTGGCATTCCCCATGACCAAAGCGGGAATACCCGTTTTATCCGTAATATCTAACGCCATCTTCTCAAATTCCTGCCAAGTTGCTGCCGGCTTCTCATAACCTGCTTTCTTAAGCAGATCCGTGTTGTAATATACGCCCATGGAGGAGTTGCCATGCGGCCAACTCATCGTCTTGCCATTATATTCCGGGATGCGCTGACGAGCCAATACGCCTGGCATAATGTCATCGAGATCTGATTTTTTCAACCCATTAACAGGATCGTTGATGTAGTCGTCGAGCGCTACAATTTTGTCTGCTTTCATGTATTCCAGCGTATCGCTCTCATAGGACATGGCTACTGCCGGAAGACCCCCGCCTTGCAGGGATGCACGCACCTTTTTGTTCAAATCGTCATACGAACCTTGGAACACTTCTTTGACAATAATTTTACCTTCATATTCTTTATTAAAAGCTGCGACCATCTCTTTGATTGCATCACCATAAATCGTTGCTTGAATATGCCAGAAATCGATTGTAATCGGTCCGTTCTTCCCAAGCTCAATACCTTGCGCTACTTTCGACTCTTCTTTTTTATCCGTCTGTGTGCTGGCAGGTGCTGCTTGCTGCGGTGTTCCACAACCGATGGTCGCGAGAAGCAAAAGGCTCGCCACTGAAGCTTTCCAAGCGGGAAAACGTTTCGTTATATTCATGGTTATCACTCCCTCGATTTGTATGTTGCATGAAGCATCAATACGATTAACAGGCAATGAGATAAGGTGATATAAGGTAGGCGTAGCGCGTGATCTATTTACCAACAAGCTCTGAAAGCTCAAAGCTTTCTCCAGGAGCCGGACAATACTTCCTTATGCCACCACTGTTGAACATCGTTGGGTGTAGGCTGTGCAAAGGAACGACTAATTTCGGAGCAATCCGTGTGGTTAATTCGGATATCTCCTGTGGCGATGCATGCCCTCCCGTTGCACAATAGCGATACTGAACACCGAATTCAGTGAGCCACTTCAGCAGCGTTTCGTCCGAAGGTGTCAGCGGATTACCGTCAGCATGAACGTAAATGGATGCCGACTCGCGTGAACCGAAGGTTTCCAATTCCGCTATAAGAGGTGTGTGTGGATAAGTCAGATAGACGGCATACGACGATTTATTTGCTGCAATTTCATTCAGCGTTATAGACTCATACGGAAGCTCCACTCCCTTGGAAGGTTGCGGCCCCTTTGACCATTGCGGCGTGTTCAAAAGTCGAATGACTTCCTTATCGATATCAAGCGCTTGATGTCCGGCAAGTACCGTTAGTCGTGTTGAGGATTCCTTCCACAGCACGGCTGTACTTTCGTCCATGACAAGCTGGCGACCCGCTTCCTTGGTGCGGATGATTAAATCAGCGACACGCTCCACGTTGCGAGCGAGAATGTTAACATACACCAAGCCATCCGTGTCTTCCATCGCACGGCGGCATTCGACAGCCACCTCAACTTCAAGCCGATCTTTCGGCTTGCGGAACAACGTATCCGGACGCATTCTTGTGCCCTCTGTAATTAGCAGATCAACTTCTTCGCTTTGGCAGCGTTCAATGAATCGATCCAAGCGATGCGAATTCCGTCCATGTCTACGCCAATCGGCTGTGAAGGCGATCTTGTGCTGTGGTCCGTGAATAATGAAGCCCGTAACCCCAGGACTGTCATGATCCACCTCGATAAACTCAATGCGGAAAGTATCGAAGTCAACGATCTGTCCGTCATCAACGAGACGGATATCTGCTTGCGTGCCTTCATACTCACCTGCAGCTACGACACCTTCATACACCGCGTAAGCATCACGGTGCATCCAAACGGGAAGTCCTTCACGCAGTGAAGGAAGCAGGGCCATATGGTCTTGATGGATGTGGCTCACAAAGCCATGCAGGTTCTTCACCTGAGGTAAGTGATCTTTGCCCCATACTTGCGCAAGCTCAGCCTCCCCAACATCGCCCAGTAAAGCAGGATCGTATAAACCCATCACGGGAGGTGCCATCCGTGTCAGCAGACAACTTCGGATCCCAAAGTCCGACCGGACACTGACTTCACCTTTGAAAAATCCGCGTGCCATACCAAGATCAAATACAATTCCCGTGTCTCCGCAGCTGTATAAGATGTGAACACCGCCAATCGTGGTCAACCCACCATAAAACGTTATGCGCTCCTCCAACGGATGACTCTGATTCATACGCATTTCCTCCTCTAAATGTGTTTATGTTTACTATCTTGAATATCCGTCAAAAGGGATGCTAGTTCGTCCAGGGTTGTCAATCGTACATCCCACAGCGACGGGTCAGATGATGGATACGCGGATATCCATGCCGTGCGTCCGCCTAATTTATGCACCGGATACAGATCGTTCCAAGCATGATCGCCGATCGAGAGAATTTGCTCAGGCTGCAGCCCTTCCCGTTTCATCAGCTCACTCATGAAGCGTTCCATCCCAACCGGCTTCCCGGCGCCGTATAGGATATCCGTAAACAATGCATTTACGCCGAGTGCAGCAATAAACTCACGACCTGTATTTTCCGGCGAATTGGTGAGCAGCAGCTTCGACCGTACTCCGCTTAATTGGCGAATAGCCTCATATAACCCCGCATGACGTTCAAAACTCGACGAGCCCTGAAGCATTTCCTTGCGCACCTGCTGAAATGCCTCCTGGCGCTTCGCTTCACTCACCCCATGTTTGACGGTAAAAATGTTAACTAGGCTCCATGCATCGCCGGCATAAATAGCTGGGGTTTTCGATGATTGATTAGTCTCAACCTTCACTTCTCCCCCTTTCCAATCACGGTGTTGTAATTCCAGCTGGTTCCCCAAAGTTTCCCGTGACCACGTATCCGTGATTGGATGGTACCAATCCCCGATGCTGCTTGTGTGCCGACCTTCCAGTAAATGTTCCATTTCTTCCAGAATCTCGTCCAGACTCGCTGCGTAACTTCCCTCTTTAAATAGCAGTTCCAAATATCGTTTGTAAAAAGTGCCATCCTGATAAAGCGTACCGTCTAAGTCGAATAAGACGACTTCAATCTCGTGCAGCCAATCCATGTTTTGTTCCTCCAGCATGTTTCTTTGTTGTTTTTTTCCTCTATCCTTTAAGCCCAGCCGAGGTAATCCCTTGATGAAACCAATGCTGCGCGACCAAGTACAGCACGACAATAGGAGCGATTGTAAATGTAGCCGCCGCCATCAAATGATGATAATTAGGCCCTTCTTCACTTACGAAATACAACAAACCTACTTGTAGTGGCCTGAGCGATTCACTTGATGTAATCAACAATGGCCAAAGTACACCGTTCCATTTTCCAATAAAGGCAAGTAATGCCGTCGTAATTAAGGAAGGCAGCACAAGTGGCAGCAGTACAGACCATAGATATCGCCCACTCGACATCCCATCCACTTGAGCAGCTTCCCAATACTCTTTTTGCACAGAAAGAAAAGCTTGTCTTAATAAAAATATGGTAAAAGCTTCCGCCAAAAACGGCAGCATCATCCCCATGTAGCTGTCATAGAAACCCTGTCCCCCGTTACCCGCCCAATCGTTACCCCCAGCAAAAGGAATATGCCGCATAGTCACGAAGTTAGGGACCAAAGTAACATCATAGGGAATGAGCATGGTGACCACCACGAGCATAAAGATGAGATTCCGACCGCGAAATGTAAAATGTGTAATAGCAAAAGCGATTGGCACACATACGAGTAATTGAAGCGCAGTACCAACACCAGCAATAATCACCGTATTGACAAAATAGCGCTGAAAGGTGGATTCCGGTTTCAACCATGCTTCCGCATAGTTCTTTAGATGCCACACCTCAGGCAGCCACGTTGGCGGCATGCGATTGATTTCCTCGGCGCTTTTTACCGAGGTCAGAATCATCCACACGAAAGGGAACACCACGCAGCAGGCTAACAATACCGTGCAAATCCACACGATCAACCATGTTATTTTGGAAGAACGGCTTGATCCTACTGAGCCAAACATGCTTACATCCTCCATCCTGCATTAATGCATATAGTGAACCTTTTTCTCCCCGTAACGCAGCTGCAGCCAGGTTAATCCAAGCAAGAGTACGAATAGCACCATCGAGACCGCAGAGGCATAACCAACTTGACCGTACACATAGAAGCTTCTGAAAATATATAAGGGCAGTGACATGGTGGAACCTAATGGGCCACCTTCCCCACCAGAGAAAACATAGAAAGCATTGAACGATTCGAAAGCCCCAATCACTGATACAATAATCAGTAAAAACCAGGTTGGCGACAGCAATGGGAGCGTGATATGACGGATCGTGTGCCAAGTTCTGGCTCCATCGATTCGAGCCGACTCCGTTAGATCATGCGGAATTTGCGTCAGCCCCGATAAGAACACAATAATCTGAAAGCCGAGGCTGCCCCATATCGTAAATAACATGATCACAGCAAGCGCCCAAGTCGGACCTGCGAATGCCGTTGGGATCGTTGAAGGCCAGTGTCCGCCAAAGGATTGAATCAGCTTCATTAGCATTGGATCGGGGTCCGTCAGCCATTGCTGCGGCGTTCCTCCCATGTAGCGTACAGCCCAATTCGCGAGGCCCACGCTCGGATGGAAAATCCATTTGAATACAATTGCTGCTGCAACCTGTGAAGTAATGTACGGGAGGAAAAAAAGGACGCGCAATATAGTTCTACCCCTCGTTATATGAAACAAGACATAGGCAACAAAAAATGATAGTAACAGCGACAAGGGAATCGTTCCTAAGGCGTAAAATATGGTGACGATGAAGCCTTGTCCAACAGGACCGAGCTGTAAGCCTACGGTTGGATCTTGCACTACGAGATCCTCCGTAAATATACGGATGTAGTTATCGAATCCTATGAATCGCTCCGGCACGTAACCCCACTTCCACAAACTCATCCACATGCCGAACAGAAGCGGCCAATAACGAAACAACAATAGCAGAGCCAGCGCCGGAAGGGCATAACACAATCCCGTCCACGCTTCTAGTGCTTTTCTTCGGGAGCGCGACTTGACTGTTATACGCTCCTGCAATTTTGGATTAGGCTTGTTGTCATAAGCAGCAGCTTCTTTCGTTATCACTTAGAATCTCCTCTCTTATCTGCCTTTATGTTTGCCTTACTTCATTCATTGTAGCTAGCAAATGTTTGCTGATAATTATAGATGCTTTAAGAAATTGTTGCCGTTGTTACCGATGTTTACACAATTCGTTATCCACTCTTGCCAGAACGGTCATCCTCTTGAGAACAACGGGCATATTTGGCGTTAAGGGATGCATGCTTTTTCTAATTTATGTAAAAAACCAATAAAGACCTTGGAATAATTTCCATGGTCTTTATTGGTTTTACTCTGCATTTATACAGATATGAAGCGAATCAGGCCAAGCAATGCAAAGCCCAAGAGAACGGTGCCTGCACCAATACCAGTAATGGCACTGTTAGCTACCTTTAGTTTTTTGGACAAAAATAACGAAACCAGGACAACCCCAATGAGGAGTACGGCTAACAGGTACAAACTTGCGTCATTAAAAATACTTTTTAACCAGAAAAAATGAATACCTACAATAAAAGCAATCCATGGCGCAACATAATCTTTCTTTTTTAACTTAATGAATAGGAATGCCCCGACTGCTGCTAGAAAGAACTCCAGATATACAAATATTAAATAGTTTGTGTATGCACCCGAATCCGCCAGTGCAGTAGGCTCATTCCAATTTTTCACACTTAAATAGATTCCGACCATGCCCACTATAAGAGCAATGCCAGAAGCAATCCCGATGTATAACCGCCAACTTTGTCTAGGATTCTCCTGCGCCCAACCAAACCAGCTAAAACTGAATATGCCAAAAATGGCGGTATACATCACATAATCCCTAATATAGTCCATATCTGACCTCCATTCCTTATTATATTCCCCCCACTCGCAAATTTGACCTTTATGTGATTTGCCAAAAGGAAAAACTTGTCTTGGCAAATCCGCCAAAAGCCTTTATCCTACTAGAAAGATCGTCTCTCCTTCCTTTACACAAGCTTATTTTTCAGCCATAATGAAGGGATGTCAACGATTAAAACCCTCTAGTTTATCTATGTTAGCCTAGAATGGAGAGGAAGCGTATTCATGTCGAAATCATCCTTTAAATCATCCGTCGTGTCCAGCTTCCGAATGTCATGGAACAGCTTCAAGTCGAAGCTTCTACTTAAATATGCGTTATCCTACATTCTGATGTTCCTCATTCCTTTGACTGGCGTTACGATTTTCATCTATGAAAACGCAATCAATGATTTGCGTAGAGAAATTGAACAGACGAATGTAAACCAACTCATTCAAGTCAAGTTATCGATCGACGAACGAATGAGTGAACTGCAACAGATTACAAGCCGCATTGCTTATGACAAGCATCTCAGCTCCTACATGGTGCATCATCCATACTTTGAGATGGAAGCGATCGACGCCTTGGGGAATTACAAAGTGAACAGCAGCATTCTGGAAGATTTGTTTCTTTACTTCCATAATGATGAGAATATTTACTCCTATCGCGGATTAACGAATGTGCATGTAGCATTCAGAGACTTGTACCACTACAGTAATTGGACCAACGACCAAATCTATAGCGATCTGAACAAAATTAAGCAGCCGATGATTCGCCCAGCCGAGAATGTAACCGTTAACTCGCGTAATGACTCCATGCTGACGATGCTTTTCCCGATCAAGCCAAATGACCTCTACCCCACGGCCACTGTCGTCTATATGGTGAATGAGACGAAGCTGACCGGGGTTATGGACACTATACTTAGCAACTTTTCCGGTAGCAGCTACATTTTCAATCAGGACGGGCAGCTTCTTACCTCCAATAATCATGGAAACGCGCTTCCGGGACAGGTAGTTGGATCTTTAGCCTCACTAGAACCCGGCATACATAACATGAAGCTCGATGGCGTAGAACACTCCGTTGTTTCGGTAAGGTCCAAGGAGAACAATTGGAATTATGTAACTGCGATACCTAGTCATCAATTTTTCAGCAAAGTGGTCCATATCCAGACCCTATTTCTCCTGGTGTTCTGTATCACTGTCTTATTCGGCATCATCGTAGCTATGATCTTAGCTAAGCGGCAATATCACCCGATTAGGGATTTGATCGAATTCACGAAGCAGAAGAGTTCCAACTACGACATGACGCGAAATGAATGGGACTGGATCAAGCAAACAATTCATGAATACAGCGCCCGCATTGATACCCAGGAGCCATTCGTTCGTAACCAGTGCCTGCTGTTGTTGTTCAAGCACGGCAAGCCGGATGATCCGGAGATTGAGCGTATGGTGGCGAACGCTGGCCTTGAATACCCACATGGACAAGGGTCATACGTCTCCCTCATCCTTGCCTGGGATGACAACCTCGAAGGCGAGGAGTCCTCGAACATTCGGCAGCATCTGCAAGAGATGTTCAACGAATTGGAGTTCCCGAGTCTTCAAGCCCGCGTTTATGGCGTAGAATTTTCGACGAAGGACCAACTGGCTCTGCTCGTCTCCCTCCCTGAGGATGCTCCTGAGCCAGCCCAGATGCGGATTGAAGAAGTAGTCGAAGCGATCAAAGTCATGATCAACAACAACATCCAAATTATGCCTTATATCGGTGTCGGAATGCCGTATCCAGACCTCGCCTCGATCAACCAATCGTTTATCGAAGCGGCCACGGCGATAGATAACCGGATTCTGGGGTCTAACGGGCGGGTGACATACTTCGAGCAATTACAGGATATGATCGCATCAACTTCCTCCGAAGCCTACTGGCTACCGAAGAAGTCAATGCTCAAGCTGGAGCAAAGCTTGAAGCAGGGGAACGAAACGGTAGCCAATCAAGTGATCATGGATCTGATTGCCGAGATCAAGGAAGCCGCCGTCCCTGCTGCATTACTGCGCTGTATCTGTTTCGATCTATTGAACTCTCTGCTGAAAACAGCGCATGAGCTGGGGGTCAGCGAAGTGTTCGCCGGCATTCATAGTTTCTCCGTATTTGATACGCTAGAGGAGCTTGAGGACCGATTAACCTCCCTGGCAGTCAGCATCTGCCAACAGGTCGAACGTAATACGGAAACGGAACAACCTTCTTTAATTGAAGATATCGTCGCCTATGTCGATCAGAAGTTCGCTGACTACACACTCAGTCTCGAGCACGTGGCTTTGAAATATTCCATATCGATCTCCTATCTAAGCCGCAGCTTTAAGGAGAAAATAGGCCATAACTTTACACAATATATTTGGCAACGAAGAATGGAAGAAGTCATTCGACTGTTGGTTAATACAACTGCCCCGCTAAAGGATATTATCGAACAGGTCGGCTATCTGGACGCTCCGAATTTTATCCGCAAATTCAAGAAAGAAACAGGTTATACGCCGGGACAATACCGCAAACTATACGCCTCTTCCAAAAAAGAGCAAGAATAACCTGCTCTCAGCATAAGAAAAAGCTTGAATTCTCATGAAGAGGACTCAAGCTTTTTTGGGTTTTCAATTTATTGAGGCTCGTTAAGAATGTAGTCCACCAACTCATCCAGAGGCACCGTAGCCAAGGCGATAGCCGTATCCGTCACCCCATAGTAAATGTAGAGCAGTCCATCCTTCACAACATTACCTGTAGGAAAAATAACGTTCGGAATTTGGTAGCCGAATTTCTCATAGTACGTTTCCGGCTCCATGATGAAGTTATTCGTACGGGCAATAACCTTCTCCGGGTTCTCCAGATCCAGCAGCAGTGCTCCCATCCGATATACAATCTCGTCATCCACACCGTGGTAGAGTACCAGCCAGCCCTTATCCGTTCTTACCGGCGGTGTGGAGCCTCCGATTTTCCGCGATTCCCAAGCTGAATTCTCGCCTTTGGCTAGCAGCTTCGGCTCTTCCCAGTGAATCAAGTCTTCCGAATACGTAATCCACATGGCAGCCTTTTCTGTGCCGTACTCTTGCCCTACGTATTCCTCAGGACGGCGAAGCATAACGAACTTGCCGTTAATTTTCTCCGGGAACAAAATGTTGTCGCGATCATTGATCTCCAGCGGAGTCGTGTCCGCCACAAACTCCCAGTCGATCAGATTGGTCGACTTGGCGATGGAAGAGCGTGTCCGCCAATGGACTTCCTGCTCACCCCAACCATCCGGATACGTCGGGAATGATCTCTCCGGAACACCACGATTGGTCGGATAGTAGTTCATCGCACACGGACGCAGTGCGTAGTTCATGTAGAACGTACCGTCGATCTTTACAACACGTGGGTCCTGTACGCTTCCGTAAGGGAACCCGAGCTCGTCAGGTGTCAGAACAGGTTCATCCTTCACATGAGTGAAATTCACGCCGTCCTCGCTTTCCAGAAGTCCAAGGAAGTTTTTGCATGGCGTCAGGGAACCAGCCGTCCGCTCAATCATGTAGAACTTGTCGTTGTCAATGATAACAGCCGGATTGAACACCGTCACTTTGCGCCATTCGTAGCCTCCCGGAACGACAATCGGGTTATTCGGATGTCTTGTAATTTTCATACTTATTGCCTCCTAAATGAAATGGATATACGGTAGTTAACTGCAACTAGCCTTTGACGGAACCGATCATGACGCCTTGTACGAAATAGCGCTGCAAGAACGGGTACACCACGACAATTGGCAAGGTGGACACGATGATGACCACATATTTCACAAGTGCGGCAATCTCTGCCTTGTTATTCATAGCAATGGCCATATCGCCGCTGATCGCAGCCCCTGTGGTCTCAGCTGTCATTTCTTGCAGAACGAGAATTTGGCGCAGCACCATTTGCAGCGGATATTTCGTCTCGTCATTCAGGTAAATCAATGCTGGGAAATAGCTGTTCCAATGGCTCACACCATAAAATAAGGCCATTACCGCAATAATTGGCGCTGATAATGGAATAATGATAAGGCCGAACAGTTTAAAGTTCGTACAGCCATCCATATAGGCAGCTTCATGAAGCTCCTTGGGAATGCTGGACTCGAAAAACGTGCGGGCGACGATGATATTCCACACCGAGGCCGCTACCGGCAAAATGAGTGCTCCGATGGAGTTCATCAATCCCAGGTTTTTCACCAGCAAATAGGTAGGAATGAGACCGCCATTGAAGAACATTGTGACCAGGAACATACCCATGAAAAACTTGCGGCCAACGAAGTCAGTTCGACTAAGCGCATAGGCCGCCGGCAGCGTAACGACAAGGTTGAGCAAAGTACCGAGAAAGGTGTATAGAAGTGTATTGCCATAGCCATTCCAAATCTTCATATTATCGAATACAAGCCCATAACCTTTGAAATTAAGCCCCTTGGGGAACAGCCACATCTCACCGGTGCTCACATACTTGGGATCGCTCATTGAGGCGCTAATAATATACAATATGGGGTATAACACCACGATCAAAGCCAAACTTAGAAACACGTAGTTCATTATAAGAAAAATCCGGTCACCCTTCGTCTCCTTCACTGCAGTGGCAGCAGCCATAGATTACTCCTCCCTTCTTCTTGTCTACCACAAGCTCGTTTGACTTGTGCGCTTGGCAATTTTGTTGACGCTAATCAGCAAGATGGCGTTGACCAGCGAGTTGAACAGGCCTACGGCTGTCGAGAAGCTGTACTGCGCGCTGACAAGCCCCGTGCGATAGACAAATGTAGAAATCACGTCGGACGAATTGATGTTCAGCGGGTTTTGCAGCAGTAAGACTTTCTCATAACCCACGCCCAGAATATTGCCCACATTCAGAATCAATAAAATGGTAATCGTCGGTATAATTGTCGGAAGATTAATATGGATAACTCGTTTGAAACGGCTCGCTCCATCCACGATGGCTGCCTCATGCAGCTGAGGGTCTACGCCGGACAGCGCCGCCAGATAGATGATAGTCCCCCAACCTGTGTTCTGCCAAACACCCGAAAAGACGTATACGGTCTTGAACCAGCTCGGGTCCGTCAAGAAAGCCGGTGCATGGATACCGAACAACTCCATCAACTTCACGATAATTCCGCTTGATGGAGACAAGAAGGTAATGACCATTCCCGCCATGACGACCACAGAAATAAAATGCGGTGCATAGGTAATCGTTTGCACGCTTTTCTTGAAAAAACCATTCCGCACTTCATTAAAAGCTAGCGCCAATATAATGGGAAGCGGAAAACCGATTGCAAGCTCATAAAGACTAAGGCTAAATGTATTCCACAATAAATCCCAGAAGTAGTAGGAATGAAAAAATCGCTCAAAGTGCGCGAATCCTACCCAGTCACTCCCAAAGATCCCCTTGGATGGCGTGAAATTTTTAAAGGCAATCTGAATCCCGTACATCGGTCCGTATTGGAAGATCAGGAAATACAAAAAGGCTGGGGCGATAAATAAGTACAGTTCCCAGTTTTTCTTCATTCTCGAACGTAGTGAACTGCTGCTTGACACCTTCGTGTTTCTTGCTGTTTGATGACTCATTGTACTCATTTGCTTCATCCTCTCCTTTCTCTGCATGTTGGTTGCTGCTAACGCTTTCATTCGTCTTCTAAAGTGTAGAAAAAAACGAGGGCTTTCGTAAATATGTGAAATCTGCATTGTCATTCTTTAGCGCTTCAACGCCTTGATAATCAAGGAATTATCAAGTGCAAATCATACATATTGTCAATTACAACGATCTGTGTGAATCTGTCTAACGAAGTTAATTAGGAATAGTTGATCTTAGGTCATCATTTCTACTTCATAAAAGGAGGTTTTTATTCTATGACTAGAAAAGCAGCTCATCTGATCTCACACAGTCACTGGGATCGAGAGTGGTATATGCCGTATGAGCGTCATCACTATCTACTGACCGAACTGATGAACGATCTACTAGACACGCTGGAGCACGACCCTGAGTACCTTTATTTCCATTTGGACGGACAAACCATTATTATCGAGGACTATCTACAGGTTCATCCTGAAAAAAGAGAGCAGTTGGAAGCCTACATCCAGGCTGGGCGCATCATCATAGGTCCTTGGTATGTCCTGCAGGATGAATTCCTGACCAGCTCGGAAGCGAACGTTCGTAATCTGCTGATCGGACATCAGGATGCGGCCAAGTACGGCGTCATTTCCAAGTTAGGGTACTTTCCTGATTCTTTTGGCAACATGGGTCAAGCGCCACAATTGTTAAAGCAAGCTGACATTGATACGGCCTTGTTCGGACGCGGTGTGAAACCAACCGGTTTCGACAATGTCGTCATCGATATGGATAGCTCCGGCTATGAATCGCCGTATTCGGAGATGTATTGGTCGGCCCCGGACGGCTCCAAGGTCATCGGAATCCTGTTCGCCAACTGGTACAGCAACGGGAACGAGGTTCCGGTCGATCCCGAAGCTGCCAAGGCATTCTGGGACAAGCGTCTTGGCGATGCACAGAAGTATGCGTCTACGTCGGAGCTGCTGTTCATGAACGGCTGTGACCATCAGCCGATCCAGCAAGATCTGAGCCAAGCTCTCGAAACTGCCAAAGCGCTCTATCCTGATGTGGATTTCATCCACTCCAGCTTCGAGCAGTACATCGATGCGCTGAGAAAGCAGCTGCCTGATGATCTGGTGACCATCCAGGGCGAGCTGCGCAGCCAGCATACAGATGGCTGGGGTACGTTGGTTAATACGGCGTCCGCCCGTGTCTATCTCAAACAGCTGAACCAGCTCGGGCAGACACTGTTAGAGAAGGGCGCTGAGCCTCTAGCAACGCTAGTCCATCTGGCGGGCGGCAAAGCCTACCCGCATCAGCTGCTCACCCATGCGTGGAAGACACTGATGCAGAACCACCCGCATGACAGTATTTGTGGATGCAGTGTGGACGAGGTTCATCGTGAGATGGTCACGCGCTTCGACAAGAGCCGGCACTTGACTGAGACGATTATCGACGAAAGCTTGCAGGCTCTAGCTGGACGAATCGACACAGCAAGCGTTGCTTCCTGGACGAATGACAGCCTGCCGGTCACGGTCTACAACATGACCGGCTGGGAGCGTACAGGTACTGTCCGCATCGAGCTCATCGTCGCCAAATCCCACTTCAAGGAAGGCCCGAATCCGCCCGCGATTGCGGAGAGGCTGTCCCAGATGCCACTCCATTTGGATAATGGCGTGCTGCTAGACGACCTAGGCAGGGCCATCTCAGCTAAGGCGGAGGATCTGGGTGTACACTTCGGCTACGAATTGCCGAAGGACAAATTCCGGCAGCCTTATATGGCGCGCAGAATCGCACTAACCTTCGAAGCGCAGCAGGTTCCGGCGCTGGGCTACAAGACGTGGGCCTGGGTTAGCGAGCCTTCAGTACCAGTCGAAGCGCCACACAGTCCGTTAATCGTGATGGATTCCGGCATGGCTAATGCGCATATAGCCGTCAGCATTCACTCAGATGGTTCTTACGATATTACCGACAAGGATACAGGCCACACCTATCGAGGAATGGGTGTGTATGAAAACTGCGGCGATCTAGGCAACGAGTACGTCTTCCGTCAGCCTGATGGAGACGTTGCCTTGACGACCAAAGGACTACCGGCGCAAGTGAAGTTGGTAGAAGCGGAGCCTTACCGAGTTACCTATGAAATCAAGCATACTTGGTTCATTCCGGCTTCCGCATCGGAACTCTTCGAAGAAGAGAAGCGGAAAATGGTTCCTTTCCGCAAGCGAACGGCTTCGCGCTCAAACGAGTTGGTACCGTTCGAGTTGACCACCCGTATCAGCCTTGAACAGTCCAGCAAAGGCGTGATGGTATCGGCGTCCTACAATAACCAAGCCAAAGACCACCGCCTGCGGGCCCTGTTCCCTACTGGGCTGACAGCAGCGACGCATCTGGCTGATTCGATTTTTGAAGCTGCCGAGCGCGATACAAGGCCAGCCAAAGAGTGGATTAATCCGAGCAACGCACAGCACCAGCAAGCTTTCGTCAGCGTATCGGATGGCACACAAGGCTTGATGATCGCGAATAAAGGCCTGAACGAATATGAGGTCTTGCGAGATGGCAAGAACACAATCGCAGTTACGTTGCTCCGCAGCGTGTCCGAGTTGGGAGATTGGGGCGTATTCCCGACACCAGAGGCACAATGTCTTGGGAATCATACGGTCGAGTTCGCGATTTATCCGCATGCTGGCACAGCGATCCAATCCGGCGCATTCGCCTCGGCGTATCAATTCCAATCACCGTGGTTCCATACGACTACGATTGGGCCGCAGACGGGTTCGCTACCGACAACCTATCAAGCGCTGGAATGGCGTGGTCCATCCCTCGCTCTATCGGCATTCAAGATGTCCTTCGATCATGACGATGTCATCGTGCGACTGTACAATCTTGCTCACGAGGCTGATCAAGTGACACTCAAGCCTTCATTCCCGGTCGCTAGGGCCTACCAGAGCGATATTCTGGAACGCCGACACGATGAGGCTCAGCTCGTAGACGGGCTAATCCAGTCCACGGTGGGCAAGTGTGAGATTATCACTTACGCATTTCAGCACAAGCAGCCCTAAATACTCTTAAACCCTAAACCTTATACCACAGGAGGAATACATCCATCATGAATTTACCTGCTTCCATTACCGAATTTCTGAACGAAGCCGAGCAAAAGCTGGCACACAACCCAAAGCTGCAAAAGCTCTTCAGAAACTGCTTCCCGAACACGTTGGAAACAACGACAAAGCTGCTTAACGACGGCACCACCTTCGTATTTACCGGAGATATTCCAGCCATGTGGCTGCGCGATTCCACAGAGCAGGTTCGTCATTACATTCCTTTCGCCAAGCAAGATAAGGACTTGCAGCGCATCATCAGCGGTCTCATCGCGCGTCAGATGTTCTACATCAACATTGATCCTTACACCAATGCTTTCAATGAAACGGCAAGCGATAAGCACTACCGTGATACCGATGATTGCGACCTGAATCCGTGGATGTGGGAGCGGAAGTATGAAATCGACTCGCTCTGCTTCCCTGTACAGCTTCTTTACGCTTATTGGAAGGAAACCGGGATTACCGACATCTTCACCCATTCGGTTTATCAGGCGCTGACTTCCATTGTGAACGTCCTGATTACCGAGCAGCATCATGACCAAAAGTCACTGTACCATTTTACGCGCCAAACAAAGCAGCATACGGAAACGCTCCAAAATAACGGGCGCGGTCTTCTGTCCAACTACACCGGTATGACCTGGTCAGGCTTCCGTCCGAGCGACGATGCCAACTTGTACGGCTACAACATCCCGGGCAACATGTTTGCCGTCGTGATCCTTGGCCATATCATCGAAATGGCTGCGGATATTTACAACGATACGCGCCTAGCTGCTCGCGCAGAGAAGCTGCGCAAGGAGATCGACTTCGGCATCCAAACCTTCGGCATCGTGGACCATCCGAAATACGGCAAAATTTATGCCTACGAAACGGATGGTTACGGCAACTACTGCCTGATGGACGATGCAGGCACACCGGGCCTGATCACGATCCCTTACATCGGCTACACCGGCATCGATGATCCAATCTACCAGAATACACGTAAGTTTGCGCTTAGCTTCGATAATCCGTATTATTTCGAAGGCAAATACGCCAAAGGCATCGGCAGTCCGCATACGCCGGGCGGCTACGTCTGGCATATGGCCTTGTCTGTGCAAGCGTTGACTTCTAACAATGCAGACGAAATTAAAGAGCTAATCCAGACGCTGATCGATACAGATGCGGATACCGGCTACATGCACGAAGGCTTTCATCCAGATGATCCTTCCAACTTCTCGAGACCCTGGTTCGCCTGGTCCAACAGTCTGTTTGCTTCATTGATTTGCAAGGCTATGGACAAAGGACTCGTCTAAGCACAGTCTTATCAATGACAAACTCCCCGTTAGCCTTTACCGGCATCGGGGAGTTTTTCTTTTGCGCTTGATAGGTCTGCAAGCATCCCGCAGGAGCTACCGAATGATCTAATGATTCATTGTACCCTAGAGCATGTATCAGCCTTCTCCGGGCATCCTACCGCCTCCTATGCTCATTCACGTGTTCAGACGGAAAGTTTGCCTTTTCAGAGAAATAACGGACTATAGGTCCACTAAAGCCATGAACATAAAAAAGGCGTAAAGGTCAAATTCACCTCTACGCCCGCTTCTATACCGTTTAATGTCTAGCTAGTTTCGTCATACTTAGCTGTTTTTCCAACGATCGTAAGCTTTTTGATAAATTTCTTGGAAACGGTCCGAACCCATTTTCTTCAGGGTTTGAACATATTTATCCCAACCGTCCAGCGATTCTTGTCCAGTGGTGAACTTCGCTTCCATCTGCGCAACATACGTAGTAAGGTCGGAACGCAATGCCGCCACTTCGCCGGATTCCGCTTCCGTCAAGTACAAGGCTGGGAAAGGTACGCGTGCGCCACGATCCAACAGCTTCGTTTTGGACTCATTTTCCACCCATTTGGAGAACTCGTCCTTCACAGGCTCATCCGGTACAACCATCGGTGAAGCGATACCGAAGTTAGGTGTAATCTTGGAGCGATACGTTTCTCTATCTTCTCCATTTGGTACAGGCAAATACTCAATTTTCGTTTTGGCGCTATCCGAGTATTTCCACAGAACACCCTCTGGCCCTTTGTTAAACAGCATTTGGCCTTCTGGCGAGTACATATAATCTACCCAGCGAATCGATGCTTCCGGAGAACGATTCGATTTGGAGATCGCAAATGTGCCTGTAGAGAAGCCTTTATTACTAGCAATAGCCGGAGCGCTCACCTTGTCACTACGAACTGGGCTGAACATGACGTCCTCTGTGTTAGGCTTCCCGCCATGGGACATGTAGGCATGCCAGTCGGAGAACAGAAGCACCTGATCGTTTTTAATCTTAGCCTTTTTCTGGTCATCCGTCTGTGAGAAGGATTCGTGATCCAGAAGGTTGTCGGCCCAGAGCTTGTTGAGGTACGTTACGTAGCCTTTATATGCGTCTTCAGCAGGTGTATAGTGAACTTTTCCTTTATCATCTACATACAATTCTTCCTCGTATGCTCCAAATGCGCCAAGAATCCACGTACGGATATCTCTCAGCTTGATGCCTGAAGATGAGGACAACGGAATCTCATCCTTCTTGCCGTTCTTGTTCGGATCTTCATCTCTGACACGTTTGAGCAAATCGTACAGTTCATCCGTCGTCTCCGGCAGCTTAGTCACATTAAGTTCCTTCAGCATTTTGCCATTGTACCACATCGGATTACGGTACCACGGCTGAAACGGCTCGATGCGTGGAAGCGAATAAATATGGCCATCTGGTGCTGTGATCGACTTGCGAATTTCCGGTTTATCAGCCAGCACTTTCTTAATGTTCGGAGCGTATTCATCGATCAGCTTCTCCAAAGGAATCAAAATGCCTTGGCTTCCGTAGTTCAGCTCTTCAGCCTGCGTTAGTTTCGAAGCAAAGAAAATGTCCGGATAATCACCGCTTGCGAAAACAAGGTTTTTCTTCGTATCGAAGCTGTCTCGAGGCGCATTGCGGTAATCGATCTTGATGCCCGTAAGCTTCTCCATCTCTTGCATAACCGGCATGTCCTTCCAGTTCTGAATCCCCATATCCGGTGCCATGATCGATAAGGTCAGCGGGCTCTTCACGATCGGGAACCCTTCTTTGTTCAATGAGCTTGCCTTCGAACTTCCACTTCCGCTTGCAGCGCTTTCGTTCTCTTTTTTAGTTGCGCAGCCGCTCAATACGGACAGTGATACTGCTAACACGAGTGCGGACGCCACGATTTGCTTCTTTCTCTTCAACATTGCATGTCCTCCCTTATGGTCATCTTTGAATCCGTCATAATTAACGATGGCCCTAACGATCCAGGCTCTTTTCATTCATTATGATCACGCTTGCAACATATCCTTGCGAGACATCACTGTCTTGACGAGAATCAAGCTGCTAGCGCTTACAAATTGAAGATTAAACTTTGCAGCAGTTTTAGTAAATATGTCGATTTTGTGCTGTCAAAGATCATATGTCTGCATGAACCCAAGGCATGATGGTTTTGATAGATCTGGCTACGCTATTAGGCTGGCCACCGAATATGTGATTTTTGTAAAGGTTTTAGCTAGAGCAAAACATACACATTGTAACTTTTTAACTACAATTAATAAAGAACAATCTCAGTCTACACAAGGAATTTCGTCCACAAAGTATTGTCATAAGTGCATGGATGCTCAACATAAATAATAATAGATCAGAGAGAATTGACTGTTTGAAATAGGAGGTACAATGATGAAAGAAAATAACGAATTTCCCCGAAGACCTTCCGTCCAGCCATCGCAGCCTCTGATAAATGATCAGCGGCCTAACGGTCATTCCCCTACACAATGGTCATCTGTTAAACCGGACGCTTCTCATTCGCAGACTGTCGGTGAGCGAGGTCCTGTACTGGAACAAGACAGCATTCTGCATGAAACTCTGGAAACTTTTATCCATGAAAAGATGCTTGAAAGGCCTGTGCATGTCAAAGGGTATGGCGCTTTCGGGTACTTTCAGACCGTTCATTCCATGACGGCATACACACAGCTTTGCTTTCTTCAAAGTCCTGGTCAGCAGGTCCCTGTCACCGTGAGGTTTTCCTTTGCTATAAGCAACAAAGGCACTCCGGACACATCCCGCAATGTGCGTGGATTCTCCACCAAGTTTTATACGGAAAAAGGTGTTTTTGATCTCCTGTGCAATCACATCCCCGTTTTTGCGGTACGTGACGCCATACGCTTTCCGGAGTTTATTAAAGCCTCCCTGCCATCGCCAGTAAATAACCTCACAGATCCTGAACGATTGTGGAGTTTCGTAGCTAGAGCACCCGAATCCATTCATTTTCTTGTCCGGCTTTACTCCGACGCAGGGACGTTAAAGAGCTTCCGCCACACACCTGGCCACAGTGTTAACACCTATGTTTGGAAGAATGCAGCAGGCGTCCGCACTTATATTAAATATCATTGGGTTCCTTTCGCTGGCGTACAGTACATAGACAGTCACGAAGCGGCTCAATTGGCATCTGAGAACCCGGATTTCTCAGGCAAGGACTTGAATGATCATTTAGCAGCGGGAAAAACCGTAGAATACGGGCTTTATGTTCAGCTAATGAATCCCTCAGATGAAGCCACTCTTCCATTTGATCCATTGGATGATACCAAAGTTTGGGATGAACGGCAATATCCGCTGCTGCCGGTTGGTCGACTTGTGCTGAACCGCAATCCTGATAACTATAAGGAGCAAGTAGAAAAAATAGCCTTCTCACCAGCCAATTTATTGGAAGGTGCCGAATTATCGGACGACAAGATGCTGCAGGGGCGTACCAATATTTACTGGGATTCTCAGCGCCGCCGAATGGGTCCGGATTTCCGTAAGGTTCCTATCAACCATCAGGCTAATTGGTCCCCTGATTCTCTTGTAACTAGCGGCAATGGGAGATACGTGGACGGTCATCTTATGCGATCGGACATCCCGAAGCAGGATGATTTTACACAAGCGGGCCAGTATTACTACTCACTCTCTCCTGTGCAGCAAGATCACTTGATTGCTAATCTCTCTGGCGACCTGTCCGGTATATCCCAAGAAACACAAAACATTGTTCTGAGCTATCTATACAATGCCTCAGCTGAACTAGGTGAACGGGTTGCTCGAGCCGTTCAAAAGCATGAACAAGGATAATTTATAACCAAGATGATTCCTATATGCTATAGGGGTCATCTTTTTTATTTACAAACCTCACTTCTGTCCTTCTGCTGAGCAGCTCGACTATCCCTCTTGCGATTATCTGAACGCCTCTCTCAATCAAATCCTCATCCACTTGAGAGATACTGAGACGGATCACGTTGTCTTTGGTGAAATCAGGAAGATACATGCGCTCTGCATGATCCACCAACACATGTTGATGCTTAAGGTGTTCCTGCAGCTGCTTCGCCTTAATCGGTATAGGCAATCTGATCGTGGAATAGAATCCGGATAAAGACCCCGAGTAGGTGGCGACAGCAGTCAGCCACTTCTGGAAAGCTTGCTGGAGGAGCGTTGCCTTCCTGCTGTATAACTTCCTCATGCGCTCGATATGCGCGTTGAACATTCCGCTCTGAAGGTAGATCTCAAGCGCGCCTTGCGTTAGCATCGGCGTATGTACGTCTGCTGCAAACTTGGCTCGCAAGAAATCTTCCCGCAATGCGTCAGGGAGTACGGCTAAACCGAGTCGGAGACCAGGCAGCATAATTTTCGAGAAGCTTTTGACATAAATAACTCTGCCAGAAGGATCGTAGGCAAACATCGGGTCTGCCTTCAGATTCGAGTCTAAGTCCCCCATATAGTCATCTTCAATGATATACACATCATATTGCTGCGCTAATTCGACGATCTTTCGCTTCGTTTCATTCGTATGGCTGTAGCCAGTCGGATTGTGAAATCTAGAGACCATGTAGAACAACTTAATATCGTTATGCTTAAAAAGCTCTTCCAACTGCGTAAGATCAATGCCCTCGTTCCCTACTTCTATCCCATAAGCCTCGCTGCCATGCTGACGAATAGATTCAATAAACCCAGCATGCGTGGGCTGCTCTAGACATATATTACGCTTGCCGCTTGGAAAAGGCAGGGATACCAGCAAATGCAGAGCTTGCTGCGAACCGGATACGACATAAACTCTCTCGGGTATCGTGAACACCTGAAGGTCTTGCAGATGCCGAGCCAGTTGTACGCGAAGCGACCCAAGCCCTTGAATGTCCGAGTACGTGAACATCTCTTCTTTATATCGTTCAATGGCCTGATTCATACAGTGTTGGAAATCCCGATAGGGCATGGCCTGTCGATCAGGTCCAGCTGAGAGGAAGTTAATTGTGTCATGCCCTCCCTCAATCTTTTCCCGTCTACGGTAGCCCTCCACGACATAGAAACCGCTCTGGGGCACAGAATAGATGATATGCCTTTTCTCTAATTCACCATAAGCTTTCATCACCGTATTCTTACTGCAAGCAAACTCCTGGGTTAAAACACGAATAGACGGCAGCTTGTTCCCCGGCTTCAATGATCCCTCCTCGATGCGCTTCATGATCTGATCCACAATCTCTTCATACAGCATGTTGTTTATCCCCTCTCCTTCAAACTGTAAGGGTACAATTCAAGAATAATCCCATATAAAATTCCTGTCATTACTCGTATACTCAACGTGAAGAAAGTAAATAGTTGCCATTTTAAATCAAAGAGGAGTGATGCAAGATGAAAAAAATGAAGATTATCGTTCTACTGCTCGTTGCTATGCTGATTACAAGTACAGGCTCCTTTGCCAGTATTGCGAGCTCAGCTAGCGCTAAGCCTGGTATCAAAGAACTCCATGTGGAAGAATTATTCCATGGGATTTCAGGTACAATCGTTATCAAGAATCTGAAGACGGATAAAATGTACACGTATAACCTCCAGCGGAGCAATCAGCGTTTCACGCCGGAATCCTCATTCAAAGTTCCTAACGCACTAATCGGCTTGGAAGAACACGCCGTGGAGGATGAGTACGAAGTCAAACGTTGGGACGGGATCATTCGGGAATTTGACGTCTGGAATCGGGATCATACGTTAGCTTCCGCCATGAGGAATTCCGCTATCTGGTATTACCAAGCGATGGCTCGGGACATTGGCGCTGAACGGATGCAGAACAATCTCAATCGAATTGCGTATGGCAATCAAGACATTAGCGGTGGAATCGATAAGTTCTGGTTGAACAGCAGCCTAACCATTTCGGCACAAGAGCAAGCTCAATTCATGGAGAATCTCGTAGAAGAAACGCTGCCTTTCCATGAGCAAACGATGAAAACGGTCAAACGTATCATGATCGATAACGAACAGGACGCATACACCGTTCATGGCAAAACAGGGACAAGACTATCTGATCTAGGTCTCGGATGGTATATCGGCTATGTAGAGACGGGTAAAACTTCATGGGTATTCGCCACCAACGTGGATAGCAGTGGTACGACCGCTAAGACAATTACGCTCGAATGTCTCAAGCAATTACACATTTTATGAGACTCTTTCTATTATAATCATGCCATCAATTGACTTCTACGCTCGCTAGTTGGGGAACGAAACGATAGCCTTTCGAAATTGTCGCTGTCGTTTCGTTTCAACATTCTCCATTCTGCTGCGATTTTAGTCCAATTGTTCGATTAATTGGGCTATTTCTTTATCATAACCTTCTGCCCCTGGAGGGAACCATCGTATTGCGCATTGCGCTAACCAAGATATTTTCAAAATGTACAGCAAATTCATAACCCCCGAAGCAACATAATGCTTCGCGTCTATGCCTAGTGATTCAAGCAGGTTAGCCCTATTAAGCACTAAAGGTGCATAAATGGGTCGCTGCCAATCAATTACCTTCAATCTTCCGTTCGGATGCACAAAAATGTTTCCACAGTTCAAATCCCCGTGTACTAAGCCGCTCCTTGATTGAATCACAGCTTTAACCGAGGCGTCTATGCAAAGAGTTGCTATTCTATTGATTCCTTCTCGATCTGTCTGTTGGAATGTTCCACGCTGAACTAATAGTTCAAGGTCACTTAAAAGCGAGGCGCTAAAAATTTCCCAATCTACTAGGTTACCAATCTTATATAAAAATGGGAGATTTCCTCCAATTTGAGAGAGTTGATGCGTAGTGTTATCAATGAATCTCAATGCTTCATCAACATCCATAATCATTTCGGACACACAAGGAGCATCGATCATTTCTAAAAGCAAGGCATCTGGAACATCCTTTTGTTTAATAGCTCTAGTTCTTACTAAAAGTGGAGAACTTGCTTCGCGATAAAATTTATCTTCAATAGAAGGTTCTGCCTGTACTTTATAAATGATAGTCGATGTATCGCTCATGCGAATGCGTTGAACACAAGAGAGAGGCCATTCGTGAAGTGTTGCTCGTTCTGCTACGGAAGATCCCAATATGGATGCAAGTTCTTCGTCATCATGTAATAATAATTGGAAGTAAGGATGTTTGTACACGAGAAACACCTCTCAGTTAAGTTAGGATTACATACGCTGTTCTTCTGAATAATTTCACCCCACTGGGGAAACGACCATACAATATCGGAGTATCCAAATTCTGAGGAGTGAACGTAATGTACAGACTAACGTTAGAAACCGCAAAATATTTAATTGAAGTCGCCGAGCAGAAAGCAAGACAAATGGGACTGAACAGCAATATCGCAATTGTTGATGAAGGTACGAACCTGATCGCTTTCCATCGAATGGACGGCGCACGAATTGCTGGTATCGAAATCTCTCAAAGCAAGGCTTGGACTAGCGCAGCCATGCAAATACCGACAGCCAACCTTGCGCAATCGGCACTTCCAGGCTCTCCTTCATTCGGTATCAATACGACTAACCACGGTAAACTTACTATCCTAGGCGGAGGCATACCACTCATCAGCAACGACAGAGTCATCGGTGCCATCGGTGTAAGTGGGGGCACCAGCGCTCAAGATATCGAAGTGGCCAACGCCGCAGTTTATGCATTTACCAGCATGCATAGTGCTAGAGACCCTTGGACGGCTAGTGCCCGTATTGGTTCTAACCAAACGATCAGGTAACCGCCTCTTCTGAGGTTTCATGCCGAATTACTTCGTCGCTAACGGACACTGCCGTGTTTATTTGAAGAAAACGAAGCCTATCTGAATTCTAACGGACTCCAATGCAGTTATTCATGCGAAACTCGTCTAATTAGGTTGTCTATGGATCAATTAGCGACTCTGGAGTCCGTTATACATAAAATAGGGGGCAATTATCGAAAATAACGACAATGATGTCCGTTATACATAAAGGTACAATGTTGACCCGTTGCTTTGTTTATCGGAGACAAGTATCCACACACCATTTTCTGTTTAAACATCTAATATTAAGAAATCATGACACAACCCTCACCGCATAGACAAACAGCGGCAGACTAAGACTTGAAATAAAGCCTTAGAATGCCGCCCCTATTTCATTTGGCATCGAGAACAAGCTGATCTCATCCTTTTCCAACCGACTCACCCTGAATCAGACTCACATAAACGCGCTCATGCTCCACTTTTTCTCCCCCAATCAGCTTAATAAGCTGCTCAGAAGCCAAAGCACCCCACTTGCGTTTGGAGTAATCAATCGTTGCGAGTCGCGGCTGGGTATATTGCGTCAGCTCGATGTTATCGAAACCGATGATGTGAATGTGTTCACCAATCCGGAAATCCGTTTTCAACAGTGTATTGTACAGGCCAATGGCCATTTCATCGTTCAGGCAAAAAACGGCAACCGGTTCATTATATTCCCGCATAATTTGCTCGGCGGCTCGTTCACCGGAATCCTTATTGAAATTACCCTCAATCTCGACATAAATCAAATCGGAATGCCGCTCAATGGTTTGTTTGGTTGCCTGTAACCGCTGTTTGGAGTCGTAGGAATCTTTTGGCCCTGTTACAACATACAGCTTCCGATGGCCTCTTTCGATCAAATATTCGACGGCCAAAGTGGCACCTGCTTTGTTATCCAGAAGAACATGGTTCACGTTCGGATGGTTCAATTCCCTGTCCAGCACAACCAATTTATGTCCACGGTCTGCCAATTGCAGCAGTTCTTCGCTAGCGAACGAGTGGTCCAAGACAACAGCCCCGTCAATCATCCGCTGTGGCAGCAAACGGTGAGAGTAGGAGCCGCTGCAGACGATCAGATCATAACCTCTTTTGTTCAGTACTTCTTTCATCCCCTGCAGAATTTCCCCGTAAAACGCCCCGCTGAAATCAGTCAAATAAACACCGATGATTTTGGAGACCCGCTTTTTTAACGTTCTTGCCGCGGCATTCGGAACATAGTTCAGCTCGCTGGCTATCTTCAAAATCCTTGCACTCGTTTCCTCCGTTACCTTGGGGTTTCCGTTGAGCGCATAGGATACGGTCGAGATTGAAACGCCCGCTTTTTTGGCAACATCTTTAATGCTGATCACAAAAACCGCTCCTAACATCTACACTTTCGTTTTCTTCTTACTATATCATAAAGAACTTTTTAAAAGGAAAAAGGCGATCCTTAAGATCGCCGATTTTTCTTACAGATACACCTCAATGACATTTATTTCTTCACTAGTAAGCGTGTTAAGATCCAGCGCGCTGATGCGGAGGCCACCCTGGCGATAACGGTTGGCGGTTGCTTCGGCAGTCACTTCTTTCTTATTTACCGTCACATAACTAACGGAACGCTCTTCTAAATGATAGATGAATGTCATATGGCGTCCCAGCACTTGGAAGTCGAACTGCAGACCATCTAGTTCTTGCGGAAGCACGGGATCGATAACCAGATCGCCGCCCTCCAAGCGAATACCCAGGACATTCGAGATCAGCTGGTTCATATAAATTCCCGGACCGCTGGAGTAAATTCTCCATCCGCCTTTGACAGGCACGGCGCCTTCTTTCAGCTCCGCAAAACGTTCCTGTGCTTCGTAACGCGTGCCAAACTTCCCATCCGAGCTGCTGAAGTAGCTGTTGCTCTGACGCAGTTCCGCGTTCGGAACAACACTTTGGATGCCGACTGGATTAATCATCTCGAGTCCCTTCCAGGCTTCATCGGCTTTGCCCAATTTGGCCATGGCCTCGACGAAACGGATGTGAGCGTGGACGTATTGCAGCCCGATCTCTCTGCCGAAGTTAGCCGCTTGCTCAGCCCGCTTGAAGTTCGTGCTGATACCGCCGACATAATTAGCTGGGCGATTCATTAAGCGGACGCCGTCTGGATAATACAGTTCTTTTTTAATGAGATTATAATGGGAATTGGCCTGTTCTTCTGTTAAAAGCTCGCCGATCATACTGCGCGTCATCGGAAGCAGACGGTATTGAATCCCTGTCTTGTTATCCGTAGGATGCAGCATCAGTTCCGCTTTGCCTGGCTCCTCCATGTATACGAAGCCCGGGATGACGTCCGTTCCCAGCATGTAGCTATTGAAATCAGCCTTAATTCCTGCGGCCAAATCCCTTAGCTCCGCTGCCATCTGTTCATCGGCTTCACCAAGCGCCGCGGACAATTGGTTGAACACCTGATAAGTTAAAGCAACAGTCCAACTACTAACCATATATTTCTTTAGCTGCGCATTAGCCGGCTGAAGCGTATCATCCCAATCACCATCGCCATAGGAGGAAAGATGAGTGCCATGAAGAAAATGATGTTTGATGTAATCAATTTCTTTTTTGGCGTGATCAAATAACGTCGCTGGCTCTTCCGTAAATTCGAACACATGTCGCTTCGTATACGGAACTTTCTCCTGAAGAATACCAAAGTCTCGGGTAGCAGCCAAATAATCGCTTAATACTTTCAGCGGCCACACGATGATATCGCCATGGCTTTCTTCCTGTTGAATCGCCGCATAGCGGTCAAACATAAACCATTGAGGCCAGTTGCCGTCATCTTCGTACTGATGCGAATAGACGGTTTTGAGAATGTCGCGCACTTCACCGTATTTTTGCGTCGCAAGGAAGTATTCAGCCGGGCCTTGGCACACATCGCGTGTTCCCCAGGCGGCGCCCCCATACTGCTCCAATCCGTGAGGGACGGAGTAGTGGACTAGCATATTGTGTGTATACCACCAGGCAAGCGTATTGACTTTCTCCAAGCTGTCAGCTGCACCACCGTTCTGTGACAGATGGAACCCGTTCATCACACTGGCAAGAAAGTCCCGGTAACGCGCGATCTCAGCCGTGGTGTCTACATCTGTGAAAGGCAGATCTTCATCCCGCAAGAGACCCTGAATGGTCAAGCTCCATTCGCTGCTCGTGCCAAGCTCCATGACAACTGTGGAAGCGGCAAGGGGTTGGATGTTTTGCGCTAGCAAAGTTTCATTGCCAACTCTCATATCCGCGCCTGCAACGCGCACTCGGTAGCACAACTGCGGCCAAACCTTCGCGCTGTCGGACTCAGGAGACGCATAGAAGGACAATGTTTGTCCTTCCTGCTTACAGCTGAATGAAGATTCGTATTCATTGTTGTTCATCGTGACCTGATTCGTTACGAGGAAACGATAAGCCTTGCCGCTTTGGGAACGAACTTGCAAATGGATTTCCGGTGTATCTACGGTAGTCAGGTTCGTGATAACAAGGGTATCGTCCACCATTTTGTAATACCAGCGCGCATAGTTGAAACCAAGTTCAAACATCGACGGCATGGTGAGCAGACGGTATTCGCCTTGAACCTCCACGTAAATGCGCTGCCCAGATGTTTTCATCACATTTAGAGCATTCCGCGCATTCGTCAACATTTTGTTGAACGACGTGTTTCCGACAACCACCTGTGAATTGAAGATACCGTACATATAGGAAGTCGTCGTCATGACATCTTCCTTCAGGCGAGCATTATCGCCAGACATGAGGATATGACCATGCGGGCGCTCTACGAGAAGCTCTTTTTCCTTCAGAATAACGTGTTCATGGGTATCCGTGAAAAAGGATAGCAGTCTTTCACCGTCAAACTCTTCTTGACGTCTGTTCGGGAAATAATGAGCAATCTCATCTTGCGTCATTGACATGGTGCTCAGTGGCTCACCGAGATGACCGAAAAAAGTCACCTGATCGAGCTGCTGGTTGAATTCATGGTTTTGAGCACTAGCTTCTTCCCATGCGCGTAAGATTTCAGTCTTGTCTACCAGGCCCTTAATGGTCTCAGGGTGATCCGGCTTGAACAAGCCGTAGAAAACAAAACGTGCCGTACCCTTCACCTTCACACGTTCGGATTGCAGCGCCGTGAATGCGAATTCGTACTGGTACACCTCGTTCGCAAGCGTGTTTTGAGTCAACGCTTCAGGTACGTTTGTTTCCTTGTACGATAAACCGTAGAACTGGAAACCATCCGTCGAATATCCTACTAATTTGGTTAAACCACCTTGCTGCAAGTAGGGAAATGCCCCTTGTTGCGGCATGTTTTGACGAGAGCAGACAGCAAATCCGTTTACGCCGTTTTCAAAGGCCGCGTGGTCGATGTACTGTGATAAATAAGCTTCGTTACTGCGGACAGCACCTTTATCAGCGAGTCCGACATCCTGACCGTACATGACGTCAACTTCCGCGTCTTCCCCCTTCACCTGGACTTCCCAGAACCACATGTCCTGCGGTGTCAGATGAAAAGTTAATTCGTATTGGAGTCCTTCAGCCAAACCTTGCCAAGATACTTTGGATTCCGAGTACTGCACTTTGCTTACTGAGCGCGCGCCCATCAGCGGTACAATTTTGATTCCATTAGAAGAGTGTACACGCAAATAAAGGTTATTTAGTGATCCATCAACGGGATTAGCAACCCATTGGTTAATCATTATGTTCTTATACATTATTTCGCGAATATCCCCGCTGCTAAGGAAGGAAAATTGCAAATTTCCCGACTTCAGTTGAAAATCCGCCTGTTCGGCAGCTGCCATGTTGTTCACTCGCTTTCCTCATGCTTACTTTTTACTTAATCAATTTAAATGAAAGTGCCTGCAAAACATCCCTGCTATTAGGGCCAACGAAAACAGCAAACTCCCCTGCATCGCTTGTCAAGGACAAGTCGGAATGATGGTAACGAAGCTGCTCCTCCGTCAATAAGAAAGTGACTTCCTGAACCTCACCCGGTTGAAGCTTGATTTTGCGGAAACCTTTCAACTCTTTTAACGGACGAACTACTTCGCCAGCCACATCACGCACATACAGCTGAACAACTTCTTCTCCAGCGACTTTACCCGTGTTTTGAACGGTCACCGTCACCTTAAGCGTTTGATCGAAAGCCATCACATCTGATGAAATCGAAGCGTCGCTGTAAGCGAACGTCGTATAACTCAAGCCGTAACCAAAAGGATAAAGCGGTGCGTTTGGAATGTCTAAGTACTGAGAAACATAACGCACCTGAGCATCAGGAGCTCCCTGTGGGCGTCCTGTATTGAAGTTATTGTAATAGACGGGAACTTGTCCAACGGCAAATGGGAACGACATGGTCAATCTTCCCGATGGATTGCTATCCCCGTACAGAAGGTCCGCGACCGCGGCACCGCCTTCGGTTCCCGGGTACCATGCTTCCAGCACAGCATCCGCTGCATCGTACACGCCGTGAAGATCTAGCGGGCGGCCATTGAATAGTACCGCTACCATTGGCTTGCCGAGGCTTTTCAGCTTAGCAGTCAGCTGGAGCTGAGCATCGGGCAGGCGAATATTAGCTCGACTGCCTGCTTCTCCGCTCATATCCGAGTGCTCGCCGAGGGCTAGCACGATGACATCAGCTTCGCGCGCCGCGCTTAATGCTTCCTCAAGCTGCTTTTCGGTCATGCTCTCAATATCACTGCCTTGAGCCGTAACGATGTGGGACGTTTTTGCTTTCAAGCCATCATACAGTTGCACGGCATCATCTTTTGAACCCAACCACGACCATGGACCAAGGATATCTCCATTTTGAGCAAACGGGCCGATTAACGCTATGTTTTGTTCCTTCTTAAGCGGGAGCACGGATTCGTTTTTCAAGAGGACGCAGGACTTCACAGCCAAATCACGCGCGGCTTGACGATGTTCTGCACTCATGACAATCTCACGTTCGCGGTTGACATCTGCACCACGATACGGATTATCGAACAATCCCAGCTTCTGTTTCAGCTCTAGAATTCGAAGAACAGCTTCGTCGATCAAAACTTCATCTACGTCCCCGCGTTCCACAAGCTGCTTCAAATGATTCTCGTAACAGGTGGTCATCATTTCAATATCGACACCCGCGAGCAGACTTTTGCAGGCTGCTTCAGCTTCGTCGGCAGCCACGCCATGCGGGATCATTTCCTTCACGGCGCCCCAATCAGAGATAACAACACCGTCAAAACCCCATTCTTTGCGGAGCAAATCGCGCATTAACCGCTTGTTGCCTGCTGCTGGAATACCATCTACCGTGTTGAACGCTGTCATCACTAGCTCAGCACCCTCATCCAGCGCTGCTTTATAAGCTGGCAGGTAATATTCCCGCAGTTGACGCTCCGACATGTCGACTGTATTGTAGTCGCGGCCGCCTTCGCCCGCCCCATAGGCTGCGAAATGCTTCACGCAAGCAGCAAGACGCGTAAGATCGTTCTTCAAATCTTTCCCCTGATACCCGCGGACAAAAGCCCTAGCAAACTCTCCGTTCAGGTAAGGATCTTCTCCTGTCGTTTCCATAACGCGTCCCCAGCGAGGATCACGAACCAAATCAACCATTGGTGAGAAAGTAACATGTACGCCGGCAGCAGATGCTTCCGCCGCAGCGATTTCCGCGCTTCGTTCGGCCGCTTCCAAATCCCAGGAGCAGCTGATTGCCAGCGGCACAGGGAATATCGTTTTATAGCCGTGGATAATATCCGCCATGACGAGCAGCGGAATTCCCAGACGGTTCTTTTTCATATGAGCTTCTTGGACGCCAATCGTTTCTATTGCACCCGACAACCCCAGCACGGAGCCCGTATTTTTTACAATGTCATCGTTGATACCCATGGACGCCATTGGGCCAGTAATCTGCCCCTCGGTCCCCGATCCATCGAAGAAAGGAGCGGCCAACTGCAATAGTTGGGATATTTTTTCTTCCAAAGTGAGCTCCTTAAGCAGAGCATTCAATTGTTGATCCGTCATCACGATGCCTCCTTTGGCCTCATTCATTTGATTTCAATCTGGATAAAGGATAGATCGAAACGTTTCGATTCATATTATAAACACTATGAAAAATGACGTCAACCTGTTGAAATAAGCTAATTTCAGTATTATAAACGTTTTTATTGTTTAAAAATAACTAGTTGAAAACGATATCAAGTTGTTTTATAATGACATCGAAACGTTTCTATTGACCAATAGAGAGAATTTATATTATTTTTTATAGTAAATCGAAACGTTTCACAGATTAATAGTATAGCGTATCGTATTTCTATTATTTAGTAGGGATTCCGATTTTATTCCTGAAAATATGCGGTTAAAAAATGTATGTATAGAACTAATATTTTCTTGAATAACCGTGCACCCTATTAAACAAATGAACAACAACTGGGAGGAAAAGGAAATGCGCAAACAAATCACAACAGTATTGGCCGGCACCTTGTTGGTAGCGGGAGTTCTTACAGGATGTGGTTCTAAGAGCAACACACCGCAAAGCTCTGGAAGTCCAGCAACAGGCGGTTCGCAAGTAACACTAAATGTATGGGGAATGGGCGAAGAGGCGAAATCGCTCCCGAAAATCGCAGAAAAATTCATGCAAGACAATCCAAATATCAAAATCAATGTACAAGCCCTGCCTTGGGATACGGCACATGACAAGCTGCTCACTGCTGTTGCATCCAAGAAAGGACCGGATGTTCTTCAAATGGGTACGACCTGGATTCCGGAATTCGCATCTGCCAAAGCCTTGATGGATTTGAAACCGGAACTGAGCAAATATCCTGAATTCGCAGAAGCCAACTTCTATCCAGGAGCGGTCAACACAACCAAACAAGGTGAAACCGTCGTTGGTGTTCCTTGGTATATCGATACTCGTGTTCTTTACTATCGTACTGATCTATTAAAATCCGTAGGCTTTAACGAAGCTCCGAAAACTTGGGACGAGCTGTCCGACGCTGCTAAGAAATTAGCTGCACGCGGTAACGGCAACTACGGAATTAGCATTGATGCAAAAGAGCAATCCCTAGCATTCATGTTCGCACGTCAAAATGGTTCCAAGCTGCTTGACGGTAACAAACCGCTTTTCAACCAACCTGAATTCGTAGGCGCGGTTGATTACTTGAACAGCTTCTTCACAAATGGCTCTGCGCCGAAAGACCTTGGCATGGACATCGTACCAGCCTTCCAAAAAGGGATTGCGCCAATGTTCATCAGCGGACCTTGGATGATCAAGCTGATTAACGACCAAGCTCCTGATATCAAAGACAAATGGGCTACTGCCGTTCTGCCTAAGAAACTAAACAACACCTCTTCCTTAGGGGGCTCGGATCTATCCGTCTTCCAATACACAGAGCATAAAGACGAAGCACTCAAGTTCTTGGCTTATATGAGCAAACCAGAAACACAGCTCGAGTGGCTGAAGCTGACTAATACATTGCCTGCAACGAAGAAAGCTTGGGAAGATCCTGCTCTAACGAACGATGCGAATTACAAAGTAATCGGGGAACAAATGAACGCTTCCGAGCCGATGCCACTGATCAAATCATGGGAAGAAATCGCTCAAAACGTGCTGAAAACTTTTGAAAATATTTATCGTGGTGGTGCCAACGTTCAAACTGAATTGGATGCTTTCAACAAAAAATCCGAATCCATCCTTTCCAAATAATAACCATATGTCTACTAAACAGCTAGCCGGCTTATGCTGGTTAGCTGTTCAATGCTACAAGCACTTCATCCCTCGGAAAGGAGAGGATTTGTCATGAAGGGATCTGCCGCCAAAAGAGCGCCCTATTTCTTTATTGCTCCAACATTGATTTTATTAACCCTGTTCTCTGTGATACCGATCCTGATCGCCTTGGTGATTAGCTTCACGAACATGGACTTAGCCGGGTTAGCCGATTATTCAAATATCAAATTCATTGGCCTGCAAAACTACAAGGACGTACTTTCCGACTCGATTTTTATCAAAGCGATCTTCAATACGTTGTTTTACGTTGTGATCGGGGTTCCACTGGTTATCCTCTGTTCACTTGGCGTCGCAGTACTTATCAATTTCGGAACATCCCGTATTTTCAAAGCGTTCCGAGTCGTCTATTACCTTCCTTCCGTGACCAACGTTGTTGCCGTCGCTGTCGTATGGTTCTACTTATACAATCCGGCATTCGGATTATTAAATTATTTACTCAAATTGGTTCACCTTGGACCTGTTCCTTGGTTGACACACCCTATCGTTGCGAAAATATCGCTGATATTACTAGCGTTGTGGAGAGCCATTGGCCTCAATATGATTATTTTCATTGCCGGTCTGCAAGGGATTCCGAAATCCAATTATGAAGCAGCGGAGCTAGACGGGGCGACCCGTTTGCAGCAAATGTGGTACATTACGATCCCGATGCTGCGTTTCGCCATCTTTTTCGTCTCGATCACAACGATGATTGGTTGGCTGCAGTTTTTCGAGGAGCCTTTCATTATGACCCAAGGCGGTCCCTTGGACAGCACGACATCCGTTGCCCTGTTCATATATCGCAATGGTTTCCAGCTAAGTCACTTCGGTTATGCAGCAGCTGGATCGTTCATTCTGTTCTTCTCCATCATCATCGTGACATTGATACAATTCCGCTTCCAGAACAAGGATACGGATCTTTAATGAGAAAGGGGGCATAATCATGTCTGCAAAATCTGCTTCAAACCAAACCGTAGGCTCGGGATCAAACGATCGGCTGCTACAGTGGTTGGCCGGTATTGTCCTGACTCTGTTCGGACTCATGATGCTGTTGCCATTTATTTGGATGGTTTTGTCTACCTTCAAATCGGAGAGCGAAGTGCTGAGCATCCCGCCAACACTGTGGCCGAACGCTTTTACACTTGCTAATGTGAAAAAGCTGTTCATTAGCATGAACTTCGGTGTTTATCTGGGGAATACACTCAGTATCGTCGTTTTCTCCTTTGTCGGTATGTTTCTAAACGCAATGGCGGGCTTTGGATTTGCCAAATATAATTTCAAAGGGAGCAAAGCGCTATTCTACATCGTGCTTGCGACCATGATGATCCCTGGACAGGTAACCATGATTCCGGTTTATCTCATCCTTAACGCCATGCATCTGACTAACACCATGATCGGCATTGTCTTGCCAGGTCTTGTTGGTGCATTCGGTATCTTCTTGTTCCGACAGTTCATGGTCACCATACCGGACGAATTGCTTGAAGCCGGCCGCATGGAAGGTGCAGGTGAATTCCGTACCTTCCTGCAAATTGTGCTGCCGATCTCGAAGCCGATTCTGTCCGTTCAGGGTATCCTGACATTCATCGCAGGCTGGAACAGCTTCCTCTGGCCCCTGATTATCGCTAACGATGAGAAGCTATACACCTTATCCGTTGGCCTCTCCCTGCTTAAGAGCCAGTCCAACCAAAACTTTGCTTTGCAGATGGCCGGTGCTACCCTGATGGTCGCTCCGATCATTATTATCTTCATCATTTTCCAAAGACACATTATTGAGAATTACACGACTTCAGGCATGAAGTAAGATTTATTTTCAATAAAAAAACTGGAGAGCCTCGTCTGCGGCTTTCCAGTTTTTTTATATCCAAGTAGCTAATCTCGCTTAGCCTGACTCCTCCTCACAACTCCCTATTTCCCTCTCAGCTCTCACCCACCTCTCCCCTATCCCCCACCTCTCCTCCCCCCTCACCCCTCTCGCCGAATTTTAAGTGACTATTTTTCTGCTTATCTGTTCATTTCAGATGACTTTAAAATTAACGCCGATTACTCCAGCTATTTCTCTCAATAAATCCACTTTTGCCCAAAGGCGGCTCAATGGATCGTTCCTTCCCAATAAAAAAAGGAACCGCCGAGCAATTCTCGGCAGTTCCTTTGTAGTTACGCGGACGGGACGGGTAAAATTACATCCGCCCGGACGCTTGAAGCAGAATTTGAAGCACTTTAGCCGCAGCTTCACGCGTCGTGGCATCGGATGGCCCGAAATAGAGCTTGCCTTCTGACTCGAAGCCCTCCATCAATCCGAGATCCGTCACCATTTGGATGCTCTCATTCGCATAGCTGCTAAACTGCGAAGCATCGACATAGGCATGATTGCCGGATTGTTTAGGACCCTGCAAGCCGATGAGCTTAATCGCTCTCGCGAGCATCACCGTCAAATCTTGGCGGGTAATGGTCTCATTCGGCTTGAACTGACTCTCATCAACGCCTGTGACAAGTCCTGCCTTGTACGCTGTCGTCACGTCGTTAGTGAACCAGTCACTGCTTGTCACATCGCTGAAGGGACTAGCTTCCGTTTGCCCTTGCAAACCGAGCGCCCTGACGAGCATCGATGCGAACTGCGCACGCGTCACGTTGACCTTTGGTGAATAAGTATGATCGGACGTGCCGTTCAACAGGAACTTGTCCGCAAGCGATTGAATTTTGTCGCGCGCCCAGGATGTATCGATATCGGTGAACGTCACCTTCCTTACTGCTGCTGCATACGTCGAGAAGCCCGGACGACGTATCGTTACAATGGATGCTCCGTCGCTTGCAGACGAGATTTTGGCAGGAACAGGATAAACATTGCCGTTCTCGAGGTATAACGCACCCGCCGTGCTTGCATCCATACCTTTCTCAATCAGAAAAGATCTTGTGACAACTTGATCGGCCTTCAACTTAAGAGGTTCGGCAACGCCGAGCTTCAAGCTGCTCGCCTCGAAGACATAAGGAGTTCCAAGAATAGAAGCATCTTTCGCTTGCTTCGTGAATTCGGATTTGCTGCCTTCGTCCTTCTTAATTGTGATCACGATGTCCGCGCCCTCAGGCAATTGTTCTAAAGCAGAGAGCGGTAAAGCAATAGAAGCCTCGTTCCAGTTGAAGACAATCGTCCCCTTGAGCCCAGCTTCCTTCAACATCTTCACTTGCATAGCTGTTAATTTCAACTGAGCGGCATTGGCATTATCGGATGCTGCTCCAATAGTTAATGCAATTGAGGTTTGGTTTGCTTGATCCAGTGCTTTTTGCAATTCCGCATCTGCAACAGATACAGACAATTGCGTGCCTACCAAACTCGTGAGCGACGCGATTGAAACACTGGTTTGCCCGTTTGATAGCACCGATGCAGCTACTTCCTTATTGTACGCCGCTCCGCTTGGCTTTACAGGACCTGGACCGGAAATCGGCGGATTATACGGGTCATTCGGTTCATTTGGCGTCGGCGGGTTAGGTACATTTACTTCGGAATCACTGTTCATGTTGAATGTTTTGAATGTTGCTGTTTGGTCTACAAGCTCATAGTTCTCGTTATAGACGGATCCGATGAGAACCATTTTGTAACGACCCTCCGGCAGATACGCAGTCACCTTGTTGCTGGTAAACTCATCAATACCAATGGCATAGGAACCGTCGAATTCCGGAATAATGATATGGGTCGGAAGCGGCTTCAAGACGTCCTTCTCTTTGTCTTGATCAAAAACCTCGGCGACTGTGCCTACCATTTCATTATTCATATCGTAAAGCGCGGCATATAGATGATTGACTTCTTTCGTTGGAAGCATTGCCGTAATGTCGATAGGTGCGCCTTTGGACACCGTTGCGCTGCTAAGCTTCATGTTCTGAATCATGAATTCGTTGCCATCAGACTGGTCGCCTACATGAATGACGAACGGCAGATGAAGGGAAGGTATTCCCTCACTCTCCAGCAGGACCTCACCCTCGTACACGCCTACAGGCGCATTCGGAATCGCCTTCCCGGTGAGCTTGAAATCCAATTGACCGCCCGCAGCCACTGTGATTTTGTTAGCTACGAGTCCTTCGAGCCCCATCATAATTGCGCTGGAGTCCGGCGTAGGAATCGGATGATTCGGTTCAGATGTGACCGACGGATGCATCACAACTTGCGCTTTATACGTAACTGGAGCATCCGACATGTTTTTCACACGAAGCGGCTTCTTCACCTCTTCGGCCCCAGGAAGCAACTTACCAAAGCTCACGCTGCTCGCTTCACTCGGTATAACCGTCGGATTCATCTCATTATCATAAATCGTAATCTCATCCATAGATTCGATGATGGCTGGTGTATCGATCGCGCTCATGACGTCAACACGTCCTGCGCCTTGCGAATATACATCATACAGCGTTCCGTCTTCATTGCTGATTTCGTCCGCCGTATTAGCCAGCGCTGCACGGATGTCGAACGGTGTCCACTCCGGATGCGCTTGCTTGAGCAGAAGGGCAAGTCCCGCCACATGAGGCGCCGCCATGCTCGTGCCGCTCAGTCTCGCATAGGCTCTGTCATAGTTGGCGTCAGGATTCACTTTGCCGTAAGCAGGCACCGACGAGAAGATTTGAACCCCGGGGGCGCTTAAATCCGGCTTAATGCCATAATTACCATCGGAATTAGGTCCTCTGGAGCTGAAATCCGCCATGCGGTCTCCAGCAACGAAGTAAGTATCAAAGTCGTTCTTTATCGTGAATTTCAATATTTGATCCGGATGGGCCATCAGCTCACGAGCTATTGCACGTCCCATCTTACCCGGCATATCGAATGTCGGAACAAAGTCATAGCCGTCGCCGAGGAAACCAACAGGTCCGACCGGGCCATCGCGAGAAGGTATTACCTCGGACAAGTCCGGCTCATAACCTGCCATTGTCTCCTTGCTGTTGCCATTGAAAATGACTGCAGCCTTCGCACCATGCTTGGCCGCTAGCTTCACTTTCTCGTCGAAAGTGAGAAGCCCACGGGAGATGAAGACGATTTTATCAGCCAAGAAGTCAGGGCTAAGGTCATCATAATTGGAATCTGCCCCAAGACCGACATACACGCCTTGAATCGGACCAGCTCCGAACATCTCATTGAACTTTTCTTGACCTGTTGTCCAGCTCATCAAGCTCATATTAGCATCATAGCCAGGTGATGTGGGGTCGCCATAGACAGCCGAGCTAACTGCGCTATAGACAGATCCCGTTACACGACTGCCGTCGCTGGTCGCTGCACCCACGGAGATCGCCAATTGAGAAGATGCCGGTGATCCCATGGAATAATAGTAATGGGCTCCAGTACCGGCATTGCCGTTGGCCACAACAGCCACGACACCTGCCAAGACGGCATTATTCACCGCGATTGCATCTGGCGAGTCTGGGTCCTTTTCCAAATCGCTCCCCAGGGAAAGGTTGATGACATCCATCTTGTCCTCGACAGCATGCTCGATTCCGTCAATGACTTGAGCGGAGGTACCGCCTTCAGGCCCGAGCACTTTGTAGGCATACAACTTTGCCTTGTAGGCTACACCCTTCTGCACACGATCCGATGTTGGATTTGAAGCCCTACCGACGATGGTTCCGGAGACATGCGTACCGTGGTGAGAACCCTCATAGTCATTTACCGGCAAATCCTCGTACGGATCGTCATCTAAATTGATGGCATCATACCCGCCTTCTTCATAAGCACTAGCGAGATCAGGATGCAAGTAATCTACACCGGTATCAATGACACCAACTTTCAGGCCTTCGCCTGTTAACCCGCGTTCCCATGCCTTCAGGACACCGATTTGTTCGAGCGGAACCGTATCGAAATTAGGTGTTCCATCCGCAGCTAAGTAGCTGTCGTGCTCTTCAATCGGATAATACATCACGTTTTTATGAATGGACTTCACGCCAGGAAGCTTGGCCAGCTGCGGGATCTGGTCCGCGCGAATAGTGATCTCCATCCCATTCAGGACGGTGTTGAACCGGCGGTCAATCGTGAATGTAATGCTGCTCCTCTGCGCGCTGCTTACGAACGCATCTTGCTCGGATTGCACAGTAATCTCGCTTGCTTGTGCGGCCAATGTCTTGTAGCCAAGCTTGGCAGCATACTGCCCGACGGCTGACGGCTGGCCACTCAGTTGGACGATAACTTTGATCTCTTCCGTGGAAGTCGTATTAATGTCTTCGGCAACATGTGCCTGTTCCGGAGCCCTATTTACTCCAACGTCTGACCCAGCTTCCTTCAACAGACGGGTGATTGATTGCAAACCTTCCTTGGTTATGAAGGTCGTCTTGTCTCGCGGAGCGGCATGTGCGGTAGGCAAGCTCGTCGTGACGAGACTCCCAGCCAGCACCGAGATCATCGCGAGCGACAGCGATTTATTGAGTAGTGATCGTTTCACGTTCAGGTACCCCATTTCGGATCAGATTATAAGCTTCCTCGCAGGCTAGCGTAAGTTCAGGACATCCAAACCGTCGATCGTAACAATGCTATTGCTCGACTTGGCATTGGCTTCTCCTGCATGCACGATCTTGATTTTGTGCACACTATTTGATAACTCGCCTGACATAAAAACAGGCACCCGATAACGTAAACTCTCGCTGTACAAATCAATTGGGACCGGCGTCACCGATGCACCGTCGATATAAATAGTTACTTTTCCGCGGTTGTTGCCTGTCGTGGACCACAGTGTGACCTTTGTGCCCGTGAACGTGAATTCGGCAGAGCTGTCTGGCGTCGTCGTGTAAGTCTGCACACCGTCAGGATAATTAGCACCGTACCGGCTCGCCCAAGGTCCTACGTAATTGGCCGCTGCATGAGTCGGTGAGATTAACCCTGATAAAATGAAGGTATCCACGTTACTACTCTTCTTTTGCTCTCCGCCTCCTGAGGATCGAATGAGAACATCGTGATGCCCATTAGGCAGTACAGTTTTATACAGCGACTGCTTCGACTGAGGCGTCTTGCTGTACAAATCGGTATAACCTACAATGATTCCGTCAATCCAAACTTCTCCAATACCTTGCATGTCGTTCTTCGTGCCGATCCATTCAAACATGTTGCCTCTAAAACCGAATTGGACATAACCGTCCCCCGTAAGCTGCTGAATAGTTCCTTTGGAGTAGGATGGGCTCGTAAGCGATGTCCAGTTTCCGTCGTAACTAAGCGAAGGGTCTTCGTCTTCGATCGATCCTGACGCATTACTGTTCTGCACGTTCAAGGTATAATTACCTGCACCTGCTACCGCGTAGACATTGATGTAATAGGTGCCTGCCGTAGTGGCTCGGTACGTTATGGATTCGGCAGACTTGCCTGCGGTTTCGGAAAATGCGACCGCGCCTTCCTTGCTTTGTACTGTTTTAGCAGAAGAATCGTATAAAATGAGATCGAAATCTGTTTCCGCTGCGCCAGTAAGAGAGAATGTTGCTTCTTCTCCGGCATTCAGCTCAACCGAATAAACATGATTCGGATCGTTCACCTGATCGAGCCTGCCGTTAACAGATGAATCTAGCAACGACATACCAGGGATGTCCTTATTCCATAGTGCGCGATAAGCGCTTATTAGTTTACCGCTCACCGTATTCCCTTTTAGATCACTGAGCGTTTTGCCGCTGTTCACGACGCGCTGCTTGATATCTAATGCACCCATAGCTGGGTTCTGACTTTGTACGAGCGCAGCTACACCAGCGGTATAGGCAGCGGCGTACAGCGTTCCTTGAGAGTAGGAGTAATTACCGTTGCTGTTCTTCAGATTGACTTTGGTCATCTCGGGTTTATTGCTGATGACAGTGTCGTAAAACAGCGAGAAATCCATTAATCGATAAGTTTGATTGTCATAAATGGTGTCAGGAACTCCCCAACCTTTGAATATGTACCCGCCTTCCTTGACGAGCTTAATTCCTAGGACGTCAAGTACGAACTTAGAATTTAGACTTTGGTCAATTAAATCTTGGCCTGTTAGCATCAAATGACCGCCATCTGTGAGATAACGAGTCAAGTTGGCTTGATCGACATCCGTTAACAGCTTACTGTCGTTCACAGCCATAGCCGTGCCCGAGAACCAAACGACGACATTGTACGTCTTCAGCTGCTCAATTGGCGGGCCATCAAAGGTCTCATCCGCTGTTTCAAAAGTTTCGTAAGTATAACCGGCCGTCTCAAGCAGCCCTTTATATACGGCAAAAGGATCACTTTCGTACATGGGACCCATTTCTCCACCGCTACGGCGGCTGTCGTTCACGAGTAGGATCTTCGGTTCGACTCCGGCAACCGGCTTGAGATAGTCCATGGCGCGATTAAACATATCTTGTCGCTGACCCGCAGTTTCCGGTGTATCGATCGGAATTTCTTCAAATCCGATGCCGTTGTAATACGCTTTATAGACGCCGTTATCGATCTGAGCTGCATAACCGGCATTCACGTCAGGCGACGTCGAAATAATGAGTTCGGATGGTGCAGCCACATCGACGGAGGCTTGTCCACGCGCAGCGCCCAGAGACAGATTCCCGAGAACATTAACGCCTGTGACCGACAGCATGTTTGAACTTGGGTATGCAGCTGGGTATACAGGTCTAACATCTGCATTCAAAACATCTCCTGCGGTTTCACCAGCCGGAGCCACAAATAACATGCCAGATGCGTTAATAGCGTCTTCAATTATCTTGCTTCTGTAGGTATACACGATCCCGAGTGTGGCTATCTTGGCGCCGTTCGCTTCGGCATAGTGGATGCCATTCACAACATCTGTGAAGTATCCGCCTCCTTCGGAAGCTACCTTGATCGGCATGACTTTAACATTAGGCGCAACGCCAGCAATGCCTTCGTCATTGTTCATTTTGGCTGCAATTTGACCGGCAACCGTCGTGCCATATACATCGTTGAGTCCGTCGATCGTATCGAACAAGGTGTTGTCACCGTGCGCGAAATCCCACCCGTTCACATCATCGACAAGTCCATTGCCATCATCGTCGATGTCGTTATCCGGGATTTCCTTCTCGTTCGTCCAAATTTGGCCGACCAAGTCGGGGACGTCCGTTTTCACTCCCGTGCCGATAACTGCGACGGTCACGTCTTTACTGCCCTTGGTTATCTGCCAGGCTTCCGGCAGATCCATGTCTATATCAGGCGTGCCCCCAGGCACCACACCACCATTCAGTTCTTGACCGGTGTTGTGCAGAGCCCACTGCTCATGAAAAAGCGGGTCATTCGGCAATGGTGGCGAATCGTCACCCGTGTCCGCAGCCGAAGCTGCAGCGCTGCTCGTCTGCTGGGCCGGACGGAACGTTTGTGGATTCAATGCGGTGGAAACCTTGTAGTCGGGTTCCGCATAGAGCACGTTCGGGTCCTTGAGAAGTTCTTGAATAACGCCAGGAACATCGACTCCAGCCGCAAGCTTCAGCAGTTTCGTATTGGGAACCGTTAGCGGGCTGGTGCCTATTACTTGATTGGACAGTGTTTCTGCAAACGCAGAAGCCGGTTCCGATCGGTACTTGACGATGACGCGATCGGCGGCATACTCCTGCTTGTCAGCTAGTGAGCTTGCGAATGCGGGCTGTAGGGCGGAAGCCTGCAGCGAGGTATTCATGTGCGAATCAACGGAAATCGTTGGGTCAAGGGGTACTTGTCCTTCCGTCCATTGACTTTTTCTAATCGGATCGTTTTGCTGGGGTTGCATGGCTAAAGATGGCGTCACAACTCCAAATAGCAGCATCGATGAAAGAAGAGCGGAAGCCATGTTCTTACTTTTCCTGGTCAAGTCTTGTCACTTCCTTCACGTATTTAGTTAAATGCCAAAATGAAAGCGCTTTAAAAATAATACCGATCTACTAGTAAGTAAGTAGCACATCCTTAATTTCACACTTCTCTCACGCAGCCTAAAAGAAACGATCTAGATATTTTACCTGATACGCCCCCTTTCTTCCTGTGTTCTTCCACCATACCTACGGTCATATGATCGGCCTTTGAGCCTTGTCTACACGCCATGGACGGTTGGATGAGCGAACTGGAAAATATGTTATTAAACCTAACACATCTCTTCCAAATTCTGAGATTATTATATAGTTGCTCAAACTGAAGAGTCAATAGGTTTAATTCCTTATAATTTTTCGAGCTTTTGTGCAAAAATACCAACGCAACATGGCCATGATTCTATAAAATAAGAATTATCTAAATAATTTTAAAAAGGATGCAACCTTTTCTTTCAGTCATCCGTTTATGATCTTGTAAGAGAAACAAACAAACTATATGAGGTGAACCTTATGAAAAAAGTACTCAAAATGATAACTCTATCAGCAGCAACTGCTGTATTTTCTTTAACTCTTGTAGGACAAAGCTTCGCAGCTGCGTCAAGCTTTACGGATTTGGATAAAGTGGCAGCAAAGGACAAAATTATTGCCCTGCAACAAAGTGGCATTGTATCTGGAATCACGACGGAGTTGTTTGCTCCTCAAGCAGCAATGTCAGAAGCGCAAGGCGTTCAACTGCTCGTAAATGCATTCAAGCTCAATTTAGATTTGGTGAAATTCGTGAAAGAGCCAAAAGCAACTGATTATTTTGTAAAAGCAAATAATGATTCTTGGTATGCCAATGCGCTTATCACTGCTGCCGTCAACAATGTTGAGCTTCCAAAAGATTTAGATCCGAATGCAACTTTGACTCGCGAACAGTTCACGCATCAGCTTATTCGCGCTATTGAAACATTTGGCAAGCTGCCTCTGATTAATCCAGTTGTTGTTGATATTAGCGACAACGACCAAATTAATGTTGAATATTCAGGCTCAATCCAACGTGCAATTAACTACGGCGTGATCAAACTAGGTGCAGATGGCAAATTGAATCCAAAAGCTGAAATCACTCGTGCTGATGCTGCAGAAGAAATTTTCAACGCCATTGAATACTTAAAAGCTCACCAAGCACCATCGGCTCCGACTGAAGTCCTTACTGCAACAGACAGTGTGAAACTGATCACTGAGACTCTTGGGCTCGTTGATACAGACATTAAAATCAAAATTGACCCGAACGCCAAAGTGACGCGTGAGTCATTCACAAATCTGCTCGTTCAAACGCTTCAAACAAGCGGTAAACTGCCTATGATTAAAGTAGTTCCTGTGGATATTAAAGATAATGACCAGATCGACATCTTAAATACAGGTGCTATTCAAACAGCGATTGCCATTGGTGCCGTTCAATTAAATGCAGATGGTAAGTTCGATCCGAAAGCTGAGATTACGCGCGCTGATGCAACTCAAATCGCAAATAACGTTGTTGATTATTTGAAATCTCACCAAGTACATTCAGATCCAGGTGCATCCATTTCGGCAACGGAAGGCGCAAAACTGATTACTGAAACCCTTGGACTCGTTGGCGCAGACATTAACATCAAGATTGACCCGAACGCCAAAGTGACGCGTGAATCTTTCACGAATCTGCTCGTTCAGACGCTTCAAACAAGCGGTAAACTGCCTATGATTAAAGTAGTTCCTGTGGATATTAAAGACAATGACCAGATCGATATTTTAAATTCAGGTGCTATTCAAACAGCGATCGCTCTTGATATTGTTGAATTAAATGCAGATGGTACATTCAATCCAAAAGCTGAAATTAGCCGTGTTGATGCAACTCAAATTACCAAAAATGCCGTTGATGCTGTCAATAAATTGACGACTAATAAATAAGATATATGCCCCAATGAAGAGAGAGGACGAGTTTATCGCCTCTCTTTTCTTGCAATAAAAAAAAGCAATCAAAGTGGACAGGCATCCCTTTGATTGCTTTGCTTATTTAGCCATATTATTAACAGAATCCTTTTCGTCAAAAACAGAAATATGGTCTACTTTTCCGGTTGATTTGGGAATAATAAATTTAAGCTGAAAAATGTCTGAGGCTTTATAAATATAGATCGTGTCATCACCATTCATCTTCGTATCTGTCGGTTTCCCTAACGCCTGCTCAATCTGGCTCAAAGTTATTGTCTTGAGTTTCGGATCGCTGGACCGAATATCGAAGATTTGGCTTCCCTTATTATAACCAAAATCGGCATTTTTCTTCGCATACGTGGCGTAAATACCACTGCCTGCCGCTTCTTTTTTATCTGCTTTCCCCCACGATTTCTCAACATCATCGATGAGGCTTGTTTTTGCAGCAAACGTTATTCCATTGATCTTACCTGACTTTGCTAGTTCAAGCATATCTTTAATTTGCTTGGATGCCGTGTTTGAGTTTGCAGCAGATGGTGATGGTTTTACATTTTCAACAGGATTAGCAGTTGGCTCGGGCGTTGAAGAAACAGGACTTTCTGGAGTAGGTGTAGCTGAAACTAACGGGCTTGATGTGGCGCTAGAGCTAGTTGACGGAGTTGCTGTGTTTGTGGCGGGCTTTTCTGTCGATGAACATGCCGTAAACATAAGCATTCCCACAAGGATCATCGGATAAACTTTTACTTTGTTATAGTAGTTATTCATGGTGTTTTCTCCTTTAATTTTAAGTACTTACCTATATTAAACGAATTTAACAATATCTAAACGATAAGAGGATAGGAAATGTTGCACAGCTAAAAACTAGCCATAATCTTGCGAGTAAACGATAGGCAAGTCATAATGCCGCTATATACTTACCTACTAAAAAGTAGACAAAAGAAGTAAAAACCCCTTTCGCTCTTATATTAACCGATTTATTTGATAAATGACCTGAGGGAGTATATCTTTCCCCAGCACACGCTTGTACTGCAAAGCTCCTTTTAAACAGGAAAGAATAGCAAATGCTAAAGATTCAGCTTGATCTTCCTCATATTCTCCTTTAAGGATTTCAATCAAAACAGATAGTTCTAACTGGCTTATTTCTTGAACTTTTTGTCGAACTACTTCCGGCAGAGATTCGTAATCTGTTTGCAGGGAAGATATCGGACAGATGCCGTTACCACCCTGTTCAACTCGTGTAGTAATGAATTTCATGATTTTCTCTTTCACTGAGATGGGAGCGCTATCAAGGGAAACGAATACATTTTGCAAATTTAGCTGAATCCGATCTGCAACGGCAATCGCTAAATCTTCCTTTTTTTCAAAGTGATAATGAATACTTGCCTTGGTTATTCCCAGTTGTTTAGAGATATCATCATAACTGATCGCAACGAACCCTTTTTCTCTAATCAAATCCAGAGTCAGGTTAACAATTTGTGTTTTTCGATTTTCCATATTCGTATTTTATCTCACTTATATGAGAAGTTCAAGAACGTTGTATGATGAAACTAAGCGGAAAGTTCGGCTTTTCGTCGAAGTTGTCCGTCGACAAAGCACATCCCGGTCAGCGCTCAGGGATATGCTCCGTCTCAGATTCCCTCAATAATTTACGCTTCAAAGTAATACTTTTTCTTCGCAAACCGACCGATCATATTCACTAATCCGTACAAAACAATGGATAGAACCGCTAACATCGCTATGCTCACCATGACCATGTTCATTTGGAAAACTTGACCACCGTAAATAATTAAATAGCCGAGTCCCGCTTTGGAGGACAGGAATTCTCCCATAATGACGCCGACTAGCGTCAAACCGACATTAACTTTTAACGTTGCAATCAAGTTAGGAATGCTTGCCGGCAGCAGCACCATCCGCAGCATCTGCGCCTTGGACGCACCGAAGGACTCCATTAATTTAAGCTTCGTTTTGCTAATTTCCTTAAACCCACTCTCAACCATAATAATGGTAACGATGACCGATATCGCCATTGCCATCCCGTAAATAGAATACTTATCTCCAAGCCAGATATAGAAAATAGGTCCAAGCGCAACCTTTGGCAATGCGTTCAATACGACGACGTACGGCTCCAATACTTTGGAAGCAAAGGTCGACCACCAAAACATGACGGCTACAACGGTACCAAACAGCATGGACACGACAATCCCGATGAAAGTTTCAATTGCCGTAGTCCATGTATGCTTGAACAGATCACCATGAAAGGCAAGCTCTTGAAATGATCGGACGATTTGCGATGGCTTACTGGTTAGCATGGCGTCTACCCACTTCATATTAGCGGCAAGTTCCCATAGCCCGAGGAACAGGATGAGTACAAGCAGTTGGGATATGCGAACCGCCCACAATCTACGCTTTTGAACCCGAAGATAATTGGCATATTGAACAGACGTTGCCTTCTCCGCAATCTCCGGAACCAAGGCCATCGATTGTTCCTTTCTCGCCTCCGAGCCGATACTTGGCTCACTAACCGGCAGTGACGACATGTCCTTCCAACTCCCTCCAAATTTGATTAAAGTACTCATTGTAACCGGTCGCTTCTCGTTTGTTCCATGGAGATAGCTGCTCTCCTTTACCAAGTTCAATGTTGTAAATCGTAGAGATCGTACTTGGCCGCTTAGACATGACCATTACCCGGTCTCCCATACTGATGGCTTCGGATATATCGTGCGTAACAAGCACAGCCGTCTTTCCTTGATCCTTAATAATCTTGAAAATTTCATCGGCAAGCGTGATTCGCGTTTGGTAATCGAGTGCGGAAAACGGTTCGTCCAGCAGCAGAATATCCGGTTCAGTCACAAGGGTGCGAATTAAAGCGACCCTTTGGCGCATCCCACCTGAAAGCTGTGCCGGGCTATGATTAGCAAAACCTCCTAACCCGTAGCGGTCCAGAAGCTCCATGGCTTTACGCTTAGCCTTCTGTAAATCCATCTTGCGCACTTCAGCACCTACCAGCAAATTGCTCAAAATATCGCGCCACTCAAACAAATGGTCATGCTGCAGCATGTATCCTACTTTGGGAGAGGTGCCGATCACTTCCTGCCCGTCAATTAATACCTTGCCTCTTGTTGGTCTATACATGCCCGAAATCAGGGAGAGCACCGTGCTCTTGCCGCAACCGCTTGGGCCAACAATACTAATAAACTCACCCGCCCCAATAGACATATTGATTTTGCGTATCGCTTCAGTCTCTTGCTTCATAGTAAAATAGCTTAAGCAAACATCCTTCAATTCAATTTGTGTCATACGTTTATTCCGCCTTCCCGTTTTTTTTCACAAAGCTCATATCCACAACAGCATTGATGTCAGATACTTTCTGTTCCGGTTTCAGAACACCGTTATTGATCAGCACCGTTTGCAGCGCGTCAAATTGCTGAGCATTTAATTCCGGAACTGCCGGCCAAGTGTCCTGTTTTATGTAACGATCAACAGATTGAATAAGGATATCTTTAGGTGTCCCTTCAAAAAAAGGCATTAATGCGTTAGCGAGATCATCTGGAGAGGCTGATTGCATCCATGCTCTTCCTTTGGTCACGGCATTGACGAATTTCTGAATAATGGCAGGATTTTTCTTTATGTAATCGGATGTTGCTACATAAGAGGTTTCCGGGAAGACGCCAAAATCATTTCCAACAGAAGCAACGTAGTGAGCTTTGCCTTCCTTCACCAAACTGGATGCAATCGGCTCGAAGACTTGAATGAAGTCTCCTTTGCCGCTTGTGAAAGCTCCGGCCATTGCCGTCGACGCAATATTCGTAACAACATCCGTCTGAGCAACCTTTTCCTGCACCAGCTTCGTGTTCAGCACCATTTGCGGCGCACTGCCAGGTCTCCACCCAATGATCGACTTACCTCCCAAATCGCTCCATTTGAAATTATCAACCTTATTGCGCGAAAGTAAAAAAGAGCCGTCTTTCATCGTGAGCTGGTGAAATATTTTGAGTGTTTTGTCGCCTTTTTGATTGTAAATATAGATAGCTGTCTCCGGCCCGACAAGCGAAATATCCGCTACGCCAGCGATCAATGCCGCCGCTCCTTTGTCGGAGCCTTGGGCAGTGTTCATATCCACGTTCAGCCCTTCCTCTTTAAAGAAACCTTTTTCCATAGCAATGTAATGCGGCGCATAAAAAACAGAACGGATAACCTCAGAGAATTTGACGGTTTGCAGGGCTTCATCCTTCTTCTTGTCCGCAGCAGAGGCAGGAACTGCCTTCGAAGATGTCGTCGAACCACACCCCGTGGCAAGCGTTAGCAGCATAGCGGCAAGCAGCATACTGGCGGTTTTCTTCATTTTCAGCATGATCGATCATCCTTTCAAAATGTTTATAGTAATTGAACAGCTTTGGGCTGTTTTATCACCAAATGTGTCTCGGCCATTTCTTTGCCATAGTCAACCATCACCTTGTGTCCTACATCCTTAAGCGGAACAGCGGTTATACGTTCCCTAAGCAAAAACACCTCGACATCGGGAAGCAGCATTTCAATGGCATACGCGAGCGGAAGCCCATTCTCCATGAGTTCAACGGAATGCGGATTACCAACGATAAAGTTAAGTCCACGCCTTTGGGCTAGATCAACAAATTCATGATCCTCTCTCACCCGGCTGATACTCGCAATAATCGTGTCGGTCTCAGGATACATTTGCAATGCCGTTTCCAGGTTGCTCATGGAAAATCCGGTATGCGGGAAGAAGTGCAGGACATGCTCCACAGGGCTGTTCACCGTACCACTGAGCAGCCGTGCCGGATTAGCAAGCGTCGCTTCTTGCAAGGTGTGTTCTCCTCGAATCGCCCGTTCTGCCTCAAGAATATCATCATCAATCTCTCTACCCATCAAACTATGAATTCGCTCTAAGATATCACCTGCCGTCTTAATCCCTTCCAAGGCTATTCCCTTATGTAAAATGTTGCCCGGCACGCCGCCAAAGGCAATGTCCGTTTTCAATTTCCGGTGACCATGCAATAACGTCATCCCGGGATGAAGCCCGTGGAACGCTTCGTGCATTTCGATCAGCGCCAGATTATATAAAGGCAAGTAATCCGAGAAAGGCACTCCCCCTGAACTGGCGGCGTCTGCTACGGGATGATGCACAACAATGAGGTCAAGCTTCATAGCTGAGGCCAGCTCGATCACCGATTCGGTCAGAGTCATGCCCACACCGATTTTATTGACTGATTTCTTTTTATCGCCAAAAATCAGACCAGGAATTTCTATAACACTTTTGCCCGGAATATTCGAGGTTTTCATAACCACATACGGGTTCGTTCCCGAAGTAATCTCATTCCAATCCATGACCATCCTTCCTCTAGAAATGTTGTTTAGTGCCTCAAGTACTTGTCCTACATCCGTTTGCTTTTGGATTTGCTTCATTTGTGCCCTTCCTTTCTCCTGCTGTTTTGGCTAACCTGGCAAATAACAAATAACCGCTACTTATGAGCATACGGAATCAAAGAATCCGATAGTGTCATTAGTAGCGGTCGTAAAGCTCTCCTATTGGAGTTCCTTAGCACCTGCATGAAAAATAGGTTTATGAAGATTCGCACTATGGAATCTGATCTCTTGTTCACACAAGGATTCGACCCTTAATGCCTTCCTCTTGTAAAACGCTTACACAGTCATAATATCATATATTTGCTAAAAATACTGCGGTAATTGCATATTGTATACTAAAATTTTTTTTAAAATCTCTTATGTCAGTTAATATAACAACAAATGAGAATGGTGTCAATAAAAATCTGAAAAACCTAATCCAGACCAACCTATCACGTCACATTATATAACACATCTATTCTAAAGGCTCTTTGAACAAAATAACGGTACCGGATAATTCCGTCTCTGGGTCGTAATCCTTCAATACCAGCTTGACCTCCAGACCGAGCTTACTCTCAATCTGCTGTTTGAGCATGCGCTTGTTGGCCTCCATAAGCAGAATGTCTACGCTAGCGGTTAAACTCCGATTCGATCCGTCAAGTATTTTCAAAGCCGGTATACGCTTGTGCGTGGCAAAAATAAACACTTTATCTCCGGAAATTTCAATCTTCTGCGATTTGATGCCAGTTCCGAATATTTCTTGATTGATCGAATTATAAATCTTAATGAATTCCTGTTTTAATTCACCGGGCGAGTATGAATGCTTCATCCGACCGCTCCCTACCATTTTTTTCTCCCATTATATCATAAGGAACTATGAATGGAGGATGCTTTACCTTCCAAACACTCTATTCAGCCCGCAGGTTCGCTTTATTTATTAAAACCCTTGTGAGCCTCGTATTTCTTCCTTTAGAGTCAATATAAGCAATTATTTGCCCACATTTTGCAAAGAAAACGGTTTCATCATGCCCCAAGATAAAGAGAAGATTCATAACGAGCAGCATCGAAGGAGCTCTTTTACCAATGACCAATCCTAAAAAACTCGGACTCTTTGCCATTACGTGGCCTTTATTTATTGAATCATCACTACAAGTGTTTATGCGAACCTCAGATACGTTCATTGTGAGTCATGTGTCGGATCAAGCCGTCGCAGCGGTAGGGGTCAGCAATCAGCTCATTATTTTTCTATTCTTGCTGCTGCAAGTAATCTCAACGGGATCGGCCATCGTCATTTCTCAATATTTGGGCGCGAATAAAAGCGGAGATGTCAAGAAGTTCGCCGCTGGAGCAATTGCGCTTAATTGCCTATTCGGCTTCGTGATAAGCCTGTGCATCATTTGCTTCAGCAAACAGCTGCTTCAGCCTTTCGGCTTGGAACCAGGAACACTGGAGCAGGCTCGCATATACCTATCCATCGTGGGCGGCGCCTTATTTATTCAGGCCGTCAATCTAACTATTGCAGCCATAACGCAGGTGCATGGTTATACAAGATATACAATGACAGTCAGCTTGGGCATTAATCTCGTAAATTTGACGGGCAGTATTTTATGTATCTTCGGTCCCTTCGGCTTTCCAAAGCTTGGCGTTCCGGGCGTCGCCATCTCGGCCATCTTCAGCCAATTCATCGGACTGATTGTGTATAGCATCATTTTAAAGAAAATCATTCGTTTAAACTTATCCTTCACTGACTTTTACAAAGCAAGATTCGTAGATCTGAAAAAAATATTAACAATCGGTGTTCCGACTGCTGGGAGTCAGCTCGTATATTCGATTAGTCAACTGATGACGACATATTTCATCACTCAACTGGGCGCTGAGATGCTTTCCACTAGGATTTACACCCAAAATATCATGACGTTCATTATTGTACTGGCCGTTTCCTTGGGACGGGGAACCCAGATCATCATTGGTCGACTGGTAGGCGCCGGTGAAAAGGAGGAGGCTTACAAGCAGTTGTTTCGCAGTTTGCTACTCAGCTTATTGCTTTCACTTGCCGCGGTCACATTAACCGTTTTGTTCAGAAAACAGTTGATCGGTATGTTTACGGATAACGTCGAAATCATCACATTGGGGGCATTTCTGCTGACATTTGGCTTCCTTCTAGAACCCATACGCTGCTTGAACATTGTCATAGGAGAAGCCCTTAGGGCTGCAGGTGATGCACGTTTTATTCTCCTAATTGGCGTGTGTGTCATTATGGGACTGTGCGTCCCGTTAACGTATTGGGTAGGGATTCATCTAGGGTACGGGTTGGTAGGTATGTGGGGCGTGTTCATCATGGACGAAGGACTCAGAGGGCTTCTATTATTATTCCGCTGGAGAAGTAGGGCATGGGAGAAAAAAGTGCTGGTGACCAGGGAAGAAGCGGGCTAGTTTGAACAAATTTGAACAAACGGCCCTTATAAATCTTGTGATAGTCGTATCATATCTATAACTTGTATACCATTTTCAAATATTTCTTCCTCATAATGTCTAATAAAAAAGTCTCTGTCTATCCCGGTTATTCGAAATCCGCATTTCTGATAAAGGGCAAGCTGCCCAACGCCGGAATTTCCAGTACCAACTTCAATGGTTCTAAATCCGAGTTCCTTGGAAATTTGTATGGCATGCTTCACTAGCTGTTTGCCGAACCCTTTGCCTTGATGTCTTTCATCCACTGCTACATTAACTAATTCAACTGTTTCTGGTCTTGTTGGCAGTAAAACATAGACACCTGCTATTTGATCATTCAGTGAGCCGATAAAGCATTGTCCTCTTTGAAGATAGTCTTCAACGAGCTTCTGTGAGGGGTCTGCTAATAATAGCAGATCGAATGGTGGTTGTTCATTGGTGTTTAATTTTCTTATTTGCATGTTTATTGCTCCTCGGGTATATAGTCTCAAAGCCATAAGAACGGCTTTGGAGAACTACTCGTATGTTGCGTATACTCAGCTCGCTCCAATTCTTCCGCAATGATGCGGATGCCCTCTTCAATATCCTGCTCATCAGTGCGTATGATGCTAAGTCGCAGCAAGTTCATTTTAGGAAAAGAAGAAAGGAACTGCTGATCAGTTCGCATCACATCAATTCCCCGCATCTCCAACTGCTTAACCATTTCCTCTGTATGAGTGCCCGGAAGGCGCAATGCTGTGAAGAGCCCCCCGCTAGATTCTATAGAATATAAGGTCTCTGGTGGCAGTAATCGCTTTGAAATTTCCCTTAATTTTTTTATACGATGATTGTACAATGATTTCATTTGCTTTGCATGATGAGCATACATCCCGGACTTCATATAAATCTCCAGCACACCTTGAGAAAGAACAGAGGTGCTCAGATCCGCCGTATGTTTATGTAATTGCATTAAAGGAAGTAACGAATTCGGTATTGCTGCCGCAGCAATCCTTAAACCCGGCAGCATCACTTTGGAAAAGCTTCGAAGATAAATGACATGACTGGCGCCATTATAAGCGCGAATAGGATCTGCTTTAGAGTTTGTTTCCAGATCAGCTAGATAGTCATCCTCAACGATGTAAACGTCGTAGGTCTTGGCCAGCTCCGCTAGTCTCATCTTGTCTTCTGTTGCGTAAGAAGTGCCTAACGGATTATGAAATCGCGGAATGGTATAAAAAAACTTAATCATATTACTTTGAAAATGGCGCTCCAACGTTGCCCAGTCCATCCCGTTAGGCGTTCTTTCGATGCCGATCACCGTTTGTTTTTGTGCTTCTAAGGCAGTCAGCATTCCCCAGTAAGTTGGTTGCTCAACCAGAATATTCGTTTTTCCGTTTGGAAAAGGCATTCCGGATAGAAGATGAAGAGCTTGCTGAGCGCCTGAAAATACAAAGATCTGCTGTTCGGAAGTAAATACTTGTTGCTGATGAAACAACTTCACAATCTCTTGACGAAGGGAGAGTAAGCCCTGTGGATCGGGATATGTGAAAATGGAAGCTTCAAACAGATCCATTGCTTTATTGATGCATTGACGAAAATCATTTTGTGGTATTGATGTTGGATCTGGGGCAGCTGAAGCAAAATCGATTCGTTTTATTTTTATCAAAGGAAGCAGCTCTTCTTGGGCAACAACAAAATAACCACTCTTCGGACGTGAATAGATTAGATTTTTATTTTCTAGCTCCTGATATACACTAATAATTGTGTTAAGGCTGCAATCAAATTTCTCGCTCTGTTTTCGGATGGATGGCAATCTTTGACCGGATTTAATGAGACCACCCATTATGTCTGAGCGGATACTCTGGATGATGGATTCCTTTTTACTGAACATACCTGTGCCTCCAATCAGAAAACTGTACCCATACAAAACAATATAAACTCCGTGTACACGATTTATTGTACCTATTATAATACGAATCACCATACAAAGATGTATTTGAGGTGATTATATGAACAAAACAACAAATGGCTGGTTTAACGGGTTCTTAGGCGTGCTTATCTTTAGTGGATCTCTGCCAGCAACACGTTTGGCTGTCATGGATTTCCATCCTTTGTTTCTCACCGTTTGCCGTGCCGCTATCGCTGGCGTGCTGGCAGGTGTGTTACTCCTCATTTTCAGGCAACAACGGCCTATCAAAAGCGACATCGTTCCTCTATTGTTAGTAGCACTCTGTGTGGTAGTTGGGTTCCCCCTGCTCACGGCTCTAGCGCTTCAATATGTCACTTCCTCGCATGCGATCATCTACATTGGACTTCTGCCACTTTCGACAGCAATCTTCGGTGTACTGCGAGGTGGTGAACATCCGCGACCAGCTTTTTGGATACTATCAGCTATTGGCAGTTCTCTTGTTGCAGGATTCGCTTTAACCAATGGAGCTGCATCTTCGCCTGTAGGTGATGGGCTCATGCTGGCATCTATTATCGCTTGCGGTTACGGTTATGCGGAAGGGGCTCGGCTCTCACGGAGATTAGGGGGCTGGCAGGTGATCTCTTGGGCGCTCCTTATGTCGCTTCCCGTTATGTTACTGCTTTCGTTTTATTTCATGCCGGTTTCTTGGTCTAGCATCCGTGTTTCGGCACTTTTGAGTCTAGCTTACGTCTCATTGTTTAGCATGCTCATTGGTTTCGTGTTTTGGTATCGTGGCCTTGCTCAAGGGGGAATAGCAGCTGTTGGACAGTTGCAACTCCTCCAGCCTTTCTTTGGCCTGCTACTTTCCGCTCTTTTATTGCACGAATCAATTGGCTGGCCTATTTTTATTGTAAATATGGGTGTCGTATTGTGCGTGGCATTCGCACGACGATTTGCGTCGAAGTAGAATGTAATGATTTCAATTCTATTTGTATGACTTCAAAACACTAGCGGAGAGAAGGGCTGCCACACGGCCCCTTCTCTTATTTTAATTCCTTTTTTATAAATCACTCCATATGCAGGATCATCGACCTTGAATGATGCTCCTGCGACCTATCAGGTATTAATCGTGATGATTCACGAAAATTTGTTATTGATCCAAATTGGCTTGTTAAATGACATCATTTAAACAAACAAAGTGCGGCAAGTTATCTGCCGCACTTTGTTTAATTTCCCTGTTCAATCTAACCTTTATTCGCATGTGCATGTTTTTTACTCGTTGGAGCAAACCAACCGAAAAGAGCTATCGCAATCAAGACACCATAGAAAATAAGGGTCCAAATTGTGCCATGTGGGAAATCATGATCGATCACGCCAATATCTTCATGGGCCAGAGTAATGATAGCAAGCTTTACACCGACCCATGCCACAATCGCATAAGCTGTGGTCTCGAGTGCTGGTCGCTCAGCAAGCAGCTTCACAAACCACGTAGCCGCGAACTTAATCAGGATGAGCCCTGCGATTCCGCCAAGCAGAACAACAAGGAATTTCCCTCCATCCATTCCACCGAATTCACCAAGCGATGAATCTGGGAGTCCGAGTGCAAGTGCTACTGCGGCCAGAATGGAATCAATCGCAAAAGCGAGATCTGCAACAGCAATTTTCCCGACGGTTGGCCAAAATCTTTTTCCTGCGGCATCCTTCTTGATATCCTCACGATTGTTCTTACTTTCTTTGAAGAAACGTGCTTTGATAATGTGCTTCAACCCAAGATATAGCAGGTAAGCAGCTCCGATCGCCTGTATCTGCCAGACATTCGCAATAAATGATATCGCAAACAGCGCAGCGAAGCGGAAAACAAACGCCATAATGATCCCATAGTTGATCGCTTTATTCTTCTCGTCCTCCGGTAAATGCTTCGCAATTACAGCAAGAACAAGGGCATTATCAGCTGAAAGCAGACCTTCCAATCCGATAAGTATAAGTAGTGCCCAAGCATACTCTAGCCAAAGTGAATCCAACAGTCTTGCTCCTCCCTAAGTCAAAATGATCATCAATTTGCTGCTATAAAACAGTCTCAAAATTGAAATTAAGTTAAACCCTCCTGTTTCTGTTATTTGTATTCCCTAATAATGACGCTAACTTACCTGAATAGCATGGAATTGTAGTTTTCTTTTCATGAATTAGTCCATGATACACTATCCTGACCAGCTCATCAGGGCGTGTTCAGTATATCCAACTACTCCCGTTGCCATAATGCGAAAAATACCACTTCTAGGGCAGATATTTAAATGTATATATAGAAGTTTTCTTGCGATTGAAAAAAACAGCCGCTGAGAGTTATATAACCCACTCTTGTCACGACTGCCTTCACTATGTTTATTATGGACCTACACCTATTGGAAACTCATACGTTTCTAAAAACCTCTCCAATAAAGCCCTTGTTTTAATAATGGGTAGAAGCGGTGTAAAATAAAAATTTCCATTTGCAGGCACCTTCATAATCTCCCACTGGGTTGGTCCTACCGATCAAATTCCTTCAGCAGCCTTCTCCCTTGTCTTTCATTGAACTACTCATTGAATTCATGTTCACGATACAAATTTATTAAATCCTTCAATGCAGCCGCAGCCGCCCCTCTAGGACTGGATGAACCTCCAATCGTGCAAACTGCCCCCATTGTATCCGTATAGAAAACAATACCTTTATTGGTGCCGTCAACAGCTGACAACATATGCCCGGGACTGATTTCAGTAGGAGCGATGTTGATGTGAACTTTCCCATCTTCTTTATATGCTTTGGCAAGGAGCTTGAATTTCGTCCCCCTCCGTTTAGACTCAGCCATTTGCTCTTTGGTGATACCGTCAATTCCTTGTATCGACAGATCCTGCAGTGAATAACGAGTACCCAGTAAGTCATTAGACAACAAGAGAATTTTACAAGCACTATCTATCCCTTTTACATCCAAATCCGGATTGGTTTCTGCTATCCCTTTCTGCTGAGCAGTCCGTAATGCCTCTTCAAAAGAAAGATCTTCTTCCTGCATGCAGGTTAAAATATAATTTGTCGTACCGTTAAGAATCCCTTCTATACGAACAATTTCACTGCCTGCTAAACTGATTTCACCAATATCCTTCGTTGGTAATGCTGCTGCCGTTGCTGCACTATATTTTATTCTTACTTTGTTGGCTTTTGCCGCCTCGAAAACCGTATCATAACGTGCCACAAGCGCACCTTTGGATATGGCTACAACGTCCATCCGATTACTGAATGCTGTTATCATGTTGGAAAAGCCTGGCTCGCCACTTTCTACATCCGTAGGGGTAGCCTCTACCAATACATCCGCGTTTACATAACTGTTTGTAAGAGGCAAGCGAAAATCATGAGCATAATCAGATAACGATTTGGATCCCAGCTCGGATTCAGACAACATATGGATGTTCAACCCTTCCTCCGAACTAATAAAACCATCTCGTCCTCCTACCGCTACCAGCCGTAATTCAAGATTATAGTTTTGTTTAATCATTTCTGATTTCTCTCTTAAAAGACGAATAAATTCTCTGCCTACGGAACCAAAACCAGTTAGCACAACATTTTTCTTGAGCATATATAATCCCCCCGTTCATATGAACAACATTGATAACATTCAACTCAAACTTCAGCATTTGTTATTAAACAATATACGTTTAACTGCCTATAACTTCAATGAAAAATAGGGAGCAACTGCCGCAGCAATTTACTCCCTCATTATTTAACTAAAGTTAGTTGAATAGTACACGCTTTCGGGCTAACTCAAGCATATTGTTCCTCAATCGTCTACTTTAGGTTGATTTTTTTAATTTTCTCCATCTCAATCTTTGGTTCACGTTGAATAGTTAACAAGCCATTCACCTCTTGCTGTACGTCAGTCAACTGTGTGTAGCAGAAGCCGCTAACGTACTCCAAGTTTTTGATTGCTTGGGTAATACTTTCATAACGCGTTAAAAACTCTTCTTCATTCTTCACTTGGTTGCCGTAACCCCAACCTTCCTCGCTCTTGAACGCGATACCGCCGTACTCACTGATAATTACCGGCTGGCCCTTATAGCTGTATCCATTAGCGAAAGGATAACGGTGTTTGTCATGAGGTACTTCATTACTAAGCAGCACTTCCTTATCCTTGTACCGCGCTTCGAGTACTGACCCTAGCTCCTCGTAGTCATGCAGCGTTATGATATCCGAAACTGTGTGCTCCCAACCGTCATTTACAACAACAGGCCGCATTTGATCATACGACTTGGTCAAATGATAGATCGATTCGGTGAACTGCTGCTGCTTCCGGTCCGTAGAGATGCTCGAAATACCCCAAGATTCATTGAACGGCACCCATGTGACAATGCTCGGATGGTTATAATGCTGGCGAACAACTTCGATCCATTCCTTCGTGAACCGATGTACGGCATCATCTCCGAACTCATACGTAGATGCGAATTCCGACCATACCAAAAGTCCTTTGCGATCCGCCCAGTACAAGAATCTTGGATCCTCCAGCTTCTGGTGCTTCCGAACCCCGTTAAATCCGAGAGCTAATGTTTTCTCTATATCTTCAATAAGAGCTTCCTCGGATGGCGGCGTCAGATGGGTATCTTCCCAATATCCTTGATCGAGAAGCAGACGTTGATAAAACGGATACTTATTGAGGAGAATCCGATTGCCTTTAATCTCAATGCTTCGCATGCCGAAATAGCTGTAGACAGTGTCGACTGGCTCGCCATCTTTCTTCAGAATAACTTCCACATCGTACAAATTCGGATGATCGGGATGCCAAGCGTAAACCTTCCATTCGCCAACATCGTTCATAACGCTTAAATCCACTTTCACAAACTTCCTGTCCACATTCGATTCCGTTGAGCGAATCAACTTGCCGTCATATCGGACAATTGTCAGCAGCGACAATCCTTCGAAAGATCGAACGGTGCTTCCCATCTCGTATTCGAATGAAACGGACGCTTCCTTAAACTTCGGCGTAATCTTCAAATGGCTTACATGGCAAGCATCGACGTATTCCATCCAAACGGACTGCCAGATGCCTGTAGTTTGTACATACCAGCAGCCATAGTTCTTGTCAACCCAGCGCTGCTTGCCTCGTGGTTGCATCGTACTGTTGCCATCCTCAACCCGGACGGTAATACGATTATCACCGCCTGGCACAACAGCATCCGTAATATCAAACGAGAATGCGGAATATCCGCCCTCGTGCGAACCTATATAAACGCCATTCACCCAGAGCTTAGCCAAATAGTCGACAGCTTGAAAATGAAGCATGATGCGCCTTTCATTTATATCTGCTGGTATAGGCACGATGCGTTCGTACCAAACGCATGGATGGAAGTTCTCTTCACCGATGCCGCTAGCTTTAGTCTCGTAAGTAAATGGAACTTGAATCGTCTGATTAGCGTCGAGCTTGCTATACCAACTGTCCCGCTCTCCTTGAAACGAATCATCAAAGCGGAAACTCCACTCCCCATTCAACAATTGCCACTCGTCGCGTACCAATTGTGGTCGCGGATAATTTTTAACGTACTTATGTGTGCTGGTCATATTCTGCAAATCCTCCTTATAATTAACTAAAATATTAACTAAATAATCTAATATAATGTATTATGGTTCATATTATGATAAATCGCAGGGATTATGTCAATATAAAGTTTATTAGTTAACTAATAAGTTACTTATTCAGGACAAAAACAGCTGATCTTCCAAAGAAGAACAGCTGTTTTTGCATGTACCTATGTCATTCGTAAACCACTCCCAGTTACTTGAATAGACCCATTAAATCAATGACTGATCATTTTATTTTTGATAATACATTTTCCCAGTCAGTCTGATCTGAAACAAACGAGAGTATTTTTTCATAGGACTTTACTTCCTCAAGAAATTCCTCATGGCTTTTAAGTAGCTGATTCCTATCAATGAATACATTTTCTATTGGAGACTCAAGTATTCTTTTCACTTGTGAATCCATAGCAACAGCAAATTTTTCCAGAGATTGTTGAAGCTCATTTATGAATTTTTCAAATTGAACTATGTATTCCCCCTTGGTTATTTCCCATTTGTATCTTTATATTCTGCTGTCCATCTTATATAAATTTGATCATTGTTCCTGTAGAAATGGACCCTTGGAGAACCTATTAAGTAACCAAAATCCAGTTTTCTATCATCAATCCATTGTCTAGCCGGTAAGTAAATGTCGTCGTAGTCATCTTCATTCTCGCTCCATTCATGTTCTAACCACTTCAATAATGAATCAAGGTATGATTCAAAATCTGAAAATGTTCGAATTTTATCAAAAATCATATCAGGGATTGGTACTAAAACAGTCCTTTCCCCCAAGGAGCTATCTCAGCTGGATATTTAAGCACAAATTTAAACATAATGATATCTCCTAGCAAGGATATTGTTCATGTCGTGAATCCCAAAGGTATGAAAAAAGAGTTGCTTTCTATTGCAACCCAATCCTTATTTAATTGCTTTATTGTCATCATCTGCTCAATATTCAAAACTCTGATCGCTAAACTTAGCGTATTTACTTCCTGCACTTATTTTTCTTCCGGCATTAAATAGAGAGTGCCATCTTCTTGATAATAATCCAGACCCGAAGTATAAGTTTTTTAACTGTCTCTGAATCTTTAGCTTCGCCTAGATGTATTCCCAAAAATTCTATCTTACTATCTATATCAACTTCAAATCTTTTAGAATACTTGTTAGAATTTTTTGCTTTCCAATTAACATACAAGTCTGTTTCTTTTAGATAAAAACTTATTTGATTTTCATCTAGAAATTGATGTTCAAAACTTAAACTTTCCCCTGGAAACAGGTTATCATTACTTAAACTAGAGCCCTTTTCAATGTTTATTTCATTGTTTGTTATTTCCTCAATACAATTTATTCCCCATTCAAATCTTTCGAGATATATCTTAGGCGATGTATCCCTCACGATTCATAACTCCAGATAACGTCGCGTCTAGAACTTCAATTGTTTTTGAATTTATTAAGTACATTCTATTTCTCCGTTCATTTGGTTTCATAATCTATTCGTCTATTATTATTTATTTTTAAACCTAACCACATTAAAAGGGACGGTAATATGGAAAATGGTAAATAAAAAACACTCATTCCTTTATATTGTAGTGTGCTTGGTATTATAACATACAAGAAATCACCAACTATAGTCATGCATGGTATTACACTAGCTAAATAGATATCTATAATCATCCATAAATCATCACCATTGTTGTTGTATCTTTGAAAAGCATAAATAGTAATAACAGCAAAAATAGCAATAAGTGAAATAGGCATGATAGACGCTATCTCTTTTTTCCAATTACTTAGCATAACCAAGTACATTCTTCCATAAAGATAGTAAATCAAAATATTAATTAATCCCAGTTCAATTGGCAATTTAAAGGAAGTTACTAGAAAAAAATTTATCAACAATAGCTCATTCATCCCCAATTACTATAGTAGTTACCATAAAGCAAAAAACATCCTAAAGGCTAATGCTTATAATTGTAAATTATAGCATAACAACCAAGTTATCCTTCTCTATTAATTGAATAAACAAAAGGGAGGATTAAGACATCCGCAAGAGATACGCTTAACATGCAAACAGACCGCAAAGCATTCGCGGCCTAATTTACATGTATGTTAATTAAAATGGATCATAAATGTCTTGATCTCATAAGGCTTCATCTGAACGCTTATTCGAACGTCATACTGCTGCTCGCCTTCAGGTCGTTCGAGCAGATCACATTCCTGCCAGGACGCGATTCCAGCGTCACTCGTAATTTCCACTTGTCCGCTTATACCTGCGAACTCGTGTACGCGTACAATGACCGCGTCTTGTTCCTCGGCATGTTTAACCGCATCCATCATGACATGATCGCAGGATAGCTGGAACAAGCTGAATGATGCTTTCTCAGGCGTTCCAGACGCATACGTTAACGGATTATTAAGCGACCATGCGGATTGCATCGTTTTTCCGTCATACCAATCGCCAGCATGCGGAAACAGCGAATACGTGAAGTGATGTTCACCAATATCAGCCGTAGGGTCAGGAACCTTCGCTGACTTGATCAGCGTAAGTCTCATGACATTATCTTTGATGTCATAGCCGTATTTGCAATCATTCAAGAGGCTGACGCCATAACCCCGTTCGGACAAATCGGCCCATTGATGACCAACTGTCTCAAACCGTGCGTAATCCCAACTTGTATTCCAGTGCGTAGGTCGCTTTACATTGCCAAATTGAATATCGTACGTGGCTTCCGTCGCCCGGATTCGCACAGGAAATGCTACTTTCAGCAGTTTACGCTGCTCATTCCAATTGACATGCGTCTTGAAATCTATTCTGCGGCTATGTGCGTACAGCACCATATCTTGTACAACGGTTGAATCCATGTATGACCATTCGAAACGGACAATGGCAGCCAAAGCTCCAGTATCCGTCACTTCCATCCGAGTCACACAGGTCACTTCCTGTTTTTTCTCCGTATAAAAAATGTCAATATCCCACGCCTCATGCCGGCCTTTCGGCTTGTCTTCAAACACCTCAAATCGGTTGCCTCGCTGACCCTCAGCCATGATTTCCCGCTTCTGGGTGCGATCATAGAGTCGTTCAATCTGACCATTCGCATTCCATTCGATTTCGTAAAAAGGAGTGATTAATCCCTGATGCGACTTTTTGAACGGATTGTCCTTATTATTTGGCATAACCGTATCTGCCAGGTCCGATTGACGAATCACCGCGTAGCCCATCGATGGGACATTCTCCATCTTAACCCACTGCTTCCCATCCACCTGCTGCGCCTCAAGCGGACGATTATGAGCATCCAACCAGCTTTCCGCCGCTTCTCCTAGTGGCAAGCATACGATATCCGTTCGCTCCCATGGCGAGCTGTTGAACACCACCATTTCACGCCCCTGCTTATCACCTGTTAGATAGGAAACGGACTGATTCCATACCTTCTCTCTAATGGCACGCGCTTCGCTGTATTCAACCCTGCTGTCCTCGTAGACCTCACGAATCGACGAACCTGGGATAATGTCATGGAATTGGTTTCTCAAAATAATTTTCCAGCCTTCATACAGAAGGTCCGAGCTTTCGCTATTGGTTGGGTCCGCGTTGGCATTCAATAGACTGCTCATAACTTGCATCCATTCCGTTTCTCTATACAAGAGCTCCAGCTTACGATTCATAAGTTTGTTATAAGCTTGACTTGTGTAGGTGCCACGATGTAACTCCAGATACAACTCACCGTCCCAAGTGTGCACGTAGGAATTTGAATTCGAAACCTGTTGCTGCAGCTCGTTAAAATAGGTATCGGCGCGTCCCGTTTTCACCGCTGGAATCCCAGGTATTTGATCTAACCTGCGCCTCATCTCCAGCATTTCGCGATTTACGCCTCCACCGCCATCGCCGTACCCATAGGCCAGCAGTAAAGACGAATTGAGCGACTTATCACGGTAGGCGTCCCAAATCCCTTGGACCGAGGATGGCGTGACTTTCCCGTTGTACGTATAGTAGAATGCACCTTCACTCGAACCAGAATCCGGCGTTGTAATGAAATGAGTCAGTACTTCTGTGCCATCAATCCCCCTCCACATAAAAGTGTCATGAGGCATCCGGTTGTATTGATTCCAACTGATTTTCGTCGTCATGAAAGTTTCAATGCCGGACTTCCGAAGAATCTGCGGGAGCGCCCAGCTGTATCCAAACACGTCAGGCAACCACAAGTACTTGCACTCAACACCAAATTCCTCACGGAAGAATCGGGTTCCATACAAAAGCTGCCGCACAAGCGATTCCCCAGAAGCTAAATTGCAGTCAGCCTCCAGCCACATCGCACCGCCTGCTTCCCAGCGTCCTTCCTGTACACGTTCCTTGATGCGCTCATATATTTCCGGATAATCCGACTTGATGTATTCATACAGCTGTGGCTGAGTTTGTAAAAAAATGTATTCCGGGTACTGTTCCATTAAACGCAGCACCGTTGAAAAAGATCTCGCGGCTTTTTCCCGTGTGTGTTTCAGCCGCCAAAGCCAAGCGACATCGATATGCGTGTGCCCGATGCATTGAACCACAACCGAGTGCAGCTTGGGCAAAGATGACAACGCATTTTGAAGCTGTTCTTGAGCGCTAGCCACTGTGTTGTAAAAAGCTTCGCTGCCGGGCCTTGACCAATCGAGTAACAAAAAAGCTTGATCCAGCATAGACAGCAGCTGGTGCCGTTCCGGACGATTTTCGTCCAGTATGCGAACCGTTTCCAGCAAAGCTTTGGCTGTGTAGTACAGATCGTCGCATGCTTCATCCAGCCAGCACAGAGCTGCTATTTCCAGCCGGCTCTCCATTTCAAGGTGGCTTTGATAGCCGCCTAGTCCAGACCACAAGCGGAAGCGAAGCTGTATCGTGGAACCTATCATTTCCTCAGAGATGAATACTTCCTCATGATTCGAATCCACTCCCTGATACGGCTCCCCGTTCAGAAAAAGCAGCGATTCAAAACCACTGTTCGTCCCGCCTCCAGTCTGGCCTAAGTTAAATCGGCCGATGACCTTCTTGCCTTTCCACTCGGCAGGGATTAACGCATCCGCTGCTAACCAGTAGTAGACATCGCGGCCTTTCCAACGATCTCCGATATGAATGTTACTCCACTCGCCGTCTTCCGTCGGATAGGCTCCAATCGCGCCTTCGGCGTCGAGTTTTATCCGAAAAGTATCTATACCCCTCGCATCACGGTAGCGGAAAGCCTCCAGTTCATTGATTCGCGCATGCAATTTCTCAACTGTCCAAAACATTGACATACTCCCTTCAAACCTGTGATATTGTCACCGTTTTATATAAGTCTATATCCCTGAGGGATGGATATGTCTATTTTAACGCTTTTTAAGACTATTGGGTGATAGGAAATCTCATGATTCGTAGGGGGTAAAATCATTTTTTAAAAGAAAAACCTCTAATTGTAAGAACTACATAGAAACTAGCGGGGATCTGGCTAGGATTTTTCCTCAGGGAACTGGAGTCCTCTATTTCGAGGAAAATGAGTAATTTTCTTTCTAAGCGGAACTACAGGGCCTTATTTGGCCTCCAAGCTGCGCTTTTTAGCAGAAATCAGCAAAATAGCAGACCACAGTTCCCTTTACCCTGAAAATTGTTCCATTTCAGGAGAATAGCGGAATGTAGTTCCCCCTAAAAGCAAAACAAACCGGCACCCCATCGGAATACCGGTCCTTTTCCCTCATTGTCCAACATTAGTTTTCCAATTCTCCCATTATGTTGCAACCTCATGCTGCATACCTTCACTAGTTTCCAAAAAGTCTGACCGCTCCACTTGATACAAATCATAGAGCTCTTGCGCACGATTGATAGATTCGTAGATTTGTGGGATTAGATCATTTGCTAACTTGGCATACGGCAGTTTTTCAACTGCTTTCTTTGATCGTATATTTTGTTTCCGGATTTTTAAAAATACTGTTTCAATATGATGCTCAAGGAAGAGTTCAGTAAAAAAGGATTTCTTCGCTCGTTGATTATAGCCTTTTCCAAAATAAGGAGCTCCAATCCATGTCGCCAAGAAGCCTGCTTTATTCACAATGTCATATAGATCAATGGTGCCAATGGGATGTCCTATTTCGTTAAGAATCGTTCTAGAAATACATGTCTGCTGCTCTTCTTCAACAATTAGCTGTTTAGTGATGAATAAATACTCTTCATACGATTGACATTTATAACGAACATAAGGAAAAACCTCTGGATCATTTATTAAGTTATAAAGAGAATGGCATTCTTGCAAATTACGTTTTTTTATCATTATGTTTCTACCACCCTAGTCCCTATATTCAAACAATTTAAGTATATAAAAGGAGTTCGGGAATTATATAAATTCTGCATTTACTTTATGTAAATTTGTATAGCCCTTATATTTAAATGGATTGTTTTACCATTAACTGCAACGCCCACAAAGTACGCTTTTCCACCCCATATCCATTCCCTTTTGGTTCTACTTAGAGTTGACTGCTGCTTTTATTTTCCCACACTTGTTTCATACGCTGCGGCTGGTTGCTGGCTCATATTTCATTATGTCCTGTGTATTAATTCACTTACTACTTCACTTCTACTCTTACACTTACCTATCTCTACTTCTCTTACTACTTTACTTTTTATTTCTCTTCCACAATATCCTGCTCTTATATGTCTCCACTCACCCTACCTTTTCTGAGTACTTAAACACGCTAGAAGCTAGGTACTTCCAGCTCTCATTGGACGAATTCCAATGAGAACGCTGTGATGACGTGTTTATTCTTCTTTTCGTTGGATGAAATCCAACAAGGGCAGCTAAAATGGCGCTGAAACCCCACAAAATTCATCTCTGCGTTGGATTTTGTCCAATGAGAATGACATTTAAGCGTCAAAAATCACATGGTCGTTGGAATTCATCCAATGCGCTTGACTCTCCAACCCTGATATTTTATAAATTCTATAATGCCAAAAAAAAGACAAGAGCATGTGCCTCTTGTCTTTTTTTTCGTCCATTACAACTGCTGCAGCAAGTTATAAACGACTTGCGCACTTTCAGCGCGATTCATCGCAGCTTGCGGTTCAAAACTTTCATTCGTAAGGCCTTGGATGAGGCCTAGCGCGTAAGCAGCTCGCACTGCCTGCCTCCTGCGCCCAAGCAGGCTCATTCGCCATGTTGGTGAACGCCGACTTCCCAACAGTCACAGCATCGCCAGTAACGGCGCCTGCTGCAATTCGTTGCGCCCTTACGATCATAGCCGGCCATCTCTTGGCGAGTGAGTACCAATCCTGCGCCCTCACATCTACAAAAGCATTAGCAGCTTCATCCTTAAACCCGAACAGACGAACGATCAACGCCGCGAATTCAGCACGAGTGACGTTCCTCGTCGGTGCAAAATCACGCTCGTTTACACCTTCTGTTTACACTAATCGAAAAAAGCCATATGGTCGCAACCTGTCAAGTCACACACCGCATGGCTTCCCGTTATCCAATTCTTTCAATTTCTACAGTTGCAGCCCAAAAACAACATAGCGTATTATTAAGCATAGAATTCTCCAATCTGTACAAAAGGCGGTGCATCAATTGAAAAAGTATGTCATCGGCGGTATCGCCGGATTTCTCTTGGCTACAACACTATCTGCGCATGCAGAAGAAATCACTAGTTTAATAGGAAAAACGATTCAGGGGTCCTTCCCCTTCCAGATTGAAGGCAAAACACTGGCAACTCCGGCTATCGTTGTGGACGGGACTTCTTATTTGCCGGTACGGGCTCTTGGCGAAGCAACCGGATACGATGTTTCTTTCGATGCTGACCTCGGCATTTCGCTAAAGAAAAAAGAGGTGCAGCCCTCCCTTCCATCTCCAACGCCATCTCCGACACCTTCCCCATCCGCAACACCTGAGCCACAAGCTTCCGGCGACCCTAGCAGCGGATACCAGGCCATTAAAACGGTTGTTCTCAGCTTAGATGACGAGAAGGCCCAAAAAAGCACAGGAGAATTTGGCCTCATTCAAGTGGATGGCGCGCGTTATGTCTCCCTTTCGACCTTAAGCAGCTTCTATACGATCAGCTGGGGAGATCCCATGCTGCAGCTGAGTTATAATGGCCAGCTTGTCGGTTCATTTGCTACCAATAGCCAATATTCCAAAGGAACTGGATCTTTTACCTATGATGGCACAGTCTACATTAATATTGCTTTGTTGAAGCTGAAAGGCACAGTCAACGCAGATACGCTTATCTTGACGGACGATATCTAATTGTCGGTAAAAAAGATGCACGAAAAAAGCCGGAGATGGCCTCCGGCTTTTTTCCTGCATTATTGGGTTATTTGGAATGATTTGATCGTATCCGCAATTTGTTTTTGCAAGAAATCCGTTTGAATTGCCTTCGGATAATTGGTCATGAACAGATAATGACTGCCGCTCTTTTGAAAGAGGCACATTGTCATTACAATGTCCTTATACTCCCATTCAAGCCAGATAGCTTGAACGCCAGCAACGCTTTCCGTTCGGTTGACTGTCTCTTTGAGATCTGTAGCACCGTACTGGGAACGAAGTTTTTCTTTAATCTGATTGACAACCTCTTGGGTAGTTAAGCTAGAAAGCTCCGTATCATTGGCGAGAAAAAGAAAATCCCCCATCCCGAACGCATATTCCAGCGTGCCGTTTTTGCTCTGGGATGCATTAAGCTTCCAGTAATCAGGAATTGAAATTGTGTAGTTATAATTCTTATTTTTCACTACACTCGTTTTCGAACGATCCAAGTTTTCCGAGCTGTCTTTAATCGTCCCGATCGAACTGGAAGGTTTGCCGATCTTAACTGATTGCAACGTGGTTTGAATGAAGCTATCAGAAAGATCATCCTTATTGCTAAAATCAATCACCATATAATATTTATAATTTCCTTTGATGAGATACACATTCTCGGTTGAATCCCAAATGCGGGAGTCAAATGTATTCGACGTTCGCGACACAAGCGCCTGATTCCCGTCAACCACGAGACTTCGTATAGCTTCCGTTTTCCTATACGCTGGAGCGTAAAGCTGCGTGTAATTGTCAGCCGTACGGTCAGACCACTTTTGCAGGGTATCGCTTTCCGACTTCGAAGTCACTTTATACCCGATACTTCTTTTTTTCTTCGGATCCGTGAACACAATCATTTCGCTGTTGCTTCCGGTTTTCGACCACTCGGCTGGAATCTTAATGGAAATTCCATACGTTTCATCCGTATACAAGCGCAATCCATCTTTCACTGACGAAAGGTCTTTCAAGGTTTTGACACTTGTATCAAATGATAATTGGAAGCTGTTTAATAAATCCTGATAAGCATTATGTTTCGTTATGACTTTATCATTTTCTTCCTTTTCAATCGTGAAAATAAGGATATACACTTTGTCGCCGTTTTGATAGGCGCGATATTCATAGAGTTCTTCATCATCCTTGGATTTAATGAGCGCATATGGACGTGTACCGCTTGAAACATATTTCTTCTCTAAAATCGGTTCATCATCCGTTTGGTCCACTAGCAAATCCAGCAGAGCATCCTCCGACATATTCTCAGTCATATCGGACTTTACCGATACATTAAAGCGGTACTCTCCATTTGCATCCTGGAATGAAACGTAATCCTCCTTAAAGCTCTGATAACTCTTCACCAGACCCGTCGGATATTTCATCGACCAGCCATAATAGCTGTTGCCGATATGCGTCTTTCCTAGATCTGAATCAATACCTTCCGCATCCGTGCCTGCAGCACGCGTGCTGGAAATAGCAATCGTTGATGTCGCTTCATCAAACTTTACGCTGGCTCCGAACTTCTCCGAAATGAATCGAAGCGGTACCATGGTCGTTCCATTTTTCAACTCAGGCGCAACTTCAATCTGTTCTTCTTTCCCGTTGACTGTTGCTGTCGTGCTGCCGATTTGTAAGGAAATAGATGTGCCATTATAGGTGAGTCCTACTGTTTGCGTTTCAGAAGCCCAGCTTAAGGCTGCGCCGAAGGCCGAAGTAATCACTCGCAAAGGTACAAGCGTCACGCCATTGTTCGCATAAGGGGTTTCAACAGAAGTGGTTTGATCGTTAATGGTAATATGATCTTCTCCAAGCTTCAATTGAATATGTACCGATTGGTCTTTCGTTTCGGTATCAGCAGCAAAAGCGCTGAGCGGTTGAATCATAATTAATATAAATGCTAGTAAAATCAGGTAAGTAGAGCGTAATTTAGTCATTGTTCACCTTCCGAGTTTATTGGGTTTGGGTAGCATCCAGCAATGTAATTTCTTTTTGGATAATGTCTCCGTTCGATTGCAGAGTCAAAGTAACCTTGTCTCCGGGTAAGTATTGCTTCAAAAGCTCATTCAAATCAACCAGTGTTTTCACATTGGAATTATTCACTGAGTACAGAACATCGCCTTCTTTAATCCCGGCATCAGCAGCGGACGTATGCGGGTCTACACGCGAAACCTTAAGCGGCTCGTCCGTAGGAAGCCCGACAACAGCTGCCCAGCTCTCTTCTACCTCCAGGCCAAGCGCAGGACGTTTGACTTTCCCGTACTTTAAAAACTGATCCAATATGTATTCTACCGTATCTGAAGGAATTGCGAATCCAAGTCCATCGATACCCGCCGCAGATAACTTCAATGAATTAATACCAATTACCTCGCCTTGCAGATTAACCAATGCTCCGCCGCTATTGCCTGGATTGATAGCTGCATCCGTTTGGAGTAATCGATACGTAGAATGCAAGGAACGGTTAGTACCGCTAATCACTCCATAGGTAACTGTGTTGCGAAGAGCAAATGAAATTGGCGTACCAATTGCAACGACAAGTTCACCGACCTCAACATTGCTGCTCTTAGCAAAAGTGGCTGCCGGTAAATTTTTTGCGTCAATCTGAACGACCGCCAAATCGCTCTCTTCATCCAAATGAGTCGTTTTCCCCGCATATTGCTTCCCGTCTGAGGTCACAACAATAATCTGCTTCATATCTTCGACTACATGCGCATTGGTAACAATGAGCCCATCGGATTGAACGATAATTCCGGTGCCATGAGCTAAGTTAAAACGGTTGTCCGACGAAGCTTGACTCCCGCTCATCGGCTTGCCAATAATCCCGACTATGGATGGAGAAACCTTTTTTACTACCTCCGTTACACGAGAGCCTGACGCATAGGTAAAGTCGTTCGCTTCAGCCCGGTAATCCCCGCTGCCTCCTAATGTTTTGACAACGTCGGAAGCCTTCACATAGACCTCACCATCCAGCTCCTTCGTTTGCCAATGCGAGACACTGGCTGTCTCCCCGCCATTCGTGGCCCCGGCTGCGAATACTTGCCCGTTCCCTCCACAAAATGAGAGTGCTAGTAAAGTAAATATTACATAGCGAATCTGTTGTTTCAAATAAATCTCTCCCTAACTAGTTTATGGAAACTATCCCCCTTCCTATTATACATAAATATGGAAAGGAGGATAGATGGAAAATCTAACCATGGGCCAATATGACAATGTGAAAAAGGTACAGTTAGATCACCCGAGCAATATTCACTCGTTGTGTTCCAACTGTACCCTTTCAAAATAGCTTTCCTACATGGCTAAGATCACTTGCCTTGTTGAATGTTTCCGATGCGTTCAACAACCACTACCGCTTGCGCTCGTGTCGTTGCTTCATTCGGCTCCAGCCTACCGTCGCTTAAACCTTGTATAATTCCCTTGCTAACTGCTTCGCTCATCACAAAGCTCGGATCAATGACAGTATTTGCTTTTTGCAAATCCGGGCTTACCGCACGAAGGGCAACTGTGGCAATCTCCTGACGTGTAATAGGAAGATCCCAGCCTTGTTGCAAATCCTCACTTTGCAGAATGCCCGCCTTTTGCACAGCATCGATATAAGGTTGATACCAGACTCCACTGGCGTTTTCCGAAGCGATAGGCAGATGCATCGCCGTAACGGCAAGCTTCAGAAATTCTCCTCTTGTAATGACGCGATCAGGAAGAAAGCTGCCGTCGCTGTAGCCATTCACAATTCCCTTTTCCGCTGCTTGAAGAATATTTTCCTTCGCCCAGTGGCCTTCCAAATCGTTGAAAGAAGCGCTTAGTCCAATAACAACAGCTGGCAGATTACGATTGGCTAAGGAATTGCTTCCTAATTGGCCCGTGTAGTTGCCGCCCCATGTCCAGATGGTGCCATCTGCTGCTTTCACTACGCTATGAGTCCCGCCTGCGGATGCGTCATCTGCCTTGGCAATCCCCTTAAGTTGTACCGGTTTATTCTGATTGGCCTTGGTACCATCGCCTATTTGTCCAAAAAGGTTTTGGCCCCAAGCCCAGACACTTCCGTCATTTGCAATCGCTAGGCTATGATAAGAGCCTGCATGTATGGATTTCATGGAAGGCAATGCCGTCACTTGGACTGGCTTCGATTGATTCATGGTTGTTCCGTTGCCTAACTGTCCGAAGGCGTTGTAGCCCCATGCCCATACGGTGCCATCATCCTTTAGAGCAAGAGCAAAGTTTTTACCGGCTGTAATCGCGATAACACCAGCTAGATCATAAATTTGTACAGGTTGCTGCTTACTGGCAAGCGTCCCATCTCCTAGTTGTCCACTCGTATTATCTCCCCAAGCCCATATTTTCCCCGTATTTTCTAGGGCTAAGTTAAAATTGGCTCCTGAAGCGATCGCTACGATATTCGATAGCTGGATAATTTGGTTTGACGCTGCAGTCGTGTCATGACCTAATTGCCCATACGTATTGTCTCCAAAACTCCAAACAGATCCATTATTAAGCAGCGCCAGTGTATGATTGCTTCCTGCTGTTGCAGATACAACACCGTTCAATGCCTTCACTTGTACAGGTGTTGTGCTTGGTGTCGTGGTTCCATCGCCTAATTGACCAAAGAAGTTCTGTCCCCATGTCCAGAGGGTTTCATCCTTCTTAACGACAACCATGTGAGTATCGCCGCCTTCAATGGCAGCAATCCCGTCTAGATTTAAGGCTTTCGGAGATAAGACAGAGGTATGTGTACCATCTCCCAATTGACCGAACGTATTACTTCCCCAACCGTACAGCTCATTATTTTTGATAATAAAGGTATCACTTTCGCTCGCAGTAAGCGGCTGATCTTTGGGATCTTTAATCAAAACCGTTCCTTCGCCGGGCTTAAGCACCGGAGGATTCAGCCATTCGCTCACCTTTGTTTGAACCGGAGCAGCTTGATTGTTCAGCGTCTTGTCGCCGAGTTGGCTGTAACTGTTGTTCCCCCACGCCCAAAGCTTCCCCTCTTTATCGATAGCAAAAGTGAAATTGGAACCTACCCCTAATCCAGCTATCTCGGGCAGATCGTTAACATGGTCGGGAAATGTCTGACTCCATGTTTTTCCATCAAATCCGGTTCCTACGCCTAATTGACCTGAGGTATTGTTTCCCCATGTATAGACGCTTCCATCATCTTTTAAAGCAACAGCATGCGAACTTCCAGCCGTTATTTGAGTCACATGATCTAGCCCCGTAACAAGAACGGGAAACTTATGTTGATCCTGCGTATTAGTTGTAATGGCGTTATACATCGTGTTTGGATCTGAATCGATCAGTCCCCAAGTTAACACGGTACCGTCATCCTTAAGAGCTAATGAGAAGTCGAATCCCGCAGCGATCTGGGTAATATGCCAGTTAGCGTTTGTAGCCATAATTGGCGTGCTCAATCGGTTCTGATCATAGCCATAGCCAAGTTCGCCAAAGAAATTATCGCCCCAAGCCCATACAACGCCATCTTGATCAATCGCCAAGGTATGGTACGCACCGCTTGCTATCGCTTTAACCGATACGATGTTGCCTATGACTTGAACGGGTTTGTTCTGGGTATTATTCGTACCGTCTCCGAGTTGACCGTACGTATTGTCTCCCCAGCTCCATGCTGTTCCATCATCTTTGATCGCAACAGAGTGGAAATTACCTGCGGAAATTGCAGTCACATGGGTGAGATCTGCTACCTGAACAGGTGTTGAGCGATCTATCGTTGATCCGTCGCCTAACTGGCCAAATGTGTTCTCTCCCCATGACCACACGGTACCATCGGATTTAAGTGCTAAGGAGTGAGACGAACCAACTGCAATTGCCGTAATGCCGGACAATCCGCTGATTGGTGCTGCCTGATTGCGATTGCTCAGACCTCCCCCAAGTTTACCGCGAAGATTATTTCCCCATGTCCAAACGGTACCATCTTTCTTCAAAACAACCGTAAAACCTTTCCCGCCTCGAATTTGCTGGATCGAAGCAGGGTTCATATCTGAAGTGACGGTAGTAGCGCTGTTCGTTTCCCCAAAAACTTTCCCGGGAAATACCGAGAAAGCTGTAAAGGAACTAAAAAGCAGAAAACCTAGCAGCCAGAAAGTAACGTTACGTTTCACTGTTTTCATGTTCCTTCTCCTTAAAGCTTTCCATAAGGAAGCTATCTTCGTAAACCCCTATAACTAAGCTGTAGTCCCTTGCTCTTGGGCAATTGCTGGTTTGCGTTTAAATCTTTTCGTGATGCCATCTTTCCAACTATCCAGCAATGTATAAACAACAGGAATCAATACTAGAGTGACTAATGTGGATAAGGTCAAACCAAATGCTACAACGGTTGCCATGGATGCCTGCGTCTCCGCTCCTTCGCCAAACCCGATAACAAGCGGTACCATCGCAAGGACCGTAGTCGCTGTAGTCATCAAGATTGGCCGCAAGCGCACTTTGCCCGCTTCAATCAGAGCATCGAATAACGGCATACCTTTGGCTCGCAATTGATTCGTATAATCGATTAAAACAATGGCATTATTAACGACAATTCCCACGAGCATAATCATTCCAATGATCGAATTCATATTAATCGTTCGATGTGTGACCAAAAGCCCCAGTATGGCGCCAATGAAAGTTGGCGGTAGGGAGAACATGATGATAAATGGGCCATATAACGATTCAAATTGACTTGCCATAACCATGTACACCAAGGCAACGGACAGAATAAGCACTAAGTACAGGCTTTTAAAAGAGTCATTCTGACTAGCCTGCTGGCCGCCCATCGTTACTTGATAACCATCTGGTGGTTGAATGGCATCAATTTTCTGTTTGACTTCGGCCGATACCTCACCAACGGAAGCTCCAAATATGGAAGCTTGCACTGTCGCTACACGGTTCTGATCTTGTCTGCGAATTTGCGCAGGACCTGTACCCGGTTCAACCTTCGCAATGAGACTAACAGGGACAATCGCACCACTTGCCGTATTAATCGTCACATTGTTGAAATTCTCCAGCTTGTTCGTAAAATCATTCGGATACTTCACGAGAACAGAAATCTGTGAACTTGCTGTTTTAAACTGTGTAGCCACACTTCCCTGATAAGCTGTACGCAAAGCAGTCATCACATCTCGCAACGAAACACCGTAGTGAGCTGCTGCATCACGATCGATCGTTAAGTTGAACTGCGGAATCGAACGATCTAACGTATTTTGCACATTTCGTGTGCCTTCTACAGAAGTGATTTCCTGTGCGACGAGATCGCCCAGCTTCTGTAAGACGGCTAAATCCGGTCCGGATAAATTAACTTGAATGTCACCGCCACCAAAGTTACCGCCAAGGCCTGGCAGACGTACACCCGCTGGAACACTTACACCAATTTGTGCTCCCGCAAAGCCTGTTGTGAGCGCCCGGATTTGTTCGGCAACTTGATCGGTACTTTTCGTTCTTTCGGCGAGCGGTTTTAATCTAATTTGAATGCTGCCCGTATTCGTTGCCGCTGACTGAAAGGCACCGCCACCGGCCGATCCGACTGAAGTAAAGACGGTGTCGATTTCCGGCACATCTTTCAATCTCGTCTCCAGCGTAGTAGCCACTTGATTCGTCACGGCGAAATCTGTCCCTTGCGGCAGATTAATATTTAAATTGACTTGCCCTTGATCTGTTTTGGGTGTTAATTCACTGCCTACAAAACGAACCGAGTACACGCTGGCAGCGAATAACAGAACGGTAACCGCGATAATGACCCAACGATGCAGCATAGACCACCGGAGCAGCTTGCCGTACACATGAGTGATAGACTCCATACCTCTACCGAACCAAACGAAAGGATTAAAGCTTCTACCGGTTGGCAGCTCTTCATCGACCTTGCGACGCAAAATTTTCGCTGCCAGCATAGGCACCAAAGTAACAGCTGCAAACCATGCGGCTATATGAGAGAAACAAACAACTAGTGCCATCGGCCAGAAAAATTGTTTGACTAAGCCGCTAATGAAAGCCGTCGGCGCAAAAACCGCAATTTGTGCCAACGCCGAGGCCATAACCGCTGTACCTACCTCGGCAGTTCCCACTTTTGCGGCTTCTTCAGGAGACAAGCCTTCGTGTCGTTTACGGAAAATACTTTCCAAGACAACGACCGCGAAGTCTACGAGTGAACCGAGACCAAGTGCCAACCCACCGAGCGTGATGGTATTAATCGTTTGATGACCGAAATACATCATACTGAATGTGCTTATGATAGAAATCGGAATAACGACGCCGATAATTAGGGTCGCCCTTACACTTCGCAAGAAGAACAACAGGATGATGACCGAGAACACGCCTCCGAGCAAAGTATGCTCAACAACGGTACGTAAGGAATCGCGAATAAACTTGGCAGAATCATTCAGTACCGCGATATGCATACCTTCTGGAAGCTTGGACTGAATGTCTTGAAGCGACTTCTGAATGTTGCTAGACACGGAGACCGTGTTGCCGTCTGATTGCTTCAGGACAGAGAGAGAAACACTGACTTCTCCGTCTTTACGCGCTTCTAGCGTAACATCTTGATAAGTGTCTATAATTTTGCCGAGTTCGCTTAAAGCGATCGTTTGTCCACGCCCCAGCTGTACTTGTACTTTGCCGATATCAGCTGTCGACTTAAATTCTCCGTCAATATGTAAGGGCACCAGTTGACTGCCTTTATTGACAAGTCCAGCGTCCGTGGAAGAATTATCATTACCAAGTGCTGAAACCAAGGTACTGAATGAGATATTGTATTGCTGCAAGCGACTTGGTTCTACGAGAATTTGTATTTGTCTTACACGTCCGCCAGTGACGCCAACCGAGGCAACGCCATCGGAACGCTGAACATCAGGACTCACAATATTGTCAGCGATGTCGCGCAGTGTGACCAGGTCTGTTTTACCATACAGGGCTAGAGTCATGATCGGTGTACTGTTCGGATCAACACGAGAAACGACTGGGGCATCCGCATCCGCTGGAAGCTGCCTTCGGACACGATCTAATTTGTCCCTCATGGTTAATGTTGCCTGATCAATATTCGTTCCATAATTAAATTGTAGTGTAACGTTACTTGAACCCGTACGTGAGTTAGAAGATATACTCGTTACCCCTGTGACGGTAGCCATCGCATTCTCAATCGGCTTCGTAATTTGTTGTTCAATCTGTCCTGGTGATGCACCGCTCCAAGAGACCGATACGGTCGCTGACGGAATTTCCAGGTTCGGGTAAAGATCCACTGGCAGTAGTGGAATCGCAATCGAGCCCACGATCACGAGCGAAATCATGATCATTAAGATGGTGACAGGACGATGAACGGAGAAATTAGCTAATTTCACTGTCCAGCCCCCGCTTTCGGAGTTGCTGTTTCAGCGCCATTGCCGCTTGGCTTAGCTCCTGAAGGATCAGCTCCCTTGCCTGGGGTGCCTTGTCCGTTCTGTCCTTGGCCGCCGCTTCTGCTTTGACCTTGACCAGCTTGACCTCCACCTTGACCGCCGCCTTGACCACCTTGCCCGCCTTGACCGCCATTTCTATTCTGGCCTTGGCCTTGACCGGCTTGCCCCTGGCCTTTGCCTGCTCCATTTTCTTGTCCTGGTTGATTAATCTGTACCGGAACGTTATCCGAAAGCAGCTCTTGCCCTTTAACGACAAGCTCGTCTCCAACCTTCAGACCGCTAATAATTTCAAAGGATGAACTCGTCATCACACCTACTTTGACAAGTACCTTCGACGCTTTCCCCTCTTTAACTATGTATACCGCATTACCGCTTGGTTGACTGAGCACGGCGTCTGCAGGTACAACAATGGATTGTTTACCTTCACTTTTGAGTGAGGATTCGGCAAACATGCCAGGTAGTACTTCATGATTATCATCATTAATTTTAATGTCGACCAGAAAAGATTTGGAAGTAGGGTCCATGGTTGGATGAACGGTATACACCGTTCCATCAAACGATTTATTTAGTGTAGGGATTTTAACCGACATGGGGGAACCGTTTTTGATCTTACCAATGGATGCTTCAGATACGTTGACTGTTGCCAATATTGGATCTACCGTAGAGATAGACATAACGGCAGCTTGGCCCGCATTCTGTCCGACTGGTACCAGAATTGCGCTTACGATCCCTGCAACAGGGCTCGTCAACACACCATCTTGAAGCTGTTCGCTTAAGATGCTCAATCTCGTTTCAGCTTGCTGAAGCTGAGCAGCACTTACTTGCAAGGAATCGGTAGATTGCGCTGCTTTCAGCGTTTGCTTAGATTGCTCGAGGGCAGCTTCCGCACTGTTTTTGGAAATATCCTGTGAGGATTGTGTTTGTGCTAGCTGTGTACGACTGAGATCAAGCTGAGCCGAAGCGGTCGCTTGCGTATTAGCAAGTGTTAATAATGCTGAATTCAAAGACTCCTGTGCAACTTGCACAGCTTGGGAGCTTTGTGCAGTCAACAACGCATTCTGCAAGTTCGTCAACGATTGCTGCGCTGACTGCGTGTCTTTATATTGAGCTTGCTGCGCTTGCTGTAGCGCCAGCTGAGTCGTTTGCAGCTTGGCGAAAGCACTGTCAATGTCTTTGCCGGATTGAAGAGCTGTATTGTAGGAAGCAACAGCTTGTTGCACGCTAAGCTGAGAGGAATCTATATTGTTATTTTGTGTTGTTAACAAGCTGTCTAACTGTGAATTCAAGTTCGTCTGCGCAACCGTTACTGCGGTAGCAGCATCAGCTTGTGCTTTACTGAAGCCTACCTGTGCAGAAGAGACTCCTTGTTTAGCTGTTTCAATAGAGTTTTGTTGTGTCGTAATTGCATTATTTAATTGGGTTTGCGCTAAAGCTACGGCATTCTTCTGATCATTAATTGTTTTCTCATATGCAGCTTGCTGAACAGCTAGCGTTTTCTGCGCTAAAGCTAAACTATTCGCTTGATCATTCACTACCTTGTTGTACTGTACTTGACTTAACGCATAATCGCTTTTGGTCTGCTCGACAGATTGCTGGAGCGCGGTTGTATCAATGTGCGCTAAAGCCTGTCCTACTTGCACCTTATCCCCGATATTAACATCAAGGGAAGTTATGCGGCCATTCACTTTAGAAGAAAGATTCGTAGTGAAAGCCGGCGTGATCGAGCCCGTAAATACTTGCCCGCCACCGATGTCCGACAATTTAACAACTTGTGTTTCTACTGTCATCTGACGTGTTCCCGTTCGTCCGTTTGCCCCTGGTTTAGCGGTGCTTGCTGGTGTGCTGCAACCCGCTATGGTGACGGTTATCGCGGTAACGACTGCGATGATTGTGGTACTCTTGAGTGAACTGTACTTCCTCATGGGATGGAAACCTCCGTCTGATTCATTTCATTTGGGCAAATGCTCCCTCTCACCATATTTGACATTCATGATAGAAGTGTGATTAAAGTGTGAAGAATATGTAAAAACAAGGAAGAACACGCGATTTCCGTAGGAGAATAGGCCTGAAAAAGCTAAAAAACCACCCTTATCGGGTGGTTTTTCCAATAAAATTCGATCAAATTCGACATTTTTTTCAATATTCTTCCTCACACTTCACGTCATACCGTTAGCCTTTTACCGCTCCATCTGTAATTCCTTGGATAATCCAACGTTGAAATACAGCAAATATGACGACAATCGGAATCGACGACAAGATCAATGAAGCCAGAATTAACGACCATTCTCGGCTATACTTGCCGAAGAACATATTAATTGTCAAAACTAACGTATATTGGCGGAAATCGGTAAGCATCAGTACGGGCAGTAGGAAATCGTTCCATAGCCACAACAGATTCAAAATACCAATTGTAAATGTAATCGGAAGCAGCAGCGGTAAAATGATCATGAAAAAGGTTTTAATTTCGCTGCATCCATCCATTTTCGCGGATTCATCTAACTCCCGTGGAATGCCCTTCACGAAACCGTGGTACAGAAACACGGCCATACTTACACCCAAGCCGGCACACACAATGCCTAGACCGAATGGGGAGCCTTGGAGCCCAAGCGATTTGGCCATCTTGGTTAAAGTAACCATAATCGTCTGAAAAGGGATCAGCATGGATGATACGAACAGCATGAAAATCACATTGCTCAGTTTCCCAGGCGTTCGGGAGAGCTTGTATCCTGCTAGAGAGCTGCATAACACGATGACGACAATACCTGTTACGGTTACAACAATTGTATTCCAACCGCTCTTGAGCATGTTCGCCTTGCTAAAAGCTTGCACATAGTTTTCAATGTGAAACTTCACTGGGAGGCCTAGAACGGAGCTGTACATCTCTCCCTGTGTTTTGAAAGAATTCAGTATGGCCATATAAATCGGAAAAAGGAAGAAAATCGCTAAGATGCTTAGTGCCAATAGAGACAGCCCTGAATACTGCCGCTTGTTCATGCCTCTACCTCCCGCTTCTTCATGACGGTCACTTGAATAAGCGTAATGACAAGTATGATCAGGAAGAGAATAATCGCTTTCGCGCTGGCATAACCATATCTGAAATTGCGCTGATAAGCCTCCTCCAGAATATTCATAGAGATAACTTGCGTAGCCCGAGCAGGACCTCCGCCTGTTAAAGCATAGATAAGGTCGTACACTTTAAACGAGTTGTTCAAGGTTAAAAAGATGCAGATCGTGAGCGCATGCGCAATCAATGGCAAAGTAATGTAACGCAGCATATGATAAGGCTTGGCGCCATCAATAATAGCCGCTTCTTTAAGATGCATGGGAATGCCTTGAATGGCAGACATATAAATAATCATTAAAGTTCCTATACCGCCCCAAACGGAAACGAGCATGATGGTGTAGAACGAAATGTTAGGGTCACCTAGCCAGGAAATATCGAGAAATTTCAAAACGGCATACTTGGACAATGCTGGCATGACCTTTGTAAATACGAACACCCACATGAAAGTACTTATGATAATACTTAGCATGCTAGGCATGAAGAAGATGGTTCGAAGCCACCCTTTTCCTTTGCTTTGCGATTCAATCATTAGGGCAAGCAGCAATGCGATGGCGTTCTGAAAAACGACAGCAAATAAGACATATTTGGCCGTGAATAGAATCGACGATCGAAAGTTCGCATCATCGCGAATGGCTTCAATGAAATTCTCTAGCCCAACGAAACTATAATGTTTATTCAAGCCATCCCAGTTCGTAAAGCTGTAGTACGAGCCCTGGAGCATCGGAATAACAAGAAATGTCACATACATGATAAAAGCGGGCAGCACGAACAAGATCAATGATGTATGGTCTTTGACAAGGCGTTTCAGCACGTGGGCTCACTCCTTAGGAAAATCTCGTGCTCTGCCTTCATCCTTCAAAGATCAGGGCAGAGCACAATATGTCTTCCGAACTTTATTTTTTGTTTGCTATCGCGTTTGCATCTTTCCAGGTTTTATCCAGATCCTTAATAACATCATCTGCAGACATTTTCTTGTTAAAATAGGCTTGAAGCGCTTTGCCTGATTCATCCTTCACGGCAGCTGGAATCTGCGGATCTTTATAGGCTTGCCCTTTGTTTACAAATACGGAAGCGTCCTCCACCCAAGGATAAGGCTTAAACGTGTGGTTTTTGGACACTGGATTGAATTTCAATCCTTGATACAGATCGTTTGACGCTTGATCATCTAGAATGAAATTGAGCAGATCTGCCGAAACTTCCTTATTCTTGCCTTGGGAAGCCAGAGCTAAGGAAGTTGACACGGAGACGTTGATTTGAGTAGCCGTAGGATCATCGTTGATAGGAAGTGGAGCAACCCCAAACTCGAACTTATCATTAGCTTTCAATATGCTGTCCGCATCCCATGGTCCTTGTACCCACATGGCCGCTTTGCCGGCAGCAAAATCAGCAGCTCCATCATCGTTGCCTACTTCGAATACACGGTCGGTTCCATTGCTGTTAACAAGATCAATAATCCCGAACATCTCTTTCACTTCTGCAAAACTTCCTTGATTTTTATTCATTTTATCAATAAAATCCTTATGGGTTGAGTTGCCCAATCCACCGATTGTTAGAGGCAAGAACAGCTGAGGAATCCAGCTTTCTTTGTAGCTGAGCATAAACGGCTTAATTTTATTGTCATTTAACTTTTGAACGACGGCCTTCATTTCCGTTAGCGTGGACGGTGGTTTAATACCTAGATCTTTGAAGATTTTTTTGTTGTAGAGGTACCCCCATGCCAAGCTTTCCATAGGAACTGCTACTACTTTATTGTCGATAGTTACGAGTGACTTGATGCCATCAATAAGCTTAGGGGAAAGCGGTTGTTTCGTTAAATCCTCCAAATAACCAGCTTTGTAGTAATCAGGAATGTCGTTCACTGCATGCAGACTGAATATATCCGGTACATCGCCAGTTGCTAGGCGAGTTTTCAAAATTTGTGTTGAATTATCGGAACCTGGATACTCGGTGTTGATCGTAACCTCGATATTTTTCTCTTTCTTTTCTTTCTTAGCGAATTCGGCGAAGTACTTCTCGAATTGATCACGAAAACGGTCCAAGCCACCAAGAAACACCTTCAATTCTACTTTTTTAGGCGCACCCTCACTTTTAGAATTGCTGCTTTCCCCAGCGCTTGGTGTTCCTTGACCGGACGAACAAGCCACGGTGGAACCAAGCATCGCTATTGCTACTATCATTACAAATGCTTTTTTCATTTTGTCGCCTCCCCTTGTTATGGTAACGCTTACGAACCCTAGTATACTGAAGAAAGCGCCACCATTCATTGGACAGAAAAAGCGTCTCTGACTGGACAATATTGATATCATTGAACTGGCTTAAGCTCATTAAGCATCCTGTCTAATCTGAGATGGCGTCATTCCTGTCATTTTTTTGAATATGCGGTGAAAATAAGTCAGATCTGAATAGCCGACTGCTTCTGCGGCGCTTTTGATGGATACGGAAGAGTCCTGAAGAAGCAGAAGCGCTTTCTCCATCCTTTTCGCAATCAAATAATCCATGACAGTAACACCGATTTCTTGTTTGAAAGTACGGGATAGATGCTCTTTGCTGACAAAAAATTTACTGGCAATAGTTCCAAGACTCACTTGCTCTGCGTACGAAAGATCGAGATACATCCGAATCTCGTCGATATTAATGCGGTTCTTGTTTTTCCTTTGATGAATTAATGCTTCCAAGATCCCGACATATGTGATAGTCAAAACTTCCGTCCACTCGGACACCGGCGTATCATCCGTAACAAAAAAATGATTGGCGCTAGCTTGAGCTTCCAATGTTAATTCGCTTCCTGAAATAGCACATTGCTCCTCCAAAAGCAGCATGAATTGCTTGTATAGCGAATTATTCAGACCAGGCTGCAAGCCTTTTTGCTCGCTCAACGTTTGCTCCAACTGTTTGAAGCTTTTCTTAACGGCCTCCGTGTTCATCTCTTGAAAATGTCTGGTGACAGTGTGCTTTAGCTCCGTGATGATCTTTAATAACTGCTTATCCAGCGGTTTAGCCGCATGAATACCCCGTGTTACGCCCAGTTCTCGCACCGCTTTCTCCAAAGCTCTATTCAGCTCTTCCGGATTGATCGGCTTGATTAAATATTCATCCACTTTGGAGAGAATCGCCTGTTTCATATAGGTAAAATCATCAAATCCACTAATGACAATTTTGCGGATAAACGGATAGTCCTCACTTATTTTTTGCAGAAGCTGAGCTCCGTCCATGCCCCTCATTTTCATATCTGTAATGACAATTTCCGGATGTATCTGCGCTATGATAGATAGGCCACTAAGCCCATCCTCTGCTTCCTCAACCTGAGAGATGCCTAGTCGCTCCCAATCTGCCAAATGCCTTATGCTGTTGCGGACCCAGAACTCATCATCAATAATGACAGCTTTCATTGTAGAGGCTCCTCTCCTTTAATTAGTGTTGGGATAACGACTTTGACCGTCGTCCCGATACCTTTTGAGCTTGTAACAAACATACCGTATTCCTGACCAAAAATAAGCTTAATCCGTGAATTCACATTGTTCATGCCCATGCTTTCCCCAATCACCTGATCCTCCCCTGGTCGGCTTAATTGTCGCCTAATTTCCTCCAAACGCACCTCATCCATGCCTAGCCCGTTATCTTCAATACTAATCTCAATTTCATCCATCATTTTCTCCACCCTGATCGTTATCATCCACTGCCCCATCTGGCCTTCCAAACCATGGACGAAACAATTCTCTACAATAGGCTGGAGTATGAATTTGGGAAGCTCGTAAATTCCGCAGTCTTCTTCGATGTCAATTTGAATATGAATCGTGTCCTGAAAGCGCAGTTTTTGAATATGCAAATAGTTAGTAACATGTTCGATTTCATCGGCCACAGTAACGAGATCTGATTTCATTTTGATCGTGTAACGAAATAGTTCACTAAGCGCTCTGACATACTCATAAATTTCTGGTGCGTTTCGTGAGAGAGCAACCCCGCCAATGGATTGCAGTGCATTATATAGAAAATGCGGATTAATCTGCGCCTGCATCGCTTTCAGCTGCGCAGTCCTCTTCTCGATTTTACTTTTATACTCAATTTGAACCAGCTCTTTAATTTTTTGCAGCATAGAATTGAACCGTCTCTCTAGCGTACCAATCTCATCGCTTCGTACCTTGTCGACACCCACATTGAAATTTAGATGCTCCACGGCCTTCATCGACCTCGTCAGTCGAATAATCGGTTTCGTCGTGAAATACGCAATTAGAACGGAAAGAATAATAGCGAGAAGAACAGAGACCATAGCTGTATAAAAGCTAAAGCTTAGCGTCGTGGAAGCGCCTTCATTCACGTAGCTAATGGGAATAAATTTCACGATCCATAGATTGGCCGATACGACTGGCTGGTAAAATAGAATACCTTGCTTGGATTCGATATAGCCAGGCTCCATAGGACTGTGTATCGCCGTTTCCAGCATCTCCTGGTCCATCATCGTTTGTACGGGGTAAGGATTGTACATGATGTTTCCTTGCGCATCCAAAACAAGCACTTGGCTATTCGGCTCCGAATGGATCATGTTGATGACGTTATCCATCATATTCCATCTCGCTTCAATAAACACGCCACCGAGAATCTCATGATCTTCAAAGCGATTCATGCTGCGCACCAATTTAAAATTATTGTGTGTGGATTTTACAATTTTATTGACAGTCTGATGGTTATTTGCAGATTCTCCCTCTTCCCCGAAGAGATCAATCCTTTGATCTGTTGATCGAACGGCATCCTTATCGACGATATACATACGCTGCTTGGCATTCAGATACAGAGAAATCGAGGCAATATTCGTATTGTTCGCAACATACAGGGATCTGAGCTTCTCATCCATATACAGTTTTCCTGTATCCAGAACGTTACCAGTGCTCACAGCTTCGCCATTGGAATTCGGAAATAAGTTGTTATCCATAAGAAGGGAATACGCTACCGAATGCAACTGGCTAAATTTTTCATCGAAATATTTGGCCGCCCAGTCCATTCTCGACTCGTTAGAACGTATGATTTCCAGACTTAATGATTGCTTCGTGGTCTTTGCGGCAAAGATAGTCACTAAAGTTAACGGCAGAACAGCGATTATTACCATCAGAATCATAAGCTTGTATCTCATACTCATTTGAACAGGAAACTGAAAGCGCCGAGTCATATTCCTAATTTCCACCTTATTTATTCCTCCTGTTTGGTTATTGCATCGCAAGTAAAATTCATGCTAATGTGAGAGTGGAAACTCAACTACGCGATCACGATAAGGTATAATCTAAATGAATGAACTTTTCATGGACTTCTTAACGATTTTGCTCCCCACTTTTTTCTTTTTCTACATGGCAGTAACCTTAATTCATCGAAATATGAAGAGCATGTTGAACCGAATTGCGGCTCTCCTCATGCTTGCTTTTCAGTTTTATTTTCTAGGAGAATATATTAAAACATCTTTACTGCCGCAATATCAGATGCAGATTGTTCTCTATGGAAATAGTCCGATGCTCCTGCTTGTTATATGCTGCTTGGTCCATCTCAGTATACTCATCGGAAGCCCTGCGACTTCGTCTTTCAAGCGATTCTTGCCTTTCATTTACGCAGCACCTTATGTCCTATGGCTTGTATTTTTAATTACCAAAGATCATCGGGAATTATTTAATGCGGCTGTGACGGATGGACGAAGTCCTCTTGATCCACTATTTCTACTAGTAACGGTTCTCTTTGTAGCAGGATATATCCTGCTTTCGGTGATCATCCTCGCTGTTTCTTGGTATCGTGTGAAGGTAGTAAAGCATCGACAGGTTTTGCGTTCACTGCTTCTCAGCTTATTTTTGCTATTTGCCTGGTTTGTGTTTGTTACATCTATCTTACAATCGAAAGTAGTAACATCACGGAATGCCATGATCCTATTTTTTATCGGCTATTTGCTATGGGCTATTGCCCTCCGTCATTTGGTTGGTAAATATGATATTATGCCGGATTACCGCAAGCTCTTTCATATTCTTTTCAAATCTGCACCAACCGCCATTCTGCTTCTGGACCAAAAGGGAGACATTAAAGAAATGAATCCAAGGGCCAAACAATGGTTTGAAGGGATCCCTGTTCATCATATTATGAGCTATTTCCAGTTTGAAGATAACTTGCCCGTAGTGGATATGATGGCCCTGGTTCAACAAGAAAATGATGCCCAGTGGGAGGCTCAACTGCATAATCCGAATAAAGGCGATTTGGATCTGGTTATGGGCCTTGAATTGATCGAAGAAACCGACGAGAAGCTATTTGTGATGCATCTAACTGATGTTACTTCTCTCAAGGTTGCGGAACGTAAATTATTGAAATCAGAACAAAGTTACAAGTATTTAGCACACCATGATTCACTTACAGATCTATATAATCGCGCTGCCCTCCACGAGCTGTTGCAAGAAAAGATAACACGTCGCGAAAGTTTTGCTCTTATATTAATCGACCTGGATAATTTCAAACCGATTAACGATAGATTTGGGCATTACGTTGGTGATCTTTATCTGAAGCATATTGCACATATGTTGGACAATGGCTCCCAACCTGATGATTTGATAGGACGGATTGGGGGAGACGAATTCGTCTGGATCATCTCCTCTATGGATGAAAATAGCGAGTTGGACCGTGTAGTCGATACGCGGTTGTCACTCTTACTGAAGACCCCTTTTATGTATAAAGGGATTGAAATTCCGATTTCATTTAGTGCCGGAGTCAGCCAATACCCTAGAGATGCGACGGACATCGCCTCACTACTGAAAACCGCGGATGAAGCTATGTATACCATGAAACGGGCAAGGAAAAATGGGGTTTCCACCTAAGCTATTAGACGGGCTCGGGAAAATAAATAGCGGCAGCCTTGGACTGAACATATAGTCCTTGGCTGCCGCTATTTAATTCGTTGTGTACTCTGATGTCTTCGTCACCTTTACGTTCAACAATCTGGTTTTGGTAAACATCCCCGCACTTTCTAAAGTCCGTTTGGATGCTTCATTGTAATACCAGCATCCGCAGATTGGTGTTAAATCGTGGTCGTAACACCACGCTTTCAATTTCAAAATAATGCTTCGCCCAATGCCTTGTTTTCTATAGGATTCATTGGTAAACATGCCTATACTCGCCATTCCCGCGAGCATACGGCTTTTTCCAAGAACACCGATGCCAAGCAAGTCTGCCCCTCGATAATAAGTGAATAATTCTCCGTTCTCAATCCTTCTTGTATAGTGGTCGAGAAAATCACCGCAAATCTGCTGGATTTGTAGAAGGTCATCCAGAGTAGCAAGGGCAAAAATACCACCCTCCATTTCGTTATCCACGGCTATAGTCATCCGAGTATCTTGAAAAAAATAGGCCTGTTTCGTGATGGTAAAGTCTTTATCTAAGGCCAGACTTACGAATTGTTCATCACAGGTTGGAACGAATAGGGACGTTATTGCATGCTTTGCAATCATTTGATCCAAAAGCTCTTGGCCATACTTCTGATAAAATGGTCGAATGAAAAACTGAGTAAGCAGCTGATTGTTGTGAATGGCCGAATAGCCGACTTCTTCTGACTCATCTAGGAACAAATAAAAAGTAGAGCTGAGAATATGCTCCTCCAAAAAATCATCAAAGGGGGAAGATAGAGTACGAACATACTCTTGCATGAGATGCTGTATTTCATACATGCCGCATTCCTTAATCAACAACCTGACCACACCTCTCACGATGATAATGAGCTCATCTCCACCATACCGTGAAGTTGATCTCGAGATCAATGGATAGTATAGCTATAGTTAAATTGGATCTGCTCCACCTAGTTCTTTAAGGCCATTATTCTTTTCTACCGATAAATGCAAACGACAAGACACTACCACCAAACAAAATAACAGTTGTAACGATAAGCGATAGATGCATACCGTCAATAAACGAAGCTCTGCTACTCAGAATCGAGCCGAGAATGGCAACTCCTAACGTTGAGCCAAGCTGGCGGCTAGAGTTAAGCGCACCTGAGACGGCACCAGTCTGTTCTTTGGGAACGGAAGAGATGACAGCTGCCATCAACGAGGGAATCGTAAAGGACACTCCGAAACCAAACAACATCAAGCCAAGCATCGTAATCACATAGCTGGTGTTCACTTCCGTCCACACTTGCAGCAGTGTACCTACTGCACCGAGGCTAAAGCCGAAAGTCATTGGTATCCGCGATCCAATTCGGCCAACAATGCGACCCGTCAGAATGGGGTTAAAGGCCAGCGGAATCATCATTGGAAGAAGCAAGAGTCCAGTCATGTGGGCCGAGAGCCCGCGCACTTGTTGAAAAAACAAAGGCAGTACAAATAGAATGCCCGACAGGCCAATGTTGATCGCCATCCCCGTAAGCATGCCGGCCGATATCGTCTTATTTTTAAATAGCTGCAAGGGAAGTAATGGCAGCTTGCCTTTCGCTTCAAAAATCAAAAATAACATAGCGCCCAACAGAGCTAGGCCAAATACCGTGAAAATAAACGGAGAATGCCACCCATATGTGTCTCCCTCCATCAGTCCGAACGACAATGCAGCTATGGCGACTATGGCCGTAATTTGTCCTCCTAGGTCATAGCTTTCCTGCAATTTATGCTCCGTTTCCCTGACGAACAGAATCGTCAAGATTAAGCTAATGACTGCAAGCGGCACGTTGAGCAGGAAAATACTTCGCCAACCGAACGAGTCCACCAATAGTCCGCCCACAACTGGTCCTGCCGCCATCGCTGCCCCGGTAACCGCTGCCCAAATGCCAAGCGCCTTGGCACGTTCAGCCGGCTCAGGGTAGGCATGGACCAACAGGGTGAGCGAGGCTGGCATCAATGCTGCTCCTCCTACGCCGAGTATTGCGCGTAAGCCGATAAGCATTCCAAGCGATGAAACAACTACGCATATGGCCGATGTTGCAAGAAATAAGACTAACCCTCCCATATAGACACGTTTGGCACCTATTTTATCTGCAAAAGACCCCATAGATAGCAGCAAACCTGCAAACACGATTGTGTATGCGTTGACCACCCATTGAAGCCCGGATATTCCCCCTCCTAACTCGGCACGTATCGCAGGCAGCGCGACACTTACCACCGTCATGTCCAGTAGTACCATAAAGTATCCGAGCGAAAGTCCAAGAAGCAGCAGCGCTTTGGCTAGCTTGCCTGATCTGTTTGACTGTATTTGCATTGTTTGTTCCAAAGTAAATCCCCTTCCATTGCGATATGAAATTAATCTCAATAGAAAGTGTATAATGGATTATATAATAGAATAAGATGATGGTTTATCCTAGGAGTAAAGCTCCTACGATAGAAGTCAGATTAGAGGAGTAGAACAGATATATGCAGCAATCAAACAATACGCGCCTTGATGAGCTGGCACAGTTTCTAAAGTCTCGACGTTCACGTATTTCACCCGAGCAAGTTGGTCTGCCTAATGGAGGCCGTAGACGCACACCGGGGCTTAGACGGGGGGAAGTAGCTCAACTCTCAGGCGTAAGCGTGGATTGGTACACATGGCTGGAACAAGCACGAAATATCCAAGTATCTGCTCAGGTGTTAGACAATATTGCTCGAGCTCTCCAGCTTGATGCGAATGAGCGTAAGCATTTATTTATGCTTGCCCTCCAGCAGCTGCCTGCCGATCTGGCACCAATCGAAAATACCATTAGTCTGACACTTCAGAATTTCCTTGATTCACAAGGGGCCAGTCCGGCCTATGTGACCGATCAGCGCCTAAATATTATTGCCTGGAACAGGGCTGCAAGTTTGATTTATGGGGATTATGGTGCAATGTCGATGCGCGAGCGCAATTCGGTTTGGCGAACATTCACTTCGCCATACGTGCGTGAATTGCTTCAAGAAAACTGGGAAACGCATGCCCGGCACCGTTTAGCTCAGTTTCGCGCCAATTACGGCAAATTCGCGGGTGATCCTTGGTGGATGGAACTCATTGGGGATTTGAATCAGATCAGCGCAGAATTCAGGGCATGGTGGCCACAGCACGATGTACTGAATGGACCCGAAGGAAAGAAAATGAATCATCATCCGATAGTCGGATTACTTATCTTTGATCAAATTTCTTTCCATGTCTCTGAATCTCCCCACCTTACAATCACGATCAACTTACCAACAAACGATAGTGATACGATCCCCAAAATTAGCAAGCTTCTATCGGAATAATTCCTATTTATTGTTTTGAATCAACATTCATAGGAATGAGAACGCTGAATGTAGTGCCTATCCCCTGTTTGCTCTGAACGCGAATCGTTCCACCCAAAGCTTCAATAATTCGGTAACTAACCATAAGTCCGAGCCCTGTGCCTTTCGACTTCGTCGAATAAAATGGATCCCCTAATCGCAAAAGCTGCTCTTCGTTCATCCCGATCCCTGTATCCATAATCTCAATAACAGCGTGGTTATTTTGGGCAAAGGCACGGATGGTTATTTTCCCGTTTTTCTCTATCGCTTCAGCCGCATTTTTAATTAAATTGATCATGACCTGGGTTAACTTTTTCGACTCTGCATACACATATAATTCCTCCAACTGGCTGTCCACAATATGCCCTTTTGACGTAACATAAGGTTCGGTAATGCTTATTACGTTACTCAAATGGGCCTTAACATCAATTTTTTCTACCCTTTCAGCCTGTGGCTTGGCGTACATGAGGTATTCGGAAATAATACCTTCCGCCCGATCGATCTCTTCTAATGCCAGAATAGAATACCTAAGATCCGTTTCATTCTGTGAACGGGCCTTTAATAATTGAAGGAAACCTTTGGACACGGTGATTGGGTTGCGAATTTCATGTGCGATGGTTGCTGCAAGCTCACCTAAGACGCTAAGTTTTTCGGACCGGTATATTTCATCCCGCATCTGTATGTTGTCTCGCATCGTTTCAATGAAAAAGAAAGTGATCCACGAACAAATCGTAAGAGTGACGCAGTAATAAGTAAAGAAAACCTCATGGTGAACCGTATCATTATGCAATTGAATGGAGCTCCATACAGATACAATCAATGCTGACAATAAGGAAAAAAATACACCCATAACAATATTTTGTTTTCCAGTTATTTTTTTGCGAAGTCTCAGAAATACAATGACAATAATGAATACAGGAATATAAGATAAGGCGGTTACTATAAACCCGCTCCCTCCGAGATAGAACCGATAACCAAGCAAAACAATGCCCACGAGCACCCCTGATCGATAACCCCCGTAAATAAGCGCTACTAGAAAAGGAATTATCCTTAGATCATAAATATATCCCGGGAAAACCGTAAAAGGAAAAGACATGCAACAAACCACCGATACACTGGAAAACACACCGATAATTAATTTAAAATGTTTGTTCTTATATAAGCCAAAAGCAAAGTATGAAAGGGCACCTACCAAAATGAATAGAAAGTTTAACAGTATGTAATCTAGCATAAGGCGCCTCCCATACAAATTTATTTCATCTTGATTATGCATGAAAAAAGCCGCTTAGCAAATAGCCATGTGACATATTTCGAAAAGGACCGCTAATGGGCCTAGCCTAGCGGATTGTACAGTGCTGAAACATACTTATTTTGGGAATTACTAGAAAAAAATATTAGATTTCGCAACTTCCATCTATTTCCAACGTCTAAAATTATGGATAAAAATGGATGACAAATAAGAATTGCCCAATTAAAGGAGAGATGAAGACGTTGAAGTTTACTTATTGGTCAAAACGAATAACCCAAGGTGCTGCATTGTTATCTGTACTATCGCTTTCCAGTGTTGCTCCACTAACAGCGATAGCGGCAGATTCATCGGTAAAGGATCAGCCCAGGATCGTTCAATTGAAAGACCCCAGTTATTCATTAGCTATTGATGATCAAGGGAATGCTTGGTGTCTGGCTCTTCATGCCATTTCCGTAAAGGATGGTTTTTTTCCTAATCCAATGGTTAAAGCAACAAGTATTACAGATGTTAAAAGTAGTACTTCGAGATTTGTCTTAAAAAATGATGGTACCGTATGGGCAGTCGAACGAATATCAGAAAATGAGCAACCTGATTACAAGGAGCATATATCGGCAACTTTGGGAGAGCGAATCCCTCGCTTAGAAAATATCGTAGAAATTGATACGGTCGGTACTATAGTTTTAGCTCTCGATAAATATGGGAAGTTGTGGATCATTGAAACTGTAAAATATGATGATAGTCTTCCATTGAAAGCAGAGCCTGTTCTTGTAGAAGGTTTGGATCATATTAAAGATATATTAGTTTCTACTGACTACAATGAGATAACATTTCTAAAAGAGGATGGAACGGTTTGGAACATTGATGATTATAGCCCATGGGGTTCGAGCAGGCCCTTATTTGACACGATCCGCTTTACTAAACCAGTGCAACTCGAAAATCTAAAAGACATCGTTCAACTAAAAAACAACCATTATGCCATTAAGAAAGATGGAACAGTGTGGAATTGGGGACGGACAACCGAGTTCTCCAAAAGCAACCCCGATCCAGCTCTGACTCCTGCAGCACCTTATCAAATTGAAGAACTTTCGGATGTCGTGGACGTTTCCAGCACCTTTGATCATGTATTTTTTGTGAAGAAAGACGGAACGGTTTGGGGCAAGGGCTATTTTGTAGAGAAATGGGAAGCACTTGGAGCGGAGCCTCAGAAAGTCTGGAAGGATTTATTTAAATTAGAGGGTATTGAAGATGCTGCTTCAGTCAATATCAACAATTACTATTTGTCAACGGAGTCCATTATCAAAAAAGATGGAACCGTTTGGATGTGGGGACTTGATCACTTCAGCAAATTAATCGATAAACCGCAGCAAGTAGAATTTAGAAATTAATTAGAAAAGAGACCAATTTGTAAGCCCATCAAGGGCCATCAAATTGGTCTTTTTTATTCCAAATGTAAGACACTTATACAGAGGTATCAATCAGCCTGGCTTGCCTTCAAAGCCTCTTTCTCCGCACGACGAGCAAACCACGTAGCCAATAGAGAACCAGAAATGTTATGCCATACACTAAAGATGGCGCTAGGAACGGCTGCGATCGGGCTGAAATGAGCCGAGGCTAATGCCGCTCCGAGACCCGAGTTCTGCATCCCTGTTTCAAACAAAATGGCTTTACGTTTGCTGGTATTCATCCGGAACAGCTTGGCAAACAAGTACCCGAGCAAATAACCGAGGCCGTTGTGTAATATGACGACTGCAAAAATAAGCAAGCCGCTTTCGATAATTTTCGCTTTACTGCCGCCAACCACAATAGCCACAATGATGACAATCGCTAATGTGGACACGAGCGGAAGTGCCTGTACACTCGCTTCAGCTTGCTTTTTAAACAGACTTTTTACGATAACACCTAGAATAATAGGCAAAATGACAACCGTCAGAATATCCTTAATGAGCGCTCCGCCATCAATCGGCATCCAGCGTCCCGCGAGCAGACTGATCAAGGCTGGTGTGGCAAGTGGCGCAATAAGTGTGGAAACGGAAGCAATGGATACACCCAGCGCAACGTCGCCTTTTGCAAGCAGTGCCATCACATTGGAGGACGTGCCGCTAGGGCAGCAGCCGACGAGAATGACGCCAACCGCTATTTCTGGCGGTAATTTCAACACAATAGCCAGCACATAGGCGAGCAGCGGCATAATAATATAATGACCGACAACGCCGATCAACACTTCTAGTGGACGACGAAAAACTTCGCGGAAGTCAGCAGAGGACAGCGTAAGCCCCATCCCAAACATGACAATGCCAAGAAAAATAGAAATGTAGCCCTTTAGCGGTGTAAATACTTCAGGCCAAAAAAATCCCAGACAAGCAAATACAATAACCCATAGTGAAAATGTTCCTCCTACAAACTTGCTTACTTTTGCAACTGTACGCATTCAACCTAACCTCACTTATGATGTAATGTAATAAGATAGAATTAGCCCATTGTACGTGAAAATCACTTGAAAATCCACCCTTTTAATAGTAATTATTAAATAAAAGCGACAGTCTTGGGGAAAAATCAAGCCCCAGACTGCCGCTTTTTTACACGCTCAGTGCAATAAGAAAGTATACTTTACGCTTAAATTTTGCTAACAACTTCCTTATTTTGAAGCAGAGCAACCAGGTAAGCCAAGGTCAATCCTTGACCCCATCCTTGTACTCTTTTCTTGGAAATCACCTTGTAATCATCTACGGAATACATCACAGCCGTACCTGCCGATACATTCCGTACTGAACCGTCTTCATCAATATTTGCCAAGATGCCCTCATAAGCTTTGGCCATATAATTTTGATGCAGCGGGTGCGCATAAGTTACCAGTGCGGCGGCAATCCCAGCGGAGGCTGATGTTTCCTCGTAGGAGGTCTCATCATTCAATACTGTGCGCCACAGCCCATTCTCTGATTGCAGCCTGACCAGTGCGCTTAATTGATCGCCAAGAGCTCCTCCGATTTGCATCCACATGGGCATAAAAGGATTCAGCATTTTATAGGATTGTGCCATCGTATAAGCAGCCCATGCATTGGCTCTGCCCCAGTAAATGCCGGACAAATGATCTTTCCTGACATTATCCCACGCGTGATAGAATAAATTCGTCTTCGTGTCCTGCAGGTATTCTTCATGCCAGTAAAATTGATTGAGCGCATCCTCAATGTATGCCTTATTATCTAGTTTAAATCCAAGCCGCAGCAGGAAATACGCCGCCATAAATAACGTATCCGCCCATGCTTGTTCTGGAAAATCATTCTTAGAAGATACCGTATGCTGGAAAACACCTTCCCCGAATCGGATGGCATCCTTTCGCAAGTATTCGGCTTTCAACAACGCCAGGTCGAGGTACTTGGAATCATCCGTGGCTTCATACAAGGTCAGCATGGTATGACCCATGGCACAAGCGTTAACCATCATCGGCGGCAACCCAAGCTCCAGATACTCGTCCACCCATTTAACCAGAAAATCGATGTACTCCTGATTACCGGTCACTTCCCAGGCCTTGCAAATCCCATAATAGGCGACTCCACAAGACCAGTTCCATGTGAAATCCATATTCATCGTTCTGCGGACTACCCGGTCTATGAGTTCTTTTACTTCATTTTCGTTGCATTCAAATTTCCGCATAGAATCGCTACCTCCGTCTATTTTGCCTGATGAAATTATAGCTTCAACGCACATATACCTATAAAAATAACATAATATTCGAAGGCATTCTCCGCATTTTTAACTAAAAAATGTGCAAATCTCGCATATCTTGCGATTTGATGAAACCGTTTAACTAGTCAGCTGCTGAGATTCCCGATACTGACCCGGCGACAGGCCAACACATTTTTTGAAAATACGACTGAAAGATATCGAATTGGTATACCCCGCTCTGACAGAGATGTCCTGCACCGTCTCCATGGTTTCCGTTAGCAGTTTCTTCGCGAATGCCATCCGCAGCGAAATTAGAAAATCACTGAAATTCTCACCGAGTTCTTCCTTAAACAGTTGGCTCAAATACTTCGAATTGACTTGAAAGCAATCACTCAAGAGGGTCAAGGAAAGATTCGGGTCCGTGAAGTTCTCCGCCACATAGCTGCGAATTTCTTTCATCAAGGCATGATGTCTCCGGTTTTGTGAAAACTCCAGCAATTGCTCAAGCATTTTCTCTAACGCCACACGGTAGCGCGTCTCAATCTGCTCCAGCGTCTCGGAATGTTCCAAACCCTGAATCAACTCAGTCTTCAGGCTCGTCTTCCAGTACATGTCAATTTCTGGCTGCGTGCCTTCCAATTCGCGCTCCATTTGAAAAATAAAATATTGCAGGAGCCGCTCAATATCTCCTCTTTGCAGCTGTTGAACGCGCATTTCGTGAAATAGCTTCCTGAAAGCAACGGACCACCCATGATCCGCCAAACGAACTTGCCGCACGATGGATTGGATAAGCTGAAGATAAGTAAACCATTCATCGGATATTTTTTCGTTACCTTCCACGGTATCGATGATTTGATTGATCCCCAACGTAACTTTCCGGTTAACGGCTTGCCCGGCTTCTTGATAGGAACGGCGAATCAAAGCTACGTCCTCGGCAACGGTGCCAACACCAAACGTAACGGTAAAATCCAAATGTGCCTCTATCCACGAACGAATTTGTTCCGTCAATTTCAACAAATGGTGCTCAAGATCCTGATCCTCGTGTGAAATATGGAGAAGCACCAGTCTGTTTTTGGATACCCATTCCATGATGACCTGCTGCTGATTTTGTTCGGAGAACTCTACCGCTACACTGCTGATAACAAATTTGAAAAGCGACTGATCCTTCTGGTTATATTTCATGCAAAACTGTACATAATGATCGATTTCGAGCAGCGCCACGATAAAGCGGGTGTCATTCTTAATCCCAAAATGCTCGCTTTCCAGCTTCCAGACTTCCTGATCTTCTGCGTATTCGCCATTCAGTAGATTCTGTAAAAATTGCTGCCTGCGGATCGCCAGATGCTCGACTTGCCGCTCCTGAAAGGCCATATTGTTCGTAATGAGCCGCTCAATCGCTTGATCAATGAAAGCAAACTCGTTGGTGTCATTCTTCAAGTCATTTGATATAACCGAATTTGAGAAACGATCGATTCTATGCAATATCGCCTCAATCGGCCGGTAACTCCTTCGTGTAACATAAAACGTGGAGCCTATCGCCAAGGCAATGGCACCCAGTACGGCGACAATCCAAACCAAGTTACCATGAAGCAAAATACTATAAAGCTGACTTCCTTTAATTCCCGTTTGATAGGTCCAGCCGGTATAATCGGACGTTACTGCCGCTTGAACACCTTTATCCTTGGAGTCGAAGAGAACGTTCGGGAAAAAAGGCTGATGCCCCGCATCGTAAATTTGTGCATTCGTCACCGTGCGATCAATCATCCCATCGGTAAATTTAGAAATGGCGTCCAGATTAACGTTAATAATCATGTAGCCGAGGCTGCCTGTATCCAGCGGAACTTTTCTTCCCAGCGTAATAACTTTGAGATTCGTCCTATTGCTCCCGTCTTTGACACGAGGCGATGACCAATTAACAGGGTAGGGTTGTTTTAACAATTCACTAATAAAATCACGATCCGGAAAATCATCCATAGGCCTTATCGTACTCTGATCGAGAACCTGCTTATCCTTCGCTCTGTAAAAGTAAATAGAATCGATAAAATTATGCTGAACCATCATTTCACTCAAAATGTTGGATGCTGCATAGCTTAGCAAACGGTCAGATGGCGTATCCAGAAAAGCCTGCAGCTCCGCATTCGTCTGAATCACTTTTCGGGCATCGGCATCAATCGTTTTTAATGAATTATCGATCATGTTGCTGATGTATTCCGTTGTTACTTTGTTGGCTTGAATCGCATTACGGACATTGAGTTCATTAATAATCGTAACGAAAATAGAAATGAGAATCGAGATCGTAAGAAACAATATCGGAAGATACGAAAACATCATGCGTTTGATATACGTGTTATTTTTCATCTTAACTCACCCTATATGCCAGCTTTTACTACTAACACTATACAAGCCAGCCTAATTTGCTGCAATAAACCGATTTCCGTCGCCTAAACTTATTTCAGAAATGCTGATCTACATGACAAATCCAAGCAAAAAACAACTGGCCCCCCATTCGCACAAGGGAGCCAGCTGAATCCTCTTACTTTTTCTTCATTTCTTTATAAGCCGCTCGTTTTTCATCAATCACGGCTTGGCCGCCTATTTTCAAATATTCTGCGGTAATGGCATCGAATGTTTTGCTGAACTCTTCCGGCTTTGCCAAGACGCTTTTGACGACGGCTTCCTGGGCTTTGTCACCAAGCGTTTTGCTATTTTTGATCTCAGCCTCAATCGGACGATCGAATCGCGGATTGGTATAACCGTCATTCAAAGCGTTCTGAATCGTCTGCTTAGCCAACTCTTTATAATTCGGGAATTGAATAGCGGCTGCTTCAATATTTTTATCAGGAGATCCGAAATCTTTCCCGTTGCTAATCATCGCGACATCCGTATTGTTATAGAATGTTTTCTTCGCTTCATCCGTTGTGATCGTTTTTGGGAATCCATTTTCAAGCGTATAATGCTGGACTTCAATACCATTTTGTAGTGTGAACAACACATCAGGCTTAGACATCCAGTCCAAATACTTAATGGCTTCCGCCGCATGTTTACTCGACTTCGGAACCATCAGGTAGGCACCAATCGGGTCGTATATTGCTTTCGGATGTTTGCCCTCCTCATTGGTGAACGGATCCATGGCCACAAACTCTGCGCTTGGCACATTCTTTTTGAGCGAATCGAGGACATTGCCGGTCCCCATTAAATTCGGGTGGGCAGCCAGTGCAGTGAAAGCGCCGACTAGACCGTTCGACACATCCTTCTCGAAATTTTTGCCGTCTTTATCAAGCGCGAAGTCCGGATTAATGAGGCCCTCTTGGTTCAACTTATTCAAGAACTGAACGCCTTCTTTATAGCCCGGTTTCAGCAGCTCAGGCGTTGCGTAGAAATCTTCTTCCGAAATTTTCTTGACGAATGAACTGATCAGAAGCCCCGGTGTACTAATATTCGTACCGTTCATCGCGCTGAAATCGAAAGGAATCACTTTGCCGCCAGTCTGTCCTGGATCTTTCTCTTTAAACGCTTTCATTGTGTTGTAGAATTCATCCGTGGTCTTCGGAATTGGCATGCCCAGCTTATCCAACCAATCCTTGCGAATATAGGAAGTATGCGCATATTGCAAGGGTCTTTTTGCAGGAATTGTATACTGCTTGCCGCTAAAAATGCCATAATTCAATACTTCCTGACCAAGGAATTTCTTCAGGTTTGGACCATTATCCTCCAGCAGTTTGCCGAGATCCGTCAAACCGCCGTTTTTGACATAATTGTTAATCGTATTCGTATCATACGTAAACACAATATCCGGAGCATCGCCGGATGCCATAAGGACGTTGAGTTTATCTACCTCTTGATTACGCGGAACTGGAATGAACTGCATTTTGATATTGTTCGGATCACCGAAATTTTTCTGAATCCATTGTGTCCAGAAGTTGTTATCGACTGACCCTGCTCCTGCAGGTGCATTTCCCCGATCGAACATTTCGACTTTCAGCGTAACCGTCTCTTTGCTTGCTCCGTTTGTTGCAGCAGCTCCAGAAGGGCTTGATGAAGCTTCATTAGAGGCGCTCGAGCAAGCGGACAGCATTCCCGTCAAAACCAGTAGAGCGGTTGAAGCCCCAAACCATTTGCGTTGCTTTGTTTTCATAGTAGTTACCCCTTTCAAAATTATCATTCGTATATGTTAACCTCTCGACTTGTCAGAGGCAGTAACCAATCTCCAGGTCCAGCATTTAAGAAGGTCAGATTAGCCCTTCACTGCCCCTATCATAATTCCGGAGACGAAATATCGCTGCAGCCACGGATATACGATCAAGATCGGCGTAGTAGCGAACATGATGCTCGCGGCCTTGATACTTTCTGGAACAGACTCGATTTGGGAGGCGCCTTCTTGCGCTGTCAAATCCGTAACCATGCTGTTCATAACGACTTGATACAGCTTAAGCTGTATGGGATACATATCCGCATGAGTGATATAGAAGAGCGCGTCCATAAAGCCATTCCACCGAGATACTGCATAAAATAAACTAAGTGTCGCTAGCGCCGGAAGTGAAAGCGGCAGCACAATCCGAATGAGAGTACCTATGTGCGAACTTCCATCCAAGTAGGCTGATTCTTCCAAGCTAACAGGTACCGATGAGAAGAACGAACGTAAAATGATTAAATTAAATGCCGAGATCATACCTGGTACGATCAGCGATGCAAGATTATCCAGCAGCCCGAGCTGCTTCACCAGCAAATATTCGGGAATTAATCCACCGCTGAAGAACATCGTAAAGACGATTAGCAGCATAAACACTTTTCTGCCCTTCAAACGGTCCTTGGTTAGCGGATATGCCGCACAAATGCTCATCACCATACTCACGACCGTATAGGTAACCGTCAACACGATGGTTAATCCCATCGACTTCAGCATTCTGGTATCCGTGAATACAATCTCATAAGCGTGAAAATCCAGCTCCCTTGGGAAAATGGTAACGAGATCGGACAAGATGGCATGCTTGGAGCTTAACGAGATCGAGATGATGTGAAGGAACGGCAGCAGACAGATGAGGAGCGCCACCCCGATAATCAACATAATCATAGCGTCTATAAGCCGGAACTTCTTCGTTTTCCGCAATACGGCGTTGTTCATATTGTTCCCTCCTACCATAATCCTTGCTCTCCGAATCGTTTGGCGATCGTATTCGCCAAGACCACGAAGATCAATCCTACCAACGCTTGGAACAAGCCCATGGCGGTTGCCAGCGAGAACTGCGCTGATTGCAGACCTGCCTTGTACACAAAGGTAGAGATGACTTCCGCATAATCCATGACGAGCGGATTGCTCATGACGAAAGGACGCTCGAAGCCGATGGTCATGATATGACCAAGCTGCATAATCAACATGACCACGATGGTCGACCGAATACCTGGCAGCGTAATGTGCCAAACTTTCTTCCATCTTCCTGCACCGTCCACCTCGGAAGCTTCGTAAAGCTCCTTATTAATACCGGTTAACGCCGCCAAGTAAATAATGGTTCCCCAGCCGGCACTCTGCCAAATCCCTGTTCCCAAATATACGAGAAGCCAATGATTTTTCTCCGTTAAGAATGGGACTGCCGGCAAACCGAGATGTTCAATCAGATTGTTAACGAGACCGCCCTTTGTAGCAAACATTTGGTACACGAGTCCGCCAATGATAATCCATGAAATAAAGTGAGGCAGGTATAGAATCGTCTGCGCTACTTTTTTAAACCACATCGTTCGTAGCTCATTGAGCAAAAGCGCCATAATGATAGGGGCAGGAAACGAAAAGAATAAATCCAGGAAGTTCAGCAGAAGCGTGTTTCTGACAACCTGATAGAACTGGCTCATAGCAAATAACTCGCGGAAATTATCGAACCCGATCCATCGGCTGCCTGTAACTCCTTGAAAAATGCTGTAATCCTGGAACGCAATCGCCGCCCCATACATCGGAACATACTTAAATATAAGGAAATAAGCAATTGGTAAAACAAGTAAAGCATATAGTTGATAATCCTTCAAAAATCCCGCTACCCGTCGACGCCTCACGGCTGCCTGGATGGATGGCGACTTCGTTTGTGTAACACTTCGGTCCATGTGCATCCCTGCTTTCTCTTTGTCTTGCTGAAGCAGCTTTCTCTGCTGCCTCTCCCTGACCGTACTGGTCCAGGCGGCTAACAACACTATACTCAGAGCGCAGCAAACAACACAACAAACTAAATTCCGTACACAAACCTATTTCCGCAACCCTTGATACATCAGGCTTTTGCGCCACAATAAAGAGAGACTCTCCCCTAAGTAAGTTTGATTCTTCGCTTGATTTACAGACAGCAAAAACAAAAAAATGGCGATGTTAAGCGGGCTCATCCCTGCATCGCCATTCCTGCTTTTTTGATCGTTAGCTGCCTTCTTGAGCAAATTATAGGTGTGGAAGCCACCAGGCCTCAATGCCCACTTTTGACAGGCTTGGAAGCAGATAATGCCGGGATCCTTGGTTATTTTTCATTTGCCCAAACACACTCTCCGGTTCAATCATTCTTCACGGCTTCACTTCGATAGTGTCTCTATCAAAACATTAGTTTACTCTCTGCCGCACACGTCCATGTGACTTCGGCATCGTTATACTACCAACCACCTTCACTATCTTCCATTTATTGAATTTTGTACAAGTGTTTATTGAATGTAGAAAGAAACCTTTCCTTTTGGGTGGTTCTCCAATTTACAAAGGGAAGGTTTCTTTTTGTTTTACAAATTAAAGAAGGGGGCGTCCTAAGTCTTATGACATTTGGGTTAGCCCCATGAGTGCCAAGCTGCGTACGGCTTGTAACGATGTTTTTCATCGTTACCGCACCACCCGCGGGCTACTCGCATTCCGCAACGTTGTTTTTCATCGTTGCAGATACGCTCCCCTTGCGCACCTGCGCTGCGTACGGCTTGTAACGATGTTTTTCATCGTTACCGTACCACTCACGGGCTACTCTCATTCTGCAACGTTGTTTCTCATCGTTGCAGATAAAATATGGCGAGAAGTTTGTATCCTCACAGGGCCGATTAATCCCGAGGGCAGCGATAGACCATCATAGCGATTGGCTAAACTGTTTGTCACTTCTACCCTCAGGACATTCATCCCCGCTTTCAAATCCTGCTCGATTGGAAAGGAATATGGCTTCCACATCCGGACGCCGGCCTTTTGGCCATTCACCCAGACTTGAACGAATTCATGCGCCTCCCCAAGATCAAGAGTTACCGTTTGAGGTCTACCAGGATCTGTAAACTCAATATTCTTCTCATACGCAATGGTGCCTGAGAAGTGCTGCATCCCTTCCCATTCTGTCCATGAGTGAAGCGAAGTGAGCTCACCTTCGAATGGCTCTCCTTGCACTTGCCACCCATCCGAAAGGTCAAACACTTCCGTTAACTGCTGCCTGGCAGGCACGGGTTGAACGTGCTCCTGATGCGGATCGATTGCGATGATCAGACATTCCCTGCGTTCTATCGTAAAGCCAATACTCCGATGGCCACCTGCAATCTGCTCTGTGTGAACTACATCCGTGGCTCCTGACCAAGGCTGCCATAATTCTGCTCGCCCGGACAGCTCTGTCACAAGCTTCCCTTGATAGGAGTCTTCCCCTTCATTGACGATGACATAAAAGATAATGCCTTCTTTCGCAACTTGACTGACACGAATGGATGCGCAAGGTGGCTGAATCAGGGCTTCTCGGAGTAACGTCAACCTCAAAGCCTCCAACAACTCTCCATCCTCTTTTACGCGGACCTGCCCGAAATCAATGGTCTCACGGTTTTCCCCAAGCATTTCAATCACGACGCCACCTTGCTGGATGAACGATGCAAGGATCGTTCGACTCTCCTCTTTCACCCTATCTCCATCTTCTATCAGCAGTGCTTTGTATTGTTGGTTCACGATACGGATGATACCAGCCTCAATTTGACAGGAGCTGCCCAGAAGCTCTTCCTCCAAGTAATTGAACTCAATTTGGTACTCATACAGCGGCTTAACGATTCGCCAAGGCAAGAAGTCGGGCTGAGCCAGCACAGCCACCTCAGCTAGATTGACGCTGTCGGTCATCAGCCAGCTCATCCTTTTGATATAACGTGCAAAACGGCTGTATTCCGACCAATAAATATTATTCGGACCTACATCCGGAGGTCGTTCATCACGTCTCGTATCTCGGATGGAATAATAGAACGCATGAGGTGATATCAGATTGACACCTCGTACGAACAACCAATCTAAATACCACTTCATATTATCCGCACTTAGCGCCCAGCCGCTTTCTTTGCCGCAGACACCAAAACATTCGTTCAGATTTCTTCTTCTATCACGGTGTCGTGCAGCATCAGATGAGCATTTGCCCATCGTGCTGTGTGCGCCCGTAAGAGACTTCCCGTCTTCCGGGGCAATATAGCGCCACACAACGTCTTGCCCCGGAATGTGGAAATGGGCAAGAAGTCCGATGTCGTCGCTGGCTGCCGGATGACCCGTCAATCCAATGCCGTGATCTTCGCACCAATCGGCGAGCTGCTTATAATACGTGCGCGCCAAACGATTTCGCACCGTTGTCTCATAGGCGCTGCGGATGGCTCTCGTCTTCTCACCGGCCTCAAACCAAAGTGCAGGTAGATCGAGCTCGGAGTTACCGCTAAGGAACTCCGCCATAAATCCTCGCGTCCAAGGCTTCAATCCTTTCGTATGACCCCGACCTAGCAGATCAGGTTCATCGGTGAAAAACGCGAAGATTGTTGAACCAAAGTAAGAGCTAAGCCACTTATAGTAATTCTCATGTGTAATCGAAATAAAGGCTTGAACCGCATCGGGATTAAGCAAGTCGGCGGCCAAAGGAGCATCCGGTTCCCCATCGTCCTGACCAAAATGTACACCTCGAATTTTCCCCTTGGAATTGGTTTCAATAAATAGGAGCACAGACCAATCCCCGTCATCCGGCGGCATAAACTGGATAGATGCTTGACTGCTGTTAAGATGAACTGCACTTCCAGGCACAATCGCATGATCGGACAGCTTACGAACCGCTTGAACCGCGATAATCTCTTCACCCGCCGAGCAAACAAGCGGAATATGTAGGCCACTCCTCCCGCATGAATGCTCTTCCATCCTCAAACCTCTGCTTGCAAACTCGGGATTCTGTTGTACGACCAAACCGCATGCGGAACCGGACGGATACATCCCTTCATCGTACAAAATAACGGACATCTCCAGCTTGGCTGCCTCTACGACTGCGACCTCGACCAGCTCCATAAATGCATCTGATAAATAAGGCGTCTGATGCGATAATCCCATACGAGGATGAATCACAAAGCCATTGACTTCTTTTGCGTGAAAATCGTGAATTTGTCTACTAATTTCTGCTTTGGACAGCTCATCGTTCCAAAACCAGAACGGAATGGGACTAAATTCCGCTTGTGGTTCTGCAAACTGTTGGTTCAAAGTTTCTAGCATGTTCTCACCTCTTTAGCTATATTCCTTCAGAACTATACGCGGAGCGCTCTAACAATACAATAAACTAAATTCAGGACATAAACTGATTTCCGATGCTTTAGTCCCTCAGACTTATTTTTCGATAAAGATCCATGAATTCCTTTCATTTACAAAATCAATCAAAAGACTCATGAGGAATATATACATTTCCTTTACAATCATATATATATTTTTACATATATGTATGAGCTCTATAGGAGTTTATATAAAAACAATTCGCTCTGATTTGCCTGCTAGTCGTTCTTGCAACCATTGGCTCGTTGTTTCAGGCTGGAAAAGCGTCAGCGCACGGTTATGTGGACGGTCCTGCAAGCCGCTCTGCACTTTGCAAATCAGGTGCCAACACAAATTGCGGTGCCATCGTTTATGAACCTCAAAGCTTGGAAGCTCCCAAAGGAGCAACAGCAGCTGCAACGAGCGTATCCTTGTCTTGGGGCGCTTCCACAGATAACGTTGGCGTAACTGGGTGCAAAGTCTATAATGGTTCCACCCTTGTCGCCAATGTTACTGGAACCAGTTATACCGTAACTGGTCTTACAGCAAGCACCGCTTATACCTTCACGGTTAAAGCCATTGATGCAGCCGGCAACGGACTCTACGCCGCCAACCGCACCGACTGGTCTCCATATCATGGGATCACCCACAGCATCCAGCATGATGTTGATGTGGACAGCTTCTACCGATAATGTTGGCGTAACAGGTTACAAAATCTATAACGGTTCCACGCTTATTACAACAACATCGGGCACTGCTGATTCTTATACCGTAACTGGGCTTGCAGCGAACAAAACGTATAACTTTACAGTTTACGCAATCGACGCTTCGGGCAATCAATCGCTTAGCAGCACGGTCAGCGGTACAACAGCTGCTGCCGAGGCTCCAGCGATTGCCGCTTGGGCAACAAATACCTCTTATACTAGAGGCACTCTTGTTACCTACAATGGCCATACGTATAAATGCTTGCAATCCCACAAGTCTATCTATACCTGGACACCAACAGTCACTCCAGCTCTATGGGAGTTGCAAAAATAAACGTTAACGAAGAAGACTACCGATAGTGATGAATCGGTAGCCTTCTTTTTTTGCCTTTATTCCACTTTGTGATCTCCTAGTATCTATGCTAAAATCGTGATAGCGCTTACTTTCGTGTAACCCTGCATCCAAATAATCAGAAATGTTGGAGGAACAAATGTGGAAGAAAACGCAAAAAATGAGCACGTTAATTACCATCATCCCTTACTGCGCTACAAAATATGGGACATTACTTTAGAGCCACTTCCTTCGCTCCCTTGGAACCCGTGGCACTATCATAAAGAAATAGAGATCATTTTGTTATTTGAAGGTTCTATGCAAGTTGAAACGGTAGACACGATTTATCATTTACAAGATCAAGACTTGTTAATAATCGGATCATCCCGGTTACACCGTACCCGAAGACAGAAGTTAGTCAAACAAATTGTCTTGCAGTTGGACATGACGGCACAATTAGATCCGTATACCAAGGACTTCTCCCCAATTTTGTTAGAATTATCGGAACCACTAGATCGCATCAACGAGGTATTGGCTAACAATCCATCTGTTAAGGAAACCATGTTTCATTTGTTAGTCCAAGTTTACCAAGAAGCAAGCCATATGGAGCCCGGTTACGAGCTGGCGATAAGCGGTGCCTTCAAACAACTGCTCTCCCTGCTCATACGTCATGCTCCCTCCACGCCTCCGATTTCACCTGCGGATTGGCAGCGTCTCAAACCCGTATTGGATTATATTGAATTACATTATCGTAATCCGATTCGGATTCAGGATATCCTTCATCTCGTACATTTGGAATATCACTATTTTATTAAATACTTTCAGCAGTGTATTGGCATGTCCTTTGTTGATTATCTTCATTTAAGACGAATTAAAACAGCTGAGCATCTACTGCTTACCGAAACGCTTAATATTGCCGATGTTGGCGTGCAATCCGGTTTCCCGAACGTCAATATGTTCATTCGTATTTTTAAGCGCTATAACGCGTATACGCCTTCTGAATTCCGCAAAAGGCGCATACAAAAACCAGCATCGTTCGTTTAAGGCACGCTACTCATTTACCTGCAAATTCGCATGTTTCTGAATGAGTTCGTTTGTTGCCCTACGGGCGATACGGGTTGCAATAAGCCCATCCAAGCCAGTCGGCATGTCTCCCTTTTGCCCGGTTTCAAGTGATAAGGCAAAAGCCTCGTACATGCCCTTGAAATTCTTTTCTGAGGCAAAAGGAAACCGAGTTGTGCCGGTTGAATTCCGCATCTCAAATAATTGCGCTTCACGATCATAACGGATGACTCCGTCAGTCCCGATCAGTTCATAAATAAAGTGGGAGACTGGTTCTTTAGCCGTAAAACAGTAGGAATAGCTGATTTCTAACATCGTATGTACGTTATTGGCATGCTTCATATGCAGGTACATATGATCTGGAGCTTCATAATTGTCTACCCAAGCTCCTTCCGCATGCTGAAGTTGTACATCTGAATTCAACCACCATCTGGCCAGGTCAATTTGATGCACACCACAATCAACCATAGGTCCGCCTTCGATCATTCGGTTGGCGCGTCTTAGGTTTAGTTGTTGAATGGTCTGATCCTGTTCGACATATTTACCATGATTATTCCAGATGTAACTTAACCTCAGGGATCGCACCTCACCGATCGTCTTATTTTCAACGATGGTTTTAATCTTTTGAGCAACGGGGCTGAATCGGTAATCAAATGCTGTAAACAACATTAATCCCGCTTCTTCCATCATGGTAATCATTTCTGCAGCTTCTTTGTCATCCATAGCCAATGGTTTCTCGCACAAAACATGCTTACCATAACGTGCAGCATCGCGTACATTTTGATAATGAGAAGGCGCTGGAGATGTAATGACTACCGCATCAATTCCGGATTGGAAAAACAGCTCAACATCACTAAACACTTGAACATTATGTTTCTTCTGCAGCTCCTCTTTTCGAGAAACCACTGGTTCATAAATAGCAACTAATTCGAAGGTAGACGAATTAATTATTGCGGGAATATGCCCGTAATTTGCAACAACTCCGCAGCCCATCAAGCCCAATTTAAACATACTCTTTCCTCCTGTAGATCCTGCCAACCTAATTTTTGTTCTTCCTATTCTTTAACCGAACCCATTAATACCCCTTTAACAAAATATTTTTGCAAGAATGGATACACCATCAAAATGGGAAGTGTGGCGACCACAATAGCAGCATATTTCAATGTTTCGGGAAACGCCGTTTTGTTGGCGTCATCAACGACTTGTCCGTATCCTGTAGAATCACCAATGATGACAAGCTGCCTTAGAACGACCTGCAGCGTCCAATAACGCGAATTATTCATATACATGATTGCAGCGAAAAACTGATTCCAATTCCCAACGGCATAAAATAACGTAAAGGACGCAAGTGCAGGCAAGGACAAGGGTAATGCGATTCGCATGAAAATGCCAAAGTTGCTGCAACCATCAATCCTTGCCGAATCTTCGAGCGCTTGCGGGATACTCGCGAAAAAATTTTTCAAAACAATCAGGTTAAAAGCAGAGATAGCCCCCGGTAACATTAGAGCCCAAAGGCTATTGATCATCCCCAACTGCTTAACAACTAGATAAGTTGGGATAAGCCCACCGCTAAACATCATCGAAAACACGATTAACATCAAAATAGCCCTACGCGCGCGAAACCGTTTCTTCGACAAGGAGTAGCCTAATGTTGAGGTAAACAACATATTTATTGCGGTCCCTACCACAGTTATAAATATTGTAAATAGCAGCGCTCTGACAAATGATGGGGTAGTAAGAATCATCTGGTATGACGTAAGAGTAAACTTCTCAGGCCATAAAATAATGCTTTCCGTAAGCACCTGCTTGATTGGTGATAGTGATGCGACAATGACATAATAGAAGGGAATAAAGGTTATTACCGCTACTAAGAACAATGATAGATAGTTTGCACTATCAAAAATCCGACTGCCTACCCCTCTATTTCGAATCATGCTGTCATCCTCCTTATCATTCCCAGCTCAATATATGCCATCTTCGCCAGCCTTTTTAACCAACCAATTCGCAACAGCAACAACAATGAGACTGATGATTGACTTAAATAGTCCAACAGCGGTGGAAAAGCTCAATTGCCCCTCAACCAATCCCTTTTGATAAACAAATGTTTCGAAAACATCTCCTACATTTCGCACCAAACTGTTTAACATGAGGAAAATTTGCTCAAACCCGACATCCATGATATGTCCTAGGCGTAAGAGAAACAAAATGATAATCGTGCTGCGAATCGTTGGCAGCGTAATGTGCCATAACTGTTTCCAGCGGTTCGCTCCGTCCATGACGGCAGCTTCATACAATTGTGGATCGACACCTGCAAGTGCAGCTAAATAGATGATGGTCCCCCAACCGGCTTCTTTCCAAACATCTTGAATAACAATCAGCGTTCTAAAAGCTGCCGGTTCAGACAAGAAATTAATCGTTTTTCCACCCATTGCCTCAATGATATGATTAACGACTCCCCCGCCTGATAACAAAACAAACGTAATAGATGCAATGACAACCCAGGAAATAAAATGCGGTAGATAAATGATCGTCTGTATCAACTTTTTGAAGAACGTTTTGCTTATTTCATGCAGCATTAGAGCAAAAATAATGGGAACTGGGAAGAAAAAGATCAGCTGATAAAAGCTAATTAACAACGTGTTCCTCATTAAGTTCCAAAAATGATCATAAGCAAAAAGTTCCTGGAAATGCTTAAACCCAACCCACTCGCTTTTCCAAAACCCCAAAAAAGGACTGAAATCCTGAAAGGAAATTAGAATTCCCCACATTGGCAAGTATTTAAATAAAAGAAAGTAGACGATCCCAGGAAGGGCAAGCAAATAAAGATCCCAATCCTGAAATAAAGAGACAAATCTTCGTTTCGTTGCTTTCTTCGTTATCGGCCCTGTTAAGCTGGATTGCCCTGAAAATTGGTTCATACATGTCAACTCCCAATGATACTACTTACTACCCTGAGATTTATAAAACTCGTTGGTCTCCTTCGTGATTTGGTCGCCTCCACCAGACTTCCACTTCGTGACAAACTCATCAAAAGCATTTGCTGGCAGCTGCCCCGTAATAATTCTTGTAAAGTAGTCATATCTAAGCTTGTTGTTGATTTCTTCGTTCTTCTGTATTTGAGTTGGTGAGATGTACGATGGAATAAGGAGGGGAATTCCCTTGTCCTTAACCTTATCGAGTGCATCACGCTGCACTTTTTGGACCTCGAGTGGTGCTCCAGTATCCGTATAGCTATACACGTCATATGGTGAAACCATGATCAATTCCTTAAGGTCATCCTTAATATACTTCTCGTTCGTAGTAAATGTACCGTCTGCATTCTTGGTGTTATGGATACCATCTATGCCGTATTTATTGAAATGATAACCTTCCTCACTTGCTTCCCAGTTCATAATCTCTAGTATTTTATCTACCTTCTCGGGTTTGGCAGTCGCCGGTATCACCCATCCAGCAGCGTTGCCGCTACCAGCAAAGTATCCACTACTTCCAGCTGGTCCTACAGGAGGATCGATATAGATAAGCTCCGCCTTTGGATCCACTTTTTTCAGTGCAGCAATATCCTGAGCGTAGTCAACGATATAGCTTTCTAGGAGAATTCCCGCTTTCCCGCTTTGAATTTCTTTTCTAGTGTTTCCTTGTTGAACCGGGAAGTCTTTACTTAGGGCTCCTTGCGCGTATAAATCCCGTAAAAATTGAAGTGACTGATTCATGCCTGGCGTAATAAATGAATTTGTGAGTGTTCCGTCTGTTTGTTTCAACCATCCGTTTCCTGTTCCAAACGCGGCATACAATGGATTCAAATTCGATAGTTTGGGATCTGTAGCAATCCCATACGTATCTGCATTGCCATCGCCGTCAGGATCATTTTTGGTGAACGCGACGGCAACTTTAGCAAAGTCATCTGTCGTTTTGGGAATAGGTAAATTAAGTTTATCCAGCCAATCCTTCCGAATAAGGACGCCTGTGCGCACGATCGGCCTCACCCTCGGTATCATATAGAAATGTCCATCTACTTTCACATTGTCCCAAACCATTTGGGGGTATTTTTTCAAATTAGGAGCTTTATCAATATACTTATCTAATTGCATGAAGGCCCCTTGCTTCAAATACCCACTTAAAGCCGCATCGGGGAATGCGTTCCAGACCATCACATCAGGAATACTGCCGGAGGCAACGATCGTGTTTTGCTTAGTGGTGTAATCATTGATAGGCGTGTCCATAATCGTCAGCTTAACGTTAAACTTTTTCTCCAAAAATTTGATAGCCTCATTATCGTCATGAGTAATTTGAATATTAGCCGATGTGTAAAACATTACGCTTAAATCCATTGGCGCAGCAGCTTTTGAATCACTGGATGAGGAATTTGCAGTTGGAGCGGAAGAACAACCAATTAATGAGACAGTTAGAACTGCTGTTGCTGCAAGAGTGTTTACCTTACGCAATCTGTTTTTGACCACATTGTTAGCCCCCTAAATGTATCATCTTTTCAAAAGATAACGCTTACATTACCATCGAACCATCGCTCCTACAAAACCAATTGTACGTTAAAGTCCTTATAGATTCTAGGAACAGAACTGGTGTAAAATCACACAAAACTGTCATTTCACTTGTGATCCGAAGTCATTTACAGGGTTAACATAGCACAATAAGTCCTTTCACAGAAAGAAAAAAGAACTTGCGTGAGGTCAGCTCTTTCAGTGCGTAGTGATACTTTTCACTTGAAGACTTTTCATTTTCTGCTTTCTTTCAGGATGGAGGCTATCACCATACAAAATAATACGACAATTATGATAAGTACCACGCCACCCAAGAGAACGAGGCCAATTTTTACAAGAAATATTTCGATTACAACATCAACCATTTTCCCACTACCTTTTTGAAAATAAATCTATCATTTATTGGTTGTTTTTGTGAGTACTAATTTTTTATAGTACTGGAGGGTTGAAGAACAGCCAAAACAGACGAAATAGCGGCCCCTAGTTCCCCTCCGCACCTAAAAGGGCGCATTTCGATGAAATAGCGCCCTGTAGTTCCCAATAACCCTGCTCAATCGCAGGGTTAACAAGTCCACCAACACAAAGAAGCTACCGATTGATCCGGTAGCTTCTTTGCGCAAAATCAAATCTTGCCGTAATCCCGGCAGCAGGATCTTAACTGCCCCTCATCCAGCACAAGTCCGAAGCCCGGCGAAAAGCCACGCATATTGACCTGGCTGTCAGCCGTCCTCGATGTAACCTGAGATATGACACTGGATGCGAACGCATCAGACTCGCCCGGTTTCTCCAGCGCCTCAACCCAATCGGCCGATAAACCGATTGCGAGCTGTTGCCAAACCGTACAAGCCGGGCCGACCAAACTGTCGTCACCAATCATTAGCCTGGCGCCGAAACTTTGAATCTTACGCGCCAGCTCTACAGCATGAATAAGAGAGCCCGCACAGCCTGGGTGAATGTTATAGATGCCGCCCATGCCCGCCCTTACCGTACGCACAGCCTCAATCGCCGGGCGCAGAGGCGCGTCTGGCAGCAGCTGCAGCGCACCAGCCTGATGCTGCAGCTCGATCCACTGCGGCACTGTCAAACTAGCCGGATCTTCGCAAGCATTGAGGCCAGCCTCCTGCAGGATGCGCAGAGCAGCTGCGATATCGTCAAGGTTATCTTCACTCTTCTTCGACCGATAACCGTCATTCACATCACCGACGATGAACGTCTCCGGCCCCATGACATCGCGGGCTGCTTCGACGATCTTTTTATCCAGAACAATGTCCCCGAACAGCTTGATCTTGAGGTGGGTGCGGTAACCTTGATCCCATGATTCCTGCGCCCGCTCTCTCACCTTCTCAGGGTCGTTTTCCAGAATACAGAATAGCCCCGGAACGGGCTCCTTGCCATCCAACCCCAACAGTTCAAGAGCTGACTGACCAAGCAGTTGACCCGCAAGGTCCAGCAGCGCTGTCTCCACCATCTCAGCACGCTTGGAGCCCAGCTCAGCAAGCCTGCTTATCACCGTGCGAACCGCTTTCCCGACTGGCATCCCGATTAGATCTTGCAGCGGGGTAAGCCATTCCTTCAAGTCTAGCTCCTCGCGGTTGACAGCCATTATATTTTCTCCCCAGCCGCACCGATCCCCATCTCCCGCTGAAATCCGGATAAATCCGTGGATCCGATTCGTCCACGTCCCATGGCTGAATGTCCGCCCAACATTTACGTCATACCGGTAAAGCTCAATCGAGCGGATCGGCTCCGTTACCTGATCCAGACGTTGCATAATCCTATCCATTTCTACTCCCATCTTCCCTTAAGGGCTACAGTTTGTTGTGTTCGCGGAAATCTTTGGGCGTCATGCCCTCCATTTTTTTGAAAATCCGATTGAAATACGTCGGCTGATAGCCAACTTGTACGGCGATCTCCTGCATTTTCAGCTCAGAGCCTATAAGCAGTTCTTTGGCCCGGTCCAGCCTTGTCTTGGTCAAGTAGTCGACGAAATAGATGCCCGTTACTTGCAAGAAAAGCTTACTCAGACCCGACGAAGAGATGCCGAGGCGGTCAGCGCACAAGTCCAGCGAGATGTCCGTTTGATATTCCAAACGAATCATACCGACGGTCCGCTCAACCAATTCGCGAGCTCTGTCGTTCTGATGATGCATAAGCTCCGCCATTAAGGGTTCCACGATCCGAGCGGAGTACCAAGCCTGCATCTCGTCGCTGTCCTTAAGCGCCAGCAGCTCTGCATAGAGCTGGCCCCAATCGAACAGGGAACCGGCCCGCATGACGTCCGATTGCATCAAAGCTGCTTGCACCGCTCCCAGAAGCTTGAGGCTGCCCTGCTGCAGAAGTAGTTCTCGTTTCGCATGCGCCTTCAGCTCCTGGAAGAACAAGCCCAACAACCGGTGGCTCTCTTCACCCAGGCTGCTAACCATCGAATGGACCAGATCTTGCTCCAACGTGAAAGGATATCTTGAATCTGCATGCTCGCTCATCGGTTCGTTCAAATCGATAATCTGGTTTGGCACATCCAGCTTTCTGTACCGCAGCGCTTGCTGTACCTCTTCCCAAGCGATCGGAATGCGGCTGATGGCGGATACCGTCTGACCTAGGCCAATTACGGTATCCATTTTCAAAATACGATGCAAGCTTTGACCAATCTCCGAAGCCATCCGCTTCAGCCGCTCGGCAACCTCGGCAGGAGATACCTCTTGGGGAAACATCATGAACAAACCGACAGATAAGTCATGCAAGTTCATGACGGATACATTGTCGTTGCCTGTCAGTTCCTCAATCATATTCACCGCTGCGAATGTCACCAGTGGCTGTTCATCCTCGCGGAAGGACCCCTGCAGCCGGTGGAAACCCAACAGTTGCACAACCATAACGACGAATTGCTGTCCTTCCGGTTCCCAACCGTACTGCTCCATGCGCTGCGTGATCTCCTGATCCTGTAACAGCTGCAGATGGCCTTGCACCAATTGCAGCAAGAACCCCGTCCGCAGCGAGGAATGTTGTCCCTCGAGTCGTGACTGCAGCAAATGACTTTCTCTGCTCAAATTCCGCCACTGTTCCTCAATGTACTGGATCTCGTCCTTGGGAACGAGCAGCGGCTCCGGACCGGCTGGGGAGATCAACGTACGCAAAAGCCGATGAATCGGCTGAACCAGCCGTACGGACGCATACCACGAGCTAAGTAGAACAACCAATAAACTAATCAGCCCCACCGCCATAATGAGCCGGGAAACGAGCACAATCGGTTTCAGAAATTCGGACATTGGCACTGCCGAAACGAGCTCCCAACCGGTGATCGGTATAGCCGCCGTCGATACCACATACAGCTCGTTACCCCAACTCCACCGGAAAGATGAGGATTTCTCCTGCTTCCCGCTTATCTCCTGAACGAGTGCCTCGTTCATCTCTTTAACAGCAGGCGAGAACAACTCGCGTGACAGCAGCGTTCCTTCCCTGTTGAGGATGAAAGCCGTGCCGCCAAGACCTGGATCGAAGCCCGCTAAATTTAGAAGCTGCTTCTCGTTAATTCGGGCCATGATCACACCGAAAGGTTCGCCGATAACCGGCAGCTTGTGAATGACGAACAGCCCATCGAGCGCAGGCGCCTGAAGCATGCGCCAGAACAGCCGCTCTTTGACAGCGAGCAATTCGTGATATGGCTTAGCCCCTTCATCTTCCAATTTGTGGATACCTTGACTGTCCGAGATAATACGAGGCGGACTCTCCAGGTACACAAAGGTCTGATCAATTAGCGCACTGCTGTTATTCAAGACAGTCAGAGATTCAAAAAAATCCTTGCTAAACGCATAATTATCTTTAAAATCAATGCCTCTGAGCTTGTCACTCATCGGATTGAGCGTCCACTGGTTCATACCAACTTGCAGATGCCCCAGCGCATCGCTGACTTGCTTAACCGTGTAGTCAAGCTGCAGTTTATGCGTCCGTTCGACCTCACGCTCTATATAGCTGACACCGATATAATAACTGCTAACTGCAATGAGGAGGGTTGGAATGGTTGTAACAATCAGAATGAGCAGCAAGCTCCGCCGGAATGCGTGTCCTCGATATGATAGCAATCCTTTCCCTATCCGCTTCTTCATGCCCATCCATCCCATCTTCTTCTATGCTCGTACAGGAAGCGCACTCCTGAGCAAATGCCCCATGAGCCGCTTCCTGCTGATTTTATCTGGTTATTTAAAATGTTATTTGCCCGCTGTTCGCTTCTGATACGAATCGTTGACTTCCTTGATAATAGCTTGGAAGTTCTGATCCTTGGACAGATTCTGCACGAAATCATCCCACGCACTGATTGGTTCCTTGCCCATGATGACTTTAACCCGCAGATCATCGACTTTCTTATCAATCTCCGCGCCGAATTTGCTCGCCGTCTCCGAGAATAAACCGTTGCCAATATCACCAACCAAATACGGTTCCCTTGCATCGACAATCTTCTTGTTACGCTCGAAAACATCGGCAGGCATCCCCGTACGATAAGCCCAGAGGTACTTCTCGTCGCGACTGAAGATTTTACCAAGCGCACTCTGGGAGACAATATCCTTCTTCGCCTGTTCCGTGGCCAACTTGATGCCGTCCTTCTCGGTATAGTGAACATCCTTGAAGCCGTACCAAGCCAGATCCGTACCTTCCTGCGACGAACCATAATCCATCAATTGCAGAATAGTCTTCAACTTCTCCTCGGATACCTTCTTCGGAATCAGGAAGATCCCATTGAAGCCACGCCATTGATACGCCATCTTCTTGCCTTCGGGACTAACCAAATATGTCATTGGCAGTAAGTCCGCTGTCGGATTCGTTTTCCGCAGCTCCTCTGTCGGACGCCAGGAGGCCTCAACCGTATCGACCCACATGCCGGCTTTGTTAGACTTAGCCATATCCTCGAACTGACTCAGTTTGAGCACCGCAAAGTCCTCGGGAATGACCTTTTCGTCGTACAGTTTCTTTTCATACAGAATGGCATCACGCGTCTGCGGCTCCAGATAAATATGCGCCAGCTTGCCATCCTTCAGCTTCCACTTGCCCTGCGTTGAGTTGAAAAGCGGCTCGAAGAGGAAGGACCCTTGGTTGCCGGCCAGTCCAAACGTGTCCTGCTTGCCATTGCCGTCGGGATCTTTATACGTAAATGCCTTCATCGTTTCGAATAACTCATCCATCGTCTCCGGCATTTTCATACCGAGCTTATCGAGCCAGTCTTTGCGAATATTGATAAAAGACCACCCGCCCATTGGGCGAACCGCAGGAATACCATAATTTTTGCCATCCTGCATTTTGGAGTTTTCCCATACCGCGGACGGGTAGGCAGCCAGATTCGGATACGCCTTCATCAGCTCTGGTGTAAGCTCCCAGAACGCGCCTTCCTTAGCCATCTGCATCACGAGTGGGTCAAATGGATCCAGAACGAACATCAAGTCCGGGATATCACCGGAAGCCAGCGTCACTTTCGTTTTTTCCGCATAGTTATTGGACGAAACCCACTGAATATTTAACTTTGTATTCGTGCGCTTGCCGATTTCCTGAACGATCACATTGTCGGCGCCCGGCGGTTCCGGTGTACTGAAGTTCGTCATGATGGAGATCTCGGTCGTTTTCTGGGACGTTTTTCCAACATCACCACCGCAGCCCGTTAACGCTATAGCCGCCGCCGTCAAAATCGTTGCACTTTTTACTATACCATGTTTACGTAGTATCAAATGTATAACCCCCTGATCAATATTCGGATGCTTGCCTCATTACCCTTTGATCGAACCGACCATGACACCCTTGGCGAAATGCTTCTGCAGAAACGGATAAACAAGTAAGATCGGGACCGTCGCAATGACGACAGCGGCCATCTTCAGAGTCTCCGGAGGAATGGACTGCTCCGCCATAAGCTCTTGTGCAGCGCCCCCTCCTGCCGACGTAGAAGAATCGATCAACATGTTCTGCAATAATACTTGCAGCGGCCATTTCGACGAATCGGTGATATATAACACAGCTGAGAAAAATGTATTCCAGTAGCTGACCGCATAGAAAAGGCCAAAGGCCGCCAGCGATGGTAGAGATAATGGTAAAATAATTCGGAACCAGATGCCAATATCATTGCAGCCATCCATCTGGGCTGCCTCCTCTAGGCTATCCGGAATGCTATCGAAGAAGCCCTTCATCAGTATGACATACCAGCCACTGGTTAACACGGGGATGATCAATGCCCAGACGCTGTTAATGAGATGCAAATCACGTACGAGCAAATAAGGTGGAATCATCCCCGGGTTGAAAAGCGTCGTCAATAGCATCAACAATAAAATCGCTCGACGCGCCGGCATTCTTCTTCGCGAAAGTGCATAAGAAAGCGCCGCCGTGATGACCAGGCTGCAGAACGTGCCGACAATCGCCAAAAACCCGCTGATCATTGAGGCGTTCAGGAAAGATTTTGTCGACAGCAAATATTTGTAGGAAGCCAGAGACCACGTCGAGGGAAACAGCCTGAGCCCTCCCTTCAAGTATTCCGATGGGTCCATGAACGAAACGACGACGACATAATAAAGCGGAAACAACGTCACTAGCCCGATAAGGGAGAGCAACACATAGTTAACAATCGGAAAGAGGTCCTTCGTGCTCTTTCTCATCCTTCATCCTCCTTCCTTAATACACGCCTTCTTCACCAAACCGTTTGGCGAGCTTGTTGGCGATGACAACCAGCACCAGCCCTACTACAGACTTGAAAAGCCCGACAGCCGTACTGAAGCTGAACTGTCCCTGTTGAATTCCGAGCCGATACACATACGTATCGAAGACCTCGCCTACATTCGAAACCGCCCCATTCCCCATAAGGAACACTTGTTCAAAACCAACATCCATAATATTTCCAATTCGTAAAATGAGTAAGATGAGAATCACACTACGGATTCCAGGAAGCGTGATGTGCCAAATCTGCCGCAAACGCTTAGCTCCGTCCATCTTGGCTGCTTCGTACAACTGCGTATCTAGACCAGCAATAGCTGCCAGGAAGATGATCGTGCCCCAGCCCGCTTCTTTCCAGATCGATTGCACAGTAAGTAAGATCCAGAACAATTTCGGATTTGTTAAAAAATCAATTTTGGCAAACCCGAAATACACTAGCAGGTTGTTGATGGATCCATCGGTGCGCGTCAACATCAGAATCGTGATCCCCACAATAATGACCCAGGACAAGAAGTGTGGCAAATAAACGATAGATTGCAGCAACTTCTTGAAGGGCTTGCTCATGACCTCATTCAGCAGCAATGCGATAATGATCGGCAACGGGAAGTAGAAGACCAAATTCATTAGATTGATCGCCATTGTGTTGCGGAATAACATCATAAAATCAGGGTTGGAAAAAAAACGGATAAAGTGCTCCAGCCCCACCCAATCACTTCCAAGCACACCTCTATAAGGTGAATAATTCTGAAAAGCAATAATGATGCCCCACATCGGTACATACTTGAACAAGATCATGAACAGAATGCCCGGCAACGCCAGCATATACAGAAATTTATCGCGCTTCATAATAGCCCAGATCCTAGATCGCTGCTTGGTTGTAGGAGACCCAAGTTCGGATGGTACGTGCCTACTGAGTTCACTGTTCATTCTTTTATTGTACACCTCCTCTCGCTTCTCTTGGTGTTCGGTTTGATACTCACAGCCTACGAGAATAGCGTTCTTGCCGCAATTGGACTTTTTTTCTCATGGAAATTCCGCGTCATTACTGGCTTTTCCCTCGAAATAAAAAAAGAACAAGTCGCTTATCTGTCAAGATAGCGCTTGTTCTTCTTTGCCATTTACTATGGTTTAAACACCATTAGCAGTATCACAATGAATGCAGCAAGATTCGCGACCACTTCGAACCAAGCTGATCGTCTTCGACTCTGTCGGTACTCTTCGGGCAGATCATCACCCTTCGTCTGCTGCAGCACAGTAAGCTGCTGCTTAATGCCCGCTGGTATTAGTCCAGCAAAGATGACCAGAATAACGAGGAAGATGACAATCGAGAGCACATACCACAGTTCTTTGAACAACGAGGTTTCTAGGCAGCCAAGGGCAAGACCTGTAAGAAGCAGCACTGTGCCACCGAGCTTCGGCAGGATCGCCGTCTTCTCCAACAGTGCGAGCGCGAACTTGGCTTGACCTGTTGTCCTGGCACTGCTCATAATCAAGGGATAGCAGATGACTGCAGCCATAGCCGTCACGGCGGCAATGATATGGATAAACACTAGGTAAATATACATGTATGGCCTCCTTACTTTAGATTTGACCTTCTTCTGGAAACAACATCAACAGCGTAACAACACCCACTAACCAGAACGATACTGACTTAAATCCCCAATAAGATTTGCTCATTTGTTTGACTCCTTTTTCCAGTTAATTTAATTGACTTTATTGTACATCGGTACTATTATTCTGTTAAGAACGCACTTTAAAGTACGCCACATACTTAAAAGTAAGGGTGTGATTTAACAATGATTCATCAGCGCGAGTGTCCCATCGAGACTGTCATTCATGTTTTAGGTGGAAAATGGAAACCGACGATTTTATGGCATTTGGTAGAATCAACCAGGCGGTATAACGATCTGGAAAAGCTGATACCTGATGTCTCCCAGAAAATGCTCACGCAACATCTTCGAGACTTGGAACAAGAAGGCGTTGTTCTAAGAACGGTATACCCTACTGTCCCCCCAAAAGTAGAATACTCACTCAGTGAATATGGCAGAACATTGGTCCCTGTAGCAGAAGTGATGTGTGCTTGGGGAGAACAACATAATCAACGCAAACAAAAAGAACCAGCCTCTTAAAGCTGGTTCTTTTTGTTTGCACTTAAATCATCTTCTTGAACCCATTCCCACATAGCCGCAAAAATAGGCTGCAGTTTCCACCCGCGTTCCGTTAACTCATATTCTACGTGCAGGGGAACACCGGGGTATAGTGTACGAGTAATAATCCCCTTTTCCTCTAGCACCCTCAGTCGATCTGTTAATGTTTTCGGGCTAATCGGGTGCAGCCTGCGCCGCAACTCTCCGAATCGCTTAGTGCCAACGAACAACTCCAACAAAAGTGGGAGAGTCCATTTACCATCCAAAATTTCGAGCAAAGGATCAATGGCTTCGATACAAGAACGATCCAACATGGACGTTTCCTCCATAGTTCATTTTATGAAACTATTGCACTTTATTGTAACTACTTTTCAAATGTACCACAGTACTGTACGCTAATGAAAGAGTAGGAATACAACATGCTACCTCATATCGATATCAACCCCTGCGTGGTGCGCGCAACCAGGGAGATTAAGCAATATGATCAGGGTTTTAAACCATTCTAACAATCAGAATATTCACATAAATTTCCCACTACTACTTAAACTTTCCCTGAACAAAGGCTGATTGGAGGCACATATGCAAAGACCATTTGATGTAGATAGAGCGGAATATCCATTCAAGGACAACTGGATGCCTTATCGCGATGGCATGATTCATTACGTTGACGAAGGGCAAGGTCCCGTCATTCTTCTCCTGCACGGAAACCCTACCTGGTCGTATCTTTACCGAAATGTCATCAAGGATTTGAGCAGCGAATGCCGGTTGATTGCACTCGATTATCCAGGACTTGGCATGTCACGGGCTCCTTCCGACTACGGCTATACACCTCAGGAGCATTCGGAAGCAGTCACCGAATTCATCCGGCGCTTAGAACTCAAAGACTTCGTACTAGTCGTCCAGGATTGGGGAGGTCCAATCGGGCTCAACTACGCTGTAGAACATCATGAGAACTTGCGCGGAATTGTCGTTATGAATACCTGGGCATGGCCAGCCACGCTCCCTGCGATGAAACTGTTCTCGTTTGCCATGGGCGGTTGGCCTATGGGATATTGGCTGCAGACCAGACAAAACTTTTTCGCTAGAAAAATTGTCCCGCATGGGATCTATCAGACCGAGAAAATCACGGATAGCTTGAGAAAAGCCTACACCGATCCATTTCCAACTCCAAAATCGCGGAAACCGACATGGGTATTCCCGAGGCAGATTCGTAAGGCACGTCCATGGCTTGAGAAGATTGAGGCGAAACTACCGACTCTATCTAACTTACCAGCTCAAATTCTGTGGGGAATGAAGGATAGCGCTGGCTTTCCTCCCGAAGAGATGGCGAAATGGCAAAGTTATTTGAAATTGAATGAAACCGAGTCGTTAGTCGATGCCTCCCACTATGTGCAGGAAGATCGGCCAGACCGGGTGACCGCATCCATCCGCAGAGTCCTTGAACGGACCGCGAAACAACCAAAGGAGGCATTAGGATGAAAACCATTTTATGGGCAACTTTAACAGGCAATGGTAATTACGCACAATCGAGTCCGAATCATCCCCCAAAAAAGGAAGCGCTCGGCGATTTTGCGGCACAAGCTCAGGCAGCAGGTAATTTCATTGTCGGAAGACGTACATTTGAGGGGATGCAGGCAAGCGGCAACGGCGGTACTTTTGCCGGCATGGATATCGTCGTTGTATCAGGGAGCGTTAAAGAAATCCCCGGTGTAACGGTTGTTGGCTCGCCGAACGAAGCTCTAAGCTACCTGCGGGATAAAGGTTATCAAACTGCCCTCGTCTCGGGAGGTGCGGATCTCCATAATGCTTTTCTGGGTCAAGGGCTTGTTGATGAGCTCATCTTCAATGTCGCACCGGTACTTGAAGGTAAAGGGCTCAATCTGCTGATAAATACGGAAGAATATCAATACAAGGAAGTTGAATTATTGAATTTCAAATCGCTTGGGAGCGGCGTTGTTCAACTGCACTATGCGCTTACTCAACAACGATCCGATCGCCCTTGCTTATCGGTTGAGAAATGACTATAAATTCAAAATGATGAAATAGCCTTGGTCCAGTTGAATACCGAACCAAGGCCACCATACGGGTTTGTTTATAACCCTATTTATCGCTAAACAGCGCAAGGTAAGCGCCATATCCTCTTTTTTCAAGATCCGCCTTCGGAATGAATTCCATAGCTGCAGAGTTCATACAGAATCGCATCCCCGTTGGTTGCGGGCCGTCTTTGAACACGTCGCCAAGGAAGGAGTCCGCATTGCGGCTTCTGACTTCCATCCCAAACAGCAGTCCTTTACGTTTAAGCACAACGTTGTTATCATCCAGCGGCTTTGTAAAACTAGGCCAGCCTGTACCCGCGTCGTATTTGTCCTGCGAACTAAACAACGGCTCGCCCGAGACGATATCTACGTAAATGCCCTCAGCTTCGTTATTCCAATATGCATTAGCAAACGGCCTCTCGTCCTCGCCATGCTGGGTCACGTTATACTGGAGTTTTGTCAGCGAATTCAACTTTTCTTCTTTATTAAAATCTTTATTCATTTGCAATCACGCCCCCAAGTTTTATTCAAAATAAAAACCGCGGCCCGAGTTGAACTCGCTCATTCTGTACTTTGTGGCTGAGCGGGTTTTCTCATAAAAATTCTGATGTTCATCCTCGGCTTTGTAAAACGTTGTTGCAGCAGCAATTCTCGTTACAATTGGTTTATCGAACCGTTTGGACTCGTGCAATTGATTGCGGGATGCTTCAGCCAGTTCTTTTTGTTCGTTATTCCTATAGAAGATGGCAGATTGATGTTCATTGCCGCGATCCTCATAATGACCGCCAGTGTCTGTAGGATCAATGTTGCTCCAGAAAATTTGGAGCAGCTCCTCATACGTAATCTCATTCGGATTAAAGTGAACCTCAACCGATTCGAGATGATCCGTAGTTTTAGAAACAACTTTCAGGTAGGTCGGATTTGTATCGCGCCCGCCCGTATAGCCGGTGTATACATTCGAAACACCTTCAAGCTGCTGGAAAGTCTCTTCCATGTGCCAAAAGCAGCCGCCAGCAAAGATGGCCGTATCGGAAGGTATAGCTTGAGGCTCGATCACTTTCGTTTCCAGTGATTTCATTATGCCGTACACGATGCCTTGGTGATAGAACATATGCATCGATGTCAAATAAATGAGCTCGCCGATCGTTTGAGCATGCAGGGAGTTCTCTTTCACAGGCTCGTCCAGTCTATCTTTCAATGTCTCGTGAATATAAGTGCGGAGTTCTTTCAGCTTGGAGATCATAAGATCCCACTCGGGTGGTTCTTCTTTCCAATCAGCAGGTTTCGAACCGTAAGCGAAAAAGCTTTTATAGCTTTCTGGAAGAATACTAGGTTGCTCCGCAAGGCTGAGCACATCGAACTCAGTGATCACGAGCACATGCCCCAGGTGCCAATGAATATTGTTTTTAAATCCTTCTGGAATGACTCTGCGTTTTTCCGGTGGACATTGCTTGCATACACGAATCAACTGATTAATGTGTTTGTCAAATATGCGGAATATGAATTCAGCTCTCATAGTATGATGCCTCCCGTATATTTATTCCCGATCTTCTCGACCCGAGCGGAACTCGCTTATCTTATATAGGAATGGGTTTTTTAGAAAATAATCTTGATGTTCAACTTCAGCTATATAAAACGTTGCAGCAGCTGAAATTTTAGTTACAATCGGATTCACGAACTTGTTTGATGCTACTAATGAATCTCTAGATGCTTCTGCCAACTCTTTCTGTTCTGTATTCATAAAAAATACGGCTGATTGGTACTGACTGCCGCGATCACCGAATTGACCGTCTGCATCCGTAGGGTCAACGTTTTGCCAAAAAATTTGAAGGAGGTTATCATACGTAATCTGATTCGGGTTATAACGAATCTCTACCGATTCGAGATGTCCTGTAGTTCCAGACCCAACTTCTTCATAGGTAGGATTCACTTTATCTCCTCCTGTATACCCACTTTCGACACTCAAGACACCACTTAGTTTTTCGAAAGCCTCTTCCATATGCCAGAAACAACCGCCAGCAAACATAGCGATTTCAAATCCAGTGCTCACATGATCACTATCTGTCCTGAGTAGCTCGTGAGCATTCGCTATTTCTTTTTTGTGAAACGACAAGTAAACCAAATAAACAAGTAAGACTAACAACAGAATAGTTAGTACATATAACACTCTTTTTTTTATCTCAATTTCCCCTTCCCCCTTTCAATATGTAACTATCTATATAAAATTTGTAGGTTACAAATATAACATGAAACAGCACGCGTTGCAAGTAACTATCTAGTAATTATTTTGAGTGTTACACGGAAGAACCGAGCAAGTGGGGAGAGTCACTATACAGAAATAAAAATGCAGCCCCATAGGGACCGCATTTCATTAACTTAGCGACTTGCATGCAGCATTTTACCTACAGTAGTCAGGCACTTGACTTTGGTATCCTTTTCCCACAATCAAAGAACTCGCGGCAGACCACCAAATGATCAGTCAAGCTAAGAGAATCATTATTGTTACAAATCTCATCTAGTTTTTTGACCATGGCAATTACCTCATCAAATAGGATGGCACGACCTACATAAGTAATCGAAAATTCCATCAAAAAATAACCGCCGCTCGTTTCATTTATCCTATTCAAGGTCAAGGTTGCATCAGGTGTTGAATCGTCTTCAGCTTCATACGAATATATATGGATTTTCCATGTATTGGAGCAATCAGAACAATAGCAATCATCATGCTTGTACTTGTCAAGTTCGAACCAGCCCTTTTTCATCAATTCTCTTCCTTTCTCATAAGCTCAACTCATTCTGGGATTCTACAAGATCAATGAATTTCTAGCTCTCTATGTCCGAAAAATTATAACAAAAATAGGACGTCAGCAAACCTGTGAAAAGTCATGACTCCATAATAAAATAGGCCAAACATTTGCTCATAAAGCATGATAAACTTCATGCTACCATGCCAAAAGTCATGCCTATTATTTATACAAGATGACGTACCGCAAATAGAGCTGCTTGTGTCCTGTCGCGCAGCGCCAACTTCGCTATTAAATTGGAAACGTGATTTTTCACAGTACCCTCTGTTACATACAGCAAGCCCGCAATTTCTTTATTGTTAAGTCCCCGCCCCAATAATGCGAGTACATCTTTCTCTCGTTCAGTCAATAGTCTCAGCTCATCAGGCTCTGTTTGACTTAATGGGTGTGTCTGACCCGGGTTCCTATCCGACACTTTTTTTAATTCTTTCAGCAGCATCGCCGTAATATCGTATTGAAGTACCGTTCCACCATTGTATACCGACTGAATGGCACAGATGATCGCCTCTGATGGCATATCCTTCAATAAATATCCATGAACACCTTTCTCCAATACTTTCATAATGAGTTCCGCGTCATCGAAAGTGGTCAGAATCAATATCTTCGTCTCGGGAAAGTGCTTGAGGATCAATTCTGTTCCTTCCACGCCATCCATTCCAGGCATTTGAATATCCATCAACACGACGTCCGGTTGCCATTCGATTACTTTGGCATAGGCATCTCTCCCGTCCTCGGCGGTTCCCACCACTTCCATACCCGGCTCCAAACCAATGATGGTTGCAAGACCCTCTCTCATCAACCGCTGATCGTCGACAACCAGAACTTTCAATTTTGTTCCTCCATTTCCGTTTGCGAATAGGGAAACATAACTTCAACAGTAAAACCTGTCTTCTGATCCATCCTAAAATGTACTTCTCCTTTCCACTCCTTCGCCCTTTCTTGCAAACTCTTCAAACCAAACCCCAGCTTTAGTCTGGCAGGTCGCTCTCCATCATTACGTATGCTTAGTGAAAATCCGTCTTCTGCAAAAGCCAACAAAATGACAACATGGGCCGCATGTCCATGTTTTTGAGCATTGGTAAGGGACTCTTGGACAATTCGATAAGCTGTTAATTGAAGACCTCCCGGAAGGGCAACGGGTGTACCTTCGACTTCAAGAACCGTATGAACTTGGGCAAATTTCGTGAATTCTTCTGCTAAACTGGCAAGATTGTCATTTAAAGCCGTAGATGTGATAGCCTCGTCTCGAACAGCTCTTACGGCCATACGCACCTCTTGCAAGGCAGATCTAATTAAATCCTCACACTCCAAGTAGGTGTGCTCACTACGTAAAGCATCCAGCTTACTTAATTTGCGAGCCGCTTGCATCTGAACCATCAATGCCGTCAGCTTATGACAAACCGTATCATGAATATCTCTTGAAATTCGTATTCGTTCCCTCGCGGCCGCCAACTCCTCGGCCTGAAGTAAATACTCTTGCAACCGCTCATGAGATTTCATCAGTTGGGCATACAGTTGCATGGTCTCCCTACTTGCCTTTTGATGAAAATGAATCAAAAAGCTCACTATGCATGCGAACACAATGAACGAAGAGGAAATAAAATAGCTTGTTTTATCCAGCCGATGATACAAATACCAATCAATGCTGCACATTGTAATTAAATAGATCACTAATAAAGATACACCCGTAATAATGAGTGCACGCGTATTTTTTACAAACATGAAAATAGCTAAAGCCGTAATGCCATTAAATAGATGATTGGGGATTTTTCCGTCGATATAGATATATCCGTAAGAAGCTGATAACAAGAAATCGATGATTAGGAGGTATAATAGCCAATGCTTTTTCATGCTGGAGTAAAATAGATTAACGAAAAGAAAGACCATCAAGGATATCACAACAAAACTTAATCTCCAAAAGATCGCAATCGAATTTTCAAAATAGAACATCCCGATCAGGACGAAATCATAAATGAGCTTCAGCCCAAAAAGCCATCTCAACGAAACAGGATTTCTCCATACGATATCCATTACTTTCGGCATCCTCTATAACTCCCTCATCACACGACTCCATGTTGGTTATGACTAATTTGGAGTAATCTCCCCTATCTACCATAGTCTTAACCAGATCATGATGTCCTATTTATGAAGGGATAAAATAAAATGACGCGCATTATTTTCTGAAACACCAAAGAGACCCACAGCAATAGGCTGCGAGTCATAGTTTGTGTAGGATATATGTTAATTTGATTATTGTATTTCTCTATGCTGTTTATTGCCGTTATTCCACCATGCATCACTAAATCCCCGTGTGTAGGCTATATAGAACATAGCCTCCATTTCCGGTGTAATGCCTGGGTATTTTTGAATTAATTGAGTCAAACGTGTTTCCATTAGCTCTATTTCTGCTGGTAACATTCCCCTTCACCTTAGCGAAGCGACTTGAATGCCGTGCGAAGTTCTGAAGTCACGAACTCTGGCTGCTCCCAAGCTGCGAAATGTCCGCCTTTAGGAAGTTTGTTGTAGTGGATAAGATTTGGGTAAGCTTTCTCTGCCCAACTCTTCGGTGCTTCATAAAGCTCATCTGGATAGACACTTACAGCAACAGGAAGTTTTACGCCTTTGACTCCGAAGAAGGAAATGCCGGCTTTACCATTCTCCCAGTAGATACGAGACGCGGAAACACCAGAATTCGTAAACCAGAACAGCGAGATGTTGTCGAGAACGTCGTCGCGCGTCAAACCTTCTTGGACTCCTGCAAATGATCTCGAGATCAAGGCAAGGCTCTTCCAGTCGTGGTCAAGCATAAAGGCTGCCAAACCGATAGGCGAATCTACCAGTCCAGTTAACGTCTGAGGACGAGTTCCCATCATAGCCGCATAAGCGAATTTATTCTCGCCAACTTGCGCGCATGCCTTCTTCTCTTCGTCTGAGAGACCGGACGGCAGCGGGTTGCCAGACCAGATCGCCGCGTCAACGTCAGGTGGAATTACGCCAGCCATGTTGGTGTGCAGGCCGATCAACCCTTTAGGTTCCTGAACGCCCATAAAGTCAACGACAATCGCACCCCAGTCGCCGCCATGCGCCACATACTTCGTATATCCAAGGCGCGTCATAAGCTCTCCATAAGCACTTGCGATACGTTTAGGATCCCAGCCAGTTGTGGTCGGCTTGCCTGAGAATCCGTAACCAGGCATCGATGGAATGACAACATGGAAAGCATCCGCTGCACTTCCACCAAATGCTGTAGGATTGGTCAATGGTTCAATAAGCTTCATCTGCTCAAAAATCGAACCCGGCCAGCCGTGCGCAATGAGGATCGGCATCGCGTTCTCATGCTTCGAACGAACATGAATGAAATGAATGTCCAGACCGTCTAGCTCGGTAATGAAATGCGGATAAGCGTTAATTCTCGACTCGATTTTGCGCCAGTCATAGTCGTTCGCCCAGTAACGAGCAAGTTCCTGAATCGTCTCCAGTTGCACGCCTTGTTCTTGGTTCAAGACCGTTTCCTTCTCAGGCCATCTAGTTGTGTTAATACGTCTACGCAGCTCGGTAATTTCTTCTTCAGGGATGCTTACATGAAATGGACGAATAGCGTTCTTGTCGATACTTGTTTGTGTCATTTTTAAATCTCCTTTGATTCGTATTGTATTTTTGGAACTTATTATAGAAAAGGACGCAAGCTTTCCACTCGGATCAAACGACCCCTCCGTAATTGTAACCATCTAATATTTATTTATTGGTTACGGGTTGTAATATAACACGAACTCATAAACAACGCAAGTAACTTTCTAAAATTATTTTAATGGTTACAATAATGATTGAACTTCGTATTACTTGGTTTTCACATAATTCAGCAGCAGAATGAACATAACTATTCTCATATGCACATGACAACGGAAGCCACTTCTCATCATGACACTAGCTTAGGAGTGATTTGGGTGTTACAATAAAGACATTCCACATGAAAACAAGGGAGTTGCGGCGCGATGTTATGGGATGATTTTATGAAAAGCGACTATCATGACTGGAGAGGCAGTGGTCATTCGGAAGACCGACTAAACAAGCCTGGATGGTTGGAACAATGGCTGACTATCCACAACCTTCCCTATCCTGGCACTCCATCTGCGAAAGAATTAGATGATCTGAGATGGTTGAGAGGACACATGCTTCGTATTGTCCAAAAGCTGACGGTGCATGAGTCAGCGGACCCTGCTGATCTCGAGGGACTGAATCGGGCACTGTCGGGTGGACCGATGTTTCTGCGTATTGCGGAATCGGATGCGGATTTCCGCCTGGAATCCATTCCTTTACGAGCAGGCTGGTCCCGTATAGGAGCAGAGGTAGCTGCTTCGTTCGGTCGCATACTTACGGAATGCGAACCCTCCCGCTTACGTATTTGCGAAAATCCAGATTGCCTGGCAGTCTATTATGACGAAACCCGAAACCGTTCCAAACGCTTCTGCGACGATAAAGCTTGTGGTAATCTAATGAAAGTCCGGCGGTTCCGCGCACGTCAAAAAGCCGCCAAACCCGGTGTAACCGCTTCTGAAACCTGATATCCGCCATAACAAAAAGCCACTCTTAAGGAACTCTTAAGGAGTGGCTTTTGTCACATATTTGAATGATAGACCTTGTTATTAGAACTTATGAGCTAACTCACGAGCTTGTTGAATAGCTTTCTCTTTAATCGCTGGTGCTTGATCGGGTTTTGCAGCGACACCTTCAATAAAGATGCCTTCAAATGATGGAACAGCAAAAAATTCCATAATCTTTTTCAAGTGACGATGACCGATTTCATAATCTGCAAACGGCCCACTTTCGGCATAATAGTTGCCACTTGCTTGAATATGCACAGCCTTTTTATCTCCAAGTAACCCAATAGGACCTTCGCTCGTGTATTTAAAAGTTTTTCCAGCAACACATATCGAATCAATGTATGCTTTCATAACCGGTGGGAACGAGAAATTCCACATTGGATTAACAAACACATATTTATCAGCATCAACAAATTGATCCACCAATTCGCCCATACGATTTAATTTCTCTTTTTCTTCTTTGTTCAACTGGTTAAAATCAGTGCCAGAACTTAATTTTCCCCATCCGTTACAAACATCCGTATCAATTTGGGGGATATTCATTTGGAACAGATCAAGATGCAGGACTTCATCGTTGGGATTAGCTTCTCTATACGCTTCTATAAATTCATTTCCGACAGATAAACTATAAGAGTTCTGGTGATCAGGGTGCGCTGTAATATATAATACTTTTGCCATTTTATTAAATCTCCTTTTGTTGTTTCATTTTTTTAACACTAATAAGACAATTAACAGATACAATGTGTGACATCAATCACTTGACCATAACCGGGAACCGATGGTCCGGGTGGGCCGCGTATAACGCCAAAAAGCGTAAAGGACTGGAACGTCCCTTACGCTTTTTCCATTTTGGATGCTAAGACGGCTTTCGACGGGCAACATGGAGAACGGCCCCCCAGTGGCGGCGGACCGACTTTTCTGGACGCCTTTGAAGGCGAACTCGGATTTCATTAAAAAGCTTGTCGCGCTTCCATTCCTCCATAAGTATGTGCCCAGAGAAAGTTTCCAGCAGATGAATGTACTCCTCAACAGGATAGATACGCTCCCAGTCGAAGTGTCGAACGTGAACCACCTCGAACAGTCCACTTGTCTCAATTTCGTCTCTTTGATCCTCCAGTTCCCCCGGCCGCGGCCAATCGTTATCACCCACCGACTTCCCGTCACCGATCTCATAGTAAACGGCTTGAATATCTCGAAAGAACGGATCCTCATCTTCTGGAAAAACGTGATCTGCGTTCCAAAATACCAAGTGTCCACCAGGACGTAGGACTTGCCATGCTTTGGTATATCGAACTGCGGGATCGACCCATTTCCATGCGGTTGCAGCAAATACCACATCAAACTTTGGCTCCGCTTCGGGTTGCCAGTCTTCGAAACTTCCTGTGAGGATGTTAACGTCTGTTCCAGCAAGGTTTTGCCGGGCTACTGCTGCGAGCTCAGCGCCAAGTTCTATGCATGTTATTCTAAATCCCCGCTTGGCTAGCGGGATCGTAGCCTTTCCTGTCGCACACCCCACTTCCAACAAACGATCATCTGGATGCAAATTTGTCGCACGAATGAAATCATCGAATAATTCCTCTGGGTACTCTGGGCGCGCCTGCTGATAAAGGCTCGCGGCTTGTTCAAATGACTTGCGTAATCTTTTATAGTCATTCTGCAAGTCGATTAATCCCTCCTAATGGCGAAATCGATGACCGACACATGTTTATCTCTGGCATTTTGTCCTGAGCTTACCTACTTTTTTTGCGTCTAAGTAATTTAATAGCAATATCAATGACAATACCGATCAAAAGGAATGAAAAAAAATGCACCAGATAGGCACGATAATAATTTGCACTCTCATAAAACAACCAGTGCTGAAATGGCTCCTTATAAACCATGTTATTCAATACTGGATTTAATCCAATGAGAAGTATGTTTTTATCATCATTTCCCCAGTAATGGTTTAAGCATATGAGAATGCTGAGAATTGAGAGCCAGATTGTAAATTTCCTCCATAGAAACATGATCTCACCTCTGCTATTTTGATCGATTATACGGAATTTCAGTGATAATCCTATTGTTCTTGTCAAACGCTGTCAATCTTAATTCATTCATTTCAACTAATCCGTAAAATACCCTCTTCCAGTTCGTTTGAATTATAGTTCCATCTATCACATGATTGTATTTATCTATCATTTCTATCTTGCTAATATCGGGATCATCTATATAACCGTAAATTAAGTATCTTCTAACATTATCTTTAAAGTTGATTCCTGTTGTATCTACTAAAAATTTATTTCCATCATACAGGGAATTACTACTGCTAAGACTCCAACCTTTACGATCATTGCCATCAAAAACAGCCACACCAATACCAACATTTCCATTATCAAAAGGAGCTTTGTATAGAATGAAGGGCCTTTCCAGAACAGAGCCTTGATATACGATTTCTCGGCCCTTTTTATGATTTTTATAGAAGGCTTCTTCTACTGTCTTACTTTTACATCCTGAAATACTTAAGCAAATTATAATAAGGATTAGAATGGAGCTGAATATTTTCAATTTCCCCTCCGTTTGAACTGGTTACGCTACTGCAAAGCTTTTCGGACAAGTTCCTTAATCGGTGTCTGGAACCCAATCAACCTTTGTAAATCATCGGTCGTTCGCTCCATTTTTCCTTCTGAAATTGTATGATAAACCGAATTCACTTTCCTATTATTGGTATTTGTGATAATTGTACCATTCATTATATAGGTTTTAAGCGACGAGTTGATAAAAAACTCTGTATAACCTCCGTTACGCAAAAAGGTGTGCGGAATCCGGGTCGTGTGAATCGCATTCTCGGTGGTCAGATGAACACGAGCATATGGATTATCCTCAGCAAAAGCGAAGCTTGTATAGACGATATGTTGCATATTTTGATCGTGGGCTGCTTTTACGACATTGGCATGTTGAACGACGCGCAGTGTATCATCCGTCTCTGAACTTGAGATGAACAGCAACTTTGTTCCAAATCTAAAAGCCCCTTGTAGAGATTCTGGGATATTATAATCTGCCTGACGAATTTCGATGCCAAGAGCGGCGAGAGCAGCGGCTTTTTCGAGGTTACGAGCAACCGCGATAATTTGATCTGCTGTTACTTTTTTAAGCAAATGTTGTATAACGAGATTTCCTAACTGACCTGTCGCTCCTGTAACAATAATCTTCATCAACCGATCTTCCTCTCTTATTTGTTCATTGTAAGCTCTACTTTTAAAATAAACTTTTGCTTTATTGGACCACAAGTGAGTTAATCCCTATAATTAAATTTTACTCCCGATATTTCATCTTCACTTTCTTAAGTGAGCAGTTTCTGCGCATGAACGCAATAAAAAAAGGGAGACGCCGCGTCTCCCTTTACATCCTATTATTCAGAACCTTTAAACCACTGGGAACCAACCAGGAACGCTTATAAGCATATTCCACAAAGGATCCGGAAGCACCAATTCTTCTTGAGCCGTTCTTGGCAGGGTCGTTCTGATCTCGTTTTCTTGATCATTTAACAATTTTTCAACCCATTTTGGTTCCATAATGATAGCATGCGCTAAAGCAATTAAAGGTACACCAGTGTCTAGCGCTTGCTTGACATCTTCCGGTAAGGATAATCCTCCAACCCCTATTACAGGTATACGATGGCCTACCCTCTCTTGAATGAGTAGAACGCGTGATTTCATGTCCGTCTCATCTCGTATCGATCCATCCCAAAAACCTCTTACAGAGACATGAATGTAGTCGAGCTGCTGTTCCGCCAAAACATCAACCAATTGAAGTGTGTCTTCCATGGATATGCCTGGCGTTTCCTTCTCTTCAGGCGATAATCTGTATCCGATAATGAAGGGCGCCTTCGCATGCTTAGCAACTGACTGTTTCACGCTTTCGATTACGGCAAGAGGAAATGCCATTCTTTTCTCAATTGTCCCTCCCCACCGATCGGATCTGCGATTAGAGTGAGGGGAGAAGAATTGTTGAATCAAATACGTGTTAGCTCCCTGAATCTCGATACCGTCAAAACCTGCTTCAATCGCTCTGCGAGTTGCTTCACCAAAGGCTAGAATCTTATTATGGATTTCTTCCGCCGTCATTTCTCTTGGAACAACCGAACCCGGACGTTCCGACGCTATGCTACTGGCACTGACAGGCTGTTTGCCATCTATTAACTCAGGCGAAGACATTCTCCCCGCATCGTAAATTTGTAAAATCGCTTTTGCTCCCTGATCTTGAATCGTACGCGATAGCCTTTTCAATCCAGGAATTAATGAGTCGTCATCCGCACCAATTTCGTTACTAAAAGCTATCCCCTCCGGCGAAACATGGCTACTCGCGGTAATAACAGCACCGACACCGCCTGATCGCTCTCTATAATAAGCTAGTTCTTCCTCCGAAACGCTTCCGTCCTGAAGAGAAGAAGAATTTGTCATCGGCGCCATGAATACTCGATTCTTAAGCTGTATGCCCGAAGGGAGAGTGAAGGATTCAATTATGGCTTTATAGTTAGGATTCATATCGTATTATCTCCTTGTAGTTAAATGAGTTCTAATCGGCCTAGATTCTGCTTTCAAGTGACCTTATTCCACATTTCAAGTTTAAATCTTGCAAACACCGTCCGCCCCGCAAACACCGCTCTCGGAATCGCCGATCATTTGTAAAGGATGTTCTTCTCTCCATACTTGCTCAAGCAAGTCTAAAAACTCGTTGCTAGATCTTACCCCTGATACGGCGTACTTGTCATTAAAGATATAGAACGGCGTACCAGTAACCCCAAGCTTGGACCCATATTGTCGTTCTTTTTTTACTGTATCTTTGTATTTATCACTTGATAGCATATCAAGCACATCTGTTGCATGAAGGCCGCTTTCGTCGGCCAGCTTAGCCAGCGTTTCGTGATCGCCGATATCCAATGACTCGGTAAGATAAGCTTTATAAACCCGTGCCAGCCACTCTCCTGCTTTGCCTTGTTCTTGGGCGTAAACAGCCACGCGAAGTGCGTCAGACGTATTGGCTGGAATTAATGTGTCGAGATTATAATCGAGGCCGATCTCTTTCGCCATCTTGATCACCGATTTGTTTCCTTCCTTTACGTAGTCGATGGACATTCCACCACCATGAATTTCTGCCGTCCAGGCATAATAATCTTTGCCGGTATTACTAGGAGCATTAGGGAATAACTGAAATGGCCTATACACGATTTCTACTTGATCTTTATGCTCGAATTGTTCGAGTGCTGTTTCCAAATTTGTTTTTCCGATATAGCAGAGCGGACACATGACATCTGACCAGACTTCTATTTTCATGACTCTCGCCTCTTCCTCTGATTTGTCATAGATAGTCAACAACAGTTGATTAATTGACATCTATTGATTATCATTATAAAGCGTCCCGGCTAGATCTCAATCGCTAATAAATTCGATTTTGTTAACTAATCAACACATCATTCAGGTCTGTTTATTATCATTGTAAAAAAAGGACGGTGTCCGCACACGATGGCTAAAGTAGATAGAAGAATATTGAAAACTAGGGAAGCGATCAGTAATGCCCTAATTGCGTTAATGTCCGAGAAAAGTTTTGAAAACATTACGATCAACGACATCTCGGAAAAAGCCAATCTGAACCGCGGGACTCTTTATCTCCACTATACGGACAAATACGATTTGCTCGATAAATGTATAAAAGATCATTTGAGTAACATGTTAAATTATTGCACGATATCAAAAGCCGGCGAAGCTAGATTGGATGTTATTCATTCTCCGCTTCCCTTGTTTCAATATTTGGAGGAGCACTTTTCTTTTTACTCTTCCATGCTAACGAATAAAGGGATAACTTGTTTTCAGGAACAGCTGATTTTCATGGTCAAAAACGGCATTAACGAGCGATTGAAAGCCGGAGAAATCAAGCAAGGGGAGAACAATGAGGTTGCCGTTCAATATATGGCATCTGCTTTTGTCGGAGTTGTTGAATGGTGGATAAAAAATAACATGCCTCTTCCTCCGGAAATGATGGCACAACAATTGTGGGGAATCTTTGAACGAAATTATTCCCTCGTCAGTGCACTTCCAGATTCGAATGGCAGCTGATGCTGCCGCGGGGAATCTAGGTTTAAATAAAACAAAAAAATCCCCGATTGACGGGGATCTAAGGCCTATGGATCGAGTCTTTTAGGAATGAGATCATTTTCCTGTCGGTTTGTGCTAGTTCACAGCCTGCATCAATGCCCGAATCAGGTTGCGTAGCGATGACACGGTATTCATGTCCACCACACTCCCATCAGGACCGAGCTTCTTAGGGGCAATCGGAACGACGAGTGTTGCTTCACCCGGTATCACTGCGCTCATCATTTTGAGTGTCAGTATTAACGATGCTAGTGCTGTTTTCCCACCATCCTCATGAGGGGATGCACTGATAACTGCTGTTGGCTTATTCATGAACTCGGCAGAAGAGACGATCCAGTCGAGCGCGTTCTTGAGTGAGCCTGGCACTCCGCGCGCATATTCCGGCGTGCAGAGGATGATCGCATCGGCTGACCGCAGCTTCTCCCTCCATTCGTATACCGCTTCATCCACTTCCCTATCGTCACTGTCTAAGTCTGGATTGAAATGCGGTAAACTCGCCATCCCATCGTACAATCGAAACTCCACACCTGTGGGCATGATCCCTGCAAGGAATGCAAGCAGCCTTGAATTAGTTGATTCCTTGCGAAGACTTCCTGATATACCTAGCACTACCAGACTTCGTTGCTCCATTCGCTCACCGTCTTTTCCAATTCATACTACAAGTATAGACGGTAACGCTAATGTCATAGTCAATAAATGCTTTGGCAAGTCCGGCTATCTTATGCCAGCCTCCGCCAATTTCTCGTCCAGCCTCGCCTTCTGGCGCAAATGGTGCCTGCTGTGCATACCAACCATCTCAAACCACTCACGCGCGTTGAGACAACCAAACCAGCCATGGCGCACCTTGTAAGCCGGATTCGCCTCATCTACGCAACCCGCCAGATTGGCCAACTTCACTAGCACCTGCTCCAGGCCAGCTATGATTTCATCTTTGCTCTCGGGGTTTCTTGTCTCATTAGGCAATTGCTCAAGTTTCACACGAATATTGGGCCACTCTTTTTCGGCAAGCGCCTTAGTTCCATCTTCCGTCTTGCCTTCAGGCATTTCCTCCGTTGCCATGGTGCATGTTTCAATATGCCCGATATACTCTTTCGCCACTTCGATTACGTGGATATACATTTGCCCGACTGACCATATATTTTCTTGGTATTTAGACCGCAGTTGCTCTATTGAATATCCGTCCAAACTCCGCATGTATTGCTCGATAACAGTCGAAGAATCATTCAACACCCAGATCCTCTCCCTCTAATCCCTAATTCATTACAGTACTTGCGCAAACTCCCACAAATGCCCGTCCGGATCGGCAAAACAAGCCGTCCGCCGCCCCCAGGAGCGCGTTATAGGTCCATTCAAGAACTTAACGCCCCGCAATTTTAGCTCATCGGCTATCAGGTCAACATCTGGCACTTGGATCGTGAATTGAACCCGCGCACCATCTCCACGGCGACCAACCTGCGCCGGCTCAATCAATTCACGGGCATTCGATTGATGTAGCAAATTGATGCATGTATTGCCATAATCGAAAACCGCGCAGTTATCATCTTCATATAGGATCGCAAGTTTGAACGTCTCCTGGTAGAATATCTTCGAGCGATGCAAATCTTCCACAAACAAAGTGATTTCGGTAATTTTGTTCGCCAAATCCGTTGTCTCCATCCGCGTTCGACCTCATTTGCATTTATTTACAATCCTATTTGGATCATACGAATTGCTTGTTCCATTGTCAATGCTATTACGGAGGCTGATCTCTCCGAAAAAACAAATAAAGCCTACATAAAATATGTAGACTATATTATGAATTTAGGACTCATCTACGGCGAAGAATCACACGCATGAATCTCCCATGGTTGCATATCGATCAATCGTCTGCAGCAAAGCTTCTTTACTTTGTTGCCCAATTAATGTTTCCACTTGATAACCATCTTTAAAAAGCATCAAAGTTGGCACGCTCGATACACCGTACTCCGTCGCAAGCTCTTTTTCCTGATCGATATCAACATTAGCAACGGTAGCTTGGTGTCTGACTTCCTGAGCTAGCTTCTCTGTAATGAGGAGTTGTTCTTGAGATGGCCCGACCCCAGACTTATGAAAGTTAACGAGCGTGATCCCATGATTGATCTGCCCCTTGAAAGTTTCTTTTACTAATGAAATGCCACCCACCTTGTGACCTCCTCATGTTCGATGCATTTAAGATTCTCTCTTGCATCGCCTTTTATTACTCATCCTGAAAAAAAGTGGTCGAAATACCGCAATAATACCTTATAAAACGTAATAGTGCCATACATGACCAATCTGCTTTTTACCAACTTTATTGTGCATTTCCAGATAATCCAGACAACCGATAATCTCCGACATCACGAAAGGAAATTCGCTTACGTACAAATCTTTATATAAAGCAACGCCAAGCTCGCTAGGCATCGAGATTCCGCTAGCGATCAACTGCCAAATCCTGTTCACCCTTCGATAAATCTGCTGTAATCTCTTCGAAATAAGCTCCTTATACGGATAAATTGGTTCACCATGCCCGGCAAATGCCGTTACCATGTCAAGTTGCAGGCACTTCTGGAGCGAAGCCACATGTTGGATGAAAGACGGCAATCGCCGTCCCGTCTGATCAGGTTCAATGAATGCGCTGCTGGAGATATGACCGATTATCAGGTCTCCAACAAAAAGCCATTTCCGTTGCAGAACACCAAGTGCAATGTGATCAGGAGAATGTCCCAAAGTTTCTATGACTTGCATACCCGCGACGACATCTCCATCATTTAACGGCACAATATCTCCGACAACTCTATGCTCATTCGTGGATACAGCTTCTTTTAATTTCTTCACGTGCTGTAAACCTAAGTCGCCACAACCCATGGATTGATAGAATTCTCGAAAAAAGCGGATCCTTAACTTCAAATAATCACTGTTTCTCTTAAGCCTGTGGAGCGATTCATAATGAGCGTAGATTGGAATATCATGATTGAAAGTTATTCGATTGATAATACCGATATGATCTTGATGACTATGTGTGACGATAATCCGATCTAAATCTTGAATGGCAAATCTGTTTACGGCCATCGTTGACACAAATGCCCTCCAGCATTCTTCTGTGTTGACCCCTGCATCAATCAAAGTGAGCGAACCTGCTTCCTGTAATAAATAAAAGTTAAAGGTGCGCAAACTGCGTGGAGTCGGAACCACAATCGGATACACAGAACACCCTGCTTCCGTTATTATCAAAGCTAATTCAATCTCCTTCTAGCACGTTCAGGCTTGTTTATTTTTTCTTTATGAATGGATATCCACTCCATATTAACCTCATACGAGATATTCAAGCAATAGCGCAAGACTGCTGTGACATGTTCCTTCCAATTTTGAAGAGATTCGATCGTGCACCCTCGCTGCAAGGACAGCTTAATGAATATTTTATTTCTATCTACTTGAACGGAATGAATCTGCAGCCTTGAATCTGCCGAGTACGAGACGATATCCCGTATACATTGCGGATAAATGGTTATTTTATCTCTCGAGAACGCAGGCTTCACTAGAATAACTTCTTCTCTTTGCTTGCCAAAATGAATGATTTGCTTACTGAACCAACCGATATACGTTTTCTCGACTTCATCAGGAACAATTGGAATCACATGATAGCCGATACGTCGGCGTTCTCCGGCGAACTTGAGCTCTTCCTCCGTTTGGAAGGACTCAATAGACAACCATACAATGGCATTCGGCAAATCCAGACGCTGCACAATCTTCTCCACCATTTTCTTGGAAGTACCAATCACCAATATCTTCTTGATCCCGGACCTCATAATATAGTTATGTACTTGCAAGCGGTGGGCGTCTGTGAAAAAAATCGCTGTTTTCGTAGCCGCATACGCGGTGCTTTCGCTTTTTGCGGATTTCCCTGCTACACGTTGTTTGTCCATGATTAGAATGCCGTCATCTACCACAGCATCAATCTGATAGAGAGCAATAATCTCGCTGGATTTATAGCTCTTTCCAGTTCCACTTTTGCCATACAACCCGTATACTTCCATATCTACGGTACCGGCGCATCATTCGGTGGATTCACATCGTATTCTTCCAAAAACTTGATATCAAAGTTCCCGCCAACAAACACCGGATGCTGCAGAAGACTCTGATGAAATGGAATCGTCGTGCGTACGCCTTCAATAAAAAATTCACCAAGCGCGCGTTGCATCCTTGCGATCGCGTCATTCCGGTTTTTGCCCCACACAATCAATTTCGCAATCATGGAATCATAGTGCGGAGGAATGGTGTAATCAACATACACAGCGCTGTCGACACGAACACCAAAGCCACCAGGCGGCAAATAAAACTGAATTCTACCCGGTGATGGCATGAAAGTCCGTGCTGGGTCTTCTGCATTAATCCTGCACTCGATAGCGCAGCCTCGAATCTCGACATCTTCCTGGCGAAATGAGAGCCGATTTCCTTCCGCTACACGAATCATTTCTTGCACGATATCGACACCGGTAACCATTTCGGTCACGGGATGCTCCACTTGAATCCTCGTATTCATCTCCATGAAATAAAAGCTGCCGTCCTCACTAAGCAGAAATTCCAATGTCCCTGCGCCTACATAGTCGACCGATTTGGAAGCACGTACCGCCGCCTCGCCCATCTGTCTCCGCATTTCCGAAGTCAATGTTGGGCACGGGGATTCTTCTATAAGCTTCTGCCGTCTGCGCTGAATGGAGCAATCTCTTTCACCCAAATGCACCACGTTGCCGTGATGGTCTGCAATAATTTGAATCTCTACATGTTTCATGCCGGTCAAAAATTTCTCCAGATACACACCCGCATTGCCGAAAGCCATCTGAGCTTCCTGCTTGGCAGCCGTTACCTGGCGGATCAGTTCCTCTTCGTCGTGGACGACACGAATCCCCTTACCTCCACCACCTGCGGTCGCTTTAATAATGACGGGATAGCCGATGTCCCGTGCGATCCGGATCGCTTCATCCGTGGAATCAACGATGCCGTCCGACCCCGGTATAATAGGGACTTGCGCCTCTTTCATCGTCTGCTTGGCTGAAGACTTATCCCCCATCCTGGCAATGGCAGATGCGGAAGGTCCAATAAACTTGATATTGACGCTCGAACACAACTCAGCGAAATCAGCGTTCTCCGCCAGGAAGCCATAACCTGGATGGATAGCGTCTGCTCCTGTTAACATCGCCACACTGATCAAGTTGTCGAAGCGAAGATAGCTGTCCTTCGAAGCGAACGGACCGATACAATAGGCTTCATCAGCCAATTGTACATACAGCGCGTCGCGATCCGCCTCTGAATAGACAGCCACCGTTTGAATACCGAGCTCTTTGCAAGCTCGGATAATCCGTACGGCGATTTCCCCGCGATTGGCGATAACTACCTTTCGGAACTGCCCAACATCGTTCATAGCGGCTTCACCAGAAACATCGGCTGCCCATATTCCACAAGTTGACCGTTCTCCACCAGAATCTGCACAATTTCTCCTGCACATTCCGCTTCGATTTCATTCATCAGCTTCATGGCTTCTAAGATGCAAACGACCGTCCTCTCTTTCACCTGATCGCCTATTTTCACGAATGCGGGTTTGTCAGGAGAAGGAGCGTGATAGAAGGTTCCAACCATGGGTGATACAATCGGTTTGAGTTCCGCTTTCGCTTCTGGAAGGGGGTGTGCAGGACTAACCGTTTCAACGGAAATGCCCGTTTGTATAGCAGAAGGTATCTGCTTCTGCGAAGACGGCTGAGTCGGTTGATCGATCAGAATAGTTGGAGAAACGGGACGGTAATCCGTTTGTGCCGTAGCACCGGATCTTGTCTTATTTTGTTTGATCATTAATCGCAAGCCTTCATTTTCCAGCTCCAGTTCCTCGATGGAACTAGCATCGACTGTCTTAATCAATTCGCTAATTTCTTTAAAACTCAGCATGCTGCATTCTCCTTCATCGGGCGTATCCTTATGTCATTCACAGGGATTACACGTTGATTAAAATCTCGGTATGCGTTATTTTGCTGCTCTTCTTTTGAATTTTGGGTTCACTGGCATCGAAAGTGAATGTTCCCATTTTACGGAACTTCTTATAGCGGTCTTCACGCAATTGTTTTTTGTCCATTAATTGCAGTACGCGCAGATGTCGAAGGACGGCATTTTTCATTAGAGCCGCCTGTACTTCTATACTCGTAGGAGACGGTTCGGGGATAATGTCATCTATGATTCCAAGCTCCTGTAAATCTTGAGCTGTAATTTTCATTGCTCCTGCAGCTTGTTCCGCTTTGGACGCATCTTTCCACAAAATGGCCGCTGCCGCATTCGGCGAAGCAACAGAATAAATCGCATGCTCCAGCATCATGACCCTGTTCCCTACACCTAGAGCCAACGCCCCGCCGCTGCCTCCCTCTCCAATGACAATACAGATCACGGGGATGTCAAGCTTAGACATCTCGTATAGATTACGGGCAATCGCTTCGGATTGCCCCCTTTCCTCGGCTGCTTCACCTGGGAAAGCACCGGGCGTATCGATAAAAGTAATAAGGGGCCGATTAAACCGGTTCGCTTGATGCATAAGACGTAGTGCCTTACGGAAGCCTTCCGGATGAGGCATTCCGAAGTTTCGAATTAGATTCTCTTTCGTGTTTCTTCCCTTTTGATGACCAATAACGGTCACAGGAACACCGTTTAATTTGGCAATACCGCCCACAATAGCCTGATCATCTCCAAACAATCGGTCCCCTTGCATTTCGAAAAAATCTGTAAACATGTGCCGTATATAATCAAGAGTGGTGGGACGCCCCGGATGACGGGCGATCTGCATCTTCTGAGCCGCTGTCAAATTATTGTAGATTTCATCTTTCAACGTGTCGAAACGCTCTTCAAGGATCGAGATTTCATGTTGAAAATCCATTTTCTTATCCGTGGAAAACAATCGTAAATCCTCGATTTTACCGCGAAGCTCCGTAAGCGTTTGTTCAAAAGGCAGATCATTGCGCATACTATACAACCTCCTTATGGGATGGATGAAGCTCCAGTAGTTGAGCAAGCGATGCTCTCAATTCTTTCCGGTGAACAACCCGATCCAGTTGTCCATGATCTAAATGAAATTCCGACTTTTGGAAGTTATCCGGCAGCTTTTGTTTAATCGTCTGTTCGATAACGATCCTTCCGGCGAATCCGAATGCAGCGCCAGGCTCAGCCAAGATAATATCGCCTAGCATGGCAAAACTTGCGGATACGCCACCGTAAGTCGGATTGGTTATAACGGATATGTACAATCCACCCTGCTCCTGAAACTTAGCGATCGCTCCACTGGTTTTGGCCATCTGCATCAGACAAAGGATACTTTCCTGCATGCGAGCTCCGCCAGAGGTGGAGAAAATAAGCAGCGGTAACTTCTGAACCATCGCTGACTCGATCGCCCTCGTCACCTTTTCGCCTACAACCGAGCCCATCGTACCTGCGAAGAAGTCAAAGCTCATAATCACGCCGATAAGAGGGATCCCGTTAATCTTGCCTTCTCCCGTAACAACGGCTTCTTTAAGACCCGACTTTTCCTTCTGTAGCGCTAATTTGTCCGGATACCCGGGAAATTCGAGTGGATCCATAGATATCATGTCCGTTTCAAATTCCTTAAAGCTGTCCTTATCGAATGTTTCTTTAATACGCTCTTGCACACTCAGTTTGAAGTGGTGATCGCATTTCGAGCACACTTTAGCGTTTTTGTCTAATTCCTTAAAGTATTGAATGGCTGTGCATTGCGGGCATTTGCTTAATAATCCGTCGGGGATTTCTGGCGGAGTTCTGTCTGATGCCGAGGTAATAGTGGCATACGATTTTTTCCTTTGAAATAACATGGTTACACCTCGCATTGCAGTAACGCATCCGGGTGATTAATGGAACGCACTGTTACCGAACGGTTCATTTTTTTGATAAGACCAGCCAAAACTGTGCCCGGACCAATTTCATAGAACGTATCTACCCCACGCGCAAGAAGCCACTTGATGCTATCTTCCCAAAGAACTGGAGCAGATACTTGCTTGATGAGGGATAGGCGAATCGCCTCAGGATCAGTTAAGGGCTCAGCCGAAACGTTGGCAATAACCGGAATTTGTGCAACATTGAAAGATACATTTGCTAGCTGCTCAGCAAGCTTATCTCCTGCCGGCTTCATCAAAGAAGAATGAAACGGTCCGCTGACTTCAAGCGCAAGTACCCGTTTTGCACCACGCGCTTCTGCTCGTGCTGATGCCTCGCGCACACCCTCAATGCTCCCTGAAATGACGATTTGGCTTCCTGCATTTATATTAGCCAATTCCACCAATCCCGCTTCGCGAGTTACCTCCTCACAAAGAAGCGCTAAACTTTCTCCGTCGAACCCGATCACAGCAGCCATACCGCCTTCACCGGAAGGGACCGTCTCATCCATAATCCTCCCGCGAGCGTGAACGATTCTTACCGCATCTGCAAAACTTAATACGCCGGAAGCCACTAGTGCGCTATATTCACCAAGGCTGTGACCTAATACATAGTGAGGCGTTATACCTACTTCCCGGAATGCTTCCAGGTAAGCAACACTAGTTGTAAGCAATGCAGGCTGTGTATGATAAGTCTTCTTCAATTCTTCGGCAGGACCATGAAAAATCAGATCACTTAGCGGGTAGCCGAGTACCCGATCCGCTTCCTCAAAGATGGCACGTGACACAGAGAAGCGATCTACGAATTCCTTGCCCATCCCTACAATTTGCGCTCCTTGTCCCGGAAATACAAATGCGATATTCGGATTCACAGTATCCGCTCCTTTCAATGGTTGATAACAGCCTCTATCTTTTCAATCATGACAACCGCTGCCGCGGTATGTTTGGTATGCGTAATTGTTACATGAGAGCGAATTGGCTCCTTATACTGATTCACCCATGCATCTGGAATCATCAATTCCGGTTTGCCCAGGCTGCTCGGCAGGATCTCAAGGCTTCTGGTTGTTATAACACTCGAAAGCCCTGTCCCCAAAGCTTTAGAGGCGGCCTCCTTAGCGGCAAAACGTCCAGAGAGCCATTCTGTTCTTCGCCTTGGAGCCCGCAATTGTTCGTACAATTGGAGCTCCCGTTCTGAGAGCAACAGCCTGATGAAGGAGGTTTCTTCTCTGGCTACGATTCTCTGAATCCGTTCAATATCAACCAAATCAAGCCCAATTCCTATTAACATGGCGGTTATCCTTCTGGGAGAAAAAAGATCAGTTCGCCTTTGGCAACTTTAGCTTGCGTATTGCCATTCATGATCCGCACCTTAGTTGTATGATAATTGCCGAGTTTCTCCTTCATTTCCACGATAATGTGCAAAGTGTCGCCCGGACGACTTGGATTAATAAACCGGAAATCTTGCGTACGTACCAAATATCCGATACGCGATTCCGTAGAATCCGTATCTTCCAAAGCAATTGACAACAGCATGCTCGCCTGTGCTGCCATCTCGATCATTAGAACGCCTGGAACGATCGGTTCTCCCGGGAAATGACCAGCGAAGTACGGTTCATTATAAGCAACATTCTTCACGCATTCGATTGTATTGCCTTCCAAACGGATCACTCGATCGATAAATAGGAACGGAGGTGCCTGCTTCAATATTTGATGCGGTAGTCTGTTCAGCACGTCCATTCGTTTTTTTTCCAATACGCTCATTCCTTATTGACCCCCTGTCAATTTACAAGTGATATCCCTGCAACATTTTTCAACCGACCTGTAAGCTCAGGATATTTCAAGCAGTCTGCCAGATATCGTTTCTCCTTATCCAAATGCTCTTCCAAAGTGGAATAAAAAGACGTGCGGAGCAGCTCTTTCATCCGTTGCAGATTCCTAGCCTCACCTTGCACAAACTGACGGCATAAATTGTCAATGCGCTCTAGCATAACAGCTCTTTTCTCTACCACATCATGAAAGAGACCCCAATCAGCCACTTCCTTCGCAGTAAACATGCGTCCGGTCAGCAACAATTCCATCGTATGCGAAAGCCCAATATAGCGAGGAAGGAAATAACTCGCGCTTAAATCCGGAGTAAAGCCCATATAATGGAAATTTTCAATGAACTTCGCTTTCTCTTCAGCGATCCGGTAATCGCACGCAAGCATAAGGTTAAGACCGCCACCATAGGCATATCCGTGAACCCCTGCAATGGTCAGCTTAGGCGAATAATAAATTTCCAAGATGACTTGATTCAGTTTCTCCACCACTTCGCACAACAAAGCTTCCCCATTCTGATGAGTGGATAGTTCAATAAGTTCATCAAGGGCAGGACCGGAGGAAAAGAACGCTCGCGCCTTAGAAAGGAACACTATCGCGTTGCAGCTCGGGTTCTCATTCGCTTCCCGCACGGCCTCATATAGTTCAGTCGCCATTGCCAGATCCAAGCTATTTTTCGTTTCAGGACTGTTCATTAAAATGTAAATAATCCCATCTTTTTTGTCGACTTGTATTGAGCTCATAGACCTTCACCTGCCTGAACCAACAACTTCAAAGCACTTGCCGAGGACGATGTTTCATTGATGATTTTATGATACAGCTTATAACCTGAAAGCAATGCGGATACAACACCTCCGCCTGGATCGGTCCAGTGGCCTGATAAATAAAGTCCAGAAATCGGAGTACCGTGCTGTGGACGCGAAGTCATCTGCTTCATGTTCTGCTCCCAGCCGTATGTAGCACCTTGGCTGTTGTTCGTATAACGCTCCATCGTAAGTGGCGAACCGGATTCAACAAAATCGAGATGACTGCCTAAGTTCGGTATTGCCTTTTCTGCCATGCGTATCAAGGCTTCTTGATACTTAGGCTTCTCCGTTTTCCAATCCGCACCAACATCATAAGGAACAAGCGTGGTTAGAATTGCCGTATGCTTTCCTTGTGGGGCTAGACTCGCATCAGCCAGCGTTGGGCACGAAATCGCCAGACCGCACAAACCATCAACACCTGATTGCTTCAAATTCAAATGTTGATCATAGGTTTTGGAGTAATCATAGTGGTTATAAATGAACGTTTCATGAGCCAAACCGTACGATTCCAAAGGTAAATCTGTTCCAATAAAAACTTCGAACGCCGACATGGAAACGGTCATTTCAGCCAGGCGTTTCACATATCGGGCAGGGAAATATTCTTCGCCGACGAGTCCATGCACCATTTTTTTCAGATCCCCGTTACAGATAACAATCGGTGCTTCCACATACTCTCCGGTTTGCAAAACGATCCCCTTCGCTTGTTTATCTTCAACAACAATCCGTTTCACTTCATTGCGCAGGCATACTTCGCCACCGCATTCCTCAATACGCTCCACGAAAGCATTCGCCAGTTCTTGAAAGCTTCCTTTTAAATAATAAATATCTTCATTAAAATAACTCATGATGGCATATGCGAAATAGAGTGCACTTCCTCGGGTAGGTGGTGCACCGTAATAACTCCATAATGCGGCAAATGTATATGCAGCTTTTTCATCCGTCAAATGCTTGAACAGCAATTCATGGAACGTCATATAGCGATATTTCATGATGACTTGATTGGACATGACATGGAACGGATCACGAGCATGAAGCAGTTCAATCGTTGCGTTATAAATTTGCTGCATGTCATGAACGAGATTGACAATACCGTTTCTCTGACTCGGGAAAAGGCGGGAGTATGTTTCGATTAATCCCTCAACTTGTCTTGGCACCGTAAAGCGGTGTTCAGGATAAATGGCCGTAAAGATTTCAGGCAGCTGAATAAAAGGCAGTTTATCAGCAAGTCCCGCTTTGCTAAGCAGGTCATGAAGCAATCCATGATTCTCCGCACCCGCTACAATACGAACAGCCGCATCAAATGTATATTTGTGCCTTCCAAACGAATGCGCATACCCACCTGCAAAATAATGCCGTTCAGCCACAAGCACCGAATAACCTTGCTGAGCTAAATAAGCAGCGGCACCTAAGCCGCCCATACCTGCACCGATAACAATGACATCATACTTGTCCTTTTTAGGTTTACGAGCCAATGAAACTCACCTCTTTTTCCTCATTGTTATTTTGAATAGATGAAGAATTTAACTCCAGGAATTCCTTTACTTCAGCGAGGATGTCGGCGGCGAGGGCTCCATCAATAGCCCGATGGTCGAAAGCAAGGCTAAGTTTCATCATCGGGCGGATCACAATTTGACCTGCTATCGCTACAGGCTTGTCTTCAATGGTTCCTACCCCAAAACAAAGTGTATTCGAAATAATAGGGTAAAACGCTTGAATCGGTCGATGTCCAAGAGACGTGATGGTGAATGTCCCTTGCAATTTATCACGACTTTCCAAATTTCCCATGGCTAAGCGGTAGGCGATTTTGCCAAGCCACATCGGCAGAGACTGAAGTTTACGCACGCCTTTGAACTCAGCAATATCGTCGACTTCCCTGTCACGGTAATATGCGATCACCTTCTGCATCTCTTTCACTGATTTTTGATCCGAATCTGCGATAAGTCCTGATAATACAACCCGTCTCCCTTCAATCGACTTATCCATAGTAAACTTGGCAGAAACGCTCGAATACACAGCCACTTTCGGAATCAGTCCATGTTTGACAGAAGTGTTAGCCTCAGGATAGCTCTGGAGGATACGGGATATAGCTTCGATTAAATAAACAAGATAACTAATCCGTTCTCCGTCTGCTGCACTATCAGCTCTGCGCTGCTTAATGACTGTCATATCAATCTCTGTATCTAAATAAACCGCTTTGAACTCCTTTGCATAATCCAAAAAGTGATAGGTATGTCTTCTTGCCTGCGGCATAGGAAAAATGCTCGTCTTGCCCCTGGCACGATACATTAAACAACCTCCTCGGTTGCAGCATGAAGCAAATCCTTCAGACTTTGTGCTTTCATTACTTGTTCCACCGGGAGACGTATACCTAAGGCCGACTCCAAATGCACCATTAAACGCACAGCATTTACAGAATCCCAATCCGGCAGTTCTTCCATTCTGATTTCGTCGTGCAGGTCATGCTCATCCATGTCCAGTACATCTGCAACAACTTCCATGAGTTCTTTCATCTCGATCATTGAGCAGCAATCTCCTCTCCGGTTAACAGGCTTATCCATGCTACTTCATCAGGTATATTCTGCAATCGCTGGACAAATTGCTGTTTCGCCCCATCCACTGGGTCATCTTGATTCGGTTCTACGCGTTCAAACCCGTGCAGCACGTAGAAATCCTTCACAATCACATTCTTCACCGTAGGTATGTACTCCCCATAAACCTCTTGAATGCCTTCCTCTTTCGCCTTCCATAACACATGACGCATAATTGCGGTCTCAATTCTTCTCGAAAATACACGACAGCTCATCATAAAATTATCAATCCGCCACGCCGTCTCAGACTTCTCTACAAGCACACACCCAATTAACCCGTAATCACCAAAGCGATCTTTGGTCTGAAATCCGAACACCCAATAATCGCCACTGTTTTCGAGCTGTTCGATCTCTGATTCCTGATAGCGTCTAGATGTCATGTTAAACTGATTCGTTCTCACCGTTAGTTGGGCGAGTCGGGGAAGGTTAAAGGCATTTGCGGATAAAAGATTTACTTTAATGTCCAATGATTGCAAGTAGTCTTCTACAGAACCACTAGATTGTTTTAACTGCTCTCTTTCTACTTCCAGCTTATATTGATTCGTGCGGTCCAAATCCGTGGAAGTCAGCTTGTTCAAATTGAACCAACCGGCAGATAATAGAGACTGGGCATAATAGGAAGGGTCCTGGGGCAGTTCGGGAACAGTGACATCCGTTAATGAATCACGCACTAGATTCCGCTCGAATGGATTGTCATCAATAAATACCAGGCTATCTAGTCCGATATTCAGTGCGCTGGCAATCATTTGGATATTCTCGTGCTTAGGATCCCAATTTGAGCGTATGATCACGATATCTTCCAATCCAAGCTGCATATGCGGATGCTCTTCGAACATCTCTCGCACGACGGATTCTTCGTTCTTGCTGCTCACCGCCAACAGTACACCTTGATTCTTCAGCTGCCGGATAGCCTTTTGAAATTCCACAAAGATTTTGCCAGGTGCAGAATCGCCCAAATGCACACCGTTGATTCCGTCATCGCCGACGATCCCGCCCCATAAGGTATTGTCCAGATCAAGAACTAGGCACTTCTTTGTCAAGCCCAAGATACTTCTTGCTACTTTTACGCTTTCTGAAACATACGCAAACAGTACATCCTGACTTAAATGAAAACTTCCGTACTGCGCCAATCGCGGATCGGAGATTGTAGCTACCTGATGCTCTTGCAGCAGAATTTCCGTATCCATGATAATGACCTGACTCCAGGCATTAGCTAAATCCAAAAGCCCGATGTTGAAGGAACGCCATATACGGCTGATTTTAGCCTTCGTCTTATAATCAATTTTGGCATTATACGTTACGGTTGTCAGTGGAACCGTATTTAGTACGAGCAAGCCTTTGCAATGCTCATGATAAATACCTATAAGCTGCTTGAGCTGTTCCAACTTTCTTTCGCAGGCTAGCTCTAGATCAGCGATTTCCCAATCACGAGGCAGCTCTTCCGTTACGGCATGTTCATCCAGCAGGCAAACCGTCAATTGCGGAGACATTTCGTATAAGCCGCTGCCCGTATTCATAAGTTCATACACATATTGATTAAATCCTGCTGCGTATACTTCGGGCCACATGCCTTCGCTCAACAACAAAGGCCTGAGCATAAGAGGAAAAGAATCACTTGTAAAACTGCTGAGTACTGCAACCTTCAACGTTTTCAAAGGCTGTACATCAGCTGCCTGCCAAGCTTCATGAGCAACACTTTTAAGCATATAGCCGATCTTTTCACAAAACATGGCATCGCGGTTCGCTTGAATCGCACTGACGATCTTTTGCCGATTCAGACCTAGTGAGCCATCGTTCTTCATTTGACGAATACTTGCAATTAGTTCTTTATTAGTCATCATTTGGCTTCCTCTTTCACTAAAGCCATACCTGTCTTAATCCATTTGGAGGATTCAATGGCCATACATACCGCCTTTTCTCCGGGCTTCATTCTGTCAATCAACTGCTCTAATTGCAGATACGGGAGCGCATTCCCGTTATTACCTGTCTCGGCAACGCAATTGATTGTTTTGGTTGCGTCGAGTTCGAGGGATTGCACGATGCGATCCGTCATATGTCCGCCTAATTGCGGAGGCAAGTAGTGTTCAACAGACTCGGCAGGACACTGCAGTTTCGCCAAGAGTTCCTCCAGCATTTCTTTGGCCATCACAGGAACATCCCGTTCAATCGCTTTGTAGTCCTCCTTTGCAGACTGAACTTTCTTGCCCTCTTCCGGGCTTTCTTGCAGACCGAACCAATTCATCATTTGACCGGGCTCCCGATTCAAACCTTCAAAGCGGTTGACGATATGCTCAATTGTGATCCCTTCGTGATCCGAACCCGTAGATAACACGGCCGCTCCCGCTCCGTCACCGAACAAAGCCAGATTGATCAGTTCCGAGGAGCGCAGCTTTTTAAAATCACGGCGGAAACTCATGTATTTGTTACAAACGTCTCCTCCGATAACAAGTGCATTCGTGAAGGCTCCCGTAAGCAAGAAGCGGTACGCGACCTCCAAGCCTTGAATGGCCCCAGAGCAACCAGCCTGAATTTCATAGGTAGGTATCCGATTCATCCCGAGCCGATCGGCCACCAGATTGACAGTTGCGGGCATCAAATGATCGGGTGTTGCCGTCGACATCACTATCAAATCAATCTCGTCGTTGTTGAAACCTGCTCTTGTTATTGCCTTCTGTGCCGCTTCATAGGCGAGATCTGTCAATTGGAATTTGATGGTCTTCTCGTCCAGATCGACTGCAAAATGCCGTGTTTTTGTACCGATCATGAGGTCAATCCAATCCTCGCGCAATCCAAATACTTCTTCCATCTTGGAATTAGGAACCGGATTCCCTGGAAGCGCGGTGGCAACTCCAATGAGCTTCACGGATTTCAAATGATTTTCCTCCTCAGATTTAAATGGTCCAATTTTCACCTTACAGATTTGTTTCCACCCCGATGCCAATTTCGAAATTTTGGCCTCCTATCAAACTACCCGGTGCATCGATGATGAAATCCAGCATCGCCAGCATTTCACTCATCGGCTTCATCACCGGCTTCAACCCGTATATCTCCAGTTTCCGCTGTCTTTCTTTTTTCTCACTCTTCTCAAAATCGGCATCATGGTAGCCGAATGTCATGACATTGACGTCAATGCGGAATGCACTACATTCCCGAGACAAACATTTCATCATTGAAATTTTACCGTGGTTAATGATCGGAGAACTGGGGTATTGGTCATAGTAGAGCGTGTCATATATGATCGGGAACACAATTTTCCCTGATTTACGCTTGATCATATGACTAACAGCCGACTTGTTCCACAGAAAAATCCGCTCAAATATAGCAGGGATTCGTTCTCCCAGCTCATCAGGCATGCCATCGAACAGCTTCTCTTCATCCAGCATTTCATTGCCGTGAATCATGACATCAAGCCCACCCATGACAGAGATAGCCTCTTCCATCATGGCTGCGTACTTCGATTCTTCAGAAGGCATACCATTCACTATATGCAGTCTTGAAGCAGCCTCACTCTCCAATGAGTGAGAGTATGACATCCCTTCCTCCGAATCTTCTACGTGCAGCACAACCCGATGCCCGATTGACAGCATACGAGTCGCGATCAATTGATTGAACGCTTGCTGCCCATTAGTTATAAAGATCGACTTGCTCATCCTGTCTCCTCCTATCTGATAAAGCCGCCGTCCACTTTCAACACGCTACCTGCGATATAATCCGACATAGGACTGGCTAGGAAGAGGACCGAATCCGCAATTTCCCGTGGCTCCCCTAATCTTTTCATATCCGTATGCAAAAGAAAATTATCCAGCTTGTCCGGGGGAACGTGACCAATCATTTCGGTATTGATCATTCCAGGAGCTATCGCGTTGACATAAATCCCTTTGGATGCATAACGACGGGCCAGCATGCGAGTCAAGCCGATGATCGAACCTTTGGATGCTCCATAATTCGTCTGTGCCTCACGGCCTAGAACCCCAGTAACAGAAATCACGTTTATGATTTTCCCGCTGCCCTTGCGTTCCATATAAGGGATAACTTCTTTCGAACAACAATAGGTGCCTTCGAAGTTCGTACGGAATACCCGATTCCATTCATCCAGCAACATCTGTGAGGAGAAATTATCAGCTACAATGCCAGCATTATTGATCAAAATATCAATGCTGCCGTACTCCGTCATGATTTGCTCCATCATTTGACGAATGAATCCCTCGTCTGTTATCGAGCCTTTAAAGAATGTGACCTTCACTCCCTTCGAACGAAGATCCTCTTGGATCGTTTGTGCCATTTGGTCACTGCTTGCATAAACGCCTACAACCGTTGCACCTTCCTCTGCAAATCTGTACAAAATCGCTTTCCCAATTCCACGAGTAGCACCTGTTATGATAGCAACTCGATTCTTCATCATCATTTCAGTACCACCTCTTTGTTTTGAAGCATTAGTTGTTTGGCTAGATTATATCCACTCCAAATAACTCCACTGTAGCCTCCCCCTGGCTGTGTCCATGCACCTGCTAGATACAAGCCTTGAATAGGGGTCGTTTGGGGCAACCTGCGATGCAAGCACTGATCGACCGATTGCTGTGCCCCATAAATAGCGCCATGCCTGTTACTGGTATAGGCATGATTCGTTCGTGGGGTTGAGAGTTCCGCATAAGCGATATGCTCATTCACTTTCGGGTACAGTCGCTCCAGCCTATTGATCAGGATGCGGGTAACTGCCTCTTTTTTCTGCCGATAAGCCTCTTCATCGATTTCATTCCAGCAGTCATACTCGCTTAATACAAACAAAGACATTGTCGTTTTACCGCTTGCTTGGTAAGAGGGATTGAGATTTTCGTAAATCGTAATGCTGAAAGGCATTGTCTCATAGTTTTCATTCCGCATTTCCTCGTAGGCTTGCTCAAGATCGTAGTACTCGTTAACGAATATTTCATGATCATTCTCTCCGTAAACACTAGGGAAATCAATGTCCAGCAGCAAATAAGCCTGAACACACGCGAGGCTCGGCTTGAGCGATTCAATCCTTTTGACATAACGACGGGGCAATTGATCGTAACCGATCATCTTGCCAAACGTCTGAATGGGGTCAATGTTCGAGATAACAATCTCTGACGCAAATTCACCTTTCAGCGTTTTAACGCCTTTCACGGCTCCGTTCTCGACCAGAATTTGCGTGACGTGCTGCCGTGTAAGCACTTCTCCACCGTGACTCTTGATCATTTGGACAAGGGCGTTGGAAATTTGTTGGGAACGTCCTTTGGGATAATAACCGCCATTCAACATATATTCCGTCCATGCGTATGCATAATAAACAGCGGATATCTGGGAAGGGGGAAGTCCATAATACTGCCACTGCTGAGCAATAATGGATTTGAGTTCTGCGCTGGTTAGGAACTGATCTAGCACCTGCTGCAGAGATAAATTGTTGTAGGTTAAAACTGTAGGCCCATCTTGGAATAAATCGTTTGCTTCCCCTTGATTTGTCTTCTTCATCATAAAGAGGATTTCTTGGCGAAGCTGGCAAAATTGTTCAAATAATAGCTTGATTCCGTTCCGTTCATCAGGGTACTTGGTTCCCAGGTCATGCAAATATGTTTCATAGTTCTCAACCCGGACATCGTCCCCAGGGAATACAGCTCGATAAAGAGTTTTGGCACGAAGGAATTGCACGTGATCCAGTAGACCTATTTCGCTTAATACTTCTCGAAGAGCCCCATTCTCGCCAAGGTCTCCCATCAGATGCAGCGATACTTCGAATTCTACTGGACGAACTATGCCCCGAACCTTTCGGGTAAAAGAAGTTGCATAACCGCCTGGGATAAAATGACGCTCTAGAACCCGAACTTTCATTCCCGCCTTAGCAAGCATTGCTCCGCTTACCAAACCGCCTAGACCTGCACCGATTATCGTAACTTCCTTCATTTCCGATATACCTCCAAAGTTCTGGCAGCCGGCGACTAGACTGTTGCTTTAGTATCGTCGGCTGCACAGCAGGGTGGGTGCTGATTATTAATTCGCCACAGCGGACAATTGCTCGGAAACAAACTGGGATAATGTCTCTACCGAATAGAAATGCGTTCTGATTGCCTCTTGATCCATACCGTGTAATTTGACGCCAAACTCAGCTTCTAGCCCAGCAACGACATCAAGCGCCTCAACAGAATCCAGTCCAAGTCCTTCGCCGAACAGTGGGGCATTATCCTCAATTTCCTCTGCCGTAATGTCCTCCAGCTCAAGTCGGTCAATCAAAATATTTTGTTTAATAGCGATCTTGATTTCTTCTAAATTTTTCATCATTTTTCGCTCCCATCAGATCTTTTTTTATATGTTCATGAATCGATTCCAATTAGGAATCGTCCCTTGAAACCGCTCCTCATAATTCTTATCGCTCTACAGGGGCAACAACAGCGGCTGTATAATTACCGTTGATGGAAGAACTCACCACAAGCCCATAGCTTCCTTTAGTCCCTTTGCTTACCAAAGCTGCAGCTGCAGCAACATCCAGACCGCTGTCAGAAATCTGCTTGTTGGCGTGTAACATATCAACGGCAGCACTCAAGTGGAATAAAGAACCTGTTGACTCACAATAGCCAAAGCGATCATTCAGACATACCACAAGCAGCTCATCATCAGAAAATAATTCATGAAGCGCTTCTCGTTCAGCTGAAGGCTCGTCCATGCCAAGGAAACTATTACATAGTACAAAACCTATGGAAGAAACTTCAACACCAGACCGTGCTAAAGCCATCTCTATAACCCGCTTCACTACGCTGCGGTCAGAACCGCCTTTCGTACCGCTAAAAGCAGTTCCAAAGCCCATGAGTTCTGCGTATACTTCTTTTCCGTCCAACTTCGCCTGCTCCAAATCCATTAGAACGAGGAACGCACTGCCTTCGCCCATCTCATAGGGTATTTTGTCCAGTCCTAATGCTGTATCTACTTGCGCCGAGAAGGAGGAACGCTCATCTCCTGCGCCAATTAGACTATATTTCTGAATCCCTGCGCGAATCGTCTCATAGCCGTATAATGCGCTGTTTAATCCATCGTTGCCGCCCGTACTCATTGAAGTACCATAACCCCTAAGACCTAACTTCTTAGCAATTTTCCCGGCAGTCGAGTTGAGCACCATATCTGGAAAATAGACACCACTTGCATGATCAGGCCCTTTTTCGAAAATAGCTGATAAATATTTATGCGCACTTTCCAGGCTTCCCCGAGACGTTCCATAGAATAAGCCGATTTCACAGCTATTCTCGCTAGTCGAAAGATCTGCATCCTGAAGGGCCAGATGTGCGGCTCCGATGCTGTATTGCGAAAGTGGATTCATTCTCCGTTCATACAACTCTTTGTTATATTCTTTCAGTGAGAACGAGGATTCCGCTGCCATCTCATCTTCAGCTAGCCAAGGCAGGATACTTCCTGAGCGGTATCCGAATCGGGAAACCGTTCCAAGTCCAACTACGGCTACTCGTTTTGGTTCCTGTGTATTTGACTCTTCTGCGATTTCCCCCCTATCAGTCCAGTTATAAGAAACGATGGAACAGTTATGACCTCCGAAAGCGGAGTTGTTGCATAAGAAGTATTTCACATCACTTTCTCTCATCTCATTCACGACAATATTTGCCCAATTTACACCATCGCGTGGTGTTTCAAAATGTAGGGTAGCCGGCAGCAATCCTTCCTGCAGTGCGAGAAGCGTCGTTACGTATTCGATCGAGGCAGCTGCACCCAAGTTATGACCGAAATACGCCTTGCTTGAACTGATCAGAATTTGATTGAACTGCTCTTCACCAAACAGCTTGCGCAAGCCATATAGCTCTGCAGAATCGTTGGCCTTCGTCCCTGTACCATGCGTATTAATATAGTCGATCTGATCCTTGGATATGCCGGCGTTGCTTAGTGCAAACTCAACTGCCAACTGGATACCTTTTCCTTCAGGCTCAGGTGCTGTCTCATGATAAGCGTCACTACTTAATCCGTATCCGCAAATTTCGGAATAAATCTTGGCATTCCGTGCCAACGCGCTTTCCAAGGACTCCAAGACTACAAAAGCAGCACCTTCCCCTAAACTTAAACCGAACTTGTTATTGTAAGGAGAACAAGGTACTGTGTTCAGTGCCTGCAGGACGTTGAATCCAGCGTAGACAGAGGATGACATAGAATCCGAACCACCCGCCAGCATCTTATCGGCATAGCCGGCAGTAATCATATCGTAGGCATAGCCAATTGCATTACCGCTTGCGGCGCATGCCGTATTCAATGTATTGACAGGACCCTGCATACCGAAATGCATGGCGATATTGTCTCCTTGCTGAAAGAACGGGTAACGGGAAGTCCGCTCCACATCGAGCTCTGTAACCGTTGCTTGCTCCTCCAAGGAATTAATCCCCCCGTTGCAGGTGCCGAACGCTACACCGAATCGGGCCGCATTCTCATCGGTAATGGCAATACCACTCTCTGCCATCGCTTCCTTAGCAGCAATAATTCCGAATTGACTGCAGTAGTCGTAACGTTCTTGTTCCTCCGCTGAGAAATAGTTCTCTGGGCGATAATCCTTCACTTCAGCGCCGATTCGGCTAATAAATTTATCTGTATTGAATCGGGTAATTGATCCAATACCTGTTTCATTTCTTTTCATTTTGGCAAGAACTTGAGACTTGTCTGCTCCGAGCGAACATATGATACCTATTCCTGTAACAACTACACGGTTTTTTGGTTTCAGTTTCATAAAGTCCTCCACCCCAATTTAAAATTTACATTAATTCAATGATTTCTTACTTTTTGCACTCTCCACTCAAATATTTCCATTGATTCTCAAGATAACAAGATAAAATATATTAGGCAAGTTAAAAAATGATTAAGATATTCTCTTATTCAAGTTACAGTTAATACTAATCGATATTATAATTTATTAATATTGTTATTTAAATAACTAATGCAATTATTGTAAATATCAATAAATAAATTCCCTAAATTTGTATTTTTTTTCAATACTCGAATGTCGCTACCCCATCCTATGCGTATTATTTCAAAAGCCTTTCCCCCAACACATAAACCAAGACATGATGTACGATCGAAATCAAGCCGAGAGCTAAGCCGAAGTTTCGCTGCCCTGCTGAGTACCAGGCTACGGCTGCTAAACCGGATAAGACTAACTCTTGAACAAGACGATAAGGTTCAGGCGTTGCAACCACTTTGCGAAAATCGAATAGGCTCCAAAACCCAAAGATCAATAGTGGCGCACCGACACTTAGCAGAATACTCTGCATCGTGTTTTTACCGCTATGATACCCCCAGTAAGCCAAAGCAATCACTATGCCTAGCTCCATGAGACCTCTCAACGCTAAGTTAACCCAGCTTAAGATCAACACGAATGCCACACCACCATTCCTCAGATCAAGAGTTTCTGTATGAATTGTACTAATTAAATTAGTTAAAATAAAAATAAAATTATTTATAGGTATCAATAAAATAAAAAATAGCTGCAGGGACACCCTAACAGCCAGTAATTAAGCATGGAAATTAATGGCTTACATCACGCTTCCAATAGCGGTTGAGGTGTATTGCCCATCCATTTTCTCTTTCTCTGAGACCAATGAAGTACCGGTTTTTCAACAAAATAAAAGGATAGCGTTGCGAATAGGAATGAGACAACTAGAACGACACCGGATACACTGAACCAAGTGCTTAGACTTTTCGTTCCCATGTACTGGAAGTCTTTGGCCCAAGTGACCGAGGAAACACCAATAATCACAAAGTGCCACAGATACAGTCCAAATGACACTTTGGAAGTAAACTTAAACAAGCGATTATCTAGTAGGTTTGCAGCCCATCTCGATTGTGAAGCAGCGCACAAACTGATCGCTATAAGCAAGGAATAAAACGGGAAGAAGAAGGGCTGGTTTTGTAAACTCAGACTGAATTCAGGCATATGGCGTACGTACCACAGAAGTGCAAATGAGCAAAACAAGCCTCCTAAGCTTACAAAATCGAATATACCGATGTATTTGATCCTACCCAATCCTTGAGAGTTTTGGCGCAGTCCTGCTGAAACACCTGCAGCGAGTATCCCAATGGTGAATTGTCCAAAGAAACCGATAGGATTGTAGTTCGGCATCCAATACTTTGCACCTCCAATCCAGCCATAATCCCAGCCTTTACCTGCATTGCTCGTAGGAAAAAATAAATGGACAAGTTGATTTAGTCCTAAGATAAGGATAAATACCCCCACCCAATATAACAGCCCATTCCGAATAGACCGTCTTATGAATGTCCAGCGATATAGACCTAGCATAAACAGAGGCATCAATACATAACAGAATACTTCAAAGCTAATTGACCATAGAGGTCCGTTCACTTCATTAGGGAACAATGTGATGTAATGAAATCCCGCAGTAAACGTTAGCCCTGCCATTAAGCGTGCCCAGAAGTGCTCTGTTGGTACATGAAATAGAACCGTAATCAGCGTTGCAACTATGACAGCAACGTAATAACCCGGCATAATTCTAGCAGCGCGCCGAACCACATACTGCTTAATATCTGGATATGCGCTGCCGTCAAGGTACTTTTGCCAATACGGTGAAGCTAATAAATACCCGCTTAATACAAAGAACACACTTACGCCAGCATTGCCCATTAGCAAAAAGGATTGCAGTTCCTGCATCCAAGGTGACTGTGACTGCATAGCTAGAAATTGTGACAGGTGGTGAAAGATGACGGCAAGACAGGCTATTGCCCGAAACCCATCAGCTCCACTTAAACGATTATCCATTAGGTTTGACTTGTTCACAGGACTTAAGCTCCTATTTATCGCTTTAGTGGACATGTAAGAGATTCTCTCTAATAATTCCGTAGGCCATTTTCGTTGCAAGTTCTACTTTCATAGGAGACTGATTAAGCATCTGCATCTTCATACGTCTCTTCATCATGTCTTCGTCGCTTTCAGCCATTAGATCCTTTTCTTGATCTGCCTGAAACGCTTGAATAAAGCCCACATGTTCCTTGCGTCTTAACTGGAATGACTGGAAGGCTTCTTGCGGAATGATTGAATTTGGATGTATGGCAAGATAGTCTAAGATCACAGGCGCCAATTCATAAGCATCTTGAATAGCCAAGTTGACCCCTTGTCCCAATATTGGGGAAACCGTGTGAGCTGAGTCTCCTATCAAAATAAGTCCATCACGGGACCACTGGGACACCTCTGCTGTGAAAATATCTAGGAGAACCGTATCCTTCCAGCTTTGAATATGTTCCTGCACGATACCATCCAATTGTGGCTCCAGTCTGCAGACTGTGTCATAGAAAACACTAATATCTTGTTTTCTAAATTCCTGATAGGCACCTTTTGCAATGTTAATACCAACACGCAGTTGATCTGGATAAGTAGGCAAAATAATCAAGTGTTGATGCCCATCGACTTTAATACGGGTTGCACTTTCCCAGCCTTCAGGGCGCGGTACACGGAACCAAACGGCATCCCGCTTAAAATGTTCAATCTGGGCATGAATACCAGCCATTTCACGAATTCGTGTGTACCGTCCGCTCGCATCGACGACGACCGAACTATTTACCGTCACAAACTCCCCGGACTTTTCACGATATACAACACCCCTGATTTCTCCATCCTGTTCAATGAGTTCAACACCCGTTGCTCCCATTTTCAAATGAAAATTAGGATACTCGCCGGCTTTGTCCAATATTGCGCCAATCAAAACGGGTTGCGGCAAATCGATAATAAACTTCTGTTCATAGGGAAACTCATGGAAATTGACTGCAAATATTTTTTCTCCCTGGTCGTACATCTCAAGCCCTTCTACCTGCAAAAAACCGTGCTTTTTGAGATCTTCAAGAATGTCCAATTCATTCAGAATAACTACCGACCCTTGAGAGATAGACTCCCCACGAAACTCCCTTGAAAATGCTTGATGTTGTTCGAGTACCGCCACTTCAAGATCACTTTGCTTTGCAAGTAATAATCCTAACATAGCACCTGCGGGACCAGCTCCAACAATACACACATCAGCCTGAATGACTTGATTCATAACAAATCCTCCTTTAGTTTGGGTACATAAGTTCCATACGCCAATCCACTTTCCATAACAATAAAAGGAAATTAGATTAGTCCCCGGCAGGGTACCGAAGCATTCCATCGTCTGTTGACTGATACTGGCCTTTATGATAAGCTAATACACATAAAAATTAAACTAATTACTTTAGTTTGTCAACAACATTGTGAAGTAAATTAATTATTAAGATTAGCACAATCGCATCACTTACAACCTATTTTTCATTCCAAATCAAAAGTTATTAGGAGGAGTAAATTTGGCACGCTTTCTAATCGCAGTATGGCCTTCTGATGGACACGTAAATCCGACAATTCCCTTAGCCAGAAAGCTTGTTGAACGGGGTCATGAGGTTGTCTGGTACTGTAGTTCGCTTTTTAAAGAGAAAATTCAGTCTACCGGCGTCACTTTTATTCCTTTTACCCACCTCAAAAATTTTAGTGGTTCCACACTGAATGAGCATTTCCCTAAGTATATGGAATTAAAGGGGCTCAAGCAGTTCAAATGGGGAGTCCGCAACATCATTGGTGGTACAATGGAAGGGTTTGATAAGGATGTAAAAGCTATTCGTGAAACATTCAAACCAGACGTGCTTGTTATCTGCCCGACGTACACTGGTATTATTCCGATTCGCAGACGCGGGGATCAAATAAAGACAGTTTGTCTCGGTATGCTGCCATTATCAGTCACCAGCAAGGATATAGCGCCCTTCGGACTCGGCATCAAGCCTGTCGATTCCTCTTTCGGTCGCCTCCGGAACAGCATGTTGAATTTCCTAGTTCAGAAAATTGTGTTTCGCAAAGAGCAACAGCATTTTAATACTATTTTAAAGAAAATGAGCCTTCCTAACTTGGATCGCTGGGTATTTGACGCAGCAGTCTTTTATTCGGATGTGTACCTTCAAGGGACATGCCCGTCTTTTGAATACCCCAACCGTGATCTTCCTTCCCATGTACAATTTGTCGGACCCTTCAATTTAACCACTCCTGCACACGATTTCCCGCTGCCATCCTGGTGGGGGGAATTGCAAACAGCCAAACGCGTTGTTCTTGTCACGCAAGGAACGCTGGCGAATGAAGATTTTAACCAATTGATGATTCCTGCGATTAAAGCGCTGGCTAACAAAGACGTTCTGGTTATAGCTACAACCGGAAACAAACCGCTAACTAATCTTCCGTTTCAATTGCCTAACAATGTAAAGGTAGAAAAATTTATTCCCTACTCTCTTCTAATGCCTCATTTAGATGCAATGGTGACCAATGCTGGATATGGCGGAGTTCATTATGCGATTCAGCACGGCGTTCCGCTTATCGTTTGGGGGAAATCGGAAGATAAAAGTGAAGTTAGCGCCCGTGTCGATTGGTCTGGGATCGGCATCAGCCTGAAATCGAAATCGGTAACACATGAGGAAGTAGGGCAAGCGATTGACCAATTATTCGCCAATCCTAGCTTTAAACAAAGGGTGACCAAGTTGCAAAAAGAGATTGAAGCTCTAGACGCCTATTCGCTCTCCCTTCAATGTCTCGAAAACATGGCATTAGAAGTTTCTGGTAAAGCCGCTGAACAAAGTCCCGAGAAAACTTTAAGTTTCGCTTGATAAACGAGAAGAAACAAATCCCGCATTCTCCGTCAAAGAGAATGCGGGATTTGTTGTTTGGAGTTATTGAGCTGTATGAGATAAGCGGACATGTAGCCCAGCCAAGAATGTATCGATAATTGTTTGCAGGCTTATGTCCAAATCGAATGGAAGACCAAAGCCACCTTTTTGTTCAAGCGAAGCAAAGCCGTGCAAAATGCTCCTCAAAGCGCGGGCCATATGAATGGCGTCCATTTCCTCAAGCTGATACACTTTCAGAACTTGGGTGACGAGATCTACAATTTCTTGCCCAACCTCCTGTGAGTCTGAGTCTGTAGGTCCTGTAGCTAGGAGTGTTACCTCATAGAGCCCGGGATGTGACCTTGCGAAAGCAACATAAGCTTTGGCCATTTCACGAATCGCTTCATCACCGGAGCGGCCGATTGCCGCACGTATAAGCACGTTAAGAAGTTGCTCCAAACCGTAGATGGAGAGCAGTTTGCGAATTGCTTGAAGACCTTTGAAGTGATTGTAAAGGGAAGGGGAACGAATATCGAGCTTCTGAGCAAGCGAAGTGATCGATAATTCTTCAACCCCTCCGGTATCAACAATTTCTGTAGCCGCTTGCAAAATCACGTTCAAGTTAATACTATTTCTTGGTGCCATAGTTGTTACTCCTTTGTTCTTTGGGCTTGATCAAGAGATGCGAATTCATACACCTACTGTCTGTTTCGGCTGATATAGCTCCCGATACCATTCAATGGTTTGACGAAGCCCCAACTCAAACGGAATATTCGCTTTCCAGCCCAGTTCCTTATACATTTTGCTGCAATCGATCGCATAACGCCAATCATGACCTGGCCGATCATGAACGAACTGAATCAGTTCGCTGTAACTGGACAAACCGGATTCCCTCAGTTTATCAGCTACCAACTCATCTAGTATCGCGCAGATTTCCAGCGCTAAGCTCAGGTTATTACGTTCGTTATCCGAACCTACATTATAAGTCTCGCCATTTGTACCACTGTGATAGACAAGATCAATCGCCTCAACATGATCTTGCACATGTAGCCAATCTCGTACATTGTGCCCGTTGCCATAGATCGGAATTGGCTTCAAATGAAGGGCAGAACGAATAACCGTCGGAATGAGCTTTTCGTCATGCTGACGTGGACCATAATTATTAGAGCAATTGGTGATTACGGCGTTAAGACCATAGGTGCGGTTAAAGCTTCTCACGAGCAGATCTGAACTCGCTTTGCTCGCGCTGTAGGGGCTATTCGGGGCATACTTGCTTTCTTCCGAGAACTTTCCTGTTTCCCCTAGAGCTCCATATACCTCATCGGTTGAGATGTGGTGGAAACGGCATTCTTCATAACCTGGCTTTACTTCACCAGGACCTTTCATCCAATGCTGCATCGCTGCATGCAGCAATGTGAACGTGCCCACGATATTTGTTTGAACAAACACTCCCGGGTTCGAAATCGAGTTGTCTACATGAGATTCAGCCGCAAAATGAATGACACCACGAATGTTATAGGTTGAAAAAATATAATGAACCATCTCTTGATTTTCGATCGATCCATGTAAGAACGTATAGTTAGGGAACTTTCTCACTTGCTCATTGAAGTCTTCCGAGGCGGCGTAGGTCAGCTTATCCAGATTGACAATCTCATAATCAGGATGCTTGGACAGCATATGAACTATGAAGTTGGAGCCAATGAATCCAGAGCCCCCTGTGACAAGAATGGCATTCTGATTCATCGTATGTGCGAGCGTCATGCCAAATGCACCTCCATTCTGCTGGAAGTAGACGTATGATTACTGTGACTTCTTTCAACAATGTCCAGCAAATACTGACCGTATTCGTTCTTCAATCGTTTGGCAATGTGAATGAGCTGATCTTGATCAATATAGTTTAAATGAAACGCAATTTCCTCGAGACAAGCTATCTTGAATCCTTGGCGTTTCTCTAATGTCTCGATGAACTGTGAAGCTTGCATTAATGAATCATGCGTACCTGCATCGAGCCACGCTAGACCGCGACCGAGCACCGTTACACGCAGCTTGTTCTGCACCAAATAAACCGCGTTCAAATCTGTTATCTCTAGTTCTCCTCGCGCAGACGGTTTGAGCGATTTGGCAATTCGAACGACGTCATTATCGTAGAAATATAGCCCTGTTACAGCATAGTCTGACTTCGGATGTATCGGTTTCTCTTCAATTGATAACACGCGATTACGCTCATCAAATTCGACAACGCCGAATCGTGACGGATCTTTGACCCGGTAACCGAATACGGTAGCTCCATTCCTATGTTTAACCGTTTCCTGCAGCATTGACGTAAAACCTTGACCAAAGAAAATGTTGTCCCCCAGAATGAGCGCAACATCATCGTTACCAATGAACGATTCTCCGATCAGAAAAGCTTCTGCCAGACCCCCTGGATGCTCTTGCACCGCATAAGAAATTGTAAGGCCGAGGGTACTCCCATCCCCGAACAAACCTTGGTAACGCGGGGTATCTTGCTGCGTACCGATAATCAGAATATCGCGAATGCCGGCAAGCATCAGGACGGAAAGCGGGTAATAAATCATGGGTTTATCGTAAATAGGCAGCAAATGTTTCGTCACTGAAATCGTGAGCGGATATAGCCGTGTCCCCTGTCCGCCAGCTAGAATAATTCCTTTCATTGTCATCTTCCCCCTATCGAATCGTAGTAACTTCCCCTTGTACAGTCCACCATTCCTCATTGCTTTGATACCACGAAGCTGTCTCTCGGATTCCATCCTCTAGAAGATAAGTCGGTTTCCATCCGGTATCCGTAGTAAGTTTGTCACAGCTAAGCGGGTATCTGTCAAAGTTACCTGGTCGATCAGCGACAGACTGCACGAGTGACCATGGGCGGTCTAGACATTGAAGCACAGTTTGAACAATTTCCTTCGTAGTCGCCGTTTGATTGCCCGAAATATTGTAAACCGAACCAGGTACTCCGTTATGGATAATCGCGTCAAGAGCAGAACAATGGTCATCAATATGCAGCCAATCCCGCATTTGTTCCCCATCGCCGTATAGCGGAATCGGTCTGTTTAGAAGCGCGTTCGTAATCACAAGGGGCATCAATTTCTCCTGTGTCTGATACTGACCATAATTGTTTGAGCACCTGGTAATGATCGTATCCATACCAAACGTCTGGTGATAAGACTGAGTAATCAATTCGGTTGCGACTTTGCTTGCTCCATAAGGGTTCACTGGTGCGAGGCGATACGTTTCCGAAACATCGCTCCCCTTATTTATCGGACCGTACACTTCGGCGGAAGAAATCTGAATCACTCGCTTAACGCTAAACTTCCGTGCCATATCAAGTACCATTTGCGACCCTAAGACATTGGCGCTAATCAGTGAACCTGGCGTCTGCAAACTTCGGTCAATGTGCGTTTGTCCCGCCAAATTAACCACAACATCCACACCTAAACCAAAAGCACGCACTAAAGCCAGCTCATTCTCGATAACTCCGTCGACATAAATGTAATTTGGATTCGTTTGGAATCGCGCGACATTCATAGCCCGGCTTCCCGTTCTGTAAGGAGAAAAATTAATGATTGTGTAATCTGGATGTTTTTGAAACAAATAGTTGGTCAAGTTTGTCCCTATAAACCCTGAACCGCCAGTTAACAGAATGCGCATTAGTTTTCCCTCCATCTTCTCACGTTACAGTTACTTACTCTTTATGATGAAACTACTTTGAATTTAGACTAATATAATTAGTCTGTCAATTAATTTAAGTAATTTAATAATAAAATAATAAGTTGACTAACTAAGTTAATTAGTTTTATGATTATAAGAAATGTAATCCATAAGGGTTGAAACTATCATTAAATTACTGGAGGTCTGTCGGCATGAAATCAGGCGTGACTGCGGGGAACGTGGGTATCACTCACCAAAATAAGCTCTATTCCAACTTTTCTAAATCTGCGAACATTTACCGGATTCGACTTGCAACCATCGCACTAGGCATCTCTGGCATCCTGTTTGTCCTCTATCCAGCGATTCGCCCCTTCTCTGATGAAGTATCCTTGTCAGGTGCTGCGGCATTCGCATCCCCGGAATGGATTATTGCGCACGTTATGGCAATGCTCGGATTCATTCTTATGACGTTTGGATTATTAGGCCTTTACTTGTATCTCCAAGAAACAACCTCGGATCGCCTTGGGTTCCAAGGATTTGTTTGGAGTTTGCTGGGAACAGGTTTGACATTGCCCTTTTATGGCGCTGAGGTATTTGGTCTGCACGCGATCGGTTTGGAAGCAATTAAGCAGCAGAACTCAGACTTAATCAGTATGGCTAATGTCGTCCGCTTCGGACCCGGGTTCATTATGATCCTAATCGGGCTCGTATGTCTTGCAATTGGATGTATCCTATCTGCCATTGGAATTTGGAGATCTCGTACCTTGCCTAAATGGAGCGGTATTCCCCTTGCCTTGGGATTTCTGCTTTACATTCCACAATTTGTGGGAACACAGCCGATCAGAGTAGCTCACGGCTTGCTCGTGGCGATTGGATGCCTTTGGATGGCAGTGAGTTTATTTAGAAAAAGTCGCTTCTTGCAAAAGTAATGGCTGAAAACTAATGTTTAAAGCGAGGTAACTGTTATGCTACAACAAAAAAATAATAAGTTGGGTATTGTGATTGCCGGCCTTTTATTAGGCATTCTGATGGCATCGATGGATAATACTATCGTTACCACGGCTATGGGAACCATTGTCGGGGATCTTGGGGGTTTAGACAAATTCGTTTGGGTGTCATCTGCGTATATGATAGCCGAAATGGCTGGCATGCCAATCTTCGGCAAGCTTTCCGATATGTACGGACGCAAGAAGTTTTTTGTATTCGGCATCTTTGTCTTTATGCTCGGTTCTATTCTCTGTGGAACTGCGGAATCCATGATTCAGCTAAGCATTTATCGCGCTATTCAGGGAATTAGCGGAGGAGCTATCATTCCCATTGCTTTTACGATCATGTATGATGTCGTACCTGCGGAAAATCGCGGCAAGCTTGGCGGCTTATTTGGGGCTGTATTCGGGATTGCCAGCATCTTTGGCCCTTTGCTTGGTGCCTTCATTACGGATCATATTAACTGGCATTGGGTATTTTACATTAATCTCCCGATCGGACTCCTTGCACTTATTTTTGTTGCTTTTTTCTATAAAGAATCCCATGAACATTCTAAACAAAAAATCGACTACTGGGGAGCATTGACCTTAGTCGGAGCGATCATTTGCCTGATGTTCGGCTTAGAACTTAGCGGCAGACCGCTTACTGCAAATTCCGGTTTGATTATTAGCTTGTTTGGAGGCTTCGGCGTCATGACGGTCTTGTTCCTTATTGCCGAGGCACGTGCCGCAGAGCCCATTATTCCCTTCGCCATGTTTAGAAAGAGATTGTACGCCATGAGCAATGCAACCGCGATTTTCGGAGGAGCGGCCTTTGTCATCACATCGGTATATACACCAATCTTCATTCAGGGTGTGCTGGGGGGTTCTGCTACAAATTCAGGTCTGGTTCTCCTTCCCATGATGCTAGGTACCGTTGTTACAGCAACCATCGGCGGATTTCTGATGAATAAATTTAGTTACCGAGCCATCATGATACCCGCTTCGATGCTGTTTGCGGCTGGCATCTATTTATTAACTACTTTATCTTCAGGTTCCTCCCAACTTATCGTTACGATGTACATGATCATTGTTGGCTTAGGTATCGGATTTTCGTTCTCAGTCTTAGGAAATGCTTCGATTCATTCCATTGATGCCAATCAACGCGGTGCAGCCAGTTCAACATTAACGTTCCTCCGTTCACTAGGAATGACGGTAGGCATTACTATTTTCGGCATCATTCAAAGTCATGCTTTCATGAACAAGCTGGCATCCGATGCAACTGTTAAAGAGCAACTCCCGCAAGGGATGGCGCTCAACGATCCGCACGCACTGCTTGATCCAGCGATACGAATGAACATTCCCGCGTCGGTACTGGATGTTATCACCCAAGCACTGTCTTCTTCCATTGTGCTTACATTTGGTTGGGCTTTAGTTCCTGCACTGCTTACTGTTTTGTCAGCCGTAGCGATGAGTAAAGAAAAGCTGGAAGCCGATCCTGAAGTAAATACCAAGGCATCTGCGGTTGTTCATTAAACTCAGCATGTCGTGACTCGAAACCAAACAACCCCCGCACCACTCCGAGAGGGTGGATGCGGGGGTTGTCGTTTACATTACTTGGTTTTCAGAGCAGCGCTTGGATAGCGCGCATGCAAACCGGCCAAGAACGTATCAATTATCATTTGTAAGCTATCGTCAAGATCATATGGAAGACCGAAGCCGCCCTTCTGCTCTAGCGAAGCAAAACCGTGCAATATGCTCCGAAACGCTCGTGCCATATGGATCGCGTCCAACTCCTCAAGATGATACGCTTTCAATACTTGTGTCACCAGATCGACAATCTCTTGGCCGACATTGACAGCCTCTGAGTCTTGCGGACCCGGAGCGTGTAGAGTCACTTCGTATAGACCAGGATGCGACCTTGCGAATTTAACATATGCTTTTGCCATTTCATGAATCGCTTCGTCACCGGAGCGACCTATCGCAGCACGTATCAGAACGTTGAGAAGTTGCTCCAATCCATACACAGAAAGCAGTTTTCGAATGCCTACGAGACCGTTGAAATGGTTGTAAAGGGATGGTGACCGAATATCTAGTTTCTGAGCGAGCGCCGTTAATGTCAATTCATCGACACCACTCGTATCGACAATTTCCGTTGCCGCTTTCAAAATGTTATTCAAGTTAATACTGTTTCTTGGTGCCATGATTGTTACTCCTTTGTTGAACGAGGTTGACCAAAATAGGGATCAGCTTCTGCGCATCCTACGCGCCTGCATGATCCCCATGACCATGGGTTAGTAAATGAGAAACGGGTAGTCTGATTGGAACTCTCCAATCCTTATTATAGCATTATAACTAATGAAAATAGTTATATCAAGTTACATATCGCACTTAGACTATAAATCATATTCTAAAATTTCCAGGTAATTACTTTTAGATAATGTAGTTAACTTATAACTTTCACAAGTAAAGGAAAACAAAATAAACGACCGGCTCCATTGAAGGGGCCGGTCGTTCTAATCATCACAACTTCAGATTTACTTCGACTCTCTCAGCATGTTGTCCGCAGACTTGCTGAGCTGGCTGAAAATAAACTTCGGCGCAATCCGATTCATGAGCTTCAAAGCGTTGCTTTGTCCGGGCCGGATTTCGAAGTTATCCCGCTCCATCTCCCGAATGGCAAACCCAACCATGGTGGACACGTTCATCGCTTTCGAGCCCGCTAGATCTGTCGGGTCGAACGAGTCCACAAGCGGAGTATCTGTCAAAGGAGGCGCTAATTCATACACTTTTACTTTTGTGTTTTTGAGCTGTACCCTTAGCGACTGTGTAAATGAATGAATTCCTGCTTTTGCTGCGCAATACACCGGTGAGATCGGCAGCGGGACGAAAGCTAGCCCCGATGAGACGTTCATGATCGCAGCCGACTCTTGCCTTTTCAGATGCGAGAGGAATTGTTTCACCATCCGAATCGGGCCGCTCAAATTCGTTTCGATCTCGCGGTTTAGATCCTCCAGATCGACATCCTGATCATGTAGATTTAACCTGCGCATGAACCCGGCATTATTGATCAGGACATTAAGCTTAGGAAATTGCTTCACTACATTTTCAAATAAAGCCGCAATTGCCTGAGGATCCCCCGCATCGCTTTGGAACGTATGTAACGTTGGCAGCTTTTTCTTGGCTGCATCCAACCTTGCTTGATCCCTCCCCGTAATAATGACGGTATTCCCCAGCTTAAGCAGCTGAACTGCAAATTCAAAGCCAATGCCGGATGTTCCTCCAGTAATAAGTACCGTATTGCCGCTCATCTTCATATGAGTTCTGCCGTCCTTCCATTTTTTCACCATAGCACTCTCAAACAACCTTGATTAAAAAAGCAATAAACAACGAAGCACTTTGGGCTTCGTTGTTATCTTATTCCGAAGAAAATTTAAATAGATGCTCATTTTAAAAAATTAAAAATCTCATCAACAGCTTGCTGATACCCACCAGCTTGTCGAAAGGACTCCCTCATATTTGCAACAACATTCCTGTAGGATGATGAGCCTAAGACATGATCTACGGACTCCCTTAATTGGTTTGCCGTCAAGCCTTGCATTTGCAATTGAATGCCTGCTCCGATATTCGCGACTTGCGCGGCAATCATCGGCTGATCCGCGTTTTGTGGGATCACAATTAGCGGAACGCCATAATAGAGACCTTCCTGGGTACTATTCATTCCACCATGTGTGATGAATAATTTCGTGTAAGGCAGTAACTCCGTTTGTGGAACATAGTTTCTCACGATGAAGTTTGGAGGAATTTCCTCTAAATCAGCCATTTGAGCTCTGTTTCCAATAGACATGACAATCGTGTGCTCCGTGTTCCCTAATGCCTCCAAACAAAGCTTATAGAAATCTATTGCTTGGTTAAACACTGTACCCAGTGAAATGTAAATCGGTTCTTTCCCTTTGATTGCACCGAGGTCGAAGTTTTCTTGAGGCAACCGCGAAGAGATCGATGGACCTACAAATTTAAAAGTGTGGTCAAATGCTGCGCCATAAGGCTGAAATTCCCTTGTTGTATAAACAATCGTAAGTGGTGCAGGATTACAAAACACTTCGTAGCGTGAAGGGATCTCAACATCATATTGTTCCTTCATTTTTGCCGTTAAGCTTTGAAATTCATCGTCAATAGATTTAATTGTTTCTACAGGGATTTTCGCAGCCATTTGTTCCAATATTTTATCGAATGATACTTTAGTCTGAGCAAAAGAAGTACTAGAGTTGATTGCAGGAAGCTTAAGAATTTGAGCAAGCATATGACCGCAACCAAACATGGAATCATGGATGATGTAATCAAAATGCTCATCTTTGATTTGTTCAAGCACACTGGGAATCACTATATCTGCCGTATGTAAAAGGCCATTGATTCTTTCGTGTAAATAATCTCGTCCACCAGAGAGGAAGGCTTTGATAAACTTATGATCGTCAAATGTTCGTACGGATGCTCCCGTCTTCTCCATGCGCTCTCGAAAAGCCTCGGTGCAAAAGTAAACGACCTCTTCTCCACGCGAAATAAGTTCTTCCACCACTCCAATAGTTGGGTTAATATGTCCCTCTGAGCCACCATTAATAAATAAAACACGCGTCATTTCAATCACTCCTTAGCCTATATTTTACCACAAAAAAAAGGAACTATGAGAGGATCATAGTTCCTTGCAGTGATTATAGCTATCTATTCCAGCTTCATGTAATAAAGATTTGTAACGTCATCCTTAGTAACGGTATGTGCGCCAGGCGCAAGCGATACACTGACAAGGCCATTTGCTATGGCATAGCTGGTTCCATCAATCTTGATTTTCGTTCCATCTGCTGTATTTAACACTAAGGTTAGTGTTGCAGCTGTTGTTGAGGTAAACCCAATGCTGGTTCCAGACTCGATTTTCAAACATTGCGTTAGTGTTAAACCATTATAACTCACTGTTCCCTTAGCTGTTGAGAGGTTCCCTTGAATATTGAAGAAGCTGCTTGTTTTTCCATCTGTCGTGAAATTATGTGCAATTGTCGATGTAGGCGGTGGTGTTTGTACCGGCGGTGTCGGTGTTGGTGCAGGCGTTGATGTCGGTGGCGTTGGTGTTGGCGTCGGTGGTGCCGGTGTCGGCGTTGGCGTTGGAGTCGGCGTTGAGCCTGTTGAGTTACCACCTACAGATACAAGCTGTGTTGTGTAACTTTGTATTTTAGACATCAGGGCTGAATTAAGGATCGACGACGTGTCATCAACTGCATCATTAAATTCCCATGTAAAGTCTCCACTGTTTAGACGGCCAGCTTCAGTCGTAACTACTTGTTCAACTGTGCTTACAGCATCAATATTAGATGCATTTACACCCGTATCGATCGTAGTGTCAAAGTTATTATAAGCTGTTCCACCTGATAAAGTTTTGTATGTGTTTGGAACGGTTTGACTTCTTGTTGAAGCTAAGTAGGCATCAAATTGTGTTGCACTAGCTGGGGCTGTTCCAGCATCGGAGTTTGCATAAATAATACTTCCAGGGTCAACGATTATATTGTTGTAGGCTTTAATCATACCTCCAGGTTCCCCTGAGAATGTACCTTCCCCATCATGCATATCCGTACCTTGCAAGGAAATTAGCATTGGATTTTTGGCATGCCTATAGTAATTTGATTCTACAAATGCAGAACTTCCTGTTGTAGCACCAACTCCATATTTGGAGACGCCGTCAAAGAAGTTATTATAGATATGAATGGTTCCCGTTCGTATCCGTGGATGACGAGAGTCTGAATGATCAAACCAGTTATGGTGGAAGGTTACAAAGAATTCGGACGACTCACTCAAACCGACTAGCGCAGCTTTGCCAGAATCCCAGTAATGATTATAAGCGATTGTAATATAAGTGGATGCTTTTTTAAGGTCAGTAGATCCATCTCCTTTTGCTTGGTCAGCATCTCCTCCTGCAGTTCCATAGAAAATATCATTATTATGCAGCCATACATTCGCATTGCCTGTATCAAGTGAAAGACCATCGTCAGGGAATAACATGATGCCTAAGTTTCTAACTTCTACATTAGCTACGTACCTAAGCAGCATTCCCCATCCATACGCATAGGCATCTTGGCCGATCCCTTCTAATGTGATATTCATTTCTGAATAATTTGCTTTCCCTTTTACTTCAAGAAATCCACTGCTGTTTAGTTGTCCACTCAAGTCAGCGGCTGTAACTTTCCCAATAAATCGGATAGCCAGTGGTGTCTTATCATAGCCTTTTTGTCTAAGTGCCAGAATTGGACCTAGCCCAACACCTGTTTGTACATCACCAGCGCTATTAATTTTCACACCAAGAGTGAGTGTTTTGGCAGTCGCAGATGTGACATATAGAACTTGAGCACCATTCTTAAGTGTACCATCCTCATTATAAGCACCTGAACCCGTACCAAATGGTGAGTTATCTGCAAAAGCAAATCCAGATCTGTCGTGCGGCGCAACGGAAATGGCATTTGAAACCATACTTTCTTTTGAACCATCGGGTAGTACGACTTCAACTTTCATCAAATAACTTCCAGCTGCAAGCCCTACAGCATCAGCTCGCCAATAGGCAGCGTACTTACGGATTAATTGAGTATCAATTTGTTTATACTGCGAATCTGCTGCAGCTGCAGGCTTAACATATACATTATAACCTTGGGCATTACTTACAGGTGACCATTCAACAAAGGCCGTCTCATTCCATCCTCCACTGCCCGTGATCGAAATACTGGAAGCCTGCACCACCTTAGTGGCTAGTCCGCTTGCGATTAGAGAGATTACAAGAGCAAACAATAAAACGTAATTCATTACCTTTGCAGCACTTTTTCTCAAATTAATTCCTCCCGCGTTTAATTGTCATCAACAACTGAAATCGCTTACAAGTTGTTTTATCCCCCCTCGCATCCACCAAATTGTTCGGAACATGTTGAACATCCACAGCTTATCAGTTTTGAAAGCGGTTCCGAAATAATCATTTGATCATATCGCCCGATTATCTGAGCTAATGATTATTGATTGTGATAATGATACTTCCTAACTAATCGAGCAATCGGCTTTAGCTAACAAGTAATCAGACCATTCACAATTTGCCCAGTGTCTCAGGGACGAAGCTTCTTCTCGAATAGATGGAAATACTACCGCTAATTGAAGCTAATCCGGTCTTGGGTTCCCCGAAAAAGACCCACAGCAGGCTGTGGGCCACAATCATTTATAATTCAACATAATCCCGAAGCATGGAATGATGCTCAATGAGGTCCTCATAATGTGTAAGTTTAAAATTCATGACAGACAGAGCTTCTTGCATGTCATTTATTTGCGACTCAATTTGGCGTTTATGTTCATTCAGTATGCGGTAGCAGCTCTCATAATCATGAGCGGAAGCCAGGGTCATATACTTTACAATTTCCTTCAGTGGCATGTTGGTTCTTTTAAGCTTCGTTACGAAAATAATACGACTCAAATCTTCCTTATCATATTCACGCTGCCCATTTTTACTGCGCCTTATTGTAGGCATTAATCCAATTTTCTCATAATAACGTATCGTGTCATAACTGAGCCCAGTCTTATCGGAAATCTCAGCAATTGAATAAGTTGGCTCCATTCTTTTCCTTCTTTCTAACTAGTTTGATTCCCCCTGAGCTCAGTCGCTGAACTTTATATGGGCCATATCCTCACTAACCTGCCAAAGTCGCTCTGCAAAATCTGGATCAATCGCCCAGGGAAATACACCTTCGATGACTTGGCTCAGCCCTTGCGGAGCATTAGCCGGAACAACTTCCGCAATATCGACATCCAGGCAGTAGACGCCGCCTTTCCCATTCAATTGTGTACTAGTAGCACACCATACGCTCGTAGCGGCCCCCTGCTCAGCCGTTTTGAATACACCATTTGCGGCACCCTTTTCCTCATCTGACATAAAACGAACCAAATCGGTCATAATTCTGCCAGGATGAACTGAGAAGGCGCGAACTCCGTGCGCTTGCCCCCGTTTGTCCAGTGCCACAGCAAAAAGCGCATTAGCCGACTTGGACTGGCCATATGCCTTCCATTTATCGTATTCCTGCTGTTCAAAATTAATATCCTCGAAATTAACGCCCCCGAAGCGGACGCCAGTTGAAGAAACCGAGACAACCCGGGCGCTTCCGGCTTGTTTCAAAGCCGGCCAAAGCCGCAAAGTCAGCTGAAAGTGACCCAAATGATTGGTTGCAAATTGGGATTCGTAGCCGCGTTTGTCACGTACCAGCGGAGGAGCCATGATGCCCGCGTTATTGATCAGGATATCGAGCGGTCGCCCCGAGTCCAGAAACTGCTGGGCAAATGCGTCTACAGAATCAGGATCAATCAAATCCAGCTCCGCCAGCTCAACTCGAGGAATACCTGCAACCGATGCGCGAGCTTTCTCTGGTGTACGCGCGGGTACAATGACTGTCGCACCAGCTTCAGCTAGAGTACGGGTTGTTTCAAGTCCGACGCCTGAGTACCCGCCAGTCACGATAGCGATCTTTCCGCTCAAATCATATCCTTCAAGTACTTCTCGGGCTGTTGATTGTGCACCAAACCCAGAACGGATCGGTTGTTGAGGTGTAACTTGGTAATTATTCTCTGTATGCATCTTCATATTCCTCCAAATCTAGAGCTACTTCTTCTCGTAACCCGCAATGTCTTCATTGTGGTAACATCAGCATCTTAACGCATGGAGTGAACTCCAGCGCAAGTAGCCTTCTATTCGGCTGCCGAGGTATGTTATTGGAATTTCGCTGCATTAGTCTATGCGTTTAGGATTCACAATCTTACCTCCTAGTAAACAAACAACAAACCGGAACCCCTTAAGGAGTCCCGGTCTTTTTAAAAATGTACAACTGTCTGATCTTGCTTCGTATAGCGGTTTTCTGGTATCGGCAGCCCAAGATTTCCCCTTAGCGTATCCGCTTCATACTCTTCGCGGAACAGTCCGCGTTGCTGCAGAATCGGCACAACAAGTTCAACGAAGTCCTCAAGACCTTGTGGCGTTGCGCTGCCAACAATGAAACCATCTGCTCCGCCTTCTTCCAACCATGCTTGCAGGTTATCAGCTATAACTTCCGGCGTTCCCAGGAATGTCGGCTTAGGTGTGGCCACTTGGAGAGCTACCTGGCGAAGCGTTAGTCCATCTGCTTTTGCCCATGCTTTCATTTTGTCTGTTGCGCTCTGGAAGCTATTGCGGCCAAGATCACCCAGCTCAGGGAATGGCTCATCCAGTGGATATTGCGAGAAATCGTGATGCTCATAGAAGCGACCGAGGAAATCTAGCGCTTTGTCGATCGATGTGAGACTGGCGATTTCCTCATATTTACGCTCCGCTTCTTCCTGAGTCCGACCAACGATCGGCCCTATGCCCGGGAGGATGACGATGTCATCGGGATTGCGCCCCAACGCTTTGGCACGTCCTTTTACGTCCGCATAATAGCGCTTGGCATCCTCTAACGTCTCTTGACCGGTGAAAATGGCGTTCGCCACTTTAGCGGCAAAATTCTTGCCGTCCTCCGATGCACCTGCCTGGAAGATAACAGGCTGCCCTTGCTTAGAACGCGCCACGTTAAGTGGCCCTTTGACGGAAAAAAACTCACCTTTATGATGTAAGGTGTGCAGCTTCGATGGATCGAAAAATACACCTTTTTCTTTGTCACGCACAAAAGCATCATCTTCCCAGGAATCCCATAGTCCTGTTGTGACTTCCAAGTATTCATTCGCTATCCGATATCGCTCCGCATGAGCTGGATGCTGGTCTTCCCTCTTGCCGTAATTGAGCGCTGAGCCTTCTAAGGGAGATGTCACAACATTCCACCCCGCTCTGCCTCCGCTAATGATATCCAGGGAGCCGAATTGCCGGGCAACTGTAAAAGGTTCACTATAGGATGTTGACAATGTCCCTACGAGACCGATTTTGGAGCTAATTCCAGCCAAAGCACTCAGAATGGTGATAGGTTCAAACCGATTAAGAAAATGAGGGATGGATTTCTCCGTAATGTACAGACCATCCGCAATGAAAACGAAGTCAAACTTGCCTTCTTCGGCTTTCAGCGTCCATTTCTTATACAGCTCAAAGTTCACACTAGCATCTGTAATAGCATCAGGATGTCTCCATCCAGAAATATTTCCTCCTACTCCGTGTAGGATTGCACCTAACTTCATTTTTTTCTTGCTCATGTCTCTTTCCTCCTAGGACTTTATATGATTAAAACGCGACAGTGAAAAAGTGTTCAGTTCTGCAGTGGATGACACTTGTTGGATAAGATCGGCGAGCAGCGAGCCAACAGCACTGGCAAATTTGAATCCATGCCCTGAGAACCCGCCAGCTAGAAAAACATTCGCATAATGCGGATGCCGGTCGATGATGAAATCCTCATCAGGAGTTAACTCATATTTGCAAACCGCTCCTTGTAACAGCTCCCCTGTTGATTGAGGTAAGTACGCAGATAACGTGCGGCGCAGGTCACCTTCATCCTCTTCCAGATGACCGAAGGGGGCTGCCTGCTCTCCTGGAGCCCAAGGCAATCCTCCGTCGTGGCGGCCGATTTTGATGCCAGCGCCGCTAACGTTCGGAAAGCCGTAATACACTCCCTCTTTCGTTTCGAGAGTAAATCCCGGAAAAATGCCCGCATCGTATAAATTGACTCCAGTCCCAAACCAACCCACGGTTTTGCGAACCGCGCGAATCGGCAGCGTAACGAAAGGCTCTAAACTCTTGAACCAGGCCCCGGCGGTTATAATCAATTGATCCGCAGAGAATTCCCCTGCGCGTGTACGAACACGGACGCCTGCTCCGTCAGCTTGAATATGCTGAACCGGATTATAAGGCAGCAGCATGGCACCTTCGGCCAAAGCAAGCTTGCGGTAAGCAGCGATACATTGCTCGCTGTATAGATAGCCGGCATTCGGCTCATACATGGCTTCATAAGACTCGGGCAATGTGATTCCTGCCCAGCGCCGGTGAACCTCTGATGCATCGAGCATTTCCACTTGAACGCCTGCTTCGCTGCAATCAGGCAACCTCGTTATGAATTTACCCACAGAACGATCGGCCATGTTGAGTACGCCGGAGCGAACGAGCAGCTTATGCCCGCTGGCCGCTTCAAGTTCCCTCCATAAACGGTCTGCCTCAAGCGCCAATTTGATATAGGGCTTCCCACCGCTGTAGGCATGGCGGATTAACCGCGGCTCTCCATGATGACTCCCGTTCTCGTGCGGGGGATCATACGAATCGATCATCAAGGTGCGAATTCCCCGCTTAGCCAGGTAATAACCTGCGCTCATGCCCATGGATCCAGCCCCGATAACGATCACTTCAAACGAATTTCTCATGCTGACCTCCTCCAAAGCCTACCGCTCCGCAGCGAACCGTTTCAGCTCATCGACCGCCAATTCAGCCAAAAATAGGGCAGAGACGGATAATGCTCGTTCATCAATATCAAAAGCAGGATGATGCCATTCATGAGGTCCTGAAGTTCCTATAAAGGCAAAAAATCCTGGTATTTGCTGCTGGTAGAAAGCAAAATCTTCACCCGCCGGGGAAGGCTTCGGCGTCATGACCTCAAGACCAATCCGCTCAGCCACCTTAGCCGCCGCTTCAGCAAGTGCCGCATCGTTGTGCACGGGCGGTGGTCCCTGAAGCCAGCGGAAGGAAGCTTGAGCCTCGAAGGCAGCAGCGACGCCGGTTACAATGTCACCGAAGCGCTGCTTGACTCGGGTACGCACTTCATCGTCGAATGTCCGCACCGTGCCGTCCAAAATAGCCTTCTCCGGTATGATGTTCCAGGCGGTCCCTGTATGCAGTCGCGTTACGCTGACAACCGCGCTCTCAAGCGGACTTACACTACGGCTGACAATCGACTGGAGAGCCGTAACCAGATAAGCGGCAGCTACAACTGGATCTACACTCGCTTCTGGTACGGCAGCATGTGAGCCAATGCCTTCCATCTCTACGAGAAAGCCGTCAGCAGCTGCCATTAGTGCCCCTGAACGAATGCCAATCGTACCTACCGGAAGATCTGGTTTGTTGTGCATGCCGTAGATCGCCCTAACCCCTTCAAGTGCGCCGGTTCTAATCACTTTATTAGCCCCCGCTGCCTTCTCTTCCGCCGGTTGAAATACCAAACGAACGCGGCCAGCTAGCTCGTGCTCCCTCTCTTTTAAAAGTAAAGCTGCACCTATTAATGCCGCAGTGTGAAAATCATGACCGCATGCATGCATTTTGCCACCATGCTTGGAAGCGAAACTCAAGCCAGTCTCTTCTTGAATCGGCAGTGCATCGATATCAGCCCGCAACGCGAGGACTGGCCCCCCGTGCAGCCCACCAACTTCAGCAACTAAGCCTGTTTCCAGTTTGAATTCCGATGCCATACGGATATCCGCTGCCTTGAGTGTACTTCGGATAAACGCCGTAGTCTCAAATTCCTCATGTGACAATTCCGGATACTGATGAAGGTGACGCCTGATATCAACTAGTTTTTGTTGAAATCTACTTTCCTTGCTGGTGTCAACTGCTGTCATTATGCCTCCTACTGTTTGTTTGACCTTTGTTACCCGCTTCGATTCGCAAGAAAAAACTGTAGAATCTCCGATTTCTCGCCATTCAAACTGATCAAATTCGTCTGCAGAGCGACGCTCGCTACCCCAGCTAAATCTACAGGGTGTAAAAGCTGATCACGCACTTCCTTATGGACACATAGTCCAGGGAGGAAACATAATCCCGCCTTGTTCAGAACCAGCTTCTTGGCAGTCTCTGCGTTATCGGTTTGAATTTCGATAGCCGGTGGTTTATCCAAACTTTGAAATAGCCTGTGAATTCTCAGCCAATCCAGCGAGCCGCATTCGAAAAAAACGAAGGGATGATCGACGATCAAGTCAAGAGACACCTCTTTTTGACCTACAAGAGGATGATCCGCATAAGCATATAACCGAATAGGATCTTCGTAATATTTGACCGAATGTAGATTAGGATGGCTAATGTTCCGGACGAAACCGATATCGAGCTCTTTATTCAGAACTTTAGACATAATTTCGTCGGTCGTCGCTGTTGTTAATTTGATCTGAAGTCCCGGAAACTGACTTTTCAACTTAGGAAGCAATTCCGGCAGCATGTAATTGGAGGCAGACACTGTGCAGCCCAGTCGAAGCTCTTGCGGATCCGTCCGCTGACGCTGTATGTGCTGCTTGCCTTTCTGATACACTTGCAGCAACTGCTGCGCATAAGGTAGAAACTGCCTCCCCTTCTCTGTCAGCTGCACTTGTTTACCCAATCGGTCGAACAGTCGAATGTCCAGCTCGCGTTCGAGCGATTGAATCCGCGCTGTGACCGATGGTTGTGACAGGAACAAAACTTCCGCCACTTTATTAAAACTGCCATAGTGATACACATAAACAAACGCCTCGATATTTTCAATATTCATACGCGGTACCCCAGATCCAAATAGAATAAGATGCGTCAGAAATCAAGCACAAAAAGACCTCCGAGCCCTTCATCTGACTTACATGCAGATACAAGGCTTCACAGGTCTCCGGCTGCCCGGTTGACAGCTATTGAATTATTCTATACTTTACCGATAAATACCAAGTATGTCAATCGGAATTCACAAGTTTAAAGATAAGGATCATGGCAAGCCACGAAATGTTCTTGGCCTACTTCGCGGAATTGCGGATCTTCCGCCGCACATCTTGCGGTCGCAGCAGGGCACCTTGTGCGAAATCTGCAGCCTGATGGGGGATTAGCCGGTGACGGAATCTCCCCCTCAATCGCTTGGAACGAGCGCTGCCGAAGCGGATCGGGAACCGGGATGGAAGCCACCAGCGCCCTTGTGTATGGATGCGCCGGATGGCGGAATAGCTGCTCGCTGGGCGCAATTTCAATCAGCTTGCCTAAATACATGACGCCGATACGATCAGATACATAACGGACAACATGCAAACCATGACCGATAAACAGCATCGTAAGGTCAAGCTGCTTACGCAGTTCTTGCAGCAGATTAATGATCTGCGCTTGAACGGAAACATCAAGGGCCGAAACCGCTTCGTCAGCCAATAGGAATTTGGGTCCCAGAGCAATCGCTCTCGCGATGCCGATACGCTGCCGTTGTCCACCAGAAAACTCGTGCGGATAACGATCATAGGCATTCGGATCAAGTCCTACAAGGCGCAGCAAAGTCTCTACGGATTCTTTCCTTTTCTTGCCCTTCCTTCCCCCATGCACCGCAAACGGTTCGCCGATAATATCTCCTACCTTCCAGCGGGGGTCGACGGAACCGTGAGGGTCTTGGAAGATCATCTGCATATCCTTCCGTTGCTGACGTAACATGGAGCCTGACAATGCACCGAGATCTTGATTTTCGAATAAAACAGTACCGGAAGTCGGCTTCTCCAAATGAAGAAGCATCCGCCCGAGCGTCGACTTGCCGCTGCCTGATTCACCGACCAGACCGAATGTTTCGCCTTTTCGAATTGTGAAGGATACATCATCGACAGCTTGAATCCATTTCCGGTCTCTTGAAAGAAAAGAACTCTTCAGCGGATAATGCTTCGTAACATGACGGAGCTCAATTAACGGTACCGCCTCCTGCTTCGAGTTCATTTCATCAAGAGCAGGATGCTCCCGAACTTCCACGCCAGGAACCAGCTCCGATACCCCGGCATCTCGCGGTTCCGGTAGTTGATCAGCATACCAGCAAGCCGATTGATGGCCGCCTCTATCTTCCAGCGTCGGCGCCTCACGGGTGCACAACTCTGTTGCATAGGCACAGCGAGGATGGAAACGGCATCCCGACGGAAGATTGTTCATACCGGGTATCGAACCGGGAATTGCATAGAGGGGCTGAGTGCGATCACTGTCTAATGTCGTAATAGAGCGTAGCAGCCCCAATGTATACGGATGCCTTGGCTGAGTGAATATATCCACAGCTGCCGATTGTTCGACGATTTGCCCAGCATACATCACAATGATTCGGTCTGCCATCTCTGCGGCAACCCCAAGATCGTGTGTGATCAGCAGGAGGGACATGTTAAACTCACTTCTCAGCTCTTGCAGGAGCTGCAGAATTTGCGCTTGAATCGTCACGTCCAGAGCGGTTGTCGGCTCATCTGCGATCAGCAACTCTGGTTTGCCGCTTAGAGCCATCGCGATCATAGCACGCTGCAGCATCCCTCCAGAGAGTTCGCCTGGATACTGCTTAAGCCGAAGCTTCGGCTCTGGGATGCCAACTCGCTGAAGCAGTCGGGCCGCCTCCTCCTCTGCCTCTCGGGCAGTGATATGGCGATCATGGCGCCTAATTGTTTCTGTGATTTGGCTGCCAATTGTAAATACAGGATCAAAAGCAGCCATTGGCTCCTGAAAAACCATGGCCATTCTTTTCCCACGCAAGGAACGCAGCTCTTGCAGTGGAAGCGCCGTGACATCGACATCACCGAGCTTGATAGTACCAGAGGTAATCGCCCCGTTCTCATGTTCAATTAAGCGCATGATGGCTTTGGAGGTAACCGACTTTCCGCTTCCTGACTCGCCGACTAGACACACGATTTCACCGGCCTGAATGGAGAAACTTATATCGCTGACAGCCTGCATCACATTCCGATTTACAGCAAATTCTACGTCAAGTTGATCTACAGATAACAATGCACTCATCCCTGCTCCCTCCTATGATTGTCGTTTCTTGGGATCAAGTGCATCGCGCAGTTCATCGCCGAGGACATTGATAGACAATACGAACAAAGTAATGGCCAAACCCGGGAACGTACATATCCACCAAGCTACGGTTAAATAACCCCTACCTTGGGAAAGCAAGGCGCCCCAATCAGGTATTTCTTTTAGCACGCCAAGCCCCAGGAAACTGAGACCGGACCCAGTCAATATTGATGTTCCCACGCCTATAGCCGCCATAACCAGCAGCGGTGATAAGGAATTAGGCAGAACATGCTTAATGAATAAAGAAAGCTGTGTCGCCCCGATGGATCGGGAAGCGGTAATGAACGGGCGATTTTTGACGCTAAGTATCTGCCCGCGCATGACACGCGCATAGTTAGGAACTGCGGCTAATGCAACAGCGAATACGATATTCCAAAGCCCAGGCCCAAGCGCCGCAGCAATCGCGAGTGCCAACAATACGCTGGGAACTGTCATCACGATATCGTTAAATCGCATCAGCACACGGTCTGTCCATCCCCCGAAATATCCCGCGTATGCGCCAATCAACCCTCCCAGAAGTCCTCCGACAATAACAGAAGCAAAACCGATGAATAGAGACTCCCGGGCACCATACACAATAAGACTGAAGACATCGCGGCCAAAATAATCCGTCCCTAATACGTGAGGGCCACCGGGAGGAAGCAAGATTTGATCCGCTAGCATGTCGGTCGGCATGTAAGGTGCAATCCACTCAGGCACCATAGCGCAAATTATGAGAAATACAACGACAACCGTTGATGCATATAAAATGAAACGTGAAGGGCTCAGATTCAGATTCTTACGTTGAATGTTCAGCCCGGCTCGTTTGACACGCCACAAGGGTTTCGCATTGACAGCTTCTCTCATCCTCATCATCCTCCTTAAAGTTTTCGTTAGAAAACTGACTTCGTAAGCATAAACTTAACTTTGAAATCGCCTGACCCGGGGATCTATATAGGCATAGGAGATATCGACGAGTAAATTCACCAGGATATAGATCATGGCGGAGAATAAAATAACCCCTTGCACGACCGGCAGGTCCTTCGCCATGATCGCATCCGCAATAATTCTGCCGATGCCTTGACGCGAGAATACCGTCTCGATGACAACCGTGCCCGCGAGCATCTCGCCAAGCAAAATCCCAAGCATCGTAACCGCAGGAATGAGTGCATTGCGCAGCGCATGGCGGTACATCACCGAGCGCTCGAGCAAACCCTTGGCGCGAAGCGTTGTAATGAAGGCTTCTCCGAGTACTTCCAGCATGGCATTTCTAACCATACGAACAATGAAACCCGCCCCTAGCATGCCGAGTGTAACCGCAGGCAGAACCAGCGTTTGCCAGCCGTTAGAGCCGATCGCAGGCAGCCAACCGAGAAACACAGAAAATAAGAGAATAAGCAAAATCCCTGACCAGAAAGTTGGCATAGAAATACCGAACAATCCAACCATTCTAGCGATGATATCAATCGGTTTATTGCGATGAATCGCCGACAACACCCCCAGCACAAGGCCAACGATAACGGAGATCAGCGAAGCTGCAGCTGTAAGGGCCAGTGTTGCTGGGAAGTGTGTCATAATTTTGGGCAGAACAGGCTCTGAGTTCACTAGTGATTTACCGAAATCACCGACCATCACATGACTGAAATAGGTCGTAAACTGCTCCAAAAACGGCCGGTCAACACCAAGCTGATGTCGTAAATTCGCAATCGCTTCAGGACTCATCGTGCTCGGATCGATCATATTCATCACAACATCTCCAGGCAGCACATAAAGAACACAGAACACCAAAACTGAGGAACCCAAAATAACGCCTAAAGAGCTGATGAATCGGACTACGATTGCATTTACCATCCGAACGGCCTCCTTACTTTTTGAGGATAGACGCGTCATTGAACAGTGGATAACCTAGGGAATCAAATTTGATGCCACTTACATTTTTTGAGGCAGCGACAGTGTACGGGAAAATGTAAACTGGAATGATAACCGCATTGTCGATGATATAGCGCTGCACATTCTTATAAATATCCTTACGCTTCGCTTCATCCGCTTCCACAACTCCTTGCTCAAGCAGCTTATCAAGAGCTGGATCCGATAAATGAGAAAGCGAAGGACGGGCATTCGGTGCTGTTGTGTGGTAGAACGAATTCAAGGCAACTGGATCGGAATTCACTTGGCTATTGCCATAGAGGTCGTAGGCTTGAGCTGTATAAATGACACTTTGAACATCCTTCGTAATTTCGACTTCGACGGCAATTCCGACTTTCTTAAGCTGCTGCTGGACGATGGCGGCAATATCATTGCGCTTCTCCCGATTCGGCGAACCATCTACATAATGCAGCGTTAGCTTTTTGCCGTCTTTCTCGCGTATGCCATCTGCTCCTTTCACCCAGCCCAATTCATCGAACAGACGGTTTGCTTTATCAAGATCCGGCTTTATCTTATTTTCAAGCGAAGCATCGTAACCGAAAATCGCAGGTGTCAAAGGCGACCAAGCACGTTGATAGGTGCCCAAGTATAACGTCTTAACAATGGCGTCAACATCAATCGCGGATTGCACAGCCTGACGTGCTTTCACATCATTCCAAGGTGCTCTGCTTTGGTTAAAAAAGAGCGTATACGGCAAGCCGCTTGTGTTCACTTGCAGAAGTTGAAGCTTGGCATCGTTTTTCAGTGCCACGATATTTTGCGGTGGAACCGTTTCTGCCGCCGTTACCTGCCCGCTCTGCACACTGCCAAGCCGTGTCGCCTCTTCAGGAATAATTTTGAACGTAATAGCGTCCAGATAGGCTTTGCCCTTATTATCAACCAGCGCAGGAGCCCAGTTGTAATCCGGATTGCGCTCGACTTTAATTTCGGAATTATCATCCCATTTGACGAATTTAAAAGGCCCAGTGCCCACTGGGTTTTTACCGAATTGATCACCATATTTCTTAGCAGCAGTTGGAGATACGATGCCAAGCATCGCCTGGCTTAAGTTACCGAGAAACGCAACAGATGGCGACTCAAGATTGAGCTTAATGGTGTACTCATCAATTACTTCCGATGATTTGTAAGGCTTAAGCAGAGCAGAAGCATTAGCTGCTTTCGTGGTTGGATCAAGAATACGATCATAGCTATACTTCACGGCTTCTGCATTAAAAGGTGTACCGTCCTGAAATTTCACATCTTTGCGCAGCTTGAAGGTGTAGCTTTTACCATCCGGCGAAATCGACCATTCCGTTGCCAGCCATGGTTTAATTGTGTTGTCCGGCAGCTGCACGACCAGATTGTCATAGATCGTCCGGAATACCCTGACCGCAACAGCTAAACCACTGCGGTGCGGATCAAGTGAATCCGGCGAGGTTGCCAGAGCAAATGATAGTTCCCCTCCGCTTGCCGCCTGTCCGTTCCCTGCAGCATTAACCGAAGTTGCAGGTGATGCCGATTGGCTTCCTGAGCCTCCGGCTCCTGCGCATGCCGTTATGACTGTAATGGCAGCTGCCAGCAGCAGTGTGATCGGTATATAACGTAATTTCCTCATTGTGCGCACACTCCTATGTCAAATAAATAGATTAAGCTGACCAAACGCTGCTTGCAATCTCCCGGCGAAGCACTGGCGCAACCTCAGACGCAAACCATGCCATCTGCTCATACTGCTCAGCTTCCATCAGCCCGTCTACACTTATCGACATGACCTGATGGCCGTAAGCGGCCTGATACGTCAATATTTTCTCAATAACACGCTCAGGACTGCCCACTAGCAGCGGCCCGTTGGCTAAGTTATCCTCCAAACTAGCAAAAGGTGACTGGTTATGTTTAGCTGAATCCGTGGAATGAAAAGCCTCATAATACGGACGAAAGCGCCGAATAGCTTCTTCTGTTGTTTTAGCCAAATATAAAGTGCCTGCCCCCGCACCAACAGTTGCATGCTTAGGATCATGCCCGTAATAAGCCCATCTTTCCCGGTAGTGATCGATCAAAGCTTTGTACTTAGGTAAGGGATGAAACGTATTGGATGAGAAAAGCGGTTCGCCATATTTGGCAGCTAGCTCCGTTGAAAGCGGTGATGAGGCGCTGCCGTGCCAGATTGGAATTGAAGGTTGAAACGGTCTAGGCAAAATGGTAACCTCCCGCAATGGGGGACGATATTTACCTTCCCAGCTGACATTTTCTTCGCTCCATAATCGTTTGAGCAGGGCATATCTTTCGGCGAGTGAATCCCACTGCTCTTCTTCTTTGATGCCAAATAACGGATAATGCCGTGGGTCATTGCCTTTCCCGATAATGAGCTCCAAGCGGCCTCCCGATAGGTGATCCAACGTTGCATAATCTTCGGCAACGCGAACGGGATCAAGGACACTGAGCACCGCGACCGTCGTCAGCAGTCGAATACGCGAAGTATGCGCAGCAATCGCTGTCAGAAGCACGGCTGGTGAGGAAGAAAGAAACGGAGGTCCGTGTCTTTCCCCGATACCGTAGGCGTCAAAACCAAGCTTCTCAGCATAAATCGCCTGCTGGATAATATTCTGGAACTTCTCTTGCGTTGTCAGCGTTTCACCGGTTACCGCATTGCGTATATTCATTACTAAGCTGAATAAGGCGAATTTCATAACCTGCCTCCTTGGCGGTGCTGGCGAATTCTCTGAGCATGCAAGTGAGGGTTCACAATTTTACGCAGCAAATACATCGTACCGTCGCCATTACCCCGGTCAATCGCATCGATGCGCTCATAGCCTTTTCGCTCGTACATATCCAGCAGCCATGGATGCTTCTCTGCCGTTGCAAGTGTGACAGCCGATGCTCCGAGCTCATCTCGAATGATCTCTTCCTCCACCCAAGTCAGCAGTTTAGTGCCGAGTCCGCCGCCTTGCGCATCCGGATGGACTGCGAACCATTTGAGAAATGGATACTCCCAGTGCCACTTGTTGATAGCATCCTTGGATAAGGTTAACGTAGCGGCAATTTGTCCGTCCTTTTCCAGGACGTAACAGGCGTTCTTCGCGATATTCTCCTCGATTAGTGCCAAATCAGCATGTGCTGCTGGCCATTGCAGCTTCAATTCGCGTATTGTGATATACGCATCGTAGATGATTTCCAATAGCCTCTCGGCATCTCTGGGCTCAGCAAGGCGATAAACTTCGCTCATGATGAGCTCACTTCTGGCTGGTTTACGCCAGCCAATGAGCGTTTAATGCGATCAATTTGGGACAGATGGTTATTCACATGCTTCGTAAAACCCTGAATAATGTTCGTTATACTTACGGGCTCGCCTTTAGCATTAATGCCGGTCTTTTGCCAATCTTCGTCGTTTAAACGGTGAAATAAAATGCTGTTATAGCGGAGCAATTGATTAAATATCGTCAAATTATCGGCAGCATCACCGTCATTAGCTTTTTGTCCGCTAACCCAAGCATCCTGGTTAAAAGCAGGCAGCCTAACTTTCGTCCCCGCTAAAATGTCACGAATTCGAAAGGAAATAACAAGACTATGATCGGCTAGGTGGGTCAAAACTTCCGTTACACTCCACGAAGCAGGGGCTTCTTTCCAACTTAATTGTTCCTGGCTTAATCCTTCTACAGCCTTAAGTAATTGGTTATACGTATCCAAATAGGGTTGAATGTCAGGATGACTCATCGCTTATCCTCCTAATAATGTCGTTTCTACATCGCTCAATGCTTCTGCCAGCCTTTCATAAGAGCGGACTCTCTCTGCGAAATCCTCGATTCTAGCTGTAACGATGAATTCATCTACGCCTGTGAGCCGCTGTAAATCTACCAACTGTTCACGTACTGTTTCTTTGGAGCCTCGAGTAACTTCCGTTGTCTTCTCCTCAATTGTGTATGGTTCATTCGCCTGCCTGCCGAATTCCTCGGCTTGCTCCAAGGTACCTACAGTCGCTTTTTTGCCGCTGGCCAGATACACTTTGTAGTGCTTCTGTTCGAAAGCAAGGGCGTGCGCAGCCTGATCTGTGTCTGCCACTATGACGGACAAAGCCAGTATAGCCTGCGGTGATCGGTTAGATTTTCGCTGAAAGTTGGATTTATACACCTGTATAGCTTCAATTGCTGCTGATCGGTCCCCATTAATAGATAAAGAAAAAACATAAGGAAGGCCTAACGATGCAGCAAGCTGTGCACTATCGAGACTTGCTCCAAGCAAGTAAATATCAGCTGGATTGCTGGCTATAGGTGATACTTTAATACCGTGCAGCGGATGAATCTCCGGAATTTGGTTATTCACGTAGGCCTCAAGCTCTATGAGCTTTTCCGTAAGAGTCTGGGGCTCCATGACACCACGCTGCAGCGCCTGTGTGCTGCGAGGTAAACCGCCCGGCGCTCTCCCAACTCCCAAGTCGACTCTTCCCGGTGCAAGGGAAGCTAGCACATTGAAATTTTCAGCAACTTTATAGGGGCTGTAGTGCTGCAGCATGATGCCGCCTGATCCGATGCGGATTCGCTCTGTTTTGGCTAGCAAATGCGAGATCAGTACTTCCGGTGATGATCCGGCGAGAACTTCGGAGTCATGATGCTCCGACACCCAGAATCGTTGATAACCGAGTTCTTCCGCTTTTTGAGCTAATCGAATGGTTTGGGCAAGCGCCTCAGACGCTGAGCTTCCGGGATAGATCGGACTTTGATCCAAAATGCCAATTGAAATCGTCATAAGGTTGCCTCCTAGATGGAATATGAAAGTTCTGGACGAATGCGGCTCAGGAACTGCTTGGTCCGCTCTTCTTTGGGACGGTTAAACAGCTCATTCGGCTTCCCTTCCTCGACGATGACGCCTTCGTCCATAAATACCACGTGACTGGCGACATCCTGCGCGAAGGTCATTTCATGTGTGACAATAATCATCGTGATGCCCTCTTTGGCAATCTTTCGGATGACAGCGAGCACTTCGCCGACAAGTTCAGGATCTAGTGCCGACGTGGGCTCATCGAATAAAATCACCGCAGGGTTTAGCGCCAGTGCCCTGGCAATGCCAACTCGCTGCTGCTGCCCGCCGGACAAGTGAGAAGGATAAGCATCAAGCTTCTCCCCAAGACCGACCTTCTGCAGGAGCTCAACGCTAATGCTTCGAGCCTCATCTTTGGGAACCTTTTTGACAATCAGCAGTCCTTCCATCACGTTCTCAAGCGCTGTCTTGTGGCGGAACAAATTGTATTGTTGAAACACCATCGCCGTCTTTTGACGCAGCAGATGAATCTCCTTTTTGCTTGCTTTCTTGCAATCCACACTAAAGTTATCAATCATGATCGCGCCGTCATTCGGCTTTTCCAAATAATTCAGGCATCGAAGCAGTGTCGTTTTCCCTGAACCGCTCGGCCCCAAGATGGCAACGACTTCCCCTTTGTTAACAGTGAGATTGATGCCTTTGAGCACCTGGTTACGACCGAATGATTTGGTAATATTGGATAAATGAATCATGAGGTGCCACCTTTCCATGCGCGATCAAACTTAAACTTATAATTCCGATGAAAATACTAAGAATTTAATCTGATCTAACCTTATCATCCTCATTAAGCTCTCGTCTAATAGAGTTCTTCTATACATCGATTCAACAATTCAATACACCACCCGTGAATTTCCGGGATTTTGCTTAAGCGACACCGCTGCGATTGTATATATTCAAACGTTTTTCCAACAAAGCGGAGATGTTTTCGGCGATAATGGTCAAAATCCAGTAAATCACAGCCGCCGCTATGTAGGCCTCGAGATATTTCCAATTCCTCATCGCAACGATGTGCGCAGTGCCATTCAACTCCTGCAGCGATATCATAAAAGCAAGCGAAGAACCATGCAGCAAGCCGATAAATTTACTCAGTAAATTCGGCAGGCTTACGTGCAGCGCTTGCGGAAGGACGATCCGCCTCATTCCCTGCCAAGTCGTCATGCCAACCGAATAGCCGGCTTCGAGTTGTCCCTTGGAGACGGACAAAATGCCCGAGCGGATTGTTTCCGACATGTACGCGCCAATATTCAGCGTGAACGCCACGAAGATGAACAGCATGAGCGGGATCACGCTGGAGCGCACACTCCAGCCGTATCGCACTGCAAGGTAATCAAAGATCATGGGAATGGCAAAATAAACAAGCATAATATGCAGCAGAAGCGGCGTGCCTCTAAAGAAGGAAACATAAAACTGCGCGACACGGTGAATATATTTGATTCTGTACATGCGAATAAAAGCGATAAGCACACCAACAATGAAACCCGAGAATAAAGGGACGATTGAGAGAATGAGCGTGAGCGGCAGTGCCTTCAGCATGGCTCTGAAGGCTTCGAGCATAAACTGGAAATCGATGTGAATGACTGCTCCCTCCTTTCCTTTTAGTCGAAGGCCGTGACTGCTTGTTCAAAGCGTTGAACCCTGCGTTCGAAACGATGGTACACATATTCCAATAAAAGGACCACGACATAATAAATCATGGACAATGCTATCCAGATTTCAAGGAAATGATAGGTCGTGCCGAGCATCTCTGCTCGCCCCACTAGATCCATTACTCCCAGCGTATAAGCAAGGGAGGTATCCTTTAGTGTGCCAATCGTTAGATTAGCCACATTTGGCAACGCTACTCTCCACGCCTGAGGTAGAACGATTCGCGTCAGCACGGCATACCCGCTCATGCCGATTGAATAGCCTGCCTCCGCTTGTCCTCGATCTATGGCGTTTACCGAAGCGCGGACAATTTCAGAGAAATAGGCCGCAAAATGGAGCGCATAAGTTAGAATGACAAAAACTAACGGCTGGACATCGCTTACGTCGATACCGACTGCTTTAAGCAGTTCCGGCACGCCGTAATAGACGAGAAATAGCTGGATCAGTATGGGTGTGCCTCTTGTGTAAGAAATATAAATAATAACAAGTCGATTAAGCAGAGGGATCTTGTACAGCCTTGGCAGTGCAAGGATGAGACCAAGCAGTACGCCGCATACAACGGAAGCCAGCACAATGAACAACGTGACATGCAGGTAAGACAGCAGCTTAGGCAAGTACACCCAAATTAGTGAGAAATCAAATGATTTTCCCATTATTGTGTCACTGTAAAATCTTCTCCTAACCATTTTTTACTGAGGCTTCCCAATGTTCCGTCTTTTTTGATTTCTTTTATCGCTTCATCAATCTTGCTTTTTAGTTCCGTTTCATCCTTACGCAGCACATAATAAATTTTGGATGTGTAAAGCACAGGACCAACGACTTTTTGCTGCGCATCTGCGTCCTTATTGCGTCCTGTTACTTGGAACGGTGTGGATATTGTTGCGTCTACACGGCCTGTTTTAATCTGATTAATCACATCATTCGTTCCGCCGCTGCCAGAGAAGACAAGTTCAAAGGGGTTCCCTTTGCTTTTATTGTAATCCTGCAGCCAGACCGCGCCATTGCTTCCTGGAGAAGTGATGACCTTCTTGCCTTTCAGATCTTCAATCGAGTTTACGGTGTTGTTGTCTTTGTTCACAACGACTTTGCTCGGCCATATGTTGTAGGCTTCATCGTTGAACAGAAACTTGGCTTGTCTCTCGCTGTTCACTTCGTATTGATTAACCGCTAGATCAACTTTGCCGGCTTCCAGACTCAGGAGGATATTGGCGAATTCCATGGTTTTAAATTCAAACTCATAGTCAGGCAGACGCTTATCAATTTCCTTCGTCAATTCGATATCATAACCGGTTAAGGTTCCCTTATCATCAAGGAATGTGACGTCTTTAAATGTGCCGCTAGTACCCACCACGATTTTTTTCACCTTCTGTGGCGCTGCAGCAACGGGTGCCGCTGCCGGTGAAGCCCCACCTGATGCTGGTGAGATTGGCTTCTCTTCTTTAACTCCACAACCTGCGAACAGCAATGCGGAAGTCAGGATAAAGGTGGTCGATTTCAACAATTTCATAGATACATCCTCCTATTTATTCCTCATGTTTGGACTGTAGCGTCAAGCGGTAGGCTTCAACCACCGTCGTTTGGTCAGCTGCGAAGAAATCGTAGCGGGGCTCGCGTTCGAATCCCAGCCTGAGATAAAGCCGCACAGCGTCAGGCATTCGGCTCGACGTGTGCAAGCCAAGATAGGCAAATCCGTCTCGTTTGGCACGCCGGGCACATTCTGCAATCAGCGAGGTAGCGATGCCTTTGCTTCTTGCAGAAGGATCTACGCCGAGGAGGCGGATTTCCGGATATGGAATAGTCTCGCTCAGCTTCTCATACAAACCCTTTTGAGGCGGGTATAGAAGCGCCACCCCTACGAGCTTTTCTTCCTGCTCAGCGACAAGACGCCAGGTATCCTCCGTGCGCTTCCACTGAGCCTTGATATTGCTTATGTATTGTTGCCAGAACGCAGGACCAAAGCCCGGCTCATACTGACGGTACGCCTCGATAGTTAAAGCGACGGCCTTTTCCCATTCATCTGGTCTAGCATCTCTTACGCTTACTTCGATCGCGGTTGACATGCTAGCTCCCCCTCACCGCTTCAGAATGCCGAATGTAACGGTTCACGGGTACCTGTAACCCCAGATTGCCTCGCAGCGTGTCACTTTCATACTCCTTGCGGAATATCCCGCGTTCCTGCAGCACGGGAACAACCAAATCAACAAAATCGGCGAGTCCGTTCGGCACGACAGTTCGTATGTTGAAGCCATCCGCAGCGCCTCCCTCGAACCATTGCTGGATGAGATCAGCCACCTTCTCCGGCGTACCGATGAAGTTGCTTCTTGGCGTGGATGCCCGGAGTGCAACCTGCCGAAGTGTGAGTCCCTGCTCCTTGGCTTCCTGCTTAATGCGGTCTGTCGTACTGCGGAAGCTGTTGCTGCCGAAGTCGCCGAGTTCCGGAAATGGCTCATCCAAAGCATGCTGCGAGAAGTCATAATGCTCAAAATAACGTCCCAAATAATTCAGTGCCTGTTCAATGGTGACAAGCTCGGCAATTTCCTGATATTTGCGCTCTGCTTCTGCTTCGGTCCTGCCAACAATCGGGCCGATGCCCGGGAAAATCAGAATCTCATCCGGATGACGACCGTATGCAGCAGCTCTGCTTTTGACATCTTGGTAAAAAGCACGTGCTTGCTCGAACGTCTCATGCCCCGTATACACCGCATCGGCCGATCTGGCAGCAAGCTCTTTGCCGGAATCCGAGGAGCCCGCTTGGAATACGACGGGGTATCCTTGCTTCGAACGCGCAACATTCAGCGGTCCTTGAACGGCAAAGTGTTTACCCTTGTGGTGCAGCGTGTGAAGTTTGGTGGAATCGAAGAATACACCGCTAGCCTTGTCTCGGACAAATGCATCGTCTTCCCACGAATCCCATAACCCTTTTACAACCTCAAGATGTTCCTCAGCAATCTCGTAACGCAGCGAATGGTGCGGGTGGTCGCCCTTCCCGAAGTTAAGCGCCGAACCCTCGAGGGGAGATGTGACGACATTCCAGCCCGCTCTTCCCCCGCTAAGATGATCGATAGAAGCAAACTGTCTAGCCACTGTGAATGGCTCGCTATAGGAAGTAGATAAGGTTGCAACCAGACCGATATGCGTTGTTGCTTCGCTTAAGGCTGACAACAGTGTCAGCGGCTCAAACCGATTGAGAAAATGAGGATTCGACTTTTCATTAATAAACAAGCCATCTGCGATAAACAAAAGATCGAATTTTCCTTGCTCAGCTTTACGAGCCTGATCTTTGTAAAATGCTAAATTGACGCTCGCATTGGTTGGCACTTCGGGGTGGCGCCAGAAGGATATACTATTTCCTACTCCATTCAGATTAGCTCCTAGCTTCAACTGTCTCTTGGACATGGTAGTCACTCCTTATTAACCGTTAATACCAATAGGTATAATCGGATTTAATTTCATAGGATTACTATATCTCAACAGTTGGTCACAGTGTATATCGCATTCTTCTATTCATCTATTTAAAAGTTCTATCGGAGTACAATTGCCGAAAATAAAAAAAGCACGTCTCCTCCTCCATGAAGGGACGCGCTTTCTCAAATTAAAAGTAGAATTCGGCTGCAGACAGCCAATGTCAGGCTGCGGGTTCAAGCGCTGTACTCCTTCGTTTCCTCCGTCGAATGTGGAGCTTCGGCAAACTGGCTGCCCGGGTATGGAAGCTCGTAGTGATCGCGAAGGGTCGTACCCGTATACTCCTTTCGGAACAATCCTCTCCGCTGCAACTCTGGAACAATCAGATCAAGGAAGTCCTCTAGTCCCCCGGCCATCAACTGCGGCATAATATTGAAGCCGTCGGCAGCTCCGTTCTGGAACCAATGCTCCATCACATCGGCAATCTGCTGGGGTGTGCCTGTTATCGTCCGATGACCGCGTCCTCCGGCCAGACGCTCCAGGAGCTGACGCAGCGTCAGATTCTCTCGATGAGCCATCTCGACGATCAAGTGCGTGCGACTCTGATGACCTCTCACTTCTTGAACGGGCAGCTGCGGCATGGGGCCGTCCAGCGGATAACTTGTCAGATCAAAGCCGATTCGATTGGACAGCATCAACAAGCTGTGGGCCGGGTTGGAGAGCTCGACGAGCTTGGCTTCCTTCTCTTTGGCTTCCTCTTCGGTACGCCCGATAATCGGGCAAATTCCCGGCAGGATGACCATGTGCTCCGGTAACCGCTTCAATTGAACCGCCCGCTGCTTCATATCTGTATAGAAGGATTCCGCTTCTTCAAACGTTTGCTGAGCCGTGAAAATCGCTTCCGCATGCTCCGCAGCGAACTGCCTGCCGTTCTGCGATGAACCGGCTTGAACGAGCAGCGGTCGACCTTGTGGTCCACGTGATATGTTAAGCGGTCCCTTCACAGAGAAGTGGTCCCCTTTATGATTAAGCTCGTGAACCTTGGAGCTATCCGCAAAAATGCCGGCTTCCTTGTCCCTGACAAGGGCATCGTCTTCCCAGCTATCCCATAGCTTCGTGGCTACGTCCAAAAACTCCCGCGCTCGCTCATAGCGCGCAGCGTGTTCCGGGATTTGCTCATAATTGAAATTTTGAGCCTCCGCATCCGTCCCAGACGTAATGATATTCCAGCCAGCGCGGCCGCGGCTAAGATGGTCAAGAGAAGCAAACCGCCTGGCTAGATTGAACGGCTCGTTGAAGCTTGTGGACACGGTCGCGATCAGACCTATTCGCTTAGTGACCACGGCAAGTGCCGACAATAGCGTCAACGGTTCGTACCCGCCGGTCGCCCCATACCTGACCGCGTTCGGGCTGGTCGCTACCCGATCCGCAAAGAACAGCGAATCCAGCTTCGCTGCTTCTGCTTTTGCAGCCAAACGCTGGTACAAAGAGAAATCAAGCAGTTGATCGAGATTCGTCTGCGGATGCCGCCATGCTGCCTCATGATGTCCCATCGGGGAAACGAACAAATTCAGATGAAGTTGACGTTGTTTTTTGCTCATAAAATCATACCACCCTTGTTTGTTAAATTAGAATAAGAAAAGGCTCCCGACCAAGGGCAGCCGCACGTGGAACTTGTACGGTGACCTTATGTTAGGGAGCCTTTGGATGACCAATTGGCAGATAACAATTATTCTCATAATTTTACAATAGCTAATCCGATTATACAAGTGGGATAAATATGTTTTGTTTTGGGAATATAAATAGGGGCATATTAGTTTAAGCACGTTTTCAGAGGAACAATCAAATCAGAAGGCTAGGTGTAATGGGTGGAAAGTAAAAAGTGGGACCTTATATCAATAGCCTCGATACCACTTATAATGACACTAGGAAATTCAATGTTAATTCCTGTGCTGCCTGCTATCCGCAGCAAATTAGGAATATCTTCTCTCCAGGTGAGCTTGTTGATAACGATTTATTCGGCTGTAGCCATCCTACTCATCCCTTTGGCCGGTTACTTATCCGATCGCTTTGGTAGAAAACAAATTATTATCCCAAGCCTGATCATCACTGGTATTGGCGGTTTAATTGCTGGGTTAGGTGCTTGGTGGATCGAAAATCCTTACTTGATCATCATGCTAGGCCGATTATTACAAGGCATTGGAGCAGCAGGTGCTTTTCCAATCGTACTGCCTCTTGTCGGCGATATTTTCAAAAAAGAAAGTGATGTAAGCAGCAGTCTAGGAATCGTGGAGACCGCCAATACCTTTGGCAAAGTTCTTAGTCCCATAGTTGGAGCGGCTTTTGCCTTAATCATCTGGTTTGCTCCCTTTCTTGCCATTCCTGTTCTTTGTCTCATATCGGCTGTATTGGTCGCATTTCTAGTTAAATCGCCGCATAAAAAGAAAGACGTAAAGGTTACTTTCGCTCAATTTCGAACAAATATAAAACAAATTTTCATCAATAACGGTAAATGGTTATATGCCACTTTTGCAATTGGTTGTATATGCATGCTTGCTATCTTCGGAACTTTGTTCTATTTGTCTGACACCCTTGAGGATGAATACCATGTTAAAGGGATAATCAAAGGCTGCATATTGGCAATCCCCTCGGCTACTTTGTGCATAGCTTCGTTTATTACGGGTAGACGGATTGGTAAAAATAAAGTTCTAATGAAATGGCTCACATTTGGAGGAATTGCGTTAGCTGCCGCTAGCTTCATAATAAGCGGTATGTTGCATGATATCGCTTGGCTGATCGCTTTAATTAGTGTAGGAGGAATCGGAATTGGTGTAACGTTGCCATGTATGGATGCCATGATTACGGAAGGGATTAATAAGAGTGAGCGCGGAACCATCACTTCCATTTATAGTTCAATGAGATTCATAGGCGTGGCCATCGGTCCACCACTTGCTGCTATCCTTGTGAGAGTCTCGCCTCACTTAATGTTCTATACGATTACAGGTGTCTGTGTACTTGCAGCGATTCTAGCCCTATTCACGATAAAACCCGACCAAGAGGAGACAGCGGCTTAATAACAAACAGATCTCCAAAGTCTCACTTTGAGATCTGTTTTTCGCTTTCTTTTAGTCAAATTCAAACTAAGACGATGCTATCCGTGAATACACCATATTCGTTAGCTTCTCTGTGTTGTAACTCACGTACTGGTTGGCTAAATTTCTCATTGGATCACCAGCATAATAACGCTCATAAAGCTCATGCCTAGATCCAAGAGGGCTCCCTATTAAATCCCATGCTAGTTTAAATAAGCGGACTTTATCTTCCGCGCTTGAAAGCGTGGCCCCTTGCAGATATTTTTGTATGAATGGAGATAACGGTCCTTCCATTTCTGAGCAAGTTGAAGGAACTTGGAAGAACCCTCCCGCTCCTATGGTTTGAATGATTTCCAACACACGAGGATAATAGCGACTACCTAGATTTCTTGCTGTTTCGATATATTCAAATGATGGCAGCACATTGCCGAATTCATCAGCTTTCGCCGATGCTTCAGATGCGACAATGAGCCCTTTAATCGTTTGAATTTGATTAATCAGTTCACCTAATTTCTCTTGAATATTGATATAGGAATGAACCCCGATGGCTTGTGCAATCGCGCAAGCTACACCAGTTGCGAATTCAAGTTTGACTTGCAGACGAATGATGCTTTGATGATAGGCAAGACTGTTAGAGGCTTCATTGGTTCGAATACGCCACAACGCCTCGGGTTGATCGTGCAGAAGGACGCGTTCCCATGGAACTAACACATCGTCAAAGAACAGCACAGCATCCATTTCATCGAATCGTGCGCTAATCGGGTGATCTTCCTTATGGGTCAACTCAGCGTATGATTCCCTACACATCATGTGCAGGCCTGGCAAATTGGCAGGTACAATCATCATATGTGCATACTCAGGCCGATCATCCGGTATTCTTGCTACAGGGTAAACAATTAAATCGTTCGCATATGGAGCGGCGGTTGCGATCATTTTCGCTCCTCTTATGATAACTCCCTCATCATTTCTACCTATTACACGCAAGATAGCATCCGGATTCTCTCCGATTGTTTGAGAACGATTGATTTGAGGATCCCGCTGAACAGCCGTAAGAAATAAGTCCTTGGCTTTTGCCTCTTCGTAATAACTTGCTAACTTTCCAGCAAAATGGCTATCATATTTCCGATATCTCTCTCTTGTCGCATACCAGCCTGTCAGACGAGAACGCGCATAATCTGAAAGACGACTCATAACCCCTGATGTGCTTTCCGCCCAAATTTGAAATGCTTTCGCTCGCTTTGTTAGATCTGTGTTGCTGCGTGGGACCAAAAACGCATGATGAACAAATTTCCCGTGAGCCGTATCGTGGAAACCAATTTGACTACAGAGGTCAGGATCGTCCAGCATGGAAAATAGTCCTGAGATCGTATTTAAAGTTCCTGCAAAAGCTGGGTGTGAGGAGACTTCGACGTCCTTCCCTTCCAACCATACCTTCCGCCCGTCATTGAGGCTTTGAATAAATTGTTCCCCTCGGGTAAACATCAGTGGTTTACACATCCTTTATTTGCAGATTAAATTGACCATCTAGTAAGTTTTGAAGCGTAGTCTGTTCCAAAACTTGAGCAATAACCTCTCTTATTAATATCCATAACGGTTTCAATAGACACCCTGCTTCCAATTCACAAGGCTCGTATTTCGTTAAGCTTGCGCAGCCCATTGGGGCTAACGGTCCTTCCAGTTGACGAATGAGTTCGCCTAAGTTCACTTGTTCAGGTGTATGCAAAAGCCTAAAACCACCTTGCTGTCCTCTTCTGCTTTCGACATAGTTCATTTTCTTAAGTTGCAGCATGATTTTTTCCAGATACATCTCAGTCACCAGAGTTTTCTGGGACAATTCACTAATGGCAAACCATTCGTTTAAATTTTGTCCGAGTACGATGAGGGCTCGTAGTGCATATTCGCCTTTCGATGATATTTTCATCTTATCTCTCCTCATATATGACTGAAATCATCCTATTTCAAATTGATTATAGTTTTGATTTCTCATCCATACAATCGCCATATGACCACTATAAGATTAGCCTAATCAAAGAAAGGCAGCCGATTCTCATCATCGGCTGCCTTCCTGTTTTAATTAAATTGCCAGCAGCTTAAGCTCAAGTTGCCGTATTGATAGCTGCGGTGAAGCAGCTTCGCCTGACGTTTGGAGTCACCTGTTCCCATCGCGAGAAGCAGTGGAATAAAGTGTTCATTCGTTGGCACGGCTTCCTGGGCGAAAGGAGCCAGCTCGCGATATTGAAACAACGCTTCCGTATCCCATGACTCGAGCTTGCTTTGGAGCCAGCTATCGAACTGCTCTGCCCACTCGTCAATCCCCCCGAAACGCCAATTTAAGCTCCTTAAATTGTGAACGGTGCCGCCGCTGCCAATAATTAGAACATCCTGCTCCCTGAGCTCTGCCAACGCTTTGCCGATTTGATACTGTTGTTCATTTGGCAAATTCCGGTTCACGGATAGAGCGACAACCGGGATATCTGCATCAGGATACAGCAGTTTCAGAACAGCCCAAGCCCCGTGATCGAGTCCTCGTTTCTCATTTTGAACACTCTGAATGCCTTGCTGCTCAAACAGCTTTTGAATTTGCTGAGCGAGGGAGCGGTCGCTTTGGGCCGGATAGGTCATTTGGTAAAGCTCATCCTGAAACCCGCCAAAGTCATAGATAGTTTCATACGTTTCAGCAGCACTTACGGTCTGCACCGATTCCTCCCAATGAGCGGAAAAGAGTACAATTGCTTTTGGTTTCGTTGTATGATCCTTAAAGTTCTTTAACAGGTGTGTATATGCGTTATCCTCAAGTACAATCGACGGCGCGCCATGCGCGAAAAAATAGGAAGGCATCATACCTCTTCACTCTCCTTAGTTATTATCAGATCAAGATCCTGTCTAAGCCAATGTAGAAAATCGAGCTGGTTTTCCTCCGATACCCCATGATCCGTAGGATATAAATGAAATGTTAGGAGCGGCGTCTGCTCCTTGAAATACGCAGCCGTCTCATGTCCAATCCGAACTGGAAAGACGGAGTCGTACTCGCCATGTGAAACAAATACCGATACTTCCTTCACGCTTCGCAGGGAATACTCTGTCTTCACAAAGTCAGGAATATACCCGTTCAGCGCAACGATTCCCTTCAACTGATTCCCCATCGTAAGCGCAAGCGACATAGATAAAATTGCGCCTTGGCTAAAGCCTAGCAAATAACGCTTGCTCTGATCGATCGGATACTTCTCTGTGGCATATTGAATGAATGCTTCAAGGTTCCTCACCGCTTCGTCAAACATCTCCCGAATGGGATTGCCTAAGCTTTTCAAACTATAATACTGATAACCTGAGGTATGAGGCTGATTGCCTCGAATGCCAATAATAATGAAGTCGTCAGCTAACGGAGCTACCAAGCCAAACATATTTTCTTCGTTAGAGCCCTTGCCATGCAAAGTAAAGATGACCGGATATTTCTTGTCTGGGTCTAGATTCGCTGGTAGATGAACATCATATGGATAAGCTAGGATCATCATAATCCTCCTTTGTTTTCTTATGAGATGTTATGCGTTTATTTATAATATAAGCAATATGTAATTAATATTTATATAAGTAATTTAATACGAGACATTCTAGCATGTCAACTGAAATTTTGCTAATATGTAATTAAGTTTTGTATGACTAATATTTTATGCGAGGTGCAGTCGGGATGGATATCGGCTCAACGATACGGGCAATTCGAAAGCGAAAGAATATCACGATTGCCCAAATTTGTGAAGAAACTGGTTTGTCTCAAGGCTTCATGAGTCAGCTTGAAACGAATAAAACTTCCCCCTCCATTTCTACGCTTGAACATATCGCTCAGGTTTTAAAGGTACCTTTGGCTTATTTGCTCTTGAAAAAAGAGGAACGCATGCAGGTTGTCCGCAAGGACGAACGAAGAATTACGACAAGTGGTTCTGACCATTTAAAGGTGGAGCATCTGAGCTCTACAAAGAATGTCAGAATGATGTTGGTAGAATTTCCTGTAGGTGCCTCAACAGGTGACTTGCCTCATGCTCACGAAGGCGAAGAGGTCCATGTCGTAATTAAAGGCAGAGTGCACGCGGAGCAGGGAGAAGATGTGGCTGAATTCGGGGAGGGCGATTCGTTCAGTTGGAACGCATGCACGCCACATGTTGTGAGAAATATAGGCGATGACACGGCGATCGTGCTTATCTCCATCTATACAGAGACTGACGGCGGACGAGAGTTTATCTAAAAAGCCCTCAAACCTAGCTTTGCGACTAGGTTTGAGGGCTTTTTTTATTACAGCAGTTGAACTAACATTCATTAAAAACCATCGAGTGAAAAAGCTAGGACTAGTGCCAACACGATAGATAACAGTATCGCAATCGTACTAATTGTAATTGCAATCATACTTTTCTTTTTCTCAGTCTTCATGCGAGTCAGGCTTAGAACAATACTAATAATTCCACAGATAATACCAAACAGCGAAGAGATGAAAATAACGCCAATTACTGCAACGACACTAAGAATAAGCGCTGCATTGATATATCGTCTCAAAACGATAAAACCGATTTCGGCAGCTTGCAGACTACGCTGTAAGCGGGATTGAACATATTAGCAATTTCATATTCAACGGCTTGCCCCATTAACAAGCTGGCTTCCGACGAGGTCAAGCCGCAATCTTCCTGCAGCAGCCGAAACATCTCGGTTGTTGCATGTTGAAGCGCCTGATCAAGCGGCCGAGCATTGCCAATACAAAACCAATGCGTGTCGGTTTCACCCCGCGGCCAGCTTATCGTTTTACCTTTTTGAACGCTAACTGTGAACTGAACATCCATTGATATTTCGAGACCTGTACCCATGATTTCTCCATCGCCTTGCAATGCATGCCCATCACCCAAATAAAATAATGCCCCCTCGGCCGACACTGGAAAATAAACGGTAGTGCCTGCGACCAGGCCTTTATAGTCCATGTTGCCACCGTATTCGCCGCTTGTGGCCGTTGAGATGAACTGCCCTTTGGAAGGCGCTACTCCAAAACACCCTAGAAAAGGCCGCAAAGGCAACTTCAATTTCGCCAGCCCGGGCGTCGGCTCCTTCAGATAAGCAACTCCCTGTGCTACGTCCACTGCCCAGTGCACGATTTCAGATGCCGGCAATGTAGCAGCAACAGATGGATCAATAACGGCTGGGGCGAGCATATTGGTTGTCCACGCCCAATCGCGGTTCGGAGTTATGGACTCGAATCGAACGGCTAGCGTATCGCCAGGCATCGCCCCTTCGACATAGAAAGGTCCTGTCATTGGATTCCCGCGAGCAGCTGCGCTTTCACCTTTTTGGTCCCAGCCTCTTGCATCGACTGTCGTTGTAATGACTGTATCCCCATCTTGAATCATCAAAACAGCTGGATGCTGGCCCATTGTATGATAATAAACTTGCGGGTTGAACGAATGAATCATGGCTACTCCTCCATCTCGGTTGGATTGTCTATTCATTCGACAACTGTTATAAATTTCCTACTCACTTGTACGATTCTTAACAAACTCTCAAAAACCTAGCGGGAGTCCAGCTAAGCTAAGGATTTATTCATGGAACTGGAATAGCGGACTACAATTCCGTGAAAACCACAAAGTCACATACCCGGCAACGATTGAGCTTCAAATAAATGCCATAATAAGCCCTTTTGAACATGCATTCTATTCTCAGCCTGCTGATAAATAATAGATTGCTCCGATTCAATCAAATCCTCTTCGATTTCATATCCAGGATGAATGGGCATATCGTGCATGATATAAGGAGAAGATCCATCTAGATTTTTCTTATTAATTTGAAATGGCATCATGGTTTGAATCCTTCTATTTTTCTCCTCCTGATACCGGGTATCTTGAAAATGTTCCATATCCACCCAAGTGTCTGTATAAATGAAATCTGTTCTATGAACAGCATCAGACAAACGACGCAAGATTTCAATATGTCCACTTTCATAAGCAGTGTGCATTAGTTCTTCATCCCATGAAGCTTCATTAATTATTGGAGTTACTAACAAAAGTTTAATGCCCAATGTCACACAACCTGCTATCAAGGAATTTGCAACATTATTATGAATCCCTACATAGGTTAAAGTCACATCTGCGAAGCTGCCCTTTACTTCGTATATCGTCATCAAATCAGCTAACGCTTGGCACGGATGGTATTTATCACAGCATCCATTAATGACAGGGACATTCGAGTATTTTGCTAGCTCAAGCAAATCAGAATGCTTCTTTAACCTAGCCATGATAACATCACAGTTTCTAGAGGCATAACGAACTTCATACTTAATTGGTGATAGGCTAAAATTACTCGAATCCCAATCCATGGTCACAGCGTAACCGCCCATTTGGTTAATGCCAGACTGAAATGATAAATTCGTTCGGGTCGAAGTTTTCTGAAAAAGCATGAAAAGCCCTTTTCCTTCGCAAGATTGATAAAACTCTTTTGGATTCCGTTTGATCTCAATCCCTTTTTGAATAATGGCTAACAAAGTATGCTTATCAAGTTCTTTTAAAGACAATAAATGATGATTCATGGCTTCACCTCATTGTATATTAATACACATTTATGAATATAAATTCATTTTATTGTAGTAGTAGACCAGTGTCAACGGTTCCCGTATTCTACACGTGGGAGCGCCTCTTTAGATTAACGGTAAAAACTACTACCGCTATTTATTGGAGTAACACAGTTACATTCCATCCAACGTCGATTCCGCCACTGTAACGTTGTTTTTCATCGCTAACGCATGCTGAACTCGCCAACTGCACGCTGTAACGATGTAAAACATCGTTAACTGTTGTGGAAACCACCAGCCAACGTCGATTCCGCCGCTGTAACGATGTTTTTCATCGCTAACGCATGCTGAACTCGCCAACTGCACGCTGTAACGATGTAAAACATCGTTAACTGTCGTGGAAACCACCAGCCAACGTCGATTCCGCCGCTGTAACGTTGTTTTTCATCGCTAACGCATGCTGAACGCGACAACTGCCCACTGTAACGATGTAAAACATCGTTAACTGTCGTGGAAACCACCCGCTAAGGTCGTTCGGCTCCATAAAAAAGAGGCCGTCCCAAGTCATCCATGACCGTGGGAGAGCCTCTTTTTTCGAATCATTTGGGACAGCTGAATGGAATCAACACCCCTCAGCCTCAAAAATCACTGGCTGATCTCCTCGCTTCATCTGAATCAAGTAGCACTGCTCCCCCAGCAGGGACCTCTGAATATGCTCACCAGTAACGGTACAGGTACGCACCCAAGCGGGCAGCTTGACGACGGTATTCGTATCCCACTCGGCTGTTATCTCCGCTCGAAGCCTCCCTGATCCGGTGTCCCACTCCATCGAGATTTTGCCCGTATGAAATCTCCAGTGAGACAGCTTCCCCCGCTTCAACCGTTCGGGCAGTGCGGGCAGCAGCTTGACGATCCCTGGCGAGACCTGTAGCAGCATCTCTTGGATAGCGTTCACCCAGCCCAGATTGGCATCGAGCTGGACTGGCGCCGTCGCCATGTTCATCGACAGCCCCATCCCGCGCCAATCATTATGCAGGGTGAACAAATTCGGCAGCAAGCTCGCTCTCGATAAAATATCCAAGCATGCCAACGAACCGTCACCATCCCCTAGTCGAGCATAGATCGCTGCCATGTGCGCGAGCGACCAACCGGTCTGCGCGCCAATCTCCCGTTTTCTTACTGCCGTCTCAAAAGCTTGAAATAGGACAGGATCCGCTTCCCTGGTCACTTCGTGTCCTGGAAATACAGGATACAGATGAGACAAATGCCTGTGAGCGTACCGGTCTTCGAAATCTGTATGAATCCATTCGCTTACTGCTCCCTCGTCGTTCACCCGGTAAGCAGGTAGACGATCCAACATTTCCTGCCATTCCTCTACTTCCTTTTCGGTATCCCCAAGCCCTTGAACCGCTTCAATCAGATGCCGCAGCAATTCCTTCAAAATGGCGATGTCCATCGTCGCATTTATCGCTGTCGGCATCGGATGCGCCAGAGGCTTGCCGTCCGTCGGCATGTAGTTGAGCGGTGTATTTTCCGGTGATACAGAAGGATATATGTTGTACTGGCCACTTCCGTCGATCACAAGGAAATCCTTATAGAATTGAAGTACCTCTCTCATGAACGGCAGCGCTCGCTCTTCCAGGAAGCCTGCTTCTTCTGTAAACTTAGCGTACTCATAATAGTGTTGTGCCAACCAGCCAGCCGCTCCCGTCCAATTTAAAATAACCGGAACAATCTGGCTGGGTACGCCAACACCCGCTGTCGTGCCAGCTGGCATATATATTCCCCGGCAGCCGTACAGCTTACGAGCATTATCGCGAAAATCATCCATCAGCGACTCATAATACCGGAATAGTGATGGAACAAGCTCGCTTAATCCACCGACATGAGCATGCCAGTACATCATCTGGATGTTTTCATTAGCCATGTTGTGACTCCAGACTAACCGGTAGTCCCCTCCCCACAATCCATACAAGCCGAAGGGCTCAGCCTCTTCCGCAGTGGACGTGCCGCTAAGGAATAAATACCTGCCGTAAGCCCACATTTTCCGGATAAGTGTCTCGGAAGCTTCTCCCTCATAGGCATCCAGCAGTAGTCGCTCGTTAGAGCGAGGATCCGAATCCTCCTCACCCAGAACAAGCAACGCCGAGCGATAAAGCGGTCGATGCAACGCAACATGCCGTTCCAGCAAGTGTTCGTAAACAGCGCGAGCACTCGCACTGGCCTCCCATTCTTGAAGCAGGTCGGCAAGCTCCAGCTTTAACCGAGGCCAGTCTTCCGCTCGCTGACCACGTGTAAATACTTTAACCAGCACGAGCACTCGACTTGCTCCCATGAAACGGATGACGCCATCTGCTCCAGTGGTTTGTCCACCTTCCTGTACAATCCGCAGCACAGCTCCAAAATCGGTTCCGTCATCGTTCGTTGCCGAGTACCACGTATGAGCTTCATCTGCTCCTGTTTCCACAGAGCTCTCCAGCTCCTTGTACTCCGGCGTATCCGCCCACCGGTCACTGGGATGAAGCTGCAGACCGATTTCACCGGTTATGCCGCTCCCCCCTTCTCCTTCGATCGCATAAACAAGGCAATCATCGGCACGGGATACGAACAGCGTCCGCTTATACCGGCAATCCCCGTCATTCCAAGCCACTGTAATTTCGCCGCTATCCATATCTAGCTCTCGGCAGTACCCGCGAAAAGCATGCTTGCTGGGCATCGTCAGATGGATGGCTGCCAGCGGAAACCTGGAGGCCAGCTTCGTCCCATACCCCCGCTCCTTCAGCGCATCCGCCAGCTGCCAACTCGCTTCCTGATAGCGCCTCTCATCCATCAGCTTCCGCGTCTGCGCAAGCGTGAAGCTGACATCGGGAAGCTCATCTCGCTGTCCCCAGTGCCACAACTTCGCATGGTTCAGCAGCACCGTTTCCTCCTGAACACCACCGAATACGGACGCACCAAGCACGCCATTGCCAGCAGGCAGCCCCTCGCGCCACATATTTCGCCACCAGGAGGCCGGGTAGCTCATCGTCAGCTTATCTTCATCTCGGTTTTCTTTTTGCCCCAGCATCTCATTCCTCACACTGCTCGCGCAACTGCTCCATCTCAAGTGTAGCAAGCAGCAGCGGAGCAACACCCATTAAGACATCGCTTACAATCGCCTCGCTTAAATAATACGCATAGGAGCCATCTCGGTATTTACGGCCGCCAAGTCCCGCACCGTGACAGATATGATGAAGGTGCACGCCCTGCTCGTCTTCCGTCACGAAACGTTTCATGATACCTTCATAGGCTCTTTCTACGACGCTCCGGTCGATTTCCGCCAAATATTGCAGCCTAATTCCTTTTGCAATCGCATAAGTGAGCATGCAGGAACCCGACGACTCCAGATAGTTGCCTTGCTGGCCATTGCAATCCATAACCTGGTACCAGACACCGCTTTCTTGATCCTGTGCCCGTACGACGCTATTAACCATCCTTTCAAAAATGCCCATGAGCTGTCCACGCTTCGGATGCCCGATTGGAAAATGCTCAAGCGCATCCACCAACGCCATGGCATACCAGCCCATTGCCCGACCCCATACATGTCTCGATCGGCCCATCCCGCTATCGCACCATCGCTGCTCCTGGGTTTCATCCCAGGCGTGATGCAGCAAACCCGTCTGCGGATTACGCGTATGACGCTCGACCAGCAGCAACTGATGCGCTGCCTCGTCAAACCAGCTATTGTCATTGAATGTACGAGCATATTCAGCCATATAGGGGGAAGACATATACAAGCCGTCCAACCACATTTGATACGGATATATTTTTTTATGCCAAAATCCGCCCTCATTCGTACGCGGTTGACCGACAAGCTGAGTGATCAGTAGTCGCGCTGCTGCCTCGTATTTCGCTTCGCCTGTTTCCCTCCATAAACGAAGAAGGTTCTTTCCTTTATTGATATGATCAAGGTTGTAATCGTTAAGTTTGTAACCGCGTATAGAACCATCCTCTTGCACAAAAACGTCCATATGCCGCTTGACGAAATCATGATATTTCGCCTCGCCTGCCCAATCACCTAACTTATCGACGGCTGCTAGCGCCATTCCTGCGACATACCCCCATTGATTGGCAATTTTTGGATGGTACCCGTCTTTGCTATGCGATAGAATCGTTTCCCCGACCCTGACGGACATTCGTTCGATTTTCGTATCCAGCATGGAAGCCTTCATGGCTTATGCCCCCTCACGTTTCATTTTTTATGGAGTGAACAGTGGCAATACAGTAAAGTCCTCTGGGACGTTAACTAAGTACAAATTTCCATATCCGTTCTTATCGCTTGTAAATAGCACACGCTTGCCTTTTGCATCAAAACGCGGATGTGCATGCACTTTCTGAGAATGAAAGCTGCAGCGCAACTCACACAGCATGCGAGGTCCATCGTACACTCCATCCTGCTTTCGCCAAATGCTTAGTGTCTTCACTGCGCTTTTGCCGTCAACGATCGCTTGACCCAAACCATCTGAATAACCATGCCAAGTATCAAAATTAAATTCCGTTTCTTCAAGCTCTGTATTGTCATAGCGGATGCTGCCGAAGAAATTCGTCCCGTTCGTACGGAACCCATGGTAGCCAATCGTTACGCCGTCAGGATAAAAAAATTCGTGGCCGACCTTCTCCTCAGGCTCGAGACGTTCACGGATTTTCCACGCATGGCCTGTGCGCAAATCAAGTCCCCAGATGCGGTGATCGACCAAATGCCAAGGTCCCTCATGACAAAATGTCATCAGCCAAGGCTCCTTGGGAGACGCATTGATATGCGTAATAAAGCGGTTTGCTTCATAGATCGTTTCCGCACCGCCGTTCACTGCGTCGATGCGCACGATCATGCTATGGGGAGCTGCTTCCATGAGTTCTCGATGCCCCACATAACCGTTGCCGAGATCGAGTCGAATCCGGTGCGATAAATCTTCTTGGACACAAGTACAGACATGTTGCCCGTCGGCGCTGGCGCTTACATTGCCGAGATGATATCCCGCAGGCGCTTCATATACCACTTTTTCATCAAAATCTCCTAGTAGATCTAGACGTATGATCCGTGTTCCGAGCTTTATATATACAGCGCTCCCATCCGGCAGCAAGCACGCATCAAGATGATCATTTCCCGGGTAATTGGTCAGCTGCGTAATCACACCAGACTCAACGTGCAGGCTATACAAATTAGTACTATTACCACGATCCGAGACGAAGATAAGACGCTGATCCTGATCATACCAACCGCTTTCCGTAAAATATAAATGATGGCTATGCGACTTATAATCCGTCAGTTGTATCACTTCAAGGCCAGTGAATCGGTCCGTTGCCGATTTTCGCTCCGAGGGCCATATTGTTCCTTTTGTCATACGATCGCCTCCTTATTATCCATTCATTAGACCTAGTTGACCTACAACCAAGGTTTCAATCCTTCCCAGTTCACGTTCCAACTGCCATCCTGCGGAAACCCCGGGTTATGGGAATTCGAACTGCCTTCCCAGCCAGCAGCCATCATCGCAACAGCCGTCAATAAACCTCCGTTACCTGGCAAATAAGCGGACAAACCAACTCGCTGATAGTTGTGACCATTGGTTAAATACGTATTTTTCGCTGCATCCATAAGCAGGAAGTCCACTGCCAGGTCCGGTTCACCTAGTCTTGCCGCCGTCATGGCACACATCGGGAAGTCCCAGCCCCAAGCGGAGCCCCATTTCCATACCTCTTTCACCTTCAGCAGCGTGTTCAACATCACCTGACGGTCAATCCTTGTTCCAGGTAAAATGCCAAGCGCACCGAGCATCGATGGATGGTCGTGATTTTTGGCTGTAAAGGTATCCGGGCACTGCTCATGGGCCAGATAAACACCTTCAGCCTGCGGCGGATCGGCCATCATCCCGGCAACCTGTGACCACTTCGGATTCGGTGTTTCCTGCAGAAGCTCCGCCCAACGGACCGCGATCTCCAAACCATATTTCCAGTACTCCAGCTCGTACGGAGGATTTTTACTTCCCGCAAGCGAGTGGCACTCCTGCGCTGGAATTAGCGGTGGGCCTAGATCGTAAACTTGCTTCGCTTCATCCAAATAGGCAAAAGAGACCATGAAATCCGCTGATTCATAGACAATATCACGGAATCGTTCCAGCAGCTCCCTCGTCGGCTGAGCTTTATAACATAGCTCCGCTAGTGTCATCGGGTGCGGCTGCTGCCAGATCAACCCTGGCGCAACGGGCGAGGGGCAAGGTTTTCCTTCGAAGTCGACCATTTTGGGCCAGCGGGCACCTTCATATCCTTGTGACTGCGCGAGTTCGCGGGCAACCGGCAAGATCCGGCTGTACCAATCCATACTTTTCAGCAGGATGCTCTCTCTTCCCCAAAGCGGGAAATGCGCGCCATGCCACCAATGCATCTCCAAGTGCGACTTGCCAAACCAGCTGTTGTACATCAGTCCCGTCTCTTGCGGTGGCAGGGAGCCACCACTGTGCATAGCACACAGGAACTGCGAAAGAACAACGCGTCTCTCCAGCTCGTAAGCTCGTGGATCCGAGCTGCCAGAGAAATCGATTGCCGCTCCGCTGAGCCAAAATTTCTCCCAGTGAAGCTTGCTCGCTGCCATCGTCTCTTCAAATGACGGGGCTATTTGCGCTGATTCCGGGGCAAAGGTCACAGAAAATTCAATCAATTCAACTTGCTCAGATGGAGGGAACAGCGTAAATTCATGCGCTCCTGTCCGTGTAAGAGTGCCAGCACTCCAAGCCCAGCGCAGCTCATATTTATCTTCATCCATCATACGTTCTAGCAATGCTTCATTGCTGCCGCCTTCGCGAAGTTCCGTCCTGTGCCTATTGTCGTTGTCCCAGTCAGGAAACACAGCCTTCGCCCAACTTGTATGCGTCATATCCGGCGCAGGGAAACGGACGAACACCTGCAGCCGGCCTTGCGCGATTAGTCCTGATTGCACACGCACACCAATCGCATCAATGGAAGGATGACAAGCGGTGGTAACATGAACCAGTACGCCTTGAATGGTATAAGCGCTAGTCAGCACGCCCGACCATAGATCGAGCTGCTGGCTGATCAGCGCCACATCGGTTGCTTCAGCCACTTCACCCGATTCCAGCAGGAAGCGAAAAGAAACTCGGCCTAGTTGCAGGCGATGCGGATTCATCCTCAGCCAGTGATAGGCCTCCGCAGTACTCCCAGGTTTCATCGGGTAACCGACCAGTCTGCCATGCGTATCGAACATTTGGTGTTCGACATCTTGATCCGTAAATCGATTCCGTCCACCCGTATAGTGCCAACCCCAGTTGGACTGCGTACCTAGCGGTACCTCATATTGATCTGGGAATGTCTGTAATCCCGTGATGTCTGCGCTGAAGGCGAATTCACCATTCCCCACAGAAAATGGGGACAAAGGGTCCCATTTATGCAACTCAGGATTGTGCCGCTGTATGATTTGTCGTCTGTCCATAGTTCCTCCTATGTTCATTTATCCGATCCGACCAACACCGCTTGTCTATTCCAGCATAGTGTCCGTACGGGTTCTCATCATATCCCGGTATTTGCCCGGGGTGATATTCTTGAATTTGCGGAAGCTTCGAATGAAGCTGTTCTCGTGCTGATAGCCGACCATAACCGCGATATCCGAAATCTTGTATTCGGTCTTCAGCAGCAGATCCGCCGCACGTTCCAAACGCAGACGCGTCAAATAGTTATAGATGGTTTCTCCCGTTTCTTGCTTGAAAATCTGACTGGCCAGACTGCTGCTAATTCCGACATCGTCAGCAATCTCTGGAATACCGATTGTCTCACTCAAATGCTGCTTCATATACTCAATCATGCGGTGGCATGTGATAAAATCCTTGCTTTGAATTAGTTTATGGAAGCGCTGAACCAGCGGCTGGACACGCTTGCTGAGTTCCTCTTGTATGTCTCCTAAATGAAGCGTGTTGAATCTCTCGAACGCGCTGCCCTCGGCAGATTCGTCGTCAGCCTGCCATAACTGCTCAATACGCTCCAGCACTGCCCGTAGAAAAGTTAAAGCGGCAGAAGGATACCCATAATTGCTTCGCACATCGGAGATCAGACGTTCAACCGCTTCCAGCGATCCTGTCTCGTCCCCCGACTCAATCAACCGCGATAGCTCATCTAGCTTACCTGCGTCCACAACCGTCTCCATCACTTCATGCCCCGATACCTCATGAAACGGAATGATCTGCCCATAGCCTTGATAAAGCCGATAATTCAGGGCATTCTCAGCTTCCAGCATCGCCTGACGCAGGCGAGCAACTTCTGTTTGAGGCGTACTTACACCTGCCGAAATGCTAAACTTGAGCAGACTGGAGACGACCTCAACTGCTTCCTCCAACTTCCGCTCAAGCACGATCCCCGCTTCAAGCGGCTGCAGCAAGATGGCCATCTTGTCTTTGCCAAAGTCGGCACAAACGACCCTCCACCTTTGTTCGAACAGCTCAGCAACGATGTTAGCCATAGCGAACTTCAATAATGACTGATCGTCGCCCGTGTACTTGCGCGACCATTCCTCATATTGGTCGATCGATATAACGGCTACCGTAAAGGGCTCTGACGACCATTCACCAAAGTAGCGATGCCACTTTTCCTCTACATCCCGCTTGCCCGTTAAGTTCCCCGTATACATATCATAAAGCAGCTTAGATGAAGCCTCCGACATCGTCTCTCTTACGAGCTGAGACAGATGGGCATGGTTAGTAAGCAGTTCACCAGCCAGCTTCTCGAGATCTATGCCTTCGGAATTCATGGACTTGCGGTCGTAGCTGCTAAACAACTGCATCAGCCTGCGAACAGGGCGGAAAGCAGCGGCATTGATGTAGAAAATCGTCGCGCATCCGAGCGCCAGTGCTGCCACGGAGACGGTCAAGACGACATTGCGAACCTTCTTGGACTTGGCCAGCAGACTGTCCTGCACGACAATGGATACGTATTTCCAGCCCGTTACATCTGAAACAAGCTGATTGACCAGCAATTTGCGATTCTGATGGGTAATGTCACTGCTGCCGTCTTCCCTGAGCTGGGCTAACGCCTGCCGAATCGACTCCTGGTCGAAATCATAGTTGGAGACCGCGTACAGGATCTCATCATGCTCGTCGATGATGTAACGCATCCGATTTAGATTGTTTAATACAGGAGGATTCAGCTTGGCGAACAGCTCCTCATCCTTGAGATTGACAGTGACAATTCCCTTGAACTGTCCTTGAATCATGATTTTGCGAAATAGTGTAACTTCGGAGCCTTTTCTACCGGCGCCTTCCGGCACCTGACGCTTCTTGATCACCGTCATGCCATCACCGAACTCATCGACGACATTAATCCAATCTGAATCGTCAAAGTTCAGTTTGCTCGAGCTGTAGCCCTGCGGAATGGCGATGAAGCTCCCTTTGGTCATGTCATACACATAGATGCTCTTAATATACTTAGAATTGCCTATCAGGGTAGACAGCAATTGATAGAGCTCTGATATGTTGGCGTACGAATTCTGTACCTCACTGGTCAGAAACGTATAAATATTTGCGTTCAAAGCAACTTGAATAGCGGCCTTATCACTCTCTTTGATAGCGTCATCAATAACGTTCATATTCAATTGAAGCATTTGGCGCTGCGGCTCGCTGAGCTCTTCCTGCAGGACAGACTTTGACGTATAGTAGGATGTCAGGCTGACGGCTAGAATGATTAGAAACACCGATACGGTTAAAATGAGTACGAGCCGGGTTTGCGTATGGGCTAAATTGTATTTCAGCCATTTTTTGAAGGATTGCATCACGTTGGGGTTCCCACCTTATTAGGAGATCTTACTATTATAGCGCGATCCGTTCCCTCGCGACACGTTCCTTCCCGGTTGCCCATTCTCACTTTCACTCTGTACAACCTCAGCTTTTGATTCCTAAGCTGTTCATCATGGCATTCGCTTCAATCCCGGCCAAGAGCACGATGCCAATCCCGTGTGTGTCATTCAGGTTCCAGCCAAGTTCATGCTTATAATACGCGTTCGAGTAGGACCAGCTGGAGCCTTTGCATACGCCGTACAAGTTCCCGTGCTTATCAATGACGCGAGCGCATAAGCCATTCCAGCCGGACATCACCGCCGTTGTGAACGCTTGAGGCTCTTGCAGCCAGCCGTGACGTACACCAAGTGCGAAACCATAGATGAACATCGATGTACACGAAGCCTCTTCATACGACTCAGGATCCGTCAATACCTGATGCCACAAGCCGCTTTTGCCCTGCAGCCGGAGATAACCTGCCGCCAACTCCCGGTAAAAGAGAAGTATATCTTTGTAGTTGGAATGCCCTTTCGGCAGTGCTTGCAGCAGTACAGAGAGCGAGAAAAATACCCAGCCATTCCCCCGCCCCCATGTCGTAAGTGACGGCTTTCCACTGCTTACGTCATAGACATGAGACATGATTTGCTGATCAGGCATATATAAATACTTTTTATATAACAGCAGTTGGCGGGAAGCTTCCTCTACATATCGTAAATCCCCGGATAACTCGCTATACCGGCATAGGAACGGCACACTCATATACATGTCATCGCACCACATTGTATTATGCATGCTTGGCGATACGCCGACACGACGGTAAAGCGTCCCATCCTCCAAACGGTCTTGCACATTCATAATGTAGTGGGCGATGTCATCCGAAACCGCACGCGCTCCCTTCAACTGCCGCAACCGGTTCGCTAGAATCGCGAGCGCTCCGAAGGATCCGCAGTCATCGAGACTGTCGATATGCGATAACTGATTATTCAAGCCAGCTGCTCCAAAATGCTTCCGATCCCAGAGGGAATAAGCAAAGGTTGACGTCGCAAATTCCACGTGACGGGTTACGTAATCCGTCATATCGCTGCGCGCTAGCAAACGGCTTGTCTCAAGCAGCCCGAATAAGGTTACGCCGAGCGGATAGTTCCAGCGGCCGAAGAGTTCGTTCTCGAGAAAAGGTCTAACGTAAGTCCCAGGCTCATTCGTCGTCCAGAACACCTCACCTGTAGAACCGACTGCAACCGTATCCATCTTCATATAGTCATCCGCGCGCAGCTCGGTGTCGGCAGCGAATGGCCCCAGATGCAGCCATTTGCCAGCGTAGCCATGAACTTTGATTGGCGTGTTAAGCACTGCACTCTTCAAATCCCCAAGCAGTTGAAACCCCCAACCCTCGCTACTACACGTGCTGTATGCCACGAGGCTTCCGCTTCGCCGACACGATTCTAAATTGAAACTGAACGAGCCTGCCCCAGCAGCTTCATAGACCTTATACCCATTCCAAAAGAAGGTTACCGGGCCATAAGTAACCCCAGCAACGGTCACGGGACCGGTCATTGCCGGGTCGACTCGCACGGATGTCCAAGAGATGGCCTTCAATCCAGGATGCAGACCATAAAGTTGTTCCAAACGGCCTTGCCAATTATCGCTGTCTCTGCTGTCTGCGCACTGCGGCAGCCAAGAAGCCGCACCTACTACCTCTTCCCTCATCGTCGCAGCTGGAATTTGTGTAAGCGGGCTTTCCTGCGGAGTCGTATAGATCCAGCCTTCTTCTCCCTCACGCTCTAGCGAAGGTGCAAGAAAAGTGTAGGGCTTATTCTTGCGATTGCCAGAGCCAAATTCCGCTCCGCAGCAACCATCTGCGCGTTTGCCAAGCGCCAAAACAAAATGGTTCCAGCCCCGGACCAGCCCAATCTTCAGCTTCAGCGGCGATGCCCCTTCCGCTTCCTCCTCGGGAGAGGAGCGGAAACGCTGCTCCCCATTGTGATACAGTCCGACAGGACCGAGACATCGAAGAAGAAATACAAACTCTTGCGGCTCCTCGATCCACAGCTTCGCCCAAGCGTATACCTGCTGACCCGTGCGCATCTCAGGAAATATACGTTCAATTGGAAACGAATACGTATGGTTTTCAAGCTTACGGATTTCACTCGAACGTGTCACCCTGTACACCGGACCATGCGGCGGATGCTCGCCGATGTAACGCTGAGCCATCACGGTCAGCACATGGGGAATGTTGGTACCGTCCGCTTGAGCGGCCATACTCTCCTCTGGATCTATATAGCGGGTTAATGATGTCGTCACTCTCCTGCCACTCCTTTTCCGCTCAGACTGAGTGCCTTCTTCGAGAATCCCCCGTTAAGTACTTCCTCGATGGTAACGGGGCGGTGCTCCTTCACAGAGCGCCATACGGCTTCCCCGGTCGCCACCGAATACGCGCCATCCACGGCTCCGGATAAAATCCGGTAAGGCCGCCGGCGATCCTCGCCCATAAATAAATCCTCAAGCAATAGCGGGTCTCCGCCTCCATGCCCACCTTCTCGGTGCACCACATGGATCGTTTCCTTAGAGCCAAACAGCGGGTAATAATCGATGGTCTGCACGGGTGTCGGAAAAGGGGTACGACTCGGCATATGATACTCCACCGACTCTAGTCTCCCCTTTGTGCCGTTAATGGCTAATCGATACCCCTCGTATGGCAGGGAGAAGTTAACCGAATAACTAAGGAGTGCGCCGCCATTATATTTAACCGTTGCTGCATAGGTATCCTCAATATCTATTTGAGAATCGAAGATACATTGATCAGGCCGATAATCCGAGTAAGGAAACTTACTTTTCACCGCTCCCAGCGAACCGAGATGATCGTCCTGCACTTGAATATTTTTGCTTCGTGTGTTCCAACGTGAATAATAGTCGCAATCCTCTGTTTGCTCACACGTCGTGCAGTAACGGCCGTCCACTTTACTGGGGTTCGCTTCCCCTTCAACTCCGTAATAGTTCAAGGCACCATAGGCGAATACCTCGACAGGTTGCTGCCCGATCCACCAATTCACCAGATCGAAATGATGCGTGCATTTATGAATGGATAACCCTCCGGACAGCTCCCTAACCCGATTCCAACGTTTAAAATAACTTGAACCATGATAGGTATCGAGATACCAATTCAAGTCAATCGAGGTAATCCTGCCAAGCTTGCCTTCCAGAAGCATTTCCTTAATCTTCGTATGAATCGGTGCATAGCGGTAATTGAAAGTAACCGTGACCGTCCCTTTACTAGCTGATTCAGCCTCCATCACACGTTTTGCGTCTTCTCCCGTTGTCACCATCGGCTTCTCCGTGATCACGTCCAAATCATGCTCAAGAGCCGCTATGATATATTTCGCATGGGTATCGTCACGCCCAGCCACAATGATGACGTCAGGACGCGTCTCTTCAACCATCCGGTCAAATTCAAGCTCCCCGTAGGTGCCGATCTCCTGCTGCTCCGGAAATCTCGTCCGAAATAGCTCGAAGCGAGCTTGGTCGCGATCCAACAGGCCGACGATCTCGTTTCGAGCGGAGAACGTCGACAATATAGGCTTGGCGAACATTCCAAGCGCCCGACCGCTTACCCCGCAGATGGCATATCGCTTTTTCATGAGCTACATTCCCTTCCCTGCCTGCTGTAATTTATCTTCTCAGCGCATCAGGGCCCGCAGGAAGCTATGTAGGCTCTGCGGGCGGACCTTTACGCCGGTCATCACGTTGTTACTTTTTCACCTTCGCATACCATTCTTGGGCGCGCTCTGTTACCTTATCGCCTCCCGATTTTTTCCAACGGTCAACAAATTCATCGAATTTCTCCATTGGCCATTCACCGATCACGATTTTGGTCAAGTATTCCTGGAACAGCTTATGCGATTGAATATCTGGAAATCCTTCGTATACCGTGTTCGGCAGTCCGTCTCCTGCAATGCGTCGGGCATCCGCCGTGTTGACGATGAACATATCTTGCACCATCTTCTGCATGTTCTCCGGAATGGTTTCTTTAATCCGAATATCCATATCTTCTTTGGTTGTCAGATTACGCATGCCCAGAGCAAGCGGACGGCTATCCTCTGGCGGCAGCAGTACCTTTTTGCCATTCACGACCTGATGTTGAAGCCCTTCAATTCCAAAACGAATGAACTCATCGTTGCTTGTATCATAGAAAAAGTCGAGCAGCTTCAGGGACGCTTCTGCTTTATTCTTGGCTCCTGCTGGAATGATCCATTCCGGCTCACCCATCGTTTTCATCGTAACGAAACCTTGGAAACCATCTACTTTAGGCACCGGCATGCCAACGATATAAGCATCTGGCGCCCCCTTCAGCATCGCGGTATACCGATCGCGTACACCAGCCGGGAGATGGTACCAGCTGCCAACCAGATTATTGTTGATTTTGGCCTGCCAAACGTCGCCTTTGTTAAGGAAGGTCTCGTTATCGAGCAGCTTGTCTGCATACAGCTCGCGGATATATCCGATAGCTGCCTTCATGTTAGGGGTAACGCCTGCATACTGAATCTTGCCGTCATACAGGTCCCACTCCGGACTCCCTTCCCACATGGCGACACCGTACATGCCGAATAAGTGATCAATCCACTTGCCGAATTCTCGGCCCGAGGTCGGCAGCTCGTCTTTTAATCCGTTGCCATTCGGATCCTTATCACGGAATGCCTTCAGCACTTCCTTATATTCAGATGCAGTCTTCGGCATAGGCAATCCGACCTTATCCAGCCAATCCTTACGAATCATCGGTGCGCGCTCAGGAACGAGAAACACCTTGGGCACATAGTAAATATGGCCATCCGACGAGGCTGAACGAACGACATCCCACGCCTCCTTGGGAATGTTTTTCCACACATTAGGTGCGTACTTCGGAAGAAGATCTTCGAGCGGCAATGCTCCACCCTGTTTAATCAATGTCTGCTCGATGCCGCCAATCGGACGTAGAATGTCCGGCAAATCGTTCGAAGCAATCATCAGATTGAGGAACTCAGTCGGCTCTGAGCCCGGAGGGGTGGTCGTCAGCTGATATTCAACGCCTGTTTTCTCTGCTACATATTTGACATGCGCGTTGTTAGCATCTGGAATGGTGCCTACGCCCATGTGACTTTTGAACACCTTCACCTGTACAAGCTTGCCGTTCTGGGCGCCGCCTTCTGCGACAGGCGTGTTGTCTTCCGTTTGCGCACAACCCGCAAGAACTGTAACGGCAAGCAGCGAAGCCACTGCTGTAATCGCTACCTTTTTCCCGACTAAAAGTTTCCTCATGCATATATCCTCCCTTTTATGGCACGTCAACGATTCTTGCAAATTTGCTATATGAAGCCAGAATACCAGCTCTATATCTGTTGCTATTTACTCCTTCAACGAACCTAGCATCGAACCCTTTACAAAATACTTCTGCAGGTACGGGTATACTAAAATAATGGGCACGGTCGCGAACAGAATTGTAGCCGCTTTCAACGTTGTCGTATTAAAATCATAATCGCCAAGGAACAGGTTCACAGCAGCAAGTTCCTCCGGTGACTGCAAGTAAGCGCGAAGCTTCATTTGCAGCGGCCATTTGTTGGGATCACGGATGAACAGAACTGCCCTCTGAAAAGTGTTCCAATAGCCTACGGCATAAAACAAGCTGACAGTCGCGAGCACTGGCTTGGATAAGGGCAGATAGATCCGGAACAAAATGCCTGCATCGGTGCAGCCGTCCATACGCGCTGAATCATCGAGCTCCGCAGGGATACCCATAAAAAATGTCCGAATAATAATCATGTTAAATGTTCCAATCAACCCTGGCAAAATCAGCGACCACAAAGAGTTCATCATGCCTAGTTCCCGAACTGTCAGAAAAAATGGGATCATCGGTGCATTGAAAATCATCGTAATGATAACAGCCAGCATAAACGGCTTGCGGATCAGAAATTCCTTGCGGGAAAGCGGGAACGCTGTCAATACAGAAAACAGCATGCTTAGCATCGTTCCAACAACCGTAATGTACACCGTTACTCCGAATGCGCTCCACAATCCTTTATTTTGCAGAATATGCCCCCACGATGCCAAGGTAAATTCTACCGGTAGTAAGAACACCGTCTTCGAATCAGCCGCAATGGGTGAACTGAGCGATACCGCCAACAGGTGGACGAGCGGCATCAACATCGTGCATGCAGCTCCGGCCAGGAACAAATAATTGAACACTTGGAAAAACTTTTCTCCATATGTCTGTTTCATCACCACAACCCCTGTTCTGTCTTTCTCGCCATCCGGTTAAAGATCCACAGCAGCGCGAAGCCAATAACTGACTGGAATAGTCCAATAGCTGTCGTAACGCTGTACTGGCCCTGCAAAACCCCGGCCCGGTACACATACGTCTCAATAATATCCCCCACAGAATACGTCATAGGCGTCAGCAGGTTATAAATCTGGTCAAAACCGAGCTCCAGAAAATTGCCGATGTTCAGTAGGAATAGTACTAGAATCGTAGGAAACAGGATCGGAAGCGTAATATGAAGGGTTTGCTTCCAACGGTTCGCCCCGTCCATCACAGCTGCTTCATATAAATTCGGATTGATACCGGTAATTGCGGCAAGGTAAATAATCGTGCCCCAGCCGACTTCCTTCCAAATGCCCGACAAGACAACAATCGTTCGAAAATAACTCTGCTGCTGCATAAACAAGATCGGCTCGAGACCGAACCATCCACGAACCATGTTGGCTACGCCTTGCGTGGACAGCAGTTCAAAAACGATGCCCCCGACAACGACCCACGATAAAAAGTGCGGGAGATAGAACATGCTCTGCACCACTCGTTTTACCAGCATCAGCCTCACCTCATTAAATAGAAGCGCTAGAATAATAGGCGCAGGAAATCCGAACACGAGGTGATACGTGGCGATTGTCGCCGTGTTTCTTAATACATGGTAGAAATCTTGATACGTGAAGATGAACTTGAAATTGTCCAACCCCACCCACGAGCTTCCCAACATGCCTTTGAATATCTGATAGTTCTGAAAGGCAATGACACTCCCCATGAGCGGCACGTATTTAAAAATAAGGTAATAAACGAGCCCGGGGATGATCATTAGATAAAGCATCCAATGCTTTCGCAAATTCAGGAGATACCGGTTTTGCGCAAACTTCACATGCTTCATGTCTCTGTCTGTGATTCCGGGCTTAGTTTCCGTATACAACTTTGCCACTGTCGCAAGCCTCCTTCACGTCTAGTACCGTCATCTTACTTGCTAGGGAGATGCCATGACAATCGTTCAATCCTCTAGGATATGAACCGATCCGCGATTTGCACATTTCCCCAGGATTTGAGAGCTGATACAAGAAAGTGTTCATGCACGAATACCTCTTTTAGAGCATATAAGTTAGTTCTGCATGATGCCACTCCCCTATAAATCTAGCTAGTGTGGAGGAATTGTGCATGCGTTGGAGCATCGGTTCATTCTGAATTTATCCTGCTGAAACCCAAGATGGCCGCCGAATGATTCGGCAGCCTTTTGTTTATTGCGTATACGTTAACTCTATCTTGTTAATAGTTTGTCCAATCAAAATAAAACGGACCTATGTCAATTGTCTTATTTAGCACTTTTCCAGATACTTCAAATAAAACTTAATTCCTGCTCTATCTACACTAGAAAATTGATGGGGATCATCATTCATTAGTTGCCTTAAGTCATCTACGGCAATCCATCTTGGGTTCTTAGTATCATCACCTGATTTTAATAACTCCCCTTGCACTTTACAACGGAAGTACACACCAACCGAATCAAAAGGGCCGTTTATTCATACCAATTTCTAGATTCCCCCAATAATCCCTTCAAATCACAAAGTTCCAGCATCTCTCGCTGTATAAAATGAGGGGTAAATCGGACGAAAATTCAACTCATCCCTAATGCGAGTTGTATCCACGATCATGTCCCACGGATTGAAGGGCTGCTGTTCAGCATCTACCTCTAACCGATCAAACTGATGATGAAGTTGAAACAGCTCAACTTTTGTAATCGGGGCATCATCGGCGACGTTATAGATGCGGCCATCTATACCAGGAGTGGAAGCGGCAAGCAGCAGTGCCTGGCTTACATCCGCATGATGGATCATATGAAGACGTTTAGCGGGTTGCCATTTACTCATCATCGGCATGTATTCCGTAATATGAGGATCATTTGCTCCATAGACAAAAGCAAGCCGTACGATACGAAGCCCAAGTCCCTTCTCGCGATGGAGCTGAATTAAAGCTTCTTCTGCTATTTTTTTGGTCTGAGGATAAAGGAACGCTGGTTGCAAAGGGTCATTCTCGCGGCTCGGTCCGCTTATATTCCCGCTGCCATACACGAGGTTCGTGCTGGCAAATACAAACCTTGGCACATCTGCCTTCAAAGCAGCCTCTGCTAAAAGGGTACTCGCATCGATGTTTGACCTTCGCGCAGTTTCTTCATCTACGCCGCGAAATTGTGCTGCTAGATGTACGACAACATCTTTACCTCTCAGTGCAAATGCAAAGCTTTCCGGTTGCAAAAGATCCCCTTCAATAATGGTTACACCTTGCTGATCCAGCATACCCGCCTTCTCCCTGTTTCGTAACAAAACGCTAACGTTATGACCCCGCTGAAGTAAGCGTGGTACGAAGCGGCTTCCTACTTTTCCTGTTGCTCCAGTAACAAATATATTCATGTTCAAGTACCTCCTAAGTTTTGTTGGTGCTATACTTACAGTATTATGGATACAAACTACTTGCCTTCCTGCGTTTATCGTAGGTTTGGCAGTGTCAGGATAAGGAGAATTGCATATGGGAGAGATTTCTTCTAGTTTGTCGCTGGGCGAATTTCTGCGTGCACGCCGAGAACGTCTTACTCCGGAAGAATTGGGGTTACCGTCATATGGGCGGCGCCGAACGCCTGGACTGCGGCGAGAAGAAGTGGCACAGCTTGCTCATATAGGTACTTCGTGGTATACCTCCTTAGAGCAGGGCAGAGAGGTGAACCCATCGGCCCAGGTGCTAGATAGCATCGCCGAAGTTCTGCAATTATCAGTCGATGAGCAGCATCATCTTCATAGGCTGGCAAATACTGCTAAAGTCAGGGAAGCGGAACCTGCTCAAGAAGTGAGCTTAGGCTTGGAACGAATGTTAAAGGCTCTTGAACCGAATCCTGCTTTCATTTTGGGACGAAGCTGGGATATGCTGATGTGGAATCAGGCCGCGGAAATTGTGTTTCACCTGCCAGCGTTTGCTATGGAATCAGGTCAGAGACCAAATTGGCTGCGGAGATTTTTGACAGATTCATCTCTTCGGACTAATAATCCGGACTGGGAAGCCAAAGTGCAGGTCATGGTTGCACGCTTTCGTGCAGATTACGCACACTTTCCGCAGGACGAGAGATTTCGTGAACTGACAGAGGAGTTTATGCAAACTAGCGAGTTGTTCCGTTCTTACTGGCCACTTCACGACGTTCAAATAGCAGCTGACTGTCACAAACGATGGATGGATCCTTCCATTGGCGAGATGGAGTTAGAGCATGTAACCTTAGAGACCCCTCATAACCCTTATATGAAAATAATGATTTATACGGCTTCGCCCGCTACCTCCGAGCGGTTAACGTATTTACTGCAAATTCAACAACACTTACATTGAGCGTGAACAGCTTACTTATATTGTGCTCCAAGGTTAATAGAAGGATGCTGGAACGCATGCATCTTGGGCTAGAGCGAATGAACTCGCGAGGAGCTGTCCCTAAAGTTCAAAAAAGAGGCTCTCCCTCGGTCATTGATGACTTGGGGCAGCCTCTTTTTTTATGGAGCCACATCGATTAGCGGGAAAAAGTCCCGTTATTTCAAGCAGTTCACAGCTCGAAATTCCAAATAACTGGAAAAAACACCGTTAATTCACTCCAATACCCCATCTTCCTAGCTCAATCGTCTCCATTAACAGGAGAAATTCCATTTATTCATGCTGTAGCTTTGTTTCTCCAATAAATTGCGATAGTATTTCCCGTTAATCTATATTTTTATACAAGCTCTAAATGCCAATCTGCATGCGCTTCAGCTCACGCATTACGTTCCCTACGCTACCAGAAGCTAATCCGAACGCTTCATGCATGACTCGGTACTGAGCGTACAACCTGTCGTATGCCGCCTTGAGCTCACTATTCGGACGAATGGACTGCTCCTTCGTTTGCCCCATCGCTCGAATACCATCGCTCAGGCTGTCATAGCCGCCTGCTTGGCTTCCCGCTGCGGCCGCCCCGCAGATGGCTGCCCCAAGCGCAACAGGCTGGGAAGACTTCGCCACCTTGATGTCCTTACCCAGAACATCGGCAAATATTTGCATCAGCAGCTTATTTTTTTGAGGCAATCCGCCGCACGCATAGAGAGACTCAATATGCACACCATTCTCTTCAAAAGTTTCGATGATCCGTCTTGTACCGAAAGCCGCCGACTCCAGCAAAGCCCGATAGATTTCTGCCTGCGTTGTACCCAACGTCAGCCCAACAATTAGTCCTGATAACGCTTCGTCCAAGATTGGCGAACGGCCACCGTTCCACCAATCAAGCGCGAGCAGACCGGACTGACCAGGACTTAGCTTGCTGGCTTCACGCTCCAACCAGCTATGAACGCCGATTCCCTCGGCGGCAGCCAAACGCGTTATCTCTTCGGATACCGATGTGTTAACGAACCAAGCAAACATGTCACCGACTGCCGGCTGCCCCGCTTCATAACCGAACATTCCTGGCACAATGCCGTCTTCCACTACCCCGTTAACACCTTGAATATGATGTTCCTCATCACTAAGAACCATGTGGCACAGCGAAGTTCCCATAGCCAGAACCATACTACCTGGCTCCGTTACACCGCAGCCAAGTACAGCGGCATGTGCATCAATGATGGCAGTAGAAACTGCAGTGCCTGGCAGCAAACCAAGATCTTGGGCCATCTGTGGTGCCAATCCGCCCGCACGAGTTCCGACGGGTAATACAGCTCCAGTCAGCTTGGTTTGGTACAAATTTTCGAATCGCGGATCCACTTGCTTCAGAAATTCCGAAGATGGATAACCTTCCAATTTGTTCCATATTCCCTTATAACCTGCACAGCAGCTGCTCCTAATTAATTCGCCGCAGAGCTGCCATACGACCCAGTCAGCCGCCTCCACAAAACGATCGGCTGCCTCGAATACAGCCGGTGACTGTTCAGCAGTCTCCAGCAGCTTTGGCAGAAGCCACTCCGAAGAAATACTGCCTCCGTAGCGGGGAAGGAAATCTTCTCCCCTCGCTTTGGCCAGATGATTAATTCGTTCCGCTTGCGGGGCTGCCGCATGATGCTTCCAGAGCTTGGTCCAGCAATGCGGATCGTTCCTGTACGCCTCGAAGAAGCATAACGGAACGCCCTCCGCATTCACAGGCAGCACCGTACAAGCGGTGAAATCAATGCCGATGCCGATCACAGACTCCGGCGGTATTCCTGCTTGCTGAAGCACTGCGGGTACCGATTGACGAAGCACGTCAAGATAATCACCCGGATGTTGCAGTGCCCATTCCTTTGCGAGCATCGCCCCCGAACCCGGCAACTGGCGATCTATTACACCATGTGCATAAGCCGTTACATGTGCCGCTATTTCCTCGCCTGTTTGCACATCCACCAGCACAGCCCGCCCGCTTTCCGTACCATAATCAACGCCAATGGCGTATTTTTTGATCCCTCTATCCATCCCTCTATCCATCCTTCTATCCATCCTTCTATCCATCCTTCTATCCATCCCTCTCACCCTCTCTCTCCATCCCTATCTCCATCCCTATCTCCATGACTATTTCCCTCACGCTTACACGTTATTTAAAATTTCCATTGCAACAGAAACACCTGCATAATCACCAACACGCTCACCCAACCCAGCGGGCACGATATCACAAACATCTAGCGAGAAAGTTAGAGCTTCCTGCCGTAAAGTTGTCATGACTATGGGCTCCAGCAGCTTGTGCTGTCGTCCATATATACTGCCGATTACGATTTTCTCCGGATTAAGTACATCAATTAACATCGCAATCCCTTGTCCCAAACGGCGTCCTACCAAATTGAAAACTTGAATCGCCATCGGATCCCCTGCTTCCGCAGCGATTCCTACTGTTTCCGCAGTCAAACTACTCAGTTCGTTCATTGTTTTGCAATAAGAAGGTGGTTTACCTTCCTGTATGGCTTGAAGCGACATCGTTCGAGCGAGCTTCGCGATACCGCCGCCACTGCAGAAGCCCTCAAATGAACCTGCCTTTCCATAACCCCAGGGTCCATCGGCTTCCAAACGAACATGCCCTACTTCACCCGCCATATCATTCGTCCCTATATAAAGCTGTCCGTTTAGGATAAGTCCCGCTCCCATGCCTGTACCAAAAGTAAGAAAGACCATGTTGCGACAGCCTTTTCCCGCTCCAAAACGCCATTCAGCTAAGGCACAAGCATTCGCATCATTCTGTAATCCAACTGGAACGCCGTACCGTTCACGAAAAGGAGATAGGATATCAATTTGATCCCAACCTGGAAGATTGGGAGGGGAGAGAATAACTCCCGCTTGGCTGTTAAGTGGTCCTCCGCAACTGATGCCTATGGCTTCAGGTGTCCGATCCGGATGACGAATGAGTAGAGAATCGAGCGCTGCACGGATTTCACCGATGGCCATTTCCGGCCCTGATGGGGTCAGAAAACTCGTTTTATCTACAAACGCCACGCAATCCTTTTCTACAACTGCCAAACTCACTGCGCACTTGGTTCCACCAATATCGATGGCTGCTACTAGGGTCATTGGGGAAAAAACGCCTCCTCTAACATCATGCATAGTGCATGATAGATAGGTAGATGCCTCTCTTGGATGTCGAGTGTTTTCTCCCAAGGCACACATATCGTCACATCACATAAAGACTTTAATTTACCTCCACTATCCCCCGTGAAACCAATGGTTTTGAGCCCTTGCACCTTGGCAACCTGCAAAGCTCGAAGGATATTTGTAGAGTTGCCTGATGTACTGAAAGCAATTAATACGTCCCCGGAACGACCATAGCCATACACTTGCTGAGCAAAAACCATTTCTGGATCAACATCATTGGCATAAGCACTTATCAAAGCTGAGTGACTAACGAGTGAAATCGCTGGCAGCGCCCCTTGGAGCTTATCAGCAAGATGAATACCTTCTCCTGGAAATTCACGTTCAAAACGATCGCTTATAGATGTGGACAACGGCCGATTGGATACAAATCCCTTCATTAATTCGCCAACAACATGCTCACAATCTGCCGCACTCCCACCATTACCGCACAATAACAACTTGTTTCCTTGGCTAAACGAATGGTTTAATAGCTCAAATCCCAATTCGATATCTGATAAACAGTTTATTAATTCAGGATAACGTGTTGTCATTGAACACAAAATAGCGTTCATTCCGTAGTACCCCCTTGATTAAGTTACTTCATCACTCTTGCAAGTGCCATATTGTAAATCGTTTCAATTTCAGTTGCCCCTTTGTCTTTACACTGCTTAATGAAATAATCCCACTCGTTCAATGCCCCCTCACTTACAATGAACTTATCCATATTTTGAGTTAAATAGGCGTCTAATTGTGTGCGAAGCTGCTTAAGCCTTTCTCTTTCTTGTTTATTAAATGGAGGATCGTTGACCTCTCGGTAATTAATCCCGTCAACCAGGTCTTTGTTTGCCCTTTCAGACCACTTCATTAACTCTGGTGCTGAGGATAGAAGGATCGGATGGTCGTCAGATTGAAAGGCTAAGCCAAGATAACCGGTACCAAGTGCAGATTGCATCGCGCGGAAAGGATCTTGTTTATCCTTGAACTTCGATTTCGTTGCATCGGATATCTGATATTCGCCCCCAACAAGCCTGTAATCCACATTCTCTACCCCAAAGCTTGTTAGATTCGTTCCCTCTTCTCCATACATCCAGTCTATGAGTTTAATCACCTCTTCAGGCCTCTTAACCTTAGCGCTTATCGCGTACATTTCACCAAGGTGATCAAGTTGATAAATGGTATTGCGTTTAACCCCCTTATCACTCGCTAGAACTGGTAACAATTCGAACCTTGCTTCTGGCTCCTTAACCTGAAGTGCTTTATTAAAATTAGCTCCGAAACCGTTATTATCTTGAAAAAAGAACGATTTTCCTGAGCTTAATTTTTCTTGCCATATTTGTGAGGTGGCTACGGAATAATCAGGATCAAGCAGTTTTTCCTTGTAAAGTTTATGAAGATAGGCAATAGCCTCTTTGAATTCTGGCGCAAAAGGACCAAATTTATATTGCTGCGTAATTGGCTCATAATAAATCTTAGTACCCGTAATATTCGTATAACCACTCCCAAAACCAAAAGCAACAGGGTTGATCAAATTTTCCGTTCCCGTTTTGCCATTCGCCGCACGACTAGTGAAAGGATAAGAGGCTGGATAAGCTTCTTTGAACTTTTTGAGTACCTGATAGAGCTCTTCGTACGTTGTAGGCGCTTTTAAATTAAGCTTCACTAGCAGGTCTGTACGCATCATCGGAAGCAGACCAGATTGAACACTCCATTTGGTTACTAAAGGAAAGCCATACAGCTTGCCATCCACTTTTGTCTTATTCATTTCTGGCTTCTGCCCAATTAGCTTGTGGAAATTCGGCATTTTATCCAAATACGGTGTGAGGTCTAGAAAAATTCGGGTATCAGCAAAATCAGAAAGATCATTCTGATTAACCATAATGACATCGGGGATAGAATTTGTAGCAATTAAAGTTTTCTTTTTATCTTCATAATTACTTTGTGGAACACTTTGTAATTCAAGCTTCACATTTTTTCTCTTTTGAATTTCTTGAACAACGACCGAATTTGCATCTAACGCTTGGGAAGGATGCTCATATCTCATCCATGAAAGCGTCATCTGATTGTCAGACGGTGAAGAACTTACCCTAACGGATGGCTTGCTTGGACCATTAGGCGAGCTATCACACCCTGCCACTAAACTTCCTACGACAACCAGCGAACAGCAGGCAGTTAACAATCTCCTGTTTCTAAAATCCATGTTGTTCCCCCTCAATAACCTGGATTTGTTCTGGCCATTTTTATTGTATAAGCTACCTGCCTCGCTTTAAAAGAACCAAATAAGCACGAGATGATCCATTATTCCACTTGCATCTCCATGATTCATTCTTCCACCTTGCAGTAATCGTCCACTTTCATCCTATTTCTGCTTCATGGCATGTACATGTCGATATTCATTCGGTGAAATGCCCTCATGTTTTTTGAATAAACGCAAAAAGGTTGTGCGGCTGAAAATGCCGATCTGATCTGCAATATCACTAATCTTCATATCCGTATGGGCCAACAATTCTTTCGCTTTTGCAATCCGAATTAAGCTGATATAGTCCGAAATATTAGTCCCTGTCGTCTCTTTGAACATCCTAGACACATACTTGGCGGACAGCCCGATCTCGTTTGCAATAACCTCCAGATATAAATCCTTTTCATAATGCTTCTCAATATAAGCGGTAATAAGTGAAACGACAGTTCCTGATTTACTTTCAGGTTTATACAACGTTTCTGTGATCATTTTGTCGTAAAACTCAAAGATCATTTTCAGTCTTGCATCAAACTCAGTCGGCAAAAGCTCCTTTTGACTCAAAAAATCATGCTCATTATCCGCAAGAAAGTCATTCATCCGAAGTCCTTTTTCTGTCAAATAGCGATTACCTGTATGGAAGAACTCCACAAGTAAAGCCCCTAGAAAGTGATAAGAAACCCCTCTTGCTTTATTCAAACCAATAATCCCTTCCAGTTCTACCCTTAAGCCTTCCCTATCACCTGACTTCAGCTTATTTACGATTTTGGTCTCATCAAGAAAGGAATAATAGTAATTCTGATCGATATCCAAATGTGCGGCATCGACGATTACCGTCTTGGATGAGTCTGTTCGCTTATCTATAGCGGTAATGGCATCACTATAAGATTTGGAATAGTCTTCAATCTTGTCATATTTCTTTCCTAAACCAATAATTAATTCGCAATACATGGTGTCGTAGGCAAAAGTCATTTTAATCATTTCTAAAGCTTGTTCTAGTTGTCCACGGTCTGCCTCACTTTTCAAATTAACCATGCAAACATATAAGTAGGGCTCATATTCCACCAAATAACAATTCACATATTTTTTCATAGTTCCCCAAAGCACATTCTTCATCTTTTCAAAAATTAATAAGCGATCGGCTTCCAGAATGTCATGATAAAATTTATCCCTGAACATAAACACAAAACAGCAGCATAAATAGTTACCTGTATGAAAATCAATTTCTTTTAGTATCTGGTTAACAGCGTAAGGCTGCCCCCCTCGAACCCCTTTAATTAAATTCGTGAAAAACTGCTCGAGAATTTCCTCTGAAAAGGTATGAATTTTAATGTTCGCATCCTTATGCTGCTGGATCAATTGACTGACGCTATTGCCAATCCTTTGAAGTTCGCCGCTGCGTGGAGTTTCTTGGTTTCCTTCCTCTATTCGTTCTGTTTTTTGTAAAATATCTCTAATATTTTTGATTGGGTTGTAGAGTCGAACACTAAATATGGAAGAAAAAGCGATGCCAATGATGATTAAACTGATGCAGATCCAAATGATCAAACTAAAAATGCTTGAAGACTCCTGGTTAAAAGAGCTTACCGGCGTAATCGAATAATACTTCCACCCATATTCGGAGGTTGTTTGAACAATCCAGTTCTGCTCTTGACCGATGTTAAGCGCTCCGTTACTTGATTTTTCCTTAGAAAAACGAGCAACAATCTGCTCCTTTTCACTATCATCTAAACCGCTGCTTCGCAATATGATCTGATTATCTTTATCCATGACGATATATTTGGTGGTCGAGTAAATGGAGTTATTTTGCAGCGTAGTAACGATCGTAGGGATAGATATGGTTGTCACCATCGTTGCCAAATGTCCATTTAAATATTGGGTTGTCACACTGGGAATGACATCACGGTTCGTATTCATATTTGGGTTAGCCACTCGCGTTGGTGTCAGTAATTCGAACAAGCTGCTTTCGTGTAATTGTTGTCGCCAGAAATCTTTATTGTAACCATCAAATTTATAAAATGTGTCAAAGAACACGTCAAAGTCAACCATGCCATCACTAAAATAAACACGCTGATCATCCACAAATAGAAAGATATTGTCGACAAAGTGACTTATCGTATTCCGATTGCCCGCAATTGATCTCACAATGGACGGCAACTTAATTTTCTCTTCATCCGTTAGTAAGGAATACGGTCGCAAATATTGTTGAATCGTATCACTAAGCAGTAAGCTGTTGTTGGTTGACTGTGCCATACCTAAATAGATATCAATGGTCTTAGAGGATGCAGCCAAATTATCCGTAAGTTTCCCAGAGACATCCTTCTTAATTAATTGATTCGCATTGAAATAGGCTATGACTCCAAGGATGACAATTGGAATCAGTAAAGAAAGGAAATAAAGAAGAATCTTAAAGAATAGTCTATTTTTATTCAACGTTTGCTTCAGCTGTCTCCAATTCAAGTTTACTCCCCCATTATGAACGCTCTCCCATTTTAGTAAGCGGTTTCAATTACTAGTATTCTAATTTTTCTACATGAATCCTTCTTCTACAGCCAAAAAATTCCCCGGCTCAGGGACAAATAGGTTTGGAGGAGTGGGTTCTGTGTCTACAGGGAGAGCATTGGACAAAAGAATTAGAGACATCCATTAGGTGAACATAAAAGGATAAGCAGGATGCACGGTATTGTGCTTCCTGCTTATGCGTCAATGATGGCATGAAAATTGCTTAGATAACTCCTTGGAAAGACGATATAACTTATCGACTTCCAGTTTATTCGTAGCCGTAAACTCGTCATGATTTCGCGCACGCGAGTGATAATTTGAACTGATACCCTCCTTCATTTGATAATATTTGGCGTTAATCGGATAGAGTTGCCGCTCAATAAATGAAGCTACACTCAGCAAATCGCTCAAATGCTGCGCTTCTTCAGGCTGCTTCTCCCAATTACTCAGAAGCCAAGCATACAGATCTGGATGAAAGTTGGCCATAACTCCACTGTAACCATTAACACCTAGTTTCAGTGTTTCCAAGAGGGTAGCTGTATTGGCATTAAACAGCTTTAAGGAAGTTCCTTTCGTCACTTCCAACTTTTCTTTGATCATTTCGATATCACACGAGGTATCCTTCAGGAAGAAAAATCTTCCGGTATCCGCGCACCATTTCAATACCGATGGTGTTAACAATCGCTTATAGGGAAATGGGCATTCATAGATGCCAAGCGCAATATGCTCCGGCAGTTGTTCAATAAGCTTCTGAGCGTTATCCTTCCACACCTCATCTGACTCATCCTCGTCGGCCAATCGGTTCGAAATCAGGATAACTGCCTCAACTCCAGTTTCTGATATTGCAGTCAATTCTCGAACTTGGTCTTCAATCGAGTGAGAGATGTGTCCCGACGCAATGACGGGAACCCTTCCCGCTGCCTTCTCCACGACAAAAGAGGCAAGATCCACACGCTCTTCCAAGCTCAAGAAAAACATCTCACTTGACTGACAGACAGCAAATAAGCCGTCCACTTTGTTTTGAATAAACCACTCAACCATACGTCCCATCGCATCAAAATCTATTTCTCCAGACTCCTTGTATAAGGTAATCATTGTCGGCCATACGCCGTTAGGGTTGTTAATCTTCATTTAATCTCTCTCTCCTCTATAGGTTTCATTTCTATAAAATTCACTTCCTCAATCGGATCTTGCAGTATGGAAGGTATGAAAAAAGTTTTGATCTCACATCTGCCAAAGGTGCTCCGCCAACTGCGGTTTAAGACCGGCAAGCATAGCTCTGCCTCTACTTCTCTCCCGTAAGTCTCCTGGCAGCGGAGAATCCATCCATTTCCTTCTTCTGCCGGTTTAAAGACCACAGCAATAACATGATCTGACGAGATAGAAATCCCCTCCGAAATTTGAGGCAAATCCCCTTCATGATACGTTTCCCATACATGCAGCAGCGGATTATGTAATTCGTAGGCTTTACGTACAACTCCGCTGTTTTGCCAAGTACCGCTGTGAGGTGAGAGTACATAAGCGAATTCCTGTACACCTTGGTCCATAAATTCCACCTGTTCATCACGTTCGCCAAAATGGTCGGCATAAATCGGACTTCGTACCATTGTCATCCTCAGTTCATTAGCTTGCACATCGTATCCATATTTGGCATCGTTAATCAAAGAAAGACCGAACGTAGCTGGCTCCATGTTATCCGTCGCACCAGCACCTGGCTTGTTGCCTGATACATTCACCCACATTTGTCCAGGCACTTCATTTCCATTAGCAGGACGTTCCAGGTAGCCGTACGGAATTTCAAACACGGCACGTGGCTGCTCCACATTCACGGGGAAGGCAAGCTTCAGCATCTTGTGCTGTTCTCTCCAGTCCAGCTTTACCTTGACATGCACATCCGAGCTGTCATGCACTAAGCTGATATCCTGACGAAGCACAGAAGTTCCATAATAGCTAGTTACCCTTATCGTCGCTCGCAGCGGTCCATTCTCAAGCACTTTCAATTCAGCGTTTCCAAATTGCCCCAGCTCATCACGATAGTGCGTAAGACCGTGCCCCCATGTATCGCTGTGAGTCTCATCCAAGACAATGGGCACCGCACCGTCGCCGGCTAGTACTTCTCTGCCGCCATTCAGCTTGTCAGTCACACGACGGATATACCCCGTAGTCGGATCAAGCTCAATGCCTAACTGACTATTTTCCAGCAAACACCCCTCTGCCCTGACGGCATTAGTTGGCTGTACGATATCGAAAGCTTTGTCACGATATACCCAAAATACGTGGTAACCAAAAGCCGGGATTTTCCCCTTAATGAAGGTGTCCCATTTATCACTTGTATTTGTTCGAGATGCCCTAACGGTTTGAATCGGCAGCGGACTGCCTGCAGCATCTGTCACTCCAGCCAGCTTCTTGTTGATTACAATCGGTGCCTCAACTTCCCACGCTAAGGGGTTAAACACCACAAGAGGTGACCCTAGATCATCTTGCTCCCAGAGCTGCCAGTCCTTCTCTTTGTTTAGTGATTTAATCCCCGGTTTCATCGTATTTATTGACCAGGATATCTTCTGAAGAGCAGCATTAATTGCTTTTGCTCCTATACTAAATGCTTCTCCGTAAAAATCGCGGACATCGTCAAAAGCTTCCTTAATACTGCAGCCGCCCATAATATCATGAAAATGATTAAACATGACGTTCTCCCACGCGCGATTAAGCGCTTCCATTGGATACGGTAACCCTCGCATCAAATTAGCCAAGGAAGACATTTTCTCAGCAGTAAGCATCTGATGCTCTATTTTGCGGTTCGCCGCTTTGGATTCCGAGTGTGTGGAATAACAACCAATCGCATGCATCTGCATTTCATCCTTAATTACGGGAATATCCGGATTCATCTGCTTCATTTCAGAGAAATATCGATTGGGAGAACTAAGCTGGATGCCTTCCATGTCCGGTCGTTCTTGGAGCTTATGGATAAGTTCGAGATTCTGAATAGTCGGTCCCCCGCCATGATTGCCAACACCATAGAATGACATGAACGCATGCCCGCTTGCAACTGCCATAGCTCTGTGACTACTCATCTTATCTTCCATGCCATTGCTCGCCCAATTACCGTAACTGTCAGCTAGCCTGAATGTCATCACGCGGCTGCCATCTTCTGATTCCCACCAGAATAAATCGTGCGGCAGCGTCTTCTCGTGTGCTCCTGGCCGCATAAATACGTAGTAGTCCATCCCGCCTTGTTTCAAGAGCTGAGGCATCATGCCGTGGTGACCGAACGAATCCACGTTGTATCCAACCCGCGCCAGCACTCCGAATTTTCCCATAAAATAGCGTTGCCCATATAAACTGTGACGTGCGAACGATTCGCCAGACGGCAAATTGCAGTCCGGTTGTATCCACCAACCGCCAGTGATGACCCAGCGTCCTTCGGCAACACGCTGCTTAATTTCAGCAAACATCTCAGGAGCATTCTCTTCCACCCATTTGTAGTACGCCGCGCAAGCACAAGTAAATACAAAATCAGGGTACTCATTCAATCGATCCAACGCAGAACGAAAAGTCGCTTTAATCTCCGCATATCCCTCTTGCCAGCGCCAAAGCCAAACCGGATCCAAGTGGGCATTTCCTATTAAATGAAGCTTCGTTTCCACAGCAATTTCATCCCCCTTATGAGAAATCTTTACCCTTTCACAGAACCCAGCATTGCCCCTTGTACAAAGTATTTTTGCACAAACGGATAAATGACAAGCACGGGCAAGATGGCAACGAAAACACAGGCATACTTAATATTTTCCGTCATGACGGCCATCCCTGCTTCCGCCGCCCCAAGCTGTGCGGATTGTGTAGCCATATCTCCCGAAATGACGATATTACGCAAGATGATTTGCATCGGGTACAAATTCTTCTCATTTAAATAAATAAGTGCTGGAAAGAAACTGTTCCAGTGTGCCACTGCGTAAAAAAGAAACATGGTCGCCATTACAGGTAAAGAGAGCGGCAGCACAATTTTGGTGAAAACTCGAAATTCTCCAGCGCCGTCCATAATCGCAGACTCGTGCAGCGCTTCTGGAATATCTTCAAAAAATGTTCTCATAAGAATCATATTGAAAACATTGATCGCAGTCGGAATTAATATAGCCCAGATCGTATTGACCATTCCTAATGCATGAACCACCATATACCGCGGGATAAGACCACCGTCGAAGAACATGGTGAATACAACAAACAAAGCAAGAACAGAACGTCCATACATATGCTTACGGGACAAAGGATATGCGCAAAGAGCCGTCATTACCAAATTAACAAGTACACCACCGACCGTATAGAAGATGGTATTTCCATAGGAGCGCACAATCGCAGGATCATTAAAGATGACATTATAAGCTTTAAAATTAATCTCTATAGGTCGCCAAAATACTTCACCACTGCTAACCGATGATCCAGAGCTAATGGAAATAATACCCATATAATAAAGAGGATACAAAGTAATAAAGATCATAAGCAGCATAAAAATCAGGTTAATCGTATCGAAAAAAGTAAAGTTACGAAGTCGCATCTCAATTCCTCCTGCTAGAACAACCTGGATCCATTCAATTTTTTGGATATTTGATTCGCTGAAATAACAAGCGCAAAGGCCAGTACGGATTGGAAAATACCTACAGCCGCAGCGAAGCTAAAGTCACTGTCAATCAGCCCTCGGCGATAAACAAACGTTTGGATAACGTCTGCCGTTTCAAAAGTGGGACCGCTGTACAGTAATAAAATTTTCTCAAATCCGACCGAGAGCATTTTGCCCAACGTTAAAAGCAGCATAATCGTAACAACGGTTGAAATTCCAGGCAGTGTAATGTGCAATAATTTACGCCATCGATTTGCCCCATCCATCGTTGCAGCCTCATAGAGTTGTGGATCGATCGTAGTCAATGCCGCCAAATAAATAATGGAGTTCCAACCAATGCCTTGCCAGATTTCGGAGCCGACATAAATGGTTCGGAACCACTGAGGCATGGACATGAATGTCTTCGCTTCCCCGCCAAAAAGCTTAACTACTTCATTAATAAGCCCATCGATAGAGAGAAAGTTAACCAGCATACCTACGACTACTACGGTAGACAAAAAATGCGGAATATACGTGATACTTTGAATAAACTTTTTGAAAACTTTTTGCTGCAGCTCATTTAACAACAATGCGAATATGAGTGATGAGGGGAAATAAAAAACGAGAGAATACAAGTTGATTAGTACGGTGTTGCGAACCACTTGCCAAAAATACGGATCCGTCAGAAATTGGCGGAAATACTTCGTCCCTGCCCAAGGGCTATGAAAGAAACCCTTGACGATGGAATAATCTTCAAATGCCATGAGATTCCCAACCATCGGTGCATAATGAAAGATAACAAAATACACAAAAGGTAATAAAAACATGAGATACAAGGGCATGCTCTTGCGAATGTTCTTTTTAATCTCAACAGCTGGTGTCAACGATCTCCACTCCTTCCCGGAAAATAATGGGACAGGCTGCCAGATATGCCTTAGCAACCTGCCCTCCTACGATATGAACGGAACTTTGCGCCTTATTTCACGCGGGCTAAGGCATCATTATAGATTTTGACGATATCATCTGCCCCTTTAGCTTTGAGTTGTTTGACGAAATTATCCCAATCCTTGAGGGCACCGTCTGTCACAATGAATTTATCCATGTTTTGAGCCAGGTAAGCGTCAAGCTGCGTACGGATTTGTTTCAGCTTCTCACGCTCTTCTTTGGTAAATGGCGGGTCATTAACGAATTGAACATTTTCGCCTGCAGCCAAACCTTTGGAAGCTTTCGTGTTCCAATCTACCCATTCCTTCGTATTAAACGGCAATCCAGCATGATCGTCATTATTCAGACCAAATCCCAGGTAGCCTGTGCCATACTCCGATTGCAGCGCATAAAACGCGCTCGGCTGTCTGTCCTTGTACTTGCTCACAACAGCATCTGTTAATTTGTAATCGCCATTTTCACCAGTGAAATCTTCCCCTTTGTTACCGAAGTTTGTAACCTCGATTCCCTCTTGGGAATAGAACCAATCCATGAACTGAACAACCTGTTCAGGATTCTTTACTTTGGCATTAATGACGTACGATTCCGACAAGTGGCCAAGTGCGTAGATAAGGTTGCGCTTAGCGCCGCTTGGTGTTGCCATCGTATCCAACATATCAAACTTCGCGTTCGGATCCTTCTTCTGCAGATTAATGTTAAACGTGCTGGCGAAACCATTATTATCTTGGAAATAGAAGGATTTGCCCGAGTTTAGCTTCTCTTGCCAAATTTGCGATGTAGCCGTAGCATAATCCGGATCAAGCAGCTTTTCTTTGTACAGTTTATTCAACCATGTAATAGCCTCTTTAAACTCTGGCATCGCTGGACCGAATTTGTAAGTCTTATCTTTCGGCTCGTAATAGACCTTCGTACCGTTAAACGTTGTGTATCCGCTTCCAAATGCGAACGATATGGGATTGATTAGATTTTCTGTCCCTGTAAGCCCGTTGGCAGCTCGAGCCGTGAACGGATAGGAGTCCGGATTCGCTTCTTTCATTTTCTTCATCACTTGATATAATTCGTCGTAAGTCGTCGGCTTTTTCAAACCTAGCTTGTCAAGCACATCCATACGGATCATCGAAAGCTGGCCGCCAACCCCCTGCCAATTTGCTACAAGCGGGAATCCATAAAGTTTCCCGTCAATTTTGTTTTTATTGATTTCTGGCTGCTGGGAAATGACTTTCTTCAGATTAGGCATTTTGTCCAAATAAGGAGTCAAATCAAGAAAGGTTCCCGTGTCGGCAAAGTTCTGAATATCATCTTGTTTGACGAGCATAACATCAGGCAGTGTATTCGTTGCGATCAACGTTTTCTTCTTATCATCGTAGTTGCTTTGAGGGACACTTTGGAGATTTAGTTTGACATTTTTGCGCTTTGCAATTTCCTGAACGGCTTTGGAATTAGCCACAATAGCTTGCGAAGGGTGTTCGTACCTCATCCAAGTCAGCGATAGTGGTTGGGCCGCTGCTTGTGTGCTTGCCGCACCGGCTGTAGTTGCCGGAGTCGAAGAATTATTAGTTGAAGTCGGTGAAGTGGTTGAACTGCTTCCACAACCGCTAAGCACACTTGATAGCACAAGCAATGAGCCAGTTACTGCCATAATCCCCTTTTTTGATTTCATCGAATAAATCCTCCCATGTAATTGGATTGCCTTACACGAAAGATCATAGCACACCATTTTCGCACAGATGAACGTCCAATTCGGCGTTTAAAGTGCCGTTTTTCCGCTTATGGTGCGATGATTCATTTCTCCGCTATGATGCAAATAGTCGTAAAGCACGGTAAAGGTAGCAAGAGCTCGCGGGCGGGAACAGGACGGCGTCGATTGCGCCCAAGGTGGTTTCCACGGAACGGGTCGGGACAGTCAGTTGCCCACGCATCTCCCGCTGCACAAAAAAAGGATGTCCCCAACCAAGCCTAGGACACCCTCTTGCAAAACTCGATATTATTTCAACATTTTTAAAACTCTATAAACGATGGTTGCCACTTCTGCTCTTGTTGCTTTGCCTTCCGGATTTATCAAGCTGTCACTGCCTTCAATAATACCCGCTTCCACGAGTAAAGCCACGCTTTCTTTGGCGTACTCCGCAATGCTAGAGGCATCCTTAAAGGCATTTAGTTCATCTATGTTACCTTTTGGCAACAACTTGCCTGCCTTTTGGAGAGCTCTGGTAACAAGCACCATCAAATCTTGTCTGCTAATTTCCCCAAGTGGATGAAACGTGTTACCGCCAGCCCCTTCTGCAATCCCCAAAGCTTTACTAATGCCTAGAGCTTCATAATAGTAATCGTCTTTATTCACATCATCAAAGTTACTGCTGATGTCCGCCTTCAGCTTAAGCGCCCTGACAACCATTGTCATAAAGTCGGCTCGCGAAATATTTCTCTCAGGCGAGAAGGTCATCTCTGAGGTGCCGTTGACGATTCCTTTGCTTGACAACTCTTCGATGGCTTCTTGAGCCCATAAATAGTTGTCATTGACATCTTTAAATACAGATTTTGGAGTTGTCTCTGGCTCCTTCGTTGGTGGATTAACAGGAGGCTGCTCAGTTACAGGCGGCACTTGAGGCGGAGTCGTTGAGTTGCTGCTGCCAGTGCCACTCCCGCCACTGTTACTGCTGCCACCGACGCTGCTTCCTAGTACTTTGACGACTGCTGTTCCAGACGCTACGTTGCTTCCGTCAATCACTTTTGCAGTAATAATTGCGTTACCAACACTCAGGGCTGTAACTTCCCCTTTATCATTCACCGAAGCAACTTTCTCATCACTTGAACTCCAATTGATTGATTTAATATTAGAATCATCTGGCGTTATAGCTGCTGTCAAAGCACTTGATTGACCTTTTTGAAGCGTGACTTCGCCCGGTGTGACGATAACGCTTGCCGCAGGTATTCTTACATCTACATTAGCTGCCACAGTAAAGTTACCGTCAAGTGTTTTCGCAGTAATTACAGCAGCTCCTTTATTAACAGCCGTGACAATTCCATTCGTATCCACTGTAGCAATATTGGCATCGCTTGAGCTCCACAGAACCGTCTTATTCGTTGTTTGACTAGGGAACACGGTAGCCATTAATGCTTCAGACTGCCCCTTGAACAGAGCAAGATTTGTTTTATTTAATGCCAAGCTTTGAGCCGCAACCGAGTTTGGATCATGATAGAGATACACTCTCAAAGGTGCTTTGAAAAATGGCAGCATCTCGCTTGTTACACCCAGCGGAAGTTTGGTCTCATCAACAACGCCGGTAAGGTTGCTAATGAAAGTATTCAGTTTATAGTTCGCTTTAATAGCAGCAACATCCCAATTCACTGGCAGATCAACAGAAGGAAGAACACCATTCTCTGCCCCCGGTTTATAGGAGGTATAGGCTTTAATTGTAGCTGGGAAAAGGGCCTTGATCGCACTATCGGATGCCATACTGATGTTGAAAGAGGCAGGAACTGCAATTTCACGATCGATGCTTTCATATTCCCTGATTATGTTTACCGTATCACCTTGCTTAATCCAGTCCTCGGTAACTCTCGCAAATGCAATATTCTTATAACCACCCAAAGATTGGTTGGCAGAGTCCATATCCAACGACGAGAAGAACCGGCTGAAGCTGATCAGAATATCCCCATTATGTGCTTGAGTGATGGCCGGATAATGGTAGCTGCCCACACTGCTTCTTGTATCCAGGGCAAGATGCCTTCTGTATTTCCACGTTTTTCCTTCATCATCCGAAAGTGCGACAGCCAACGTGTTCCGGTTCGATTCCGTATCTACGTGAACGAATGCCCAATTGCCATTCTTAAGCTGCAAAAGGTCGTGCCCTACACCCGGGTCCTGTAGTTCTGGAACATCCTTGACCGTTGACCATGTCAATCCTTTGTCTTTAGACTCCGATGCCACTACACGATAAGGTCTTGGACCATTGTCTCGCATATAAGCCACAATCGTGCCGTCTGTTCTTTGTGCCATCGTGGCCTGAATGTTGGCGACACCTACAATGGGCTCACTCATCTCCCAACGAACTGAGTTATCCGCAAGAGGTTTGGAAGGCTCATACTCTGTGAAAGCCATTATGCTCATTTCCAACATGTCCGAATACAGAGGCAGCAGCAAACGAACTTTCCCGTTGCCTAAATCGACTGCAAACGGCTTATCTTTGGTTTGCCAGCCGAGTCGACGGGCGTATGGATAACCGGAACGAGGTTCAGTAATTGTATCCGCTACTGTCGGAGCATACAGATATTTGGTCGGGTCGCCGCCAATTAACTGCATGGTCTGTGTAACCAAACCATCAAATTCGGCTTCATTTATCTTCCGACTCATACCGGCTCCGCCATCTGCCACTGGTTTGAACAGATACTCTTTTTGCTCATCAAGCTTGGCTTTTACCGTATTCACGAAACCTTTGGCTAACTCCTGGCGCGCTACAAGCGGTGTTGTCGCCCAAGAAGGTCTTGATGCTGCTCCTGCTCTATCATCGATCGACAGACTGATATGATCGTCCGTGCTTTTCGGATCGACTACACCGCCAATGTTTTTACCGAGTTTAATCCCAACATTCTCTGAAAATGTCCAATTCGGCGCTTTGTTTCCAACCTCTTCAAGCTCATAGCTGCCTTTCTCGGCATAAGCATATCTGGGCTGGGAAGTTTGCCATCTGCCCGCCAATACGGGATACCAGAAAAACCACAGACGTTCGCCGGAATCCACGTATACGACAGGATTAATATCAGCGATATCTTGCGCATCAGTTACTTCGAACGGCTTCATCCATGTTTTTCCGCCATCCGTTGAACGTGCTCCCATAATCCGTGTCGTTGTTGCATCGCGTTCGCCATTTCCCTGGAACCATACACACAACAACTCTCCGCTTGGCAATTCTACAATACTGGAGCCGTGTACGTGGTCGCCTGTAGCACCATTATCTTTAATTGGATTAAAAATACTTACCGCTTGCTCGGACATGTTGAATGTTCCCGTACTAGCAGCCAAAGCAGGAATTAGACTTGTTGCAGAAATCGCTATACAAACAGTCATTGAAACTAGTAGCTTGAATTTACTATTCATCTGCATGACTCCTTTCATTGGGTAACATTAACGATGAATTTATAAATGGTTCCGTATTTATTGCTGACCGCAGTTATCATGGCAGTTCCTGGTGCTATTGCATTTACGATACCTGTTGTGGGGTTATTCGTAGCGACAGCAGGCATGTCTGAAGTCAATGTCAGTGTATCGATTGCTGCATTGGACGATTGTCCGCCTATCGTTAGATTGTAAGTCAGTTGTGTAGTGTCTCCTACTTTCAACTCAATAGTTGGCAACATGGTCACACTGTCAAAAGACGGCGAGCTTCCAGCACCGTAAGTTGCTGTTATAACAGAATCAAACAACGTCCCAATCTCGCTGTTTGCAATTTTAGAGAAGCCAATCGTTCTGTCTTCACCACCTGATGCAGGAATTTTATAGGTATAATTCAGCAGAGCATTCCCAGCCCTATCAACGAGAACCGATGGATATTCATAGCTCTCACCATTATTCATGCCATCCTTCATCATGATCGACTTCCAAGTCAATCCTTCATCCGAAGAACGCAATAAACTGAAAGAATTTCTATTGCCATCTTGCTTTGGCTTAACAACACTGCGTGCGGTTTCTTGATTCGACGCTAACAACCAGTCGCCATTTGGCAGCTTGGAAAGTTCAAAGCCACCGTCATTTTTCAAATAAGGATCGACTTTTGGAACAGTCCACGTAACTCCGTAATCCGTTGACTCCGAGTATGTCGTGTGCCACGCCATGCGTCCGTTTCTGCCATCTAACTTACCGCTTCTAAAGTAACCGCGAATCGTGCCATCATTTTTTTGAATCAGCGAGCCTTGAATTGTACCTGATCCTACAATAGGGTCGCTAAACTTCCAAGTGATGCCGTGATCATCGGTGTACGCGCAAACCGAATTCGCTAATGAATCTGAATACAAAGGCAAAATTAATCTTTTGGTGACGCCATCTGCAAGTGTGACTTCAATCGGTTTATTTTTAGTTTGCCATCCAAGTCTGCGGTAGATAGGTCCCCATGTATTGACATCATTGTCTGCTCCAGAAGAACGTTCAATTGAATTTTTAATAATTGACGGCTCTTTTACGGAGACTCCCGTGGTAAGCATGGTGACGATTTCATCTGTTCTGCCCGCATACACATCGTCGTAAGGCTTCGCAGCATTCAAGTATGAAACGTACTCCTTATACTTATTTCTCATTTGGACAACAAAACGATCTGTTATAAAACGAGTCCCGCCGCCAAACCTTGTAGTGACTGGTACATACTGTGACGGGTCCAGGTACGTTGCAGCAGTCACAGAACTTGGATTTACAAACTTAATGTCAGCACCCTTAATCCCATAGGTCCACTGTCCATTTGAGTATTTGCCCTCGCCAAACATACCTTCACCAACATTGGTGTACATGGGCTGTGGATAGTGCCACTTCGCGTTGCCGCCACTACGAACGGCATATTCATAGTTGCCCATGTCGGCGTACATAAATTTAGTTTGCGTAGATACCCATTGGCCATTGTAAATAACACCGTAGAACAACCATAACCTTTGTTGACTATCTACGAATAGAACCGGGTTGTTATCTGGGAAATCCCAAGTATCATACACAACGAATGGTTCAGTCCAGGTTTTCCCGCCGTCTTTCGAGCGAGAACCGATTAGTTTGGTTAAATTTCCATCTCTTTCTCCATTTCCGTTAAACCATACAGAGAAGAGTGTGCCATCTGGCAGTTCTACCATCGTGGAACCGTGATTCGCAATCTTGTCGACGGGCATCATTGCAGAATGACTAATGCCCTGAGGCGCTGCCGCATCCGCAACTACTGCATTAAACATGCTGAAAATTAACACGAAAACTAATAGTAGGGTTACATGTTTCATCTTCTTCAAACGGGGTCACGTCCTTTCATATTGTTAATAAAAGCTACCCTTTAATGCTTCTTTTTCACTTTTGTATGCGTTTATATAATTAATCTGTCAATCAACTTCCCCAATTTTCATTTCATAGAATAAAGCCTCCCATGTCATTGGTTTGTCTTACATGAGGAGCATAGCACACCGTTTTCGACCATTTGAATAGCCAAATTGGCGTTAAAAGTTCCGTTTCTCCGCTATTTGGACCATGATTCATTTCTCCGCTATGATGCAAAAAGTCGCTATAGTGTTATAGGCGTCCTTTTGCATACCAGTCTTTACAGGTTTAAGAGCGTTATGGTATGAATAAATCATAGATGCAGTTACTAAAAATACGGAGCAAGGGACAAACACCTGCCAATGGAACAATATTATTGGACTTAAAAAAAACTGCTGTTTTCAGTTGCCTACCGGATGCTTGGCTCTGTTTCCGATGCGGAAGACATGATGCAGGATATGTTTATTTCACTGCAAACAATGGACACTGAGCACATTATTAATATGAAATCGTATTTAGTTAAAATGGTGACCAACCGCTGTTTAAACGAACTGCAATCTGCGTGCAAACAGAGGGAGCTCTATATTGGCCCCTGGCTGCCGGAACCGCAGATTCAGGGCTTCGGCCAAGGATTTTAACGCGTTCGTTACTATGTTAAGGGAAGATGCTGTGCTAGTTTCAGATGGTGGAGGAAAACGAAGGGCGGCTATTCGGCCAATTCTGGGCAAAGAGCGAATCTTTGCTTTCTTCACGGGTATAGTGGCCAAAGGATCGCTGCGTGGAGAGTGGCGTCCGCTGACTATCAACGGTCAAGCCGGTCTTTTACTTAAGCAGCAGGGGAAACCTGCCTATCTCATATGTTTTAATTGGCATGCAGAAAGTGAGCAAGCACAGGAAGTTTATCTGTATGTGAATCCGGAAAAACTGGAGAAATTAAATTTTTAATCCATGTGTCACAAAAGTCCCTCTTTATTTGTCCTATGTGCGATCGACAATTTACTGATATGGAGGAGATACAGATGGAAGTAAGATTTCATCATAGCAAAGCTAACCCAGAAGCTATGCAAACCATGTATAAACTGGAAGGTTTCATCAAAGAAAGCGGCCTGGATCCTGTCTTATACGAATTCATCAAAATCAGAGCATCGCAAATCAATGGCTGCGCGTATTGCCTTGACATGCATACCCAGAAAATGAGCAGTCTAGGGGAAACGGATCAGCGTATCCATTTGATTAGCGTATGGCGCGAATCTCCGATCTATTCGGACCGCGAACGCGCAGCATTGGAACTTACCGAACTTGTAACGACCATTTCCGTGCAGGGAGTTCCTGATGGCACATATGAGCGTGTTCGGGAGCATTTTAATGAGCAGGAGTATGTGACTCTCATTATGGCAATTAATACGATTAATGCCTGGAACCGGATTGCAATTGCTACGGGTATGTTCCCTGGTTGTGTGTAAAAGACTGCGAGACGTCCATTAGGACGTCTCGTTTGTTTCTATTGTAAACCATGCAACAATTCCAGCCTGTCAATCGTCTGAGATATTGAAGGTAAAAACTCAACGAGGTGATAGAACTTGAATTCCCTAAAAAAGCTTATAAGCTTATCCGCAGCTGCCGTTTTGTCCCTTTCCTTAGCCGGTCAAAGTTTTGCAGCAGCCTCAACGTTCACCGATTTGGAGCAGGTTGCTGCCAAAGATAAAATTATTTCTCTGCAATCGCAAGGTCTCGTATCAGGAGTCAGCAGCGATCTGTTTCAGCCCAATGCACCATTAACCGCCTCCCAAGGTGTTCAATTGATCGTTAAGGCGCTAGGTCTGAACCTAAGCGCTATAAGTTTTTTTAAAGCGCCCCTAGCAACCGACTATTTTGCGAAAGCAGACAATGATGCTTGGTATGCGCAAAGCCTAATTATTGCGGCAAATAATGGGTTGGATCTTCATGCTGACCTTGATCCAAACCAGAAATGGACGAAGGAAACCTTTACGAAAGAATTGCTCCTTGCGCTCGAAGGCCACACTATTATGCACATGATGAAGCTCCCGCCAATCGAGATCAAAGACAAGGCCGAAATTACCCTGGACGCTCTCGGATCGATCCAAGCCGCTATTTACAAAGGCATTACAGCGCTTGACTCTGATGGCAATTTCCATCCACAAGCGGATATTACACGCGCGCAAGCCGCTGAGATGATTTATAATTCGCTCAAGTACGTCCACTCTGCTTCGAATCAGAATCCGACACCTCCGGCATCCGGTTCAACTGGCGATGCGCCAAGAGATGGAAACAGCCAACCGATGATACCAGTCGTTGATCCAACGGGTCAAGTTAAAGCCAATTCGATTGTATATGAGAATACCGAATACGGTTTCCGTTTCACGCTTCCTGACAGCTGGAAGGGTTACACGACTGTAACCGACAAGTGGGAAGGTCTTTCCATTGCGGATTCGCAAGTTGAGACCATGGTGGAAAGCGGTGCGAAGATTAGCATCCGCCATCCCGAATGGACATCCGAACAACCGAGACAAGATATCCCTATTCTCGTCTTTACCATCGACCAATGGAATGAGCTCCAGCAGGAAAAATTCCATATCGGCGCAGCTCCAATCGGACCTAGCGAGCTAGTCCGCAATGACAAATACGTATTTGCGCTTCCGGCGCGTTATAATTTTGCCTACCCGGAAGGCTACCAAGAAGTAGAAGATATTCTAAAGAGTAACCCGATTCAACCGATTTCTTAATCAAAAATCTATATGTAAACAGACACAAGGCTGCCGTATGCAACATCAATCGGCAGCCTTGCTGTGTTTGAATGCTATTGTTCGGTCAATATGATCGGGCCATCCGCCGTAATGGCGAGCGTATGCTCGTACTGTGCGGAAAGCGAGCCGTCAGCGGTTCTGGCGGTCCATCCGTCGGCATCAATCGTCATTAATGCTTTTCCGGCATTTAGCATCGGCTCGATTGTAAAAACCATCCCTTCCTTCAAGCGGAATCCTTTGCCCGGATTCCCGACGTGGGTATAATTAGGTTCCTCGTGCATCTCTCTTCCTACGCCATGACCGAGCAGATCGCGCACTACCGAGAATCCATTGCGCTCGGCATGGGTTTGAACCGCGTGCATCACATCGCCGATTCGGTTGCCGACAACAGCTTTTTCAATACCAAGATATAAGCATTCCTTCGTTACCCGCATCAGTTTACGGGCTTCTTCCGACACCTCGCCGACCGCATAACACCATGCGGAATCACCGATCCAGCCATCCGCTTCCGCGACGATGTCGATTTTGACGATATCGCCTTCCTTGAGTGGCTTCTGGTTCGGAAAACCATGTGCAATGACGTCGTTGACAGACGCACATGTCGCAAATGGATAGCCGTTGTAGCCTATCGTATAAGCCTTGGCGCCATTCTCCTTCAGGAACTGCACCGCGAACGCCTCGATATCGAGCGTCGTGATACCTGGCCGGATCATGCCTGCGATTGCTTGATGAAAAGCGGCGACGATTCGGCCGGCTTTTCTCATTTCTTCAATTTCTGCTCTCGATTTCAGGATAACCATACCATTCATCTCCCCTTTGACTGTATGCCTGAAAAAATCATATCGACGATTCCATCCACATCCATCTCGCTGCGCATATTGTGGTGGATGTTCAATGCTGTGTAGCCAACAAGCGAGCCAAAGATCAGATTAGCTGTTTTCTCCGCCGATTTGGAACCGATTCCTTCACGAATCATTTCCACAAACGGCATATAGATCCGTTCCTGAAAGTCGCCAAACAGCTTGCTGAACCGGTTTCCCGGGAAGTGATGAAAATTATCCGCAACCGTTTTAAGCAAAATAAATACAGAAGGATCCTGGATGCACTTCGTGAGGAGCAGCCTGGAGAACGACTCTGCTTTAAGCAAACTGCCGCAGTCCCCCGTCATAGCGGGTAGTACAGCTGACTCCGTTCGATTCAAGGCATCCCACAGTAAATCTTCCAAAAGCATGTGCTTACTTTTGTAGTAATGATACACGGTTCCGTAGCCGAGTTCTGCTTTGACCGCAACATCACGTATTTCCAATTGAATGCCCTTCTCCAAATAAACTTCTGCAGCCGCTTGCATAATTTGGTCCATCCGCATCTCTCGGATCGCATCATTTTGTTCTTTGGTACGTGGTGACATGGCGCCCCTCCTTTTTTAGACCTACTGTCATGTCAATATAAAAATAATATACATCATTTCGAAGTAACGATCAAGTGCTTCAATCGCCTGTTGTTCAGATATAGCTTTATCCCGTAGTGCGAAAAAGCCGCGATTTACGCGGCCTTTAATGAGATCATGTTTTTGTCAGTCTAGAACTTAACTCAAGTTCTTCATGCCCCGAAGCCAATCATAGAAACCATCATCGAAAAAGAGATCAGGGATATATGTCTGAGTATACGTGCAATTAGGGCAAAGTAGAACCAACCCTTGTTCAAGCACTTTGGGGTATAACTTCTCGTGTTTACTGTTGTTTCCGCAAGTAAGAGGATGCACTCCTACTGCCTGCTGGTAATCCTTAATACGTTGCTTCACGTCTTCTTCGTTCATTTTAATCCCCTTTAACTATAACACTTCTATCCCTGATTGCCCTCGACGGCGATCAGTAACACCGCGGCGGCAAGGCCCAAGCGGCGATCCAGTTTGTCGCTCTGGTCAGCCGAGAAATCAAGGTTTAGTTTTTGGACGAACGGGTTGAAATTTTGTTTGAACTCGGCCACTTTGGTTCCGTTCATCTCTACATGGTAATGCTGAGGAATCAAATTCGTCAGGAATCTTCGCAAAAGAGCAAGCAGCACGTTATCTTCCTTAATCAATCCGATTACCGATTCACTTGGGTTCAAGATCGCCCATTCATCCTTGAGGATCGACTTCATCCCTTTGCGTCGCAATGAGCCTAACTTGATCCCAGTTTCAACATCAACTACGTCGAAGACTGAGGAAAAATCAATGACGCTACGAGCTTGCATGCTGATCAAACAATCTTGCATGGTTTCATCTCCGTATATTCGGATGTCTTCCTTCAGCTTGAAGGCTTTCATCTTCGAGAAGAGAATTGGCTTTTCATTCACATCGAAAATATCGATTTTAGCGCCAACTAAAGATAGGATCTGTTTTCTAACCACGAAATTATGATGATTGAATTTCGGATTCAAATCTTCGCCCCCTATACTCTGAACTCTACTGACTCTTTATTCATTAAAATTCGACAGAATTAGGCAAAACTCCTTTTGTCCACGGGGACGAATCGAAAAAGCTACCGATCGCTCGGCAGCTCCCTTTTTTGCTGTCATCGAATTTTACCGGATCCGCCTGGACCTCCAAAGAAAAGCGCCATAAGTCATAAGGACCGGGACAAGTAAGACGACACTCATGGCACAAATTGCCATGAAAATATTGGAGATCACACCACTCCAGGCGAGCATTTTGGACGTATATTGAATGATCCACGAAGCTACGGCAACTATTGCCAGTACGATGAACATAGACTTCAGAGGCTTTGCTCCACCGCGATATTTCTCGTATAATGTCTCGTTATCCGAATGGATCGGTTTTGTACCTAACTTGGCTTTAAATATATGAATGGTATTGCCAGATGAGCAAACCGGCTCCCAGCCCCCGGCTCGGAACATGTCATAATAATCCTCTTGATCGGCTTTATTCAAATCCTGAATATCCATGGAATATTGAAGAGACTGCGGTTCCCCTTTACGCAGCGTGTACCCGAGGAATGCAAATGATTCGAGCAGCCAACCTTTCTCAGCCCATTGGCTTAATTTCCTCATATCCTTCTCCTCCGTAAATGCCAAACCGCCTGACAGGACATATCGCGTTTTACTCATTCGTCTTCGCCTCCCATACAGATTCTAGTGCGATCTTGCCATGGTGCGCCATTCGTGCCCTTCGCTCTATCTCGTTAAGCGTGATCGCTTTTCCTTTCTCTGTTGCGGTATACGTCTTTCTACGTTCCGTGTCGCTCTCATCGAGCAAAATATAGTCGGCTTCCTGCAATTTCTTGATTAACGTATACATGGTTGCAGAGCCGATCGTCACTTCCCCATTCGTAAGTTCTTCTTCAATGTACTTCATAATCCCGTAACCATGCCTGGGCGTTAACAAGGAAAGCATGATGTAGTACGCAGAGTCGGTCAACTGCTCAGCTGTTAGTGAATTGTTTCTAGACAAAGCATCACATCCGTTCTTTATGTCCATTACTAATATATCCATTATAGATATATCCATTAATGATATAGTACTCATTTTATTTTCTATTGTCAATGGGCGTTTCCCAGTAAGCGATAGCAGGCAAAATGAAACGGCCTCAGTCCCGTGAAATCCAGGGCTAAGGCCGTCTAATTCAACTTTATTTATTCGTATTATACTATCCGTAAATCCCAGCTCTAAGCAGCGCTCGTGTATACGCCGTCTTCGGCTCATCGAGTAGCAGCCGTGTCTCCCCCATCTCCTGAATGACGCCGTCTTTCATGACGGCGACCCGGTCGGCGAAGCCAGCAATCGTCTCCAGCCGATGCGTAATATACAGGATCGTCATCCCTTCCGATTGCTTTAACAACAGCAAAAGCTGCTGCAGCTCATGCTCCGTAGAAGGATCAAGCGCCGATGTGATTTCATCGGCCACAAGCAGCTGCGGCGACATGGAGAGCGCTCTCGCCACAGCGATTCGCTGCTTTTGCCCGCCGGAGCATTCGAACGGGTACCGCTCGAGAAAATTAGCGGAGAGCTTCACCTTGTCGAGCAGCGCCTCGGCTCGACTGTAGGCTTGCTTACGCGGTAATCCGCTCAAGCGCAGCGGTTCGGCGATAATGTCTTTGTTACGCCAGTAAGGATTCATGGAGCGGTCCGGATTCTGAAAGACGATCTGCATGCGTGAGCTTGGCACGTTCTTCTGGTCATTCTCCCACTTGATCGAACCGGTAGTCGGCTGCTGCAGACCCACGATCAACTCGGCCAAAGTCGACTTGCCCGAGCCGCTTTCTCCGATCAAGGCGAAAATTTCGTTCTCCTGTATGGTGCATGTTACGTCATCTACCGCCTTGACAATCTGATCCTTTCGGCTACCTCCATAATGTTTGGACACCCTCTCTAAGTGTAACATTGTGCTCCCCTCCCGCCAGTTGATTAAACCGAAACAGCTTGCTGAAATAACGGCTTCCCGTTATGTAAATAGCGCTGCTTCTGCTCGCCCTGAAGCTGAACACCGTCTTGCAGCACGATGATTTGATCCGAAATATGCAGCGCCGCAGGCAAATCATGCGTGATGAGCAGCAGCGTTAGCTGATGCTCTTTCACCTTGCTCACAAGCAAATCGAACACTTCCCGCTTCACAATCGGGTCCAAAGCGCCCGTCGGCTCATCGGCAATGAGCACCTTCGGTTTATTTACAAGCGCCAGCGCAATCAGGGCTCTGCTTAGCATACCGCCGCTTAATTGATGCGGATATAAAGCTAAGACATGCTCACCGAGCTGCACTTCAGCCAAAGCTGCAACAGCAGCCGCACGCTTCTCTCCTAAGCTCATCTGCAGCCGCATCGTTTCATAGAACTGCGAGCCGAGCGTCATAATCGGATTAAAGCTGCTTCTCGGATCCTGGAAAATATAAGCAGCATCTCCCCATCGCTGCAGGGTACTTGGCTCACCATCAGACTGATAAATGGCATGCCCATTCACCACGATACTTCCGCTCACCGATTCGGTAGGCGTTAAGCCATAAAGGGTGCGCGCCATCGTTGTTTTACCGGAGCCAGACTCCCCCACCAAGGAAGTGATTTGACCCTTTTTCACCTCAAAGGAGATTGGATAAATGATCGTTTTCGCGCCATAAGCTACTTTCAAATCACGAACGACTACAGCGTGTGGTTGATCTTCCTCGGGCCGCTGCGGCAATGACGTCCTTCGCTTAACCCGGCGTTCTTTGCCAGGAAGCTCAACTCCGCTGAGATTCACCGTCACTGCTTTTTCCCCAATCAGCGCAAGCGCAATGGTCACAAATAGAATAACCAAAGCAGGAGGCACAATCATCCACTGCCACGCATCGTTCAAAAAGGTTTGCGTACGCGAGAAAGCGTCCTGAAGCATTTTACCTAGAGAGACCGTGCTCGGATTCCCAACACCCAGAAATGACAAGCTGGCTTCCATCGCCACCGCCGATTGGAAAGCGATAATAAACTTCGTACGTACCAACGGCCAAATGAAAGGCAGCAGATGATTGTAAAGCACATACCAAGTCTTTCCCTGATAGAGCTGGGCGGCTTTGACAAATTCTCGCTCTTTTAACGAAAGCACCGAAGCTCGAATCAGCTTCATATATCCCGGCCAAGTAAGCAAACTTAGGGTTAAAATGAGCTGCCATGTCCCCCCTCCAGTAAAAGAAGCGACAATGAGAATAAGAAGCAGCGATGGCAGCACTAGCATCATATTCGCCAAACCGTTGATCGCCAGCCCCAGTTTGTTGGAATAACCAGCTAGCAACCCCAGACTGGCACTCAAGAAGGTGCTGATGATGGCGACCATGAGGCCTATATAGAGCGTAGTTCTTGTCCCATGCAGAAGCTGGCTAAAAATATCCTGACCGATGGCATTCGTTCCCAGCCAGTACGATTTGGACGGCGGCAGCAGCCGCTCTGCATCAATGGCAAAAGGTGAAACTGTGTGGATCAGAGGCCCAGCAAGGGCAAACACGACAAACAAACCGAACAACAGCATGCCCACGCGCTGTGACGCCGTAAGTTTGGTCAGCCATGACTTCATCTCTGCACACCTCTATTCCCAGCAATTCGCGGATCCAGATAAGGGTATATCAGATCAGCGATCCAATTAAGTAAAAGTACAATTAGCGTCATCATCAAAAATAAGCCATGCAGCAGTGGATAGTCACGCCCTAGAATGGCTTCCTGCAGCAGCTTACCAACACCTGGGTAAGCAAACACCGTTTCCACCAGAATGGACCCGGCCATCAGCGCACCCATCCGAATGATAATCAGGGTGACAAGCGGCAAAGCGGCATTGCGGGCGATATGCCGGAATAGGATGCCAGTGGTTCCTATACCTTTTGCCGAGGCAAATTCAATATAAGGTTCATGGCGGACACGCACCGCCTCATTGCGCATAAGCAAATAAATGCTCGCTACACTGCCAAGTGTCAGGGTAAAAGCTGGCAGCACGGCATGCCGAGCGATGTCCAGCGCATGATCGAGCCATAGATCAGACCGCATAAAGGCGGTTTTGGCACCGCTCAGCGGGAACCATTTTACTTTGACGGCCATCGCGATAAGCAGCACCATTCCGATGAGAAACTCGGGAATCGTGCTTAGGCCCAGCATCGACAAGAACAAACTGCGGTCAGCCTTTCCGGGATAACGCCAAGCCGAATACAGCCCTGCCAGCAGCCCGATGACGATTGAACATAAGCTGGCGATCCCTAGAATAAACAACGTCCACGGCAAACGTTCCAGAATAATGTCATACACAGGCGCCTTATATAGAATCGAGGAACCGAAATCAAACGTAAAAAGGCCTTTCAAATAGGCTAGAAACTGAGAGCCTAGTGAAGCGTCCAAATGATAATACTGCTGCATCGCTGCCTTTTGCGCTTCCGTCAAAAATACAGCGCCTTCTTCGCCGCCGCCCGTAATAGACTCAATGGGCCCCCCCGGCAGGAGCCGAGGAAGCCAGAAATTGAGTACGATCACAAATACCAGAACCAAAAGGTACGAACCGGATTTGTTATTTTTTGGCATGGATTAAGAACGCCTTATTTTCCCACAGCGGCATGCCGTCCGCGATTCCGCCGTACGTATTTTTCCAACCGTCGAACTTATCTGCTTTATGAATCTCATAGAACGGGCGGTGATACAGGACAAGCGTAGGCAGCTCTTCCGCTAAAATATCCTGCATTTGATTCACGATCTCATGACGTTTGGTTTCATTCATTTCTTGCATTTGTTGATCCGCAAGCTTGTGGAACTCATCCAGCTTCAAGCTTTTCCCGCGCGATGAATAGGCATTAGCTGCTTTACCGGAGAACCACAAGCGCAGATAATCGGGGTCTCCGCTCGCGCCGACATGACCTGTTATCGCAATATCATACTTATTCTCACCCAGCGCCGTAGTGAATGCGGCCGTATCCAGCTGCACCAGAGTTAATTCGATACCTACTTTCTTCAGCATCTCCTTCATCATCGTCGCATCCGGCATCGCCGAGGAAGTCATCAATTTCAGCTTCAGATCCTCACGAACCCCGCTCGCATTTTTCTTGTAGCCAAGCTCATCCAGTATTTTCTCTGCTTGGGCCGTGTCATAGCCGTACTGCTTCACTTTGGCGTTATACCAAGGAGAATCGGTCGGCACCACACCAGCGCTGCCTACCATCGGCTTCCCACCTGTAACTTTGGCGGAAATTTCTTCACGGTTAAGCGCATACGCCAGTGCTTGACGCAAGCGTTTGTCACCCAGCTGAGGATGCTCTAAATTGAATGAAATACGCACTACGCTGCCAGTCGGTTCACTCTTAATCGTCTTGAGTCCCGCTTTCTCAGCGGTTTGAACGTCGGCATAGCTAGCACTATAGGTCTCATCAATTTCACCGTTTTGAAGCGCCAACAATTTATTCGATACAGTGACATAAGCGATTTCCTTCACCAACACCTGACCTTTGAAAAAGGTATCGTTGGCCGTGTACAAATACTGACCGGAAGCAGAGTCATACTTGGTCAATTTGTACGGACCTGTTCCAATCAATGCGGCGGGATCGCGGTATTCTGCTGGCTTCGTAACCTTTTCCCAGACATGTTTCGGTATGATTGGCACAATACCGACTAAGTCGCTAAGGAATGGGGCGTATTTATTATTGAGTGTAAATTTCACAGTCAAATCGTTTACTTTTTCAACGCTTTTAATTTGTCCAATGTCGCCGTTCCAATTAAACGGATACGTTCGGTAGTAGCTGAAGCTGAACACGACATCGTCCGCAGTGAACGGCTGATCGTCATGCCACTTCACATTCTCCTCCAATTTAAACGTGTACGTTAGGCCATCGCTGGATACTTCCCACGATTTGCCCAGCCAAGGGATGACGCCTTTGTCATCTTTCCAGGTTAACGTATCGAAAATAAACGAGTTGCGCAGGTACCCGAAAGGACCTGACGAGCTAAAAGCAAACGGAGACGGATAGCCGCTATTGCCGCCTGAGATTTTGAGCAGATCCACCGTCTTTGCCGCTGGAGCCGCAGCGCTAGCTGCCGGAGTTGCTTGGGCCGGGGAACTGCTCGCTGCAGCACCCTCCTGTTTGCCTGACGTACATCCAGTCAGGAATGCAAGTAAACTTGCCATCGTTAACGCTGTAAGTTTAATTTTTGTATGCAACATGCTTCTATTCTCCTCATCTTAAGTTCTTGTTAAATGCGGCCGTTTGCTAGCCATGGCAAAAAGCCATCTAAAAATCGTTCCGTAGCCGGCATAAAATATGAACCGTAATGATACTCCGGATCTAGCGTCGTCATCACGAGGGTTCCCGGTGTGCTTTGCTTGTCCACGTAAAGGATGGAACCGTCATGATCGATATCAATCAGCGACTCGACCGTATGCTCGGGAAAGAAAGCGCCGTGATAATGCCAGGTTGCATCCTCCAGCTCAATATGGCTGAACAGATCATGACCCGGACTGCTCACAACCAGCCCGCTTTTGGCTTCGGGTTCCAGCCACCACCAGAAATTGGTAGGTCGATGCTCCCAGCGGTGACCACTGAACCAATCGTGAGGCTGTGCGCCCAAGGCCACCACAACCTTACCACTATTCAGAAATTCATGAATTTGCGGCATATGATGCGCCACCAATCCTTGATGAATCTGCGAAGGAATGATGAGCACGTCGAAATCATGAAGGTTGATCTCAGTCAGCTTTGGCAAATACAACAACTCCGTAATGTACTGGCGATATTTCGGTTCTGTAAAAGAACGATGCTGATGCGAGCTGCCTGTATAAAGTACCGCGATTTTTCTCATAGGTAGGCCCTCCTTAGCTGCAGCCTCTCATGCTCTTCATACAGGAAGCGATGGAACTGCTCCCCGATTCGGCTGGCACTTGTATGCGACTGGCGATAATTGAGAAGATTGCGGCCGGCATGGACGATGATGGTACCTTTACTACTTTGGCGGTCGATATACGTAATCGGCTCTTCTCCGGCGAGCCTTAGCAGGATTTCTGCCCCTTCCGGCACCGGATGGTGACCACGGCTGAAAAAACCCGCAACCCCTTTGTTATACGTAATGTCTTCGGAAAGCACGCCTTCAAAAATCGGATGATCCCCCACTGTAATCTGATAGTCATGGTGGCTATGTATGGTTTTCGGGACAAAAGACGATGCCCCCGGAATCCAGGAGCGGAACAAGTGCCCGCCGAAGAACAAAATATTCCCATGGTCTAAAAAAGCGCGAATCCGAGCTTGTTGCTCAACCATGAGCTCTTGATCGATAAACTCGTCGATGATGAGGAACTTGTGCCCCGCTCCAAGCAAGTCGTACGAAGGCAGGTCATATTGGTCCAGCACCTTGGCCCCAGGATTACTTTCTCCTACGCGAACCGTCGTCTCACTGAAGATGGCACCCGAATCTAGTAATAAGAAGTCAATTGCTGCAAGCTTGGTCATGACAGGCGTTTAACCTCTAACAGCTCATCTTGCGGCAGTGCAAGGGCCTTCTCACACAAGTCAGCCTTTAGTTTTTCATTGGCTGCTTTGTCCTCCGGAGTCATCGTGCCTTCTCTTCCCTTTTTCAAATAATCATAGAAGACCCCCGGCAGGAAGTTCTCTTTCAATGCCACTTCTACGGAAGACCCATGCGTATCGGAAATGACAAATGCATACGACTGTGCCCGATGCGGATCATATTGGGCTACTGGATAATCGACATCGACGAGGTATGCGCCTCGTGTTGCAGCACGTGTCGTATATTCGAAGGCATCTCGAAAGCCCGGTCCAGCATGACCGGAGCGTACGGTGAGCGAGCTCCGCTCCGGAGACTCTTCCCCGTATAATTCTTGCAATGCTGCTTGTACAACACGGAAACCTACCCCAATAGCCATCAAAGCCAAATTCCCGTGATAATTGCGAAGCTCAACAAATTTCAGGGTTAAAGCTTCCCCACGATCTTTAATTACTAACGATGACATGCTCTCATCCACCCTTTTCTTTATATTGATAATGATTATCATTATTACAATGTCTTTATTATACTACAGTGAAAATGATTATCAACGTCATTTAAAGGCAATTCTTTTGATTTATATGTCGTTTCTATGAAGACATAAATTGGGTTATATGCAATTGTCAACCTTGTGGACAACCTCTTTTGCGTGAAGGATGATTGGGGAGGGGAACTACGGGGCGCTATTTTGCCGAAAACAACCATTTGAGTGGAAAAAGGGGAACTATGATCCTCTATTTCGCCAGCATGAGTGGAAATTGTGGGAATCCGGGAGGAATAAGACCCTGTAGTTCCCCACGGCCGCAGAATAGTCGACTTTTTCCTAAATAAGGGAATAGAGTTTCCCTAAATTTAGAGCGCAGCATCAATGAGTTCGTCCAGCTAAACACAAAAAGAGGCAATCCATTCGTCATTTCCATGACTTAGGAGACTGCCTCTTCTGTAAGCTTATTTCAATTCTGCTATGAGCCTATCCACTTCACCAGTTGGTGTAGTGATGGTTTCATACACTTTAATGGATATATGGGACTGAATCTGATCTTGAGTGAGATTGCTGAAGGTCAGCATTTGGTTACCACTTACCAAACGGTTTGACCCGGTAAAAGGAAAAGAACTCGAGCCCAAAGTTCGTCCTAAAGAATCAACTAACTCAAACTTCAACTTGGAAAAAGCATTGTCGAGAACCACTTCAGATTCCCGCTGCATGTCCATATCCAAACTTAATTTATACGTGTATGAGAAGCCAGTCGTCCCCATCGCAGTCAGCTGCGATAAAGTCCAGTTTTTCAGATTGAGTTTGAATGGATACAATGAAATGTTGTTATGATCGTTATCCGTCTGAACACTTACAGGATAACTGGCAATCGTAGATTTGAAAGCTGAATTGGATAACACTTCTTGCACATGCAATTGGAATAGCTCACTCTGGTCCGTGGCTGGAAGTGTGAACCCGTAGCTGACGACGATCCCTGTTCCTGGAGCTATATCTGCTGCGCTTACAGTCTGACGATTTCCTGCGTAGGCATTGCCCTCTTTACCCGCTATTTCCGCTCCAAAAGCCGGAACCGGAATTGGCTTATCACTTTTATTAAAGAGTTTAAATTTAGCTACTCCCGTTCTATTTCCTGTTTCTTGATTATCTGTTACGTGCAGTTCTTCCAGCGAAATAGTCAGATTCGGACTAATAAAATCATTCCTTGGCGTAAATGCCATCGGTGTACCAAAATCATAACGGCTTACGCCAGATCCTGTAACAGTACCTTCGTTCTCAGGGAGTCGGAATCCTATGCGACCTGTGAAATATTGAATCGGTGCCGTCTGCCCTTGTTTCAAGAAGTTCTCCGGTGAAAGAATATAGAGAGCTTCTAGTATCGTATTCGTATCCGTTGTAATCGCAAAATGAATGGACTTCTTGCCTCCTGCATCAAGGCTAATTGGAGCCTCCTCCACTCGCTTGCCGATAAAGGATTGCCCCTCCGATTTCCCGCTCAAGGTAAAGTCCGGTATTGTTTCTGCATAGCTTCCTTGGTTTTCCGCTTGAATTTCAATGATATAGCTAGGTGTTTGACCTGTAAACTGCTTAGATACCTTTACCGCTGAATATTTCAAGCTGGAATTGATGCCAGGAAGAGCGAAACGGGTTCCCCAATCACCTAATCGGGTTGGATCTTCTATTTTGGCGTCTTTACCACGCCATACGATGGAGCTGATATTAGCGTCTGCTAATGGCGTTTCTAGCTTAGGATATACTTTTTGATCAACTTTTACCCAAAGAAGATTCGTCAGCTGCACATCCTTATTCACTCCAATATCTGTCATATAACTTAAAGTCACACTACCCTGAGGAAGTATGGAGGGAGAATTGCTTGCGCTCGCTTGGAGGGTATAAACTGTGCCTTCCGTAGTTTGGATGCGCAGATCATAATCTGGCATTCGAGTTGTAGATCCTGATGTGTTATTTAATGTAATAACAACTCCTACTCTCCAACCGTCTGACGATTTTTCTTGGGTAACACTTTTGATTTGAGCCTGCGTATTTTCTGTCAGATCGTAAGCTGTTAGTGCTTCTACCGGGAGGTCTTTTATAGCCGGAGCCGGTGTCACAGGTACATACTGACGTTTCGCTTCATAAGAAGAAGTAACCAGCAGCTCTCGGGTTGCTGGAGAACTGCCACCGAATGTACCATCAATTTGGTTCCCCAGCAAATTCATTTGTAGAGCCAGGTCGGCATACCCCTTGGCCCAGCTGGATATCGTGCTGTCATTCATCCCTGCATTCGACTTCACTTCAGCCTCTTTATTCAAACCTCGGATCAAGAATGCGGCTAATTGTTCTTTGGTTACCTCACCTGCAGGATTAAAGGTGCCAGCGCCAAAACCATCTGTCAGATTAGCTGTTTTCAATGCTTCAATATATGGAAGTGCATAGCCATTGGCAGGATCAGCAGCGCTCACATCGCTGAAGCTGGAGACGCTACGTGAAGTGTCCACCTTCAAATTGAAAATCAAAGCAGCGGCCTTCGCGAACTGGGCGCGGTTCATTTTATCATGAAGACCAAACACACCCTCGCCCACCCCATCAAAAATCCCAGCGGCAATCATTGCATCAAATTTGGCTCTCGTTCCAGCATCCAATTGACTCAAATCGTTGAAGTCTACTGAGGATTTAGGAGAAACGGCGCCTTGTGCTACCGCAGATAACAGGGTAGAGGCCATACACGTGCTGATAATAACAGATAAATACTTCTTCATTGTCTAGTGCCTCCCCAAAAATTCGATCTTCCACCTCATGCGTGGCTGCTACTCTTTTACTTCAACTGGCCTTTGTTTTCGCTTTATAAAAAAGAGAACAAAAGGAATACATAGGAAAGCCGGTAGGGCTGAGATATAAAAAGTATCTGCGATAGACCTAACGAAGGCTTCCTTCTGCATGAAACCGGCCAGGTAGGAAGTCGCTGCGCCTGTGGCCGTGGCCCTATCTACCGCCCAAGCATAAATCTCCCCCGTGATTGCGGATACGGTGTTGTTTGCCATAACGGAATCCACAGGTACGCTTTCGGAAATGTGCTGGTAATGTACGATCTGTCGATTGCTCATAATAGCAGTAAATATCGCAATTCCAAGCGATCCCGCCACCTGACGAAGAACATTGGAAAGCGGCGAGGCGTTACTGATTTGTTCCGGAGCCACCGCGTTCATTCCCGCCGAGGTTAACGGCATCAGGCAAACGCCAATGCCAATTCCCCGAATGGTTAATAAGGCATTCAGCCAATGATTCGGCGTATCCGTCGTCAAAAGATGCAACTCCGCGGTAGTTATACCTAGAATAGCAAGGCCTGCAATACAAATTGAGACAACCCCGAATTTCTCTACCAGCTTTCCGCTGATCGCCATCATCACCGCCATTGCAATCGATTGTGGCATCAAGAGAATTCCCGTCTGCATCGCATTAAGCCCTTGAATGCTCTGCAAATACACAGGGGCTAAGAAAGTTCCGCCCATCATTGCCATCATAACCAGACTGCCCGAAATGACACTAATCGTAAATTTAACATTTTTGAATAAGTTCAAGTCCAGAACAGGCTGTTTGGCTCCAAGCTCCACCCAGATCAAGAGCAATAAACTGCAGAGAGCAATAAATAACAGGCTGACAATGAACAACGAAGTCCAGCCTTGGGACTGCCCTTTGCTTAAAGCCAGCAGCAGACTGCCGAAGAAAGTCATGGACAAGATGGCCCCGGGCGTATCAAATTTCAATCCTGTTGTGCGAGGTGACTCTTTCATAAGAATCTTGCCTAGCACGACAGCCAGTATTCCAATCGGCACATTAATGAAGAATAGGAGCCGCCAGCTGAAATTCTGAATCAAATAACCTCCGAATGTCGGTCCTAGCGCGGGGGCCACCATGGCTGCAATCCCCCATAACCCCATGGCCGTGCCTGTTTTTTCCTTCGGAAAGGTTGTGAAAATAATGGACATTCCGACGGGCATGATGAACCCGCCGGCGAACCCTTGAATGATCCGAAATATAATCATGGTATTGGCGCTCCACGCCAAGCCACATAGCACAGAGAATATAGTAAACCCGGCTACTGAGTAGATAAATAAATTCTTATTCCCGAATCTAGCACCTAGATATCCGCTCATAGGAATAACCATTGCGGAAGCCAGCGTATACCCCGTAATAATCCACTGCATGGTTGTGAGATCCGAGCCGAATACGGCAACGAACTTATTCATCGCCACGTTCATTAAGCTGCTATTCAATACAGCAACAAAGGTACCTGTAACGATAGCAATAAGCGACAACCACATCTGGCCATTGCCTTCTGATTTCTGCTTTGTAACCACCGATTCATCGGCCATCGGAGCGCCTCCTATTCGGCTTTTACCTTCGTGCCCTCAGCCAAGTTATCTGCAGGCTTCACGATGATTTGTTGACTTGCTTTGATGTTGCCGTTAGGCATTACATAGAGCCAATCCTGGTTTTTCTCTTCTGTTTTCACTTCAACGAGATGCGCTGTGCTATTGTCTGCGGTGAACAGATACTCTTTTTGATCCTTTTTGATCACTGCACTTTTCGGCACTTCAAGACGACTTTGCTGTGAAGCATTCAGTTTGACCTCCGCCACCATCCCGGCAAACAACAAGCCATCTTTGTTATCGACTTTGACCTTAACAGGAAATGAGTTGCTGTTTGTGTTCGCTACCGGACTGACGAATGAGATTACGCCCTGAAAACTCTTATCCGGCACGTTTTGTACGCTAACGTCTACGGTCATGCCTTCTTTTACTTGTGTAATTTGGCTATCCACCACACTAAGCTCTACTTGGACTTGATCCATATTAACAAGCGAGAGGATCTGCACCCCGGCTTGTGCCAACTCACCTGGCGAAATGCCTTTCTTTACAATAACGCCGTCGATAGGAGCCGTAATTGTAGCATTGCTCAGCCCACTGTTCGCAAGCTCAAGAGTCGCATTCAGTCGCTCAACATCCGCTTGGAGCGCTTTAATCGTGTTTTCTGTCGGGCCGACTTTGGCAAGCTCCAGCTTGGCTTCGGCTCCTCTCAATTGTGCTTCGGCAGCTTTCTGCGCGCCTAAAGCCTGCTCGTAACCTGCTTTGGCCTTTTCATATTCGAGCGTTCCTTTATCCAAGTCATCTTGAGATACACTAGAGCTGCTCTCGAATGAATTGCGAAGACGATTGTAGGCGCTAGTAGCAAGCTCCAAACCTGCTTTAGCCTGCTCTACGGCCGCTGTCGTCTGCTGGTAGGCACCACCTGCTGCATGAATTGAACTCTGAAGTCCTGTAATCTCTTGCTGACGGGCACCCGCTTGCGTATCGGCCAATTTCGCCTGAGCTGCGCTGGTTGAGAATTCGGCTTGTTTGACCTGTTGAGTTAATTCGCTGGTCTCTAACTGTACAAGCACATCCCCTTTTTTCACCTTGCTGCCCTCTTGCACACGAACTTCAGCCACTTTACCGGATGCCTTCGAAACGATATTAATGCTCTGATCAGGAATTATTTTGCCATTCAGGCCCGCTGCTGCGCTTTGCCCCAACGTGATTACTTGAACAGGAACGACCGACGCTGCTGATTCTTCTGCTTCTATAGCCCCGCATGCGGGTAGAATTGCAAGGGTAGCAAGCATAAACACAGCGGGAACTATTAATTGGTTTAATCGATTCATTTGAACTGGCTCCTCTTTATTTAATTGCTCTTCAAGTGAATTTTGATATTTGTGCTGATTCCCGGCAATAGTTCAAGGCCTTGATGGTCTTCAATCGATATTTTGATAGGAACACGCTGGGTTACCTTGGTGAAATTACCGCTTGTGTTCGTTGAAGGGAGCAACGAGAAGGTGGACGCTGTAGCCCTGCTTATTTCTTTTACCTTCCCCGTCAACATCTTGCCTGGAAAATTATCCAATTTAATATCAACTTTTTGCCCTTCATGAATCTTGTTGATGGCGGTTTCCTCTATATTGGCTGACACAAACAGCTTATTGGGATCTACAATCATCGCTACTGCTTGGCCAACCGACGCCACTTCGCCAGTCTTGACCAAAGTCTTGATAACCGTGCCTTCTATAGGAGATCTTAATGCCGCTTGGTCCATGCTGCTTGTGGCCAAATTGTTACTATCCTGTTGCCCGACAATCTGATCGGCAAGAACATGCGCACCTTCGTCGACCTGCAGGGAGGTCACCTTGCCGGTAATACGTGGCATCACTTTGTAGATATCGCCAGCCAGTCGGGAATCCTCGGTAGAGATGAAGTTCTGACCTTCATACCAGAAATATCCGGCAATACTGCCTCCACCAAGAACGATAACGGTTAAAATCACATACAACATAAGTTTTCGTTTCATGTTTTCTCCTCTTTCTTCTTTTCCATATGTCTTTTAACATTTGTTCTTAACAATCGTTTTTAACGATCGTTAAACTCTATGGAGGTTATTATATGACCTCATTATTAGAGCCGTCAATGAAAATTTTTCCGACAACCGATTCCACAAAAATGAAATGGCCCGCGATCCTTTTTGAGGAATCGCAGGCGTTTGACTAAAGTGATATTCTCCTTTAAAATTCGTTAGAACAGGTGTTGCTAACAACTGTTAAACGGAGGTGCAGTTGATTCCTATATGAACAAACAAGAAATCGATGTTAAACACAAAATTATCATATCTGCTAAAAAGCTGTTCTCCGAACAAGGCTACGAAGGGACGAGCGTCAGAAAGATTTGTGACGAGGCCGGTGTTTCATTGCCGCTGATTTCGTATCATTTCGGAGGTAAGGAAAACGTATTTCTCGCCATTCTTGAACCGCTTGAGAAACTGCCCTTTTCTGCCGAGACCGGAGATCCCAAGCAAGATTTGCAGAATTATATCGAGGTTATGATTGCTTTTTATCGGCAAGAACGGGAAATTTCACAGATCATTAGACAAGAACTAGCCATGAATAGTACAAGAGCGGACAAAATCATTACGTTTATTCAAAACTCTACAAATAAATTAAAGAGTATTCTGGAGAACGGACGGGATCAAGGCATTTTTCAATATGAATCCATCTCCAATGCTTTGCGTTTCATCCTTGGATGCATGAGCATGATCTCAGTCTCCAATACAGGGATGCTCGAAGTGATCATTGGAGAAAAAGACGTCGGCGACTATCCGATTGAGAAAGAAGTTGTTGCATTTATCTACAAGGGAATTAGGAGTTAGCAGCTGCCCCCTTATACAAAGAGCCTCTACCACTTGGGTAAGGGGTTCTTTGAGCACGATTAAACTTTTCTCCATGATGAATAGAATCTATTTCTCAAAAGGAAAAACACCTCTCTTTGTCCAATTATTTTAATATGAATCTTACGTGGATTAGGAGGATTTATGGCAATGAAACTAAATATTTCACAGCCCGAACTGTTCTCTCAAGTATTTGAATATTCTCCAATTGGTATGGCATTACTCTCAGCTCAAGGAAATTGGCTGCAAGTGAATTCATCCTTATGCCGAATTACTGGTTATTTGGAATCAGACTTCCTTGGCATGACCATTCAAGACATCACTCATCCAGAGGATTTAGAGACAACACGGCAGGTAAGTAATCAATTTCTAGATGGCAAGATCGATAGCTTCCAGATGGAGAAACGTTTTATCCACAAAAATGGTTCCACCGTATGGGTATTACTGGCCATCAATTGCATGAGAGACAATAATAGACTGCCCTTACTTTTTATTACTCAAATAAAGGACATTACGGAAAGAAAGCTAGCTGAAGAAGATCTTAAAGCGAAAACAGAACAATTGGAATCCTTTATTGAAAATAATGCAGATGCCATTTGGATGATCGATGGAGAGGATACACTTTTAGAAGTGAACCCTGCCTTTGAAACGCTATTTGGTTGGTCCGCTGAAGAAGTTAAAGGCAACAAGCTGCCTATCATTCCTGACTTTCTCAAGGATTCCATAGACAGAATTCACCAAGGAATTAAAGCGGGAGAAACTGTTGTGGGTTTGGAGACAACCCGCCAACGCAAAGACGGCATATTAATCCATGTGGAGGCAACACTATCCCCCCTTCGGGATCGTGGTGGAATGATCATAGGAATCACAGGGATTTGTCGAGACGTTACAGCTAAAAAGCTTGCCGAAGAGGAACTTAAAGCTAAAACAGAGCAGTTGGAGTCGTTCATCGAAAATAACGCGGATTCCATTTTAATTTTCAATAACGAAGGTTTTGTTCAAAGAGTAAATGAAGCTTTTGAACATATTTTCGGATGGTCTAAGGAAGAAGTTACTGGCGTTCAATTACATCTCCTTCCTTTCATTCCTGCTGAATGCTTAGAGGAGTTCAAGCATAGTCGTGAACAAGTGCTAACTGGACAGTCTGTAAATGGCATCGAAACGAAGCGATTACATAAAAATGGGGATTTGTTGAACGTGGTCTTAACCGCTTCACCTATTTTTGATGGTAAAGGAAATCAGATTGGTTGGTCCGTTATCTTTAGGGATATTACGAAGTGGAAAATTGCGCAAGAACACCTTCAGAATTCAGAGAAACTATCGGTAGCTGGGCAATTAGCCGCTGGAATCGCTCATGAGATCAGGAATCCTATTACCTCTATCAAAGGATTCATTCAATTAATGAAATCAGGATTTGGAGATAAGCCCATCTATTTCGATATTATAACCTCCGAAATCGAACGGATTGAATTGATTCTTAGCGAACTATTAATACTGGCGAAGCCGCAATCCATTAAATTTGAGAGAACAGATATACGCGTGTTGTTAAGACAAGTTATGACGCTTTTGGACTCACAAGCGATCCTAAACAATGTTGAATTTTTGGCTGAGTTCAAGCCGGGAGTTACCCATCTTTACGGCGATGAAAATCAATTGAAGCAAGTTTTTATCAATTTCATCAAAAACGCCATTGAATCCATGCCGAGTGGCGGTAAAATAACGATTGAAGTCAATAGCGATAATGAGCAAGAGATGATCATTCGTCTGGCTGACCAAGGCTGCGGGATTCCCAAAGAAGTTCTCTCCAAATTAGGGCAACCTTTTTATACAACCAAAGAAAATGGAACAGGGCTAGGTTTTATGGTGAGCAAAAAAATCATTGAGAATCACTCCGGCACAATCAATGTTGAAAGTGAAGTAAATGTAGGCACAATCATTGAAATAACACTACCTTTTTCCTGTTAACTACCATGCCAGCTCGTAGCAATCCGAAGACCGACTCAACCACTTGAGCCGGTCTTTTCACAACCTTATTTCTGATCTTCTGATCGTAAGAATCGCTGCGTAACCTTCATCAAAATTAGCCCGACCCATAACCCTATTGGAGCACAAATCATAGGAAGCCATATCGGACCAAGCAGCACATTTTTTATACGAAACGTTGAGGAATACATCACACCGACCGTAACCAAGTAGGCTGAGAAAGCGAATGGCATACACATTAATGGCCTTTTTTCACCCATCGCCTCTCGGTAAGCATCCCACATAGCAAAAAAGTAGAGACAAGGATAAAACATTAACCACTGATAATTGGTTAGTTGCGTTGCTTTCTCCGTATTCCCTTGAAAACTTAACATAATAGCTGTATTAAAGTTAGATTGGACATTGATTAATATTTCTAATCCAATGAAAAGAACACCTTTTGCAATCTTCCCATCCAAAAGTTGAGGGAATCCTGGCAGTGCGATGCTCCATAAAATTTTCTCAAGTTCATCTTTTGTCATAGGGGTCTCTTCTTTATTTGATTTTACTGCTTTATTAGTTGTTTGCGGTCCTCCATTTGCATATTCAGTTGATCTTTTATAGATGTTTTGAGTAACGACGGTTAATCCCTCATAAATATCCATCACTTCGCCTTGCTTTGTTAAAACCAACAGGTAACAATCCCTTGTTTTTCAAACAAATCAATAATTTTACTCACATAATGATCAAGATCCTGCCATAAGCCCCCCCCTAATATTTCTTGCTTCATGATCTTCCGTTTTCGCTATGAAGTAATCCAACACCCGAAGAATAAGCGTTTTTGCTGATAAGTAAGCCACAGCGTCCCTAGCTCTGATGAGCTTATTAAGTCTGCTTTCTTGATCATACATTCATCTCCATTTCCAGTGCAGCCCTCCGGAGCTCTCCATCATCTTATTTTCTTCTTGTTTCTGTGATTAAAATTTATGACCAATTCCCGATCGACATCAAAGTGGAGCACGTTGCTCTGCGTTAGGTCAACGAACCCTTTCACAAGAATTGCAATGGCAACTAATACGATTAACGACTTCCAATAAGACCATCTCACCAAATCATACATGTCAAGTGACACAAAGATGGGCTCACCGACATACGCAATAACTAGCGAAACCACTACATCAGCAATCAGGAAAGATTTCCAGGTAGCAAACTTCTGATACATATACGCAACAATAGAAGGAACAACAAAAAAGTCGACGGCATTTAAGTTCTCAGTAAATGGTATCAGCTGATGCGGGTATCGCCACAAGTCGAAAAACTTGCCGACTTGGTCCACCGCCCCAACGATGAATAATCCGGTCATGAAGGCCAGTACGGTGCTGAGTGTCCTTTTTCGATCCATAAAGACGAGTAGCAACGCAACAAAAAGCACATTCACAATGACGATGATCCACCACTGAAATGAAAATACATCATGCTGCTGCCACCAATCGAACTCCATTCGGCTCTCTTTAATGTTTAATTCATCTATTTCATTTGGCATATCTTTCTCCCTATACATTTCAAACTTAAATCCATGTTCCTTATTATTAAACAGGAAGACAAAAATATGTATAGTTGGGAAATATTATTTTCATTTGTGCTACCCAGAACAAAAAAAGAGTCCCGCAGCAGCAGGCTGGGGATCTCAGGTTTATATTCATTTAATCGGAACTTACGGAATAGAGCATGGTCCAACCGTTGAAATGTTTTATCGACTCTGTAAACAAATATATCATCTCAATTAAGGAATAAATGACCACCCATAATCCAATAAACCGAGGTATATCAACATAGTAGAGAAATACAACATTGTTGAGTGATATTTTTGCCAGTTTCTCCAATCTCCCAAACGCCATGCCGCAACAATAAATACGATAGCCAAAGTAATGAATAGCATTGGATTACCTCATAACTTTGAAATCTTTTAGTTTTTTCTGTTAGGGTTCCCCAACCCATTTTTACGTATACACTTTCCATACTTATCTATGACAGCCAATTTGTACTGACAGCCGCGGGCCCCATACCTCCATTACGTACCGATAGGTATTTTATAATATTATTTTGCTAGGACTGTTTTGTCAACGTTCTTAATCCATTCAGCCTACCTTATCAAGAAAATCCTTGACAGTCCTCTTTTTTGAAAGTTATATTAAGTGGGTATCATTTCATACTCATCGGTATGTTATACACCTAATTTGCTACCGTGGACCAAGGAGGCGTTATTACACTGGATTCTACAGGAAAAAAGATTGAAACAGCACAAAAAGCGCTTATAGCATCAGCACCTGCATCTTTAATGTCTCGCAATGTTACCCTTTTATTTGCAATCGCCTGCGGACTGGCAGTCGCCAACATCTACTACGCACAACCCTTGCTAGACGATATTTCGAACGAGTTCGGTATTACTCATTCAACCGTCGGCCTTGTTATTACAATCACCCAAGTTTGTTACGCACTTGGACTGCTATTGCTTGTGCCTCTCGGCGATCTCTTAAATCGACGTTGGCTGATCACTGGACAGATGCTAGTATCCGTTCTGGCGTTGATAGCGGTTGGTACCGCCCCTACCAGCCTATTATTATTCATAGGCATTGCTGCTGTTGGATTGCTTGCCGTACTAACACAGACACTCGTTGCGTTTGCGGCTACTTTGGCTGCACCTTCCGAACGTGGGCGTGTCGTCGGTGTTGTGACAAGTGGAATCGTAATTGGCATTCTACTGGCGCGAACTTTCGCTGGCGTATTAACGGATTTAGCCGGTTGGCGTTCTGTCTACCTTGTTTCCGCGATATTAACGTTCATCATGGCATGTGTATTGTTCCGGATATTGCCGCATTATGTGCAGAAGATAGAATCAATTTCCTACCTGCAGTTGCTTCGTTCTATGCTCATGTTGTTCGCACAAGAACGAGTCCTACGAATCCGTGCTGCACTAGCCCTACTGATTTTTACCGCTTTCAGTATATTGTGGACTTCTCTGGTATTGCCTCTCAGCGCTCCGCCGTTTTCTCTTTCACATACAGCGATTGGAGCATTTGGTCTCGCTGGAGTTGCTGGGGCGTTAGCAGCAGCGCGAGCAGGTCATCTTGCCGATCGAGGGTTAGGGCAGAGGACCACCGGCATGGCACTTACGCTGTTACTTATCTCGTGGTTGCCAATAAGTTATACGCAACATTCGCTTCTCGCATTAATCGTTGGTATTGTCCTTCTTGACCTGGCCGTACAAGCCGTACATGTCACCAACCAGAGCATGATCCTAACTTTGCGCCCCGAGGCACGCAGTAGGCTTACTGCCGCTTACATGATTTTCTATTCCATTGGCAGCGCTGCCGGTTCAATCGCATCTACCACAATCTATGCTTACTCAGGCTGGAATGGAGTGTGCTTGTTAGGTGCAATTGTTAGTGCCTTGGCTCTTCTATTCTGGGCATTGACTCGTCGCCCTTAACCAAACATTTTCCGCATAAAAACAATCCACTTTCGAACCGCGAAAGACATATAGCTATCCCTCCACCTGATCATGGCCAAGTGCCACGGGATTACCGGCTCCTATCATCCAACTATCGAATCTCTCTAATGCATGGAAGACACCTATGAACATCGAGCTTCTGGGACAGGCATCGATTGCACTCAGAATCTATGCCTTAAGAGTAAACATGTAAAACCGGGCCCACAAGGGTCCCGGTCCTTATCCACTTAGCCGCCGTACCCGTTATCACTTAGTTGGGGTCACGAATATCGGATCAAACCTCCATTCACATGAACGACTTGCCCTGTGACATACATAGATTCATTAGCTGCAAGGTATACGTAGGCTGGTGCTATTTCGAAAGGTTGTCCTGCACGGCCGAGCGGGCTATCAGTACCTAAAGTGGCTACACGTTCTTTTGAGTAGGTGCTAACACTCAGTGGCGTCCATGACGGACCAGGAGCGACTGCATTGACCCGAATCCCTTTCTCAGCCAAAGACAGTGACATGCTGCGAGTAAAACTTACTATTGCGCCTTTCGTTGCAGAGTAATCAATGACATCCTTGTTTCCTTCGTAGGCGACTCTTGAAGTTGTATTGATGATGGAACTGCCTCTTGTCAAATAGGGTAAAGCCGCTTTAGTCAAATAAAATAAGGGGAATATATTAGTCCGAAATGTATTTTCAAGTTGTTCGTCGGAAATGTCCATTATACTGCCTGTAAAAGGATGAACCGCGGCATTATTGATCAAGATATCCAGTTTATTATAATGACTCAGCGTTTGAGCTATTATATCTGGTGAACTGGCTGGAGCACGAAGATCTCGTGCCAAAAGCAGACAGCGAACACCAAATTGCTCCACATAATTTTTGGTCTCTTCCGCATCTATATGTTCATTCAAATAGACGATAACTAGGTCGGCTCCTTCTTTCGCATATGCGGTTGCAACCGCACGTCCAAATCCGCTGTCGCCTCCAGTAATGATGGCTACCTTCCCTTTCAGTTTGCAGCTTCCCACATACCCAGGGTAATCAAATATAGGACGCGGCACCATGAGATATTCGAGACCAGGCACCTGATCCTGATGCTGTGGTGGAAAGGCTATTGGCTCCTGTATGACCTTCGTTTGATAACCAAGGAAGGGGTACACAGGATAGGAGAATTGCATGGTTAACCACCTCCGAATAATTGTATGCGAGCTGAGCCACATCTAAATCTATTCATGAGGGTTAAGAGATATGTGATTAATAGTCACAAATTATAGTTACCATTCGGGAGTTATGCCAGCTCGGCAATGCTCATTTCCAGAATATCCAGAGCTTCCTTTAGTTGATTTTCCGTAATAATCAAAGGAGGTGAAAGCGTAAGGACATTTCCCTTGGAAACTTTGAAATTAAGCCCTCTTGCCAAGCAGTTATACATAACGCGCTCTGCCTCTTGCACGGCAGGTTCCTTACTCACACGATCGGTTACGAGTTCAACAGCAACAAGTAAACCGATTTGACGAATATCTCCGATAATGGGATACATCTCCATCATGCCTTCCAAACGTTTCGCCATGAGCTCTGCGAGATGGTTGGCATGCTCCAGAAGATTCTCTTCCTCGATGACTCGGATGGTCGCAAGCCCTGCAGCTGCTCCTACCGGCGATTTCTCATGCGTGTAATGCCCGATCGACATTTGCTGCGCTTTGTTCAATTCTTCCTTCATGAGCAAAGCCGCCATAGGGAATACGCCGCCGCCCAAGCCTTTACCCAGCACCATCATGTCCGGTTCAATCCCGTAATGCTGGTAGGCGAACATTCTCCCTGTTCGACCAAACGCCGTTGCCGTCTCATCGACGATCAACAAAGCGCCATAACGATCGCAGAGTTCTCGAAGCTTCTTATAATAAGCGACAGGTGGAATTTGCACATCCGTGTTTCGAATGGTTTCAATGACTACGGCACCGATCTCTCCATCCTGTTCAAGCACATACTCAATAGGCTTCAAACATAAGGAGTGCGCTTCATCTTGACAGCCAAACACACAGCGATATGAGTTAAAAGGGATCACATGCTCAGCGCCAGGAAGTAATGGTCCTAAGCCGCGGCGGAAAGTTCCCTCTCCGCCTACTGATATCGCATCTAGCGATGCTCCGTGAAAGGCCCCCCACATCGATAATGTTTTGTATTTACCTGTTACTGCGCGTGCAAGCTTAAGCGCCATGCCGATGGCGGATGTTGCTCCTGGCGCGAAGAGAACTCTTTGCAAGGCTCCGTCTGTTAAAGCAACTAATTTATTAGCAAGCTCAATAGCAGGCAAATTCGTATATCTTCTCGTGCAAAAAGATAGCTGGTCCAACTGCTGTTTAACAGCTTCAATAACAGCCGGATGGCCAAAACCAAGCTGATGCACGTTATTTCCATGGAAATCCATTATTCTGCGTCCTTGACTATCTTCTACATAAATCCCTTCACACGAAGTGAGCACATTCAGACAAGGTGTAGACAACGTTTGGTGCAAAAAGACATCCTCGTCCTCTTGCAAGCTAGCTCGTGCTGCTTCATCAATATGAGCTGTCCACCATTCGCTCCTTGCTTCCGTTAAATTAATATCGCCTTCCGTTTTCATGAATGCGAGATGCTGTTGTTTGGTTGGCATATGTCACCTCAAGTTGGATTTGGTTGTTTCTATCCATATATCTTACACTGCGTTTGTTATCTCAATATTAAATACAAGTAATAATACGTGTTTTACATTTGTTTTATTTTGTTTTAATTGCGAAGTTGAGAAATAAAAAATGAGGTAATCGCCGCTTGGCAGCAAAGCTTTTTTTTGTTACAGGCTGTTGTGGCGTTGCCGTCACCGCCTCTCTAGTTACATCAGTACTGGGCTTCCGCGGCTGTGAGAGGAAGAGAATAAGTCGCTACTCCTACATCGTTCTATGTTGTACTTTGTGCAACCATTTAGCTGTAATTGGGCCTCAGCAAGCCTCTATATTGTACATTGTGCAGCCATTTAGGCACTAAACCGCTTACATCTCACCTTTTCGCAATAAATGGTTGTATTTTGTGCAATGAAAGACTGCATTCGCGGTCAGACCACACCATTATGTTGTATAAAATACAACGCAAGCCTTCGACTTTGCTGATCTGCCGTCCCTTTGCCTAATTCCTCACGTTTCGCATAAAATCGGCAGCATCGGCTGAATTAACTGGAGAAACTCCAGTAAATCTACCCGCACCCTGGTAGCCATATTTAACTGGAGAATTTCCCGTTATTCCCCCCACCAACCTGCATTAAATAAAGGGTAAGCTTCGCTTGTCCCAAACCATATAAATTCATATATGTAAAAAAAAACCGCCCAGTTCTCCTCGCGGAAGCCGGGCGGCATTCATCTATCCTTTAAAATAATCCGCTCTTTTCATAAAAATCTGTTCGACGGATTCAACAATTTTTCCGTCCAGCTCGGATATTCGTTTCACTTCGTTCCACTCCTTGTCCTGCGAGAAAGCTTCCCATTGTCTTGTCCGTTCTTCCATGCTTTCGTATTTCATCGTGTAATATAGCTTAGGCTGCTCCTCTAAATCCTCCCAGAAATCACACACCTGCATGCCAAGTCTGGCAAAAATACCAAGCGTATGTTCAGAAAAGCGCTTACGAATCGCATCGATTCTTCCTGGATGAATGGTATAGATTCTTAATTCGTAAATCATTCGTCATTCACCTCCGATCGCCTAACATTTTTTTACTCTATTTTAAAACGGAGGTGAATAGATAAAATCTTTACTTATAGCATCAAGCGATTTCAGAACGTCCTCCGTAAGTTCAAGGTTAACCGCCTTCACATTCTCATCAATTTGGTATTCGCGGGTCGCTCCGGCGATAACGGTGCTTACCGCAGGTTGGTGCAACAACCAAGCCAGCGAGAGGGCCGTGGCTGATGTACCGATCTCCGCAGCAATTTTGGCCACCTGTTCACCTAGCTCCACTCGGGCGGAGTTCACACGCCGCACAAAATTAGGGTTCATGTCCAATTGGGATCCGCTTGGTACAGAACCTCCAGAATATTTCCCTGTTAGAATCCCTCCTGCCAGTGGAAAATATGGAATGATTCCGATCCCCTGATCCACACAGAATGGAATCAGCTCCCTTTCCACACCACGATCAGCCAGTGAATATCCGGGTTGAACCGAAACATACTTGATCAGATGCTGACTTTCGCTTATGGCTAAGGATTTCATCATTTGCCACGCTGCATAATTCGAGGCCCCCACGTACCTCACTTTTCCGGATGTCACCAGATCATCCAATGTACGGAGAGTCTCGTCAAGCGATGTCATCGGATCAAAAACATGAATCTGGTACAGGTCAATGTAGTCCGTTCGCAAGCGGCGCAAACTACTTTCCAGTTCCTTCAGAATGTGCTGACGCGAGGAACCTCTAGTGTTAGGACCTTCTCCTAGCTTAATACCCACTTTTGTCGCAAAGAGCACTTCATGCCGTCGTCCTTCAAACGCTTCTCCAATGATCTCTTCCGATTTCGTGCCTGTATACACATTGGCAGTGTCAATGAACGTGATCCCATTGTCAACAGCGTGATGCAGGACTCGAATCGATGTGTTTTTATCTGCACGTCCACCGAATGCATTTGTACCCAAACCTAGCACCGAAACTTCCAATCCGCTTGTCCCTAAATTCCGATATCGCATAACAAATCCCTCCAGGTAATCGTTTTTATAAACTTTTTATAGCAGGATATATTTAGGTCTTTATCATTGCTCGATGACTATCGAATTCCTCATATTAGACCGTCTTTCCCTGTACAACACCATTCCGATGATAAGTAACGATAGCGCAACAAGAACGCTTGGGATAAAGAATATTCTGGGCGTTATCCCCTGAATGAATAGAGGTAAGAAATACCCGATTAAAGAAGCCGTCTGCGATATGAACACGTATAAGCTTGCCCCAAAACCGGTTCGGCTTAAAAACATCCGCTGCACATACCCCATAGCAACTCCGTAAAGAATCGAAACAAAGAAAGAATACAACGGCTGGACGACAAAGAAAACGGGAAGCGAGGTACTGCTCGTATAAGTTAAATAAGTGGCGAGCGCGAAACAACCGCCAAGAAAAATAATCCTCTTACTCCCGTACCGTGCCGCCAAATATCCGCCCATTGTCATGAAAAACAGCTCGAATACCGCCTGCGCGCTCCATATATAAGACATAATCTCTGGCTTGCCGAACAGCTTTAATACGACAAGCTGTAAATATAATCCTCGAATAGCATCGGCACAAGAGAGCATAAGCAGTGCAACCAGCATAACAAGGGAGAACGGTTCTCCTTTGACCACTTGCTTTGCTCCCAGTTCCCCCGTTGATTCCTTATACAACAGTAAGAGAACCACCAAACACACATAACCTGCCATATTGCCCCATAGTACACCTTTAAACGTTGCAATGAGGAAGATGTTCGCTCCAAGCAGCAGCCCCGCAAAAAATCCAATACTATAGGAGGCACGAAGCCATATTTGGGCCATCTCCACAATGTCACCGGCGCTACGGGCAAAATGATTTCTAGCCATGCCAAACAGTTGCCCCATAATCAATCCAGACGGTGCAACGGTGATCGTCATTCCAATGAGTGCACTCTGAAAACCAGTGGCATTCATATAGATGAACAAACCCATTATGCAAAGTAAGGCCGCAAATACCGGTAGTTGCTTCTTCTTTTTCAAACTGTCGCTGATCCAACCAACTGTAATCGTAATGACGATATTGCAGAACAGTGATACCGCGAAAACAACAACAATCTGTCCTTTTGAAAGCCCAATGCTCTCGTTGAGATATACAGCGTTCATAGGTGCTAAAATGCCTGTTCCTATACCGTATAGAAATAACATAGTAAGCAGCGTTCTTGCTCCGGGGATGGAAACAAACTTGCGAACATCACGAATAATTGGCATGAACACCTCTTGGCGATCCCTAATTAGTTCTAACATTAATTATAAGTAGTCATTCCTGTTATGAGAAGGAGTGAATATTTGTAAAGTAAGTTACCTTATTGTTACTTGCAAATGGCGTAGTACTTCCAAACGAAATGCGGTGGGCCAAGCTACAAGCCACTGGGAAACATCAAATGCGTCATGCCCCCATCTCGTGTGAAAGTAACCCTCGTCCTGACTTCCGGCGGGACGTCGTTTCTCCATTATGATGGTGTCACCATCGGAGATGCCAATTATTGCATTGGCCCATACTGCTTTTGCCCGCTCTCGCCATGTAGGATTATTCGTTAACTCAGCTAGTGTCAGCCAATCTTCCACAAAAGAAAGCGCATAGGGATCGATATGATGATGCTGTGTCGAAACGGAAGTCCCGCCGAAGGTATCATACTCTAATCGCCCCAACTCGCTATCTTTGTCGTAACCAACCGTGTGGTGCCACTGCCACGTAGCAAGATACCACGCAGCATGTTCCGCCCACGTCAGATAAGTTCGATTTGCAGTCGCCTTGAAGAGGCACAATCCGGATTTCAATAGCGGGATGGCCGATTCCTTGTCAATACAGGAAGTGTCAAGCGCTCCAGCCGTTGTATATCCGTTCTCCAGCAGCTCATTCATGTAGAATCGGCAGCCGGATTCAGCCGCTTCCAAGTAGGCCAGTTCACCCGTTAACTCATACGCCTTAACCAGAGGCGGCACGAGAAAACATCCAACCGTTCCTTCCGGATCGGCTAACGTTCCGTCATTCCGCCATGATTTGCCGATTCTCCCCTCTGGTGCTTGAACGCTTACAACGAAATCACAGATACCTAACGCTACCTCTCGATAGATGGGGCGATTCACTCCGCACCTTGCGGCTAACTGTTCCGCCTCAAATAGGTTCAGTGCCGCTGTACCCAAATTACAAGCATCCTGAACTTCCGCCTCTCCTCTCTTGTGGAGTAAATAATCATAATGACAATGGATCAAACCGTTGTCCAAACGGCCTTGTTCTACCCACTGGTCTAATACCGCAAGTCCGCGGCCTAAGGAATCGTGATTCCCGGATCGCAGGTAATCGCTAATAAAAGAGTTAGCCAGCGAAGCATTTTGCCCACACCAACCAATCTCATAATGCCTTACCTGCTGCCAGTCCCCATCTTTCCATGTTCGACCAATTGTAAATCCGCTGAAATCTCCATCTATTTTCCACAGACCATTCCGAGCATAATCTATGGAAAGCTCCCAGATCCTCTGCGCATCCATTCCTCGTTTAAGTGGTTCATCGTGTAGACGCCAAGCAAAGTCAAGCATTCGACGCCACGATACACGCGGGCGTTCACAGCGTTCAACCACTAAGTAAGCAGTGGCTTCGAACGTCTCCCCAGGTGACAGATGTAAAGTGCCACGATATGCTTCTGAGTAAGTGTCCCTGTAGGAATAAGTGAACGGCGATTCTTCCTCAGGCCAAAGCAGTCGATGAATAACTTGTCCAGATACTCGCTCAATCGAACATGAAAACCCTTTCATATCTTTAGGAGGCTCCCCGAAAAGTGCAATAGACCAGCCGTTGCCTTCTGAATAAGTCGCTCCCGGTACCGAAGTCCGATGCCAAGCGAATGTCCAGGGTTGTCCATTCTTGCTTAGCCCTTTGGGTTCCAAGCCTCTTCCCCATTCATTTCCATTGTAAGAGACAGCCGGAATCATATAATACTCGGGTTCGTAAGCCGTACCAAAGTCCATGCTTAATCGGCATGTCCGGGATGCCTTCCCTTGATTTACAAAAGTTCGACTCCAGCGAAATACACCTTCTTCGATCTCTTCCAAAGCATCCTTCACTTCCAAAGTAGCATCTCGAATTGGTAGTATCGTACCAATGACTTGCCCTTTAGAAGTTAAACACATGACTTGATCTTCTTCTCTTAATTGCCATTCATAATGAGCTCGCATAATGACCATCATCTCCCTTTGTCATTGCCGCTTCCAATAACATCGTAATGTTTATGCCACATAGAATGCAAGCAAAAAGAGGAGCCGCTACGCGACCCCTCAGTTATCTTTTTCCAGCCGTCTCAACCTAGGATTTGATTTGAACGATCATCTCAATTTCCACAGGGGTGTTAAAAGGTAAATCCGACGTGCCTATGGCTGATCTTGCATGTTTACCCTTTTCGCCAAAAACCAACTCCAACAGTTCCGATGCCCCATTAATGACATACGGTTGGTCCGTAAATCCATCGGCACTATTGACAAATGCCAATAACTTCACAATTTTATCTACTCGATCCAAATCACCCAAATGGGCTTGTAATACACCTAGAAGGTTAATCATTGTTTGCCGGGCTGCTTGTTGTCCCTGTTCGATCGTCAGATCCCTGCCTAGTTTTCCTTCAAAAATAAGTTTTCCATGATCACGGCAATCATTACCTGACGTATAGACCAGATTGTTAACCGTTACTGCTGGAACATACATGGCTACAGGAACACCTGGAACTGGCAGCTCAATACCTAATTCTTTTAATCTGTTTGAAATTACACTCATGGTTGTCCTCCGTAAATTTCTATATTATTTTATCTTAATCCAAATAATTTATTACATAAATGTATAATTATATAAATAATATGTTAACTACGACAGAAAAACTAAGTTGTGGAAAATGGAGCGAATCCTTTTGATAGCCGTGTTGGAACGAGTTGGATGTACGCGATTCGTCAAAAGTACGGCAAACACATCATTTTCTGGGTCCATCCATATACTGGTCCCCGTAAAACCGGTATGCCCATACGAGGACATGGAGAACAAATCACCCGCAGGAGAATCATGACTGTCCTTACCTTGCCATCCGAGCCCTCTGGCCAATCTTAAAGATGACGTCTGATTGTTAGTCATCAGTCGAACCGTCTCTGGCTGTAAAAAACGGCCTTGTGCCGTTTCTCCTAACCGGAGCATCGTTTGGCATAGCCGACTCATATCCTGGGCTGTGCTGAACAAGCCGGCATGACCTGCAATTCCTCCCAATACAACAGCATTCTCGTCATGAACTTCTCCGATGACGGTCGTACGGCGCCATTCGCAATATTCAGTTGCAGCAATGCGAGGGTGCAAATGTACGCCCGGATTAAACAGGGTTTGGTTCAACCCTAATGGCTCCAATACCATCTGCTTAAGCACGACATCCAGACTGGCTCCAGCAATCGCTTCAATGATTTCCCCCAATATCATGTAACCTTGCGAGGAATATTCCACATCGGTGCCAGGCGCGTATCGCAGCGGAAGGTTCCTCACAGCAGCCAACAGCTCCTCTTTCGTAGGCGATTTCTGATATAAGGGCTGCTGTCCAGGTATCCCGCTAGTATGCGAGAGCAATTGACGGAGCGTAAGGTTGGCTTTATCCGTGTCTTTGTAGCCGGGCAAAAAATGAGCAATCCCATCATCCAAATAACATTCACCCTGCTCTAGCATGACCATTAAAGGCAGCACGGCGATTGGTTTGGTCACGGAAGCCAAATCCCATATACTATCGGGTTGTACCGCTGGTCCATTCCAAAAGAGCGTTCCTACCGTGCCCTGCTCTGTCACGCTGGTTGAACTTCCAAAGGCATATGCTGCACCGGAAAATGCTTCCTCATCACGGGCCTTCTGCAATAACTGAGTTATTCTGCTCATTCCATCACCTACCTATAAATTGTCGGGCAATGCGTTCATATATTTGTACCGCCTGTTCAACTTGAGCAATCTCGACAAATTCATCAGGCGCATGTGCCTGATCCAAACTGCCGGGTCCCAGTATGATCGTTGGAATGCCGGCAATTGTGACTAGCTTGCTCATATCGCAGCCCGCCCTGAAACCATGCGGTGTTTGTGGTTTCCCCACTACATGTTCAACCGCTTCAAGGCCGGTACCAACAATCCTGTGCGTTGCCAATGTTTCGGAAGGAATGGTCGCCACCACAACTTCAATAGGGTCCAGCGTAAGCTCGGGTATTGATATTTTCAACGCATTCAGGATATCTTCTAGCTCGCTATCCGCATCCGCATGTGTTTCACCAGGAATCAACCGACGGTCAATGATGATTTCTGAATAGTTAGGAATCGTATTTTGACGAGTTCCACCGTGTATCATCGTTACTACCGCACTGCCTGGTCCAAGCCGTGCATGGGGAGTAAGCGATAGTTTATCGTTCAGTTTCTCATACGCCACAATAAATTTTGATGAATGGATGATTGCATTGATGCCAAGCTCCGGCTGTCCTGAATGTGCAGCACGTCCACGGAAACGTAACTTCCGCATATAGGTGCCTTTATGCGCAATGGCAACATCCAACCCAGTAGGCTCGCCTACAACCGCACCATTCGCTTGAATTCCTTGCTGAACCAAGTGGAGCGAACCGAGACCCCCGGATTCTTCCCCCATCACTGCGGTAAGAACTAACTTGCCGTTCAGGTTACTCGGATCGTTTGCGATGTTTTCCAAAGCGGCCATCATACTAACTAGACTTCCTTTGGCATCACTAGCCCCCACGCCATAGAGCTTGCCTTCATCCAGACTTAACCTCGGCTCAAAAGGCGGACTTGACCACACTTGTCCCTTGGGAGAATTAACATCCATATGGGTATTGAAAACGAGACATGGACCAGGACCGTAATCCAGTGTAATGATCACATTGTCCTTTCCAGGTTCGACCGTTTGCCGTACGACTTGTGCACCGAAGCTCTTCGCCCATTCCTCCAACCAATCAGCTACCTCAGCAACTTCGCCAGGCGGATTCGGGGTAGGATGCGATATGCATGTCATTAATGCTTTAATTACAGGGCTTGGTTGCTGCACGATATCATCTCCACCCTTGTAGTCTACTTCCATAAATCGGTCAAAAGCTTGTTTAAATCATCGAAGTTCGCGTTCAATTTTAATTCCGATTCCGCTATTGCCTGTTGAATGACTGACGGCTGCTTCAAGCCGCTTCCGGTAATGACGCATACGACACAATCATCCGGCTTAACAAGGCCATTGGACACAGCCCTCTTTAACGCCGCAAGCGAGGCGGCAGAAGCAGGTTCAGCACATATCCCTTCGTTGCCCAGCCACTGCACTGCTTCGATAATCTCCTCATTGGTCACAGCCACCGCAAACCCGCCTGAATCATAAACAGCATTCAGCACCCGGCGCCCTCCTTGAATCGGAGCATCGGCCGCAATACTCTGAGCAATCGTTTGGGTAGGATCACCATGTTTCTCTGCATGTCTTGCTCCGTGCTTGAACGCTTGGACAATCGGCCCCGTAGCACTCGGCTGCACAGCAACCATCTTGGGGAGTGAATCGATCCACCCCAATTGCTTCAACTCACTAAATCCTTTCCAAGCTCCCCAAATACCTCCGCCTGTACCAACGGGGTGAATCATCACGTCTGGAGCCTTCCAGCCCAATGCCTGACTGATTTCGTAAGCATAGCTCTTCATTGCTTCGTGCCTTGTCGGATTAATAAAGTTCACAAACTGATATAAACCTAGATCCCTCACCGCTTGCTCAAGCATGGCTGAAATATCCTCCATACTTTCAAAATGTAAAGTAGCCGTATGAGCTCCATACAAACCGATTATCGCTTTCTTGATCGGGTTGGCTAAATATTCAACCAGAACAGTTGCATCTAGTCCCGCTCGACTTGCGTACGCCGCAAACGAAGCTCCCGCATTGCCGGAGCTGTAAGTCAGTCCCCGTGATATTCCTAATTCCTTGGCAAAACTAACTGCCAAACTAAAACCACGATCCTTAAAGCTGCCTGTAGGCATCAACGCATCATTTTTAAAATACAGCTTGGACAGTCCCAGCTTACTTCCGGCGTATACAGATGGTAGCAGCGGTGTGCCGCCTTCACCCATTGTTACAACATTAGCACCATCCTGCAGGGGGTAAAATTCATGCCAACGCCACATGGAGGGCTCGCGAGAATCAAATAGCTTCGGCTGCAGTTCACGCTTCATACGGTCCAAATCATACTGAATTTCCAGCAGCCCGCCGCAGCTTGGGCATGTATTTAAAGGTTGCAGCAATTCAAATATCTCTGTGCAATTATCACAGGCATAATGGGTTGCATAAGACCAAGTCATCTGCTTTCTTCCTCCTTAAAGCTTTCTCTCCGAAAGCGCTGCTTAACTTCTTCTTTAACGCCCTTTGGCTTTCGGATTCAGTTTATCTCTCCAAATATCACCCAAGATATTAATGGATAACACAATTAGCATAATGGACACGCCCGGAAATACAGAAATCCACCAAGCTGATTCCATATACAGCTGCCCTTGATTTAGCATGTTACCCCAGCTGGGTACACTGACAGGAACACCAAGTCCAAGGAAGCTCAGTGAAGATTCCGCAATAATAGCAGACGCCACTTGGAACGTAGCAATGGTAATAACAGGCGAAAAAATATTCGGAAGTATATGCCGAAAGAGCAAACGGAAGTCACTAACGCCAATCGTTTGCGCTGCGACGACGAAATCACTGGATCGTATGCTCAAAACCTCTGAACGAATAACCCTTGCGTAGGGCACCCAGCCCGTAATACCAAGTACAATGATCAAATTATTCAAGCCGCCACCTATGACTGCTACGATAGCAAGCGCCAATAAAATCGTAGGAAAAGCCAATTGGATGTCTGCGATCCTCATCATGACGTGATCCAATGCGTTGTAGAATCCAGATAACAAGCCTATGATCGTTCCCAACACACCTGATATTACGACCGCTGCCACACCTACCAGGATTGAAACTTGACTACCATAAATAATTCGGCTTAATAAGTCCCGTCCCATATTATCCGTGCCCAGCCAATAGCCATCTTCGGAGCCGCTGAGCCAAAACGGCGGTTTGAAACGCATTAATAAGTCCTGTACATTCGGATCATGCGGCGACAATTTTGTTGCCGTCACCGCCATAATTAGAAAGCCTCCAAGCACACACATCGATAACCAATTAAACAGACTGCCATATTTCCCGTTCACGATTCGTTTTAACGTAAGTATCCCCCCTATTTATATTGGATACGAGGATCAACAAGCGAATAACAGATATCAACAATCAAATTAACCAGTACAAAAATAGCAGCCAAAATGATGATTGCTCCCTGAACCAAAGGATAATCGCGGTTATAAATGGATTGCACCAGCAGTTGTCCGACACCTGGCCAAGCAAACACAGTCTCTGTTACTACGGATCCTCCCAATAATGCTCCAATCTCCAAACCGACAATTGTAATGATCGGTAGCAGACAATTGCGTAAAGCATGTTTCGAAATGACAACTACTGCAACCAACCCTTTGGCTCTGGCTGTACGAATATAATCAGAATCGAGAGCTTCAATTAACGATGCCCTTAATAATCTAGCAACCAGTGCCAATAGATGAATGCCAAGTGCAAAGGCAGGCAGCACGATGTGACTGAACCCGCCAATACCTCCAGTCGGGAATATTCTCCAATGCACGGAGAACAGTAAGACCAGCAGAATCCCTACCCAGAAAACAGGCATGGATTGACCAAATACAATTAACGACATAATGCCTTTTTCGATCACGGTCCCCCGTTTAATGGCCGAAATAATACCGGCAGGAATAGCAACGACAAGAGAGAATAGCAAGGCTGCTCCGGCGAGTTGTATCGTCGCCGGCATCCTTTCAATAATAAGTTGTAACGTATGTTCACCATAACGCAGCGAAACTCCAAAATTTAAATGCAGCAGGTTCATCAGATAAATGCCATACTGCTCAATGACTGGTTTATCCATGCCTAGCGAATGCCGTAGTGCTTGCGCCTGTTCAACCGTAGCATCAGGAGTCAGCATAATGGCTACCGGATCACCGGTTAACCTAGTAATTAGAAATACGACCGTCGCTACCCCGAATAACACGAATATGGCGTAAAAGCAGCGACGCAGTATATAAGATAGCAATAGATATCACCTCCGCAGCAGACAAATCATTTAATGGACGCTTTGTACATGGACAAGATGCCGACCGGATTCGGTTTCCATTCGATATTGTTGCGGATTCCGTAAAGGCCATTTGTTTGATATAAATAGACGAATGGAGCATCTTCTTTCAAAATCGTTTGCAACTTCGTGAAAGCCGCTTGTCGCTTTTGTGGGTCGATGGTTTGCTCTTCTTCATCGATCAGCTTATCAATCTCAGGGTTAGGATATCTGTTGTAACGTCTGTCACTCTTAAGATACGATTGAAAATTACTCATCGCGTCCATGGTCCAGCCTGTATTACCGATAAAATACATAGGTGAAGTCTTTTTAGCTACCAAATTAGCCGTCAAGGTTTTGCTGTCCATTAAGTTGAGCTGCACCTTAACCCCTATTTTCTCCAGCTGGGCCGCAATAACTTGAACGTTGTTTGCTTCCAGATTATCTGCATCCAGCGTGATAGCGAATCCTTGTGGATAACCAGCTGTCGCCAGCAACTGCTTGGCTTTCTCAATGTTGTATTCGTATGGAGTGATAGCCGGGTCATATCCGAAGTTTTCCTTAGGAATTAGCGTAGAGGCGCGTGCAGCATTACCGTCCAATACGGTTTTAATGATCGTATTCACATCGATGGCATAATTGAGTGCCTGACGAACTTCCTTCTTAGCCAAAGGTCCTGCTTTTGTATCCAACGAAATATAGAATGTTCGAATACCAGGACTCGAAACAACTTTAAGTTCTGTTTGACTTTTCAGCTGTGTAGCCACATCGGGCTTGATGCCTGATGCAATATCCACTTCACCGGCTCTTATTGCAGCCGCCATATTGGAAGGATTCGGAATTATTTTGAAGACTAGTTTTTTGAATTTGGCAGCTCCCTGCCAGTAGTCGGCATTGGCTTCCATCGTGATTTGACTATCTTTTTGCCAAGAAACAAATTTGAATGGACCTGTACCCACAGGATTTTTCGCGAAATTCTCATCGCCTTTTTCCTTAATGTACTGCGGAGGGACCATCGTTCCGCCGAACAATGTCATCTTGTTAGGGAGTATCGGATCGGGACCATCGGTAATAATTTTGACAGTTTTGGCATCAACAACGATAACCTCTTTAACGGTTTTCAGCTCAACAATCGGTGATTTCGTTTCGGGATTATTAAGACGATCAATACTGAATTTCACAGCATCTGCATTGAACGGCTCCCCATTATGAAATTTCACACCTTCTCTAAGCTTAAATTCCCAAGTCGTATCGTTCAGTGCCTTCCATTCGGTAGCTAGTGCTGGAGCCAATTTGTTATTCTCATCACGTGTTACTAGCGTATCAAACATGTTAATAAGAATGCCCATATCCGGTATTTTACCTTGCTTTTGAGGGTCCAGTGTTCCCGCGTCAATTTCTTGCGCAACCGTTAACGTATCCTTAGCTGGTTTGGATGATACGCTACCAGCTCCTTTGTCAGCAGGAGCAGAGGAGCTGCCATTTGAGTTCGTACAAGCCGATAAAACGATTATCAAACACATGGCTGCCAGTAAAAGCTTTATTTTCACAATAATTCCTCCCCGAATGGTCTTACTGAATTTGCTGATCCTACTGCGTCTTACATGCCGTATATATACCTGCAGTTATCACTGCGGAAGGCTTAATGAATTGTTCAGGTACAAGTATATTTCCTTGTGAATCGCGATAATCGCGCCCATCCGGCCGCTGACCATCAACCCGAAATAAAGTAGCTCGATCCAAACTTCCATTAAGATTACACCAATCGTTCAGCTGTAGAATCTGTGATGGTGCAGTCGTTACTGAGGCAATGACCTTCTCGAGCGGCATTCCGCAAGCCAGCAATTTGGTCATTGTTGTTGACAGGTCATAAACTGGACCTCGGATATTGCGAATATGTACATCTGTGCTAATCGTATCCGGAGCGAATCCGGCAGCTATGGCATTACGGCATACCTCATTATTGAAGCTTGCCGCACCATGACCCACATCCAGCTTAACGCCTCGATCGATGGCTCTCAGGAGCGCCTTTCCCGGCTTGCCATCTTTAAGCCATGGATTTCCTATTTTTGCATGAAAGCAATGGGTAATAACATCTCCTTCGTCCAAAAGATCCAATACACCATCAATGAGAGGCGGCGCTTCACCGATATGTACCATAACCGGCACGCCAGCCTCGAGAGCTGCAAGCTTGGCCAGTTGAAGCGGTTGAAGTCCCATCGATCCAACAATAGCACCGCTTGAACGAACTTTGACACCACAGACGAAGTCTCGATTATCGATGATAGCTTTTACCGTTTTATCTACATGGATATAGTCTAAAGTCGCAACTTCTCTGAGGTGAACCAGACCAATTGAGCTGATGTTGAGCCACGCTTTAACTTCCGTCTGGAAGGCAGGAGCTACATACTTCTGCAGCCCAGGCAAAGTCGCTTCGCCAGCACTCCCTGCATCAACAACCAAATGAACGCCGGTCTCAATTCCTACTTCATCAGCTGTTACACTGAGGTTAGCGACACCATCATATACGTGTGCATGGAGATCGATCCATCCGGGACTCAAATAAAATTCAGGCTCCTGTGAGGAAAGGTCAGGGATCGAACGATCTAGTCGATAGCCTTCAGCCGTCTTCTTCAGCAATGCCATGTATGTCTGTTGGTGCAAAGGGTCTATAACTTTTACAAGAATCTGATCTTTCATGACTGTACACCTGCCGTCTCATATAAATGACAAGCTGCGGAATGTCCTGGGACTATTTCTTGCAGCTGTGGCCTTACTGATTGACAAACCTCCATAACCTGCGGGCAGCGTGTATGAAAGGGACAACCTTGCGGGGGATTAGCGGGACTCGGCACTTCGCCTTGTAAGATTATTTTCTCCCGTTTAACTCCTCTCTTCGTATTTGGCGAAGAAGATAACAGCGCCTTCGTATACGGATGGAGCGGCCCTTGGTACAAGCTATCCTTGTCTCCGATCTCCACCAAATGCCCTAGATACATGACACCCACACGATTGCTAATGTGCTTGACTACAGATAGATTATGAGAAATAAACATATAAGAAAGGTTAAATTCTTTCTTCAATTCGGTCATTAGATTAAGAATCTGCGCCTGAATGGATACATCCAGAGCCGAGACCGCTTCATCTGCCACAATTAGCTTAGGGCTTAGTGACAATGCCCGTGCAATGCCGATCCGCTGCCGCTGCCCACCAGAAAACTCATGCGGATATTTATGTAAATCCTTCTGACGTAAACCAACCAGATCAATTAATTGATTGACCTTCTCGGAAGCTTCACTCCTGTTCATTATGCCGTTTATAAGCAGTGGCTCTGCTATAATGTCGGCAACGTTCATCTTAGGATTCAAGGATGCATAAGGATCCTGAAATACCATTTGGAAGTTTCGACGCGTGCGGCGAAGATTCTTACCGTGCATCTTGGTGATGTCCTGCTGATCGAATAAAATGGTTCCTTCCGTCGGTTCAAGAACACGCATAATCATTCGACCCAAGGTCGATTTCCCACAGCCTGATTCCCCAACAATACCAAGCGTTTCGCCATATCCGATTTGAAATGAAACGTCATCTATCGCCTTCACATGTCCGATTGTTCGGCGTATGAGTCCAGCTTGGATCGGATAATATTTTTTGAGATTAGAAACTTCTAATAGCTGATCGCTCATTATATCTATCCTTTCTGTTAGATTAAATCACACCTAGCAAACTGGCCGGGCTTCACTTCGCGAAGCTCAGGCATTTTTTGTATACAGGAAGGCTGTGTCCATTCGCATCGTTCCGCGAATCGGCATCCTGCTGGATACTTGGATGAATCCGGTACCGTACCCGGAATTGAATACAGCATCTCTGTTTCTTCATCCAGCGAGGGAATGGATTTCAACAGTGCTTGGGAATACGGATGAAGCGGATCCTCAAACAATGAATCGGCTGATGCACTTTCAACCACTTGGCCCGCATACATAACAACTACGTGATCCGCGATTTCAGCTACTACACCCAAATCATGGGTGATCATCATCACCGAGGTATCGAATTCATCACGCATGCGCTTCATTAGCTCAAGCACCTGGGCTTGAATCGTCACATCAAGAGCCGTTGTAGGCTCGTCTGCGATCAATAGCTTAGGCTCGCATATCATCGCCATGCCGATCATTACACGTTGGCGCATGCCACCGGAGAATTGATGCGGGTATTCCTTCACAATATCCGCCGCCCTTGCTACACCAACGAATTCAAGCATTTTGATGACTAATTCCAGCGCTTGCTGCTTCGTTATTTTACGGTGTCTGAGAAGAACCTCGGACATCTGATCGCCAATTGTTAACACCGGGTTCAGCGATGTCATCGGTTCCTGGAAAATCATCGAAATATCATTTCCCCTAATCGACGATAGTTGATTCTCCGTCAACTCAAGTAAATTTTGACCACCAAACCAAATTTCCCCGTTTACCACACGTCCATGCGGTCTTGGAACCAACCCCATAATGGATAAAGACGTCATACTCTTCCCGCAACCAGATTCCCCGACGATACAAACAATTTGCTTCGGATAAATCGTGAGATCAATACCATCAACAGCATGTACCTCGACCTCACCCTTGACAAAATAGGTTTTTAAATTCTCAACCGATAGTAGTGGCTGAACCATCAAGTGCCTCCTTTATCCATCATTCACCATAATCCTTACCGAACCTCATCCACCTCGGCGATATTAAGATGCCGTGTAAACGGCATTCGTGCAATTAAATGAAAAATTTTTAGATCATCTAATTTTTTTTCTTTTTCATTACTATAGACAAAAAAAATATAACCGTCAATGGTTTTTTCTGAAGAAAGCCCTTCCATTCTTATTTAATCTAACACAAACATCACATAAAGTTCACTTAGATAATGATCAATACTAGAATGATTGTTTTTTGCCTTAATTATGTTAGGTTTCATGCCATTTATTTTCGAATTAACTATAAAACCCCAACCAACTTATGTGAAGTTGATTGGGGTTCATCATTTAAAACTTATTTTACACGGACCTCATCGAGTAAGTTGTACAGTGTAAATTTAGAGATATCCAAAAACTGGCACACCTTATCTCCGGCCTTCTTAATAAGGAAAGCTCCTCGTTTATCCAGAAATTGAACAGCTTTCTTCTTATCCTCTTTTCCCATGTGGGAAACTGGTATTCCTATTTCGTTATGGCACTGCTGAAGCAAGTATTCCAGTAAATCACTTACATCGTTGACGAATACTTCTTCTGTTTCTTGATCTATGCTGTGCATTGTAATCGATTTAAGTGCTTTTTCAGCCATAATCAAATCAGAAATATCCATATTTATGCAAATAGCCCCGATGGTCTGCTCATCTTTATTTTTGAGGTAAATAGATGTTGATCGCAGGATTTTGCCATCTTTCGTCTGCGTGACATAGTTGTAGCGATCACCGTCTTTGTCAGTGCCTCGCAGCACCTCCAGCCCAAGATTGCTCCCACAGTCGCCGACTCTTCTTCCGGTAATGTGAGAGTTCTCTATACCTACAATCGTATGCTCGTAATCACCAGTCAAATCATGAAGCACCACTTCACATTTATCCCCAAATTGAGTTGCAATTCCTTTGATGATTTGCTTCAAGAACCCTAGTTCATCGTTTATGTGTTCCAATCCTATCACTCACCTTAAAAAAAATAATATGTCATGAAAAATTTTTATTTATGCATATTCTAAACGCATTCTTGCCATTTAGCAATATCATTCCTGCAAACAAAGAAATATTTCATGAAATGCCAACTGAGGATAGGAACATTCTCCCCGTCTTTTTACTTCTTATACGACACCTTCTCCGTAAAAGGCTTTATTTCATCCACTTCAAAATTGTTTCCAACTCATCAGTAAGATAGAATTCCAAGCAATTCAGAGGGTTTTGTAAGTTTTTTGAAGTCTTTCATTCTTTCACTTATGTTTGTAGGAACAAACCATGTAGCCTGGTAAGCCAACATTCCGGCCTTGGTAGCACCATCCAAAAGTAAAGAGCATAGCAAAAAATCGCTATGCTCTTATATAGGGATATCTACTACTATGAAATTAATTCATGTCGGCTATAGATACCCAACGCCCTGTCTGAGCGGATTTCTGCACAGCTTCGAGCACAATTTGATTTTTTAGACCATCTTCAAAATTGGGGGTAGGATTCGTGTTATTGGCGATGCCATTCATCAGTTCTGTGAACAGATTTATAAACGTATGCTCATAGCCGATAATATGGGCAGGTGGCCAGTAAGCTCCCGCATACGGATGAATCTCTTCCTGGCAATTAATGTAACGGAAGCCTTGCATGCCAGGTTCGTCTTCGGCGGAATAATATTGCAGCGTATTCATCTGCTCCATATCCCAACGGATCGAACCCTTCTCGCCATTGATCTCGAAGCGGTTCCCGTTGCGGTTTCCACCAGCAAACCTCGTAGCTTCAAATACGCCGACAGCTCCATTCTCAAAGCGGGCCATGAAGATGGATGCATCGTCCACATCAACAACGCCAAGCTCTCCTCCCTTGACATTAGCACTTAAGCCGCCACTCATTTCTCCAATCGGCCGCTCCTTGATGAAGGTTTCCATCATCCCGTTCACTTCCTTGAATTCCCCTACCAGAAAGCGAGCAAGGTCAAGCGAGTGGGCAGCGAGATCTCCATGCGAACCGGAACCACAAATCTCTTTTTTCAAACGCCAAACCAAAGGGAATTTCGGGTCCATAATCCAGTCTTGCAGGTAATTCGCTCTAATGTGATGGATTTTCCCTAGTCTTCCTTCATCAATCAGCTTCTTCGCGTACTGAACCGCCGGAACAAAACGATAATTGTGGCAAATCATATGAATGACTCCCGCTTTATTCACTGCCTCCAGCATCGTTTTCGCTTCTTCCACACTCATGGCAAGCGGTTTCTCGCACAAAATATGCTTACCGGCTTGTGCAGCGGCTATTGCGATTTCCGCATGAGCATTATTCGGAGCGCCGATATCGATCAAATCAATATCATCTCGTTCGATCAGTTTGCGCCAATCCGTTTCGTAGGATGCCCAGCCTAGCTTCTGCGCTGCCGACTTCACACCTGCCTCGTCGCGTCCGCAGATCGCCTGCATCACCGGCACCCCGTCAGTGTCAAAATAAAAAGGGACATCCCTGTAGGCGTGTGAATGGGCCTTGCCCATGAATTTATAGCCGATCATACCAATACGAATTCGCTTTTTTTCCATCGTCATACATCCTCCTCGGATAGTCTGATAGGAATACGATTGTTTGTTAATTTAGAAGTCCACTCAGAAGGAGGAATCAGATCAACAACTGCTTTAATTGTTATATTGTCAAAATCAATATTCGGCACTTCTTCAATAGACAGCCGGTTTGTTTGAAGCATCCCGAGCATGCCGGGATATTGCTTTTCAATGTCACGAAGACGATTGATCGCCGTTTCAAAATCGTGATGCGACGCGTTAACAGATCCGATGACACATTTATTTTTAATAACCATTTCTCGATAAATATGATCACTAGGAAGCTCTAGACGACCGTTGCCCGGGGTAACGCCAAGAAGCGCCAGGATCCCGTTATTGTTTAGCAGGGGAATTGCTTCATACCCAAGAGGGGCGTGCCCACTACATTCCCAAATCATATCGAAGCTTTTGCCCAATTGCTTCAAGTACTCCGTCAGTCCGGAAAAAAAAGTTCCGTCAGTGGAGGAATCGGCTTGCTGGTAATGCCCGCCGATGCTACGGATGATAGTCGCGTTCATGCTCTCAGTGTCCGATTTGGACCATACATACGTATCAAGTCCCATAGCTCTGCATGTCAAAGCCGCCAAAATGCCGAGCGGACCAGAGCCCGTAATTAGCACGGTTCGCGGCTGCCAAATCATGCGCTTTTGAATCATCATCGTCTGGTTCCATACCTTCTCCACAATACTTTGCGGTTCTACCAAAACGCCATATGACATGCACTCATTGGGAACTCTGACGATGTATTTAGCATTCTCTACAACATACTCACATAGAAAGCCATCAGCCCTAGCAATTCCACGCTCTGTATAATTGCCGGTTTGACAAAAGTCCTGCCGTTCATTACGACAATTAGCGCATTCTTCTTCACCGCATGGTCTTCTTACCAACGCCGTTACAAGATCTCCCGGGGAAAATCCAGATTCCACGCTTGATTCCGCGACAATACCTAGCAGTTCGTGCCCGATAACCATTTCCGACTTGCCGTTAGGGTATCTCGCAAAGTTGTCAACGATGATTTCCCGGTCAGTTCCATCGATTCCAACGCAGAGCACCCGTATGACTACGTCCTCAGGGCCAGTCACACTAGGCCTTGGGACATTCTCCATGGCAACTTTCACTCGGGATTCTTCATCTCTAATTGTAATCGCTCTCAAAACCATCACTCCTTAAGTCCCATTATATATGGAGTTAAAATGATTATTGATTATAGATGGATCACTTGACCGCCATTCGCCGCGCTCTTCCAGGCTGCTTCCGTTAAACGCGCAATCTTCAAACCACAGCTAGAGGGCGCAGCAGCTTCATTGACTCTTCCGAGAATGAGATCAACAAAATCTCGATTGGGATCACTGGAAGCCGGAAGAACTTCTGATACTTCGACAAGCTCTCTTTGGCCCTCTTTGGCGACGAATAGGCTATTATTGCGGAACAATACGGTACCCTTTGCGCAGTGAATAGATACGTCCTCATGCCAACCTATACTGGCGCTTCCGACAACATTGAATGTCGCAATGGCACCTTCCCGAAAGCGAACAGTGACGGCTGAGTCGATATCGACTTGTGTGCCACGGTTGTCAATGAAAGCAGTCACACTTTCCGGTTCGAGACCTGTCACCCAAAGCACAACGTCAAGAAGATGGCTTCCGGAGTCATTCAACTGCCCGCCGCACGATAATGCAGGGTTTTGCCTCCACGTACCTGTCGTACCCTTTAGCCAACTTTGTGCCTGATAGGCGCAAATGAAATTGATTTCCCCAAGTTCTCCGCTTTGGATCAAGTCGTGCATATAGATGTACGGCCCCATCAGGTGACGCTGGTAGGCAACTGCTAGATGCTTGTTGACATTAGCTGCATGGGCAATGATAGATTCCGCGTTTTCGGAGCCGTCGACAAAGGGCTTTTCCATCAGTACATGCAGTCCACCGTCCAAGCATGCTATCCCTTGTTCATAGTGCATGCTATGAGGAGAAACAATAATGGCAGCATCGGCATTTGCCTGTGAGATAGCCTCCCGGTAGTCCGAATACACCGATATGCTCTTCAACTCGGGAAATCTCTCCTTCACTTGTTCGACTGCTGCAACTGATGGATCTGCCAACGCGACAATTTCAGCTTCCGGTAATTGAAGTAATCTTCGAATGTGCTCTCTTCCCATTCCACCTACGCCAATCATTAAGAAACGAACTTTTTCCATGTCATATCCCTCCACAAAAATATAGTAAAAGTCTTTCATTAATTGCTAATTTGATAAGTATGGGTTATCGATTTCAATCCGATCTTAGCGACTTCCAATGGGCTCTTCGTACCCCAATCTTCCACAAACAATTCCAACGACAAATGCCCTCTATATCCGATATCGTATAGTGTGCGTGCAAGTTGTTGCGAAGGCGCACAGCCAGCGCCAGGAAGGACGCGATCCTGATCGGATATCACATCTCTTGCCAGCACTTCGGGATAATCGTTCACATGCACGATGCCTATCCGCTCCCCGTTCAAGCAGGAGAGGCTTTCTATGCTGCTTCCGCCCGTATACATATGAAACGGATCCAGCAAAATTTGCGCATCAGGCACGCCGCTTTCCATCGCCACATACACCGCTTCGCTTAAACGGGACAATTTGGGCGCCCTGCCCCAGAATTCCAAATACGGCTTGATCCCGATCTGGCGGGCTAATTCCGCAAGCTTGGCAAAACTTTCTGCCATGCTTTCAAGAGAAACATGCTGCACATGACCGAAAGGAGGAGTGGCTACTGCCACACAGCCAAGTTCCGCTAGCATCGCCATTTCCTTCTCCGCTTGCACGAACGCCAGTTTTCTTACCTCTTCGTTTTCATCTGGCCATGCAATAAAAGAGATCGCATTAACAACCGTTATACCTGTGTCCGAGATGTACCTCTTCAATTGTTGGATCGTACTTCCGTTTGCCAAATAGACCTCCAGATCTCTGACCCACAATTCCACGCCGTCATAGCCGGATTCGGCAGCAATTTGAACCTGATCTTTAACGTCTAGATTGAAAGGAAACAAGGTTGACGCATTAAGCGCTGTTTTAAATGGAAATATCGTAACTTTTCCCCTCCTGTGATGAAAATTACTCGTTAAGTACAAGGTATTATAAATACTGATCCGACAGACCCCTTATCTTGAAAAAATATTGTGCATTTGGGGGGTTGTACAAAAAGAAGGAGAGCAAGCTTCCACCCTCCCCCTCATATTCTAACGATAACACTGTAATAGAAACCAGTTGCTCTCATTGTATCCGTTTTCATTTATATCCCGAAAGAAGGTAATTTTTGTTTTTAGTGTGTTATTTTTGTATGTTTAGATCTAGATAAAATTTATTTGCCATGAGACTCCGAAACGGTCATTCAGCCAACCAAACTTTTTACTGAACCCATAATTACTTAATGACATTAGCGCTTGTCCACCTTCGAGAAGTTTCCCATAAAGCTCATCAATTTCTTCCTCCGTATGACAAGAAACGTAGATCGAGAACGAAGGTGTAAATGTAAATTTATGTTTGACATAACTATCAATACACATAAACTCTTGCTTTTTTAATGTGAAAGTAGCCTGCATGACGGTTCCTTCTTCTCCAATGTTCATTAGCTCCATACCGAACAATGCTTGTGATTTCAGAATCCTCAATAAGCGAAGTATACCAGTTCATCGCTTCTTCAGCCTTGCCATCTTGAAACATTAAGAAAGGAATTACCTTGTCCATGATATGCTCCTCCTTTTAATTTTTCACTTTATATTATATCCTATCCTTAATCAAACAGCCTTATATAACAGAAGACCTAACTACTTTGGTATTTTTTTCACCAGCAGAACACTCAAATAAATAACCGCTGGAACTCGGATCGCCTATAGTATTGGAAAAAAACCTTGGGGACATGGCCCCAAGGCAATACGCGAAACTAACTCAATTAGAGGTTACTTATTTCTTCCCTGTCGACATCGACGCTACAATTTGCATAAGAGATGCGTTATCGACATCTTGTTCCGCATACAACTCATACGTAACAGCGGCTCGTCTCTCGTTTTCCTTTTTCACCATGAAAATAACTAATTCACGAAAGCGACAAAGATTTATGACAGAATCATGAGTGTTTGTTGAAGCTAGGCACATGAGCGCCACCTATATGATAACCTAAACCTATAGAAGGTAATTACCTGAAAGGGTGTGTTAGCGACATGCAAATACAAGGCAATACGGTTAGCATCCAAAGTGCTCCAATTTCGATCACGAAGGTATTATTCGAAACGATTAAGATTGGGATTATTAAGTCAAACCTCATCGCAATGATCGCAGGGCTTAGTATGGCGTTGTTCGTACATCGAATACCGCTATTCGATAAAATCGGTAACATGACATTAGCACTAATCGGATCTTCTTTGGTGATTGGAGCGGCCGGTATCTTTAATAATTTATACGACCGGGATATCGACCGCCTTATGGAACGGACGAAAAACAGGCCAACGGTTTCTGGCATAATAGATATTAGGAGCGGACTGATCATTGGTATTTGGATCGCGATCGGCGGCCTAGTGGCACTCTATATTGCATCGCCGCTATCTGCTTTCGTAGGCTTTCTGGGGCTATTCTTATATGTCGTGCCTTATACCATGTGGACAAAACGTAGAACAATCTATAATACGGAGGTTGGGAGCTTATCTGGAGCGATTCCTCCGCTCATCGGTTGGTCTGCAATCTCACCGGATATTCTACATCCCCATGCTGTTGCGCTGTTTCTCTTGATGCTTATTTGGCAGATGCCTCATTTCTACGCAATCGGGATTAGGCGCATGGAGGAATACCGGGCGGCTAACATACCGATGCTGCCGGTCGTCAAGGGTATTCGTCGAACTTATGTGCAGATGAACGTGTATCTGGTTGCACTGTTCCTAGTCAGCTTCTTGTTCTGGTCCTTTAATCCGTACATCGCCGTAGCTAATGCGCTACTGAGCCTGGTCTGGTTGATTCTGAGCATCAGCGGATATCAACGGAAGCAGGAGAACAAGTGGGCCCGTTCGATGTTCATTTTCTCGCTTAATCACATCACAGTGCTTCTAATGATGATTGTCTGCTACTCCCTAGGTGCTCCATTGTTAGGGTATTGATAACAGGATGGCTGGGGGAACACCGGCCATTCTTCTCCCCAACAAAATACAAGAGCTCAGCGTTACCCATTCGTTGGTAATGCTGAGCTCTATTTGTTTGCAGATTTTCTCTTCTATTTACGCTTCCTCCTGATGTTTAATCATATTGCATGCTATCTATTAGGATGCCGTGTGACAAAGTCACGGTTTGATAGTATCGAACCTGCTATTATAGTAGCTGTATATACAACAGAAATTTCGCAAGAAGGAGTAACTATGGTTGATTTTGAATGGTATCGAAGTTTTATCTGCATATTTAAACATAATTCCGTTTCGTTAGCCGCTAAAGCACGGATTATGACGCAACCGGCGTTAAGCCAGCATCTCGCCTCCCTTGAAGCCGAAGTTGGTGAACAGCTATTCACTCGTACAACGCGAAAGCTCATTCCAACTGAACGAGGAAAACAACTGTATTCACTTCTCGCGCCTTATATCGATATGTTAGAAGAAAAGACGCAGGAATTAAGAATAAATCCTTCCTCTACAACAAAAACCATTAAGATTGGTACAACTCAGGAATTGTTTACTGAGAAAATTATGGCACATCTATCTAAAATGAATTTGAATACGATCACCTATTTTCGCGATGCTGATGAATTATTGGAACTTCTGAGAGAAGATCGTGTAGATATCATCCTAACGAACATAAAGTCCACGACACCTGGTATTGAATATTTACCGCTTAAGGAAGAGGAGTTTGTTGTTGTTGCTCCATTCAAAACCGTTGTTCCTGATTTTACGCATTTAAAAGATATGGAGCAATGGCTGCTGCAACAACGTTGGATCAGCTATGATCTCGAACTTCCCCTTATTCGAAAGTATTGGAAAGAATTTTTCAAGGCAAGTCCCCAGATCATTCCGGTTCATGTCATTCCTAACCTGCATTTAATTTTGAGCGCGATTGTAGAAGGTGAAGGACTAAGTGTGCTTCCAACCTACATGCTGAATGATAATGAAGTGACAGAACCAAAATGGCGAATAGTTAGCGAACAGATGATTGTTCGTAACGAATTATTGGTTGGATTCAAATACAAGCATAAGCATCAGTCTTTCATCAATGAATTCTTACATTATATAAATGATTAAACTTAACGAGTGGTCTCTCAAAATGAATTGTATAACTGTTTATATTGTTTACCCCGAAGCCGCTATTCACTCATACAAATTACCCCCTCCAAAGGTACAAGAGAAATGCATAAACTTTATTAACAGGGATAGCATAAGACTAGTAGCTGTTAAGAAGATAAAAAGAGCAATAAAAAAGCGAAAGCCTTGAGATGCCAGGCTTTCGCTTTTTTCTAGGTTCAACTGCATCTACAATCCGAGTCGCTCGAATTGTTCTAACGGCGTATCCGCTTCGCGCATACTCTCTTTCAGCAGTCTAATCATACGCGCCTCCAATTCGGCGTCCTGAATCGAATGCTGCTGCTGATAATCTTTGGATAGATCATAAAGCTTCGTCTCCATGACTTGACTGTTCGTCGCATAAGACTCACCTTGCCGGCTCACGGGCACTTTAAACAAAGGAAATCGCGTATATGGCAAGAAACGGCCCGTTTCAATCAACTCTTGCACCTGATTGCCCAAATAAGAACGGAAGGTTGTCGGCATTGCCGTATACGTAAAACACGGATGATTATCTGCTGCTCGTGGAGCTCTCATATAGGTATAGTTGCCGTCTGTTACATTCACCGCCATGCCGTGATAACCATAGATCGCCGCATTGCGGACCTTGTCCATTCGGCCCTCAAGAAGTCCCCTTAATGAATGACCCTTCACTTGATCCGGAATCGCCACATTCATGTAATCAAGGATCGTTGGCATTACATCGATGTTTTGCGTGAGCGCACGGATTCGTGTACCGTTATGCTCGCTGCCAGGGACGTGAATCATCATGGGAATATGTGCGAGCTCGTTGAACACATGCATCTGGTTTTTACCCATTTTCTTGTGCTCACCCAATAAGAAGCCGTGATCCGTTGTGAAAATAAGCAGGGTATCCTCCCATAACGCCAAACGGTCCATCGTGTCCAGCAGCTTGCCAAGCCAATGATCAATCATGGTAAGATTAGCTGCATATCGTTTGCGTACATGCGCAACCGCCTCTTCCGGCACATCTACATCCCCGTAATTAGGCCAATTATAAAGAGGCCCCTTGTAATCATCTTGATACAGATCCAGATAATGCTTCGGGCAATCGAAAGGTTCATGGGGATCGAAGGCTTCTACCATCAGGAAATAATTGTCCTCCTCGCTATTGCGCTCCAGCCAGTCGCAAGCAGCTCGCATCGTTCGCGGACCAGCATAATCCTCCTCTTGCAGGAACCTCTTCCGGTTTCGTTCATACTGAGTTCTGACCCTACCGTAATGCTCTTCCGGTACTTCCGGCTCGCTTACGGTTGAATGCCAAGGATCGTCCTCCTGTCCGCGATGAAAGTCCCATGTCGTAAAGGATTGGCAGTAATTTTCCCCGCCGGTAGCGAAATAATGGTAGTGATCGGTTACGATATGGCTGAAAACCCCGCCTTTCCGCAGGACATTTGGCAACGTTTCATCGAACGGCTCAATACCACCCCAACCTTTTTCCAGAAAAGCAGTTCTTCCCGTCAAGAGGTCTCTTCGCGCTGGCATGCAGGGCAGTGATCCTGACCAATGCTGATCGAAAACAACGGATTTCTCTGCAAGTCGTTCGATATTCGGGGTCTTGACCCAATCCCCTCCATACGTTGGCAGCAGATGCCGATTGAGCGTATCCAAAAGCACGACAATTGTATTCATAGCAACCTCCCCTCCAAGATTCCTTTAGATAAATTCGTCATTTTAAGCTTTAAGACCTGTGGTTACAATACCTTGTACGAAATATTTTTGGGCAAACAGGAACAGAAGCATAAGCGGGAGTACAACAAGCGTCGTTGCCGCCATTAATAAATTCCACTCCACACTGGTTTCCCCGCGAAACATCGTCAAGCCCAGCTGTACGGTTCTCATCTGCTCCGAGTTCGTCATAATAAGCGGCCACATATAATCATTCCAGGTCGCCGTTGTTTTGAAAATGCCCAGTGTAGCTAGTACCGGCTTACTTAAAGGCAGATAGATTTGGTAAAACACCCGCAAGGTGGATGCTCCATCAATTTGTGCTGCCTCATCCAAGGCCCTTGGAAACGTAAGGAAAAACTGACGGCATAGAAAGATACCGAACGAGCCTGCCACAAACGGAAAAATCAATCCGGCATAACTGTTTATTAATCCGATGCCTCCCGCTCCGAATAGATCGTTGCCTCCGGCTAACGGAAACATTTTCATCATAAGGAAGGTTGGAATCATGGTTACTTGCGAAGGCACCATAATACCGATTAGTACGGAAAAGAACAGGATGTCTCTTCCAGGAAACCGCAGTCTAGCAAAAGCGTAGCCAGCCATCGAGTTTAGTACAAGACTAGCAATCACCGTAATCACTGTCACAACAAAAGAATTATAGAAATAACGGAGCCACTCCCCTTTGGACATGGCAAGCACATAATTCTGAAACATCCATTTATGTGGAATAAATGAGAATGTAGGTGATTGTATTTCTCCCATTGTCTTGAAGGAGGTAACCACCATGAGCATGAATGGAAAAAGCATCAGCAGAGCAACCGCAAGCATAATGGTCGATAGTAGGATTGTGATGCCCATCTTACTTTTCAAGCGAAATCCCTCCTTTCCTTCTCTTAGTCCACATCTAGATCATCACCTTGATTACCGTATTTGAAATTGACGATTGTAATCACAAGCGTAATGGCAAACAGCACCATAGCCATCGCCGATGCATACCCCATCTGGAAATCTTGGAAACCACGCAAATAAATTTGGTGCACAACGGTAGTCGTCGAACCCATTGGCCCGCCGTTCGTCAGAATATTCACTTGCTCGAAAACCATGAAGGAGTTAATACACGTCATAACAAGGATAAAAAAGGTCGTAGGCTTGAGCATCGGAAAGGTAACCGACCAGAACTGCCTTAGTTTGGAGGCTCCATCCATATGTGCCGCCTCATATAAACTAGAGGGAATCGATTGCAATCCCGCCAAATAAATAATCATCGTATATCCAAGTGATTTCCAGATGCTCATGATCACAATAGCGAGCATGGCTGTTTTGGGATCATACAACCACTGGACCGGATCGAGGCCAACTGTTTTGAACACGCGGTTCATAATCCCCAGTGAAGGGTCATAAATCCAGAGCCAAATCATAGACACAGCCACCATGGATGTTACGTTAGGCACATAGATACTGGCTCTAGCAAATACCTTGCCGAAGATTCCTCCATTCAGCAGAACAGCCAGAACGAGTCCAAGCGCAATTTGAGGCAGTATCGTCCAGAATGCGTACACTAGGGTGTTCGCCATAGCTTTGGCGAACATGCCGTCATGCAGCAATCGCGAATAATTTTGCAGACCAATAAAAGAAGGGCTGCTATAGAAGTTATAATTTGTAAAACTATAATAGAAGCTAATCAATAGTGGAATAAAAATAAAGGCAAAGTAAATGACATACCCAGGAGCAATCATGGCATATCCGGCATAATCGTAACGCAATCTGCGGAGCGATTTATATCGGCCTAAGCCTCCTTGGGCACCTGTCGTTGCAGTCGGCTTCATGGGAAACCACCTCGTTTCATCAGGTTGAACGTAAATCGCCTGCCCGTAGACTGCAAGCAATCTTCACGCAGGCGATTCAGATCCTATTTGGAAATTAGATTTGGAAGCTCCTTGGTCAACTGAGCCGCAGCATCCTTCATCGCTTGCTCCCCTGTTTTCTTCCCATAATAGGCTTCTTCTAGATTTAGGCTAATAAACTCATACATCTTGCCGGAATACGTCACTTTCGCAGCGCCTTGTCCATACGTCACGGCATCGAAGATTGCACCATTCATGACTGGATTTTCTTTAATATAATCGTCTTTCAAAGACTTCCTGACGACAGGAGTCCCCAATTCCTTATATCTGGCCCATGTCTCTTCCTTGGCCATGACAGTCTGCATAAATTCAAAGGCCAGGTCTTTCTGTTTGCTTTGTGAGCTCATGAACAACAAACGCATGCCAGCGAAGGTAGACTTCATTTTCCGAGAAATCGGACCTGATACACCAATTTGCCCATTGAGCTCAGGATGATCCTTCTGTAAATTCGTGAACGCAGCAGGGCTATCATAGGCTATCGCCGCTTTTCCGTTCGGGAACAGATTCTCATTGGATTTCGTTGAATCGTTCGGAATCGTAATTCCCTTTTTCACCATATCGATTAAGTATTGTGTAGCCTCAATGGATTCTGGGGAATCAAATAATGGTGTGTTATTCTCCGCATCAATAATTTTGCCGCCATTTTGCAGAACAAAGGATTGCCATAACGTCCATCCGGTCGCCGTCGGAATACCGAAACCCGCCATCGTTGTTGTCGCTCCATCCTTCTTTGTCAGCTTTTCCGCATATTGGGTCAGTTCATCCCAATTGGCCGGCGGCTTCTCAGGGTCCAGTCCCGCTGCTTTGAAAAGATCCTTACGCCACAGCAGAACCCTTGGATCTGGGATGAAACCTATGCCGTACAGCTTCCCTTTGTAGGTACCCGTATCTACGACACTTTCCAGCATATCGCTTTTATCAGCCCATTTGCTTGTGTAAGCATCCAATGGCTCATATTGTCCCAAATTAGCCCGCTGCGCCAAGGATGCCAGTGTGTAAGACAACACATCCGGCGACGTTCCGCTAGCATAAGCGGCATTCAGTTTCGTTTCCATATCTGAACCGAAAGGAACTTCGCTATACGCCACTTTCACCCCTTGATGTTTCGTCTCAAAATCGCTGATCACACGTTTCCAATACGCATTTTCCGCAGGATCCGTACCGGCTCTCCAGAAAGTGAGCGTTTTGCTTCCGCCGCCTGCTCCATCGCTCTTCTTGTTTAGCTGCTCCGTACTGCTGCTGCAACCGCTGAGCAGGATACTGGCCGACAGGATAAGCCCGATCCCCCCGGCAACCCATTGCTTTTTCATAATCGAAAGCCTCCCCTTGTGGTTCATCTATCTAACAACTTCATTATAAGAAATCGGGAATGGGTGATAGTGAAACTGGTTTCCGTTCTTTTGGAACAAATGCATGCTTCTCGAATCAGTCGTACTGAGCTTCACAGATCTTATACAAAATTATTCCTTTGATATGCAAAAATAATCCGATAGGAACTTAGGTGCACAAAAAAACACCGCATTCAAGCGATGTCCAGCGAGCTTAAGCTCTATTATGTAGCTCCATGTATTCAGATGGGGAGATTCCTGTGTATTTTTTAAACAACTTGATAAAATAACTAGCGTTCGCGTAGCCCACTTGCACGGCTGTCTCCGAAACTTTCAGCGTTTTTGTACGCAATAAGTTCATAGCCTGCTCTAACCTTACTTGCATCAAGTACTCGTTGAAATTCATCCCCGTTTCTTTTTTGAAAAGCTCACTGAAATAGTTGCGGCTCAGGTGAACATGGTCGGCCACTTGCTGAAGCGAGAGCTCCTCTGAAAAGTGTCTTTGAATAAAATCACAAGCATTCTGTACAGCCTCTCCATATTTGCGCCGATGCAGTTCAATCCACTGCACAATCGTATCCACCATTTGCTCCGTCCAACCTCTGAGCTCCCGAAAAGTTTTCAGCCTCAGCACCTCCATGTGCGCTTCGCTATACAACAGATCAAGTTTCGTCGCTGGCACCTGATAGGCTCTTGCTTTATTTACCATGGCATAAGTTAGCTCAAGCGATAGCGCCCTGGCCTGTTTAGCGTTCAGTGCTTTTTGCTCCGTCATGTCGTTCATGAATTGCTTGCAAGCTTCCGAAACCTCTCGAATTTGGCCCAAATCCAAGAAACGATGAAAGGTATCAGGCACAGGGATTGTATCAGCTTGACCATTAGAAATCGGAGGCTGAGCATACACAATGCTGCGATCCTCATAAAATAAAGGCAAATGTAGCGCCTCTAATGCCTCTCTTGCTTGCTCCGGCAGGAAGGAAAGTCGGCTGTAAGTCGTACTGATGCTTATCGCCGAATGTAAACCAATGAATTTCCGCAAATTTTCCGCTACACGATTAGCCAACAGCAGTAAAGACTCCCTTTGAGATTTCATACTCGTGCTCTTGATATTAACCAGGAGCATCACCACATTTTCCTCATAGAGAAAAGAGCATCCATTGCCAGCTTCATTCATCAATGTCTCATTGACAATATTGGTTACCGCGAGAATTCGCAAATCTTCCTCTTGAATTTTCAGCTCCGAGCTCTGAAGATCGCCTAACGCAAGTACCGTCAAGTTCCTCTCTGTCAGTCCAGTGCCGAACAGCACCATTTTATCGTGAAAATCATTCAACTCCTGTTGATTTCCTTGCAGAAGCTCCTTGAAATATGCTGTGCGAAGTGCCAGTTGGTTTTGATTCAACAGACTGCGCAGGGAGTTGATTTCGACCAGCTTGCTGTGGTCCAGTTCAATATCCTTCCCAATCTTTTGCAGCACCTCGCCTAGGCCCTGAAGCGTAATTTCTGCTTTAAGAATGTATTCGCTTGCTCCGAATTTGAGCGCCTCGGCGGCGAACTGAAACTCATTATAGGAGCTGAAAATAACGGCCCGAATTCTCGGCATTTCCTGCTTCAAACTCTTAATCAGTTCAATACCGTTCATACCTGGCATTTTGACATCCGTCACGACCAAATCAACGGTATGCGACCAGCAAAAATCTATCGCTTCTAGACCATTTGCGGCTTCTCCGGCAATGCGGTTAGGCTCGCCTAGCTTGGCAACGGTCATTTGAAACCACTCCCGAAAAATCGGTTCGTCATCAACAATGAGAATATTCATCTTGCATTCGTCTCCTTCCACTTATACCACGCTGGTATAAGAACCATTACCTTCGTTCCTACTCCCACTTCTGATTCCACCGTTAGTCCATATTTCGAGCCGTAGTACAGCTGGATTCGTTCATGTACATTCCGCAAGCCCCCACGATGGGCTGCTTGTCCATCCCCAGCATACTCATCTAAGAACACGCCAGCTTTACTGGTTGATTCCATTCCTACACCGTCATCCCTGATTTCAAACAGGATATCTCCATCTTGCATGTCCCCTTTGATCCAAAGCGTTCTCTTCCCGAGCTTCGGCTCCAGCCCATGAAAAATCGCGTTCTCGACAAGCGGCTGCAGGATTAACTTGATCGTTTTGAACGGCATAATCTCGTCATGAAATTCATACTGAACCTCCAGCTTTTCACCCTGCCGGATTTGCTGGATGTACATATAATTGTGCAGCATACTGATTTCCTCTTCGATCGGTATTAACTCATCATGCTTGGAGATCGATTGCTTCAGCAGCTTAACCAAAGCCACTATAACGGAATCGACTTTGTCAATGCTGTGCTTATGAAGCATGAATCGTATCGAGGTTAGCGTGTTATACAGAAAATGCGGATTAATTTGCGATTGCAGCGCCTGAAGCTCGGCATGCCTCTTTTGCTGCTGCTCAACCGTAATCCCTTGCATCAACTCATTCAATCTAGCGACCATCTGATTAAACTTACGCGTTAACAAACCAATTTCATCTTCCTGATGAATCGGAGTACGAACGGACAGATCCCCAGTCTCTACGCGAGTGAAATCGCGATACAGCCGTTTGATCGGTATAGCGAGTCGTTTGGCCATCACATAAGAGGCCCCGATGGCAAGTAGGACAACGATAATAAAAACAATAGAGACTATTAGTTGTATTCGATTTAAGCTGCTAAGAACAACTTTTGTCGGTGTATAAGAAACAAGTTTCCAACCGGTTTTGCCGATTGTCTGGAAAGAAATCAATTGCTCCGTATCATTCTCGCGGTCTACGAAATAACCCGACTCATACTGCTGAATTTTCCAGTAATAGGAACGGTCCTTTACATTCGTCAAGATCTTCCCGTCTGCCTGGGAGGAGATCACACGACCATCGTCACCGATGATCACAATCTCCCGCTGCTCGCCCAAAGCACTTTCATATAAACTCCTTATTGTGGTTGCGTTTACACTAATCATGACGAGACCCGTAGGAGCGCCAGTTTCAAAACGATTACTGATTCTTACGGCGTGAAAGGTGCTACGACCGTCCTCTGTCGCCATAAGTCCAGGGATCGGCTCCGTAATCCAGAGAATACGTCCCTTTGCCTCAGCAGCCATTCGGAACCAAGGTTCGTTTACAATATCTCGGATTCGGATATTCTTATTTAGCGGATTCGTGGACTGTTCCAGTCCGTTCAGGCCAAGAAGCGTAACATGATATTGGAGCTTTCCGAAGGAATAAATCGAATTCGTAAGCAGCCTGTCAAAAGCAGCACGAAGATGCGCTTCTTCATAGCTGTTTTCCGTAATTTCCGTCGTAAACGCATGGTTAATTTCGTCATTGAGATAGAACGTGTTAGAAACCGCGATCACATCATCCAGCAGCATATCTGTCTTCTCGGCAATTTGACCAAGTGTTTTGAGATTCGACTGACTCACTTGCGATTCTATCGAATTTTTGGAAATTTGCAGCGTAATGAACCCAAAGACACCGAGCGGAATAAGGATGAGGCATATTGTCGATATGAGAAACTTATTTTGAATGCTGCTTCGATGGATAAACCATTTTCTTAGCATCGGCGACCCCCTCGTACATAACCTACACATTATTACCTGATGATACACGATAAGACGAGCGTATCAAATACTTTTATCCGAATTGATATTAAGAATTAGGAAATAATAACAATTGCATACTCTCTTGAAATGGCAAAGGGGCAACAACGATGAATAACTTCAGGAACAAATATAGAAATCGCTATTATCAAGCCAACGTTACTGCTTTCGGTACAATTCAACTCCACCAGCGAAATCCCCTTATCGTCGGATTATGGTCCGTCGCTTTCCCTGGATTCGGCCATTTTTTGGTCCACAAATTTATAACTGGCTTCGCCATGTTTTTTTGGGAATTTTTTATCAACCAAATCACCCATCTGAATACGGCAATCATGTATACGTTTAACGGCGAGCTAGCCCAAGCAAAGGATATTTTAGACGAAAGGTACATCTACCTCTATATTCCTGTTTATTTATTTGCTATATGGGATAGCTACCGGGTTGCAATCGATGAAAATAAGATACACCTGTTGGCACAAAGAGAAAACGCTAAGTACACGACTTTCACCATGAACCCTTTCGGAAATAACTTTCTAGACAAAAAAGAACCATGGATCGCTTTGGCTTGGTCAATGGCCTTGCCAAGTCTTGGACAACTCTATATTCATCGACTCCTAGGCGCTTTTTTGCAAATGATTACGACTATTATTGTATACCTTAATTCAAATCTGGTCGAAAGCATTCACTATTGTTTACTAGGGGACTTTTTGAAAGCCAGAGAAGTAGTCGATCCTCAGTGGTCCCTCTATTTTCCGTCGATCTATTTCTATGGCTTATATGACGCCTACTCAAATACGGTTGAATTAGTAAAACTTTTTAATCGGGAACAAGCAGACTTTTTGAAAAGACATCATCAATCAGAGCATTTTGTATTACATAAAGGAGAAAAAGTGTAATGGACATCCAGTTCTTCTCTACCTTTCAGCATACACATTTCGTCGAGCTTGCCATTAGCAAACTAAAAGAAAATGAAATCGATGATATCTATGCAGTTCCACTAGATAATCGTCAGGTAGATACCAAACTGCTTGATACGATGCACGGTATGGATGGAACCTCATTGATTGATATTGGGCTCATACTTGCCATGATGTGTGGGACGATAGGGGTAGCTAGGGGATTTGTTCTGGACTGGGGACCCGTGGTTTGGGGACTAATTGGAGCGGTTGGTGGTTTTATTATTGGTTTTGTATTCGATGTAATCAAGACCCACCATAGACGTAAGAAGATAAGAACTGCGAAAACTAAGCTTAGTGAAGTGATCATCATTGTTCAGTGTACGAATGAACAGTCCCAGTTTGTAGAGATGACCTTATGGAACAACATGGCACTTGGGGTTGCCAAAACACGCATGCAAAGTCTTGAGCGGACACAAGAAAGCTAATAAGTACGGAATCATCGCCCTAAAAAAACAAAGAGCAATTACCACGTGGTAACCGCTCTCTGATCATGGAGCTATCGCTCAACGTTAGACCTATGCCTTCCTCTTTTCAAATCTTTCAATGATTTCTGATATCGCGTTAATGCTGATCGGCTTGCTGATGTAAGCATCCATGCCTTCAGCTAGATATTTCTCACTATCGCCCTTAATTGCGTGAGCTGTCACTGCCACTATGTACGGGCTTTTCTTACCCTTTAACAGTTCATTGATTAACTTCGTGGCCGTTAACCCATCCATCCAAGGCATTTGAATATCCATAAAAATGATATCATACGGATAACGTTTGACAGCATCTACTGCTTCTTTGCCGTTATGTACTAAGGTTGCTTTGTACCCGAGTTTCTCTATCATTTTCTTTATTACAAGTTGATTCACTTCATTGTCTTCTGCAATTAGAATTTTCAAGGATTGTTCCTTTGAATTTTCGACCATGTCATCCTGTTCACACTGCCTATCATTTTGCGATGAGTCAGAATGATCCGATGGAATCCGAAAGCTGGCTGTGAACAAGAAAGTTGATCCTGTTTGTTCAGTGGAAGCTTCATGCCAGATTTGACCATCCATAAGCTCAACTAGCTTCTTACAAATAGCTAATCCTAAGCCCGTGCCTTCTGTTTTCCGAGTCATAAAATGATCTACTTGATAAAAGGGTTCAAATAAATGATCGACCTGATCTTTCGGTACACCGATACCTGTATCCCGGATTGCGAATTGAAGGCGCACCGTATTCCGTTCTTGCGACAACGTTTCAACGCTAATCGAGATCGCTCCGTTAGGCGTGAATTTTATGGCATTGCTGACTAAATTCATCAGGACTTGTCTTAACTTCGTCATATCTCCATGAACCAGGTTAGGAACCTTAGGAGAGACTGATGTAGTGATCTCTAGATTTTTCTCAAGAGCTTTGGACATTACCATGTAAAGCGTTTCTGTTAACATAATTCTCACATTCAGGGGTTCTTCCATTAATTCCGTCTTACCGGATTCAATTTTGGAGAAGTCCAGAATGTCGTTAATAATCGTGAGCAGCGTGTCGCCACTTTTTTTAATAATTTGTACATATTCAATCTGCTCTTCATCCAATTCCGTCTCCAAGAGTACATCCGTCATACCGATAACGCCGTTCATAGGCGTACGGATTTCATGACTCATCATGGCTAAAAACTCACTTTTAGCTTTATTCGTCTTTTCAGCAGCTTCTTTTTCAATGATCAATTTCTTCTGTTCTGTCATGTCTTTCGCTATGATATAAAAGCCCTTAGTCTGAGCATGGATGATGATTGGAGCTAGTGTTACCAACACTTCAACGGAATGGCCATCTTTGTGCTGAATGAAAGTGATGTCTTTTTCAACTTTTTCGATATCTCCATAGTCGTTTAAAGCCAAAAGCAAATTGATTGAATTTAATTCGCCAATTAATTTAGACATTCTACTGCCTATTAACTCTTCAATGAGATATCCGGTCATCTGCTGAACCATCTTATTGCCATTTATAATAATGCCGTCCAAACCGAAAGAAATAATCGCATCGTGGTTGTATTTCTTTAACGACGTATACCGTTCGATACTTTCCTGCAGCTTGAGTTCTGCTAGCTTATTCTTGGTTACATCGATGAATTGGGCAATAAAATATAAGGGCTTCCCGTCATGATCATCACGAACCAATGAAACATGTACAGAAGTCCAAACGATACTTCCAGTTTTATGAAAGTACCGATTTTCTAATTCAAATGAAGGAATGGTGCCATCGAGTAGTTCTGTTACTAATCTACTGGTGTTGTTTTTATCATCAGGATGTCGGATATCTTCTAGCGTAAAATTCTTGAAATCTTCTTCCGAATAGCCGAAAATCCTGCAAACTGCCGGGTTAACGTTCATCCATTTTCGATCCAGAGAGATCAAAGCGATCCCAATCGGAGCATTGATATATATATGTCCAAATAACGCTTGGGGGTCAAAAAACTTCAAATCCTGCATCCATCCATACCTCCTTTTGTATTAACGCGATAGCTACTCATATTTTACCATAGAATTGGTACCTGTCCGTTAGCGTAATCCTGTTCCATGAAAAAAACCGCGAATTTCGCGGCTTTTCATGGGTCAATGTCTTGTCTACACGTTTACCATACAAATGTCATAGTAACAATAACCAAAAGAATGAAGAGAACCAAAATTGCGGCTGCGCTTGTGCTACCTGCTTCATACCCCATAGTTCATATCCTCCTTTCTGCCTTACAAGCTAACTGACGTCAGAATGATAACCAATAAGATGAAAAGGACAAGGATGGTTGCTGTCGACGTATACCCTCCACCACAGTTTCCAGTAGATGACAACGCGGTGTAACCCATAAAGAGCTCCTCCTCTTGTTAAGAAAAATGTAACGACTGTATAGAGTACGAATTAATTAGAACAATTGCTTGGACGGATTCGTCGGGTGCCTACTACAAAGAAAAGACAGCCGCGCAATCTGGCGGGCTGCCTAGTGGAATAGATTGATTTACTCATCCCATTTGGAATGCAGGACGTGATGGCAAAAGTTGGGGCGTTTATATCCCGGAAGCAGCAGTTCGCACACGTCAGCGTTAATCGTGCCGTATGTCGTTTCAGGCTTGTGTTTGAAGCCTTCCATGAATGCATGTAGGATGTTTTGTTTGAACTGGTTTCGAGGAAAAGCCTCGACGACTTGCTGCCGCACTTCATCTGAGATGAGGTCGAAGTTTTTCCCAACCACATCATAACCGACACCAAAATTCATAAGTGCCACTTCTGGTTCCTTATATTCGGCGATTCCGATGGATGTATGCAGGGCAACAGCATCCCATACAAGCCGAATGGAATCTTCTGGAACACCGCGACTTTTAAGAAAATCACGGGCAGCATTAGCTCCATCGACCTCAAAGCGTTTGTCCGCGCTTCGGAATGCGGGAGTAAGCCCGATATCGTGGAATAGCGAACTAATATAAAGCAATTCTGGATCGTATTTAATTTGATTCAGGTTAGCCTTCATCACAGCAAACAGATAGACTCGGTTCGAGTGGTTCCACAGAAGGTCGTCGCCATGCTCGCGCAATAGTTCAGCAGCTTGGGCAGCTAGTTTACTATCGGGAATCTTGATGTTAGCGACTAAATTCGTCATCGATAACTTTCCTCCTATTCGTTCGTTAATCTTCCTTTCCATATTTCTCAATTGTCGGAACAAATATGCAGAGCAATTCACGCTTCTATCTACACCCGATCTATTTTTGCAATAATAACAATTTATGCACTTGCTCATTCCTCAACCAAATGCCTCCCCAAACCAACACTGCCAAATAAACAGGAAAAAGGATGGTAGAAAAAAGTGGGGCATCCAGACGTACCTGTGTCGCAATCACACCGCCAAAATAACCGGTCAATAACATCGCACCTATGATCGCTGTACGAGGTAATGTATAAAGAATAGTTGCAAGAAGTCCGAGTATGCCAATTAAATAAATATGATGCTCTTGAAAACCAAGTGATACGGTAGAATCAACAACAAATGCAGGTTTAAATAATTTCATGATACTGTCTAACAGCATAAACAGAATGGCTATCCCACTCATCACTCTTCCTGTCCATAGACGGCCTTTAGAACTTGTTCTTGTCATCGTCAATCTCTCCCTTATAGTTAGTTACCTATTGATTCTAAAACTTTAGTACATGAGTGATACATACAATCCTCGTTCGAAAGTTACTGAAATTGCCCACCTATGAATAACGACGAGTGAACAATCATGAAATCGACAAAGGACGTATTTTTTTATTGTGCTTTTATAAAAAGTGACATACACCTGTCACCTTTAATAAATTATACTACATTTGAAGTGTACGCAATCAAAGTGGGGGGCCATGTTTCATCTATGGAAATTGAACATCTAATTCCAACAAAATCGAGAGAAGATTTGAGGATTTGGCTTCATGAAAATTGTAAGACTGAGAAATTTTGCTGGGTTCTGGTTAGTATGAAGCCCCGCCCTGATAGGTTGTTATATTTGGACGCGGTCGAGGAAGCTTTGTGCGTTGGATGGATCGATGGAGTCAAAAAGAAAGTATCTGAAACTGAGATGGCTCAGAGACTATCTCCTAGAAGCAAAAAAAGCTCATGGACTGAATTGAATAAAGAACGCGTCTGCCGCCTCGAAAAGTTGGGGTTAATGAGAGACGAAGGAAGAGTAGTTCTTCCTGATAGGGATCACTATTCTTTTAGAATAGATAGAGATATAGAGCAAAGGCTACAAGAGGAAAAGCAAGTATATGATAATTATATGGCATTTCCGGATCTTTATAAAAGAGTTCGGATCGACACGATACAAAGCATTAAGAATCAGCCAGAGTTATTTAAGAGCAGATTAGACAAATTCATAGCAAATACTAGAGAAAACAAAATCTATGGTCAATGGAATGATAATGGGCGTCTACTAGATTATTAAGATACTCTGGGCAACTTTTTCAGTGGCCATACCCCTATAGACTATTAATAATATACCAAACAAATGTTCCCCTTGGCGAGGGGAACCACATCTTTTTATTATGCAAATCTGACCGTTACTTTAATAAAAAGAAGGAGCAGCTATCGCTTTGCGATCTGCTCCTTGTATGATTTAACTTGCGTTTTCCGTTAGTGAAACAGGTAACTTTGGTTACAGACTTAGCGATTGTACCTTAGTGGCAGCGGCGCGTTATGCGATACCAATTCTTGTTCACGCATTTCCTGCCAAAATTCATCCGGAATAACAGCGTTCAATGCTAAATTGTCCTCTACGATTCGTTCAGGTCGGCTAGCTCCAGGGATTACAGCCGCAACTGCCGGATTGGCCAAAGAAAATTGCAAGGCGGCGGACTTGATACTAATTTGGTGGCGATTCGCAATACTTTTGATTCGCTCAACTTTCGAAATGATTTCCGGCGAAGCTTTCTGATACTCGAAGTGGGTACCTCCAGCCAAGATGCCGGAGCTGTACGGGCCTCCAACAATAATATCCACACCTTTTTTAGCGGCGGTTGGCATCAATCGTTGCAAAGCATACTCATGATCCAGCAACGTGTAGCGGCCAGCTAGCAAGCTAACGTCCGGGTTCGCTTCTTCCAGTTCCAGAGTGATTTCAATCGGCTCTACGCGGTTCACTCCAAGTCCCCAAGACTTAATGACCCCTTCTTCACGCAGACGCGTTAGCACGCGAAACGCCCCAGTTCTGGCGATTTCATATTGTGAAAGCCACTCATCACCATAGAAGTCCTGAGCGATATCATGAACGTAGACGATATCCAGGCGATCGGTTTTCAATCGTTCTAAGCTCTGCTCGATAGATCGCAGGGTAGCGTCTGCACTGTAGTCGTTGACGAGCTTATTCTTGCGTCCGAATTCGAACAGTCCCCCCTTCTCACCTAAGTCGCGCGAAGCTGGCTCTTCCAATTCGTCTAAAATGACGCGCCCCACTTTTGTACTTAATACATATTCGTCGCGGCGGCGTTTCGACAGCGCTTCACCAAGACGGATTTCAGCCAAACCGGCGCCATAGAATGGAGCCGTGTCGAAATAACGAATGCCCTGCTCCCAAGCAGCATCCACTGTTGCTATTGCTTCTTCTTCCGGGATGTTGCGAAACATATTGCCAAGCGGCGCAGTACCAAATCCCAGTTTCCCCTCCAGATAACTTAACATATTATAATTCCTCCTTTTAAAATCAATGTGATCTGATCTTTATTCTAGCTTGACTCTATCTTGCTTATTTCTATGTGAGTTAATACTCACGGTAGCTGCTAGTAAACATGGTCTATCCGTTTGTTATTATGTCGCATATTAAATTCTAATGGAAGTACGTACTTTTAAGTATTATAGGAACCTTGAAGTATCATAGGTACTTGCAAGTAGCTATGATACACGCGCATGTTTTTGAGGAAAAGCGCAAAGAAACCAGCAAACCCAAGGGTTCGCTGGCTATTTCTTGATGACTCTTTGTCCATTGCTCGGACCTTCGTCTATTCAACTACTGGAGCAAGCTTTTCCTTCTTTTCAAAATTAGGAATGATCCGTGAGGAAATAAAGGCGACAATTGGTACAGTAAGCACAACCCCAAAACATCCGGTTATTCCTTGGATTACTTCAACGGTGATCATATTCATGTTCAGCAATTGATTACTGGACACCTGTGAAACATATATGATCATCAGAGAAGCTAGTGTGGTTCCTGTGAAGGCAAGAATCAGGGTATTGGCCATGGTTCCCATCATATCTCGTCCGACATTAATACCGGACATAAACAGTTCCTTTTTGCTAAGATTAGGATTAGTTACATATACTTCATAAACGGATGAAGCAATAGCTATGCCTACGTCAATAATGGCACCAAGCGAAGAAAGTAAAATCCCCGCGAACAGCAACCCCTTAAGCTGCATACCGGTTTGATCGGCAACAACGATTAAAATCTCGACTTCCGGTGTGCTATACCCTGAAATATGGGCTAAATTACCGGCTATATAAGCAACGAGTCCCGCGATGATCATCCCAACTGTCGTTCCTATGATGGCAGCGACAGACTTCGAGCTCCAACCGTTCAATAATAGCAAGGTAACGCAGGTTGTTAGGATAACAATCAGTACAGATGCAAGTATGGGAGAATACCCTCTATATAGCATAGGGATGAACAAGTAAATAATACAAGCAAAAGTAAATACGATGCCAGCCACCGACATTAAGCCTCTCTTTCCGCCAAGCCACCACAAAGTAGCAAAAAAGAGTAAAGTTAATGTTAATAAAAGTGGAGCTCGATAATAGCTGTACACGCTGACCAGATAGTTTTGAGCATCCGCCGTGTCGACACTCACGATAAGCGTTTGTCCTGCTTTTGCAATAACGTTTAAGTAGACACTTACGTTGTTGGTAATGGTATGAACGGTACCTTTATGCTCTCCGGAAAGAATTTTAACCTCGAGTTCCTGAGACCCCGAATATAAATCCCCTCTTGAAGAATCTTTGACCAACTCCTCGCTAAGTACCTTCACTACCTTTGCTTTTTCATATTTGGTATAGGATGTATCACCATGTTCATTGTACTTGGCTTCGGGACTATGATTAAAGAAATACATAAATAGACTAACGAGTACTAGAAACAATACAAAAAGAACAACTCTTACTTTCTTTGATTTAAGCATTTGAAACCTCCAAATTAGTAGCTCTGTAGTTGGATACCGATTCTAGCCTATGTTTGCCCCAGAGGTTTCCTTCATTAAATAGTCATTACCCGCTCCAGCAGCCAAATGGCTCCTAAAATAAGAGCGACACTTGAGCAGGCGACAACGATGCGTCTTGCATATTTATAACGGTGCATGAGGTAGAGCAGCGGCACAAGCAATCCGACGATTAAGATCTGAACGGTTTCAATTCCCAGGTTAAAGCTGATCAAATCAACGGCCAGTTCACTTCTCGGAATGTTCATTTCCTTCAATATATCGGCGAATCCCATTCCGTGAATAAGCCCGAACAAGAAGGTGAGCACCCAGCGATGGCTAACCGTGGGACGCCTGATATTATCAATGGCGACATAACAAATACTAAGCGCAATTGCAGGCTCAACAATCATAGGAGGTACATTAATGATGCCCAGAACCGTTAAAGTTAGGGTGCAGCTATGAGCAATTGTAAAAGCAGTAATCATAGTCGCATACTGCTTAAGTGTTTGGCGTGCAATCAGCAGGGAAAACAAGAAGAGCAAGTGGTCATAACCACCCAATATATGGCTCATACCCAGTTTAAAAAAGGAAAACCAGCCGTTCATTGAATTTGGTTGTTCGGATTCAAAATCCTTGTCCGTCACGGCCATGTTCCATGTTCGGAAATTACCGGATAAGGCTTGTGTACTTTTTTGATCACCATGATTGATCGTTAACAGGTTAACGTAATTCGTTTTCGCATCATTCGTATAAAGATTATCGATTAAAGATACAGTCATCGAAGGTGATGCCGGAGGATAAACGGCTTTCAACACCAGCTTGGTTACGTCACCTTGCTGTTCAAGACCGAAGCTCTCCACTTGTGTCCAAGCCTTTGGTTCCCCGTTCATGTTAAAGGTTAGATTCTCTTTTAAGGTGGCTTCCATGCGTTCTTTCACTGCGCTGAACTCTTCTTGATCCAGCTTGTTATCCGAGTTAGTATCACCATTCATTAGCTCTATGACAGATAGTTCGTCCAGGGTATAGATCATCTCGGTTTGTGATTGGGTCAGCGTCAGCGTCGTGTACCCAGCACTATAGGCATGGGCATAAGCGGCTTGCGTGAAAGGAAACACCAGCAGCACTGATACTAGCGCCAATAAGCACACTATTGTACGCCTAACAGGAGCATTAATCTTGATCATATATTTTCCCTCCAGAATTTTCATAATAAAGACAAAACCCTCCCCTATCTGCATTTAGAGGAGGATTCTGTCATTCCGTTTGCTGCTTATTTAGTTAAAAGTCTCTCAATCACAACGGCTGCTTGAGCACGTGTCGATGAATCATTGGGTGCAAAGTTATCATTGTAACCAACTACGATGTCTAGACTTGCGGCTAATGCAACACCAGCGGCAAGAGAGGAATTAATTGAGCTGCTATCTTTAAATTTACTTAATAACGCGTTAATGTCTGTCTCATGCTTGTAGCCTTTGACAGCCACGAGTGCATTCGACGCAATTGTTGCCATTTCCGCACGGCTAATTTTTTCATTTGGTGCAAATTGCTCATCCGAACGCCCATGGATGATTCCAGCTTTGGCAGCAGAAGCAACTACGGACTTAAACCAATCTCCATCGTTTACATCATTAAAGGATTCGGTAGCTGTTTCATCGTCCAAGTGAAAAGCTTTTACAATCATCGCAGCGAATTCTGCGCGTGTAACTTCAGCATTTGGCGCAAATTCGCCTTCGCTTCGGCCTTGTACGATTCCTTGAGCAGCTGCGATTCCAATTGATTTACCTGCCCATGCTTGAACGTCAGCAATATCTTTAAATTCTACTTTGTTCTCAAAGATGGCATAAGTAGAAAATGATTTGCGTTCACCCTCGGAGTAATTGCCTTCTGCGTCATAACGACCGCCATAAAACTCCAATTTACCGTCAACGATTTTGGCTAGAGAGAATAAGTCCGAATTCAATCCTTGCACCGTAATCGGTAATCTGATGATAACAGGTTTCGTAAAGGTCGCGTTTGTGCCTGAGCTATTCATAAACTCAAAATTGTATATATCTGATGCCATTTTTAAGTTTGTAACTAAGTTTGCTGCTGGTTGTTTTTTAATAGTCAGCGTAGTAATCCCCGTAAATTGATCTACATCAACGGCTAAGGAAACGCCATTTATTTTAAACGAGATCGCATCAATTCCAGCTTCCTTGGCTTTCGTTACTAGATCAGCAATAATTGGGATCTCTGCATTATTTACAGTTTGTGTACCTAAATCAAGGGTTGCAGTTACTTTAACTTCAGCATTTGGATCAAATGCTTTTAATTTATCACGCATAATCGCTGCTTGATCCTTCATTGTTTTGAACAAATCAGTGTACGCGTTGGCATTTAATTCAACCTTGGCGGTATCACCATCCAGTTTAACCGAACCGGAAATATTCAATGTCGATTGTTGTTCTATCGCCTTTTCAACCACATCGATTGCCTGTTTAAGTGCTGTTTGTGCATTGCCCCCATTGTTTTTGGCGGTTAATAGCTCGTTCAGTTTTTGGTCCGCATTTTGAGTAATTAAAGCGAGTTCTTGTGGGGTAATCGTTGTTACAGGAGTAGCGGATGGCGCTGATGCCCAAGAACCTCCTCCTCCTGAGGTGTTAGGTGGGTTGCCAACACTTTCCCTGTTCACATTTAGAACAAGACCAGGTGTTATACTTTCCTTTGTTGCCCCGCCGCTTTCGGTCGTTGTTGTTACATTGGTTTCTTTCATCGTTACTTTCGCAGGATCATTGCCCGTATAAGTAAATGTCACATTACAGATGTTTACTTTTCCGTTGTATATATTTTTGGTATCAAAGAAGCCAAAATAATGAACTCCGTCTTTTTCTGTGTCCACTTTATTTTCGCTAGTAATGGTACTTGTGTAATCTACTGATTTAATTTGGATATTACCTTCAAGTCCTAAACCAAATTCAGCGCCGCTAAACAACGCATTGTTCGTAACAATGATGCCCACTGAAAATTCGTTTGCATTGGTGCCGACAGTAACACTTGGCTGTGAAAACTCTACACTTTGAAGACTAGTAGCAGCAAATGCAGCTGTTTGTAAGGATAGGATGCATATAAGAACGAAGACTGCCATCAATTTCATTTTCATTTTCTACAAGGCACCTCTCTAGTTTAAAATCCAGGAAAAGGCATAAAGCCTTTTCCTGTGAAGGTCTATCAATGAATATCTAGGGGTATCAATGATTATTCAAGAATCTGCCTTAAGATTAATGTGAAGTCCGTAATATCAACAACATTATCCGTATTGATATCTGCAAACTTAACAGCATTCCAGTTTGCATCAGTTGAAGTAGCTCTGTAATACTGTAGGGCTTTGGACAAGTCGGAAGCCGTTAATAGACCGTCGTTATTAAAATCGTAATAGCTGATAACGGAGCCTGTCTTCCCAGTGATCGTAGATTTCGTATCTTTATTTAATCCAACCGAAGAAGTAATTGAGCTGAGAAGATTTAAATCTGCTGACGCCACTTTCTGCGGTCCTTGAACTAGCTCAAAGGTAAGTTTAACAACATCTGTGGGTGCAATTGTCGAGATAGCTGTTGTTAAGCCAGCCACAACCCTAACGGAGTTACCTTCTAATTTGCTGTCAATGACTCCAGCGTTAGGAGATACTAGCTCAGCTTTCTTAAATTTGATTCTTGTGCTGTCAAAGCCGAAAGTTGCATCTACGGTGTTTACATTATTACCATTTGTAAGGGCATAGTAGTATTCAAAAGTAGACGGATGAACATCTTGTGTTTGTTTAGAATATACTTTAGCTTCTGTATCCTTAACCAATCCATAGGAATCAACGACTTCCATTGTATCGGTTCTAAACGTTTTAACCGTAACGCTTGTTGGACTTACATCAATCATAGAGAAGGTCGGAACACGAAGCTGACTTCTAACTGCGGAGTAAACTTCTGGTGTTGTTTGCAAGGAATAATATTTACTACCACTTGATGAGTTGGCCGTGATGTACGTAGAACCTGTAGGGTTTACATCTCTTCCTTGGCTGTCAACAAGCTGATTTTTTTGCGGTTTGTCACCTTTCATAACGAACGTTCTAACATAAGAGTGGTCATGCCCCATGAAGATCATGTCGATATTCAGCTCATCAAACGTTGGGAAAAGGCCTGCTCTCAAATTTGTAATAGAAGACTCTATTGAGTGAGTACCCGCTCCATAAATATCATGGTGGAAAGAGACAAACTTCCATTTGGCATTTGGAACAGCAGCCACGGTTTCTTTCATAAACTGTACATGTGCCGCTGCGCTGCTATTGTTTGTATTCAATACCATAAACAAAGTGTCGCCTTTGGTGTAATAATAGTCGCCTGGGCTAACCGTCGTGGCACCTAAAGTAGACTGGTTCGGCTGGTTGAAGTGATAAGAATAATTCGCACTGCCATCGTGGTTACCAACAACCGTTGCTATAGGTAAACTTTTTAGGAGACTTGGACTTAGGAAAGCATCATACTGGGCTTCACTGTTATTCGTTTCCACCTGATCACCAGCGGACATAATAAAACTTGTTTTAGGGAACATAGCATTCGCTTTATTCAGAGTGTTAGTCCAACCATATGTATCATTGGTTACACTACCTGACGAACCGATTTGCGGATCTCCTACAAACATAACGCTGTAGTTGTATGGATCTTGTGATGAAAAGTAGTAAATCGGACTCCAGTTGGTGCCGTCTCCTACTCGGTACGCAAACTCGGTATTAGGTGTAATACTTGTAATCGTTACTTTGTTGGAATAATAAACATTCGATGAAACTGTCGCTGCTTCGGAAGTCGTTCCTGTGAAGGTAACAGCGTTAGAACCGCTAGGGAAATTACCGCCTACCACGAGAGCCTTATAAGTTACTTGGACTTTGGCAGCGATCGGATTTACGTTCGTATAATACGTTACATTCATTTCGGATTCATTTTTCCCCGGATTGAGTACAACGTCTGAGATAGCATAACTGCTTGCATCTGCACTGACGACTGAATTCAGCTTAAATTTATCTGCAAATCCAGACGGCAGAAGAGAAATGACTAATAGAAGGGCTAAGACTAGTACAGTAATTGTGGTAAGTCGTCTTTTGGAATCAAATAAACTAAACATATATGAACCACTCCTATAAGATGATAGTGCCTCACCGCGCGGTTAATATTTGAAGGCACTCCTTATACTGTAACTTAGAACTGTAAAGAGAAATATATTTTTACGTGTGTTAATTGTAAACGTAAAGTATACAGTTTATGGTAACAATGAAAATTTTCACGGCTTAGCGAATTTACGCTAGATAGCTCCTAATAAACGCTATTAATCCGAGTAATGCGAGTACAATTAAAATAGCAGGAATCGCCCACTTGATTTTGCGGATCGCAGAAATCAGTGGATACAGAATCAGCACAATTACAGCTAAACTGATAACAATCCCTGCACTATAGGCAATTAATGAGAATGCAACGTGTTGTCCATGGCTGCTCATTCTACGCAATACCTCAGCAAAACCAAAACCATGAATCAAGCTAAAGCAGGTTATTAACCACAAATTTTGTTCCTTGTTCTTGTTGAACAGCATGTTCAGAGCGACATATAGAATACTAAGTGCAATGCCAGAATCTACAAATTTAACCGGAAGCGTCGGGATAGGTAGACTAGCCAAAATCAAAGTCAGTAGCTGAGCAGCTGCAAAAATACCTGCAAATACTAGTAGCTGCTTCCTAGATTTCACGCCGATAAGCAGACCCAATAGAAACAACAGATGCTCAAAACCTAGCAACAAGCTTTCATAACCAAGTTGAAAAAATTCACTGATGGCATGTCCAAAGCTCAATTGACCTACTTGAACCTCACGTAGATCTTTCACTAACACAGCATTATGTTTAAACTCACCGAGCGCTAAGGTTACATAATTGACATGCCACTCATCCATATCAAAAACCAAGTCATAATCCAATTTAAAATGTTGAGGATTAGTTTTCACTGGGTACTCCAGGATCGCTTCGGCAAACGGCTGATTGTCCTTATCGAAATAGGTAAGCTGTGTCAGCTTTCCATCGAGCTGCAAATTATCAGCAAATAATTTGATTTGGGAAAGCAGATAAGCTTCCACTTCCTTTTGCGAATTGGCAACGAATTGATTTAACACTTCAGGGGTCGTGAACTGTCTGTTCGGATCATTTTGTGTTGCTCCTGCACGCATATCGTACATATCGAGTTGCAATTTGTACGTTATGACGCCATCTTTCATTGAAATATCCGAATAGGCCACGCTGTCACCGTCATGAGCAAAGGTAAGAGGAACCCATAGCATGAATAATACGAACGATAATGTAAATAAACTAAACCACTTTCTCACCATTTCTATACCCTCCTGATCTGCTGCTGAAATACCTATGCTAACGTCTGCTTATCAATATAAGCCCATTATGTTAGAGGAGAGTCTCGATCATATATATTTATTGTGAAGGTGAATCATTGTTAGGTAAAAAAAAGCCTGCAGCTTTTTCGCCGCAGACTTCATTTTTTTGCTACTCGTTTAAAAAGGTTGTCACCTTGTTCTGGATTAGCTTGGCTACTTCCTCCGCAGACTTTTGTCCGTTAAAGAAGGATGAGACCTCTGCATTTAAAATGGCATACACTTCCATGTCTGGTGACTGATAGCTACGTGCTGTATCAATCATTTGTTTGAACTGCGTAAATTGTTCGTCCGACACCTTGGGTACTTTCCCGCTTGAAAGCTTGTACGTTCCACTTTTAACTTGCTTCTGAATCTCGTTCAGCTGCTTCTCATTCACGGATTTAAGCAGTGAAAATCCTGTTCTTCCTGGCAAGGTTTGCACTTCATCGGATAATAAGAAGGCAATAACCTTCCAAGCCTCCTCTTTAGCCGAGGAATTGACTTGTACGGCAAACTGGGATGCAGAGCTAACCCTCGCTCCGCCCGTTTGTTCTGGTTGTTGCAGCAGTTTCGGATTGGAGAAGATTTCATACAGACTCATTAAACCTTCTGGCTTTGAGATACCATTTGAGGAATAGAAAATAGAAGCTCCCTCATCCCCCGTCATGATTTTATCATCATACATTTTCTTAACTTGGTTCATCAATCCGACGAATACAGGAGAGTCGATCTTTGCCGTTTTCGTTGAAATATCAACGAACTCTGAGTATCTTCCCACAAACAAATCTATAAAGACGCTTTCTGCTGGATAAAACGCTAAACCGTAGCGCCGCTCTTTGCTGCCCTCTCCCAGTTTCTTCACCGTATTCTCAAAATCCTTCCAGGTCCACTTCTTATCGTCAACATTCGTGTTCTTAAGAATGTCCCCATCTCCTGCAAAAACACGTAAGTTGAACCCTAAAGGCATGGCATACAGACTACCACTGCGCTTCAATACATCCAAAATGTTCGTTTGCAAATCGTTTTTATTTAGCGTTTTGTCTTGCTCTATGGCCCCATCCATGTTCAGGAGAAGCTTTTTGCTCACATAATCTTCGATAGGCAAACTGCTTATTTCGAAAATATCCGGACCTTTCCCTGATAGCAAGGCTGTATTTGTCGTGGTTTTATATTTTTGATTATCTTCTGTAAACTGAAATGCCAGATCAATATCCGGATACTTTTCTTCAAACTTTTTCTCTACCGTCTGAAAAAATCCGTATTCTCCCGACTGTACAAAATAATTCGAAGGATCAAGCGATCCTGACATCGCCATAGTCACGATCGTTTTCCCCTCTTTGCTTACCGGCTTCTTCGTATTTGACAACGCCTCGCTTGCCGGCTCCTTCGTATTTGACAAACCTTTGTTGTCTCCCGTACTGCACGCGGTCATTGAAATTGTTAAAATACCAATAAAAATCATATACATACATTTTTTCATCGAATGATTCCTCCTATAATGATCTTTTTTACTTGCTTAACTATTGCAAACGAACACGGTTTCCGTCTTGTAAAGGCTCGCTACTTTCCATAATAATCAGGTCATCCATATAGAGATTATCCGCTTGAATCATTGTTTTTTTGCCATTCGCTTCACTGGATCGAATTCGGACTTTACGGGCTATATAGCTATTGCCCAAAGTCCCCCTCATCTCTTCAATTTTATATACAAATGTGCCTTCAGAGTCCTCATGAATTGCCTCATTAGATAGGACCAATCCTTCTTGCTGTGAGCGCTTCTCCAATTTGACCTCGACCTTCTCACCCCCTCTCAGCTCGGAATCAGCAATCCTTATGCGAAGAGACTTCTGCGGAATTGGTGGGGTAAGTCCTGTTTCTCCACGTGGGCTCCCGATAAGAGGTTCTGCAGGGGTCATTTCATCAATCGTGCCGTCGATCATACGGATTTGTTGAGCTTGTTCTGTGTCTGCACTGGTATGTACCTTGACCTCAACCTTATCTCCGACCGAAACCCCCAGGCTCGAAAGCAGCGTTGCATCGGCAGAAATATCCAAGCGATATCCTAGACTGCTATTCGAGATAAGAGCATCCGGATCTCCCGTTGACGCTACCCCTTCAATAGCATTCAATTTATTAATAATCCCATCGTACGGAGCGATCATCTCCCGTTGGTTAGTCAGACGATCTCTCAACTCGTTAATTTTACGTTCCTGGACGCCCTGATCCAGTTTAAGCGTTTCAATATTACGTCTTGCATTCCGGATCTTGAATTCATCCCCTTCCGTGTTCAACTGAATGAACTGATCTTGAACATTTTGCAGCTCGATTTTCTGCTTTTCTAAGTAGGCAAGTTGATCTTCCAATTCTCGTTCGGCAGTTGTACTGTCATAAATGATTAGCTGTTGCCCCTTCATCACGCGATCCCCTTCTTTCACGAGAATCTTCCTAACTTTCCAATCGGCAGGGTTCGATAATCTCATTTCGGCAAATGGTTGCAATATACCACTACTTTCAATCGTAAACATAAGACTCCCGTTAACCGCCTTTTCTGTTCGCACTTTCGGCAAGGTCAATGATTGCAACGTGTTACTGAATAGCGTAAAAAACAGTAACATTCCCATAAAAACAATGAATACAATTTGAATGATTCGGGTGCGCCTGCGATCACCCCGCTCTTTTTCTAACTCCATCTGACGTCTTTCACCTCCTATTCATCACCCCTTAATGCCCGACAATTGAACACCTTTAATGAAATACGTTTCCGCATACAGAAACAACAGTACCATCGGAGCCATGTAAAGCATCGACGCGGCGAAAGCAATCCCCTTTTCAGCAGTCACATTGGATAAATAAACCGATAGCGGCTGCTTGAATGGGTCGTCCAAAAAAATAAGCGGCTGCTCCACCATGTTCCAATAATCGACGAACAAGAGGATAACCAGTGCAGCCAAACCCGGTTTGATCATCGGAATAATAATCTTGTAAAAAATTCGCAAATGCCCAGCTCCATCCATCTTTGCCGCTTCGATATAGGCATATGGAATACCCAGCATGAACTGCCTAAGCATAAATACACCGAAAGCTGCGAAAATACCAGGTAAAATAATCGCATTCCTACTGTTCAGCAGCCCAAGCTTATCCGCCATAATGTAATTTGGCACTAGCGTCACTTGGAATGGCATGAGCATCGTCAAGACATAGACGAGGAATAAGGGTTCTCGGCCACGAAATTGCAGTTTGGAGAATGCATACGCAGCAAGTGCTGCTACGAGGGCTTGCCCTATGATGATCGGCACTACCAAAAATACCGAATTCCAGAACATCGTCAAATATCTCGGGCTGCTTACCAACACCTTGCCGTACTGCTTCAAGGTCACTTGATCCGGCAGCAATTTTGTATTCACAAACGGATTTGCTTTCCCTGCAACTACTTTGTTCATCTGTCCTATCGGTCCATAATTGGTACCAAGTTCTTGATCTGACATCAGTGAATTCGTGAAAGTAATCACAATTGGCATTATTAACAGGACTGCAATCGCGACCATGACGGCCGTTAACGCACTTTTTTTCAATATGTTAGTAAATAACACAACCTGCTCCTCTCCTATTCCATGAACTGCCGATAGCGGCGTTCAAGCGCAAGCAATCCAATGACGATCAGAATAATACAGCCAGCCATCATGGTCGCCGCCGCAGTCAGCTTCTGAATATTCAACGTCGTGAACATGTTATTCATATAGTGCTGCATCATGTATATACTGTCATGCGGATAATCACCTGCAATCAAATACGTTTCCCGGAATACTTTAAACGAATTAATAATCGACATGATAACTACAAAGATTATTGTGGTTGTTAAATAAACCATTGTAATACTGCCAAACTGTCTTAAGCGCCCTGCGCCTTCCATATTGGCGGTTTCGTAATAATCCTTCGGGATTTGCTGCAGTCCCGCCAGAAATAAAATCACGTTATAGCCGATGTTCTTCCATAAATAAACGATAATGATGACATTTCGGGCTGCATCGGTCTTCATCCAATCTACACGCTCAAATCCGAAGCTGCTCAGCCAGGCGTTCAGCGAGCCGTTCCAATCGAACATCATTTGCCAGATCAGAATAATGGAAGCGACAGGAACAACCAGTGGCAGCACATAGGCAGTTCGCAGCCATTTGCGCAGATAGATATTCTTACTCAGAAGCATCGCCAACCCTAGCGACAGCACAAGGATAAGCGGTACGCTGATCGCACTAAAATAAAACGTATTGGATGCCGCCTTACGGAAGGATTGACTAGCAAGCAGCTCACGGTAATTATTTAAACCTACAAAATGCTTGTCTGCCGTACCGCTCGTAAAAGAATAGAACACTCCCATGGCGAACGGGATCAGATAAAATAACGCGAATCCGAAAACACTCGGCATGAGAAATAGCAAAGCCGCTGAACCATCCTTTCGAATCCATCTTTTCAATAAATCCTGGTTCATCTTCGCAACCTCCTCCCATTATTACTCCAGACCTTCGGATACTAAATTTTGCGGAAAGCGGACTTCGAAAAGCGTGCAAATTAAATTGCTTTGAGCCAAAATTGTGCCTCGATGCTGCGTGACAATATTTTTCGCAATCGATAAGCCAAGGCCGGAGCTCCCCTCTTGATGCGTGCGTGCTCGATCGCCAGTAAAAAACATATCGAAGATGTACGGCAGCTCTTCCGGAGGAATGCAATCTCCGTAATTAATGACTTGAATCACAACATCTTCTACGTCCATATGGCAGTTAATATCTATAAATTGGCCATCATTTCCATAGCGAATAGCATTCGTCAACAGATTTTCAAATACGCGTGCCAATAGCTCTCCATCACCCCAAACAGTCAAATGCGGCATCACATTCAAGCGGGTTGTTAGGTTGTTTTTCTCAAATGCAGGGTATAATTCCTCGTTTAATTGAATGAGAAGCTCGCTTAGATCAATTGGTTTTTTTTCAATGGTAAGCTTCCCGTAGTTCATTCGAGTTATTTCAAACAGCTCATCAATAAGCTTTTCTAAACGTTGAGCCTTCGTAAATGCAATACTCGTATAGTGTTTGATTCGCTCTGCTGCCAGTTGATCGTCCTGCAGAATGAAATCCAAATAACCTAATACGGAAGTTAGCGGCGTACGCAAATCATGAGCCAGATTCAAGACTAATTGTTCTTTGCTGGTTTCAGCAAAGTCCCCTCTCTCCAACGCTTGCTGCAATTTCTCACTTGCCAGATTGATATCCCTTGCAATATCCCCAAACTCATCTTTGGATGGAATACCTATACGACTGTTGAAGTTGCCATTCGCAAGCTGATTAATTCCACTGGATATTTCATTGAAATAGGCCGCATATCGTTTGGTGAACAGAAAGAAAAACAAATATGAAAGAGGGATGAAAATAAGCAAAAAGAAGTTGATGTCCCCAATATCTCTTATGAAATAACGAATAGTCGTCAACGGATTTTCGAACTTGGTCGTATAATAATAGATCTGCAGAGCTTTATAGAGTAAATAGGTAATAGTAGCGGAAACTAGCATACTCAAGCCAAAAAGTTGGATCATTTTAAAGCGAAAGCTTTGGAACATTTTAGCCATTAAAGGTATACCCCACGCCCCAAACTGTTTTTATCAGTTTATTCCTATGCAGATCTTCGCCAAGCTTCTTCCGCAAAGTACGAATATGTACCATAACCGTATTGCTGCCTTCATAGTAGGTATCACCCCACACCTGTTGAAAGATGTTTTCCGCACTATAGATTTTCTTTGGATAACTGACTAACAGATACAAAATATCAAATTCTTTTGGCGTTAATTCAATAAGCTTGTCGTAAAGGATTACCGTGCGTTCTTGGGGATAGATGACCAGTCCGCCTGCCTCTAACATAACTCTGTCCGGTTGCGTTGATTGATTAAACAGCTTGGAACGCCTCAACTGAGCATTAACACGAGCAACCAATTCCATGGGGTTGAACGGTTTGGTCACATAATCATCTGCTCCTCTAATTAGTCCGGTAATTTTATCGAGGTCGGTCGCTTTGGCACTTAAGAAAATGATTGGCAAGTGATGTTGCTCTCGAATCAGCCTTGTAACTTCATAACCATCCAGCTCAGGCATCATAATATCTAAAATCGCCAAATCAATAGAATGAGTCAGAACAGCAGAAACAGCTTGCTGACCATCAGATACTTTCAAGCTGCGATAGCCCTCTTTTTCCAAATGCAACTCAATCAGATCGGCAATCTCTGTCTCATCATCCGCTATCAGAATTGTGATCGACTTCATTCTTCCCACCCCAATCAGGAATGCGTGGTCACAATGACCCCATCCATATTGTTGCCTGATATCTCGTAGCGACCATCCGTCGGCACAAGGATCATTGTGTTATTAGCAGAGACAGGATAATAAGAAATCTCATAGGTTTGATTATTTATAGTAGTCGTGATGGACTTCTGTTCTTTCAAGTAATCCAGATACTCTTCCAGGACCAAATTCTTTTCCTGCATAATTGCGCTGTGCGGCAAACCAACATATCGAAAATGCCAGGGCTCAGACTGGATACCTGTGATTGCCGTTTTGTCACTCGGATAACGCAAGATAAATCCGTAGTCCCCTGCGTTTTTTTTCAACCACTTGCCTTCGGGGGCTCGGCTCATCTCCGCTTCCGTTGACCCAATATCAAGCGATAAGCCTAAATTATGCTCGCTATAACCTGCGGGCAAGGCATATTCAGGACCCATTTGTTGATAGAGCTTATTTTGTTCTTTATTGTCCCGATATCCGCTGCTGATTAAAAATCGGCTAACTCCATCATTTGCTGCGGCTCCAATCATTGTTGTGAATTTTTGCACTAAGCTTGGTGATAGCTGAATCGTTTTGTCCAGCACAATGAATCCATTCATCAACTCCTTATTTTGAAACAGATTGACCGCATCGGTCGCTTCACCTCCTGAAGGTACAGGATGATCTTTATTGATCAATAACAAATTACCTTTATAAATCTGAGCTTTAGCTACTTTGATAGCATGATTGTTCTTTTGAGAAGTCACCTCTTTCGTTTGACTATCTACTTCCTGAGATTCCGCGTTAAAAACTTTCGCTTTTAGCTGAGCAACTCCACAGCCAAGCACGACAAGTATGACAAGACAAAAAACCCATTTCTTCATCCTTAGTTCCTCCTAACCCTTCATGCACTTTAGGATAAGGAAAACTAATTAAGAAAAAATGGGGTTAAAAATAAAATTTTTCTTAAACTTCTACTTTGTAGTAATTGTTAGACGAATAATAGCTCCTGTATTGCGTCGGTGTCATCCCCGTCTTTTTCTTGAACAGCTGATTAAAATATTTAATATCCTGGTACCCAACCTTCTGAGCGATTGAAGACACCGTGCAGTCTGTTGAAACTAGCAGACGGCAACTTAATTCAACACGTAGTTTATGTACGAAATCCGTAAAGTTCATTCCGGTCCGTTTGACGAATCTACGCCGAAACTGTCTTTCGCTTAGACCCACCATAAGGGCAAATTTACCTATTTGAAGTGGCTCGGCGACCCGATCGCGTATCATGTCGATGACATGATCTAGCTCTACATCCGTGCTGTCGGATAAAGACAAATCTGAATCACCACTTTCACACCTCCGAATATGCATAAGAATTCTAAGCAATTCCAGCTGCATCATCTGCAAATAATCTGGCCGTTTCCGCACAAACTCTTCGAATAACGTATTGAACATAGACTGGATTGAACCATCTCGATCTTTCCAATGAACCCACGTCTGCTCTGGATACGGCGCTGTAAGTAAGTGAATCATGTCTCGATCACCAGCAAAAAAATCAGCAAGTTTGCAAACAAACGTCGAACCAAACAAACAGTTGTAAACGATCAATTGATTGTTTCTGGACTGTGCGCTTGCCGGACGGAACACATGTGATACCCCGATCGGCAGGAAGAATAAATCTCCCTTTGCTACGGGCAGTGTCTGTCCTTCGATATAATGAAATCCGCTGCCTTCGCTAACGTAATTGATTTCGACAAACTCATGGTTATGCTCCGCAAGCTCGAACGACTCCGATACTCTGTTAACGAAAATCGGTGCATCTGGTGTCAAATACATGCTCGATGGTGTTGTTTCTATATGTCTTTTTGCACGCATGGCGCCATCTCCTTTCCAATGTCCGAATACCCCCTATATTTCGTCCTCTTCGACACCTGTTTGATGTTGATTCCTAGTTTATACTACATATAAGAAAATTGCATCTGGAGGTTATTTCATTAATGGCAAACAACAAGCAGTGGCAAGCCCAATGGATCTGGTCTGGAGGAGAAGAAAGTCCACGGAACGAATGGCGGTGCTTTCGCAAGCAATTTCAACTTCGTGGAGAACCTATCCAGGGAGAAGTCCGTATCAAAATTACAGCAGATTCCCGGTATGTTTTATTTGTTAATGGGGCCCAAATCGGACGCGGTCCTGTTCGTTCTTGGCCGTTTGAACTCGCGTACGACGAATACGAAATCGGTCATCTGCTTCATACAGAATCAGACAACACAATCGCAGTGATGGTCATGCATTATGGGGTCCCCACGTTTCAATATTTACGCGGCCGCGGGGGCGTTCTGGCTCAAGTTGAACAGACCGCTCGAAACGAGCACAACGTCATTCTTGCAACCGATTCCACTTGGTCAACGGCTATTCATGCCGGTTACGACACCTGCTCCTCCCGAATTTCCTGTCAGCTTCCGTTTACCGAAGTAATGGATGCAAGGAATTGGGATGATTCCTGGACGAGTTCGGGCTTGGAAGGCGCGGGCTGGGAGCCCTCATCTGTTATCGGCTCGGCAGGCATGTTGCCATGGACTCAGCTTGTTGAACGTGATATTCCCCCGTTGACCGAAGAACGCATATATCCTGTCCGTATCGAACGTTTGAGCAGGGTGAAGCCAAGATCATGGGGAGTGGCACTCGACCTGCGCAATCATTTCGTTCCTGACAGCGAAAACCACGCCAACAATGTACGGTTTTGCGGGTATTTATCCACCGTGATCCGTACGAAGAATCCGATTCGCGCTACAATCGGAATCGTCGACAACGGACGTCTGTTCGGGCCCTGCAGCCTTAACGGAGTTTGGTATGGCGAAGAAGCATTTCATGGTAGTAGCCCTGAACGGTACTTGGACATTCAATTGGCTCAAGGGGACAACTTTTTCATGATGGATGTACAAGGAACGACTCACGGACATGCTTTCCATTTTGCAATCGATAGCGACGATTGGTTTGAAGTTGTCTCCCCGCTTGAACATCGACCTGACAGTGCGGGCTCTCGGTCGACATTTGCAACCATTGGCCCTTTCGATCATATCGAAATCATTGATCACAAGCCCGAACGCCAGATCAATTCGTCCCATCCGGACTACTTACGAGCCAAAGGCATCGCACGTGCAGCCGAACTCAGCGAATTCGAAGCTTGGGTCAAAGAGGTCGATAACAGATACGTCAGCAGTGATGATGTTTTCAGTGGGTGCGTATGGAAAAAACATTCGGTACAGCTGCCGGTTCCATATGCCCTGCAAAATGCGGTCATCGCCAACCAAACAGCCGCTACCGTTCCCATTTATCCAGGTGAGCACACTGAACTGATTATCGATTTTGGTAAGGAGTATTCCGGGTACATTGAATTCGAGGCGGAAGCAACGGCAAATACCATCATCGACTTTTACGGCTTCGAGTACATGAGAGACGGATGGATCCAGCATACTTACGAACTTGATAACACGATGCGCTACGTATGCCGGGAAGGCCGTCAGACGTATTCGTCCCCGATTCGGAGAGGATTCCGCTATTTAATGGTCGTGATTCGGAATGCCGACGCGCCAGTCAAGCTTCATTACGTCTCTGTGCTGCAGAGCAACTACGCCGTTGCGGAAATCGGCCGCTTTCAATGCTCCGACCCGCTGCTAGGCGAAATTTGGGAAATCAGTAAACATACGACGCGTCTTTGCATGGAAGATACGTTTGTCGATTGCCCTGCATTTGAACAAGCCTTTTGGGTAGGCGATGCCCGTAATGAAGCGCTTGTGAACTATTATGTGTTCGGCGACGATGCGATCGTAAAACGGTGTTTGCGTCTCGTCCCCGGCTCGCAATTTCAATCTCCCTTGTATGCGGACCAGGTCCCAAGCGGATGGAACAGCGTCATTCCGAACTGGACCTTCTTCTGGGCGATCGCCTGTCTCGAACTTTACCAATACACGGGTGACAAACAATTCGCCGAACAAATATGGCCTCATGTCCGTAATACGCTTGATCATTACCTGGAAAGGCTTGATGCAAATGGCCTATTAAATATGAAAGGTTGGAACTTGCTTGACTGGGCTCCAATTGATCAACCTCGTGATGGCGTTGTCACCCATCAAAACATGTTTTTCGTCCAGGCGTTGCGCTCTGCTGCGCTGCTTACGGAGGGGTTCGATGTGAAAATCGCCGAACGGTACACGTCCTGCGCCGACCGTTTGAAAGAGGCTATCAATGCATTTCTTTGGTCAGAAGATCGCCAAGCCTATTTAGACTGCATCCATAGCGATGGCGAAGTGTCGAAGATATTCAGCATGCAGACGCAAACAGTCGCTTATTTGTGCGGCATTGCGGACGGAGACCGCTTAAGCCGACTGAAAGCATATATTGCTGCTCCACCTTGTGATTTCGTGCAAATCGGCAGCGCATTCATGTCATTCTTTTATTATGAGGCGCTCGCTAAACTCGGCAGATTCGACATTATGCTGGAGGATATGCGTTTGCAGTATGGACAAATGATTGACAACGATGCAACGACATGCTGGGAAATGTATCCCAAACCGCCGGAAGAACGTCCCCATCCGAATATGCTGACGCGCAGCCATTGCCATGCCTGGTCAGCTGGTCCCGGATATTTCCTCGGCGCTTTCGTCCTAGGAGTCCGAGGTCTGAACGAAGGCTGGTCAAAAGTCATGATTGAGCCGCAAATCGCAGACCTTTCATGGGCAAGAGGAACAGTCCCGCTCCCTCGAGGCGGCAGAGTCGACGTTTCATGGCGTGCGGATCGGCTAAATAATAAGCTGCACATCAGAATCGAGGCGCCAAAGGATTTGGATCTCTCCATCGTCCCACCTCCCGGTTATGAGGCAGTTGTAGAATTAATTGAACTTGGATGACACTAAATTTACATCAATGATTGATAAGATCAGCCCTAGCGATTAGATCGTTAGGGCTTGTTTCTGATAGTTTATTTGAAGACGATAAATCGTCAATAAGATTTCGCTATTTGGACATCAACGTCTGATTGCTGTTGGACAAAACTCGCTTATAATGAAGCCATTACCATGTGTTAGGAAAGGAGATCTTCGATTTAAATGAGCGAAAACTACCATACACCACGGCAAGCTGGCAACAAAAATTATACAGCTGCCATCCTCACCATCTCATTGGTCGCAAATATCGTTATTTTACTCTTGTTCTTCTCACCGATTGGCTACAAGGGGGAGATCGAGTTCGACCTTACCATCTTTCCAAGAATCAATGGGTTGTTGAACAGCTTCACCTTCATCTTCCTGCTAGCCGCGTTGATCGCGATCCTACGGAAGAACGTAAAGCTTCACAAAGGGTTCATTCTCGCTGCTTTCTCTTCTACACTTTTGTTCCTTGTCTCCTACTTAACGTTCCATTACATGTCTTCGGAGACGGCGAAGTTCGGTGGCGAAGGCATTATCCGGCCGATTTATTTCTTCATTCTGATCTCTCACAGCATTCTGGCCGCTATCATCGTGCCGCTCGCCTTGTTCTCTCTCGTATGGGGATGGACTAACCAGTTGCATAAACATCGTAGAATTGTCCGTTGGACGATGCCAATCTGGCTATATGTCAGCTTAACCGGGGTTGTCGTGTTCCTAATCATGGAACCGTATTATTAAGGGGAATCGAAGACCGATAACAAAAAAGAGACCCACAGCAACGGGCTGCGGGTCTCAAGTTTATATGTTAAAGGGGGTCAAGTTTTATTAGATTGCCCGAAAGGTATTCCATAGTTGGAAGGAGCTGCCCACGGCTAATTGACGCCACCAGTCATATCCCAATTCATCGGAAATGACGAAGATTCTCTCGTACAGCTCATCCGCTTCTTTTTGGGACAATTGGACCTCGAGCGACCACTCCGTTAGCAGCTGATTTAACCAGTCATCTGTATCAGTGGAAAGAATCAAATCCTTGAACTCCTCATTCATTCGATTTACTCCCTTCCACCGCAGCCAATTCGTTCTTTTGAAGTCCCATCCTTGTGGCAAGAAGTGCCCGAGCCTGTGATATTTTATAGCGTACCGTACCTGCTGGCATCCCGAGCGCTTCTCCAATCAGTCTGCTGTTCATCTCCCCGACGACTTTCATCAGCAGGATGTAGCGAAGCTCCTCCGGAAGCCCGGCTAGGGCCGACTCAAGCTCGCGATACCGCTCGCGGCCAGCAATCAGCTGAGAGAGATCCCCAATCACAGCACTTTTCCCATTGTTCTGGACGCGCAGCCCTTCCTCCGCTTTCTTCTGGTTCGAAGACTTCCGGTAGTAATCTTTCACCCGATTGGCCGCAATGGAGAAGATCCAGTAGATACGCTGCGCTTCGGGGATTCGTTCAAGAGCCTCCATCCGGTTCCATATCCGCAGGTATATGTCCTGCAGCAGATCCGCAGCGGCATCTCTACTCCCAGTGCGTCCCAGCAGATACGAATAGACCTGCCGAGAATAGGCGACGTATACATCGTGAAACAAGTCCTTCCTCATCGCTCACTTTGGGCTGCTGCATCCTCTATCCCCACAATGTCACCTAATTTAACGACAGCTAGGAGTTGAAGCAGCGGAACGAGCTCCTTCGGAGCTCTCAGTTCGCCTATCACGACTAGTTCAGGAACTTTCTGTTTAAGTATGGTCATATCGATATCCGAGCCGAATTCAAAATTCCCGATAAGGATCATCGTCATCGGGTAGTCGATAAGTTCAAAGAAAGCCTTCGAGAACGTATCATTCCCAATGAACAGTCTGGGCGTTTCCCCCGTATAATACACGATTTGGCCGTTGAGTCGTGATACCGCACCTACCAATGCACTCTCCACTTTTTTGGGAGCGACAATTTGTCCGGCTACAATCACCTCTTTGAATCCGACTTCTTTGATCTCGGAGGTGATGATGATCTGGCCGGCAATGACGAGCGTGTCTTCGGGAGAACCCGAGCGGTTTGCAAACGCTTCACCATCCACTGTCAGTTGCCCGGTCAGCTGTTTAATTTTCCCTGATGTCGGCGGAATTGTCACCGTCATTCCGACGTTTCTCTGCGGAATTCTCATCAAGGTTCCAATCAACGCTTCTGGAGCGATAATAACACCGATGTTTTGAATCCGCATCACGGCTGCCAAATCATCCGGCTTCATATCGATTAAATTTAACATACCCAAATTCTCGATCTTGGTCCCCATTCCTTTTACCTCATCCATTGCATGCTCCTCCAATCGCTAGCGAATTGTTCTACATCTAGATAAACGCACGACTTCTTCAAGTGTTGGGATCTCGTGCAAAATAAAAAGCCTGCTCTTGACATATAGTCAAGAACAGGCTTGGATGTCCGTATTACAGTTTTACGACATTCTCCGCTTGAGGTCCACGTTGGCCTTTAACAACATTGAATTCAACGCGTTGCCCTTCGTCCAAAGATTTGAAGCCATCACCTTGAATAGCAGAAAAATGAACGAATACATCATCGCCCGTTTCCCTTTGAATGAAGCCAAAACCTTTTTCCGCATTAAACCATTTGACAGTACCTGTTTCCATTTGTATATAACCTCCAAAGTTTAAATGCCCCAACAAATCCGGACTATTTCGCTAGTATATCTCAAATAAGACGCAAAATCTGTTGGAATTTGTCTTATAAAATAGTTATTTTTCATAATGTACGAAGTCGTAGTTCGAAAAAATACTGTACAATTGGATGCTTTAACTTCATCTTCTCGGTCATGTTTAGAATTCGTTTTTTTCCAACTCGCCTGTCAATCAAAGCTAGAATATTCAATAAGATATCATTACTCTCTAGGCTTTCCTCTATAGAAATGGATAAAAACTTGGTAGCTATAACGATAAAATTTGATTTACTTAATGATGATTGTGCTGACAAAAGCTCCTTTGCATATTCCGCTATTTTTCTACTTCTTGCTATTACTTTTAAACGATCCTCCGGAACACTGCCTTTGGTACCTTTTCTGACCGCTTCAATTTCATCATTGTTGATAGGAATCTGGATATCTGGATCATTCTTAATTTCCAACTCGTTTTGATACCATCTGATTAAGGTATCACTCATATTGAGTATGTTCTTTTTATCTACAGCAATATAACAAAGTCCTGCTTTATCTGGTAAATAGCGGTAGCTGCTTGAAAGGTATTCAACCCTTCCATACAGCGCAGGACTGAGGAAACTTTCCAGATTTTGTTTCAATTTGCTCCAGGCCATTTCATTCTCCTATGTTTTATAATATAAAACCCCCGTTGAGGCACTCGTTCTTCTATCCATAATACAATAACCTCCACATTGATCAAAAACAACCTTAAACCCATTCCTTATTTTGAACTATCGCACGTTGTAGTATCTCTTTCACAAAAGCGCCCTTAGCATTCGTGTAGGCAAGACGGTCATTTGGGAATCGTTGTGCGAGTTCCAACTTTAAGTCGCCATATTTTTTGGCATCCTCTGGATGATTTCTTAAATAATCTCGAAAGAGGATATGACGCTTATATTCGGAGTTATCCATGGTACAGACGTATAGGTGATGCCAAGTTACATCAGTTGGAGGAATAAAAGCCTCTCGTCCCGCAGTTCCTAAATCGCCTTCATGAACATAGCCAATGGTGGCTAGCCTTTGAATAGCCTTAAGGACATCCGATTGCGTAGACACCACCACGTCGATATCTACAATCGGCTTCGCTGCTAATCCTGGAACGGATGTACTGCCAACGTGATCTATTGTGACTACAAAATCGCTTAAAACAGGATGAACAAATTCTCGTAACTGTTGAAACATTTGAATCCAACTAGGGTCATATTCAGTTACTATTAGACTGGTACCCATCCTAATCCTCCTGAAAGTAACAACATGTTATTACTGACTATATTTCTCTTAAAGCGTAATCAACAGCATATTCTGCATGAATCCTTGTTGTATCATAGACTGGGATACTACTATCATCTTGTGATAGGAGTATCGTAATCTCTGTACATCCAAGAATAACGGCTTCTGCCCCTAATTCTTTAAGACCTTTAATAACTCCCAACTCATTCCACCAATAAGACCTATTGTTTTCATCGAATTAAGCACCTCTAATTGTTATTTAATCTATTTTCGCACATACTGCATTCAATTGCAGCGATAGGCCGACTTTACTAGAAGACGGCAGCCACGGCTGCCGTCAATGATTTTCCAAGATTAATAAAGATCTCAATAGTAAGTGAACATTTGCCTAATATCGACCCTTCCCGAAAGATTCTCGCAAATGGCAGCATTCTTCTTGACTTCCTCGGCATTTCGCATACCGATTAAGGCGACATCGACATGAGGATTAGATAGCACAAACTGGATTAACGCTTGGGTATAATCAAAATTGTTTTCTGGATGAACCATCGCCATCCAACGTTGAAAAACCCCCGAAGTAAACGCTCGCATAACAGCAATACCCAGACCCGCTTTCTCCGCTTCAAGTAGGCTTCCAAAGGGTCTGTTCGGATCATACGGATGCTGCATGAATACATTGTAACAAATCTGCATGATATCAAACTGCCCACACGCGATGAAATCATAAACAGCTCGGTTCGAATCTTCACTGGTAAAGCCGATAAAACGAACCAAGCCCTCAGCTTTGAATTGCATCATTTGCTCCAATACCCCGCCATGAAAAACTTGCTGTACATCTTGATCCGTATAACTGGTACCGTGAAGCTGAAAAAAGTCCAAGTGGTCTGTCTGCAGACGCTTCAAACTCTGTTCTAGGGATCGCCGCAGTTCATCGGGATGACAAATTTTGGCCTTGCTTGCCAAAAAAACAGAATTTCGGCTGCCCTTCAAGGCGCATCCAATCAGCTCTTCGCTTTTACCGCTTCCATATCCAGGTGCTGTATCGAAATAATTAATGCCTGCTTCTAGAGCGGCGTCGATTGCTCCAATAATTTGGTTATTGTTCTCCGGCAAATCCGGATTGTATTCCCCCAAATAATTCCTTAATCCCGCTGGAGCACCGCCAAAGCCTATCCGACTTACCATTACTCCCGTTTTTCCAAATTCTACATATTCCATGTGTTTCACACTCCTTTGAAATGTTTATTCCCAACGTTTGTTAAAAAATAAAGAGGCAAGGAAATCCCTTACCTCTAGTACATATAAAATTCTTTTGGTTACATTTTACTTTTGAGCTAGCCGATTTTGGTACTCGACATTGAATTCTTCCGTAATCTTTTGGTAGTTTGCATCCTTCTTAAGCGTTTCAATATATTTATCCCAATCTTCCATTGTAATTTTCCCAATGATGACTTGTGTTTTCATGTCAGCGATTTTTTTCTTGTAGTCGGCACCCATCTTGATATCTGTATTAGAAACAAGACCAATCGCTGGATTACCAATGGAAATCTTTGCTCTTTCTTCTGTGATTTTCATGTTTCTCTGATAAATCTCTTTGGGCATGCCAGCCGCATACTGCCACAAATCAACGACAGGCGTACTGAACATTTTCCCCCACGTTGCAGTTCCTACGCTGTCCGCCACCGCTTTATCATTAGACACTTTTAAACCATCCGTAAGCGTATAATGAACATCTTTAATACCGTACAATGTTAAATCCAGCCCTTCACCGCCGGAACCGTAATTAACGAATTTTAAAATGGCCTTCATCTTCTCTTCCGGTACAGATTTCGGTATAGCCAGTACACCATTCATACCTGTACTTTGGGGCACGTAAGCTTTGCCTCCCGCTTTTGGAGCTAGGGAGATCATCGGCGTCCACTCTACCTTCGGGTCTTTCTTCCATTGGTCCATTGTATATCTAAATAGCGCCTCCGGAGTTTCATTCGTGATCCCGGCTCTACCACTTGTAGCGAGTTCCCAATATTGATTTTCTTTCAAAACCGGAAAGTCCTGCGGAATTAATCCTTCTTGGTACAATTTGCGTTGGTAGAGGAGTGACTCTTTCATTTCCGGTTCAAGATACATATTAACCAGCTTACCGTCAACGGCTTTCCACATGCCAACTGTCCCTAAGAATACTTCGTCTATGGTTGCTGATCCTCGCATCGTGTACCCGATCGTATCCTTCTTACCATCCGGCGCATTATCCTTAAACGCTTTCATCACCGTATAAAGCTCATCCATATTGGTCGGCATCTTAAGCCCAAGCTTATCTAGCCAATCTTTACGAATGTCGAAGAATCCGCCTCCATCCAAAGGCCGCCCAGCAGGAATTGCATAACTTTTGCCATCAATTTTGGTATTGCTCCACGTTTTTGGATTAATGGCCACAAGGTTCGGATAATCTTTGATATAAGGCGTCAAATCCCAGAATGCTCCCTGCTTCACCATTTGACGGAATAAAGCTGTAGTGATATCCGGAATTTTAATCAAATCCGCAATATCGCCGGCAGCCAGTGCCACATTAACGCGGTCCGCATAATCACTCCCCGGAATCCATTGCACTGTCAGCTTCGTATTCGTTCTTTTCTCGAATTCTTTCAGAACCGGATTATCCGCTCCCGGAGGCTGGGTTATCGTGAAGTCCGTCATGATTTTAATCTCGGTAGGCTTCGCTGGCGCTTTGGTCTCTTCGTTCGCAGTCGTTACTCCATCCTTCGCCGGGGCCGAAGAGGGCGATGAGGAGCAGGCTGCTGTAAGGGAAAAGGATACAACGATCGTAGATAAAACGAGAAGCGCTTTTTGTTTCTTTAACAATTTGGTTTCACCGTTTTTCATTTTTTAACTCATCTCCCATAAATTTAGTGGTTAGACCGGTTCACCTTGCCTAGATTGCGCTTACATAATCGGAGCTTTCATACCGTGCGTTACACTGTCCAGCCACTTTCACTAACTTTGCTTTCATAATAAGCATCGTCAATATGTAAACCGAAGCCAGGGGTCGAAGGCACAGAGATTTTACCCTCCTTAATGATATAACCTGAAGTGTCGATACCCGGAATTTGTGCCTCATCCCATTCAACAAACATGAACCCTTCGATGGCCGGATATACCTGAGCTGAAGCGAAGTTACCGTAAAAACCACCGTAATTGTGTGGTGCTGCTTTTACGCCGCTTTTCGCCAATCTTTTGGCTAATTTCAACCAATTCACAATGCCATAGTCCTTCAAATCATACTGAATAGCATCGATCAAGCCTTGTTCCGCCCACTCCACAATCGGACCGGCAGCTAACCCTTCACCGTCTGTGATCAGCACATTCAATTTCTCCTCGCGCAGCCACTCCTTCAAATTGCGGTAGAGCCTATCATCTTCGTGAAAAGCTTCCTCTATCCACAACAAATTAGACTGTGCTGTTTCTTTCAATACATGTTTGGTCAAGTTCAAATTGTACCCATTGTTCGCGTCAATCGAAATGTTACATTGGGAACCAACTGCATCCCTAATCCCGTTAACAATAGCAATATCTCTTTTGGTGCCTTCCATTAAATCCATATGCATGGCGCCACGGCCTACTTTAATTTTGAAACCGCGGAAACCTTCGTTATATCCTTCCATGGCTTCTTCCTGAAGCAGTTTGACCGCGTCCTGTTCAGAACTTAGATGCAGATCGTCGAAATACAAGGATGTGTCGTAGCAAGGAACAGTTAATGGAGATGTCCACTTTTTATCGCTCAATAGTTTATACACTGGAATTTCTCTTACCTTTGCAAGCCAATCAAACAGTGGGAATTGAATGCTTTCAAAACGGTCTTTAATCCATTGTTCCTCACAAAATATATCGCTTACCGAAGCTCCGATCATGGCTTCGGCTGCTTCCCGAGAGATGCGTGACCAACTGTAACCCACGATGCCCCCAATCGTAATTCGAACCAGAGGAAAGCTTACTTCTTTTCCATGTACACCAAGCCTTGCATTGCAGCCAGCCAGTCTCCTGCGTTCACCTTTCATAATCACCTGCTCGATTTTCTCAATACGCCAATTTTTTTCCAAGTCAGAAAAGTTAATCATTCTACTCTAGTCTCCTTTACGATCCTATTTATTTGTTTGACAAGCCTGCTGGATGAATCAGTTCTGATTATCCTTTAACAGAGCCTAACATAACACCTTTTGTAAAATGCTTTTGCAAAAATGGGTATACCATCAAAATGGGAATCGTTGACACGACAACTGCGGCCATCTTGATCGTTTGAGTAGGCAGCTGCTTATCCGAAGCCATCTCTACCGCTACTGCTCCGCCGACTGAAGTATCGGAGTCAATGAGCATGTTGCGCAGTACAATTTGTAAAGGCACCTTTGTAAAATCATTAATATACAGTACGGCACTAAAGAACGTATTCCAGTAGGCCACTGCATAAAATAACCCGAATGCGGCGAGCGATGCGACAGAAAGCGGTAAAATAATTCGGAAAAAGATGCTTAGGTCATTACACCCATCAATCATTGCCGCTTCTTCCAGCTCTACAGGAATGCTGTCAAAGAAACTTTTCATCAATATCACATACCAGCCGCTGGTCAACACGGGGACAATCAACGCCCACACACTGTTAATGAGACCCAAATCGCGGACCAATAAATAAGTAGGGATAATTCCCGGATTAAAAAGGATCGTAAACATGACCATGATCATCATGGCTTTCCTTCCACGCAGTCTTTTGCGAGAAAGTCCGAATGAGAAGGCAGATGTTACCATGAGGCTTAACATAGTTCCCACCGTAGCTAGAAAAGCGCTGACTCCGGTTGCACGAATGAAAGCGGATGTAGAAAGCAAGTATTCATAAGCACCCACACTCCATTTGCTGGGGAACAGGACAAAGCCATATTTCTCTATGTATTCACTTGGTTCCGTAAAGGAAACGATGAATACGTAATACAAGGGAAATAACGTAATAATGCCAATTACAACAAGCAGCAGGACATTCGCCATACCAAATATACGGTCTCCAAGGCTTTCCCTCATTGCATTCCCTCCTTTTTAGTACACACCCTCTTCGCCGAAGCGTTTGGCCAACCAGTTAGCCCCAACAACAAGGACAAGTCCAATAACGGATTTAAACAAACCTGCCGCTGTCGTATAGCTGAATTGTCCTTGCTGGATCCCATTTCGATACACATAGGTTTCGAAGACGTCGGCAACGTTTGCTACTGCGCCATTGGTCATCAAAAATACCTGTTCAAAACCAACATCCATGATTTGCCCTAAGCGCAGAATTAAAAGGATAATGATGACATTACGGATACCTGGTAGTGTAATATGCCACATTTGTCTAATCCGGTTGGCCCCATCGATCTTCGCTGCTTCATAAAGTTGCGAGTCAATGCCTGTAATGGCTGCGAGGAAAATAATCGTTCCCCAGCCCGTGTCTTTCCAAATATTTTGACCCGTAAGCAGACCCCAGAAGTAATTCTCGTTCGTCAAAAAATCAATTTTGGAAAAACCTGCATGCTCGAGCAGCATATTCACAATCCCATTCGATTGCGAAAGTAATAGAAAGGTAATCCCTGCGATAATGACCCACGAAAGAAAATGCGGTAAGTAGACAACCGATTGTATAACGCGTTTAAAATATTTGTTGGTCACTTCATTCATGCAAAGTGACAATAGGATAGGAAGTGGAAAGAAAAAGACCAGACTCAATAGGCTAATCATCATGGTATTACGAAACAATAGAAAGAAACTGGGATTTGTAAAAAACCGAACAAAATTTTCAAAACCTACCCAAGTGCTTTTCAAAACTCCCAAATAAGGTGAATAATCCTGAAAGGCTATAACCAGCCCCCACATCGGGTAATATTTGAAAATAAGAAAATACAGGATTCCTGGAAGAACCAATAAATATAGATACTTGTCACGTTTGAATTCGGACCACAATGAAGTCTTTGCCTTTCTTTGAATAAGTTGTCGCTGCTTTGCCTTCGTCACTTGGATATCCATGTACCAATCCTCCCTTACATTGCTAGTGATCAGCTGATGGCCTAAATTTAAAGCACAAGCTTAATGAGCGCAATACTAATAAATTATTACTATGTCTCGAAAAATTTCCGGCTATCGTCTTTTTTTGAAATGAACAAAAATGAACAAAAAAACCCTTCAGACAGGAGGAAGGGCTTTTAAATAGCAACTATTGCGTATGCTTTTCCCGATACTGCCGGGGAGTAATGTCCTCGCTCTTTTTAAACATTCGGATCAGGTAGGACGGTTGATAGTGCAATTGCTCCGCGATATCATTGATTTTCATATCCGTTGTAACTAGCAGCTCCTTACATTTCTCTATTCTCATTCGAACCATCGTATCGATAAAATTGATTCCGTTGATTTGCCTGAACGCTTTGCTTAGTTTGGAAGCGCTCATCTGCAACTGATCCGCATACATTTCAAGGGAAACATCCAGTAAGATGTCCTTCTGCATTTGCAAAAGCAGATTATCTATGATTTCTCTTAGATTGCTATCGTAGGTTATTGTTAACGTTTTGACAAAGGGCCGTATCAGCTTATATTGGAACCACTCCACGATTTGGTCAGGCTCGGACAACTGCATAAGTTGCTCATAGAGATGAACCCCGCCATATAAGGCGAAAAGGTTCACTTCGTGCTTGATAATCGCATTATGGATGGTTCCGAGCAGTTTCATCATACCTTGGTGAACCATTAATTCAGCGCTGTTATTGCTTTGCAATTCAAGCATGAATTGTTTGATGAGACGCATTGCCTCATCTTCAAGTCCCATACTGACCGTATGCACAATCTCTCTTTCCAGCTCAAAAGGGAAATGATTCTGACTCGTATTCGTCAACATGAACTGACTCATATCCAACACTTGATTTGACGTATGGTGATCACGAAACCGCAGTGCTTTTCGCGTCTCCTCCAGAATCTTGGGTATGTCCTCTATCGTATCGGATATTTTGCTCGTCACAATCGTAACCTTTAAACGCAGAACATTATTGATCGCCACGATGTAGTCGTGGGCAAGTTTGTTGAAATTCGCTTTAATCGCTTCATTCGAGCTGGTTGGATCTAGAACGAATAATACACCAATGGATAAGTCCTGAAAGTTAATGATATGAACCATATTTGCTTTCTCAGTGCTTAGCTCTTTAATAATATTAGAGGCCGCGAAAGTGACCAACTGAGCATCCCGTTCCGAGAATTTTCCACCTGATTCGGAAATACCGTGAAACTGTGCGACCATAATGGCAAACCTTTTATATGCAACATCCCAATCAAGCTGCTTTAATTTCTGAATAAGCTCGGATTCCGTGTGCGTGTACAAATTACCTTGCAAAAATTGCAGTAAGAAGCTCTCCCGGAGCGCAGGTATGGACTGCTTAATCTGAATAGAAAGGTCTTGCTCTACTTGAAGCTGCAGCTTCCATTGATGCTCGATATACGTAATTTCATTTTTCTCGTTCGACCTGTTAGCCCTAGAATTTTCAAAAAGACACTTTAACCGATAGATGGGATCATATATTTTGTTGGAAGCGAACCATGAAAGCATCAACCCAATTGTCAATCCAAACACACTAATCCAAAGAATAAGAGTGGACAAGGAAGTAACTGGCGCTATGATTTGCGACACAGGCGTGGCAGAGACAACCGTCCAATTACTACCTAACTTGGAAATCTTCCCGTACGATACGTTATACTTTTTATGATGCCAGTCGAATTTGAACATATTCTCATTGGCATTTTCCATGATAATTTGGCTTTTTAATGCATCTTCCAGGGTCAGCGACTCTTGACTATCTTCATGACTTGGCAGAGTCGTTAAATAGTCTCCATTTTCATTAAAAAGAAAAGCGACTCCTTCTCCTGAAACAAGCTTCTGAACCATTGTGTTTAATTTATTTTGATCCAAGTAAATAATGAACATCCCGAAGTTACCATACATTTGTCCACCTGGAAGCTTAATAATGATCGCTTTATTTATCGAGTCCGGCATATTAATCTTTTTTAAAGAATAATTCCAATAGATCGTTCGCTCTTTATCAAGTAGCGAATTCAACAGGTTTCGGTCCTCATCTGTTCGGACAGATTCAAACCCAGCCTCATCTCCGATGATCTTATCTGAATTACGCAAGTACAGGCTTACACTGTTAATAAGGGAATTCGATTCGGTTATTAGTGAAAACGATTTCATAAGTTCGTTTGTTTTTTGGAACTCCTGAACGAAATCCAGCTGCTTCAGTGTCTCGTCCAAACTCCGGTCGAAGGCAAGTCGCACAACAGAATGCTCCAGATTGGCCAAATAATCATTTAATTGCTGGATCGATGAATGCAGCTGATTCTGATGAGCCTTGTTCACTTCGGTTTCAATCCGATCGGTTCCGATATAATAAATAATGACGCCTATAAAAGCAATAGGAATGCAAGTAATCAGCAGTACAATGCCCAAATTTTTCCAAAATATAGTTCCTCTGCTTTTACTCATTTGCTTATTCATCCGTTTTTCTTCACACCTCACCGTCCGAATTTAATAACCTACACATTAATTTAATAATTCGTCACTTATGCAAATATTCCTCCAACAGTTCAGCTATCTACTACTTTATTAATCAAAACCAAAACAACAAGAAAGCCGCAATTTATGCGGCTTTCTTGACCAGAACATGGATAAAACAATTATTTCACAGACAGTAGACTTTTAGATATGAAATTTAGCTGTGCTTCCAGTGTTACAGGGTCATTGTAAGTATCCCCTTTGGGATCTAACTGAAAGACATTGCCTGCCTTAACCGCAGGTAGACCTTTCCAGAGGGAATTGTCATATACGATTTGGGGATTACTTGTGTCACCTGACCATGGGCAAGTAAAAATAATATCCCCAGAAAATTCGGGAAGTTTCTCCAAGGAGATGGAGGCCCACCCCGTTCCACTGTCAATGGCTGCCTTCTGTCCTTCTGGCGGTGCCTTCAGGCCAAACTCGCCATAAATAATCTCTCCTCCGCGGCCGTAATTGTGACCAAATACATACAGCCCCTTGGCATATGGGTTCAGAATAGAAACAGTCTTGTTGCCAACAGCAGCTTGAACCTGCGGTTTCAACTCGTTAATTTTTTTCCCCCACTGTTCAACCCATGCCTTTGCCTCTTTGTCTTTCCCAGTCAGTTTACCGAAATCCAGCATCTGATCTTTATAATTCTTTTTCCCAAATTCAATAGCAACGACTGGCGCAATTTGCTCTAGCTTATCAATGCCTTCTGTACCGGTGTATACGATAATCAGATCAGGGTTCAGTGAAAGAATCTTCTCAGGCGTAACGTCTTTGCCCAAGTTTTCTACGCCATCTAACATCCCTTTAAAGTATGGATTAGTCATTGCATTATCCAAAATACCAACCGGCTTAACTCCGAGTGACAAAAAATATCCCGTGTAAAAAGCAGTCGTATCCACAATTCTTTTAGGATTCTTAGGTACTTGAACGTCCCCATTACCAGCATGGAACGTGACCATCTCATCTTTACCAGATGAAGTCGGGGTACTAGCTGGAGAAGGCAATGAGGCAGCTGTTGAAGTTGCCCCCTTCTCTGCCGTACCGCCAGTTTGACCGCATGCGGCCAATAGCAAGGTCAGTATCAAGGTCAATACAAATAAAGTAGAAGATCCTATATTTCTTTTTAATTTCAATGTAATTCCACTCCTGTTTATTGATATTGATAATCGTTATCAATATAACATGTACTTTGTAGCTTGGCAATTCTTTTGTATGTCATGCAGCGATCGTGTGCCGGCCGCCTTCATGCCGTATTTGAACTTTGGTCACTGTTTCGTTATAGGTAAAGTTTGGTTATAAGTACATGTATGGGTAACCGTACTGATTGAAGTATGATGCACCGGCCTTGCACGAACCTGACTAAAAAATTTGTTTAGCATGGAAGGAGCCCTTAAACATGGCAACGACAATACAACCGAAACCTGTTTTCCCTCCCCAGCATCAGAATCAGCAACCAGGCATCGAATCGCAAATGAACCCGCAGCCCGAGTTTGACAATACCGCCTACAAGGCTGCCGGCAAGTTGAAGGACAAAGTCGCGCTAATCACTGGAGGCGACAGCGGCATCGGCCGCGCCATTGCGCTCGCCTATGCGAAGGAAGGCGCAGACGTCGTACTTGTCTACCTGAGCGAGCATGGCGATGCAGAGGAAACCAAGCGTCACGTCGAGAATGCCGGTCGCAAATGCCTGCATGTCGCAGGCGATATCGGTGACGAAAGCTTTTGCCAGCAAATGATTAATCAAGTGGTGCAAGAGTTCGGCAAGCTCGACATTCTCGTGAACAATGCCGCCGAGCAGCACCCGCAGGAAAGCATTGAGGATATTACAAGCGAGCAGCTCGAGAGGACATTTCGCACGAACATCTTCTCTTTCTTTTACTTAACGAAAGCAGCCATCAAGCATTTGAAAGCCGGAAGCGCCATCATCAACACGGCTTCGATCACGGCATATCACGGGCATGAGCAGCTGCTTGATTATTCTGCCACGAAAGGAGCGATCGTGACATTCACCCGCTCGCTATCGCTTCAGCTACATGCCAAAGGCATTCGTGTCAACGCGGTAGCGCCCGGCCCCATCTGGACACCGCTCATTCCTTCTACGTTCTCGGAGCAGGAAGTTGCTGCCTTTGGTGCGGCAACGCCGATGAAACGCGCTGGTCAACCAAGCGAGCTTGCCGCAAGCTACGTCTTCCTAGCCAGCGAAGATTCGTCTTATATGGCCGGTCAGGTGCTCCATGTGAACGGCGGTACGATCGTTAACGGATAAGCGGTGCGGCTACTTGCCCCCATTCCCGCTTGATGCACAAAAAAACCTGGCTAATGGAACTACGGCCAGGTTTTTTGGGCTAGACTTTTTTTACTTCCTTAAGCTGATAATACAAACCACTCGAATCTGACCATTCCGCGAAAAGTACGTGCTCATAATGCGGAATTCCGCTAAGCTGCAGAAGCTGGTCCACCCAAATCCTGTCTCGCCCGAAGCGCTTCAATGTATCTTCATTGATGTTGCCGTTTTCAATGATGTAGGCGGGAAGGCTGACGCTGCCCTGCTGGTCTTTTGCATTGCCGCTGATCTCTTCCGGTTCCTTCTGGCGCAGCACGCTGATGCTGCCATTCGTTTCGAACAAGGCATAGGACACTTCGCGCAGCGAGAAAATATTATTTTCCCGAAGCAGCATGCCCAATTGGGCGAAATCAAGATTGTTGCGCTTCATAGCCTTGAAATCAACCACACCGTCCCGGATAATCAGATCGGGCGTTCCCGCCGCATAACGGGACAGTCTGGGGAATCGGGCGATAAACTTCTCCAACCCCAGCGCTAGAAGCGTCCAGATAACCAGTGCAAAAAGTAGATGGCTAAGATGAATATTATCATCATAAATCGTATTGCCGACCAGTTCACTGAGCATTAAAGAGGAAACGAAATCAAAAGCGGTCAATTGGGAGATCTCTTTTTTCCCCAATAGTCTGGTCATGATCAATAGACCTATCAAAGCGACTGTAAGCTTGACACCGATACTTACATAAAGATTGGAATCCACCTTCATCTCTCCCTTTGGAGCCAATTTTTGTAATATCATCCGAGTAAGATCATCATTTGTAAAATCCTTTAGAGCTTTTATTTTTATTGGAAGACACTTTCTTATCAAACCGTGGCTTAATTTACATCCCCTTGCCATCGGCTTTTATGTATTCGTAAGTTTCACTTCATCCAAAGCTCTCTGCGCCAATCCGTTAACCACGATGTCGTCCATCGGCGGATTATGCAGTCCTGCCCGCACGTCGCGGTACATTCTCTCCAGTGGTAAACTGCGTGACAAACTCGCAGCACCGACGATACGCATCGCTGTATCTACAATCGAGATAGCTTGATTCGTGGCCACATGTTTGGCCAAGCCCAGCTCCGGCTTTAGCGCTTTGCGCCGCTCAGGTTCCCGGTCCCAGCGATCCGCAACCGAGTAAAGCACCGTGCGCGCCGTTACAAGCGCGATTTCCATTTCGCCGATTTGACGCCGAATATTCGGTAATTCAGCTATCGGTGTGGTCAAGCTGTTCGGTCGATACTGCTGCGCGAAGTTAATCGCAAAGCTTCTAGCCGCATGTGCAATCCCGATATAACAAGCGGGAATATGCAATAGCCAGCCACCTTCGTCGGGTCTGCGCTCCTCGCGTGGTGCTCCCGAACGATGAACAAGCTGATCATCTGGCACGAATACGTCTTCAAGCACCACATCGTGGCTCCCCGTAGCGCGCATACCAAGTGTGTTCCATGTTTCTTCTACACGTACGCCTGATCCGGAACGTACAAAAAACTCCCCGGTTTCCTCCGTGCCCTCAATCGCCGCCGAAACAGTAAAACATGTGAGTATCGGACTCAGCGTACTGTAGGTTTTCCGTCCACTCAGCAGCCATCCGCCCTCTGTCGCAACGGCCTTCGTTTCCGGTCTTCCCCCCCGACTCGGACTCCCTGTTGCCCGTTCCGTCGCCAAATGATTAATCAACGCACCTGTTTCCACCGACTCTCGGCAAAAACGTGCATACAACGTTTCCGGCCAAGCATTCGTAAAGCGAAGCTGATGCAGCAAACCAACGTGCCAGCCCACCGCAAGCGTTGTTGAACCATCGCCTCGCGCGAGTCGTTCCTGTGCAAGTACCAATTCGTATAGCGACGCTTCCTCTCCGCCGTAAGCCCACGGTACTGTCAACTGCAAGTAGCCTGCTTCACGAAGATCCGCGAAATTGGCGAACGGAAAGCTTCCCTCTGTATCATGATGTGCCGAACGATTCGCGAAGCGAGCGGCTAATCGATCAGATCGTTGCGCAATCTTTGCCTCTCGTTCATTACGAATATATATATCTGTTCCTATGCTCTCAGTCATTTCTCTCTCTCCTCTGCTTGAAAATATATTAGAATACTCGGAATTATATCGAGTATATGCTTGCTATTAAACTGAAAATATTAGAGACCTAAACTTAAGAAATTCAGGTAAAATAAAGGGCAGCTCCATGTTGTATGTATATTCAGCTATTATTCTTACGCTAGCTTAGGGCTTTGGTGGCCGATTGTATGGAATGTACATTGGTTTGATTTTTTCAATATTCTTTAGTTGTTCATCTGCTTTCCAGTTATCACTATGCTTAGTAGCTTGTAACAACCATTTCGCACCATGAGATAGCCATTCCTTGCGGTATGTTTCAAAGGTATATAGCATATCATCAACGCCAAACTCAAAAGCACAGCATACGCATACTTCAAATGATTCATTACCTTTTTCATCATAAGGATGCTTTTCTAATTCATCATAACCACATACTGGACAAATGTGTCCCATTTTTCCCTCCTATATTTGTTGTGATGATATCCTTGAATTTAATATCCTTATCATATAAAAAATCCATCCAGCCATCGGCTACTAAGACATTCTCAGCATTATAAAGCATAATATCTGAATACCTATCCAATGAACCATCTAAATAATTTAAGTTATTTCCTTCAACGCAACTGTCTGACCAATCAAACCGAAGCTTATCAATAATTATATGATAATTTTTCAAGTCACTTAATAATTGCCTCTCAACTTCACTTCTTAGGTTTGGACCCATACTAATAGAAAGACCTAGATCTTGAAAATTGGATTTCATATTTATCCCCACCTACTTTCTTGCAAACGCCGATCTTAATTTGAACATATTCTTCGTTCTTTACCATATTCCTTTTGGTGCTATCCTCCCCACTTTGTTGTGTAAATCTGCCGTTACTTGAATTAAGGGCTGCCTCGCGGCAGCCCTTTTGATATTGAACTATAGTTTCCGTTAGTTGAATTGATAGCTGTTTAACGACTAGATGTCGTCTGGAGCATCTCCTGCTTTACTCCAGTATTTTAACCCATCCATAGCTCTTTCTATATCATCCATATCATCGTTACCTAATGTGTTATCAAACTTTTCGGATAACATACCTCTAACTTTAGCAAGCCTATTCGTTACCTTCCTTTCATCAATGAAACGGCTGGTTTCCTTTTCATATTCCGAATTGTCTTGCTTCAACTCTCCTTCTTGATATTTTATAGCATAATAAGAACCCATCTTGTGTAATGATGTCATAATTAACTCAATCTCTTTAAGCACCTCTATTAATTCAGAGCCTGACATGCTTATTTGCTCATTTGCTTTCAGCATTTACTCATCTCCCACATCCTTTATTTGTTCAACTTTATTTCCCTTAGCACAATTATCTATTTCAATTATTGCTCTTAAAATATTGCGAACTAGCAAAATCTTGAATAATTATTTGGATCATTTCCATTGTCTTTTCAGGCAATTCATTTGATTTATAGAACTTATATTCTATTATTTCATTCTGATCTGGTCTAATTGTTCCACTATATTGATTCGAAACATAAGTAATTGCTATGTAATGTGTTTCTGTTCCTGAATTAGTTCTTTGATAAAATCTCTGACCGGAAAATACGTTATAATAGAGCATCTCCTCGATATTAATTTCAAGTTCCTCTAGTAATTCCCTTCTTATTGATTCTTCAACTGATTCCCCAGGTTCTAATAGTCCACCTGGAAGTCCCCATGAGTTGTCGTTATGTTTAACTAATAAGATTTCCCCTTGTGAGTTATACAAAATTATAGTTGGTCGAACTAGTATTAATGGGAAATTACCTACAAGTTTTCTTAGTTCTTGGATATACATTTTTAGTAAACTCCGTCGAATTTAGTTTTTATTTCCTCTGAGGTATTCGTTATCTATGTAAACTATCCTGCTCGTTACTTCAACAAAATCGGGATCGTCTGACTACTGCGATGCAGCTAGTGATCCCTATTTAAATAACGTTCCCAATTAGCTCAACAAATGGGTGTTTAAAATCTAAGTATATTTGTTTTCCCACTAAGCAAATCTTCAAAGACTGGTCTTTGAACTTTGTTTATTTGATCTAGTGAAATATCGTCAATATTCCAGAACTGCAATTTCAGCGATTCGCATAGTCCGTCTTGAAATTTTAAAGTATCCCCATCTTCAGATAAATGCTCATTGCAATCAGTCCAAGCATTGAAGAGAAACATGACGAAAACAACTTTGTTTCCATCAGGGTAAATATATTCCATCCTAGGTCCGCTATATACTGCGTAAAATTCACAATCCTTAACAGACAATCCTGTTTCCTCAATAACTTCGCGAATCATTGTCTCTTGGATAGTCTCACCTGGATTCATGCCTCCGCCTGGTAATCCCCAATCGCCATAATCGGATCTCTTCTGCAATAAAATCCTACCCTTACTATCTCTTATAATCGCTCCTCCGGTTACAACAATCCTCATTTACTGTAACTCCCTACTTAGTTAGTTATAGCTAAGTTAAGTATTCTTGGCTTTCATGAAAAGTCCTCTCAGGAAGTGAGACTGTTGAGGTAGTCTGCCAGTTAACGGGGTAAAGGGCTGTTACTCGGTAGCCCTTCACTTTTTAGCTATCGTTCTGCATTGGCTTAGCGAGTCATACCTGCTCTTGTTTGTAAATGTTACTAACTAACCAGTTTACTGCATCTAATAGGTCCTTCGCAATAAAATCTGGTGATGCTTGCTCGTACCATTTGTGACGGTGTTTTTCCAAAGACTGTTTACCCCAGCCTGTCTTTACTAGAATTCTTTTGGCTCCTACTGCAGCAGCTGCCAGCATATCTGTTGAACCCACATCGCCAATAACAGCGCAATGTGTCAGGTCTAGTTCATGATCAGCAGCAGCCTTCTGGAGCATCCCAGGTCGTGGTTTATGACACTCACAGCCTTCTTCTGGCTCATGAGGACATATATATGCTGCATCGAATCCATAACTATCAAATTCTTTTTGAAATTCTAATTCTGTCGCCAGTCCCTTAGATATGTTATGTTGATTAGTAAGGGCAAATATTTTAATTCCATGTTCTTTTAATAATTGCAATGCTGCTAGAGATGAAGGGAATAACTCAAAGTCTTGAGGATGAATAAAGTGACCGTTCCCACCTAATGTTCCATCACGGTCAACAAAAACAGCTTGAATTTTCAAAGGAATCCCCCTAATGTGTACTTAACATATATTGGGTAATTCTCTAAATCATTCGATTTATCCTGCCCCACTAGCATTGCCGCGGCGATCTGCTCCCCTAAATGTCTAAATATTTCTATTCTAATCATCATAAAATTTATCTAGTAAGTAGGCTTTCCCAATTATCTTCACAAGTTTTCCAATTCGTTTCTTTGAAAATGTTTTTGTTCTATACCAAGGCTGTACTGACCGTTCGTGAAGAGAAGGGCTGCAATGCTGCAGCCCTTCAGGTATTACCTATCACTCGTTCCAACGTCAACACGTTACATAACTCTAGCGGTTACAATGTGGTGGTAATTAATTACTTTCAAACCTCTTGGTGAAGCATTTTTATGATAGATGTCCTCTACGTCCTTTAAACATTCTCGCCAAACTACTTCTTTAACTATTTGGTTCTGTCCAAAGCATTTTTTTATTAAAACATCTTCAGGCCGTGTTAAAAACTCTACTTCTTCAATCACTTCGATATTAAAGTCAGTTAATCCAATGCTTTCCTTGAAATTATATTTTGTTTCTATGAGTTCAAGGTCAAATGGATTAATAGGTAATCGATGAAATAAGCCAGGGAAAAGGTCTCTCAATGCCCCCCCTGTTCCACCATGATATAAACCCATAACAATACCACCTGGTTTTGTTATTCTATTGGCTTCCTGGTACAACCAAGGTCCTTTTTTGGTATAGATTAAATCAAAAGAATTATCAGAGAATGGTAATCTAGTGTCAGCATTTACCCTCAAAAATTGAATTGATTCAGACGGTTTATTTTCATTCGCTGTATGAATAAACTCTTCTATTATATCGATTCCCACAACTTCTCTTGCCTTTGTTGCCCATTGATATGTAAATTCACCGTGTCCATACCCAACATCAAGAATACTAGACTCTTTTCCTATGTATGACGATAACTTTTTGGCAAATACCATTGCCGCTGTTGGTTCATCAGTTTCAGACTTCCAAGGGTATTTGTATTCCCCGATTTCGGTACCTAGTTGGGTATACCATTTCTCGCTATAAGGGGTTACCCATTCTGAATGTTTCATTGGGTCATACAAATTTTTCTGATTTTCCACGCGAAACGCTCCCTTTCAAAAAAATTCAAGAATTAATCAACAAAACAATTGGTTGCCGTACCTTACTCTCCTGTTTTTTGGGATCAGGAAATTAATTCTCCATTATTATTCATAAACCTTTTACAGAAGATAACCCTGTAACTTAAGACAAGGCGACCTCACGGTAGCCTATTCGATATTGAACTATGGTTCTGCTTTAGTTCAACCAGGTCTCCCAGAATTCCATATCAATATGTTTATTAGTCTCTGATATTGTTTTTAAAACCCGTTACTGCTCTTCAGTTGGTATTGGTTTTTTTCCAATGCAACGGGGTTTTTCCGACCAACAGAAAGTTCTTTTATAAAACCTAACGCACTAGGGATACTGCGATTTTGTGTGTTTCCCAATAGCCTGCAACGCGCATAGCGGTATAAACTGGGAATTTGTCCTCATCATCCCCTGTTTCATCTTCATATCCAATGACAAGCCATGATTGAAGCCAATCTCCATCACAAATACCAGTAAGAGACTGTCTATTTACATCAATGCTATATCCAATTTGCGCACTCCTACGGCCCAATTTCGATCCATAAATTGGCGAAACATTTGACTCCCAGATGCGTTAATGTATATATCCTGTAATTTGGCCCTGAAGAGCATTGGAGGAAACCTTGTATGCGAAAACAAACGCTTACCTTACTATCCGTTATCCTGCTTAGCGGATTGGTCTTCGACAAAGGCGTGCACGCTGCTGATTCGAGTTCTGCGTTACTATCGTTACCCATCGAACTTGTTTTAAATGAGCAACTTACGCCTATATACGACTCGATCGATGGTCAGCACCTATATTCCGCCGCACCTCAAGTCGTGAAGGTCGATGGAGCAGAATCAGGCTGGGATCGTAAACTAATTCAAAATCATGAGGCTATCTGGTTCGAAATTAAGACGGCTGACGGGGAACGCTGGGTTCACCTGCAAACCCCAGAGTTTCGAGAAGACTACTATCAACATATCCTGCTGACCGATAAGGAGAGCATCTATAATGACCAAGGCCCTGGCGCTTGGAGCGCGGGTTCCATTTCTCCCCAACTGCTACGCGTCCTGTATGCCGAAGATGGCAAGTATTTGGTCCAAACCTGGCTCGGCTATCGGTGGATTCATCCGCTGCACCCCATCCTTGACGATGTACAAACGTATGCTGCGAACAGCTCAGGCATATCGTTTGAATTACCGACAATCTCACCCATGTTCGATTCGCCGGACGCCGGCAGCAAGTTGGCAGGCTGGCTTGCCCCGCAGTGGTTCACATCGAAAATCGTATGGAACGGCTGGTACTATGTGGATACTTGGGATGGCCCCCACTGGGTAAACCCGAAAATGGGGTATCCTGCGGACTTACGCAGCGAAGAGACGACGCTTATGTTAGATGAAACGGCGGTTGTTTACGAACATCCGAATAAGGCGGCCCATGTGCTCGGATCCCTTACTCCTCAGACCGTTAGCTCTTTCGAGCATGGAGGCGGCTGGTATCATATTCACAGCTCGTGGCTCGGCGATTCGTGGGTATACGCTGTGAAACAGGACCAGGATCCCGATGCTTACGTTGCCCCGACGAATGTAGAGGTAAAACCGATTACAGTAATCAATCAAACTAAAATCATTACCGAACTCGGATCCGGGGGGCGAAATTATCCGTTTGATTTGACGGTTCATGTTAAGAACGAGGCTGGCAATTTCTCCGACGAAGCTTTTCAACCTTATGGAAGTGATGTCGGTATCCAATTCGCAGTCCGGAATATGAGTGAGGTTGCGCTGACGATGCAACCAACTACTTCTTTCAAAATCGACATCTCTCGTCGGGATACGATGGATGGATCGTTGACGCTAGTCTGGTCTGGTCAAATCGATTCTCTGGATGCCAAGTTTGCGGGCGGCGAAGTACATTCGCTTGACTTTATCTGGGATCAGAAAGATTCCGACGGGAAGCAAGTTCCTTTTGGCGAATATTCCGTTGAAATTAAACTGCCGATGAGCATCAACTTTACGAAGGATAGCGAAAAGGGGACGCTTCAGCACGAGAACGCCGAGAGAGCCATGCTTACAAGCTTCCCGCTGCGAATCAGCGCTCAGTGAGGAAAGAAATAGGTGTTCGAAGAAATTAAATAACACTTCTGTAAACATCATTATCTTCCAAGTTTATCGCTAACTTTTTTTCTTTACTGGCATCCAAATTTCGCTATATACGCTTTTAGATGTCCCATCGTGCTTTGTAAAAGAAATTCCTGGTATATCTGTTAATTCATAATCTGAAGAAGGCAACCATTCGGAATAAATTTTTGCGGTAGTTTCTTGAAGCGTCGCAGGAAATGGTCCTTGATTAGGGAAAATTGCCCACAGACTTTCCTCAACAGAAATTTGCTCTAAATCATCGAACCGATTTTCATGCGTAGTTGCAAAACCAATCATATGAGTTAAGTGTCCTTTTTCTTCCAAGAAACCATCATCAAATTCATAAGATACATTCAAGACTTGATGAGGATATAAATCTGATAATTGATGCATTTCACTTCTTTGTTGTTCGGTAATTGATCGGGCTAATTCTAAGATTGCATTATTTTCACCTTCAAATTGAATTGGCACTCTTTTCGATACACCTACTAAATTAAACTTCTCTTTCTTTTCAATTTTGAATTCCATTGATTTTCCTCCTCTTATATCGATAAAAAATGAAAATTTGGGAAATGATTTTTGAATTTTGTTTTTGGTTACTTCTGATGGTAAAAAACCGCTCCACTCACGAAAGGCTCTTGAAAATCCTTCTATTGATTGATATCCATATTTATAGGCAATAACTGTCACTTGTGCTCCGTTAATTAATTCAACATTTGCAACAGATAATCTCCTATTTTTGATGTACTCATTCAATGACATTCCAGCTTATCGGAATTTGTCTTTCACACTGATCAGTGTAATGAACTCACGTGTCCTCATTAAAAAAGCGTTCACCCAAGTGAGTGAACGCTAAGAAGAACTAATCATGTTTTTATTCACGACTTCAAGACTTTATTTGTTCGGCGATATCTGCCTTCTCTACAATTACTAATGAATAAACAGCGGCACCACATTCTCCACCCATAGCACTTTGTTTTATTACTTTCCAGCCATTTTCAAGTAGTGCGTTTAATTCATTGAGATTATTTTTCTTTCCACTAGTATAGTATACAACGATGGCTTGTTGCATTTTTCAAGTCACCTTCCTTACTAATTGATGGTTACAGGTAATGATCACTTAGCGGATTCATAGGGATCACCACAAAATCATTATAACAAATTACGCATAACTCCATTTAGTTTATTCCCTAAGCAATAATAAAATAAGGACCGGAACCCAACAGGGCTCCAGTCCTTATCCGCCTATCCTACCGCTTCTAAGGCTTTAAGTTAAACTGGCGGGTAACAGAAGATCACCTGCAAGGGTGTATCTCCTTCACTGACCCACTTCATAGTGGTAATAGAAACTGGTAAGAAGAAGCTATCTCCTTGACCGATAACTATCCTGCCAGATTCATATGACAGAGTCCCTTTTCCCTGAGTGACTATTCCGATAGCGAAGGGGCCGTTTAACTTAGTGATAAACGATTCATTTACAGTCAACCGGTCCATGGTGAATCGGTCAGTGTCCGATGCTTGAATAAGTGCTGACAAGCATCCACCGCCAGTTTCTTGCAAAATGCTCGGTTGTTTGTACCATTTGTTTCTTATTTGTTCCAACGAATGGTTCTCATAATGAAAACAGATCAACATCTCATCGAAGCCCAAGCCCTGGTGACAGGCCTGGTCTGGCACATGGTTACCTCTTGGCGTGGTTCGCTCTGTCCGAAGTGTGTAATCTGTTGGCTCTTGGATTTCAATTAGGAAGCATCCACTTCCGATTGCGTGAGGCACTCCGCCTTCAACAAGGAAAATATCACCTTCATGTACGGGTATCCGATGTAGAGCATCAATCATACCTGGAATATCCTGCGATTCAAATAGGTTCTTCCATGCTTCGGCAGTCACTCCCGGCTTAAAGCCAAACAAAACATAAGGCTCTTCGCCATCAATTGTTCTGCCACCGAGCACATACCAAGCCTCTGTTTTGCCAAATCGAGACTGGAATTTACTCTCCGCAAACTGTCGATCTGGATGCACTTGAATCGTCAGTCGCTCACTGGAATCGAGCAATTTGACCAATACAGCCGTCTGAGAACCGAACTTCTCGACATGAGCTTTGCCCATAAATGCTACCGGATCAGAATCTATCACTTCTTGCAAGGTGATCATCGACCCATCAGCGAGTTTAACCTTGCTCAATCCTTCTTGTACGTGTTCACGACCAACATTGGCAGCTTTCACGACAGAAGCCACCCATTCCTCTGGAAAACTATTATCTTCTGGAGCAACTTGTTTCTGCCATTGATCGATAAGTTTGCCTCCTGAATAGGTTCGCCATACCCGGTTTGGCTGCAGCAGAAATGGTTGATTCCTCAATTCTTTGAAAAGATGATGTGACAACCTTATCCCCTCCACGAAAGTTTATAAATGCCAACGTCCTTTGCAGGAATCGTAACACCAAGGGACACCCGTCCAAGCTCCTGCCAACTCTCAAGTTTGCAGCTATGTGAAACGCAGGAGACAGCCTCTAATTCGGAATCTATGCCGTTTAGGTACACATCAGAGGCGATAGACTCATTTGTATAATTGAATACAAACAAGAGCATACCGTCTTCCCCTTTCAAAGAACACAATTTCAACCTAGCATCCGTTATTGAATGAAGTGAAAGTGAATACAGCGCATCCAAATGCTGGACCCATTTACGTACATCCGCTGAAGGTTCTTTATGGTATCCGTACCACAACATCGTCGAAATGTATAAGATGCGGCCTTTGCCTACTGGTGAGTGCAGTACACCGGGAGAGTCATCCGAATAACTGCCCAACACGTCCACATCTGGGCTAGTAACGCTTAGCATTTTTCGTTCAAAATAACCAGGCAGGCTTGATAGCTCTCCCTCTTTAAGTGAAATTTGCAGTTCCAGTGGATCAATGTCAATCAAATGATAGCCAAGATCAGCATTCAAATTCCCACCCGGTAAGTGTTCATTCATAAGACTATCTTCTTGTATTTCGCCAAATTTACCATCTGCGATAATGGTTCCACCTTGTTCAGCGAACTGCTTTAGCGCCGCTGCAAGTTCAGAACCAATCGTCAGTTGATTCGTTAAGATCAGGGTTCCAAACGCAGACGCCTTGCCATTCTTCACATCATCTGGCGTAATAAACTTAGCAGGGATGTTCAGTTCCCATAGACACTCATATAATCCGGCTATCGAATTAATATATATATTGGCTTCGTCAGGCACAGTTAACGTAAAAGCTTTGGTAAAGTCATGTGTCAACTTATCATACATAATAGCCACGCGCGGCTGCTCAGGATCATAGTTTGTAAATGCTGTGCGATGTTCCTTAAGGATTCTACCGATTTCAGCAGCGGCATCTGCTCTAGGTGTAAAGCCTCCTTGCGAATCAACCAGGCCACGTCCAGCCGTTTGAATTCCTTTCATAAAAGGGTCCCATTTCCAATAAATAAGTCCCTTAGCTCCATGCGATATCGCTTCCCAATTCCACCAATTTATTTCGTGCGGGTAAACCAAACTTTTGGGTTTAAACATACTTCTATGATGACTTTGCAGCTCAGAGATCCAGAAACGACCTGTCCGTGTCGCAGAGTGAACACCGACAAAGGTTTCCCAACGTTTATAAGGCGGGGTTCCTTCTAACGTCTCTTTGGGATAAAACGAGATTCCATACTCATCTACGTTCTCTGCGATGTTCCAATCATCATGAGGTCTTGAATAAAAATTATCCGTAGCTACCATAGAGTTAATATTGTCAGCGATTGTCACACGTTCTGGATCAACGGCTTTGATATAGCCTCGCCATTCACTCATAATGATTCCCATGTTTTCCTTACGGAATTGCTCCCAATCCACGAATGGCATTACACTAGCCCATAGCCAGTATGTGAACTCGATTTGGTTCCAGTCATAATACGAACGGTCCCACACTTCATTCAATCGTTCAATACGGCCATATTTCTCTTCTAACCAGCTGCGGAATAATTGTAAAGTGAACCGATCATAGGAAGTAAACATGGTTTCATTCAAAATATCGTACCCGTATAGTGCGGGGGAATCTTTATAAGCTTCTGCTGCAGCTGTATAATGCTTCTTCACAAGCTGCTTGATTTCCGGATGATTATAGTTCAAATAATCGAAAATAATTTTATCATTATCAACAGTTCCGTTTGCCTTCTTCGCGTAATAATCTTCTTTCATCAAAAAATCTGGCGCATACTCGAGTGCAGTAATTTGGCCGGCCAGTTCCATGATAACTTTCATACCTATTTGTTCCGCAAGTTTTAAAATCTCGATCCCTGTTTGAAAAGGGTAGTTGGCGCTTGCTTTATTTTCCCACCAAAAGAAGGCCGGCCAGATGACAACGAAATTCATGCCGCACCGCTTCATATCTTCTAACTTTCTTCTTATATCTTCAAGCGAAAACTCTCTATGCACCTTAAGAACGGAGCCATACGGAAAGTCTGAGTTCTTCATTGGAATCTCCTTACAACTTTACGAATTTTGTCGATGACATTCTTCCATAACAGCAATTTGTTGACGTACTTGTTGCGGTGTAACTTCAAGAGGTTTCCCATTTACAATCGTCTGATACATCATGGTATAAAAACTTTCAGCCATCGTATGGAATAAATCTTTGCCTTGTTCGGTTGGGGCATCCCAACTTTCTTCATACCACTTCAATTGCTCCCGGCAATACGCAGGCTCATTTTTTTCATTGACCAGAGGGGTTGTCACCAATTGGAGCTCTCCCGCTTCCTCTTGTTTGAAGTATTTCCAGTCCAAATGTTTGGTGCTCCCCGTGATCCCGCCTCTAGTCCCTTGAACATTATAAGTAAAACTCGGGTATGCACAGCAGGAGGAGATTTCCACATCAATGACTGGACGTCCATGGCCATGCAAGATGATCTTTACATAGTCTTCGGCATCCCCAGCTGTATTCGCGCGATCCATCATACAAGTGATATGCGGCATTTCCTCGCTTCCAAAAAATTGGAGAGCCTGATCTACGGGGTGTGGCCCCGTATTTAAGAGGTTTCCTCCATCATTTGCTCGTAATGTTTGCCAATCCCATCGTCTTGCAAAATTATTGTAGGCAATACTAACCTGAACCACTCTGCCAATTACGCCAGACTTAATAATTTCCTGCACTTGACGATAGGCAGGCGCGTACCTGGATTGCTGATAGATAGCCAGCAATTTCCCGGTTTTCTTCGCTGTTTCAATCAAAATATCTACCTCATCTACCGTTCGGGCAAGAGGTTTCTCAGATAATACATGAAATCCGTTTTCCATAATCTCTTTGGAAATTTCAAAATGAAAGTTACTAGGTGATGCATTTATAATTAAATCTAGATCATTTCTCTTGAACAGATCATGGTAATCACGATAAACATCACAGTTCAACTCTTTGCTGGCTCTTTCCAGCCGTTCTTCCAACATGTCAGCTACGGCAACAATTTCATATTGCTCTTTCATTTGACTTAGGGAATAGGCGTGTATATCACGCCCACTCCTCCCTTGACCTATAATTGCAACTCTGATCTTTTTCATATCGTTACCTCCGATGCTAATTTGCGCATGTATTGTACATACTGGGGAAATGCAATTTCAGGGTTCTCCAATTCGGGATGCCATTTTTTCTCCCATTCTAATGTAAAATAGCCTTGATATCCCTCACGTTGTAGTAACTTATATATGTCTTTCAATGGGATATCGCCTTCCCCGGTTAAACAGTATTGGAAACCTTCTCCCCCGTTTTCCTCGGTACGCGAGTCTTTCACATGTGTGTATGCAATCCATTGTCCCAATGTCCTCCAGCTATCCTCAGGTTGTTCTCCCACCATTCGATAAGGATGGTGCACATCCCACAGTACTCCGACAGCTTCAGTGTCAACCTGCTCCAACACCTTTTTCATATTTGTGCAAGAAATCCAATCATCATGAGTTTCAATCAAAAGCTTAACGCCGTATGCCTTAGCGATCTTTGCCATTTCACTTACATGTTTAACGACCTTTTGGACAGCCGTTTCTCGATTGGCATCACCAATTTTTCCGCCAAACACACGAATATAGCGAGTTCCGAATATGCTGCAGAGCTTTGCAAATTCGGTAATCTCCTGCCTATTTTTCTCGTAATTTTCCTCAGAGAATAAATGGACAGAGCTGGAGAAGCAAGAAACATGCAATCCGGCATCCGTGATTTTACGAAGCGTTTCTTCCACCTGCACGGAGAACTCCGGAAGCTTATAGATGTTCATTTCGCCGGTCAAACCTCTAAAGTCTATTGCGTCAAAACCATATTCAGCAGCGCTGGAGATAATTTTATCTAAAGGCCATTCGGGGCATCCTAGTGTTGTGAAGGATAATTTCATATAGGTTCACTCCTTATCGTTATTTTTTTTAGCCGTTTTTCTTTTTGTAGGATTCGTTCATTTCCTGAACAATTTTAAGAAAGTTGGCATCTCCCTTTAATTCTGCAACGAATTTGTCATAGCTTGCGGAAGTTTCTTTACCTACAATCATTTTGACCTTCATATCCGTAATTTTTTTCTGGTATTCAGGCCAATATTTCACCCATGCATCCGAATCAACCCCGATGGACGGATCAAGAACCGCAAATTTGGCCCGTTCGTCGATAATTTTGGTGTGAGCATCGTAGAAGTCTTTGGTGATACCAGACTTATACGCTTTCTGATACTTATCATATTTCAAAAAGATTTGTCCCATCGCCTGTTGGGATACGTTATCTTTCTTAGCCTGCTCCGTCGGTATCTTAAATCCGTCCTGCTCGGTGAAATGAACATCCTTAAAGCCATAATTCGCTAAGTCGGATCCTTCATCGGATGCGCCGAAGTCCATGAACTCCATAATTTTCTTTACTTTAGCCTCGGGCACTTTTTTAGGAATCAAGAACATGCCGAACGAACCTGGATCCGTTATCGTTGTATCGTTCAATGAAACAAGTGGTTTCACGTAGGCATCAGGATTTTGTTTTCTAAGCTCTGCCGTTGATTCCCAGGCTTGGTCCATAGGAACGGCATCAATACCACCTTTTCCCGCCTTCATCATATCCAGCGTCTGCGTCTGCTTCAAAATACTGAAATCCTCCGGGATCAGCTTCTCCACATATAATTTATTCAAATAAGTAAGGGCTTCTTTTTGTGCGGGTAAGAAAATGATAGGAGTCAGGACGCCATTCTCCAGCTTCCAATCTCCAACAGTCTTCGTAAAAGCCGTCTCGATGACATTGAATTTACCTATTCCTGTCGGGTCCGCATACCCCAGGAAACCATAGGTATCATTTTTACCGTTACCGTCTGGATCTTTCGTTGCAAAAGCTTTCATGACATCATACAACTCATCTGTGTTTGTAGGCTCTTTCAAGCCCAATTTATCCAGCCAATCCTTACGAATATTCAATCCGGTTTGCCCATATACAGGTCTTACACGTGGAATTCCATAGTTTTTGCCATCGCCAAATGCGAGGTTCTTCCAGGTAAGCTCTGGGAACTTAGCGAGATTGGGATAGTTTTTATACATCGTAGTTAAATCCCAGAATGCGCCCTGTTGAGCCATACTTTTAACCAACGGATATCGTTGGGGGTAGTCGGCAAGAATTAAATCTGGTAAGTCACCTGATGCCAATGTTACGTTTAATTTATCAGCGTAATTATTCGGAGATACCCACGTGATTTTAAGCTTCGTGTTGGTCCGTTTCTCGATCTCTTTTACAATCAGATTATCTTCACCCGGGGGCTCCTGAGAGAAGAATGTGGACATGATGCTAATTGTCGTTGGCTCTTCTTTCTTATCACTACCACCTGCATTCGTTCCTGATTTGGAACTGCAAGCTGCCGTTGTTACCAGCAGAACAGCTGCAGTCGCGACTGTAACCGTTCTCAACATTAATTCTTTCTTTAAGACCATCTTGAAAACCTCCTTATAATTTATATATCATTCCTTAACAGAACCGACCATAACACCTTTTGCAAAATGTTTCTGCAGGAATGGGTATACCAGGATAATGGGTACGGTAGCAACAACGACGGCTGCCATCTTCAATGTTTCTTTCGGCATTTCCTGTTCGGAAGCGATTTGACTAGCAAGATCGCCTCCGCTCGTAGATGAATCGATCAGCATATTTTGAAGCAAGACTTGAAGCGGCCACTTGTCAAAGTCGTTAATGTATAGAATGGCGTGGAAAAAGACATTCCAATAGCTAACCGCATAGAAGAGCCCAAAAGCCGCCAAAGAGGGGAGTGATAATGGAAGGATGACTTTTAGCCAAATTCCCAAATCATTGCTGCCGTCGATGCTTGCTGCTTCTTCCAAACTCACTGGTATACTGTCATAGAAACTCTTCATCAGAAAAATGTACCATCCACTGGTTAAAGCCGGAATGATTAATGACCAGATGCTATTGATAAGCCCAAGGCTTTTCACAACCAGATACGGTGGAATAATACCGGGATTAAACAAGATCGAGATTAGCACGAGCAATAGCAGAATCTTTCTACCCCTTAATCGCTTTCTGGACAAGGAATAAGCAAAACTTGATGTAACAGCAAGGCTTAAGATTGTTCCCACAATAGCAAGAAATGCACTATTTCCCCCAGCACGGATGAATGCCCCAGTAGACAACAAATACTTATAATTAACAAGTGTCCATTCGGATGGGAGGATGAAAGCTCCCGCTTTATGGATGTACTCGGAAGGCGTTGCAAAGGAGACGATTACGATATATAGAAAGGGTATCATCGTAACGATCCCAGCAATAATAAGGATGATCGTAACCAAGAGATCGAATGTCAATCCCTTCACATTTCTTGTCATTGTCCTGCCTCCTCAATATAAGCCATCTTCGCCAAATTTTTTGGCCAGCCAGTTGGTTGACACGACCAGGATCAATGCCACAACTGATTTGAAAAGCCCTACTGCCGTTGTAAAACTAAACTGTCCATTTTTGACCCCCATACGGAAAACATAGGTTTCAAATACATCCGATACACTAGAAACCGCACTGCTGGTCATCAAATATACTTGTTCAAAGCCGACATCCATGACTTGGCCAAGCCTTAGTATCAGTAGGGTAATTACCACATTCCTAATAGATGGTAAGGTAACATACCACATTTGTTGCAGTCGATTCGCACCGTCCATCTTAGATGCTTCGTAAAGAGCTGGATCTGTACCAGCAATTGCCGCCAGAAAGATAACCGTACCCCATCCAGCTTCTTTCCAAATCGACTGTAAGGTAAGCATGATCCAGAAGTAATTGGGATTCGTCAGAAAATCGATTTTCTCAAAGCCCATCATAGCAACAACATTATTGATGACCCCTCCAGTTCGTGAAAATAATAGGAAGGTCATGCCTGCTATAATTACCCAAGAGAAGAAATGCGGTAAATAGACAATGCTTTGAATGGTTGTTTTAAATTTCATATTTCGAACTTCATTTAATAGAAGAGATACGATAATAGGTACAGGAAAGAAAAATACCAGATTAAGGAGACTAATCATCATCGTATTTCTAAACAGATTCCAAAATTCACTGCCAAGGAAAAACCGTTCAAAATTCTCAAAGCCTACCCACTTGCTGTGTAAAAAACCTTGATAAGGTGAGTAATCCTGAAACGCAATCAGAATGCCACCCATCGGCACATACTTGAAAATAAGAAAATAAAGGATGCCAGGAAGAGCTAATAGATAGAGATATCTATCCCTTAGAATGTCTTTTACAGCAAGTTGAAAATTACTTTTTCTTGCTGTTTGATTGTCTACCTTGCCTACTTCTAACCAAGTTTTTTGCATGCCTTACCACCTTTCTTCTGCTTCCATATTTCATAATCTGAATGTACATGAGGGCCCTATTTATCACAATTAAACATTTTCCTAAATCTATTTACTGGGATCATACTTTTTCCTAAAAGTGAGTTTCAAGCCCATTTTCATAACAAAAAGAGCTAAATGCTCATCGCATTATAGCCCTAATCCTGAATCTCGATATTCACCTGGCGTTATACCCTCTGATTTTTTAAAAAGCTTGTTGAAATAAGATGGCTGATAGCCGACTCTTGTTGCAATTTCAGTCACCTTTAAATCCGTGTTTTTTAGCAGCTGCTTAGATTTCTCGATGCGAACTTCAGTCACGTAATCAATAAAGTTCTGTTTGGTGACCTCCGCAAAGACAGCACTTAATCGCTTCGGCAGGATGCCGATTTTATCTGACAAATATTCCAAAGAAATATCATTCATATATTCCTGAGCAATGATTTCCTTCACCTTATGAATCGTTTGTTTCATCTCGATACCTTGTTTCTCGGATAATGCTTTGAGAAAAGGCAGAATTACCGTATTTCTGAACCATTTATTAATTTCGTCGATTTCCTTTAATTTGAACAGCTGCTCATACAGATTGATTCCCTGGCTTGCGCTAGCATGGGCTACGTCAAGCTGAATCATCGCTCGTAAAACACTGCCAAGCAGCTGAGCGGTAAATTGTTGTATCTGAAATGCCTTCCCTGCATTCTGTTTTAACACCGCATGAAACTCATGCAAGAGTTCAATGGTTTCTTCCTCTGCTCTCATTTGAAGCGCTCGAATCAATTCTTTCTCAATTTGAAAGGGATAGTCCAGATTTTCTTTCACATGCGGAATAAAATCATCTGTGCTAAGAATCTGCCCGTGCTCCCCAATTTCCCGGAAATGCAGACATTGCTTGACCTCATTCAATGCTTTTGGCAGATTCTTAAGATCATTGGCTGGCCTGCTGATCCCAACTGCTACATGTACACCTAATAATTTAGTAATCATAGTGATCAATTCATTCGAGATTTTATAAAGCTCGCTTTTGATTTGTTCCCTTGGCTTATCCTGTTCAAAAGATACGAGTAAAGAAACGGATAAATTATGGAGATTGATAACCTCCATATTAGCTTTATCCATGGAAAGCTCCTCAATAATATTGGCTGCCGCGAAGGTGACAAGCTGCTCGTCCCCTTCTACAAACCTTTTACTTGTTTCTGAGAATGGGGATAATTGAATGAGCAGAAGGGTAAATTTCTTATTCAAGGTATCCCAACCATGTCGCTCCAAGCGTTCCCGCAACTCATTTTCAGAAAAGAAATAGAGCTGATCCTGTATCAATTGCAGCAAAAATCCCTTTTTTATGCTATATCGATTCTCTTCTAATAGAGATTGAAACAACTCACTTTTACGTGTAATATTAAGCCATTTGTCTTCTATGAACTTGATTTCATCCGAACGATCCTCATCTGGTATTTTGTTGCTTATCCCCCCGCCAAACAGTTGAACTAAGCGCTTAATTGGCCGATACATACGTTGCGAAGCAAACCAGGACAATAAAGCAGCAATGACAATCCCCATAAAACTTACACCTAGCATAAGCTTGGAAGTCAATGTAATCGGTTGCATTAATTGCGAGATTGGCGTACCAATGACGTATCTCCAACCGGAACGCGAGAAGGTAGCTGTGGCAACTGAGTATTCCTCGCCTTCCCATTTTACAGTGAAGGAGCCCTGACTTGAATCATCCTTTAACACTTTGCTTCTTATTAAATCCTTTAAAGGTTGTTTGGATGTGTCCGTCTCTTTGCCTGATGTGATCCAATCGCCATTCGGCTTCATGATAAATGAAATGCCATTCTCATAAGGATTCAATTGTGTAATTTCTTTGTCAATCATGTTCTTGTCCAAATAGACGAATAGAGCTCCGTAAGGCCTCGTACTTATAAAGGGAAGCTTATGCACTAATACTAATGGAAACAACGATGAAACATCGCTTGGATAAAAGTTCTCGGCGTCACTCCAATACATCAAGTCCTCCGATTTTAGTATCGTATCATAGGCTGACTTGTTCGAATCATCTTTGAGCCATATTGCCCCTCGATCATTAGAAACTAACATCTGCTGATTCTCCAGAAATAAATCAATCCTCATAATCATGGGATCCGAGCTTTGGGTCACAGCTAACCATCTGTAAATATCTTGCATGACCTGAAATTCTTCTATGAAATTAGCATGCCTAATCTTTTCATCAAATATGGAGTTAGCTGCTCCTTTGTCCACCGTCATCTCAAGCTGCGAGAACTGCTCATCGAACCGTTTGAAAACTTGTTCAAGCTGGTACTTATTCTTTTGGTATACTTCTTTCTCTACTTGGTTAATTCCAATCATATAAGTACTAATTCCAATAATAGCAGTGGGGAAACTAGTTACAATCAAAACAAAAATCAGGCTTTTTCGAAAATAATTGCCTCTCAAGCCCCGTCTGTTCACTTTAAATTTCAACATTGACAGTACACTCATAAAAATCTCCTTATTATATGAGATGCTATTTTAGTATAAAATTCGACATATTTATTCATTTTCCTCTATCCCGATAAAATAACTAAACAAAAAAAACGCTAACACTGTTCTACTAGAACGGTGTTAACGCTTAGTTCTGGCATCAAATGTACATTCAATCAATATCAAGCAGTTCAAGAATAACGCCCAAATCATCTGTGCTTTCTACATAAGCATATTTATTGCCATTTTGAATAAGCGGGAACCCGAATTCCTCCAACTTAGCAGCAGTTTCCAGCATTCTATTCTTGGCCTTAAATGCCATGTGATGAACACCCGGACCTTTGGTTTCAAGGAATTCCTTCCAGGTAGAAGGATCATTAGTAGGTTCAATAAATTCTAAGACTAGATTCTCCATGTGAAAAAAAGAAAGCCTTACTCTCCCTTGTGTAGGTTGCCCCATGTAGCTAACTGTGTCGCTGCCATCTTCATTAGCCATGATGATCGTGGGAGCAGGGACTCCCAAAAGCTCGGCAAAGCGGAGGGTCGCCTTTTCTACATCACGAACGATAATGGCAATCTGACAAACCAGAGTTGTACCTAGAATTGTATGTTCCATCGTTCTTCTCCTCTCGTTTAAGAAGGTTTGATTCGATAACTAACAAAAGCCAAATGCCTGCTGTCTGGCGACCAGGAATTGACGTTAAGAGTTCCCTGTCCCCCGAACAACTCAACAAGCGTTCGATACCCGCCCCCCGAGCTGGACATGACACGAATCTCCACCTGTTTGTTTGCAGGATGATCGCTGGGGGCGACATCTCCCTTACGATAAGTGATATATGCTGCCAATTCTCCATCTGGGGACACATGGGGAAACCAATTATTGCTCTCATCAAACGTCATTTGAGTCTGTTCACTGCCATCGGCATTCATACGCCATATTTGCATAAGTCCTGTTCGTACCGAGTTGAACCAGATATGTTGACCGTCTGGTGAATACTCAGGACCGTCATTTAATCCGGTGGTATGCGTTAATTGTGTTTCTATGCCCCCGTTTACTGGTATCGTGTAGATGTCGTATTCGCCGTTCCGCTCTGCGCAATAAGCTAGCGTGCTTCCGTCCGGTGACCAACCGTGCAAGTAGCTTGGAGCTATCGGCGTAATGAGCGTCGGCTCGCCCCCCTGCAAGGGGAACGTATAAATGCGAGAAAGACCATCCTCGTGAGTGTGATGGCTTACCGCAACATACGAGTTATCCGGTGAGAGCACATGATCGTTATTACATTGAATGGCATAGCCGGATTCGATGGCTGTACTATCCCTGGTCGTGAGCTCAAACTTATAAAGACGGCCTAAGCTATTATAGACAAGATGGTTGCCATCACACGTCCAATTGGGTGCTTCAATCAGAAAATCAAATTCAGCTAAGACCTGCCGTTCGCCACTAATCACATCTACTGTTTCCAACATACTGATCACGTTTCTTCTTTCTGCCTTTCGTGGTTCCTTTAACGTATTCACCCGCAAATCTCCTTCATTTTCAATTCGCCTACCTATTAAATAGGCATCGGTTCTCCTTTATAATTGATAAAAAAGGAATCTGAACCTATTTCCTTTTTCATTTCCAGAATATCGATAATACCATTAGCACTTTCTGCAGGATCTCCGGGGGCTCTCTCGCCGCCCATATCTGTTTTGATCCAGCCTGGGTGAATGGCGTACACACGAATCCCTCTATCTTTTACATACTTTTTAAGCTGTTTAGAGAACATATTAATCGCGGTTTTGGATATCGCATAAGGAAAATCTCCCCCATAGGCATTGGAGATACTGCCTGCTTCTGATGATATATTTAAGATGGATTGCGAGTCCCCTTCTCTCATTAGAGGAAGCAGATGTTTGATGACCATCATCGGACCAAACAAATTAACTTCGAAGGAACGAACGACATCCTCGATGGGCAATTCTTCTAAAGCAACACCTCTTCCGAGCAAAATCCCCGCGTTGTTAATGACGGCATCAACGGTTTGTTTTTCTGCACGTAACGTTTCCGCTAACCGGGCAATCGAGTCTTCGTCGCATACATCGAGCTGAACAGGCTTAATTTGGCCGGGGAAACGGCTGACCAATTCCAACCATTTCCCCTCTTCCTGCAGTGAACGAATCCCTGCTATGACCTTGTGACCCCTCTGTACAGCAGCGAATGTCAATTCGAACCCAAGACCACGATTTGCACCGCTAATGACAATATTCATCTCTGCTCCTCCTTTTTGTTCATGCTAGGCCCGGGGCTTGATGTTCAAATTAACGCCCAAATCATCCTCAGCGTCGACAATTGTCCAGCTGCTGCCAGGATAATAACCTATGGTCCGCATGGCATAACCCATCTCCTCCAGCTCGCCGATGATGGCATCACGCTTCTCGCCTACCTGGAAACCTAGATGATGTACGCCGTTGCCATGCTGATCAAGAAACTCCCGGAACGTACTGTCTTTCTCGTCAGGTTCGTGCAATTCAATAACAAAATTGCCAACTCGTATATTCGCGAGCTTGAGGCCGTAGAAGGCCGGTTTCCCACGATACGTCAAATCAGGATTATGTACAGGAGGAAGATAACGAATTTCCGGCACAGGAAAATTCAATAAATTTGCCCACGTCTCCGCAGCCTTCTGGATATCATTTACGACAATAGCGATCTGAATAAAACCGTCAAAGCTAATGTTATTCTTCATTTTTACACCTTCCAATTTTCATTTTTTCACTTCTTCTGCCTCATTCCTTCACACTGCCCATCACTAGCCCGTTTGTAAAATACTTTTGCAAGAAGGGATAGATGCATAATATCGGTATCATCGCCAAGAACATTTGCGCAGCTCCCGTCGTTCGGGCACTAACCATGGACAAATATTTGGATAAGTTGCCGCTAAGGTCGGTGTTGTTGCGAATAAATTCTTCCGGATTTACGACAACCGTTTGCAGATAGGTTTGTAAGGGATAGTTTTCAATTTTGTTCATATAAATCATGCCATCAAACCAGCTGTTCCAATGGTCTACGAATGAAAAAAGCGTTACTGTCGCAAGCGTGGGTATTGAAACTGGCAAAACCACGCGGATTAGCGTCTGCACGTGACTCGCGCCGTCCATATATGCGGCCTCCAGCAATTCCTTCGGCAGACTGCGCATATAATTCATCACAACCAGCATACTGAACACGGGGAGCGCCCCTGGCAAAACAAGCGCCCATATGGAATTCATTATTCCAGTGCTCTTCACCACCATGTAGGTAGGAATCAATCCGGCATTAAAGAGTATGGTCACAACAAAGAACCATGAGAAAATACTCCGCGCACTAAAATCTTCTTTAGCTTTAGAGAGAGGATAAGCTGTCAAAATGATCAATAGCAAGTTGAGCGGAACGCCGATGGCCGTTCGTTTGATAGAGACTAGCAGCGACATGAAGAACTTCGAGGTATTCGTAATAAATTGATAAGAGATTGTTGTAAATCCCACTGGGAAAAAAGTAACTTCTCCTGCAGCTACGGCTACTTTGTCTGAAAATGATACTGCCAGTAGGTTGATAAACGGCGCTATGCATAACAGTGCAACAAGCAGCAGGAATACGGAATTGCTCACTAGGAATATTTTTCGTGATAAAGAATCCTTTATTCCCATGGTCATCTCTCCTTCCATTAAAAGACTCTATATCCGGTTAATTTGTCTGCCAAGTAATAAGACACAACGATAAAAATGAGAGATACGCATGACTTAAACAGGCCAGCGGCAGTGGAGAGCGCGTATTGCGCCTGTTCAATGCCCAGACGGAACACGAATGTATCCAAAATATCGCCAGTGGAGTAGACCACGGGACTGTACATATTATAGATTTGATCGAAACCGCCATTAAGAATATTGGCAAGACCCAAGACGGTCATCAGTACGACCATAGATGAGATGCCTGGCAAGGTGATGTGCCTGGTCTGCTGCCAGCGGTTTGCGCCGTCAATGACTGCGGCTTCATAAAGTGCAGGGTCTATGCCTGTGAGCGCAGCTAGATAAATGACCGATCCGAATCCAAAAGTCTTCCAGATATCGCTTAAGACCATTGTGGCCGGAAACACATCCGGGTTTCCTAGGAAAAAGATGGGTTCAACGCCAAGCTTGGATAAAACAACATTGACAAAACCTTCGTTCGGTGACAAAAGGTTTAATAAAATGCCGGATAAGATGACCCAAGACAAAAAATGCGGTAAATAGACCAGCGTCTGGAAAATACGCTTGGTAAAATGATTCCTCACTTCGTTGAGCAGCAGAGCAAACCCCACCGGAACAATGACGCCTGCAATCATTTTGCACAATGCGATAATAACCGTATTCCGAATGACCATCCCTATATTCGGCATGGAAAACAACGTAACAAAATTCTGTAAGCCCACCCATTGCTGGTTCCCAAACATCCCTTTCGCCGGAATGAACTTTTGAAAAGCGATGATTACGCCGGCCATTGAGCCATAACTGAAAATGGCTACCAGAACGACCGCCGGGAGCAGCATGAGATATAAGGGCAGTTCTCTTAACATCTTGTCTTTTCGTTTCAGACTCGCAAACACTGCTTCACCACCGCCTGTCAATGATTTGGAGCAAGAGGCCCAACCCTATTTCATATCTGCGGCGAGATAACATCCGCTGCAGCCACCTACGAATTTATTTGGCCGGGTAAATTTTATCAAGTTCATCAATTGACTTTTGGCCGCCTGCCTTCAACCACTGCTGCACAAAGGTATCGAAATAATCGACTGGCTTAGCCCCTGTTATGATATCCGTAAAAGTCGTTATGGTAAGGGTATCCAATGATGAAACGTTCGTTAACCATACGTCTGGCCTTTGAATACCTAGGATACTCTGAACGATCGCTTTGTCGGGCACGTACTTGTTCAATACGATGGGCAAAGAGCCTGACTTTGACATTTGACCCCAGGTACCGAAGGCGTTGTCATCTTTGGCAAGCGTTCCGTTCTCAAAGCCGGCAATATAGTCATATAAGGGCTTTGCGGCTGGAGGGAGACTTTCAGATGACCCTTTATCCATAGCTTTCAGCAAATCAGCTGCGTAAACCTCACCTGGTTGATCGATGTAAATTGGCGATAGTCGATATTGCTCATTAGCCCAGTATTTATCGTAGACATCCTTTGTTGAATAGTTAACGGTCTCATCGTACAGATTTAGCATCTTAATGACGGCTTCGGGGTTTTTGTAATCTTTCTTCACCATCGTCATCTGGCCAACAGCGTTACTCTCGATACCAATCTTGTATTCGTAACCGGACTGTGTGGGGATAGGGTATGGACGTACGATAACACCGTCTTTTTTATAAACATTATTGTAGGGATACCAGGTGCCCCAGTTGCTGCCGAAAGCCATACCAATCTTACCGCTAGTTATATCTTCTACGAGTGCTGACTCACTTTTGGAGGTAAAATCCTTATTGATAAGTCCTTGTTTATACATATCTGCCAATACTGAAAGTGCCGGTTTCATGTTTGGCTGAATCCATGCAAACGTCATTTTGCCATTCTGGTCACGATAAAACATGCTCTCATCGCGACCAGGAACGCCAAACGCGGAAACCAAACCAAGAATGCTGGCATGATTTTGCCTGATGAGATCCTTGTTCAGGGCAAGCCCAATCGTGTCGCCATTCTTACCATTTCCATCCGGATCTTCGGTAGCGAACTTCTTAGCAAGAGCAACAAGTTCTTCTACGGTCTTCGGCGGCTGAGAGTTTGTTCGCTTGAGCCAATCTTCACGTATCCAGATAAATGGCGCCTCGTGGAAGTTGTCGTTCATACGCGGTATGGCGTAAAGTTTGCCGTCTATCGTAGCTCCCTGAAAAGAATCAGCAAATCTCTTCTGATATTCCTTGATTGAATCCGTTGCGTATTTGTTATAAACCTCGGTGAGATCTGCAAGCTGCCCATTCTGTGCCAGTTGAAGAAATACGTTTGGATCCTGTGTTTTGAATACATCCGGCAGATCGCCTGAAGCAATGATGGCATTCAGTTTATTTTTGTATGCGTCAGTACTGCTGTCAGCCGTGAAGGCAACCTGAAGATCAATATTGAGCTTATCCTTAAACAAGCGGCTCCAACGGTTGTCTTCCCAGGTTTCTTTGTCAAGGAGCTTGGAAGCTGCTGCTGTTTGAACAGCCCAAGTCATCGTGACTGGCTTCTGATATTTTCCATCGGGGCCAATATTTTCTGAGGGATTGATAGTGCTCTCTGCATCAGACCCTGTGGTAGCGGTTTCACAAGCTGAAATAGTAAAAACCGTAAGTAGGGCCACCAATGCATGCGGTAGAACTCTTTTGATTTTCAGCTCTTTCACGTGTAATTCCTCCTGTATTTGGATTGATGAAAATGAAGACAACACCTGCATAAAGTCACTTCCGAAGTTACACTACCATAAACACGTGTTTATTTAGGGGTGAAATCAACCCTGAAATCGTCAAAAAGCGACTGAACGCGCGTTTATTTTTGATTAAAAAATTTTAAAACCTCTCACTTACCATTTTCACGCTTAATTGTGCATCCATTCTGTGAATGCGTGTTTATGGACTCATCATACACAACCGATAAAAGTGCTGTCAACCTTTAATTTCTATACATTTCCAAATAAAAATAAACAACTCTCATAATCTCCATTGTCTAAACACGCGTTTATGATATAATTACCAAACAGAATACTATTCACTCATTGTTGATCACAAGGAGGTATTATGCAGAAAAACGACGCAAGCTTCACCCCCATCTTTGATGGGAAAACGCTTATAGGATGGCATTTCGTTCCTCGCTTGCCTGTTCCTCTTGCTCCCGGCGAACCTGGCCCTGATACGACCACCGAGAAATACCAACACGCAGCGCAGACATGCGGAAAATGGACCATTGAAGATGGCGCTATTACAGGACGGCAAGATCCCCCTGGATCCGGTTATGGCGGCTACCTGCTTAGCGATGGGGTTTACGGGGATTTTGAATTGATCTTCGAGGCGTGCCCCGATTGGCCAGCGGATACCGGCATCTTGGTGCGTGCCTCAGCCCTTGGTTCTCAAGGATTCCAAATCCTTCTGGATCACCGCCGCTCGGGTAATATAGGTGGTATTTATGGCAATGGGATCGGTGGCTTCCATGGCATTTCTTTCACCCTTGATGCGAAATACGATGAACATGGAAATCCCGTAGGGCTGCGACTGGAAGACCCCTCGACAACCATTGAACCTCTTACACCCGACAAACCCGCACTACTTGATTATGCGGCGGATGGGGAGCAGTTCCTGTCCATATGGAAATGGAACGATTGGAATGAATTCAAGATTCGTGTTGAAGGGCAGTCTCCGCGAATCACCGTCCATATTAACGGCATGAAAATATCTGAAATGGATACAGAAAATCTAAAGCACCCCTTATATGATGCAGCAAAGGTCCGGGAACTACTTGGCTCGAAAGGACATATCGCATTTGAAATTCATGACAACGATCCCAGGATGGGAGATGCACGTTGGGCACCACATGCTGCCTGCAGGTGGCGCAATATTCGAATTTGGGAGCTTAGTCGACCGGGGAACAAAACTTAAATTCTTCTACATGATTCTCTTACGACCAGACTACAATCAACCGTGATCTCTTTGATATCCGAAGTCTTTTGTTCAATTTTTGTGATTAAATAGGAGGTCATGCGTTTCAACATGTCACTAAAATCAACACGAATGGTCGTCAAGGCGGGATGATGTTTTTCACTCAAGGCATGATCATCGAACCCAATGATGGATAGGTCCTCGGGAACGCGCAGCTTGTGCTCTTTAAGCGCCCGAATTGCACCAAATGCTACACTGTCATTCGCTGCTATGATCGCTGTTGGCAGTTCTGCTTCCTGACTGATTAGTTTCTGTATGGCCATATAACCGCTGCTCTCGTGAAAATCGCCATCTAGAACCCAGTTTGGATTCACCTGTAAGCCGCACATGCGCATCGCTGTTTGGTAGCCCTCATATTTGGTCTGGCCAGATAGACGATTCATGTTCCCATTGATGACACCTATGCTAGAATGGCCAAGTCCTGCCAAATACGCTACGGCCTGTTTCATGCCCGAATCATTATTAAATTTGGATACGATCCGATTGGGTTCAGGATGCTCCGAAAGCGATTGGTCAACAATGCCAATCACAAATCCTTCATCGATCAGTTCTTCAATGAACGGCTCATGAATGGCGGCGCCGATAAAGATGCCTCCATCGATTCTACGCTGAAAGAAGATCTCTTTTACATTTTTGATCATTTCAGTATCCTTGGCATCACGAATAATGTGTGTAAGCACATAATAGCCGTGCTCGGAAGCATGTTCTATAACACTAACGATGAGCATATTTGTTAGCATATCGCCGGATACATTCCCTTGCTCAATGAGAAACAGACCAATTGTACGTGCTCGCTTCCCCGCAAGGACCTGAGCAGACACATTAGGGAAATAATTGTATTGTTGGATCACTTTCAGTACTTTCTCGCGCGTTTCAGCAGGTACATTGGAATAATTGTTGATGACCCTGCTTACCGTGCTCCTGGAAACCCCGGCAAGCCGAGCAATCTCTGTGCTATTGATATCTGTTTTTTTCATGTTGCTCATCCTCTTTCGTGAACGCGTGTTTACGCACATCATACACATGCCTAGAAATCGTTGTCAATGTTTTTTATCACATGATTAGCTTTAACATCGCGGTATAATAAATTATATGTTTACAAAGGATGGGATACCGATGCGTCTTGGCGGTCAAGTATTTCTTAATGAGAAGAACCCGGAGAATTGGGCGCTTGCCCTCAAGGAAGCTGGCTTTCGCGCAACAACTTGCCCGATTCATGGTGAGGAGGATATCAGTGAGCTTGACGATTATCTGACACTCGCCGAGCGATATGACATCCTCATCTCCGAAGTCGGCGCCTGGAGCAATCCAATCAGTCGGAATGAAGAAACGAGACGGAAAGCCATCGCCTACTGCATCAAAAGGCTGGAGCTTGCAGAACGGATCGGAGCACAATGCTGCGTCAATATAGCTGGTTCCCGAGGGGAGCAATGGGACGGGCCGGATCCCGACAATTTTAGTGACGATACTTTTGAGTTGATTGTGGAGACAACCCGCGAAATCATAGACGCTGTTAAGCCTAAGCGTACCGTTTTTGCATTAGAGATGATGCCTTGGATTTTCCCGGATTCCGCAGATTCTTACCTTTCTTTAGTCGAGGCTATAGACCGTCAAGGTTTTGGCGTACACTTCGATCCTGTGAACATCATCACCAGTCCCCGTGTTTATTATCGCAATGGCGACATGATACGAGATTTTTTCGCGAAACTCGGACCCTATATTCGAAACTGCCATGCCAAAGATATTCTTCTGAGAGGCAAGTTAACCGTCCATTTGGATGAGGTGATACCTGGTCAGGGTTATCTGGATTATCGGACCTTCCTCACAGAACTTAACAAGCTTCATCCCGATACTACGCTCATTATTGAACATCTTTCGAGCAATGAAGCCTATCGCGAAGCTAGTGGGTACATCGCCAGAATTGCCTCGGAGCTCAAAATTCCTATGTAGAAATATCACCTAAATAAATTAAGGGCTGTCCCCAATCGGGAACAGCCCAATATTAGCAAGCAAATTTTTTCTCAATTGTATGCAATCATGACTTGCTTAAGCTCTTAAACCTTTTTACCTGCTCGGTAATGGCAATCTCGGTAGGCAAGCGTTCCACACTGGAGGCTCCGAAGAAGCCGGCTATCCCGTTGGTTTTACCGAGCACATACTCAACATCCTTAGGTTCAGAGATCGGTCCACCGTGACATATGACCAAAATATCCGGATTGATAGACTTACCGGCATCATATATACGTTGGACAAGGTCCGCTGATTCATCAAGCGAAAGCGCGGTCTTTGCTCCAATGCTCCCCTTCGTAGTTAGACCAACATGTGCCACAAGCACATCCGCTCCTGCCTTCGCCATTTGAATCGCATCGTCCTCATTGAAAACATAAGGAGTTGTCAATAAACCCAATTCATGAGCTTTACGAATCATCTCAACCTCCAGATGATAGCCCATCCCCGTTTCCTCCAGGTTTTGCCTGAAGGTTCCGTCTATCAAGCCTACAGTAGGAAAGTTTTGCACACCTGAGAAACCCATTTCTTTCAGCTGCCTCAGATATACATCCATCAAACGGAAGGGATCTGTACCGCATACCCCTGCCAATACCGGCGTATCTTTCACAATAGGTAAAACCTCACCGCCCATATCCATAACAATTTGATTGGCATCTCCATATGGCATTAATCCTGCTAATGATCCCCTACCAGCCATCCGATAACGTCCAGAATTATAAATAATAATCAGATCGACGCCACCCTCTTCCGCACACTTCGCCGATAACCCCGTTCCTGCTCCAGCCCCTACAATGAAACGCCCCTGCTCTACTTGCGACCGCAATCTATTTAATATTTCCTGTCTTTGTATCGCCATGGTCTTCTTACCCTCTCTTATTCAGTTCTAATAGCTTAAGCAAGCTCTCCGCAATTACATCTGCTACTGCCGGATCGTTAATATCTTCCTCCATATCAATCATTGGAATATTCGATCTGAGATGCTGTTTAATTCCTTCATACAAAGCTTGACGCTCTTCCTTGCCATAAAAAGGTTTATTATCCATATCTAGCAATGAGACACCAGACTTAGGGAATACGACAATGGTTGGAGCCGTGCCCGCGTTCAGTTTAGTGGCTAATACTCGGCCCAATTCTCTGTTCTCAGATACGGTTGTTCTCATCAATGTCGTTGTTGGATTATGCTGGTAAAAGCTTCGCTCCTTGAATTGTGTCGGTACGGTCTCCGGTGGACCGAAATTGACCATATCAAGGGCTCCTACCGAAACAACCTGCGGAATACCTGATCTTCCCGCTGCTTCCAGACGGTTCGGCCCAGCATCGAATATCCCGCCAACCAAATGATCTGCCAACTCCGTGGTCGTAATATCCGCAACGCCTTTGATATAACCCGCCTTAATTAACTCCTCCATCGCTAATCCACCAGTTCCAGTAGCATGGAATACAAGCAGATCGTATCCATTTTTCTCCAGGATTTCTCTTACACGTGTCGCGCATGGGGTCGTCACGCCGAACATCGTAATGCCGAGCGTAACTTTATCTTCCACTGATTCCGGTTCCGTCTCCATGAATGCGATCATGCCGGCCAACGCATGAGCTGCATTGCTCAGTATTCGACGGGATAACTGATTAATCCCGGCTATATCGACGACGGAGTACATCATCGTAACATCTTTGACGCCTATATAGGGCTTCGTATTACCCGAGGCAACTGTGGATACCATTAGTTTAGGAACCCCAATGGGTAATTCCTGTAGGGCTGTTGCCGCCACTGTCGTGCCTGCCGTCCCCCCCATTCCAAAGGCTGCGCCTACAATCCCCTGCTTCTGGAGACCGATAACGATTTCAGCAGCACCCCGAGTCATAACAGCTACAGCAGTTCCTCTATCTTGAGTACTTCGCAATTCCTCAATGCTCGAGCCGCCAGCTCTTGCAACCTCATCGGCGGATACATCGGGTTGAAATAACGGATTGCCGAGTACACCCGTATCTACAATGAACGTTTCCACCCCGCAAGCTTCCACTTTTTCTTTTACATATAGAAACTCCTGACCTTTCGTATCCAAGGCTCCGATTAGAACTGCCTTTTTAGTCATCGTTACCAGCACCTCCAGGACCTGATTTTCAGTTCAATCCATTTTTCATAAAAGCGTAGCAGTCCTTCATGCCCTCAATCACGTTGCCGCCGCTTTCCTCATCTGCAGAAATCCATCCTGTATAGCGAATTTCACGAATAGCTTCGAAAATGTCTCCAAAATCAATTGAGCCTTGACCGAGCACTCTCCATTCACCTTGATCAAAATCCTTAAGATGAAAGTTATCGATGACGTGTCCAAAGCTGCGTATGATTTCTGCCGCATCTGTAATGCCTGATTTCACCAAATGAGCAGTATCCACAGTAAGACCAATGGAATTTTCCTTAATTTGATTAAAAAAGATGTCAAAATCATCACGATGCATAACGGGATTATTAAAATGATGGTGAAGGGAAAGCTTCAGCCCCTCCTGCTGTGCTTCAAGTCCCAAATCCGATAACACGTCCGCATATCTACGAATGTCATCTGGGGTCACACTCTCTCTAGGAATCCCATGGCAGTATACAATACGTTCCGTACCGATTGCCGAAGCGAAACGAAACACATGACGCAGCTTCTCTGTACTGGCATCATTCAAATTTCCGCCTGTTATTAATGCTGAACCAATGCCTGGAAAATCACCCCAAGCTTCTATGAATTTTTCCGGATTGGTTAGAAAAGGCGCATATTGTGATTCCTTTAATTGAAGCCCATCATAGCCAACCGCTCTATACCGTTCAAAAAGTAACGTCTGTTCCTCCGTCGTGGAGGTAGGTCTTGAAAATGCTAATTTTATCGTCATATCTATTCTCCTTTTGGTCATGTCTCATCAGTTCAATTGATCATTATGCCTTCTACGAGCAGCTTTAGTGCCCCAAGGGCTCCAAGTAAAAGAACAAGCCGCTGAAAATAAACCTGCGGAATTAAAGGCAGCAGCTTGATACCAACATAGGCTCCAATTGCAATTAAAGGAAGGGTCCAAATATGAATCAGGAGAGAATCGGACTTTATCATTCCCAGATGGATGAAAAAGGGTACTTTCACGAGGTTCACGAGTAGAAAAAACCATGCACCTGTGCCTATAAATTCTTGTTTAGGTACTTGTTTAGCAAATAAGTAGATGGCTATGATAGCGCCGGAAACATTGCCAATCGTCGTTGCAAAGCCAGCAAGTATACCCATTGATGCAATGAACCATATGGAAGAAGTATATTTGGAATCAAACCTTGTGCCCATGCTGTCCCTTAGGACTTGAAGAAGGATTAATCCGCATATAAGCGTACCCAAGAGAAGCTTCAATTGATCATTATCAACCTTTAGTAATACGAAATAACCACCTATAACTCCAATAAGCGCCCAAGGCATCAGGTTTATCAAGTGTTTCCATATGACCTTTTTGCGGTAGTAGGCAACTGCTATTAAGTCACCAATAATCAGCATCGGGAGTAAAATACCCACAGACATTTTAGCCGGAAAAATGATCGTCATTAACATCGCATTGAAGATGCCCATCGTTGAAATACCTGTTTTGGCGAATCCGACAAATATACCGACGCAAATGAGAATAATGATTTGCAGATAGCTCAGTTCAAACATTGTTTTACTCCATTAGAAGGAATTATTTCGTACAAGAATAGCCGGAGGGGTTTCTTTATGCCCTCCGGATCAAGTGATTGTTGGTTATTCCCCTATCGTCTGGCGGTCAGGAGCCGAATAGGCAATAATCATGCGGCACGGCTCCCAACTTGTGGTTGTTGCATTATGAGGTACATTACGTGGGATACGCAGCATCATGCCAGGCTCCAAATGAAAGGTTTCATCACCAAGTGTATGATCGCACTCTCCGGAAAGAATGAAAATGACTTCTTCACAATTAGGGTGTACGTGTCTTGGATTGGAGTCCCCAGCATGAATATAGACCATGCCGAAGGTCATTTCGCTCGCTGGATCAATCTCCTGGCCGCAAAGCCACTGAATTTTACCCCAACTTTCGTTCAATACACGTGATTCATCCTGTTTTCTCAAATCTGTTATAGTAGCCATTCGCTCATTCTCCTTTGGTTGGTTTACTTAGCTGCCATCCGCTCTTTATAGCTTGCATTCATTTCCTGTATAATCTTCTGATAGTTGGCATCTGCCTTTAGACCTGCAACAAATTTATCCCAGTCATCTATACTTACCTTGCCCATAACAACCTGTGTCTTCATGTCATTAATCTTCTTGGTATAATCGGCTCCGAGCTTTGTATTCGATTCGGAGTACAAACCGATCTCAACTCTTGGTGTGCTGATTTTCGCTTTGGCATCGATAATTTTTTTGTTCCTTTCGAATATTTCCTTCGGCATGCCCGGTGCATAGGCATACATATAGGGGTCATGCTTCATAAACAGCTTGCCCATTGCTCCGGGACCTAGGCTATCTTTAACCGCTTGTTCATTCGTTACATAAAATCCGTCTTCTTTTTTAAAGTGTGTACCTTCAATGCCATAATTGGATAGAATATGCCCTTCATCGGAAGCACCGAAATCAAGAAGCGATAAAATTTTTCGCATTTTCGCTTCCGGAACACTCTTTGGAATCGCATAAACACCGATAAATCCACTATTTTGCTGTTGGAAGGGTCCTTTATTCGCTTCTAACGAAACGATAGGTTCCCAATTCACCTTCGGATTTCTCTTCCATTGATCGAATTGCCAGCGCCACATGGCCTCGATCGTTTCCGTTGTTATGCCGGATTTGCCGCTTGTCGCCAAATCCGTAATATCATTACTTTTCATTACGGCGAAATCCGCCGGAATCAGCTTTTCGTCATACAGCTTTTTCTTATAAAGCAGCGCTTCTCTCATCTCGGGCTCTAATGTAATGTCAACGAGGTTTCCATTCACAGGTTTCCATTTGCTGCTGGCTCCTGCAAAAATAAATTCGATTTGATCATTTGTGCGCATGGTATAGCCAACGGGGTTATTCGTTCCATCAGGATCCTTCTCTTTAAAAACCTTCATTGTGTTGTACAACTCATCTAAGGTGGTAGGCATCTTTAATCCGAGTTTATCCAACCAATCCCGGCGAATATAAAAGGTAGTCCCACCCTCCAGGGGACGCACAATTGGCACTACATAATTTTTGCTGCCAATTTTTGTATTGTCCCAAATCGCCTTAGGGGAATCCAATAAATTCTTGTAATCCTTCAGATATGGCGTTAAGTCCCAGAATGCACCTTGTTTAACCATCGTTTGGAACTGAGGAACGGTCGAATCTGGAAGTCTGATCGCGTCCGGAAGGGCGCCTGAGGCCAACAGTACGTTTAACTTGTCATCAAATACCGGATCTGAAACCCATGTAATGTTAAGTTTTGTATTCGTCTTCTTTTCGAACTCTTTTAAAACTGGATTATCTGTCCCTGGTGGCTGAGTAATAGAGAAATTCGCAAAAATATTGAGAGGCACAGGCGCAGACTCAACCTTGGCTTCCCCCGGACTCGTACCTGCTGGATTATTGTCAGAACATGCTGCCGTCAATACCGCGAAAATGGATAACATAGCGATAAGAGCACTCTTTTTCTGAGCTTTCCTCATGCCTAAACCCCCTTAATAAATATGAACTTGGGTTAGCCCTTGACTGAACCTAGCATGACACCTTTGGCAAAATGCTTTTGTAGAAACGGATATACGGCCAAAATAGGAACCGTTGCAATAACAACTGCCGCCATCTTAAGCGTTTGGGTCGGAAGTTGATTCTCGGACATCATTTCTACTGCCGCAGCCCCACCTGTCGTTGTATCCGATTCAATTAACATGTTCCTAAGCACAACTTGCAAAGGTACTTTTGTAAAATCATTGATATACAAAATAGCATTGAAGAACGTATTCCAGTAACCCACTGCATAGAACAAGCCGAAAGCAGCCAAGGCCGGGGCCGAAAGAGGAAGCACAATACGAAAAAATGTCCCCAGGTCCGTGCAGCCGTCAATCATAGCCGCATCTTCCAGCTCCGCTGGAATACTGTCAAAAAAGCTTTTCATCAGAATGACATTCCATCCGCTAACCAGCACTGGAATAATAAGCGACCAAATGCTATTGATTAAGCCAAAATCACGGACAACCATATAGTTTGGAATAATGCCGGGATTGAACAAGATGGTCAATAAAACCATCATCATCATTATTTTTCTGCCTCTTAGTCTCTTCCGGGACATCCCAAACGCCATTGCAGCTGTACAGATTAAACTTAAACCGGTTCCGACGGTTGCGAGAAAGGTGCTGTTCAACATTGCGTCTTTAAAGGCATCCGTATTTAATAAATATCTGTATGATACAAGCGACCAGTTCTGGGGAAACAAGACGAAACCGTTTTTCATCAAGTATTCATGAGGTTCGGTGAAAGAAATGACAAACACATAATACAGAGGAAATAAGGTAACGAGTCCAATTACAACTAGTAAGATCGTATTCAAGCCATTAAACAATCGGCCTCCCAAGCTTACTTTCATCAATAGACACCTTCCTCACCAATCCGTTTGGCCATCTTGTTTGCCAAGACAACGAGCGCAAGACCTACCACTGATTTGAATAAGCCAACGGCCGTACTGTAACTGAATTGTCCGCTCTGGATGCCGTTACGATATACATACGTTTCAAAAACATCCGCATACTTGGCGACGGCTCCGTTATTCATCAGGAATACTTGCTCGAATCCAACGTCCATAATATGTCCGAGTCTTAAGATGAGTAGAACGAGAATGACACTTCGGATTCCCGGTAGTGTTACATGCCAGGCTTGCAGCCATCTGTTAGCACCGTCTATTTTGGCAGCTTCGTATAGCTGCGTATCCACTCCTGTAATCGCTGCCAAAATGATAATGGTTCCCCAACCCGTTTCTTTCCAGATGTTCTGTGCAACGAGCATTCCCCAGAATGTATCCGTATTTGTCAGAAAATCATATTTGTGAAAACCCAAGGATTCTATCATCATGTTGACGATGCCGTTCGACTGAGACAAGAGCAGAAAAGAAATTCCTACAATAATGACCCAGGACAGGAAATGCGGCAGGTATACGATCGATTGAATGATTCTTTTGAAAAATTGATTGTTCACCTCGTTCAGCAACAATGACAGTACAATTGGCAGAGGAAAGAAAAATAGCAAATTTAATAAGCTAATGACCATCGTATTTCGAAAGAGAAGATAGAAATCAGGATTGGAGAAAAACCTTACAAAGTGTTCTAATCCTACCCACTCACTCTTCCAAACACCCGCATATGGCGAATAGTCTTGAAAAGCAATAACGATCCCCCACATGGGAAGGTATTTGAAAATAATAAAGAAGAGCACACCAGGTAAAACCAATAGATAAAGGTATCTATCGCGTTTAATATCTAACATATAAGGCCGTGATTTCTTTTTGGTATCCACACCAACGGATGTTTGCAAAGAGGAGGATTGTGTAGTCATATTCATTACTTTAAATGAACGATGCGCTGTTCTTCAGCGGATACATAGGCAGCATCCAGAAGCGAAACCGTTTTCAAATTATCTTGAGAACTATTCGGTGCTTCCGCGCCAGTCTCAATGGACGTAAACAGATGATTAATTCCTTCGAAAGTGGCAGTTTCTCTCGATACGTTGTTTTCCCATGTTTGTTCAGGCGTTTTTTCACGTGGACGATACAAATTAACTTTTCCGTCAGATGCAATGATCGTCCCTCTCTCTCCAATAACGATCATTTCCGTTCTGCCTATTGCACTAGAGAAACTTTGGACGTAAGTCACGACTGTGTCGTTCTCGAATACAACTTGAACCGTACCATCGGTTTCCCCGACACAATCTATTGCGGAGGAGGAACGGTTCTGGGCAACAACTGACTTCGCTTCAGAGCCAAGAATTAACCGGAATCCGTCGAACCAGTGAATTCCCATAACAGATAAGGCATGACGGTTTTCTTCCAATCTCCAGCCTGCGTCCTGCCTGAACATGAGATTGGTAAACAAAATGGACGTTACTTTACCAATCCTATCCTCGGCAACAATCCCTTTTACCAGCTCAAAAGGGAAATGGCGCCGGAAATTTTGGTTAATCGAAATCGGTACGCCATGCTTCTTCGCTTTCTCTGTAATTTCTTTTGCTTCAGCCAAAGTATCAGAAAAAGGTTTTTCACAGAAAATGGGGAGCCCTGCTTCAATAATTGGAAATAGAATTTCTTTGCGGATGGAAGTAGGTGTACACACAATAACGGCATCAACACCACTTTTTTGGATAAAGTCGTTTAAATCAGTAAATCGCTGAGGAACCCCATACTTATCAGCTTTGGCATGTAAAGCCTCGGGATTCGGATCACAAAGTGCTGTTACCTCGATTCGTTCAGGATGATCTTTATACCCCACAAAATGCAACTCAGTCACTCCACCAGCGCCAACAATACCAACTTTGTACTTTTTCATTACTCTTCAACCTCCTAATTTGGAATTGAACAACAATAAATGACCAAACCTTCCAACCACTTCTTTTGGGGAAACAACACGGCTTCCAGTTAAATAAAGTTGATTTAAACTCACTTTAATTGTATATAATTCAACTTAGTTGAACAAATTCAGTATACCTTACCGTATAAATTAATGCAATCGCTTTCTTTTAGTTTTTTCAAAATTTCCCAATCACATCTACATAAAGAAAGACCACATACTCTAAAGTAGAATACATAGTCCGTTTTCTCCCAACTTATTGGGACCTATCTTTTTATTTAGGTATCACTTTGCTTCGACTGTGTAAACACAGCTACATATTTCACTTCATCTGTGATTGCCATTAACGAATGTTTCTCAATGGAATCGAAGTAAAGACTATCTCCCGGCTTCAGTGTATACGCCATATTGCCCACTTTGTACCGCATTTCGCCTTCCAGAATGTATATAAATTCTTCACCATTATGGCTGTATTCATTCTTGCTGTCGTTTTCTTCTTTCCGGGTTATGAATAAAAACGGCTGCATCAGCTTTTCTCCACGTTCAACGGCGAAAGCAAAAAACGAATACCCTTTATCCGTCTTCGTCATTCTCGCTTCGCATGTTTCTTTTTTCGTATAAATCGTTCCCGCTTGTTGCTCATCATCCAATAGAATTGATACTTTTGTGCCTAACGCGTCAGCGATTTTAATTAATGTCGATATGGGAGGGATCGTTTTCCCGTTCTCTATTTTCGATAATAAACTTTTTGAGAACCCACAAACATTGGCAATATCCATTAAGTTTCGATTCTGTTCGATCCTGAGCTTTTTGATTTTATTCCCTAGATCCATCATATGGTTGTCCCCTATTTTAATGTCATTCAACTAAGTTTAGTTTAACGAAACTTATCACTTCAGTCAACATGCAAATGTCTAAGTAAACTTAGCATCCATCCATAGATTCTTTCCAAAGAAATTGATCTTTTTCACTCATTGGAGTAAAATTGCCGATAAAGCGCTTCCAATAACTTGAAAAGGATGGAAATTTAATGATGGGATTTGAATATTTACTTCAAGTAATTATTGCCGGCATTTGCGGACTATTTATTGGATATGAACGTAAAAACAGAATGAAAGAAGCTGGCATTAGAACTCATTTTGTTGTTGCTATTGGTGCTTCTTTGATGATACTAGTTTCCAAATATGGCTTTTATGATGAACTAGGACAAACTGGCATAGCACTTGATCCATCAAGAATAGCAGCCCAGGTTGTAAGTGGTGTAGGGTTTTTAGGGGCAGGTATGATCTTTATGCAACGCCATACGGTAAAAGGTCTCACTACAGCAGCAGGGATCTGGACAACGGCAGGCATTGGAATGGCTATCGGGTCTGGGTTATATGTTTTGGGTATAGGTGTTACGGTTCTAATTCTTGTGGCTCAAATTTTGTTACACAGACGTTTCTCTTGGCTAACTACACCTAAATCAGAACATTTAATTATACGTATAATTGACGAAGCAGATTCTTTAGAGAACATGCAAAAAACACTTAAAGAAAAAGATATCCGGATCATAAATTTTCAAAGTGAGAAACTGAGGGGAACCTCAGAAATTCTTTTGGACCTTACGCTTAAGCTACCTGCGGATTTAGACTTCGAACAAATTCTATCCCTATTTCACAACATCCCCTTCGTTAATGCAGTTGAGGTTCAGTAATTACTGGATTCTTGTGGCCACTTCACCATAATATATGAGAAAAACGTCAGGTTTCCTGACGTTCCTGTGATCCACCCTAATTTTCATATGAAAACTCCCAAAGCCCAGCGGAATTCCGACATAGGCTTTACTCAGGGGAACTACAGTCCACTATTTGAAATAAAATAAGCAATTTCCTCTCTAAGCGGAACTACAGGCTCTTATTTGTCCTTAATCGGCACGTTTTCAGGTAAAATTGGCAAAATAGCGGAACGTAGATCCCCCTAAACATGAATTATACGGGTTTTTATTGAAATAACGGTGCGTAGTTCCCTAAAGCTGCCGAAAATTTTTCATTATATCGTCCATATCTACATATTACCAAAATCACAAAAAGGGGTAAGCTTCGCTTACCCCAAACTAAAAACATATAAATTCTTATATAGAAATAAGAAACCGGAACCCCCTCGGGGTCCCGGTCCTTTGCATAACAGCCCTGAAGGCTCAAATCAAATCAAATCCAATATGTAAATTCGCCTACCACTCTGCGATACTGCCATCTTTATGCCGCCATACAGGATTCTGCCATTGATGCCCAATGGCCGCCATCTTCCTGACATGCGCTTCGTTCACTTCAATACCTAAACCAGGTCCTTGAGGGATTTGGACGAATCCATCCTTGTACGCAAATACAGAACCATCAACGATATAATCCAGCAGATCACTGCCTTGATTATAGTGAATACCTAGACTTTGCTCCTGTATGAACGCGTTATGTGCTGTTGCGTCCACCTGAAGACATGCCGCAAGCGCAATAGGTCCAAGCGGGCAATGCGGTGCCAGGGCAACATCATAAGCCTCCGCCATCGAAGCAATTTTCTTACACTCTGTAATCCCACCGGCATGCGAGAGATCGGGTTGGATAATATCCACGTATCCATCCGCCAGCAGCGACTTGAAATCCCAACGAGAGAACATTCTCTCGCCAGTTGCGATAGGTATATTCGTATGTCGCGCAATTTCGCGTAGTGCCTCGTTGTTTTCAGATAAAACTGGCTCTTCGATAAACATCAGTTTGAAAGGTTCAAGCTCCTTAGCGAGAATCTTCGCCATTGGTTTATGAACGCGACCATGAAAATCAACGCCAATACCTACATATTTACCAACAGATTCGCGAATTGCAGCAACACGTTCCAAAACTTGATCAATCTTCTCATAGGAATCAATATACTGGAGTTCCTCTGTCCCATTCATTTTGACAGCCGTAAATCCTGCGTCAACAATTGATTTGGCTGCTTGACCGACATCACTTGGGCGGTCTCCGCCAATCCAGGAATAGACACGGATCGAATCCCGACAAGCGCCCCCTAATAATTGATAGACAGGGGCATTATAATATTTGCCTTTAAGATCCCACAACGCCTGATCGATGCCAGCAATCGCGCTCATCAGAATCGGACCCCCGCGATAGAAACCTGCGCGATACATCGTTTGCCAATGATCTTCGATACGAAGCGCATCTTTACCAATGATATAAGTCATCATTTCGTGAACAGCCGTTTCCACCGTGGCTGCCTTGCCTTCAATTACAGGCTCACCCCAGCCTACAAGGCCTTCATCGGTTTCCAATTTAAGGAATAGCCACCTCGGAGGTACTTTGAATAGTTCATAGCCAGTAATTTTCATAAATCATATCTCCTCTCTATTGGGTCGCTCTGACGAATTGAGCTGCTTTTTGTGTTAATTGTTCTAAAGAATCGTTATTGATAACCCACTTGGATGGGACAAGCGAACCGCCAATTCCCAAAGCAGCAGCGCCAGCATCCACAAAAGCGCGAATATTGCTCAGATCAATGCCGCCCGTTGGCATTAACGGAATTTGCGGCAGGGGTCCTCTCAGACTCTTAATAAATGACGGAGAAATGGCATCAGCCGGGAAAATTTTCACGATATCGGCGCCGTGTTCATAAGCCGTCAGGATTTCCGTAGGGGTATAAGCGCCGGGAATACTGACCGCACCATAACGTTTGGTCAACCGTATCGTTTCCACGTTAAGGGATGGCGAGAGGAGGAACGAGGCTCCAGCAAGCAGCGCTGCTCGTGCCGACTCCGGATCGAGTACAGTCCCCGCCCCAATCGCCATGTCGTCGCCGAATTCGGCACGCAGTAAACGGATGGCTTCCAGAGCATTTGGCGTGTTCATTGTGACTTCAATCAGCCGGATTCCTCCAGCATGCAGCGCCTGTGCTACGGGCAGCATATGCTTCAGTTCCGTTCCCCGTACAATGCTGATCATTTTGTGTTCGAGAATTTGTGACAAGATAGACATGCGATTTTGCTCCTTCCAGTTGCTGTTATCCTTTGACAGCCCCTTCGGTCAAGCCGGAAATTAATTGCTTTTGAAAAATAAGCACAATGATTAAAAGAGGCAGCACACTAATCACCGAGCCAGCCATAATCAAGTGATAAGGCGTATTGTTGCTGTCCTCCAATGCCTTCAGAGCAACTGCAAGCGTCATATTTTCTTTGGATCTCAGAATGACAACGGGCCACATAAAGTTATTCCATTGTTTTACAAATAGAATGATGCCCAGCGCCGCAAAAGCGGATCGCAAATTAGGCAGTACTACTTTACGGAACAAGGTAAATTCGGAGCATCCGTCAATGCGCGCTGCTTCCATCATCTCATCAGGAATAGACCTGCAGTATTGACGCATAAAGAAGATGCCGAACGCATTGGCCAAATCAGGAAGGATAACTCCCCAGCGATTATCGATTAAGTGAAAATTTTTATAAATAACAAATAGCGGTACCATCGTGGCCTCATGGGGAATCATCAGCGAAGCAAGCACAAAAACAAATAACACTTGTTTGCCTCTGAATTGATATTTCGCAAAAGCGAATCCCCCCAAACCGCATAGGAATAGGGTTGCTACCGTGAAAACACTGGACAGCAGCAGGCTGTTCCAGGCTACTGTACCAAAGCCTCTATTGACAAAAAGCTCGGTGAAATTCCCCCATTGCCATACATGCGGAAGCCAGGTCGGTGGATTGGTGAAGATTTCGCTAATCGACTTAACGGATGAACCGAACAGCCACAGCAGCGGAAAAATCATGATAATCGAGACCAAGATCATCAGAATGAACATGATGATGGCTGTCCATCGTGACTTCCCCGCACTTGATTTGGGCCTAACCGATCGGTTAAGGCTGACCGTACTTTGCAAAGTGATCCCTCCTTATGTCTTATTTTTCATCAAACAAACGCATCTGGATCAAAGAAATGATCATCATCAGAATAAAGAAGCATACCGCAATCGAAGAGGCGTAGCCAAAATTAAAGTTTTGGAAGCTTTCGTTAAACAGCATCAGAACAGGCGTTAATGTCGAATTAAGCGGACCGCCTTTGGTCAGAATGAACGGTTCTGTAAACAGGGAAAAGGTCCCAATCGTTGATAATACCGTGCAAAAAAGTAAAATTTGCTTAACAAGCGGCACCGTAATCAGGAAAAAGCTTTTTATTTTGGTCGCACCATCTACATAAGCAGCCTCATACAAGTCCTTGGGAATACTTTGCAAGCCAGTTAACACCAGTAGCATATTGTAACCGAGCCAACGATACAGCACCATCATCGCGACAGATATTCGGGCCCACCAAGGCGATTCCAGCCAAGGGATCGGTTTATCCGTCCAGTGCAAATTCGACAAGAGCGTATTGATCAGCCCATCCTGTGTATTGAACAACAGCACGAATACAAAGGACACAGCAACAACGGACACGAAATTGGGAACAAACAGAGCCATCCTGAAAAAGCCCTTGCCTACCATCCAATTGGCATTGAGCAAACTAGCAAAAATCAAAGCTAAAAACAGCATGATTGGCACATAGAGCAGGAAAATAACAACACTGTTCCATAGGGAAAGCCAGAAGGTATGATCTTTTAATAGAACGGCATAGTTATCAAAGCCGATAAAACTCTTTTCCTTGGAGCCATTCCAATCCGTAAAGCTAAGATAGAACGAATAAATAATCGGATACAGTGAAAAAACTAAGAACAGCAGAAAGTACGGCGAAATGTACAAATAGGGGGCTAAACGAAGCTGCAGTTTCCAGCCTGGACTTCTCATGGTTGTACCTCCTTAAAGGGTAAAAAGAAAAAAGGAGGCATCGCTCCGATAAACGGCTGCAGGTATGCATACGTTTATCGGGCAGGATGCCGAAAGTGTTTTACTTCCTTTTTGTTTTCTGACGAAGCTCGTCTGCCATTGCTTTCAGAGCTTGATCCGTTGACACATTATTCAAGAAAATTTGCGCCCATACATCCGTCATCCGTTTATTAGCCATTGGGAAATCCGAAGAATAAGCAAGCGGATAGGTTTGTTTTAAGGACTCCGCATACACCTGACGGATAGGTTCGTTGTTAAAATAAGCTGATGGTTCATTAAACGCTGCATCACTGTAAGTGGTCGTTAAAGATGGGAATAGACCTGCTTTTTTCATCATATTAATTTGCGACGTTTCTTTACCTAACATGAATTCAATGAATTTCCAAGATTCTTCCGGATGCTTGGAATTTTTATTGATTGCTAAGTTCGATCCGCCTTGATTCGCGCCTGTATACTTATCATCTTTGGACCATTTCGGCATTGTTGTTACTGACCATTTACCTTTATCATCAGGCGCATATTGGCCTTCAATAATCGCATCGTGCCAGGAACCGCCAACGACAGTTGCAACCTTGCCTTCTTTGATCGCGTTCCCCCAAGGATCGGTATTCGCGCGCGCATCGTAGACGAGACCTTCCTTCTGCATTTTGACCAGATAATCGGTAATTTCTTTGACTTCCGGTTTTTCCACCGATACATTACCTTCTTTATCAAAATACCAGACACCACGCTGCCACATCATCGATTCAAACACACGGTTGCTGGAATTCGTCTTGGAGTCGCCGAACATAAGAACACCGGTTTTCTCCTTAATTTGCTTAGCTACTTGGTAGTAATCATCCCATGTTTGGATTTTCTGAGCGACTTCCTTCGGATCCGTCGGTAAGCCCGCTTTGGCGAAAATATCATTGCGGTAGAACATCACAACAGGGCCGCTATCCCAAGGCATCGCGTATACTTTGTTATCTTTGGTCGCATCTTCCCATTTGTAGGCGTTCATTTTATCTTTATACGGTTCGACACGTTTGGTAATATCCAACAACGAATCAATCTGTACCATTTGCGCCATATTCGTAGATTCCAGGCCCACGATATCTGGCACTGCATCTTGCGTGTTGGAAGAAATCAGATACTTCTGATATAAATCAGTGGATTTCATGATTTGATATTCCACTTCAATATTCGGATTTTCCTTTTTGAAAGCTTCTATGTTTGCGTCCAAACCAACTTTAGCCGACTCCCAAATCCATACCACCAGCTTAACTTTTTTGTCTGAGCTTGCTGGACTTGCAGCACCGCCCGCTGTATTTGCTGTGGATGAAGAATTGGAACAAGCTGTCCCTATTAAGCTGACGGACAAGCAAGTTGCCAATAAGAGTGACCAACTTTTTCTTTTCATGAAGAATGCCTCCCTGTATGTTTATAGCCTTATGTTAATGTAAATGAAAAGGGTTTCATACCGACGAATGTTTGGAAAAAGTGCAATCTTTATCGAAAACACAAAAATGCCCGCCCCCCTTCAGGGACAGGTGCATTTTTGTCTGGTTTTCTCGTCATTTTGTTTGAAGCCGGTACTGTCCTGGCGTCAAGGAAGCGCTTTTTTTAAACCATTTGGAGAAATATTTGGCGTCATTAATGCCCACTTTCTCCGCAATTTCATCTGCCCGGAACGAGGTGCTCCGCAGTAATGCTTTGGCCCTTTCCATTTTCCGGTCGGAAATAAAAGAAATGAGGCTCGAACCCGTCGCTTCTTTAAAAATCGTGCTAAAATAACTGCGGCTTACGCCAATTTTGCTGGCAATATCCGCCGCTCGGAGATCCAGATACAGGTGCTGGTCGATGTAGTCAATCGCACTCAGAATATCCTCCTTATGCGCGTCATTCACCAGTTCGAACTCCTGTTCAATACGCCTCAGGCGATGCAACCGATGTACGGATGCCATCCACTGGTCGGGGCTCGTGATCGGTCCTGCCTGCCTCCAACCAATGGCGTGGTTGTTGATTTTGCTTCGCAGCAGCTCCTCGCTGCAAGCCTGAAGACCTTGACTGCAGCAGAACAAATAATAACTATCATCCTCGCTTTGCAGCAGCAGCATATCCTCTTGTTCTGTGAGGGTAAAGGATAATTCGCTTAATACATCAGACCGATTCACAGGTGAATTCCCGTCTTGAAATATATGGATCATGTAACCACTCGAAGTCATCCATTTCCATTCCTTCTCCAATCGCTGCATAAACTGACTTCTGGCTGTCTGACTCTTATCAATCAGCCATTCATCCAATTCACTAAGCTCGACAGGGGACTCATCGGGGGCTACTCTTGTTGGTTTAGACAACTGCTTGGCAATTTCTTGGTGCAGATGATCCAAACTTTCATCCAACTTCTCTTCATCGAGACTAGTCTTAACGATATAATCCGTAATGCCAATCTGTATCCCTTGTTTGGCATAATCAAAATCTTTATGGCAGCTCAGGAATAAAATCTTGGTATCTGGCGCTTCCGCTTTCACCTTCTGGGCGAGTTCAATACCGCTCATCTCTGGCATCACAATGTCTGTAATAACTACATGCGGCTGGTGTTCCAGAAACTTGTCCCAACCTATACTCCCATTGGGCGCGTCGTCAACGACGATCATCTGATGCTTGGCCCAATCCGTTGTTAGGCGCAGTCCTTTGCGGACCAATTGTTCGTCATCGACAATAAGCACTTTAATGTAAGGTTCGTTTATAGTGTTTTCGGCCATTTTAACTTCACCTTTGTTCCTTTATTTCTTTCCGAATGGACAACTAATCCATAGGGTTCGCCAAAATGATGTTTAAACCGTTCATCCACATTTCTCATCCCAAGTCCACCCGTTTTCCCTGGAATGACTTGACCTGTAGAAATGAATGCCATATGTTCCGGTCGAATGCCAATGCCGTCATCGGCAATCTCTGCATGAATGTGATTTTCCTTGGAACTAATCGTAAAAGTGATATGACCTTGACCATCTATAAATCCGTGGAAAAATATGTTCTCAAACAATGGCTGCAGCACCATACGCGGAACCAGGCGCTGTTCAAGTCCCGGTTCGATCTGCAAGGCATACGTAAAGACATCCCCATAGCGATATCGCTGCATCTGTAAATAATGATGAATGATCTCAAGTTCCGTATGCAGGGGCACCAACACTTGCTTCACGTTAAAGCTGCCTTCCAGCACCGCCACCAGATGCTCCAGCATCTTGAGAATGTCTGTCTGACCTGCAAGCCGAGCCTTCCACTGGATACTGTTTAAGGTATTGAATAATAAATGCGGATTAATCTGGTAGTGAAGCGCTTTTAATTCGGCTTCACTTTTGAGTTTCTCCGTCATGCTCATCTCATCGATTAAATCCCTAATCTGGCCCGTCATCCGATTGAATGTCTCGCCTAGATAACCTAATTCGTCTGAGGCATAGATCGGTGTCTGAATCGAAAGCTCTCCCTGTCCGAATCTACGCATTGATTGGGCCATCTTCTTGATCGGCTTCGTAATCTGGAAGGAGAAGAATCCGGCCATCACGAGGCCAAGAACCAGACTCATTACGGCAATAAATAACGAATATTTCAAGATAATACGGGAAGATTCGAAGAATAAAGGATATGGAATACTGGCTTCCACCACCCAATTCTCCGATTCCAACTGCTTCGACCATACGATGTCGTTCGCATGCGAGACATAGGAAGCTGATGTTTGCAACACGATACCCCCATCCAAATTACGAACTTGCAAATGGCTTTTCGTGTCGTCTTCAAATGCCTTTAGCAAACTCATGATTGAATCCGCTTTCATATCAATTAGTATATTACTTTGCGCAGGCAATCCATAATGATCCTTAATAGGTAGAATTAAACTAATGACATCGCCAACAGGCGCAGAAGAATAATAGTCTGGATGATGAATAAGAATGCGCTTACCCGGTTGCTGTATGGCTTGTTGCCAAAAGTCAGAGTTCAGCAGCCGTTCCGTCACGATTCCATCGTTACCAATGAATTTCCCGCTCGGTGTTACGACATTCACACTTAATATATTGGTATTCTCAAAAGAGGACATATACCGCTTGAATCCCTTTTCTTCCGTATATTCACTATACGTTGCCGGTTCATCATCATTAATAACGATCGACGAGGAGATCAGGTAAGTTAATATATTCCCAGAAATATTATCCATTTGCTTTAAACTGGCATCCAGATGAAGCTTGAGCTGATCTACCGCGTAAAGTCCATAATTGCCCAACTGCTTATTCACAATCTCGGACGACTTATTGGTTGAAAAATAACAGAGCGTAAGTAAAGGCAGGATCGCTACCGTCAAGAAAAAAACAAGCAGTTTGGTGTTTACACTCTTAATCAACGGAAAATATTTGGATTTCATCCTATCAGCCTTCTTCAACGTGGAGTAAGAATAATCATCGTGTTCCTCTATTTTAACACATAAATCCGTGTTTGGTATTAACCATGGGGATTAGACAAACAAGTGCCCCCAAAGTCAGCAACTTCAGGGACACTTCCATACGTATTTATTGGGATTATAATTCGTCTTCTTTAAAAATCGGCATAATGTGCAGCTCGAACTGGAAGTCTCTCTCATCCAATCGATATGGCTCCAGAAGCTCCGGACCGCACGAATTCGATCCGACACCGCTCATCTTGTAATCGAGATGAACGATCGTTTCCTTCCGTTTCACCAGCTCAACATCATGGGCGGCTAGCGTTAAGTCTTCTGGGCTATAGTGTGACGCGTTAAAGCTGAATTCGCTATTGCTTGTAAAACGCAAGCCCATCCCCTGCTCATTGGACACAATCGCCCATTCGGTGCCGTATCTGGCTCCATTCTCTTGCGGCATAATATAATTCTCGAACATATCATCCACACGCATCAGATATTTCCCTTTTCTTACGCTGTGGCGTTTATCGATGTAACTTTCATGCGGCCCTAGTCCAAAATATTCGACTTCTTCCGTTCCGCCAGGCATCGTGAGCTGCAAGCCAAAACGGGGAAGGAACGTAAGTCCCTCTCTGACGTTCACGTTTACACGCAGAGCAATTGCTCCTGTACCGTCGATTCTCCAGATTGCAGTACCGTGAAGAAGAGGAATCTTAATATAACCGCCCAGTGAGAAATCAACCGTAATCTCCACATCCGTCTGCGACTGCTTGCTGATCTCCGCCTTGTACACATGCATAACCGCACGATCGTAATTGTCTTCAAACCACAAACGTTTGATTTTGCGGTCGTTATCCGTTGGCGCTCGCCAAATATTGAACTTCGGAGGAGCCTCAATCATATTCACGCCATGTTTGGTTATCCGCGTGAATGTACCGTCATGCAGATCAAAAACATGGCAGAAATCAAATCCTTCTACGATTAGGCTGTGATCTTGCTGCTTCAGCTCAATTGTGGCACTCGTCTCGATCTGTGGCAGCTCCTTCACAACAACCGGCAGCTCAAACTGTTCGAACGTAATCTCGTGACCTGCTGCAGCCCACTCCGTATCACGGCGCAGTTTGAAGCTTACTGTAAGGAAATATCGGCTTACTGATGGCTCCGGCAGCTTATAAGGTATTGTTACGGTTTGCGTCTGATGAGGAGCGGCATTGACCTCGTTCATCTCGCCCTGTTCAGTGGTTCGTCCATCCTTCTCCACTTTCCAAGTCATGACGACATGGGCAAGATCCTGAAAGTCATACAGATTCGTCACCTTGATGACGCCATTTCGCAGGTCCGCAGCCTCTACCCGAATTGGCGCAATCACTTTTTTGAGTTCCAAAAGGCCTGTATGCGGTTTGCGGTCGGGATCCACGAGCCCATCGATACAGAAGTTGCCATCATTGGGTTGATCGCCGAAATCGCCGCCATAAGCAAAGAACGGCGTGCCACCCGGGGTACGCGTCTTGATGCCGTGATCCGACCATTCCCAGACACAGCCGCCCATGAGTTTGGGATGCTTATAGATGACATCCCAGTAATCTTTCAGATCACCTGGCCCATTCCCCATCGCGTGACTGTATTCGCATAAAAACATCGGTTTGGTGCTGTTCTCGTCACTGGCGTAAGCATCAATATAGGCAGGGGAAGAATACATGCGTCCTTCCACATCGATCACTTCCGTGTCGGCGCTGCCCTTGTGCCGAGGATCGATACCCTCATAATGGACCGGTCTGGAACGGTCTCTGGCTTTCGTCCATGCGGCCATGGCAATATGATTCACATCATAACCGGACTCGTTGCCCATTGACCACATCACGATGGAAGGGTGGTTCTTGTCCCTTTCCACCATTCGCTCCGCCCGATCAACGAAAGCTCGCTGCCAAGCCGGATTCTTAGTCAACATATGATAGTCACCTGCGTGGAATACGCCATGACATTCCAAATCGGCCTCATCGATGACATAGAATCCATATTCGTTACACAGATTTAGAAACCGAGGATCGTTCGGGTAATGGGATGTTCGAACCGTGTTGATATTGTGGTTCTTCATTAAGATTAAATCCTTGATCATATGATTCATCGGAATCGTTTGCCCCAGCTCCGGATGCGAGTCATGACGATTGACCCCTTTTAATTTGACCGGCATGCCGTTGATTAAGAATATACCATCTATAATCTCAATTTTTCTAAACCCGACTTGAAACAGCAGCACTTCGTCGCCAGCGTAAACATATAGCTGGTACAAATAAGGCTGCTCTGCATTCCACAGCTTGGGCTCGTTTATTTGAAGTTCGATGGTTCCGCGTTGATCGATGACTGAGCTTCCCTCTTGGATGAGCTGGTCTGCGGCATCTTTTAACACAACCCTCGTTGGTAAAGCGCCCGTTGTTGTAATCTCACAACGCATGGTGGCTTGGCGCATATCTCCCGATAACTCCTGGCGGTTGAACACGTCCCGGATATGGTTCTTACTGCGCGCAAGCAGGTAGACATCCCTGAAAATTCCGGAAAATCTCCACAGATCCTGATCCTCCAGATACGTGCCATCACACCATTTCAACACCATGACCGCCATCCGATTCTTGCCAGCCTTCAGATAAGGTGAGATATCGAACTCTGCAGGGACTCGGCTGCCTTGACTGTAACCGACGAACGCGCCATTCACCCAAAGATACATACAGGAGTTGACACCTTCGAAAACCATATATTTCTCTTTGTCCGCCCATTGCTCGGAAATTTGAAAGTCCCTGACATACAATCCTGCCGGATTCTCATTAGGCACAAAAGGCGGATCGCATGGGAATGGATAGTTGACATTCGTGTAATGATTCTGGTCGTATCCGTTCACCTGCCAACAGGATGGCACGATCATATCATCCCAGCCGTTCACATCGGCAGCGGCAGCATAGAAACCATCCTGCACCTCTTTCACGCTGCGCACATACTGAAACTTCCAAAGTCCGTTCAATGTCTGATAATACGGGGATTTTCCTCTCTTCTGATTGAATGCGCTTGCCTCATCCGCATAAGGGATATAATAAGCTCGCGGAGCTATTCTATTGATATGCAGAACATCTAAGTTTTCCCAATATTTCTCAATATTTATCACTTTCGGATAACTCCTCATCTGTGTTTAGTAAACGATTACAACCTACTCTCTAATCTTAGTAGGATTGCGCTTATTTTCGCACAGACATATGTTTGAAAATGGTGCATTCTTTTTCGAAATACGCATGAATGTCTGATTTAAATGCCCATTATCGTTTTTTTGTTTTATTTATTCGTTATTTTGTTCTTCTTATATGTCGAATCGACGCGCCAATTCGATATCCGCTCTCACATCTTCCAAGTAAAAAGGATATCCGAAGGTTCGTTTGACTCGAGCCATGAAATAAGGTTTGTTATGCAAGCTCCAGTAATGTCCCAGTCTTTCCCAATGGACAGACGCCTGCTCCAAGAGGGTAACCGCTTCTGCCTTATGCTGTGTATCTTCGTTAAGTTTAAATCGATTAAGCTCAAGGGAGGCTTTGAATTTACATGCATAGTATCTGGACATCTCTACATAGGCAAAAAGGTCGTGGAGTGTGCATGCTGCATGACTGCAACATAGTTCACCAAGCTCCTTTGACAGCTTGAAAGCGACACGTTCTGTTTGGTCTGCAGCATCTTGCAGCAGCTTCACAATATCAGCAGGTGTTTCACGGTAAGCTTCGGACAATTTCTCTGCGCTGTCTTCATGTTCTGTTCGTGCATATTCGGATATTGACATAACACCGACTCCAGGCATGGGTACAGCGTTCACAAAATCAAGGATTGTCTTGAAACCGCTGACCTCGGATAAGCAGCTTTCGGCATGCCACTGAAAGTCATAATCGATCCAGAACAAGCGATTGACAGCCGGTATGACAGAAGAAGCACTTCGTAGTCCCTCCAAGAAGAGTGGAGCATAAACGGGACCATAATGGGATTTCAATAAATGCACCCAGACGTCATCACTGGTCTCAGGATCATACGACAGCCGGCCCCAGAGCTGGAACTGAAATATATGGCGTTCAAAATCGTACTTCCATGTCTTGTGTCCATGCTCAACATGTTGAAAATCATTGCCCCACAAGTAGCCGTCTGCTCCCCAGTAGAAACCTTTTACATGTGGCTTGATCATTCCCTTGATATAAGCGCGGACGTACTCGGGATCTCCCCACCGATGAGTGAACACGTCATCGTTACGAACCGTGTACAGAATATTGGTCTTCTCCAGGTCGATGCCCTCCCATGCACCCCAGAGACGTTCAAACTGGGGTTCCGGGTGGGAATAGCAATGCGCATTCGAATATTTCCAGCTGATATAGAACTGGCTGGAGTCGAATTGGCTCTGCACCATCTCTTTAATTTCCTTGCCCGCATTCTGCATATTGGTACGGTGAATAAATGGGATTTCTCTTCCCGACTGCTTGATCGCTTCCACATACGTCTGAACAATCCATTTCTCCCGCTCGTAACCGGTACCATCCATCCATTCGCTAGCCGAAGTACCTAACCCTTTCAGCTCAGGGTAAGTGAGCAGCAGCTGAAGTACCATTTCACGAATGTAATCTCTGATGAGTTCTGATTCACCGCGATAACGATTCAGCGGATACCCCACTCGGTGAATCAGGTTATCGTACATATTGCCGAAATCTCCTACAGCTTCAGGGAGTCCTAGACCTCGTGCCACTTCTGGGGTTAGACGGATGTTCCATGTAAATAGATAGATATCGATCCCTCTGCTAGCGGCATAACGGAACATCTCCCGGAAGAAGCGGATGTTTTGATTGATTTCGGAATCGCTATACGGATTGGCAGCTCTGAATTTCGGCGAGACAACCATCAGGTCGTATGGATGCTCTGACCATAGGCTTAAACAGTTGTACCGGTTTAACGCGAGCATATCGATATAAGCTTTCCAAAAGCCAATATCCATGCACGTTCCCTCATTCAAGATAAATGGATCCCCTGAATCAAATGGCGCGTATGGCAAATTAAATTTAATCCCGCGTAAACGCAGTGCTGGCTTACGGTATATCTCTTCCCCATCCGCCATTTCTGCTCCGCGTGCCAATCGTTCAGCGTACTCTAGACATCCGTACATGAGCCCACGAGAGTCAGCTCCTTCGATGCGGATCAGTTCCCCTTGGCGGGACAGACAAAAGGTTTGCTCTTCATCGGGGGATCCCCCTTTCTGTGCAGGTTGTTTCTGAACAACAATCCCCCGCTCAGGTGCCAGAACCAAGCCCCGGCTGTTATACTGCTCAACGAAAAACTGACCCTTTGCTTCCAAACTTTTCTTAATTTGATCTATACCGAACAGAACCATCTCATCCTTGTGATCGTAAACGAGTTTCATAGACGCCCCTCCGCTTTTTTCGAAAATTCCACCATTGCTTTTATCGATATATTTTAATCAGCGCCTGCGTACCGCTGCTCTCTTCACCTGACGCAGCTAATCTTTCATAAAGCGTCTTTGCCAGTGATAATCCGTATGCTTCAATCCCCATAGCCTCGGCTGACTGCAAAGCAATGCCCAAGTCCTTGATCATATGCTTGACATAAAACCCCGGTTCATAATTACCTTGCATGATTCTCGGTGCAAGATTGCTTAGCGACCAACTGCCGGCTGCTCCGCTCTCTATACTCTTCAGCACCCTAGCAGGATTCAAGCCAGATCGTTCAGCATAAACAAGCGCTTCTGAGACTCCCATCATATTGGCTGCTATGGCTATTTGATTGCACATCTTCGTGTGCTGACCAGCGCCTGCTGCTCCTTGATAGACGATATTGCTCCCCATCGCCTGAAAGACAGGCAGAACGGACTCGAAAGCGTCTTCGTCTCCCCCCACCATAATGGAAAGTTTCCCGTCTCTAGCTCCGATATCTCCTCCCGATACCGGTGCATCCAGCGCCTTTAGTCCTCTTTCCCGAGACTCCTCGTAAATCCGTAAGGCCAACGCGGGACTTGACGTCGTCATATCAATGACATAAGCACCTGGTTTAGCAGCAGCTACGACTCCTGAAGCCCCTAAGAAAATGTCCTCCACATCACTGGGATACTCGACCATTGTAATTGTCACATCCACCTCACGAGCTACGTCAGCAGCGCTGTCCTTCCATATGGCACCTGCTTGTATCAGATCTTCTGCTTTGCTTTTCGTTCTGCTGTATACATACAGGCGATAACCAGCCTTCATTAGATTGCGTGCCATGCTTTTGCCCATTACTCCTAGACCAATAAAACCGACTTTGACATTGCCTGTTGATAAGTTCATTTTCATTCCCATCCTTTGACTTCAAAATTGTGGTTCAAACAGCTTGCAATCACCCTTTGACAGACCCCAGCATGACACCTTTGGCAAAATGCTTTTGCAAAAAGGGATAAACGAGAAGGATTGGAGCCATAGCCAGCATAATCGCCGCCATACGGATCGTTTCCTGAGGTACAATTCGATCGTCTCCGCCTGCACCCGCTTGTCCAACACCCGTGGAGTCCGAATCGATAACAAGGGATTTAATCAACACTTGAAGTGTCCATTTTTTTGAATCCGAGATATAGATGAGTGCGTTGAAATAAGTGTTCCAATGGGAGACAGCAAAGAACAGCATGAATGCAGCAATTGCCGGCATCGACAGCGGGATGATGATACGCAGAAATACGCCAATCTCGGTGCACCCGTCAATGCGTGCAGACTCCTCGAGCTCCGGCGGGTGCGACTCTAAGAAGCTCTTAATCACAAGCAAACTCCACGCGCTCGTGAGGGTTGGCCAAATTAGCGACCAATACGAGTTCAGCAGTCCCAACTGCTTGATAAGCAAATAACTTGGTAATATGCCTGCATTGAACACTAGCGTGAAAACGACTGCTCCCAATAAAATTTTTCTTCCAGGAAGCGTTTTTTTGGTTAACACATAAGCGAAGCTGAAAGATACAACGAGATTCAGGAAAGTTCCAATTACCGTGATGAACACCGTACTTTTCAGTGCATGGATGAAGCTGTTGGTTGATAAAATATATTTATAAGCAGACAGTGACCACTTATCCGGAAACAAATAAAATTTCAGCGGGATGTACACCTTCGGATCGGTGAAGGATACGCTGAACACATAAATAAATGGAAACAAACACACGATCGAGATCAAGGCCAACAGAGAATAGTTCACATAATCAAACAAGGTTAGTTTTTTTTGGGCAACAAAACTCATACTTCCATCCTCCTTTTTCAATCCAAGATGATCTCAATAAATACCCTCGTGCCCCATCTTCTTCACAATATAATTAGAGACCATGACCAGCACCAAACCGACCACGCCTTTAAACATCCCAACCGTCACACCGATGCTGACTTTCCCCTGTAGGACGCCAATGTTGTAAGCATAAGTATCGAATACTTCACCTACGGAAGAAACAAGGGGATTCATCATGAGGAGTACTTGCTCAAAGCCGACATCCGCCATATGCCCCAGACGCAAAATCAATAAAATAATAATGGTAGGCCGGATTGCAGGCAGTGTAATATGCCAGATTTGTCTCCAACGGCTAGCTCCGTCTACGACAGCTGCTTCATATCGCTGGGGATCTACCCCGGCCATGGCAGCCAGGAAGATAATCGTTCCCCAGCCGGCTTCTTTCCACATATTTTGAGCTGTAAGAAGCGCCCAGAAATAATTAGGATTGGATAGGAATGCAACCGACTCATGCCCCCAGCCCGTAATGACTTTGTTAACGATCCCCACATCAGAAGACAGGATGAAGAACGTTAAACTGACAACGACAACCCAGGACAAGAAGTGCGGCAAATAGACGATAGATTGGTTAAACCTTTTAAACGCCTCATGTCTCACTTCATTAAGCATCAGTGAAAGCACAATTGGGACGGGAAACATGAAGATCAAACCAAAGATGTTGATCGCGAACGTATTGCGCAGCATGATATAAAAGTTCGGATCCGAAAACAGTTCGACGAAATGCTTCATACCGACCCACTCACTTCCGCTGATTCCTGCGTAAGGGTTGTACTCGGTAAAGGCCAGCACTAGCCCCCACATCGGAGCGAATTTAAAGACAATGAAATAAAGAACGCCAGGCAAAGCAAGTAAATAGACATATTTGTGCCGGGCCAAATTCGTCCAGCTGCGGGAGTTGGTTTTCGTTATGCCCTTGGTTGTTAACTCTGCGGTCGACTGCATCCTCTTGCACCTCTCTTTTTATATTCCTAGATGTTCAACGTTCGGATTCATGTAAACCCTTCCATTACAATACTTACTATATAACCGGGCTGTTAGGCATCCTACAGACAGTTCTTGAGAAGCTAGGATCTGCTATTCGAACGTCAATTATTGTCTTTGCAGCAAAATCTGTCCGTTATCCGCATAAACGGCGATGAGTGCCACCCCCGCGCACCCGAGCTGCGTACAGCGTGTAACGATGTTTTTCATCGTTATCGCATCCTGCGTGGGCTTCGTTCATACCGCAACGATGTTTTTCATTGTTGCATATAAGTTTCCCCCGCGCATCCGAGCTGCGTACAGCGTGTAACGATGTTTTTCATCGTTACCGCATCCTGCGCGGGCTACGTTCATACCGCAACGATGTTTTTCATCGTTGCAGAAACGTTCTCCCTGCGAGATCCATTAGCAGGGGAGACTAGTACCTCCATTCTACGAAAGGAATGGTTTCTTTTTCACGAAACAAAAAAAAGGCGCCCCGCCATTTTCATGGCTTTTGGAACACCCCACCAATTTAGAACCTATTATTATCGTTGACGCGTCCGGAACATGCTCGGAGACATTTTGATAAACCGCTGAAAAATACGATTCAGGTTACGCTCCGAATACCCCACGGCCATCGCGATCTCACTCACGTTGTGATCCGTTTCCCTGAGCAACCTCTTGGCCTCATCGACCTTGCACTCAACAACGAAATCAAGGAAGTTTACACCCATTTCCTTCTTAAAAAGACGGCTTAAATACGAAGGACTGAGTCCCACTTGCTCTGCGCATTGCACCAATGACAAGTCGCTGCCGCAATTCTCCCGAATATGCTTGCATACCTGCTGGATGACGGATTGTCCCGATTCATTCCGGTAATTCGCTGTCAGCCAGGTATACATTGGAAATAAGCTACCCGCAAACCAATCAGCGATTTCCTGCGAAGTCTGCCTCGTTTGAAGTTGCCCGAACCAATCGTGATCCAATATATCGAGCAGTGTGGCCCCTTGCTTTTCCAAAGATGTTATCAGCGTGGATAGCAGTAAATTATAGCTTTGATAAATAAAACGATAAGACTGGGAAGCACGAATCGCTTCGGAGAAAGCGGTCAAACCTTCCGCTGCCATTTCCAGTTCTCCTCGATCCAAGGCATCAATGATTGAGGTTTCGAATTCCCGAGGATAACGGAAAGCCGTTTGCTTTTTCTCATTCTCCAGATGTTCAATAAACAGAACATTCTTCGTATTGTTGAATATCCGATACTGCAGGGCGCTTTCCGCTTCTTTGCAGGAAACCGGCACATCTTCGATATGAAAGTAGAACCGACCGACACCAGCTGTCGCCTTCATCGATAAGTGCTCCTTCAGGGAGTCGCAGATGGATTCCGCATATTCCTCCGTTTGACGAAGCATCTCTTCCTGCTCTGTATCAGCCCTGAACTGCAGCAGCGCTACCCCACGGCCCCTGTCAGGAATCACATATCCTCGCACGCTGGGATACTTCTGAATTAACTCTTGCATAACATTCGAAATGACAAAAGCAATGATCCCCTTTTCTTCCGGTCGAAATCGTTTCTCCCTGGCAATATTATCAGCATCCACGATGATGACGACATTGGTCGCCTGTACGGCAATACCATTGGCTTCACAGTCACGGAGCAGCGGCTCCTTTCTTAAGTATTCTCCGCTAATCAACTGCTGAAGAAATTTCTCCCTAAGAGTAGGTTGAATGCTGGCCATAAAACCACCTAGCTTTTCCGTTTCCATGTTTAGAAAATCCAGACATTCCTTGATATAATCGAGTTCGTTATGTTTATTTTGGATTTGCCCAATCCGCAGCGCCTTGCTATGCTTCATCAACTGCCCGATCGGGTTATAAGCGCGCTTGGAATTGAAATAGGTCAATACGACTCCGAAGGTGATAAAAATGAACAAGAACAGAAGGGTCACGTTGCGTATCCAGTTCAGTTGGCTGGCAATTGTTTTCTCAGGTACAACGGTAACGTAGATTCGCCCGTATATATTTTTGGTATACAGAAAATGTGCTTGTTCCCCATCGATGCCTTTGCTCAGGAAACTGTCTGTATTGCTGCTTCTATCCTTGATACCATCTATGCTGTCCAAACGTTTCATTAGTGAAATAGCCTGATCGTAGCCTAGCTCCTCACTTCCAGGGATACGCTTATGATGAATAACGTACAAATTCTGGCCCATCGGCAGTAAATACGTATTGGAATCCAAAAATTCACTGACTGCAGACTTTTCAATTTCAAAAGCGAGAATACCTTGAGCCTGACCGCCTCCTATATTAGGAAGCCGGCGTGCGAATGTCACGTAACCATCCTTTTGCGCGGAAGGCAAATACGCCCACTGAGAGAGCTCTCCGCTTGCGATGATACGATCAATGTCATCTTTATAGGGATAGTTTTCTTTTTCGATGACCCCGTATCGATTCGATAACACGACATTTTCCACGGTATTATAAAAATACACTTCATCAATAAAGCTATCGCTATTTTTGACCAGATTGATTTTATCCAGGAAATCTCGGTGCCACAGCCAGCTGTTGTCTTGATTCGGGTCTAGAAAGAAGCCTGTTAAAATAGGATCGACAGCGAGCTGTAGCGATTCCTGCTCAATGGTCTGAAAAATCCTCTCGGCACGATCCTTCATGCTGGTTAACGACGAATTGCTTTCGCTCATAATTTGCTCTTGCGCCCGGTTCATAGCAAATTGATAGTACACTGCACTAGCCAGTATTAAAGGAATGCAAACTGAAATGCATCCAAGCCAAATCAGCTTATACAAATACCTTCCATGACTGGTGACATGTTTGGAACCTGACTGACGAATGTGTTTTATCCAGTTAATCATATTGCCCCCCACATCCATTTGCATGTTTGTACTGTCTGAGTATACTTCGCTTTGTCGTATGACGAACCCTTTGGCAACAGCTTGTTTATTTAACTCCTATTCATATAGCAAAGAGGAGTCTAAGGCGCTAGCCCGCGATCTCCTCCAGCTTATGGACATAAGGGACCGGAAATCTCTTTCCGGTCAGCCACCAAGCGGTGCTATGCCATATTCTTATTTGCCAAAATACTGCTTGTAGCTTTCCGTAAATTCCTTGTACGCTTTCTTCAAATCCGGGTTTTCATTCAGCTTATCCACATAACTCTTGTACTCTTCCATGGTAATTTGGCCAACAATCGCTTTCGTTGCCATTGCCTGCCACTCCTTCTCGTACTTCGGCCACACGTTTGTCCACGTAGTCGAATTGATGATCGAGAATGGGTTCAGCTTTCCAACTTGTCCATAGACCTCGACTTCCTTCATTTTTGCATCGTTGTAAGCTTTCGGCGCTGATGGATTGAGCACTTTCATCTTGTTGTTAAATGCTAGTGAAAATACCTGATTCGTATTGGTAGTTACCTGCTTGATCCCCAGATCTGTCAGCTGCGGTTGACCATCCACTACTTTGTTGTGAACACCCTCGATACCGTAGTAGTTGAAATCCGTATATTCCGTAGTCGTGGTTTTCTCAAAATAATCAAGAATTTGCTTCACTTTGGCTTCTGGCACCTTTTTGGATATATAGAATGCGCCGAATGTGGGGTTCGCCAAACTTACCGTCATACCGCCAGGCCCCTTAAGTGGAGGAAGGGTTATGACCTTCGCATCCGGTTGCGTCTTCTGATTCATCTGCTCCCATGTATAATCCCGCCAAATATTTCGTACATAGGATGCGGCGCGTCCCGTAGCGTACATTTCTTCCGCCTGTGTTTTCTTCATCGAAGAGAATTCTTTCGCAAGAATGCCATCGGCATACAGTTTGCGAAGCCAGCTGACCATTTCCGTATAATTAGGAGTCAATTGGTTCTTGATCATGCCGCCGTCTTTATCGTAAACCGGATCAAGGCCGCCAAAGGCACCCGAATAAGTATCATCGCCGTCAGCCAGTAAGAAACCGTGGCCGATGATGCCGATCGTATCCTTCTTACCGTTGCCATCTACGTCGCTGTCCACAATTTTCTTCAGATCTGCTGCATACTCATCGATCGTTGTAGGTATTGGCAGATTCAGCTTATCCAGCCAATCCTTGCGCATCTTAATGCCCAAATCGATTTGCGGACGGTTGCGTGGAATGCCGTATACCTTTCCATCCAATTTCATAAAGTTCCACACGTTCGGGCCGCTGTTATTTTTCATATTCGGGTATTTGCTAAAATCACCGAGGAATGGCGTCAAATCCCAGAATGCTCCTTGATTAATGGCTTGAAGCAAGGTAGGCCGGGTGATATTGCTCGATACAATAATTTCAGGCAAATTCCCCGACGCTAACACCAGGTCAAATTTCGTATCGTAGTCCCCCGATGGAACCCATTCCATATTCAATTGAGTATTCGTTTTTTTCTGCCATTCCGTCCAATATTCATCCTTCATGTCCGGCACATCCGCATAGGATGGAACGAGGAACTGAAGTTTTAACGGCTCCGTTGATGCCGCCTTGTTCGAATCCCCTTGTTTAGCCGCATTGTCTGCACCTCCTGCCGGTGCGCTGTTATCCCCACATCCTGCCAAGACACCAACTGAAAGCATGCTGGCCATTACCATACTGAAACACTTTCTATACAGCTTCGACATAGGAGCCCCTCCTCAAGTTATTTCGAATCACGTGACCATTCGCAAGCAATCTAGAATTCGGTAACGCTTACATTCTTTATTCTAGCCTCTCATCAGGAAGCACGTTAGCGACATTTCTTGTTACTACCGTCCAATTGGAGCCAACCACAAATTTTGTCCGACCGGAATAAATTGTCTGATTCCTCATTGTAGCACGTGCGGCAAGCGTCTTAGTAGCGGGAAGTTACCATCTTCTTACGGGTGTAGAACTCAACACCGTCTCTACCATTCGCATGCAGATCTCCATAAAATGATTTCTTGAAACCCGAGAAGGGGAAGAAAGCCATAGGCGCAGGCACCCCGACATTGACGCCCAGCATCCCCGCATCGATCTGCTCGCGGAATTGCCTGATCGCTTTCGCGCTGTCCGTATACAGACACGCACCATTAGCAAACTCTGAGCGATTAGCGATATCAATCGCTTCCTTCAAACTGCTCGCGCGAACGATACTTAAGACCGGTGCAAAGATTTCATCCTGCCAAATCTTCATATCGGTTTGGACCCTGTCAAAAATAGTCGGACCGAGAAAATAACCACTCTCCTGCGTCGCTGTCGCATTTCGTCCGTCCACTACAATAGAAGCGCCTTCACGAATACCCGCTTCAATGTAGTCTATCGTCCTTTCTTTATGAGAAGATCGGATAACCGGACCGAGGAAGACATCTCTTTCGAGCCCGTTGCCGATCTTCAACTGACTGGCTGCTTCCTTCAATTTATGAACCAGAGGATCTGCAATGTCTCCTACCGCTACGACCACGGAACATGCCATGCACCGTTCACCGGCCGAGCCAAATGCTGCGCTCACTATATTGCTCACTGTAAGTTCTAGATCTGCGTCAGGCAGCACGATACTATGATTCTTGGCCCCTGCCAGCGCTTGAACTCTCTTGCCATGAGCTGCAGATGATTTGTACACGTACTCCGCAACAGGTTGGGAACCTACGAACGAGATCGCTTGAATGTCCGGGTGTTCGATAATCCCGTTAACAATCTCCCTTGAACCGTGTACAATGTTGAGCACGCCGTCCGGCAGGCCCGCCTCGGAGAACAATTCTGCCAACCGGTTCGCTAGCAGTGGAGTTCTTTCAGATGGCTTCAGAATAAACGTGTTACCGCATGAAATGGCTAACGGAAACATCCAGCATGGCACCATCATCGGAAAGTTAAAGGGCGAGATGCCCGCGACGACACCAAGCGGATATCGGTACATGCCCGATTCGATGCCGGTCGCAATGTCGGGTAGCTGAGAACCCATCATAAGCGTTGGTGAACCTGCCGCAAACTCGACGCATTCGATCCCGCGCTGCACTTCACCATAGGCTTCCGTGTAGTTTTTACCATTTTCCTGCGTAATAAGACGGGCAAGTTCCTCCCAGTTCTCTACCAATAGTTGCTGGTATTTAAAAAGAATACGCGCACGCTTAGGTACAGGGGTATCTCTCCAGGTTGTGAAGCTGCTGCGTGCTGTTTCTACCGCAGCATCTAAGTCGCTTCGCGAAGACAAAGGTACTCGCGCGATGGCTTCTCCTGTCGCCGGGTTCAGCACGATCTCATAGGAGGAGCTGTCGGAAGGAACCCACCTACCCCCGATATAATTATGTAAATCCGGTATCGTTGTCATCGCGCCGCTCCCTCTTCCTTCTTCAATTCGTAATCGTAGCAAATCCGATATAGACCTTCAATTTCACTTGCGGTTACCGTTCTCGGGTGATGGCTAGGACTTCCACTAGCTATCGCATCAGAAGCCATCTTCGATATCGCTTTGTCAAACGCCTCGCGCTCTATCCCCCAATCACGCAAATTCGGAATGTGCAAGAGGCTGCATAATGTACGGATCTCCTCCATGACAGCAGCGGACAGTCTATCACTGCCGCTGTCAACCAAGTCCGGTCGCATAACGCGTCCGATCTCGGCCATACGCTCCTGCGCATAGCCTGATGTGAATTCGAGAACTGCGGGCATCAGCATAGCGTTGGATATTCCGTGAGGAACATGGAATAGGGCTCCCAGCGGCCTTGACATGCCGTGAATCAACGTCACCGAAGCGTTAGAGAATGCAGCGCCTGCCAACATAGAGCCAAGTGCGATTTGGGCGAAATCCTCCGCATCCCCCTTTTTCGCATAACAGACAGGCAAGTGTTTGGTCAGTAATGCAATTGCCTGAAGCGCCCAACCGTCACTCAGTGGATTTGCCTTCCGGGACCAGTACGCCTCGATGGCGTGACACAAAGCGTCGAGGCCCGACGATGCGATCACAGATGGAGGGCACGACATACACAGCAGAGCATCTACGATAGCAACTTGCGGTACCAACTCCGGCTGGGCAATCATCATTTTGACATCCCGCCTGGTATCAATGATGACCGTCACCTTCGTGACCTCAGACCCTGTACCCGCCGTTGTTGGTATGGCAATCAACGGCAATGGCCGGTTAGCGAACTTTTTCATACCCAAGACATAGTCTCCGATGTATCCTTGATTCGTCATCATAACAGCAGTCGCCTTGGCTGCGTCGATGCAGCTGCCTCCACCCAAAGCGACAATCACATCACACTGCTCCTGCCGGCAGATCGCCAGCGCTTCATCAACATGCTGGTCGGTTGGCTCCGTATCAACACCTCTATAGACCGCACACGATAAGCCTGCTTGTTCCAAATAACTTCTGCACGTCTGGATGTGGCCGATTTGTTCCATAATGGGATCGCTAACGATTAAAACTTTGGTCCCTAGACCTGACGCGTAGGAAGCCACCCCTGAGAAAGCTCCCAACCCCATGCTGATTCTCAGCGGCATCATAATCTCATGAATCATGCTTAGCACCTCCTCATTCAAAAACTACTACATCGTAATCCAATACACTTGACACCAGGACAGATACAGAATCTCCTTCTCTTGTCATCGTAAGCGGGCTTTGGTCAGACAACATAAAAGCTCGCTGTGGCTTGAAGCCCTCACCTAACGGCAAATGAATCATCACGTCACGGGCCGGAATGAGCTGCCTAAACATTCTCCTGCCGCCATTAATGTTCACAAGATGAACCAGACGCCTTCTTTCTTGAACTCTTAAGGTTGCTAGCAGCGTCTCAGGACCATCCAGCTGTAACGGCAAGCGCTCCCTAGTCGTCCAAAGCACGGCATTCACCAGCAAGAGAGCCCAGTCCGGATAACCATATCGCGCAAAAGCCGCGTCCTGCTGTCCCGGAAAATACACGGTTCTACCGCCGCCTGCCTGCTCCCTCGCAATCAACATCGGCATTCCGGTATCCGGCTCCAGTGTGTACGACTGCCCCTCGGGGAAAACACGGAATGGCGCGGACAAAGTCAACGGCACCACGGATTCTTTGGCGGCGGCGACCCGGCAATAAGCGTTTGAAGCCGGAATCACCGAAGTGTCCCCAAGCCTTTCCAGTAAAGGATGTGAGGAATTATGTACATTTAAATAGCTTTGCTTATATACACCATTCTCCTCTCCCATCACGGAATCCGTACTTAGATAAGAAGCCCCCAATAAATCTGCGAGCAGGAAGTCTGCCCGTTTGCTGCCATCTGTATCAAACAAGGAAGTTTCAAACGAAGCGATGACACTACCGCCTTTCCTAGCATATTGGCTAAGTGCGGCAGCTGTCTCTTCCGACATGCAGGCAGCGGAAGGCAGGATGATCGTCCGATATTTGCCGAGATTGCCCTTCTTCACTACGGCATCCGAGATGATATCAAACGGAATGTGACTGTCCGACAATGCCAATTCAACACCTCTGATCGCGTCGACATAGTTAAGCTTCGGCTTCTCCTTCCCGTAGTAAAAGAGGGTATCCTGGGAGTAGACGATAGCAACGTTGGCGCCGGATCGGTCATCGTTATAATAGTCTTGATTATCAGCTACAAAGTGATAAAGCGACTGCACTGCCGGAAAGCCTCTCTGATCCTGATGCCCCTTGATCGGCCCGCCGGATAAATTCAGGATGGCATTGCCCCCATTCGCATAAATCTGTGCCATGTACACCTTCTGTTCAGCTGGCGGTACAGCATTTCTACGCCACGGCCACGCTTGAAAATAGGAGGCGAGTACCCAAGGCTGATGATCGCTAACATTGTCCAGGAAATTCGCTTCCTCCGCAGGCCACAGCAGGAAGTCCCAATGGCTTGAATCACCCTCCACACGAATCCGGGTTTGTGCTTCCACTTGAACCGCATCGATGTAGGCCGCCATTCCTTCAATATCTAATGCGCCTTTTGTCGTCCATCCCGTTTCCCCAAAGCAGACGCTGTTGCACATAACTGGCATATTCGGATCGAGCGATTTCACTAAGTCATATAGAAATTTAGAGCGCTCCACAACACGCTGCTGCCGCCACCGTTGAAAAGTTCCCCAGACAGGATCATTCCAATCCTCTTTCACCGGAATATGGCTGCCAGCGTAAGCCCCGAATGCTTCTCTGCAGCGGGCACAGTGACAAATACCGTTACCGTAAGAGGAAAAACCGTAGCTTCCTCCGCCGAATTTGATGCCGTCGACTTCGTAGCGCATCACGATTTCGCGTAAAATTTCCGCTAGGTATTCGTTTTGATATCCGCTTAACGGACAAGCAATATAGAAATCGCCTAAGTCCTGATTCGCTTTATATGGCTTACCTTCATGATCACAAGAACACCAATCCGGATGTTCTAACGCTGCATTACCTGGAATCAGACTCAGATCCATTGCCGCCACCGCGCGGATGTCATAAGCTTGAACAGCTTTCACGATGTCCCCTGTCAGATCCCGATTCCCCAGAAAGGGACTCTTTCTGATCAACAAGTTTGTAGGATGCACCGTCACATACCCTGCACAAAAAAACGAAAGCACATTTACACCAAGCTCATTCAAATCCTTCGCAAAACGCTCCGTGTCGAAATCGAGACAATCTACATCCCTAATCGTAAGATGTACGCCTCTGCTTCGCTTCGTCAACCAATCCGATTTTGCCATATTCATCCCCCAATATGAGTCATTTGAATGCTGCTAAGTTTGATTATAGATACGGTTAGTGCCGCATCACATAGACACTTTTTGTTTTGATGCCTTATCTCTTATTCAACGCAATATTTGTCCAAGAAGACATAAACTGTCCTATGCAAATTGAAATCATTCGCTCGCTGACATCTGATCTTCGCCACATACAAAGGCGATATCTGAAAGCACCTGCGGACGATAAAGCTCCCATGAGAAGGGTGTCTTGCCCAGGTGCATCAAGGGATGTTCGACATAATGAGCCTTGGTTACTGCGATCAGCCGCTCCCAGTGTCCAGCTGCATGTGGTTCCTTCAGAAGCTGAATCGCATGAAGGCGCTCTGCTTCATCTCCAGTTCTTCTAAACAGCTCATAAGAAACAGCAGCCCGAAGTTTATCTGCAAAATAATAATTTAAATGAGCCCACGCTTCAATGTCAGCCTTTTCACAACAGATTACAGGTGTATCGACTTTAATAGCCGCCAACCATTCGAGTCCGCGAATCGCATCCGACTCTAGCGTCTCTGCCAGTTTGAGCGGTGAAACCCTGTCCGTTTTCTGTCCTTCTACGAGATGATCCACATATTCGGATACGGATAGATAGTGAGGATTGAACGTTCGCCGCTCCATAAGATCCTGCAGCGAAATAAACGATGCTCCCCCATCGTATTCCGCTTCGTCCGTGGACATGAAGCCTTCGGCATATAAGGTGAAATCCCATGTGAACGAATACATGGAAGCGAGGGCCATTGGCATTTTACAGACGGCTGCATACGCTTTCAATAATGGCACTCCGATCGGAGCACGATGACGCTGTTGGATCGCTTTTTCAAATACACGATCGGGTGTATCAGGTTCATACAGCAGCCTTCCCCAAAGCATGTAATACAGCCAGTTTTTTTCAAACAGATAGGTCCAGTCCTTATGATCACTTTCCTTCTGATGGGAGTAGTCGATGCCAGGAATCATGCATTCCGACCCAATATAGTAGCCTCCAACGTATTCCTGCCCGTTCTCTGCAATATGCTCGCGAATGAAATCAGGCTGCGCCCAGCGAAGCGTGAAGAAGTCCTCGTTGCGGACCATCCAGGTAATTTTGTAATTCGTTGGCGATGGTTTCCAGTACCCCTCCATCCCCTGCGAACCGCCATGCGTCAGCAGCAGCTTGGAGGAGGAGTAGGCATGCGACCAATTGAATTTAACTTCCACCCATACCGGCTCAGGCATAAAGCCATTACTTTCAATCGCATTTCTTGTAATCGAAGGATCTACGGAAAACGGTGCGCGATGAATGAATTTCACGGGTCGGCCTGCTTGCTTCATCCCTTCAAAATACACGCTATTAACCCAATCCTGCCGACTTTGAGGAGACATATCGTTCATTCTTTCCCCCAAAGAGATTCCGAGCCCGGTCAGATCCGGATACTCATCAATCAGCTGAGTGACACTTTCTCTGGTATATTGTTGGATCAGTTCCGTGGAGTAAGAATGGCCATAATGGTAGAAAGTTTCGTCGCTTATCGCTTGAGGATCATAATGCTCCCGATAGGCTTCCGATACGAAAATATTCCAATTGACCATATACGTCTCGATACCGCGTTCTTTGGCCATCCGGAATAAAGCCGTCCAATACAGCTTCCACTCTGCCATTTCTTCCTCACTGAAAGGGCATGCCTTCGGAAAATTCGTAGGACGAATCATGTATGGAAATGGATGTAGATTCCACAGCGTAAGAACGTTATAGCGGTTCTGAGCCATCATATCGAGAAACTTTTGCCAAAAGGCAAGATCACGGACCGTGTCCTTTTGAAGCTCGAAACATTCATTCTTCCGATAGCTTGACCACGGAAGATTGAATTTAATGGCACGGAATGGAAAGCGAGCATTCATGACACAAGCCGGAATTGCCCTTAACGATCCATAACCCCGTAGTCGTTCTTCCAGCTCCAGCGTTCCATACATAGCACCCGCTTCATCACCAGCCAAAATGTACCATGTTAAGGAACTTTGCCCCTCCAGCTTACGGATCTCGAAGCCCTCTGGAGCGACGCTGTTATCGATCGTTATGCCATATTTACTTGCGGCTTCCTCCTTATCGGATATGATGATTACACTTGTAGATACAACATTAGGTACATTAGGTGCTATATCCAAAGGTTGAACTGTTCCCTCAATTCTTTTTATTGTGTCTAGCAGCTTAGAAGCTGCAAAACGAATCATGGATGAATCCTTGTGATACATAAACGTCGTTGTCACCTTCAGATCACTCCTTCCCTAATTAAGACATTATCGTTGTTAGGCTTGCTGTGCTTACTTCTTGCTACAAGCTTGATTGTAACAAGTGATTTCGAAGCATTGAACCGACAATTCTTGATGTATCCTGAATGCTTATTCAGGGACAATAATTGTCTTCCTGATCATTTTTTGTCCGTTACTGAGACACTTGGCGGAGGGGTAACCTCATACTAGAGTTAAGTTGGTCAACGATACACCCTTGAGGAACTATAGGCCGCTATTCTAGCAAATTCAGCCCGTTTCCGCGTTCAAGCGGAACTGCAGGACCTTATTTGACCGCTGATTCCGTTTTCTTTAAGAAAACGGACAAATAGCGGACCACAGTTCCCCTCCGCGCGAAAAAGAGCCTATTTCGATGATATAGCGCCATGTAGTTCCATTTGCTGGGGAGGAAGGAACCGCTCAAGCGATAACAGGAAATATCAGGGGGTGGAGTGCTCAACACAAATAAATCTGGGGTAAGCTTCGCTTACCCCAGAATCCAATACCTATACATTCTGTTCAAAAAGGTCAACCGGATAGTTTCCGGTCGACCTTAGCTTAACGAATTGGTGTTAATCTTCGCTCTAATGGTTTCGAGCCTTTAAATTCAGGCGGTATTCGACGTGCAACTCCTGTTTGAATAGCAGCCTGCACAACTTGATCTCGAATTTCTTGAACGACCTTCTCATTAAAAATGGATGGAATAATATATTGTTCATTTAACTCATCATCTGTAACCGTGAATGCGATGGCCTTCGATGCAGCCAGTTTCATTTCTTCATTAATTTGGCTCGCTCTGCAATCAAGTGCCCCTCGAAATATACCTGGAAAACAAAGTACATTATTGATTTGGTTCGGAAAATCGCTTCGACCCGTAGCTATCACTTTGACATAGGGAGCAGCCGATTCGGGGTCTATCTCAGGAGTTGGATTCGCCATTGCGAAAATGATCGGATCGCTAGCCATACGATGAACCTCTTCCAGTTTTAACACGTTCGGTCCGGAAACACCTATGAAAACATCAGCACCATTCATCGCATCAGATAAGCTGCCTTTTCGATCCTCCTGATTCGTGTTCTGTGCTACCCAGTCCCACAACGGATTCTCGTAGGTGTTGTCACGAGTCAGAATGCCCTGACGATCAACAGCCAAGATTGTCTTAGCCCCAGCTCCCAAGAGCATTTTAATAATGGAGACTCCCGCTGCACCAATACCCACAACAACAATCCGGATATCCTCAATTCTCTTTTTGGTCAACCTAAGGCTATTAATAAGTCCAGCTAAAACAACAACTGCTGTCCCGTGCTGGTCATCATGAAACACAGGAATATCTAACTCTTCCTTAAGACGAGACTCAATTTCAAAACACCGCGGAGAACTGATATCCTCTAAGTTGATCCCACCAAAGGCTGGAGCGATATTCTTGATTGTTCGAATAATATCTTCCGTATCTTTGGTATTTAGGCAAATCGGAACAGCATCCACACCTGCTAATTGCTTAAACAGCATTGCCTTTCCCTCCATCACCGGCATAGCTGCTTCGGGGCCAATATCCCCCAAACCTAGAACAGCTGTGCCATCGGAGATCACAGCAACAGTGTTGCGTTTAATCGTCAAAGTAAATGCTTTATCCGGATTTTCATGAATTGCCATACATACTTTAGCTACACCTGGTGTATAAACCTTCGATAAATCATCCCGGTTTTTCACCCGTATTTTAGGCTGGATTTCAATTTTACCTCCTAAGTGAACAAGGAAAGTTGGATCCGATATATGATGCAAAACAACACCCGGAAGCATTCTAATTTTATCCGCTATCAAATCCTCGGCTTGGTCTCCAAGATTGACTGTAATATCCCTCGTTGTCGATTGTTTATCAGAACGAATCACGTCAATGGCTACGATATCTCCTCCGACAAGGCTGACGGCATTAGCCACTTCACCGAAGGTTGTTACCTTCTGATCCAATTCAATACGCAAGATGAGGCTGTTAGATGAGGATTTCAATATACTTCTCTCCCTCCGTAATTACCTATTCGAAGCTGGTACCATAGCCTTGAATTCCCTGCGTCTGCGATGCAAAATCGGCTCCGTGTAACCGCTTGGTTGATTATACCCTTTGAAAACAAGCTCGCATGCGGCTTGAAATGCCACTGACTGATCTAAATTATCTGCCATAGGACGGTAGGCAGGATCTCCTGAATTTTGCTCATCCACCACTTTGGCTAAACGCTGCATGGTCTTAAGAATTTGATCCTCTGAACAAATCCCGTGGTGAAGCCAGTTAGCCATGTGTTGGCTGGAAATACGCAAAGTGGCGCGGTCCTCCATCAGTCCCACATTGTTAATATCCGGAACTTTGGAGCAGCCAATCCCCTGCTCTACCCATCGGACAACATAGCCTAGAATACCTTGCGCATTGTTGTCTAGCTCCTGCTGAATCTCCTCAGGTCTCCATTGCGGTTGGGTCACCACTGGAATTTCTAGGATCTCATTCAGATAATCTTTTCTGTTGGCTTTTAATTGGTTCTGAATTTCCTTTACATCCTTTTGATGATAATGAAGGGCATGTAATGTCGCTGCAGTCGGCGATGGCACCCATGCCGTGTTGCAACCTGCCTCAAGATGAGCAATCTTTTGCTTTAACATGTCTTTCATCAGGTCTGGCATGGCCCACATGCCTTTACCAATCTGAGCACGGCCTTGCAAACCGCATGCCAAGCCTATGTTAACGTTTGATTTCTCATACCCTTGCAACCAGCTGGATGACTTCATATTATTTTTGAGAATCATAGGTCCTGCTTCCATAGAAGTATGCATCTCGTCACCTGTTCGGTCCAAGAACCCGGTATTGATAAATGCAATTCGATCCTTCACTTGGCGAATACAAGCCTTCAAGTTCACTGAAGTACGGCGTTCCTCATCCATCACACCGATTTTGATCGTATGGCGCTCCAGCTCGAGCATATCTTCCGTACGATTAAACAATTCATTAGCAAAAGCAACTTCCTCAGAGCCGTGCATTTTAGGCTTTACAATGTATATGGAGCCTTGAAGAGAATTTTGATAAGAACTATTTCTCAAAAGATCGTGCTTGCCAATGAGGCTAGTCACAACAGCATCCAAAATACCTTCAGGAATTTCCTGTCCATGCTGGTCTAATACCGCATTAATCGTCATCAAATGGCCTACATTACGGACAAATAAAAGGGAACGCCCTGGCAAACTAAATTCCTCACCTGCAAGAGATGTATACGTCCTGTCAGGATTCAGAGTCCTTGTAATAAATTTATTTCCCTTTGGTACGGAAGCCGATAGATTGCCTTTCATTAGTCCCAACCAATTCCTGTACACCAGGACCTTATCCTCAGCATCTACGGCAGCAACAGAATCTTCGCAGTCCATGATGGTCGTTAGCGCCGCTTCCATGAGGATATCTTTAACGCCTGCCAGATCATTCTGGCCAATCGGATGTTGGCGGTCAATTTGAATTTCAACATGTATCCCATTATTTTTTAGCAAGAACGCGGAAGGATCATCTGCCAGTCCTTGATAGCCAACAAGCTGAGTTACGTCCTTCAAACCTATCGTTTCCCCATTTGCCAGGGAGACGGACAATTCGCCATTCACGATCAAATAGCGAACAGCATCATGATGTGAGTAGTTGGACAAAGGTGCTGCTTGATCCAGGAAACCCTTGGCATACGCAATAACTTTGTTACCACGAATCGGATTGTATGCAGCAGAACGCTCAGCACCTTCTTCTTCATCAATAGCATCCGTTCCGTATAAAGCATCGTAAAGGCTTCCCCAACGGGCATTCGCAGCATTTAAAGCATATCTGGCATTATTGACTGGAACGACTAACTGGGGGCCAGCTTGATAGGCAATTTCTTCGTCTACCCCTTGTGTAGTAATTTGAAAATCTTCTACTTGCGGTTCCAAATAACCAATTTCACGTAAAAATGATTGATAGGTCTCGAAATCGAAGTTTTCTTTATGTTCAATATGCCATTCGTTAATAAGCCTCTGCAGTTCATCTCGTTTGGCTAATAAAGCTTTATTTTGAGGGGCAAGGTCGTGAATCAATGTATTAAAATCTGCCCAGAACTTTTCGCTTGTAAGTCCGCTGCCAGGGAGTACCTCTGAATGAATAAACTGATAAAGCACCTCAGCAACTTGTAGATTTCCTACGTTTACATATTCGCTCATTTGGATGTCCCCTTTACAAAATGGATGATAGTTTTTGAGCACGAACAGGATTTTGCAGATGACCTATCCCTTCAATATAACAATCAACGACATCTCCATCTCGGACTAGATCCGCACCGGCAGGCGTTCCAGTCAGGATGACATCTCCTGGCATAAGGGTCATAAACCGGCTGATATACGAGATCATGCTATCGATTGGTGTAATGATGCGTTCCATGAGAGCATCCTGCTTAACTATACCGTTCACTGTTGCTTGAATACGAGCAGAGTGATAATCGAAATCGGTTACAATCACCGGACCCAGTGGGCAAAATGTATCAAATGATTTGCCAATCGTCCAATGACCCTCGGGATGAAAATAATTAAAGGCACCCAAGTCATTGGTAACCGTGAAGCCGAAGATCACATCGTCTACGTGTTCGGGAGCTACGTTTCTCGCTTCTTTCCCAATAATGACGGCAAGTTCTGATTCGAACTTGATCTCATCCGTTCCAAGGGGCAGCACCACAGCGTCTTCAGGTCCGATAACGGTGCTCAATGGCTTAAAGAACAGGATCGGCATGTCTGGAATGGCTGGTTTTGGTGCCCCATCGCCAACAAAGTTTCTACCGATACCGATGATGTGTCTCGGCATAATAGGAGCTTTGAGTTGAACATTCTGTAAGGAGAATGTCTTCCCGGTAAGAATACGGGAGGTGAATAGGTCTCCTCTAAACTCATGAATGTCAGAGTCTTCAATGATCCCACTGCGTATCTCTGATTCACCAGGTATCGTAAAACGAGCTAATTTCATAATAAAGCCGCCTTTCTTGTTCATCATTATGAACAACGTTCTATATTTTGTATTTAAATTGATCTTCCCATAGTTTTCCGTTTGTGTCAATGGGATTTTGCCAAATTAGTTTCATGCCCTTGCACAGAAAAAAAATCCCGAATCACCTAAGTGACCCGGGACTTCATACCTTATATATTCGTTGACAACCGCTTTGCTAATGAGCAAATTTCGCTGACGGTTTCGTCCTTCTTCCCCTCCCAATGATGGATGGGCATCGAACAACTGACTCCTGCAACTACAGTACCTAGACGGCGAACCGGCGCTGCAACACAGCAAAAACCCATTACTCCTTCTTGTATATCTAAGGAGTACCCCGCTAGACGCACTTTCTCCAATTCTTGCAGAAATGCCGCCCGCGAACCAATGGTATGAACGGTTATCTTGTGGAGCGATTCCTGTGGGAATACGCGGCTGACTTGCTCTGCATCCATATCGATCATCAACGATTTACCAAGACCGGTCGCATGAGCCGGGATACGAACACCCGGCCCCGAAACCATCTGCACCGGTGTCGGAGCTTCCACTTTTGTGAGATAGAGCACTTCACTTCCATCCAAACGAGCCAGCTGCACGGATTCTTGCAGCTTCCGCATAACCGGCTCAGCCATTCGCCTAAACTCTTCAATCAAGTCGTACTGACGAAAATAAGCGCTGCCTAGATCGCCAACCGCGCTTCCAAGAGCGTAAGTTTCATTTCTGTCCCGATTGACCCATTGCAGCCGCTCCATGGTCTGAAGAAGAGAATACAGCGTACTCTTGCTGATACCCAAGTGCTTGGACAAATCGGACAACTTCCATTTGTATGGCTCTTCCGTCAGTAAGTTAAGTACAGCATGTGCCCGATCCAGCGCTGGGACGGAATACTTTTGTTCCATTTCGTCACGTCCTTTATATGATAAACATCGTTCTGTATATTGATCGTATTATCCCTAGATGCTACCATGCGTTCAATGGCTAGTCAATGTAGAAAACATAAAGTGCCCCTTCATTCGCCCGCTGCATGTGAGCTGGTGATGAATGGGCACTTCATTAAATTTAAAATAGAGATTCATTAAATCCAGTTAACCTTTTACGGAGCCAAGCATAACTCCCTTGGCAAAATGCTTTTGCAGGAAAGGATATATGACTAGAATCGGCACCATGGCCAGCACAATAGATGCCATACGAATCGTTTCCTGCGGCAGTACTCTATCGTCACTGCCGACAGACCCTGCACCACTGGCATCGGAATCGATAACCAACGACTTGACCAGCACCTGCAAGGTCCATTTCTTCGCATCGCTCAAATAAACTAAAGCATTAAAGTACGTATTCCAATACGAAACTGCAAAGAACAAGACAAAAGCAGCAATCGCCGGCATGGATAAAGGAATGACAATGCGCCAGAATACCCCGATATCCGAGCAGCCGTCAATCCGAGCAGCATCTTCCAGCTCCGGAGGCAGTGAATCCAGAAATCCTTTAATCACAATTAAGCTCCATGCATTCGTAAGACCCGATAAGATTAAAGACCAATGTGAGTTTAACAGGTTCATATCCTTCATTAATAAATAGTTAGGCAAAATACCAGCGTTGAACACCAAGGTAAAAATAACGCCACCAAGCATTAATTTCCGGCCGGGTACATGTTTCTTGGTCATGACATACGCAAATGTAAATGAGATGAGAATACTAAGCACAGTCCCTATTCCTGTCACGAATACGGTGCTTTTCAGAGCGTTAATGAAGCTGTTCGTTGATAAAATATATTTGTATGCAGACAACGACCATTTTTCCGGAAAAAAATAAAATTGCAAAGGCACATAGACATCCGGATCGGTAAAGGAAACGCTGAATACATAAATAAATGGAAACACGCAGGCTATAGAAATGATTGCAAGCAGCGAGTAGTTAATATAATCGAAGATCGTCAGCTTCTTGGTTGTTACATAACTCATGGGTACTCCTCCTTAATAAATCCCCTCTTGCCCAAGCTTCTTCACGACGTAGTTGGACAGCATAACAAGGATCAAGCCCACAACGCCTTTGAACATACCCACCGTCACACCGACGCTGATTTTGCCACCGAGTATGCCAATCGTGTACGCATAAGTATCGAACACCTGGGAAACCGAGGTTACCAGCGGATTGTTCATTAATAAGATTTGTTCAAAACCGACATCTGCCATATGCCCTAGTCTCAAAATAAGCAAGATAATAATGGTCGGACGAATCGCCGGCAGCGTCACATGCCATATCTGCTTCATTCTCGACGCCCCATCTATGACGGCAGCTTCATATTGTTGGGGGTCAACACCAGCCATTGCAGCTAAGAAAATAATCGTCCCCCAGCCAACTTCCTTCCACATGCTTTGAGCGGTAAGCAGTCCCCAGAATAGATTCGGATTGGACAAAAAAGATACCGTTTCGAAACCCATATTCGAAATCAGTTTATTGATTAACCCTACATCCGTGGAAAGCATAAAAAACGTCATACTAGCAACAACGACCCATGACAAGAAATGCGGTAAGTACACGATCGACTGATTGATCCGTTTGAACGTTTCATGCCGGATTTCATTGAGCATCAAAGCTAGCAGAATCGGAAGAGGGAACATAAAAATGATCCCAAAAATATTAATCGCAAACGTATTTCTCAACATGAGATAGAATACTTCACTCTTAAATAATTCGGTGAAATTGGTAAAACCAATCCATTCGCTTCCCCAGAGGCCTTTAAAAGGGTTGTATTCCTTGAAGGCAATCAAGAGCCCCCATAATGGCGCGAATTTAAATATGAGAAAATAGAGGATACCCGGCGCAGCCAAGGCATACATCCATTTACTTTGCACCATGGCGGCCCACAACCGCGAGCGCTCATGTACGCGCGTACTTTTTACAATTGTCTGTACCTTTGTTTGCATGTGAAGCACCTCGCCCGTTTATTCGCTCACTTGATACTCAGCCTTTTCAAGCCATTCCGGCCTTACCGTGATGCCCCAGCCTGGTCCTTGCGGAACCTGTATCTCACCGCCAGAAACTGTCAACGGCTCTACAAAAAGTCCATTCGTCCAAGCGTCCTCTTCAATCGTATATTCCATATATTTTCCTGCGTTCGGAATGGCGGAGACCATATGCAGCGTAAATACGGTCAACATCGATAAATTCGCGGCATGCGGTGTACAGGTCATTCCTACTGCTTCAGCCATCCGAGCTACTTCAAGGGCACGGCTCAAGCCTCCAACATAGCAAATATCCGGTTGAACGATATCGACTGCACGCATCTGGATCATCCGTTTGAACTGCACCAAATCCGTATCCTGCTCCCCGCCGGTTACCGGAATATCCAGTGCGTCGGCTACTTGCTTCGTCCACTCCAACTCCATGTAAGGGCAAGGCTCTTCAAAGTGACATACCCCGTAGTCCGCAAGCATTTTACCTGTTTCGATCGCCTTAGCCGGCGTGAATCCACTGTTCGCATCGACATACAGCTGTGTGCTGTCACCGATCGCAGCCCTTACAGCCCGGACAACCTCTTCTGAACGGCCCGGATATACATCCACATCATTTGCGAAGTTATTAGCAATCCGAATTTTGAAAGCTTCGATCCCCTGCGTTTCCTTGAGACGCAATATCCGGTTAGCTTCCTCCTGGGGTGAAATGTTGCGCTTCATGCTGGAGCCGTATATTTTAACTTTGCCAGGCTGCCCTCCGAGCAATTCACTTACACTTTTGCCCATCCGTTTCCCCTTCAAATCCCATAAGGCCGTGTCCAAGCCTCCGAGAGCTCTACAAATGTATGAACCTGGAAATTTATGTTCTTCTCTAACAACCGTTTCAGCCAATGCTTCGATTTGACCTGAGTCTGCACCCAAAGCGTGTGGAGCTACTTGCTGGTGCAGCACAAGCGCAGAAATATTAGCATGGTAAGGAGCAATCTGCCCATAGCCCTGCAATCCATCTTCCGAAGTGACGCGGACAACGGAAAGCTGGCGGGTTGTAAAAGTCTCGATACGCTTAATTTTCATCCTATCGTTCTCCTATCTTCATTGAATTTCTTACTACCTATACTGGGAGCGAAATTGCCCCGGTGTCATCTGTACATGTCGTTGAAATATTCGGATGAAGTTGCGCTCGGAATATCCGATTGCTGTGGCAACTTCACTGATGCTTCGATCCGTATCTTTGAGCAAACGTGTGGCCTGATCAATCTTCGTTTCCACCACATACTCAAGAAAGTTCTTTCCAACCATCTTCTTAAACAACCGGCTCAGATAAGAGGGGCTTACGCCTACCCTTTCGGCACAATGCACCAAGGACAAGTCGTTCCCGTAATTGTTATTAATATACTGACACACCCACTGGATCGCCGATTCACCGGATGCTTCTCTATCATTTTTCGTTAACCACAGATACACCGGGAATAAAGATTCCTCGAACCAATCGTTCATTTCCTTCGATGTCTGCTTGTTTCTTAGCTGCCCGAAGAAATTATGCTCCATAATGTCGACTACATTCGCACCCTGCTTTTCAAGAGACACGATAAAAGAAGAGAGGAAGATATGATAGCTCTGATAAATAAACACATAGGATTGTGAATGACGCAATATTTCCGTAAATTTCTCGAAATGCTGAATCGCTAAGGGTAGATCCTCCTGCTCAAGGGCATGAAGAATCGCCTCTTGCAGCTCAACAGGGTACCGAAGCAATGACTGCGTTTTCTCATGTTCGAAATCATCAATAAATAATAGCGATTCCGCGTCCCGGAATATCCGATATTGCAGAGCATGATTCGCTTCCTTATAGGAGACTGGAACGTCTGCAATGTAAGGGTAGAAACGTCCGATACACACGTTAACTTCGAAGGACAGATACTTATGAAACGCCTCAATCATCGCATTTGCGTAGTTCGAGGTCAGTTCCTTCATGGTTATCTGCTCCATTTCGGGCTTGAATTGCAGAATGGCGACGCCTCTGCCCTGATAGGGAATCACGTAGCCTTCAAGACCATGGTGACTCAGCAACTCCTGCATCACATTGGCCAAGGAAAATGCGACGATTCCTTTCTCCTCTGGCAAAAATCGTTTCTCTTTATAAATATGGTCCGCATCGACAACGAGCACGACATTGGTAAATTCAATTCCAATCCCATAAGTTAGGCAATCTTGAAGCAGAGTTTGATTAGCCGTGTAATCACCGCTTAGCAGCTTGAAGAGAAACTTCTCGCGCAAGGACGGCTCCATGTTTTGCACATAGCTCTCTAACTTCTCCATCTCATTACTTAAATAATCAAGAGACTCCTTAATGATATCCAGCTCGTCTTCTTTCGGCTCGACACCATGGCCTCGCAGAGAACGGCTGTGATTAATCAGTTGTCCGATTGGCGTATAAGCCCTCTTGGAGGTAATATACGTCAGAAGAATGCCGACACCTACGAATACAAGGACAATGAGCGCTGTCATCTCACGAATCCAGCTTAATTGATCAGTAATCACTTGTTCCGGAGTCACGGATACGTAAGTTCTGGAAAATACATTTTTCACGTAGTGATATTGGGCTGGTTTACCATCAATGCCTTCAGCTACAAATCTACCCGAGTTTTGGTCCGATGCCTTGATCATCGCAATACCTTGTAATCTGGCGGTTTCATCAGCCTGATTCACCTGGGGGTTACGCTCTATCCCAAAGGGTTCATTCAGCTTCACGATCATTAAATCCTGATCACCGGTTAAAATGACTGTGTCTGTTTCCATAAATGTGCTCAACTTGGAGGCTTCAATTTCAAAACCGAGGACTCCCTTGGGTCCTTCCGTACCAATCAATGGCAGCTGCCTGTAAAAGGTGATATAACCTTCCTTGCCTTTCAGCTGTGTCCACTGTGTAGGACGTTTAATTGTAAGCAGTTCATTAATATTTTCTTTATATTTGTAATATTCTTTTGCAATGGAACCGTATTCATTTGAAATGACTTCCTTGTTCGTGCTGTTATATAAATAAATTTCGCTGATGAAACTATTAAAATTCTTAACCAAAGCAATTTTTTTCAAAATATCAAGCTTCAAAATCCCGCTTTCATCATCTGGTCCAGTAAGCTCCTGCTGAATGAAAGGATCATTGGCTAACTGGAGTGACTCCTGCTCAATTTCCTGTAAAACCGTTTCGGCACGATCCTTCATAATGGTCAACGACGAATCACTTTCCGTCTGTATGTATGTCTGCATCCGGTTGGTAGAGAATTGATAATACGCTATGCTCGCTAATATCACCGGAATACATACGGAAATACAACCAAGCCAAATGAGCTTGAAGAAATACGTTCTCGTGTTTATCCGCCTTTTCTTGCCTAGATTTTTCAGAAACATGCTGCTCCAGTTAGCCATAAGTCCTCCCTGTTGTCTTAAGCTCCATCTTCATGTCACTCACTACTTCACACCTCTTGTTCGTGTGTTAAGCATAGGGAGTGGAGCCCCAATTAGCAAGCGGAAAGGAACTCATCCTGGCACAGCTTACTTGGGAAACTTTTCCTTATAATCTGCCGCGAATTCCTTATATGCCGTTTGAAAATCCGGGCTCGCATTTAGCTTCTCGATATAAGCTTTGTATTCATCCATCGTAATCTGCCCTACGATCGCTTTGACTACCATCGACTGCCATTCCGATTGATACTTCGGCCAAATAGAGGTCCACGTATTCGAATTAATGATAGAAAAAGGATCGATCTTACCTACTTCTGCATAAATAGCCACCGATTTTTCCTTGGCATCGTTATACGCTTTGGGAGCGGCAGGATTAATAACTTTCATTTTATTATTATAGGCCAGCGGAAAAATAGCGCCAGTGCCGTTAGCAGTTACTTGTTTTACACCAAGTTCCGTGAGTTGCTGTTGGCCATCTACCATCGTATAGTCGACGCCCTCGACACCATAGTAGTTATAGTCCGTTTGTTCCGGCGTCGTCGTTCTCTCGAAAAAGTCCAGAATTTGTCTCGCTTTTTCCTCCGGAACTTGTTTCGAAATATAAAAGGCTCCCGAGAATGGGACCGACAGCTGAACACTAGAACCTCCTGGACCTTTCATCGGTGGCAATGAAATGACATTCGCTTCCGGCTGCACTTTCTTGATCGTTTGTTCGAAGTTGAAATCCCGCCATGTATTTCTTCCATAAGAAGCAGCTCGTCCGGTGGTGAAGATTTCTTCCGCCTGGGTTTGCTTAATGACAGAGAAGTCCTTGGCCAGAACGCCGTCGCTATACATTTTGTGGAAATAGGAAACCATATCCGTGTAATTCGGTGTCAAATACTTGTTAATCATACCACCGTCCTTACTATAAATAGGATCCAAACCTCCAAATGCGGACAAAAAGCTTCCATCGCTGTCGGCAAAGAAGTTGCCTGTGTTGCCTTGGCCAATCAAACCAACCGTGTCTTTCTTACCATTCCCGTCGGGATCACCATCTACAAATGTCTTAAGCGTTGCTGCGTATTCATCCAATGTAGTGGGCACAGGAAGGTTGAATTTATCCAACCAGTCTTTTCTCATTTTGAGACTGAGGTCAATATGGGGACGATTTCGTGGAACACCGAAAATTTTGCCATCCGTACGCACATAGTTCCATACGTCCTTATAGCCATTTTTCTTTAAATTTGGATACTTGCTGAAGTCACCCAAGATTGGCGTCAAATCCCAAAATGCCCCTTGCTTCACAGCATTTTGCAACGTTGGACGTGTAATACTGTTCGCAACAATAACCTCTGGAATGTTACCGGATGCCAAGACCAGGTCAAATTTCGTATCATAGTCGCCCGAAGGGATCCAATCTATGTTCAGTTGAACTTTATTATCCTTTTGGAACTTCGACCAATACTCGTTGTTCATATCTGGAATGTCCGCAAATGACGGTACCATAAACTGAACCTTCAGATCAGGTGCAGCAGCCGCACTCCCCTTGGGCGCCTCCTGACTCTCTCCACAGCCTGCCATCACCCCTAATAAAAGTGGCGCAAGCATTGTCAAACTGACCCTTTTGGTTGTCAATATGTTCATAATAGCCTCCCTGTTGATGTTTGTTGCTTCACCGCTGTTCAAGTGTCCGGAACTAACAAGACAACGTATTAGGCTTTATTATAGGAGTATGATCCACTGCAAGTAAGTGACAATTCTTGTTCTTCTTGTCCTTCTAGTTAGAATATCAATTTTTGTCACTTCGCGAACCGTCGTCTCCGTTATTTTGCTGATCATCATTTGATGTCAGCCGTGAAATAAGTATAAAAAATGGATAGCCTTAAGCAAAAAATCCCCTTGCAAGATGAGGTGTCTAAGTTCATGCATCCATGAACTTAGACACTTCCCACCGTAAGGGGATTAGCCATTCTATCTATATTTAATGATTGATTAATTTCTTCTAGGCTGTAGCTTCGACTTCCTCATGCACGGTTTTGATTTGAATGATAACCGTATTCGAATCCGTCAACACTTCAATGCCATCCTTGAAAATCAGATCGGAAACGAGAAGTTTGTCGCCAACATCAAGACCACTAATATCCACTTCCATCGAAGTCGGCAAATTACCAGGCATACAACGAACCTCTACTTCATAGATTTCGATTTGCAGTACCCCGCCAGATTTAATGCCAATTGCCTCTCCAGAAAACTGAATGGTCACTTTGCTGTCCATGATTTCAGTCATGTTTACATGATGAAAGTCGATATGCAGCAGATTGCCAGACATGGAATCCCTTTGAACACTCTGAACAATGACTGGAATTACTTTTTCATCGGATGTATTGCCTTGGAGAATAGCTCGCGGATTTTTCCTCAAAATATCCAGCATTTCTTTTTCATTTACTTCTAATGATAAAGTATCTTTACCAATCCCATATAACACAGCCGGGATGCGTCCCTGTTTTCTTGCTTGATTCATGTGGGACTTTGTCTCACCAGTGCGCTTGTTCAATTGAATAAATTTACTCATTTGTTTGTTTCCCGCTCTCTTTGACCATAAATTCTTGTCAAAGTGATTATAACATGACCATAAAATCTAGTCAAACTTTGATAAAAACCCACTCGTTACTATTCATACTCCATAAATGGATCAGGAATCTCTATCTGATAAGCCTCAGCATCACTAACGCCAACAGAAAGTACAGCTCGCCCGCTGCCTAGCCGTATAAGCCCACCGCTAAAAATAACATCTTCAAGATCAGGCCGTTTGCCAGGGCCTCTTGGAAAATCACTTCTTACCGCAATAATTTTCATTGGTGTTTTCTCACAGGTCTCGGGGTTTATCGAAAAGACCATGGAATAATAATGCTTGTTTCCTATGGTATCAAAGCAGGCTACATGTCCCAGAACACCTACATGGCCATTCCCCAGTAAATGAGCTTCGTTCGCACCGCCCCATTCTTCGGAGACAAATTGTTCTCTTAGAATTTCCGCATTGATGAAAGTTTGCTCATTGAGCTCCTCCAGCGAGTTAATGATTGTAAATCCAATTTGCCCTCTCCCACCTCGTGCTCCCTGCGGTCTGGTAAAGACACCTACTCTACCATCGTTAAGCTCAATTAGACGAATATCCTTCATGGTACCGGGTCCAGATGAGAAGTGACATAATGAATCAATTTGAAACCCACGATAAAATTGGGTAACCCAAGACACAATTTTACTCGGATTATCGACAGCCGTGATGACTTCAACTCCGCCAACTATTAATTCACCTTTGATAATGGTCACACATGGATCTTGCAAGTTATACGTGTGTGTATGTATTCGGGGACTCCAAACCTGATTTTTGCATGTAAAAAAGAAGACTTGAGAGAACTCACTATCCCGCTCCTCAACTCTTCCTAAGATAACTTCCTCCCCGTCGTACTGAAACGGGGCCGTTATATTGTAGACATCGCGATTTCCAACCCCAGAGAACGTTAGTTTCTGTACGTTTGTTAATCTGGGGTTAGCATAAAAGGTTTCCAGAAGCTGTTCACAGCTCTCTGTTGTTCTCGTTTTCCTTGTCATTGATGTCCTCCTGATAATGCATCGATGTATCTATCGTCCAATCACTTTCTACATCCATTTCGATGCCAATGAGCTGTCCAGGTTGGACATTAAAATACAGACAAAGCTTTAGTAATAAATCCCTAGGATACTGTACCATCTCATCCTTATACATTCGCCGAACGGAGTCAAAGTGATAGTTGATCTCTTTAGCGAGCTTACGTATAGATAATTTGGGATCGTGATTTTCCATGACTTCTTTTAGTTTACTGCGTATGACTGACACACATACACCCCCTTCTTAAATATATAGGGTAAGCAAGAGTCAGTCAATAAATTGACAAGAAAAAATGGTCATGTTATAGTAAATGAAGGAAATAATTTTGAATTTTCTGAAAATAAAATACCCCATTCCTAAAAGAATTAAAGATCTATCTTTATATTCTTTTTTTTGTGTTCCAGAAATCGCGATCCAACATGGAGGCTCATTATATGAAGTATACAAACAGCAATCGGAATATCGTTTTTTTAAGTACTAGCCTGCCGAGAGAATGCGGCATTGCTACGTTTACACAAGATTTATTAGATGAACTACAGCACCTCAAAGGCTTTAACAAGCCTCGTATCATTGCAGTCAATAACAACGAAACTTACGACTATGAAGACCAAGTGATGAAGGAAATTGACCAACATAAGCTGTCGGATTATATAGAAACAGCCGATTATCTTAGCAAATCAGAAGTTGATCTTCTCGTTATTCAGCATGAATTCGGTATTTACGGCGGAGTAAGCGGTGAATATTTGATTCCATTCGTCGAGAGACTGACGATACCGTTTGTCGTCGTTTTTCATACCGTGTTAACGAAACCTTCTGCCAAGCAGCGACACATCATGAATCGAGTTGCAGCGCTAAGTGTTAAAGTCGTCACGATGGCGCAATCGACAGTAACTGATTTAATCTCCATTTATGGCGTTGATGCCACCAAAATCTCATTCATTCACCATGGTGTCCCCCATGTCCAAACCGGGTCAAGATCAGAGCTTAAAGAGCAATATGGCTTTGCAGATCGGAAAATTTTATCCACCTTTGGCTTCTTGAGCCCTGGCAAAGGAATTGAATACAGCATTGAGGCCATGCGCGGAGTGGTCGAACAGCATCCGGATTCTCTCTACATGATTTGGGGGAAAACACATCCGGTCGTTAAACAAGAAACGGGCGAGGTATACAGACAAAAACTGATGGATCTTGTGGAAGAATTTGATTTAACGCGTAACGTTCGCTTCGTCGACAAGCTTCTAACGCAGGATGAAGTCATTCAATCTCTGGTCATGTCAGACATTTATCTGACTCCTTATTTAGGAAAGGATCAAGCTGTTAGCGGAACATTGGCGTACGGAGTCGGTTATGGAAGGGTTATTGTCTCCACACCTTACCGATATGCCGAGGAAATGCTGGCAGAGGGCAGAGGCTTACTGGCTAACTTCCGTGATTCAGCCTCCTTGGAAGCTTGCATCCTTCAATTACTGAATGATCCTGCTAGAATAACGGAAATGGAAAATCGTACGCTCGAACTCGGAAAAACCATGCTATGGAACGAAATTGCCAAAACTTATGCTTACATCATCCAAGAAATAATACTAGACTCAGAGTCAACTAAAGTAAATCCTTACGATGCCAGTTTTGCTAAAGTAAAACACTTAGGAGTGATTTAATGCAAGTACAAACGATACGGCAGTTTAAGTCCGATTACATGCGTACGATAACGGATGATACAGGTATTTTTCAACATACCAAGTTTGGAGTACCTGACCGGTCGAAAGGTTATACGACGGATGATAACGCACGAGCATTAATCGCAGCCGTTTTATTGTACAGCAAACAAAGAGATTCCAACTCGCTAGATCTCATTCATACTTATGTTTCCTTTATCCACCACGCACAGAATACAGATGGATACTTTAGAAACTTCATGGATTATAACCGTTCTTTCACGGAGGAAAGTGGCTCTGAGGATTGTCAAGGACGCACACTTTGGGCATTAGGATTCGCGCTCGCCCATTCTTCTTTTCTGCCTGATAATGTACTTAATACCTGCCGTTATTTAATTAACCAGGCATTACCGCATATTGAGAACCTAGATTCTCCCCGTGCCGGAGCCTATGCGATAATCGGTCTAAGTTATTTAATAGAAAACCCTGATGCTTTAACTTACTCCTTCCCCTATCTCCACACGCCAAGTACCGCAGAAGAAAAGGCCTTTCTACCAAGAGCATTCATTATCGATGTGATTGAAAAAATAGCGGTCCGACTTCACAATCAATATGTTCGCAATAAGGGTAACGGTTGGAATTGGTTTGAAGACAGCCTTACCTACGGAAACTCCATGCTGCCATGGGCACTTTTAAAAGCATCACATATCTCGGAAAACAGTAGTTTGAAGGAAACCGCTAAGGAAAGCTTGGATTTTCTAGTATCCAAAACCTTTACTAAAGAAGGTTATTATAAGCCGATTGGCAGCCATGGCTGGCAGTTGCGAGGTGATCGGGCAGCTCTCTACGACGAACAGCCGATTGAAGCCTGTGAAATGCTTCTTGCGTGTAAAGAAGCCGCGATCGTGCTCCATGACCCCGCTTATCTGAAGATAGCAGCCTTATGCTATGAATGGTATTTAGGCCATAATTCATTAAACATCTCTCTCATTGACCCTCAAACCGGAGCTTGTTACGATGGTATCCATGCCACAGGGCTGAACCTTAATCAAGGCTCTGAGAGCATCATATCCTTCTCCATTGCCCATTTCGTGATGCATCATGAATAAATTTGCTACCATCCTTGCTGGCGGGGGCGGAACTCGCTTCTGGCCGCTATCTAGACAGGAGATTCCTAAGCAGCTTCTAAACATAAGCGGAAATGATATTATGCTGAACGATACGATCGAACGATTCAAAGGCATTATCCCACAAGAAAATACCGTTATTGTTACGAATCGCTCTCAAGCGGTTCTGTTGGAGAGCATCATGCATAGCAGTGTTTCGAAAAGCAATATTTTGATCGAGCCCGTTGCCAGAAACACGGCTGCAAGCATACTTTTCGCGGCGTTATCCATAGAAAAATCTCACGGTAATTCCTTAATGGTCGTCTTGCCTTCCGATCATTATATAACCGATGAACAACAATTTCGGCTTACGTTAGACGAAGCTTGTACGGTCGCAATGAAGACAGACAAAATCGTTACTATCGGAATCAAGCCGACATTCCCATCGACTGGGTACGGTTATATCGCCTTTGATAAAGAACCTATCTCTTCAAATCCTGTTGCCGTATACGAAGTAGCTGAATTTGTTGAAAAACCGAACTTTCAGAAAGCGCAAGGCTATCTGTCATTAGGTAATTATTTATGGAATAGCGGGATATTCATTTGGAAAACTTCCGTCATTATTGATAATTTCAAGCGTTACTTGCCTCGGCTGTATAAGACAATGCTTCCAATCAGCGATTATCTGGGCACAGATCAGGAAGAGGAAGTCATTAATAACATTTATCCCACGCTTCAAAATATTTCGATTGATTACGGGATCCTTGAGCGCTCTGATGAAGTCGTTGTTCTGTCTGGTCAATTTGGCTGGAATGATATCGGCAGCTGGGATGCGCTTGGCGCGATCTTCCCACCGGATCCATCGGGAAACATTATTAAAGCCAATCATATGGGCATAGATACACGAAATTCGATCATTTACGGAAATGGCAGGCTGATCACGACAATTGGTGTAGACGGCTTCATCATAGCGGATACTGGGGATGCACTTCTGATATGTCCCAAAGACAAAGCACAATCTGTTAAAGATATCGTTGACCTGCTGAAGGAAAAAGGTATGACGGCGTATATTTAACCCAGAAAAGCCCATGAGTTTATTAGACTCATGGGCTTTCATGGTTTAAAGATTATTATCCCTTATTGTCTACCTACGTGACTCTGCCGTATTGCCTGGCAGCAGACCTGATGCGACGATACAGCGTTTTGCCCTTCAAGTGCTTCCATGGATAAATGGCCGGCCTCGTATTCACTTCCAGAATCCATAGCTTCCCCTTGGTGTCGAGAGCCACATCCAGCCCCAGTTCTCTAAAACCTCTTCGATTACGATCAAAGCTCCTTCCGACAGCAACGCCGAGCCGCTTCAACGCAGCTTCCTTACGAAGAATCGAATCGTGCTCGTACCCTGCTCCCACCAGCGTTTGACGAAGATAGCCGAGCCTGCCTCCTTGGTGATAATTCGTGGCAACCTTGTCCGGCTTGCCTATTTTGGTACAAATGGCAGTACTTATCCATTTTCCTTCATTCGTCTTCTGAACCATGACTCGGATATCGAACGGCTTACCTTTCGTTTTGGCAAGTTGGATCCCCCGCTGAAGCAAATACGATTTCCTTCCTGAGGATCGGGAGAGCTTCTTGTATAAATGACCTTGTGTCGGACTTGGCGAATTGACGGTATTGTGTTTAGTTTGGTACCCATTCGCCATTCTCTTGATACGGATGATGCCAAACCCACCTGTACCTCCCGTAGGCTTAAAATAAACAGTCGGATAAGCGGATAACATCATCCGCAAATTTTTTCTGTTAAAAGGCACAGTTCGGGGGATATGCCTTCGCAATCTCCGTTGCTTTAGCAGCCATTTGGTCTTTTGCCACTTGCTCTTGAAAGATATGCTTGCATGTTTCAACGGCCACAACCTCCTCCCTTATTCTCAACATACGCATGGAAGTAGGTGCTTGTCACAGCATCTGCCTAGGCCGTTCCCAGAATGAATAATCAAAAACGGCTGCCGAAGCAACCGCCATACAGGTAATATTGTAATGTTCTCTCACAGAAAAGCTTTATTTTATTTTGTACCTTCAAGTTATGTTTTCTTAAGCTCTCCGTTATATTGGATATAAACATGAACATCGATTCGGTTTAGTGATGAAGAAGTAAGCTTGATGTCTTGCCAGTTTTTGAATCTTTTCTTAAACATAACATTTCGAAAATTGTAAAGGTCGGCCTCCATACGTAATCCTTCTTCAAACGTCGAGCGAATTTCTTTTTCAATTTGCCGCTCTACTTCTTTCTCAATTTCTTGCTCTGATTGATGGGTATCAATTAATTCAACAATATTACCTTTCACCTTCACCTCAATATTGAAAATCGCTTTCCCGTCTTGTTCTGTGACCGCTACCTTATGTTTGGGTTTTTCAAGTGAGACGATGGCAGACTTGGCCTCGACTGGCGTTCTTGACGTTTCTGTTTCCATCCATCGCAAACCTTTAAGTTGATTATTGGCCATCCATCCTTGAAAATCGTTTTTTCGAACGACAAACACACCGTTTATTTTCAATTTTTTATCGGACTTCTCTTCGGTCTGCCATGCGGTTTTATCAATGCTAAGGGTAGGAACTATAGCCGTTTCGCCGGGCTCATTAAGACTAATCAGATATTCTTGTGCAAGCAATGGCTTAATGAACGATTTCTGACGATAATTATCTTCTGGTTCACTCAGAATGTTGGTTATCGGAGACATTTGAAAAAAAGATGGTGTTCTAAAAATCTCCTCAATGGATTCCTTTGTGCCAAATATCCATGGTGTATACCTAAATTCTCTATATCTCTTTAAATTATCAAAGTATTCGTCACCTCCAGCTTGAATCGCGCTTTCGGTAAACAAATAGGTGCGAACGTGGCTCCAATATAACCTTCTTTGAGCGGTATCGTAAAGTTCGCCTAATGCCAAAGCGAGGGTTTTCCCTCTTCCTTTACCGACATACACCTGCGGACCATTTCCTCCACCTACATTTTCAGCCTTAGCTACATGGCTAAAGGATACCGTTTGTATGTAGGCTTCATATTGATTATTTTTATAATCAACCCCTATAGCAGTAGCGTAAAGCAAATCTTGAATATTTTTATTGTCCCAACAACCGGAGACACACAACATACAACAAATCGTGAATAGGAGTCCCACTGGTTTCATTGTTTTTCCCCTTGTGACGTAGAATCTGTCGTGTGTAATCCGCTCGGTCTCTTGCTTTTTGATTTAAACGGCCGGTTAAATAGCGCTAATACGGACGCCTTAACATTGAGTTCTTCAATCGGAGTCCAGTAGGATATACCGAAAGATGTTAGTGTAGAGGTGTAGGCCACCACTGAAATTAAACCGATAAAGAATCCATAGATGCCCAAAAATGATGATATCAATAACATGTAAATACGAACCAGAGTGACGGTACCTGTTAAGGATTGATTAACCAATGTAAAGGATGCAACCGCAGTCGCTGCAGTAACCATGAGCAGAGCGGATGAGGAAAGCCCGGAACGAATCGCAGCATCCCCAATAATAAGACCACCAACGACTGATACCGTTTGTGCGACCGGCTTCGGCAGACGAATGCCGGCTTCCCGAAACAATTCGAATAAACCCAGGATCAGCAAGTTTTCAATAGGTGCAGAATAGGGTATACCCGTGCGGGCAGCAGAAATGGTCGCAAGCAAAGGGAATGGAATTTGGTCGATGTTAAAGCATGTCAATGAAATATAGAAGCCAGGCAGAAACATAGCCGTAACTAAACCGACAAGGCGTAAAAAGCGTTGTAAGATCGTGTAATAGTAAGCGGAATGAACATCTTCTGGAGATTTTAATTGCTCCGTAAGACTGGATGGACCGATAATGCTCATAGGAGATCCGTCCACCATGATAACAAATCGGCCGCGCAGCAGCGCCTCGGCTGCAAAGTCAGGTCTTCCTATAGTATCCACTAGCGGGAAGATGGAGTCGCTCGAATCACTTAAATATTCTTCTAACTGAGCAACACCAATAACAGCGTCCACATCGATTTGGGAGATCCGACGTTTTGCTTCAATGACAAATTCAGGGTTAATAATATCTTTGATATATAGAATCGCTAAACCTAAGTTCCCTCTTTTGCCAACAATGAAATGTTCGTATTGCAGGGAGGTGGTTTTTAATCGTTTGCGAATGAGGGCGACGTTGGTGATCACTTCTTCCGTAAAACCATCACGCGGTCCTCGAATTGATATTTCGCTGATGGATTCTTCCGGCTGGCGCTTTGGAGGGTTGGAAATATTCGCTTCATACACGCATGTTTCATTCTGGTGAAAAAAAAAGATAATCACTTTACCTGAAAATACACTCTGTTCAATTTGAGCGAGATCTACACTTTTGTCTAGTTGCTTCAACTCATTGTTTAGAATCATTTCTGAAATTCGCGGAAGTACATTTTCATTTAACTGCTTACTATCCACCATACCTTCGCAATAAATGACCTGGGCATCGCCGCGCTTCTGAAATTTCACATCATAGCAGGAAGAGAATAAGGCTCTGAAATCTGCTTCTTTTGCATATTCAATGTTCATGACAAACCTCTTTTTCTAGTTGCAAGGTAGGCGATTACAGTCCAGCAGAGAATAGACAAAGTGGATAGAGGGTAGAAATAATATTTCGAGAGAGATAAAAAATCGCTATCGTTAATTTGAAGCTCTGAACCGATAAATAGGGCCATCGCACATAATAAAATCGCTATTTTTTTATGCTGCTGCTTTGAAGTCAGCAAATCCCCGAAGAAAAACAACCCCAAACTGATGAAAATGGCGGTATTACTAAGCCACTGGTACATGGATAAAAAATCAAGGTGTTCCACGAAACTACTGATTCGAACTAACCGCCACTGAGTAAAGAGTGGGAAACGCTGTTTTTCCGCTTCATATGGGCCCAATATCGTCAAAATGCTCACAATACCATTAATGATAAAAATCGAAACGAAAGAATACATCACTACAAAATGTTTCCATTTCAATTTGCCTTGCATATGAGGTGATATTAATAATAAAAGAAACAGTTCCATGCCTGCCCTGAGGATGGTTGCCGCGCCTTCTAAGATGGGCCTTGTTCCTTCGCTAAACAAAGGGAGCAGAAGGTCATAATGCCTATATTTAACAGTGAATAAGGCCATAAAAATGATCAACAAAGACATAAGTGGAAACAAAATGGAAAAAGAAATAGCGATTGGTTTGATACCTTTTACCGCTAAATAGGTACAAACGAGCAATAAGGGCAATGAAATCGCCCAAATAGGCGTAAAGGGTATGATCATGGATTTCACCCATGTGACGATATTTTTATGAACAACAAACAGTTCACAGAACAGGTAGAGGGCAATCCAACATCTCACTGCCCAAGCGATTAATCTGCCCATTTTCCGTTCAAGCATATCGAGGAAGGATTGGTTAGGCGCCTGATTTTTTATGATTCGATAAATCCAAAAGACATATAAGAAATACGCTATGCACCCGATGATACTACTGACAACTGCATCGCGTTTTGCTTGTTCAATTAAGATAATTACAGCCGAAATCTGGGATAAAGTAAAACTTCCACTCATACATAGTATACATCCATGTAAGGGATTAATTTGGGGATTGGAAAACGACGACATCCAGTTCACCTCCTGCACTTATGTTTTCACGCAGGTTCTCTTTTTATCCCATAAATAGGTAATTTCTTTTGTTCCGATTCCCCGCCCCCTGAATTTTGTTTCCAAATACAAAAAAGCCCTCGCCGGTTTCGCAAGGGCTTGCTTTAATTCCTGAAACTCTAAAACTTTTAACCTCTTAACTTGAAAATATCCAAATTCTTTAAAGCAATCACTTTGCTGGAGGAATACTTTGCGGATTGTTGAACACATTCTTAGGGTCATACTTAGCCTTTACTCTACGTAATCGTTCATAGTTCTTGCCATAATAAACCGGACCGAAGTTTTTGATCCCTTGGTCTGGCACGTTGATATAGGAACCTACAATGTATGGCTGTAACTTCTTGGTCGAATGGGGACATTATTTTTACGTGCCCATCTTATAGCATTTGCCACATCTTTAGTTCCTTGAGCAAACACAAATACTTTCGGAAATCTGTCCGTATGTGGATCCCAATTTTTTCGTGCTGCATTATACCCCGGATCTCCTCTAAAGACTACTCGCCCCGTAAGTCTTGTTTTTGATATCACAACTCCAACTCCCTATAGATTTCGACTTTTTATGTTGTTCATCACCTAGTCATGCATCCTATAACGTATGAAGGATATTCGTCACGGGTATGGGCTTATGCTTATATAAAAAAGCCGAAATCAAAAATGATCACGGCTTTTAATATCTTCTATTTAATTGCTTTGATTATTGCGGATTGAATATAATTATCTACGTTGGCTCCTGGCACCCAATCCTTAATAAATTCTCGAGAATCATCTTTAGGTTCAACAACAATATTTTGAAATCCGCTCCTTTGCAGAAATACCATTACCTCATCTATTGTAGATGCACCTGACACACACCCAGCGAGTGAATGAAGATCACTTTTTAACTCTGCCGGAAGTTCGGAGGTCATCACTACATCAGAAATCGCCAAACGTCCGCCTGGTTTTAATACACGAAATGCCTCATTGAATACTTGCTGTTTATCCGGAGACAAATTAATAACACAGTTTGAAATAATAACATCAATCGAATCATTCTGTATCGGCAAATGCTCAATTTCCCCGAGGCGAAACTCTACATTTTCATATCCATGTTTCTGAGCATTTAGGCGTGCTCGACTAATCATCTCAGGCGTCATATCGACGCCATAAACGTTACCCGTTTCTCCAACTTGTCTAGATGCCAAAAACACATCGAAACCGGCGCCACTACCTAAATCAAGAACAACTTCCCCCCACTTTAGTGACGCAATCGCTTGAGGATTCCCGCACCCTAGCCCGAGATTAGCACCACTTGGAACAATATTCAGCTCTTCATTTGAGTAACCTAATTTTGAGGATACCTCATCGGGAGTGCTACAACAACTTGTTGCTGTTGGTGTAGAGGAGCAACAACTTGCACTAGGAATGCTCTCGATTGCAATCTGTTTATAGCGATTGCGAACATGTTGACGTACCTCATCATTTTGAACCCGATTCATGGATCATCTCTCCTTTGTTATATCAAGAAATATTGATTAATACTTCATTAAAACTAAAAGAGTTCAACCTCGTAGCAGCCTCATTAAAACAATTTTATTTGATTAATTGATCTTAACACATGATAATTGGAAAATTCAAGGGTTAAATCAATTTATTTTGATTTAATTACGAAACGTGAAATGTCATCGGTATTTTGTCAACTCCACGAATGGATCTGTGGTTTGAAGGAAACGTGCATAAGGTAAGCGACGCAGTTTGGAATACGGCAGGCGGTATTAAAGCAGTAAACTTGTTGCTTGACGACTTGGAAAGTTATTTTCTGAAAAAGTAGTACAAGATATAAAAAGGACATCCCATTTATTAGAATGGAATGTCCTTTTTATTCATTGTTGCATTTTAATCACGTTCATACCCGATCGGAGACTCGTCTCCGCCTACCTTTCACCAGCCAGCTTAATCCAAACAATCCTATAAATATGACGATACCAATAGCTCCCCACAAGATTGAACCATTGCGAACTCCCGCATAAAGACCACTCATTGCTATCGTAAAGGGAAGTATTCCCAAGCCAGTGGTCCAGATAAAAGACCAAATGTTTATTTTCAAAAAGCCCATCGCATAATTCACAAAATGATACGGGACAAAAGGGACGAATCGGATGAGTAATAGACCAAACGTTTCATGCCTTTTTGTGAACTCTTCTACTTTATCAAGAAATGGCTGGGCTAACTTACCGAAGAATGGTTTTGCAATCCATTTGGTTAAATAGAGAGCACCAACCGCCCCTAATACACCGCCTATCCACGTATAAACTCCACCCCATATGGGTCCATATATTTCCATGAGTGCGATAGATACAAACTCTCCGGGTACTGGGATAATATTCACGATAGACTGAACAAGGATGCCAATGACAATGCCTGGTTGCCCAAAATCCCGAATACGATTAATGAGCTTTTCTGCTTCACCTGTATGAACAAGATAAAGATAATAGCCTGCGATACATACTATGACTAGTATACTTATAACGCTTAAAAGCTTCGTATTGGGTCCTGTTTGCTTCATATCAATCATCCTAACTGATCGAAATCGCATGTTCTGAAATCGGTATAGGCTCCACAGAAACCGCGTATTTTTTATAGAGCTCCTGCGTAGAAATAGCTGCTATTCTAGGAGACAATAATTCCTTCTTCAATTTTAATCGTCCTCTCCCGTTAGGATGAAGAACGTATAATAACATTTTTAAATAGAAATGTGTAAATCTGCTAAACAAACCTTTGGGCAGCTCTGTCACGGTAAAACCTAATTGTTTAGAACCTCTATGAATCATAGTGATTCCATAAATCGCTTTAACCTTTTCGGGCAAGAAATGAACATGTTGTGCCAGCGTGGGCAGAAAGCTCTGTACATCTTGTTTCATTTTTACAGCTAGTTGAAACATAGAGTTAGATTCGGTAATCAATTGATGTAGTTTCTCATTATTAAAATGAAGTTCAATAACCAGATCTCCCGAACTCAGCTCTTCCCCACTTCCCAAAAGGATCGTTTTCCCGTGATACTTGCACACACGGCTATTAAAAATTTGATTATCCACATCAATTGGCCGAATATTGAATAACCAGTTGAAAAGACGCTCCCATTTTAACCAGATGAAAACGAGAACTTTTTTTGTATACCGACTAGGCGCCCGCCTCTTAAATTGAAGCAGCTGTAAATAGGTATCTATGGGTAAAAAGGTATAACTTCGCTGTTTGCAGATTTCCAGGAAAGCATCGAGGGCTTCCAACATATATTGAGGAGCATCTCTATTCGCCCCAAAAGTTTGCCCACTATCATGCAGCACGATAATATGATTCGTTTGTATGTTGGCTAGCAAATTTGACTTGATTCGCTCGATGCCTCCCTTGCTTCTCCAATCTTTTACCATTAGCGACCAGAGGACCAAACGAAAATGCTTTACTAGAAACAAGTCAAAGACATTAATAATACCCCAAGGAGGACGATAATAAATCGGTTTTACCCCAATGATGTTCTCAATCGCCTCTACAGAATCTTTCAATTGCTTTCGAACCTTTCCGGGGGTCATAAGTGCGTTCGTCCAATGGACATAATTATGAATGCCAACCAAATGACCTTCATGATGAATGCGCAGCATGATATCTGGATATTTCTCCGCTTTAGACCCAAGTACAAAGAATGTAGCTTTGATCTGATATTTGGAGAGAATATCCAACAATTGCGGTGTAAACTCTGGATCAGGACCATCGTCGAAGGTTAAAGCAATGCCAGCTTTGGCCACTTTCTTTTTATACACCCACATACAAAGTAAACGAACGGTAAGAGTAGGCAAAATTGTATATAGAAGCAATACTACGAAGATGCTCCATAACAATGTATGCAAGCCAATCACATTCTTTCTAGAGAGGATTGTAATACCATGGCTGAATTCGAAATCGCTTGCTCTCTTTTGTGTCCAAATATGGTATGAAGAACATCCGTAACGATCCGTTTTGCCGCTTGTCTATGATGTAAGATATCCATATTGTTCTTGACTACAGAAAAACAAGTATCATTATCAATAAATTGACGAATTTGGTATACGAGATCACTCATACGATAACTGATAAATGCAATACCTTTTTCAGAAAAATAAGTTGCATTATCCCTTTCTTGACCAGCGAACGGCCGATATACGAAAAGTGGAATTTTTAAAGCAAGGGATTCAGCTAACGTTAATCCTCCTGCTTTACTAATGATACATGTGGCTGAAGCCATGAGTTCATCCATCCGCTCGACGAATCCCAGAATTTCGACTCTGCTATTACTTTGAAATTGCCTAGTAAGGTGTTGTTTCAGCTTATCATTTCGGCCACATACCACTGTAATCTGACAATCCCTTATAATATCAAGACTTTTTATCATTTTAGCGGTAAGACCGAGTTGACTATATGCGCCAACGATAATAAGTATCCTTTTATTGTTTTTATTTTCATACGGATTGTTATTTTTTTCAAAGGCATCTCGAATTGGTATTCCTGTTACTTGGATGACGTCTTCATTAATCCCTCTCTGGATCATATTAAACTTTAAATCTTCACTTGCAACATAATATTTGTCAATTGTAGGATGAAGCCATCTTGCGTGAATGACATAATCGGTCATTATGGTGAACGTTGGAATACCGAAAGACTTGCTTACCGTGGGAGAAGCTCCATAAGGAAAAGTATTGATAATGCCATCCGGTTTTTCTCTCTGAATAATCTCAAACAATTGTTTAGTTCCTAACCGATTTAACCCAGCAAGAACTGGACTATAAGCATTGTTTTTTTGAGTCAAATAATAGCTCCAACCATAATAATCGATACCAAATCTTGCAGCATGAAAACTACTCATATACACAGAAGTTGATATTTTATTTAGTAGCGGATGAGCTTCTTTCATCAAATCAATCATTTGAACGTTGGCAAGGCCATGTCGATGACAATACTCCTTAATCGCGTATGCTGCTAGTTCGTGCCCTGCGCCATAGCCCGCAGTAAGCATTAGAATCCTAGGTAATTGTGTCAATTCGCATTTCCTCCAGAGCGTTAGTCTACACTGCCTGGTACTTAGCTTTTAAAATCGTTCTAAGATTAAACCCATCATAATGAATATTATTGAAGTAAGTATGGACTAATTCTTAAGTTTTTCTTAATTTTTTATGACAATCCTAGAAATCGCATCTTTCAGACAGCAACGCCGAGCCATTTCAATGCAGCTTCCTTACGAAAAATCGAATCGTGCTTCTACCCCGCCCCCACCAGCGTTTTTAGAGCATACGCCTAGATTCTGCATATACTGCTCATAAAAGGAGGAGTACTGTATGCATCATCCCAACTTTCATTATATACAACCTAGTCATCAAATCCCTGTTTACGCTGGAAAGACCTATAGATACGATTATTTAGATGGCAATGTCTTTATCATTCATTTCTTCGACGCCACTCATCGACATGATGAAGGGATTGCTGGGCAACATGCAGGATACAAAGGTTACTATCAATTTAATTACGTTGAGATAGCCCCTTGTATTTACTTTATGTATTGGTTGGAAGAAACTTACACAGTTAGCCAAATTATTGATCTTAATAGGATGGTTGTCTATACCCATTATACCCTTGATAAACATGGCGAGCGAAAAAGTTTTTTCCATTCTGGTACCATAACCCAACTATATACGCATAACTAATAAACAAAAAAACAAACCTAATAGGGAACATTCCCTCTAGCTTTGTTTTTTTGTTATTCTCGTTCGAATTTCCCTAAATGTACAAAATCTTATGCTTTCTTGCGATTTAAGTGAACAAACGTAATCGCTAAAGCAAGAACCAGCACGCCGCCTTTGACAATGTCGAAGCCAAAATAAGGGACATTCAGCATCGTCAAACCATTCAGCAAAATACCGATCAAAACAGCTCCGAAAAACGTCCCGATTACATTCGGCTTTCCAGCGCCAAGCACGGAATAACCCACAAATACGGAAGCAACTGCTTCCATCAGCAAAGGAGCACCCGCATCAATTTGACCGGAACCTACACGAGAAGCATAGAGGATGCCTCCGAAAGCGGCAAAAATACCCGATAGCACGTACGCTGCCATACGAATTTTCTTAACGGAAATGCCTGATAACCGGGCAGCTTCACGATTTCCGCCCGTCATGTACATTTGCCTGCCCCAACGCGTATACGTCAGAAAAATATGAACGGCGATCACAGCCACCAGCATGAGAATAACCGGCACAGGCACACCGAGCAGCTTGCCTTGGCCAATCCATAGAAACTCTGGCGTGAATTTACCTTTGGCTACGGTCCCATCTTGGAAACGCATATTGTTATAGATGGAGAAGCCTTTCGTATAGGTCTTTTGGACGCCGCCGATGATGTACATCACAGCCAAAGTCGCCAGCAAATCCGGAATCCGAACCTTCACAATCAAGAACGCATTCAAAAGTCCGATAACGGCTCCAATGATAAGCGGAACGATAATTACAATAATCAAAGGCTGTTGGTACCAGACCATCAACGCCGCCGCACCTACCGTCGACAACGAAACCGTCGAGCCTACGGACAAATCAAAGCCGTCTACAATTTGCGATAACGTCACCCCAATAGCAACGAACATGACAATTGAAATAGACCGCAAAATATCGGCGATATTATCGTAGGTCATGAAATTTTCATTAATAATCGAAAAGGCGACGATGACCAAAGCAATAATGAATAACGCGCCGTATTTAAAGGAAAAATCCAAGCTTTTTTCTTTCATGTTATTCGGCCTCCCCCGCACTCGCATACGTTAAAATGAGATCCTGCGTCGCTTCCTCTCGGGAGAGCTCCTTCACGACAGAACCATAGCTCATCACCATAATGCGATCAGCAATTCCTATAATTTCATTTAGCTCGCATGATAAATAAATAATGCCTTTGCCTTCTGCCGCCAACTGCCCGATGAGGCGGAAAATATCGCTTTTCGCGCCAACGTCAACACCTTTGGTTGGCTCGTCAAACATATAGACGTCGGCATTCGTCGGCAACCATTTGCCTACTGCAACCTTCTGCTGGTTGCCTCCGCTCAAATGCTTGACGACGCGATTCGGATCGCCCGGCTGCACGCCGAGCTGCGCCACCATCTTCGCGGCGTGTTCGCTTTCCTCGCGCTGCCGCACGAAGCCCAGCGAGCTCAGCTTGCGAAGTATCGGCAGCGACAGATTGCGCTTCACGGTCTCCTCTACGAGGACGCCCTGCTTGCGGCGCTCCTCTGGCACAAGCGCGATGCCGGCGCGCACGGCATCCTCCGGCTGGCGCAGCGCGAGCTTGCGGCCGCTAAGCCACACCTCGCCGCCGTCCGCGGTGTCGGCGCCGAAGATCAGCCGGCTCAGTTCCGTCTTGCCGGCGCCGACCAACCCCACGACGCCGAGGATTTCACCTCGGCGGAGGGCAAAGCTGACGCCGCGCACCTTCGTGCCGCGGCGCAGTTCCTTCACCTCGAGGAGCGTTTCGCCAATTGGCACATTGGCCTTGGGAAACTCCTCGGTGAAGGTCTTGCCCAGCATCGCCTCGATCACGCCGGCGATGTCCATTGCAGCGGCCGCCTGCGTGAGCACCCGGCGGCCGTCGCGCATGATCGTGATTCGGTCAGATACCCGGAACACTTCCTGCAAACGGTGGGAGATGAAGATAATCCCCACCCCCTCCTGCTTCAGACTATCCATAATCTGGAACAGCCGCTCCGATTCCTCCAGACTGAGAGGGGCCGTCGGCTCATCAAAGATCATGATCCTCGCCTTGTGCGCCATCGCTCTGGCAATCAAAACAAGCTGCTTCTGCGAAATACTCAGCTCATCCACTTTGCGTCGCACCGAGAACGTCGCACCGATCTTGGCGAGAATCGCTTCAGCTTCGCTATGCAGCTTACGCCAACTAACCCAAGCGCCGCCATGAACCATACGATCCATCATCACGTTCTCGGTGACAGTAAGCTCAGGAACCAGTGCTGTATCAACTTCCTGATAAACGCAATAGATGCCCTGAGCCATCGCTTCCTTGGGCGTTTGAATCGATTGCGTTTGACCCTCTATCGCAATTTGACCGATGTCGTACGTGTAAGCACCGGACAAAACTTTCATCAATGTGCTCTTCCCAGCTCCATTCGCACCTAGCAAGGCATGAATTTCACCTGCATGCAGGTCAAAATCAACCTCCTGCAGCGCCTTCACGCCGGCGAACGATTTGGAGATGCCACTCATCTGTAATAAAGCTGCGCTATCCTTCATCGACATCCGCCTCCACCTCTCTTGGCAATCTGAAAGTCCCATCGCAGAATTCGCGATGGGACCCCCGTTGTTCCGATTATTTTTTCTCTGCTGCTTTCAGCCAATCCGTATAACCTTGTTGGCTTCCGCCCCAGCCTTTTACATATTCGCTAAGCTGCGTTGTATTCACTTGCTTGTCTTTTGGCAATTGTTCTCTGGAAACATACACAGGATCCAAAACAACTTTCTCAGGCGTTTGATCGCCATGCAGCTTTTGGTACAAGTAACGGACTTGAACGCGTCCTATATCTTTTGGATCTACGGCAGCAGAGGCTACCCAAGGGCTTTTTTGATCTTGCAGAAGCTGCAAATCTTCATCGCTAAGGTCGATACCGTATACTTTAATTTCTGTACGGCCTGCTTGTTGAATCGCACGGGAAGCACCTTTGGCAAACTCATCCCAAGCTGCCCATACCGCTGTAATATCACCTTTGTTCGGGTATTTTTTAAGAATAGCTTCCATTTGTGTTTGGGTATCCAAAGCAGGGTCTTTGGCTGTTCCGAATGCAGCTACTTCTTTAATATCCGGATATTTCTTCTGGAAAGCTTGGTAAGCTTCTTGTCTGCGCTCCATCGGGGCGAAACCGGCTACCCATACTTTAACGATATTTCCTTTTCCGCCTGCATCTTTAGCCAATTGCTCCAATGTTGCTTCGGCCATTTTTTGGTCGCCTTGCTCCAGGGAAGTTACGCCTGGCACAGTGAGGATAGAGTCGAAGCTAACAACTGGAATTTTCTTCTCGATGGCTTTCTTCACGCCAGCCTCAAGTGCTTCTGCCGTTCCATGGTCGATCAAAATGCCATCGAATTTTTGGTTAATGGCTGCATCCAGATTCGAAGCCATTTTGGCAAGATCCGTATCGGCAACGAATACCGTAACTTTCCCGCCAAGTTTCTCCACTTGCTCTTTCACACCTTCAACATATTGAGAAGAGAACGTGCCTGTATTGAATTGCATGATAAGTGCAATTTTCTTTCCATTTAAATCTGCAGCACCTTTCGCTGCTTCCGCGCTTGCCGCTGGACTTGCTGTCGCACTGCTGCTCTCTTTTTGTCCGCAGGCTGCAAGCAAACTACCAAATACAGCTAAAATAACAAATAAACTGATCAATCTTATTTTTTTCATGATTACCCTCCCGATCCTTGCTTTTCTCTATTTCCTATTTCATTTGTCGGATAAAATATACCAAGTTATCCAGTAGGAATTAGCTTATATTAGCATCGGAAGAATATCTCGTCAATAGTTTTGATTGAATTTTTTGAATGATCAATGATACTGTCCTGTTATATGTTCATTCGAATCTTTCATTAATTTGGAGAGAAGCACAATTTGGCCTGCATGATAGCCATAATGTACCGCAACCTGAACAAGAAGCCGACTGATTACTCTCACCTCATAGGTTTCATCTTCTGAAGCGTTAACCCGAAGCATTCTGTTCCAATCCTCCAAGTCATAGCGGATTATGACCTCCCTTTTTAAATCCTCCTCGGACAAAACGGATAGGATACTTGCAGATTCGGAACGTGTCCTCAATAGAAGACTACTTAATTCATCCTTCGATATGCCACCTTCCGAATTAAATTCTCGCGTGCGATCCCGAATGAAAGGTTTGTTCCCGATTGCACTTACGAGGTTTTGATACTCGTTTCCTGCTAAATGTAAGCAAAGGTTACCAATGCTGTTCATGGAATCCTTCGTTTTTTTCCAAATCAATTCATCATCAAGTTGGTTTAAGCTCTTTATGATTCGATCGAGTTGCTTGTTCATGTCTTCGAGTACATTCTTTGTCAGGTCTAGCACGGTTATTTCCCCTCTCTGCCATCTATTTTGTAGAAATGCACATATCGCACTTATAATAATTCACTTAACTCGAAATGTTCCCCTTTAATTATCGAAAAAAATGGCAGTGCCCAAAGTAGGGACACTGCCATTTTGCGTTGTTCGTGATGAGACTTTCTACTTCACAGCACCTTGCGTAATACCATTAATAATCCACTTTTGCGCAATTAGATATACGATAATCATTGGGGCAAGCGCAAGCAGGTACGAGGCAAAAGCCAAGTTAAAATCCGTGCTGAATTGGCCTTGAAATACGTACTGCACAAGAGGAAGCGTGTACGATTCCGGTTTGCCTAAAATAATAAGTGGCAGCATAAAATCATTCCACGTCGACAAGCAGCTTAATATGGCGATAGTGGCATTGATCGGTGCAAGAAGAGGAAATATAATGCGCCAGAAGGTGCCATAAGTTGAAGCACCGTCAACCGTTGCGGCTTCTTCCAATTCAATCGGTATCGTGCGGATATACCCGACATAAACAAAAATGTTAAAAGCAAGTCCGTACACGATGTAGAGAATAATTAATCCCGGCATGTTGTTCATATGCAAACTCGTTGTCAGTTTTACAATTGGAAGCATAATAATTTGGAAAGGAATGAACATCGCACTGATGAAATAAAAATATAAGCCTTTAAAAAACTTGTTGTTCATATTTCGCGCAATCGCATAGGAAACGAGTGAATTGGTCAGAAGTATGAAACCAACGGAACATACGGTGATCACAAAGCTGTTCCCAAAAGCCGTGAAAAAGTCGGTCGCTTCAATGGCATTCGCGAAGTTTTCAAAGTGCAATCCCGTCGGCAGCGAAAAGATCGATTTCGCCATTTCCTCCGGATTCTTTAGTGCAATTGCAACAGCCATATATAAAGGGAACAAAATGAACAATGATCCCAGTGCGATCAAACTTGTGACGATCCAGTTCGTGGAGTGTTTTGTCATTATGCTTCCATCTCCCGTTTCTGCAAAAATTTAAGCTGTAGGACAGAGATGACTACAATCACGATAAAGTAAATGACGGCATTCGCGGATTGGTACGCAAATTCTCCGCCTTGGAAGCCGCCTTGATAAATCAAGTAAGCAATGGACTGAGTCGCGCGACCGGGTCCGCCTCCCGTCAATGCGACGATCTGGTCAAAAACCATCAGGGATCCCTTCATGGCAAGTACCATATTGATCGTGAAAAAGGATGAGATCATTGGAAATGTAATTTTCCAAAACGTCTGCCATTTACCTGCCCCGTCCAAAGAGGATGCTTCATAGATATCTTGTGGAATCGTTTGAAGTCCAGAGAGATATAGAATCGTGTTAAACGCAATGCCTTGCCATACAGCTACAATCACGATCCCGATCCATGCCCATTGTTCATTACCCAGGATGTTGGTGGAAAGGAACTCGATTCCTAATTTCTCTCCGAACGTAGGAACAACGTTGGCAAATAGATAATTGAAGATATAACTGACAATAAGTACGCCAAGCACGTTAGGGAGAAAATAAACGCCCCGGAAGAAATTACGGTATTTAATACGTGAGTTAAGACCTAGTGCAATGAGCAAGCTTATTACATTAATGAAAATAGTAACGACGATAGCGTATTTAAACGTAAACAAATAGGAGTTAATGACATTCACATCTTGAAAGAGGTTGATAAAATTCTTAAAGCCTATAAAGTCGTACCCTTCGCTATACCCATCCCAATTTGTGAATGCGTAATATATGCCTTGTAGAGCAGGAAAGGTATGAAAAGCGAAAAACAGGAGCAACGCTGGTATTGCCATACTGTAAAACGCCGCTTTTTTTGAAACCATGATGAACCTCCTTTATAAATAGGGAGAGAGCACCCTACGGCGCTCTCTTCTATGTGTGTCGGCGCTTACTTGCGGTTAGCAACTTTATCCCACTCGGTATCAAATTGTTTCACATAAGCATTTACATCTTTTTTCTGCAGGTAGCTTTGGATAATCGTATCCGCTTTAACAGCACCAGGAATGTAGTGATCGGAGAAGTCCTCAATGGCGCCGCTCGTGAACGAAGCATTCAGATCCTGTACACTGGCATCGGTTTGATTCACGTTTTTCACGGCAGAGAACGCTTTTTGCTCATCAATGTAAGTTTGAACGTTTTCCGCTTTCAGCATGAACTCAATGAACTTCTTAGCCTCTTCTGCATGCTTGCTGCTTTTGGAAATGGTCAGCAGTGTATCAACGCCGGAAATCACTTTATTCTTAGCCGGGTCGTTCGTCGCTGGGAATGGGAATACACCCAAATCTATGCTAGGATTAGCTTTTTTGATTTCCGGGATGGCCCATACACCTTGCAGATACATGGCAGATTCACCTTTAGCGAAAGCCGTGTTACCATCGTTGTAGCCCTTGCCCATCATATCCTTTTGGCCAAAATCCAGAAGCTTTAATTGCTTGTCAGCTACTTCACGGAATTCTGGGCTGTCAAACTTCACTGAGCCTTTTGATCTTTTATCATAGAAATCAATACCCAAGATGTTGGATGACAAGGAGTTAAATGGCACCATCACCGTCCAAGAGTCTTTGATCGTCAAATAGAACGGAGTTTTACCGGCATCCTTAACTTTTTTCGCGGTAGCCAGCAATTCATCCCAGGTTTTCGGAACGCTTAGACCCAGCTCTTTAAACATCGTTTTATTGTAAATGACACCACTTGCATTAGCTGTAAAAGGAATCGCGCTGAGTTGATCGCTTGCTGTCAGTTTCTTCAACATGTTTATGTAGGAAGGCTGGATGTTGGCTGTGAGAGAATCGTTCGAAAAATCAGTAAATAAACCGCTCTTGGATAGCTGAGCAAATGTATCCGTTGCTCCGAGACCAATAATATCGGGCACATCTTTTTTGGCAACACGCGTTTTTAGAACCGTTTCCGCATCCGGCGGGTTGACTTGAGTCACGACGATGTTCGGATTCGCATCGTTAAACTTTTTTACCAGAGCATCGAAGGAGGCTTTCGCTTCCGCCTTATTCTGGAAGAACTCCAGCTTCACTTTCTCCCCTGTTGCAGAAGAAGTTGCCGTATTGGAAGCAGATTCACTGTTCGTCTTTCCACCCCCACAGCCTGCAAGGACAGAAAGTGCAAGGACGCTTGTAAAAATCGTTGTAGCTGTTTTTTTCATCGAAGAAACCTCCATTTTATAAAAGAAATATGAGTCTGACTAATCTTTATAATGAGTAAACGTTTACTTAAGGGAGAAAAAAAAGAACCAACAAATTGCTTCACATCACCACCCATAAGAAATGAATCCTGTTAAGTTTAATGGCTCTGAAACCTTAAAAAAGCAGTTTTATAGGTTAAACGTTTACTGAAAAGTCTGAAAAAGAAGCCCTTTTCAAGGCTTGGATCGCACGGTTTGCCTTTCCACCAGTTGATGGCTTACAATGCTGCTCGACACTTGCATTTCACTTTGTTCAATTAAAGAAATCAGCTTTTCTGATGCCAAGCGTCCCATCATTGTCAGTGGTTGATGGATGGTCGTCAGCGGCGGGTAGACCATTCTCGCAAATTTCAAATCATCATAACCTATGATCGAAAGATCATCCGGAATCTTGAGCCCTTGTTCAAAGGCATAATTCATGGCGCCAATGGCCATCTCATCGCTTGCCGCGAACACAGCTGTAAAAGGAGGTGCTTCTGTCAGCAGCTTCTTCATAGCATCTCTGCTGCGCTCCAATTGAAAACCACCAATGGCTACTCGCGATTCGAGGTATTCAATGCCATTGTCAGCCAAAGCCTGACGGTACCCCTCTAAGCGTGGATAACCCGCTATCTGATCCTTAAGCGAACCGCTAATCATGGCGATCTCCCGGTGTCCCTTCTGAATGAGATAGCTTGTCGCATGGTAGGCAGCTTGACGATCATCGACTTTGACATACGGTATCATATGTTTTTGGGACATTGTATTTACAAGTATAACGGGAACTCGCATTTCCTTAATTGCTTGATAGTATTCATCTTTAAGCACTTCACTTGTGAAAACAATGCCATCTACCTGCTTCTCCCTGAGAACTTGCAGATACTTCATGGTCCGCTTGCCTTCTTCAGCCGTGTTGCACACAATGACACTGAACCCTTTTTCTTGAGCAGTCTCCTCAATCCCATGAAGAATATCAGATGAGAAGCTGCTGGACACATGCGGAAACAAGACACCAATGGTCTGAGTCCTCTTATTAACGAGCCCTCTTGCAATCGCATTAGGTTGATAACCCAGCTCTTCCACCGCTTGCATAACCTTTTGTCTGGTCCTGTCTGAATAGCCAGCGAGGTTATGCAGCACTCGGGAAACCGTGGCGACAGAAACATTCGCTGCCTTGGCCACATCTTTAATTGTTGGAGGATTCATACGGTAAATTCCCTACTTTGCATAACATCAGATGGATTACGTAAACGTTTAAGTAATTTTAGAATAGTCCCCTGTGCAGGATTTGTCAAATGATTTTTAAATCGCTTACAATAACTACCTGTGCAGGATTGCCTTGGCCAGATCGATACCTTGACGGAATACCTTACGGTTTCTTTTATAAGATTCGATTCTGATACCAGAAGTAGCGTATAGTAGGAGTAGTTGAAAATATATGCTAGGAGGCTACTGCCATGTCACAGGAAATTTGGATTAACCTGCCGGTCAAAGATGTTGAGAGGTCAACCGCCTTTTTCAATGAGATTGGATTCCAGGCGGTGAGCGTTGGTAACGAGAGAGCCAAGCTTGCCATAGGCCAAACAACGGTTCTGCTGTTACCGGATGAGGCGTTTGAGAAATTTACAGGTGCAAAATCTACAGATACTTCCCATAGTGCAGAAGTCATATTTTCCATTGGCGCTGAAAGCAGAGAAGAAGTAGATACCTTTATTCAAAAAGTAGAGTTTGCCGGAGGAAGCATCTTTGGCAAGCCAAGTGAAATTGACGGCTGGATGTACGGCGCAGGATTTGCCGACCTGGACGGTCACCGCTGGAACCTGCTGTACATGGATGTTAGCAAGATGCCGAAAAGTTAATAGGGAAACGCCGGTCACCTGCTTAAGGTCACCGGCGTTTTCTTTGCACCTCGTATAATCTTATATCTTTCCTTCGCGAAGATGCGATGGTTATTTATTGTGACCTTCTTCATTGATCTAACGCTATTTTGTGAAATAATGTCCTTGCTCCAGATCTGCGAGAAGCCCCTGTTGGACAGGCTTCCAGCCGAGCAGCTCCTTCGTCCCTTCACTTGATCTTGCTAAGTCAAGCGACGCGACCATGCCTAGAAAACCGAAAATCGCTTGTGCCTCTTCAAGCGGGATGCTAACTACCGGCACATCCACGTGGCGACCTATGACCGCGGCAATGTCGCTGAACGGAATGCCTTCGTCGTCCACGCCATCCAGTCGTGAGCCTGCAGGCGCAGATTCAACAGCGAGGCGGAACAAAACTGCCGCATCCAAGCGATGAATCGCTGGCCAACGGTTAGTGCCGTCTCCAATGTAAGCCGAGGAGCCTCTTTCCTGAGCGATCCGGATTAATTGCGGCACAAAGCCTTTATCTCCTTCTCCATGAACGGAAGGTGCAAGCGAGACGATCGATGCTCTTACGCCTTGTTCTATAAGCGCAAGTGCTGCATCCTCCGATGCTTTGCCATTGGCATGAGCTGTGATAACAAGTGGTTTACTGGAGCCTGCAAGCCCCGCTCCCATTGCTTCGATGGCGCGAAGATCAGTTGCTAGTGATGCGGCGAAATTAGAGAAATCGTGATTAAATGCCAGATGAATAACACCGTCTGAATTGGCTGCACGGCTGCGGAGTAAATCCAGATCCTCCAAAACACCGCGGGCCACCTCAGCTCCCAAGCTTTCTAATACTTGAGCACCACTCTCTGAACGGGTCAGACCAACTACCTGATGGCCCGCACCAATGAGTTCGCGGACAACAGCTGTACCAATATAACCTGCTGCACCTGTAACGAATATACGCATAATAGTTTTACGCCTCCTTAAGCATTTGACGAAGATATGACTCTAGTCTAAACTATGAAGTGCACTCTAAGGCAAGTGTTTGGAGGTATGATTGCATTATGAAAATTCAAGAATTAGGCGACTTGATGGGTTTAACACCCCACACAATTCGTTTTTATGAGAAGGAAGGCTTGCTTGACAGCAGGCATATTCAGCGAGAAAAGAATAATTACCGCAACTACTCAGACGAAGCAATTGAACGGTTAAAGCTGATTAAGAAATTTCAAGGCATCGGCTGCTCAATAGCTGAACTGAAGACGGTTTTGCAGGATCACGATACGAACGAACGCACGAACCAAGAAGTAATAGAATGGATTCTTCAGAAGATCAATGAGATCGAGCGCAAGAAGGACGAATACGATCATATGCTTGTAACGCTGAATTGGATGCTGACATACAGGAAATTGTTAAATGAAGATCCACAGCAAGCTGAGGCTATGATGGCGGAATTACGTCTTCGAATTAACATCTAGCCGAATCGATTAGCGGGAAAAACTAGAAACTCCCTTTATTTCAAGCAAGTCTGGCTCAAATAGCGGTATTATTTCCCGTTAATCAAAAGAGGCGCTCCCAAAAGTTCTAAATCGAGTATTTCTAGGCAGCCTTACACCGCTTCACCGTCTTCTCAACATCAAAGGGCTGTACCTCTTGTGGGCACAAACAGCCCCGACATGTCGGCACCCTCCAACTCAAGCAATTTCACCTTATTATGAACACCCCCGGCGTACCCCGTTAAGCTGCCGTTTGACCCTACCACTCGATGGCAGGGAATGATGATTGAAATCGGATTATGCCCAACGGCTCCACCTACTGCTTGGCTTGACATGCTTTCTTTGTTCATCTTTGCCGCCATTTTTTTTGCAATGTCGCCATAGGTGATCACCTCACCGTATGGTATTTCACATAGAATGCTCCATACCTCTTGACGGAACCCACTGCCAATGGGACTGAGCGGCAATTCTGAAATGTCGGGTTTCTCGCCAGCAAAGTATTTGTTTAGCCATTTTCTTACGGTATCGAATATCGGCATGTCGCCACGCACTATCGCACCTTCAGGTATAGTAGCCCCGTGATACTTTTGCCCCTTAATCCATGTGCCAACAAGACCATTTCCATCAGATGCAAGTGTAATGATTCCTACAGGTGACGGGTAGGTTGTCTGATAATACATGTCCCTGCCTCCTTATAGTGTGTTCCAAAGGTTGATGGTCGCATAACTGCGCCACGGCCGCCATGCTTCCGCTATTTCCAGTAATTCCTTTGATGTGTAGGGATATAATGCTTTTTTGACGCCCGCATCTGTTTCAAGGAAAGCGTCCGGCCATTCCATTGCACGCATAGCGATGTACTGCGCTGTCCAACTTCCGATACCGCGAATCGCCATCAGCTTTTTCATCTCTTCCTCCGGCTGAGCCGGGAAGTCAAAATCAATTTCCCTCTGTACGAATGCTCGTGCCAGTTCATAAATCGTATTTGACCGCACAGCGGTAACACCTAACACTCCGAAGCGGTCTTCAAGCGCTCCGTCTAAAGACAATAGATCTTCGGTTAAAGGAAAGATATGGGTCAATCCCTCCATCGAGGTTTGTATAGGCGCTCCGTAAGTTTGGACAATCCTTGACGCCAATGTGTTTGCCGCTTTCACTGTAATTTGCTGTCCCAGCACCGCCCGCACTGCCATTTCAAACGCATTGAAGCACCCCGGCACGCGGGCTCCCAAAACACAAAGACCGGGTCGAATGTCGTTCATTCCCCGAAGTGTTTCATACACCGCACCCGGGTCGCAATATAAGTCAAACAGATGTCGTATCCGTGCTAATACTTGCGGCAGTACCGGCAGTAAAGTTTCACTCAACGTTACGCTCAATGCATACATTTTAGGAACATGCCCCACCCGTATCCAACCATATACAGGCTTTCCATCAGTGTTTATCACATGTACGGTACGCATGTATTCGCCGTTTTGTACAACTTCAATTCCTGCTATAGCGCGTCCGGCCAGAAAATGCAGTATTTCGTCCCAAGGATAAGGCGGACGATAGCTTAATGATAAAGTAATGTTGTCTTTATGTTTTTTTTCTTCTGCCTTCCGTTTTCGTAAGCCCGTGGGCGAAAGCTTGTACTGTTTTTTAAAAAGGCCGTTGAAACGACGCAAACTGCCAAAGCCCGCGGCCATCGCAACTTCCAGTACCGACAAATCTGTGTCTGTGAGCAGGTTTTTGGCAAGGAGCAATCTGCATGTTTGCAAATATTGAACCGGCGACACATGATACTCTGCTGTAAAAACGCGCCGCAAATGTCGGTCCGTACAACCAAGTCGCCCGGCTATTTCTTCTAAACTTTGCCCGCTACCGCTGCTTTCTTCTAACATTCTTGCTGCCCGATAAACTAAATTAGCGGTAGCGTCGGTGATTGAAGTGCCAGGAGCAAGCTCCGGCCTGCATAAAAGGCATGGACGGTATCCCGCTTGCTCCGCTGCCGCTGCAGTAACATAAAAAGTGCAGTTTTCCGGCTTCGGTTGCTTGGCCCGACACACAGGGCGACAATAAATTCCCGTAGACGATACGCCTACAAAAAAGCGTCCGTCGAAACGTGCGTCTTTTGCCTTGAACGCTGCATACAGAGCATCTTTGTTATTCGTCATCGGGTCACCCCTTTCCTGACCTGATTTTATTATATCATTTTGTCCGAAAAGGTCTGGCCATTTTCGGACATGGTTTTTGATGGTGACACTAATTGTGCACAAATGCCTACTCCACCGCATATGGTGGAAGCAATGTATGATCAATTCACTCGGAAGAGTATAGTCCCACTTTAATTTCAAAGGAGATTATCATATGTGGCATAGCTTCGCTCCATATCCCGATAACAGACGAGGGATTTCAAACATTTTACAATGTATGAATAAATGGGTGACCATCCAATTCGTAGATGGGATTAATCTGCAGGTCTACGTGACCTCCGCAGATTTTAACTCTGCAACAGGATTTTTAACCCACCAATCTTATAGCTCCTTAGTCTGCAACGGGGCTGCCATTCAAAATTCACAACAGGCAGAGGTTTGCAAGAATCAATGGGTCGAGCTTATTCTTCCCAATCATATTTCGCTCTCGTTTTATTTGACTCATTTTGATGATCACGTGGTCGGGGGCAGTTTCCAAACGAATCAACTTCTCGGACTATACAACCGTGTCACTTCAGTTCAATGTTGAATATTCTCCATGTTAGTACCTCTCATACTTTCAGAGTCGCTCCACTTGCAGTATACGGAATATTTCGAAACCATTAAATGTAAACAGGAAGCAGATTGCAGCTGCCGCTGCAATCTGCTTCCTGTTATATTGGGCTATCGTTCCTCGTCTCAATGAGGATCGTTCGAACTATTAACCAATCAATCTATGAATATATAATCTTCATCACCTAATTTACTCTACGAGTATTTTTTTGTCATGCTTCTTGAGCTACCAATGGACACGCTGTTTGGTGTAGAATTCGAAAGCATGTGCATTATTTTACACCTGTTTTATTTTTATATTATTTTGACAAATATAATTCATAAGAATATAATCAAAAAATAGCGCTCAGAAAGGTTGATGATTTGATGATTACCAAACAAATGTTAACGGAAACCCTTGGTTTTCTCCAAAATTACTTACAATTATCGATCTTAGAACGCCAAATTTATAATGAAACTGATAAAATTTTCACCTCATGGGGGCTTTCTTCTGAAAAGTTCCACGCTTTATTTTTCCTTTATGTAGCTAACGATGACGAACCATTGGGTCCATCTGATATCGGATTGAAAATTAATGTAACTCGGGCTTCAATGACCGGACTTATTGATGATTTAGAAAAAGACCAACTTTTAGAAAGAATTAACCACCCTAAAGATCGACGCAAGGTTATTTTAAAGCTAACCGAAAAAGGAAGAAAATTAGTCGAGAAACAAATGCCGTCTATTACGGAGTGGATTTCTAAATTAAATGAAGCATTTACAGAAGAAGAAAGAAAAACTTTTTCATTATATTTGTTGAAAATGCATCAAACTATAGCCAATCTTCAAATTATTAATAATAAAGATTTGAAGTGAATAATGAACTTAATAGAGACTCCCAAATCAGCAACGATAGGTGATTTGGGAGTCTTTTTACTTATTCTTCTAAACAGGTAGCAAAATTCATAGTAAAGATAACTCCAATTCATCACAATAAGAGTAAACAGTTTTCACCAGATATTCCTATATTGTTTTGACAAATATAATTCAAAATAATACAATCAAATTATAACACATCATAGCAGAAAGGGTTGATGTTAGATGTTTACCAAAGAAATTATGGAAGCGCTTAGCTTTTTAGAGAATTTATTAGACTTCTCTCTCTTAAATCACCAAATTTATGATGGACACGAAATAATTTATGCCTCATGGGGGCTTTCATCAGAAAAATTCCATACTTTATTTTTCCTATATGCGAGTGACGAATATGACTCTTTGGGTCCATCCGAAATTGCAATGAAAATCAACGTAACTCGAGCATCGATGACAGGACTTATTGATGATTTGGAGAAAATCCACCTTTTGGAAAGAATAAACCACCCTCAAGATCGACGCAAGATTATTCTACAGCTAACTGATAAAGGGAGAGAATTAGTTGAGAATCAAATGCCAGCTATTCATGAATGGATTTCTAAAGTAAATGAAGCCTTTACTGAAGAAGAAAGAAAAAAGTTTTCATTGTATTTGTTGAAGTTGAGTCATATTCTAGCCGATCTCTACCCATTAATTATTAAGAAAGCTTTGTAGTACCTAGCACAACTTCCTCGAAAATGCCTTTCAAGTACAATACCTCGGCGCCTCTTGCTATTCTTAAATTTTCATTTGAATTTCATTTTATCACTGGATTTTGCTCAGCTTATACTTCTTTCCGTATATAACATTTGCATTGGTGGAACAATTTTAGAATAACTAAAAGAAGACCCCGAAGGGTCCTCTTTTGTACATCTGTTGTTACAGATTTGAATGTTATTCTACTGTTACTTCAGTAGTTGTTGTTTTGCCGCTCGGTGCAATAATAACAACGTCAAATGTTCCTTTGAATTCAGGAGCAATATGAACTTTATTGTTTGCATCCAAAGTCACATCAGTCACTTTGCCAGCAGTAGCATTTATATGTTGAACAGTAAATGAAAGACCGTAGAAGTAATTATATTTATTGACATCGTCTCCGTCAAACACAAGACCATAAGAGTCAGTAAATGAAACGCTCGTAAGACCAAAATTACCTTTAACACCGTCTGCAAGTTTAGCTGGATCTTTCTCACCGAAAGCAACATAGTTAGTAGTTGCAGCATAAACGGCACCAGTTGCCGTATTGCTAACCGTGATTTTGTTATTTGCTGTCATCGATGCAACTGTAGGAGCTTCTTCAGCTACGGTTACAGTTTGAGTAGCAAACTTCGTTTTTCCTTTGTTATCAACGTAAGTAGCTGTAATTGTAGCAGTACCTGCTTTATTACCAACCATATACCATCTACCAGCGCTACCTGATTTAGTTCCATCACTTGTAAGCATACGTTTTTCAACTCTAACAACTGCAGGATTAGAGCTTGTTACATTTGTAATGAAGTTGTTTGGAACAGCTACAACATCGCCAGCTGCATTAGTAACTTTAATGTTGATTCGTTTGCTCAACAGAGAGTTAGCAATTGCGCCAGTTCCTTTTAGATCGATTCCAGAACCAACTAGGACATCACTGTCGAGTAAATTAAACAACTTCACTCCACTAGCCATTGTATAAGTCCATTCTTCGCCAGTACTTGAATTAGCAGCAGGCGCTACAGCAATTTGTTGTTCCACATAAGTGATTTCTTGTACTTTTTTCGGATCTGCTTTGTCAATCTTACGGATACCAATACGCAGATTAGCTTTTTTGCCTTCGTTGCCTGCGAGTGCCGTAATTTTCAATCCTTTATTAAACTCTTTGAACGCTTTTTCATCTGTTTCATCAGCACCTGTAAAGGAGTATACATTTGTACTATCAGCAAGTGGAACTGCAACATCATCAATTCTAGTTACTTTGAAAGCATTGAAGTTTTTGTTGTCACCGTTATCAGGCAGATTTTGAAGTTGTACATATACATCGTAAGTTACTGAAGTACCCACGCTGTTATTTCCACTATTTCCATTTGTATCTAAGTTGTAATCCATGACTTTTCCGTATTGGTCAAGAATTTGGTATTGGAATGTGTAATTGGATGCCAACGCTTTAGCTGCATCAGATGCATCCGGGTTACCATAACCGATCATTTCTTTCGCAGGCTTTGTTACTTCTTTAATACGGTCTGGAATACGAACGTCAGCAACAGTCCAAGTTTTTGTGGCTGTGCTTGTTGCGTTCGGAGATGCAATCACAAGTGTTAGAGATACAGAGCCTTTAGAAACGCCAGTAATGTTTTTCAAGTGTATAGAACCTCTGTGAGCGCCAGATTCCATAATCTCGCCTTGTCCAGCAATGGATCCATCTACGCCAGATGCTGTAATTTTAATTCTTTCGCGGTTAGCGTCACTAGTCAAATCATCAACGCTCAGTTCTTTTCCACTTGCATCGTAAGCGACGATTGGGATATAGACATCTTGATCGCCTGCAGCTATGACGTCATTAAAATCGCCAATTTCAACTTTTGTTGCAATTGAAGTCGATTTAATACTAATTTTACCAGTAGCTGTAGCTGCTTGGTTGACGATTGTAAATGTGTAGTCACCGCTCTTATCTACGTTATCAGTCAAGGAAAGCTTCAAGCGAGGAATGTTGCTACCGTTATCCTCGTATTCTGATTTAATAATTTCATTGCTGCTCTTTGTAGTTGAGCCAATATACTCATTCCAGATCAAGTTGATATTTTCTTTTTTGAATTCTGGGGAATCATAAGTGATATAACCACCGTATTGATCAAACAGATTAAGATCAAACTTAACAGAGTCGCCTTTACCAGTGATGGCTTTGTTCGTATTGGAGTATTGTGCTTCGCCAAGCTCTAGTTTAGTCAGGATTGGATCTGTTCCTACTTTGAAGTTCTTCGAAGCCGTCACGTGTTGATCGTTGTTGACGATGGATAGTGAAACAATGCCGACACCTGGAGTGCTTTGCGTAGTATCCAATGTGATAGCCAGTGTATTATCATCTAATTTATTAACTTTTGTGAAGCTAGCGCTACCTGCGTATACTGTGTAGCTGCCGGAGTTGAAAGAAGCATTTTCGCCGTATTGGTTCACGCCTTTAACTTTAACAACTGTACTTTTGGAATGAGCGATCGTATCGCTAGCGGACAAAAATTCGATTTTTTTCAACACTTCATCTTCTGCTTTAAATGTTGCCGTTGTTTTGTCAACCGTCTCTGCGTCCAAACCGTTCACAGACACCGTATACTCGCCAGTGCGAAGCTTTTCGTCGGCAAGAACCAGAGTAGCCGTTTTCTTGTCATCGGACCACTGAGCAGTTGTTTTAATTTCAGTAGTGCCTTTTTTAAGTGTAAAGGTTGCTTTCGCTGTATCAACTGGCTTATTGAAAGAAACCTCCGCTTTTTGTACGCCAGCTGCTTTAGCGCCGGTTACAGTCAATTTACCAGGAGCCACATATTGAGCTTTAGCTTCATAGGCACCAGTTAAAAGAAGGTCACGTGTAGCGTTGGATTGACCGCTGAAAGTACCTTCAGCTTTAGGGAACAATTTCATTTCTAATGCCAAAGCTACATAACCTTGCGCCCAACTGGAAACAGTAGTATCAGTTCCTGTTATCCCTTTAGCTTCATCGTCTTTCCCCAGTACGCGAACCAAGAAAGTAGCAAGTTGCTCTTTTGTTACTTTACCAGCTGGGTTGTACGTGCCTTCGCCATAACCATCCGTAACATTAGCTGCTTTCAGAGCCTCGATGTAAGGAAGCGCGTAACCGTTAGCAGCGTCGTCAGCTTTTACATCAGAGAAACTGGAAGTTTTAAGATCTTTGTTTAATTCAAGGCCCATGATTAAAGCGGCAACTTTCGCAAATTGCGCACGGTTCATTTCTTCTTTCAGACCAAATGTCGTATCCGTTACACCGTCAAAGATACCTGCGCTGATCATTGCGTCAAACTTTACTCTTGTAGCCTCATCAAGATCTTTCAGATCAGTGAAGTCCTTGGATGTCTTAGTGGACGTAGCCTGAGTACTAACCGATTCTCCTGTTGTAGAATCCGCCATAGCGATTGAAGCGAACATCGAGAAAATCATAGTAGCAGATGTGATTACTTTCATACTTTTTTTCATATTTTTCATTTTCTCCTTTCTAATTCGATTAAATCGAATTAGACATTTTTTTGTGTGTAAAGCCTTGTTGCGAACATTAAAACTTTCAATCTCCATCACCTAACACCCAGATCCCACAAAATTGAATAATTCCCTATGAGCTCATCGAGCCAATAATCATCGCCTTTAAACTTACACAAGAGAATGCCTCCTCCTCCCTTCAAACAATAATAGTATGATGCAGCGGGGCAGGTTAGTTAGATCGAATATAGTTTTAATGAATACAATTAAAAATTAATATAATTTACTTTTTTATTATATTTATTAATATAGTTCAAGTCAATACTATAAAAATGATACCATTAGTTCCCTTTCAATCGCTCAGAATCTCGTAAAGAATAATAATTGAAAGGATTAGATTTAATTACTTACTACGAAGTGATTTCTGACCCCCTTTTTTAAATTAAAAAAAGTGGAACTCGGCTTTCTACACCCGAATCCCACTGCAAAAAAGATTATGAAGAAAACTTTATCCTCCAATAATATATAATTAAATATAGTTAATGTCAATATAGTTTTTATTTTAATTACTTTTTTCATTACAACTTTCTTTTCTTAAGCCTTTCAACCGATGTATCCATTTGAATCTATCTGCCCGGTGCCAGTTGCTGAGTGATTCCTGAAGCTTTTTTAATATAAAAAAAGTGGAATTCGGCTTTCCACACCCGAACCCCACTGCAAAAAAGATTATGAAGAAAACTTTATCCTCCAATAATATATAATTAAATATAGTTTTAGTCAATATAATTTTTATTTAAACTACTTTTTCTTATGTCCAGTCTCATGATCGTTTCGATTCGCTTCTAAGTTCACTAACCATCAAAAAATAGAAGTGTCTTTATGCTATATCTTTGTGAGCTGAGTTGTGATATTTCCATATAAATTATATAGTAGTAAAATGAAGCAGGACTTTTGACCCAAGTCTAGTAATTATATGAATATTATTATTACTTTAGAGGGTGTAAAATGGATTTTTTATCGTTTATCGACATAACTTTGTTTTTCCTCTTGTTTGCTTTATTTGTATATGTATTTGTTTCAGTAACAATCACTGTCCTGCACAAAGTTTATTTAACATTCCATTTTTCTATGATGTTATGGCCTATCTGTCAGTTTGCCATTAGAACGACAGACAATCCCAATGTTCAATTATTTTATCTGAAACTATCTTTTATTGACATGTGCCTGATTGCCGTTGGTTGGCTTCTTTTCACCATTTTTCTGACAGGTCATTCACTATTTCTGAGAAAAAAAATGTCATTATTGCTTTTTGTTCCAGCTATATTAGTAGCATCTTGCGTGATAGTCAATCCAAATGGTAGGTTCGTCCTACCTTTGCAAGGTAATTATATCCACAGATCTTATGGACCCCTTTTCTGGTATATCCTTACTGTCTTGATTGGCTATATTATAGTTTCGCTATATATGATGAGTCGAGCATTAATATCCGACAAGTCACCTCGTATCAAAACGCAGGTTATGCAAGTGCTTAGAGGAATTATAGTAATGACCGTATTCATATTATTAGATATATTCTTTAATGTTGTCCTAAATTTATCTTTGCCCGCCATTCCAGGATTGACATCATTAGGTATTCTACTATCTGTTATTTTCTTTGTTATTGCCATTCATCGCGATAAAGCATTTGATATTGTGAAAATAGCCCATCAAGATATTATTGACACAATAGATCATGGAATTCTGGTACTTGATGATAATGAAATAGTTGTAGAAATAAATCGGTCTCTACGTCCTCACATTGACTTGCATATAGGTTCCCGTTTCGATATGGCAAACATTCTCTCCAAAGGGCATTCTAGTGGCCATATTGATTTATTCCTTCAAACGTACCAAAGGTACCCTCTGAGGCGAACTCAAATCGAGATGAAGTTCCCTAATGAACGCCATATCAATATTCAAACCGCGCCTATCCGTGTTGATAGTGAAATGGTTGGACGAGTAGTCACATTTCAAGATGTGAGTGAACTTCATCGCCTCATTGATGAAACGAACTTTCAGAACGAAATCCTACAAGAACGTAACCAAGCGCTAATTTTAATACAAGATGAGCTTTCTCAAACCAATCAGAAACTCGAACAGATGGCAATAACCGATGGTCTAACAGGTGTTTATAATCGCCTCTACCTGACACAAAAGTTAGAACACGAAGTAATGAATAATATCAAGTATCAACTGCCATTTGCGGTAATTTTATTAGATATCGACTATTTTAAATTAATCAACGACAATTACGGCCATTTAGTCGGTGATCAGATGATACATAGCACTGTGGAAGCAATCAAACAAACCCTGCGACAAACTGACATTTTGGCTCGTTATGGCGGAGAGGAATTTATCATCTATTTACCGCAAACGAGTCAATCACAGGCAAGTATCTTAGCCGAACGAGTCAAATCCACAGTTGAATCCAATAAGATGATAGTTAAAAATATACCTCATTCTTTATCGATCACGATAAGTATCGGATTACTATCAATTAATAATTTCGCCTTCGAAAGTCTAAGAAGTCCCCGTACATATTTAAACGAATTACTTGAATCCGTGGATAAAGCCTTATATAGGGCAAAAGATGAAGGTCGTAATCGGATTGTCAGTATCGTAAGATAGATGAAGGAGACGAATTAGCCGTGCAAGTCATCAACCATGCCGCTACATACCTCGGCATTGCTCTGGCTAATCTCGTCAATTTACTGAATCCTGAAGCCATTATCCTCGGCGGTTTCATTCCAGGCATGTGCCGTACTTATGTAAAAACAGCTACAAAAGTAATGAACCAACGTTCCATGCCCGCCCTTTCCTCGGGAATATCCTTGCATACGGCGGTACTAGGCGAAATCGGAGGCGCTCTGGGAGCTATCAACTTTGCATTAGATAAACATTTTTCTTACACTATGATTCAATAAAGTTCTTTTACAATTGACGCCTCCTGGTAAATGGTGAATCCGGTGATTCTCAGGAGACATATCCAGCTGTTAATCCTTCGCCACGATCGAATCACTTCATCACAAAAAAACGTATGCTGTGATACCCATCGGGTAACGGGTAACAAGCATACGTTTTTTTATACATGATGACTAGTTTATAGCAAAAAGAAAAATTTCAGATAAATCTTAAAGCGGCTAAACGCTCTTCAAAAATCACACGCAGTTCATCGGGAATCCGCTCAAACTCGACCCCTTTCCCCAAAAACAAAAGCCAATCCGCATAATACGCCAGCGCCTCAACATCGGTCACATCCAACTGAACATTAAAAATCCCGCTCGATTGAAACATCCCAGTTAAGGACAAAATTATCCCAGGAGGGTGCATACGCTTAAAGCGCTGAATCCCAATCGAATCAAGTTTCACAACAAGATTGGATTCACGTGCACGAAGCAGTTTCTTGTTTAAAATCTCTTGTTCAGACCACTTCATCTCCTGCTCAGAAATTGTCGAATTCCGCAGCATCTCAACAGGCAAATAACGAAACTCATCCGTATCAAAATCATAAACCTCGACCAGCCACTGAGCGTTCGAGTTAAATATATGCAGCAAAAAAACGTCCAGCAACTGCGGCCAGCCAAGACTCAGCTCATAAGTCACGCGTAGATGTTTATCCCGCACAGCAAGCGAAATCAACTGGTTTAGCTCCGCAGGCGCCGCATCATCGAGCTCCAAAAGATTTGGATTGGCGGGATTTGTATTTTCGAAAAGCAAGATATTATTCAGCTCGATCAGCTCATCTTGCTGGGTTTGCGACGCGATGCCGATAAGTTTTTCAGTGATTGAGCGGCGATTTTGCAGATAAGGCAGCTGCGAATTTTTCGAGGCGATAAAGCTGATAAAAATCGCTTTAAGCTCTTCTGGCGTAAAGCGGGCGGCGGGCAGATATTGATTCTGCAGGACATAGTATCCGCCACCGCGCCCAAGCTCAGACGTCAGTGGAAAACCCATCGCCTGAATTTCGTTTATGTCGCGGATCGCCGTCGCGCGGGAAATCTTGAACTCTCGCTGAATCTCGGCAATCGTAAAATGCGCACGGTTATTGATGTAACGCATGATCAGGTTCACTCGTTCTGTTTTATTCATAATTTTATTATATCAAAAATGCAGCATAAAATATCAGCACTGACGGAACATTTTCTGTTTTCGATAAACAGTATCAATTTTTGATACATTTGGCAAATAGAATCAGTCTTGTAAAGAATAAATCCCACAAAGGAGAGAACAAAATGACGAACTACTCCATCAAAACAATCTCAGAAAACTACAAAATGACTGCTTTCGGTGTTTCATTTGATGACTACAACGACTGGGGAGGCAATGCAGCAAAAACTGCAGCTAAAAAAGCTGAAATCACTGAAAACGGCAAGCTTGCTGAACTTCTCGCACTCGCTGACGGGCAAGAATATCAAATCAACTACAACCTCGACCGCAAGCCTTGGCGCGGCTTCGGCGTAATGGGTGAGTTCAACGTGGAAGGTGCGGTCGTCCTCGATTTCCTCGCTGGCGATTACCTCGTCGTGCCCGGGATAGGCGCTGACAAAGACCGCCTCGCTGACGAAATCACAGGCAAAGTTTTCGGCGGTCTGATCCAAGAAATCACAGAATACAAATACGTTGGTCCTGGTAATTCGACGTTCGTGAAAGCAAATGAAACAGGTGAATTCTACGGCGAAATGTGGCTTCGTGTAAATAAAGTCGAAAAATAATCCTTATCAAAGCTGACTAAATCAAAAAACCAGAAGTTATATTAAAAGGAGCACTCACATGGCAAATTACACGCTTGAACACAAGAAATCATTCACATTGACCGCTTATGGTTTTTCAATCCAGTCGAATTTTCAAGACATGCCAGCTTTGCAAAAAGAAAAAAACGAGTTTTGGGATAAACTCAAGGCTGACGGCCGTTTTAATAAGCTCAAACACGCCGCAAAAGATGATCGCGAATGGTCAGTTAATGAGGTTTATCAAGGAAAACCGTGGAATTATTTCGCGGTAGAAGCTGGCAAATCAGTGGCTGACGCAACACGCACCATCGAGTTTCCAGAGAGCGAGTACATCGTGGTCGCAGGAAATGGCGAGAAGGAAACATTGTTTGATCAGCTGACTTACCGCGCTTTTGGCGAAGTCTTGGCCCAAATCACTGATTATGCGTACATCGGTGGTCCAAATGCGACTTATCGCAAAGACAACGGTGACGGCACTTTCTACGGCGAATTTTGGGTGCCTGTGGTTAAAAAATAAGGGTAATCGGAAAACAGGCAGCCATCATTTAGACGGCTGCCTGTTGCGTTGTATTCAACTATCATTCTGCGAAGAGATTACCTCACATCTGCCCTTGCAGTTTCTGAGCCAGCTTGCCCTGCACGAACCACATATACACAGCAAACCCTGCCAGCAGCGCTAAGGCAGTTAACAAGAATGGCAAAGAGTAATGATTGCCAGCCAAAATGTACCCGGCCCAATAAGACGCAATCGTGTTGCCGATACTCCGTGAAACCGTCCGCATCCCGGCAAAAACATTGCGGTCTTCTTCGGCAACCGCGGACATGCATTCGCTATCCATCATGTTGTTCAGCATCGTAAAGCCAGTGCCTCGAATCATCAGCAGCACGGCAAAGACGGAGCTAGGCATAGTAAGCGCCATCAGCCCTACCACTAGGATGTTATACAGAAAGAGGAATACAAAGGCAGTGCGGCTGCCCATACGCTCCAAGAGGTACGGAACGAGAAGTGAACCGACAAAAAAGAACACACCAGAGAGCGCTAGAAGCCCAGAGATACTGCCGTCCTCCATCCCAAATCTAAATTTCAGAATGACGTTGAGGAACGGACTCAACAGACCAAAGGTGAAGCCTGAATTAAAGATAAGCAACGCAAGCAGGAACATGAACGAATAGGCGTGCGCCTTCTTGTGCCTGACTGAAGAAGGAACTGCGGAAGCACCTGACTTCCCAGTTGCAACTGCTCGGTCGTTGGCAGACGGGAGCAGCAAGCCCCTAAGAATACCGGAGAGCCCCAAACAGCCGCCAGCCACGAAAAAGGCGTATTGATACAACGTACTGTGCCCTGGCAGCCACAACGGGAGATAACCTCCCAACCATGTGCCAATGCCGGTACATAAGGTAAAGATTGCAAACAGCAGCGAGTAGGCGCTGGTCTCTTCTTTTTTCGTGCGGCAATATTGAAAAATCAGTTGAATTTCCGAATTCACAATGGCGGTAATACTTAGTGACCAAGTGAGCTGTGCTGTGGTAATCATGCTGACACTGGTGCCGCATCCAAAGATAATCAACGCTAAAAAAGCCAGCAGCATACCGATAACGAGCATCGTTTTACGGCCTATGTATTTGACGATGATGCCTGCCGGGAGACTGGTCAGTCCCACGGTCAGCGCTCCCAGCGAGGTGATACGCCCGATGTCCTCTTTGGAGAAGCCCAGGTCCAGCAGATGTAAGTTTAAAACCAAGTTAAAAATGCCAGCGCCGATGCCAAATAAGCTTTCGGTTGCAATAAATCGTTTGACGCCAGGGGATAAATCACGGAATAAACCGACTGTATACGACCACATAGCTGCTCCCTTCCTCCTGCTGTATGAACCTATCTTACATGCCAGGGGCACATGGTTCAACACGCTAAGAGAAAAGACTATCCTATGCCCGCCCTTCCAGTCGGCTGTTTCGCGCCTTTCAAGATGCTATGAAAACTAAAAACGGTGGTTGGTCTTATGCGGAACCACATCCGCCGTCTCCTGATAAAAGGTCAGCAGCCGGTCCTTCAGTTCAGCGAGCACGCCGGATAATGAAGGTTCGTCTATCCGATTAATCGTTTCGCCGGGATCGCTTTGCAGATCGTAAAGCTCATCCGACTCATATAAGCGCCTTACATACTTATGCGTTTTGGTGCGGCACATGACGGCCTTCGTATGCTCCGATCCTTCACTCTGCTGCAAGCCTACTCTCGGCCAATATAAACCGGATGGTGTCGTCTGAGAGACGCTGTCTTTCTCCATGCAGTGAATTTCGCCATGAATTCTGCCGCCTTCGCAAAAGACAGCATCACGATGCTCGTCTGTTTCCCCCGCCAGGAGCGGCAGAAGCGAGCGTCCGAAATGGGTGTGCTCCGGTTTCAAATCAAGTAACGCCTCGACCGTAGCGGGAAAATCGATCAATTCCACCAGTGCATCGCTGACTCGCGGTACAACGGGAATATGCTTCGGTGGTTTTACAACAAAAGGTACCCGGGTTAACGTATCCTCAAACGTATTCTGCGTCTTCTCCACGATTCCGTAATCTCCGGTGAAGTCACCGTGATCGGAGAAGAAGAACACCGCCGTATCGTCATAAATACCGGCTTCCTTCAAAGCATCGAGAAGCAGTCCGAACTGATGATCCACTCGGGAGCACATACCGTAATAGGTCGCTCGCAGCTCGTCCCAGCGTTCCTCCGTCCATGTTTGAAGATTCTGCCTTTCGTAAATCCCCTTAAGCAGACTTGGCTTGCCGTCCCAATTATCAGGTGCCGGAATCCTTGGCGGCAGCTTCTCCCTGTCAATTTGACTAAACCAAGGCTCCTCCACGCCGTAAGGCGGATGAGGGTAAAGCAAGGGCAGATACAGGCAGATTGGCTGATCCTCAGGAGCATTCTTAATAAATTCGATAGCCCCTAACACATTCGCCCAATCGTTGTCATAATAAGCTTCCTCGGCTGGGTCTTTTTCAAGTTTGCCGGCGAAGAAGGAGTAATAATTGTCCTCCTCGGGCTCCCCCCTCCACCGATCATAACCGTGAAGGTTCGTTTCCGGGCGCGGCTGCTTCTCCGGTTTATACTTGATATCGCAGTAAGCGTCATAGCCATTCTCCGCTGGTACCAAGTCGTTCTTCCCGCCCCACCATACGGAGTAGCCTTGCTCTTTTAATGTGCGGAGCAGAACCGGTTCATCAGGCTGCATCATATGGAACATCGTGCGATGGCCCCGTACATGCGGATACCAGCCGCTCATAAACGAGCATCGGCTCGGCGTACACACCGGGTTTTGGCAAAAGGCGCTGCGAAACGAGACGGCTTCGGTTTCCACCAATCGGTCAAGCACCGGCGTTACAGCCGCGGCGTTACCAACATGTCCGAGGACGTCTCCCCTCCATTGATCAGGGTTGAATATAACGATATGCGGTTTTTTCTCCATTCAGTGCAGCCTCCCTGGTTACATTTATTATCCTTTGACAGAACCGGAAATACCTTCTATGAAATACTTTTGGAATGCAATAAATACGAGGATGACCGGCACTAGCGAAATGGATGCGCCCGCGGCCATACCGGACCAGTCTATTGTATGCTCGCCCGCAAACGAAAACATGCCGACTGCAAGCGTACGTAGTTCGGGTTTATTCAGTGTAAAAACCAACGGAACAAAAAACGAATTCCAAGTCCAAATGAACTGCATAATGACCGTGGTCGCGATAATTGGCTTCGATAGCGGCAGCATAATCTGCCAAAAGATCCGGAAAAAGCCGCTCCCGTCCATCTCCCCGGACTCCTCCAGCTCCTTTGGCAAGCCGTGGAAATAAGCCATGAACAACAGAATGAACAACACATGGGCACCGGAGGATTCCGCTAAAATGACACCGGGCATCGTATTGAGAAGTCCCAATTGTTTCACGATCAAATACACCGGAATAATGGTGTATCCCTTTGGTATAAACATAGTAGCGCTGAAGATAAATACGAGCAGCTTTCTCCCCGGGAAGTTGACGCGACCGAGCGCATAGCCGGTCAACATGCACAGCAAGGTAACAATAACGACCGTCGATACCGTCACGATCACCGAGTTTATGAAATAATCGGAGAAGTGGCCAACCTTCCAAGCGCGTACATAGTTCATCCACTGCATGGATTCGGGAAGGAGCTTTAAGCCCGAGGTGATATACTCCTGATTCGTCTTCAAAGAAGAGAAGATCATCCAAATAAAAGGGTAAATCCAGATGAGGCCTAAGACCGTTAGCAGGATATGAAGAAATCCGTTCGTCAGATGACCTTTTTTTCTTCTCATCATCCCCTGCCTCCTGCCTGCTGCAGCCACTTCACAAGAAGACCGAGAAGTGCAGTCAAAATAAATATGGCAACGCCAAATACAATACCAGCCGCCGACGCATATCCGATCTGTGGGAAGCCACTTGTGCTGAAAGCGAAATTATAAATATACAGATCCACCGTCTCTGTCGCGTAGAAGGGGCCTCCGCCGGTCAAGGTTTTGACTAAATCGAATACATGCATACTGTTAACTACCGTCAGCAAAAGAATAACAGCGCCCACCGGGGCAAGCAGCGGAAGCGTAATATACCGCAGCGTTTGCAGTCCGTTCGCTCCATCCGTCTTTGCCGCTTCGTAAACGTCCTTTGGCAATGTTTGAAGTCCGGCGAGCCAATAGACTAGCACCATGCCGAAAAATTTCCACGAGCCGATCAGAATCAGCACGAGCATTGCGGTATCGGCCTGACCGAGCCACGGAATCGGATTGGAAAGTACCCCCAGCTCCATCAGTGCCTCGTTGACTAACGCATTTTCGTTGCCGAAAATGAATTTCATGACGATTCCCACTGTCGATGTAGTTGTTACAACCGGCAAAAAGTATACGGTCCGGTAAAATACCTTGCCTTTAAATAGTGCCTGATTCAAAACGAGAGCAAGCATGAGCGTAGTCGGCAATAGAATTAAGGTCTTAGCCGTCATATAGATTAAACTGTTACGAAATGCATTCCAGAACGCTTGTTCATGGACTAGTTTGATAAAATTGTCCCATCCAATAAAATTTTCGAGGGGACCGAATCCGCTCCATTCGTAAAAGGAATACACGTAACTCATCACGATAGGATATACGGTAAACGCGAGGAAAAACAGAACCTGCGGTCCGATCAGGGCGTAGGCCCATAAGTAACGAATTCGCGTCCGGCGGGAAGCCGGCCATCGAATGACGGAAGCAGTGCGACTCAAGGATGTTCCTCCTTTCGGGCTGCGGCTCACCGCAGTACTCAGGCAGTCTCGGACGCGAGCCCTCCACTGCCTGCTGCTTGTCGTTTATTTTTTCAACTCGTTATACTTGTCTGTCGAATAGGGTTGCAGCGGAACCCAGTTGGGGAATTGGTAGTCCGTCTGCTGCACGGGTGTTCCAGATTTGTTCACTTTGTCTATCGATTCCTGCAGCGCTTTGTTATAACCTGATGTCAATTGCGAAAGCTGGGCTTTCACATCCTTGACTTGACCTGCTAAATATCCCTCCAAAATTTTACCGACCGTTTCCTTCGGCTTCTTCCCATTCAGCTCCGTATTTACTTGAACCGCTGCACGGTTGCGTGTATAGGGATGTGGCGAAAGAATAAACGTTTGGTCTTGAATTTTCTGAGCCTCAACGAATGGCGGATTGTCAATCTTCACCGTTTTGTTCTGATCGATAATCGGTGACCCCTCGATGCCAAGTTCCAACTGTTTGGTGTAGTAACGATCCATGTAAAACTGCAGGAACAGCTTGACTTCCTCATAGTGCTTCGTATTTTTGCTTACATGCAGCGTCGCCTTCGTTTCCCCCTGGAACGCATAATATTGAGGCTTTCCGTCCTTCGTCGGCAATGGTGCGACGCCAAAATCGTTAAATTTGTTATTTTGCTGAAGCTCCGAGGATAGAAACGTGCCGTCAATGACGAAAGCCGCCTTGCCCCCGGCAAACAAACTGGATGCTTCCCTGTAATCGATAACCAGACTGTTCGGATGAAGCAGCTTATCGTCCTGAAGCTTTTTAATAAACGCAATGCTCTCCACGAAACCCGGAGAATCGAATTCATACTGTCCTGTTTTTAAATTAAAACCATCATTGGGAACGACCTCCGGCTTAATCGCCGTAGCCATTTGGCCTAAATAACCGCTGGCCAGCCAGTCCGTTTTAATTCCCAGAATTAATGGATATACGTCGCTGCTGCTTTGTTTGATTTTGGCTCCAACTGCAACGAAATCTTCCCAGCTCTTGGGCACGTCGCTTTCGGATAAACCCGCGTTTTTCAGCACATTTTTGTTGTAATAGAGTACGTGAGCGTAACGGCGTGGCGTGAAATGAGGCAATGCATATACCTTCCCATTCAACGTAGTAAAGCCCTCGGTCCAAGTTCCCTCGTAAAACTTATCTTTATAACCTTGTACAACATCGTCAATATCGCGAATGAGACCAAGCCGATTCAATTGATCGACGGGAACCGCATTGCTGTTGGCAAAAATATCCGGCAGGTCGTTGCTTGCCACAGCGGCCTGCAACTGGGTAGCATATTGAGAGGACGCGATTGCGGGCAGCTCCACCTTAATATTAGGGTATTTCTCCGAGAATTCTTTGATCGCCTGCTCCAACGCTTGCTGTGACTCCGGCCAGCGGTGCCAGAACTTAATCGTAACCTGCTCTTTGGATTGACCTTCTATCTTCTGCTCGGTTCCGCTTGTTCCATTATCCGAGCAGCCGCTGATAGCCATCCCTGCAGCCAGCAGCAATGCCAAGCTAGTTAACCCTCTTTTTCTCATAAATCCTAACCCCTCCGACAAAAGTTTTCACATCGCCGGTCTTCCGGTAGACATCCTATTAAAACACATTGGTATACTTGGTTTTAATGTAATTCCATCATACGGTATTTGAAGGCTGTTAACAGCGAGAAAAATTTAGCCCATAGGCGAATTTTTTAGCCGTTTATTTTTCTCCGACGCTCGATCCATGCTGTTTCCGGTAGTCCCCTGGCGTCATTCCCCACTCATTTTTAAATAAAGATGTAAAATAGCGATGATCTTGGTAGCCTAAACTTTCGGCAAGCTTCGCAATCGACTTGTCACCAGATATCAGCAGTCGCTTCGCCTTTTCCATTCTCTTCCGCGTTAGGTACCTGACAAAGCTTAGCCCGGTTTGCTGCTTGAACATTCGGCTAAGCGTGACCGGGTGCACACCGGACTCCGCAGCCAGCGATTCCAAGGTAATGTCCATGTCTGCGCGCTGTTCAAGAAGACTCAGCGCCTTCTCAAACCAATCAGCGGAACCTTTAGGCGTGTAGGCTGGATGCAACTGGTCAAAACGCTTCATCACCCACTCCTGCAGCCAGGTCCTCAGCTCCGGCCAGCTCGGATAGCGCTCCACTTCCCGCACCCATATCTCTTTTGGCCCGTATTCCAAAATGGTAAAGGTTTGCCCTTCGGTTAAGTCCGAATCAAGTAGAGAGACGAGCTTCGCGCATTCCTCCCGAACCACATCGACCTGCAGTCTCTGCAGCTCCTGGAACCATAGGGACAGATCTTCATCCAGCTTCTCCCGATCCGCTGTCTTCACCGCTCGAACAATACCGAGCCTACTTCCGCCTGCCGAGTCCGCATTCGACCTGTAACGTCCTTTATGCACAGCTCCGTTTCCGTAAAACCGTTTCGTTTCCCAGGCCTTCCACTCTACGGGCCATATATGCGTCAGCTGGCCCGAATCTCGGAAGCCTCCCCCACTGTAAGCGGGCTCCGCCGCCACAATCAGGACTCGCTGCCCTTGGCATTCAAAACCGCATATAGTGTTAGGATGAGTTTCGGCACGAATAGACCCCTCTTCGAATTCTATCGACTTCAGCACCCGGTCATCAAACCAATGAGAGACGTTCCTAAAGAATATACCGTCGATCTTCATTGCCTCCAGCCGAGCACCCTGCAACGCGCCCCTTAGCTCCATTCCCAGTCGTTCGGCCAATCGCTCATAGGTTGTGTGTACGAGCTGCTTTAATTCATCTACATCGGCGGGTTTAAGCAAATAATCGGAAGCACCGAAATGTACCGCCTTCTTCGCATACTCAAAGTGGCTGTAGCCAGTCAGCATAACGACTTTCGTCTTAGGCAGCGCGTTCATCACCTTCGCCAGCATATCGAGGCCATCCAGTTCAGGCATTCGGATATCCAAAAAAACGAGTTCGGGACGTATGAGCTTGATTTGCTCCAGCGCCTCAAACCCGTAGCCTACATCAAAGACGTTCGCATAGGGGTGGGATTCCGTCAATTTCAGGACGATGCTGTGCCGAACTTCCTTCTCATCATCTGCTACACATATTTTCATATGAACCCACCTCAACCGATATTTTTATTGTAAAATAACAAAGAATCTGAAGCTGATACCTACAAATAACCTCCCGAAAGGAGAATGCTTCGTGCGCAGCTCGCTCCGAACCCTGCCACTTTCGCTAAAATACAAAATTTTAGTGATTGTGCTTATTATCACGATCGTACCTATTCTGCTTGCCAGCCTTAGCTGGCACTATCAAATGGTTCGCTCCAGCCTGCTCCATTCATCTGCCGTATCATCGCAGTTCGCCCGGTATGCAGCCAGAGAAGTCTCGCAATCGGTTCAAGAAATTAACCAAGGCTTAGACCCGCTTCTTATTGATTCGAGCTTTCAGAAATACATCAATATCCCAAAGGACGATATCGTCAGTCAAGCTGATAGCATCCTTACCTTTCGGCTCAAACTCGACCCGCTGCTACAATCCCATCCGGAAATTGAGGGCATCGTTTATTACGACAAGGAAGGTAAGATATTATATAATTCCAATCAGAAAAGTATGAATTATAGTTATAACTTTACTTCCGATCCGCTTTTTAAGAAAGTCGTCTCCGTGAACAAACCCCTGCTGAGCCAGGTCCATCAAACATTTTATACGTTAGGTAATCCTCAGGAAAGCCTCTCTCTTATTAGGCCAGTCACTTACTTAATTAGCGGAGAAGTTGACGCGTGGCTGATCGTCGATATCAAAACCGAGCATTTCCGAACCCTTATGAATGAAACCTATGAGGCTGGCGACGGTCAAATCCTATTATATCATCCCACTAGCGGAACCGTCATAGCCAAAGAGAAGATCTCCGAAGAACTTCAGGATAATCTCAATCATGTCCTTAAAAAAGGGAGACTGCCGGGAGAAGAACTCTTATTTGAGTCCGAAGGTGAACAGTACGAGGTTATTGCCCAAGAAATAATGCCCTCAGGATGGCAAATGGTGCTGTTGACCCCATTTGATGCCATAACGCAAGGCGTTAAAGAGTCCAGGCTGTGGACCCTGCTCATTGCCTGCCTAAGCATCATTGCCGCTTGTTTCATCGCGTTTCCGCTGATTTCCGGGTTGCGAAGAGTCGAACATCAGTTATACGAATCCAAGGTTAAGGAAAAAGAGAAAGCGCTCCTGCTGCTGCAGGCGCAAATTAATCCGCACTTTCTCTTCAATACTCTGGAAACGATTGAATCTTTGGCCATGAAGTTCAATGGCGAAGCAGTCCGCAGCATCGTGCAGAGTGTATCACGAATGATGAGATATAACGCAAGGAGTGATCATGGCTGGTCTACCCTGCGCGAAGAAATCGCTTTTGTTACCCATTTTTTATTAATTCACCGCTATCGAAATGGTGTGGAGGTCACGTGCAACTGGGAGGTAAGTCCAGATCTGATGGATTTGCCTGTCATGAAGCTCGTGATCCAACCGTTTATCGAAAATGCTCTTAAATACGGCTGGACTCCGGCTATGAAGGCCGATGATTTTATTCTGACCGTTAGCATTCATAGGCAGGACGCTGAGCTTTTCTTTCGCATTGAAAACACAGGTAACTCCATACAGGATACTGATTTGGAGAAAATCAACAAGATGACTCGTGGAGAGTTTGACCTCAATGATCCTTATTTTCATCAGCACACCGGGGTATCTAATGTTTACCAACGGCTCGTACTCTCCTATGGCGACTCGGTCCTGATGCATTTCTCTAAGTTGTCTGACCGGGGCACCGCCGTGGAATTCCAGATTCCGAATCATCGAATTTCACAATAACCATGGACAACAATTCCCATCGTTTCATCACAAAAAAAACGTATGCTGTGATACCCATCGGGTAACAAGCATACGTTTTTTTATACATGCTGAAGCTCAATATGAACTTTAACTATTTCTTCACCAGCTTCACTGATGGATGGCGTAAGACTCATTTTCCAGTGGTTCGGGACAAGAGATCTAAACAGCTGAAATTGCTCCGAGCTAAGTGTCAAATTCCGAAAAGTAGACTCTACAATATCATAGTCTGCATCCTCTAGTTTATTAAACCTGATTGCAAGTAAATTCTTGATACCTCCAAACGTTATAAAGCTGAATTGGTATCCATCGTTTATTGCCGACACTAAGGTTTCCTTATACTCGTGCCGGTAAGTCATAAAACCTTTCCAATCGACCTCTGAATGGATTAACTCCTTAAACTCTGCTTCATTGTACCCGACTGCAATCTCTATCATTTCAGTTTTCGAATAGCCTTTTGCGCGTAACATTTCCAATCGCAGCGCGTAAGGCTGCGGAAGTTTAACTATCGGCATGTACTCCCCTCATTTCCCATGCATAAATTGAATCCTTTAAACGAAGTGACAAGCAACGAAATGGTTTCCACCCACATCTCTGAATGCAGGCACTTGCTCCTTACATACGGCGGTTGCATAAGGGCACCTTGTATGGAACTTGCAACCTGAAGGCGGGTTAGCCGGGTTTGGCATATCACCTTTTAACAAGATCCTCTCCCGCTTCAATTTAGGAATGGGGATGGGAATAGCGGACAGCAGCGCTTTGGTATAAGGATGCAGCGGATTACGGAACAGTTCGTCTCGGGAAGCTGTCTCTACCATGGAACCAAGATACATGACGCCAATCCGGTTGCAGAGATGCTCGACCACGCTTAGGTCATGAGAAATGAAGAGGTAGGATAAATCCCGCGTCTCCTGCAGTTTGCGAAACAAGTTAATGATCTGCGCCTGAATGGATACGTCCAATGCTGAGACGGGCTCGTCGGCTATTATCAGTTCCGGTTTCAACACAAGTGCACGAGCGATGCCGATCCGCTGACGCTGCCCTCCGGAGAACTCATGCGGGAAGCGATCAACATGATAGCTCGACAGACCGCAGGAGTCTAGCACTTCGAGCACACGATCCCTGATTTCTTCCTTAGGAACGAGACCATGATCAAGCAGCGCTTCTCCGATTGCATCGCCAACCCTGACTCGCGGGTTCAATGAGCTGTACGGGTCTTGGAAAATGAGCTGCATCTTGGGACGCAGCTTTCTCAGCTCATCGCTTGGCAGCTTGTACAGATCAATCCCCTTGAACTTCACTTCCCCGGCCGTCTTCTCTGTCAGACGAAGAATCGTACGTCCAACCGTGCTTTTTCCACTGCCTGACTCGCCGACAAGACCGAATGTTTCTCCCGGTTGAATCTCTAAACTGATCCCATCAACAGCTTTCACATGTCCGATAGTTCTGTTCAATAATCCCGACTTGATTGGAAAGTATTTTTTCAAATCATGCACACTTAACAGTGGCTCAGACACTATGCATCGCCTCCTCATACAGCCAGCAGGCGGCTTTTTGCCCTTTAGCAACTTCCTTTAAAGGAGGCGACTTTATCCGGCAGATGTCCATGCAGTGTTCACAACGGTCATGAAAATAACACGATTCTCTCAGGTCCAGCGGATTAGGCACTTGTCCTGGAATTGAGTATAGCTCCTCTTGCCGTTGATTAATAACTGGCTTCGATTTTAAAAGCCCTCGTGTGTAAGGATGCTGCGGATTCTGAAATAGCTCAACAACCTCTCCTTCTTCGACGACTTTGCCAGCGTACATAACGACCACATAGTCTGCCATCTCCGCAACAACACCCAGATCATGCGTAATTAAGAGAATGGACATTTGTGAATCTTCTTTGAAAAGCCTTAGCAGATCCAGAATCTGCGCTTGGATGGTGACATCAAGTGCGGTCGTTGGCTCATCGGCGATAAGCAGCTTCGGACCACAGGAAATCGCGATCGCAATCATGATGCGCTGCAGCATCCCGCCGCTTAACTCGTGCGGATAACTCCCGAATATTTGCTCAGCCCGTGAAATCCCGACCTTGTCGATCAACGCTATTGTTCGCTGTTTGGCTTGCTTCCTGCTTAACTTCTGATGCTCAATAAGCGGCTCCATCAGTTGTTGACCTATGGTCAACACAGGATTAAGCGAGGTCATTGGCTCTTGGAAAATCATGGCGATTTCTTTACCGCGGATCGCTCGAAGCTGACTTTTGTTAAAGTTCAGCAGATCCTCGCCTTGGAAAGAAATCTTACCGCCAGCGACCTGGCCCGCCGGTCCTTCAATTAACCCCATGACAGACAAAGCGGTAATGCTTTTGCCACTTCCGGATTCTCCAACAATACAAACGGTTTCCCCTTGCCTTACATGCAGGCTCACATCGTCAACCGCTTTGACGACTCCACCTTCTGTTTGAAAATAAGTTCGTAGGTGTTCAATCTCAAGCAGATCACTCATCGGATGCAGGTCACCTACCTTTTCTGTTTCGGATCCAGCACATCACGCAGACCATCACCGAATATGTTAATGGCTATAACTGTAATAAAAATCGAGAAGCCTGGCGGGATCCACAACCATGGCCGCTCCTGAAAATCGATCAAATTATTCGCCGCATCGATCATATTGCCCCAAGTAGGGGTTGGCGGCATAACCCCGAGTCCGAAGAAGCTAAGCACCGATTCGCTTAGGATGGCTCCCCCAATGTTCAGCGTAGCGATCACGATGAGCAGCGGAATTAAATTAGGCAACAAGTGATTAAACAATTTACGGCGATCTCGCAAACCAAGAACGACCGTAGCTTGCATGAATTCTCTTTCCCTAAGACTGAGCATTTGGCCACGAATCATGCGGGCAAGGCTCGGCCAACCAACGATGCTAAGCATCAGCATAACAATATACATACGGCTGCCTGTAGGTACCTTCCATTCAGAAAGTAGTGCTCCAAAAATGAACAACAAGGGCAAGTGCGGTATGGTTAACAGCAAGTCAGAAATCCGCATAATGATTTGATCTGCTATCCCTCTGTAGTAACCCGCTATAGCTCCAAGAAGCGTACCAATCGCCACAGACAGTACCATTGACGCTAGTCCAACCGTTAACGAAATGCGTCCGGCTTGCAGCACTCGCGTCAATACATCACGACCTAGTCCATCGGTTCCGAGCCAATGCTTCAAGCTTGGGGCCTTATTCATCATCGCCATATTAATTTTGCCATTCGTATAGGGTGAGAATAATGGCCCCAAGAAGCAGGCTAGAAACATAATCACGACGACAATTAAGCCAAATACAGCTAATTTATTTCTGAGTAAACGCCTGAAAGATTGTCTCCATAATGATGATGGCATAACGATGTTCCTCCTCTATAATCGGACTCGCGGATCGGCGATATGATACAAAATATCCGATATCAGCGTACCGATGACGGTGAGTACAGCGATGAACATCGTGAAGCCTACCAGAAGTGGATAGTCTCGCAACGAGAAAGATTGGATATAGAGCTGTCCAATACCTGGCCAATTGAATATTTTTTCCGTGATTAACGAACCCCCGAACAAAGCAGGCAGTTCAAAGCCAACCAGCGTGATAGCCGGAAGCAGCGCATTGCGAAGGGCATGAGTAAATAGCACCTTGCCTTCTTTCAACCCTTTTGCCCGAGCTGTACGGATGTAGTCTTGCTTAATGACTTCGATCATATTGCTGCGGAAATAACGAGTTAGTGAACCTAGACCAAGTAACGTCAAGACAATAACTGGCAGCAGCATATGATGGAGGACCTCTGAGTAGTAGGCAAAACCAGTTGCATTGCTGCCCGTCGTCAACATGCCTCCCGGCGGCACCCATTTCAGGTCTACCGCCAATATTTTAATCAAATAAAGCCCGATAAAAAACGATGGAATCGACATGGCAGCGAAGATGCCGATCATCACCAGCGTATCAAACCATGAATACTGTTTATAGGCTGCAACAACACCAACAATGACAGCAATAAACCATGTCAGGAATGTAGAGACGATAGCTAGCAAAAACGAATTCCATATATACTCATTGAAAAGTTTGAGTACCGGCTTCTGCTGTGCCAGCGAGAATCCAAAGTCGCCATGGAACGCATTTTTCATCCATAGGCCATAACGCTCCAATAGCGGTTTGTTCAGTCCGTAGATCTCCCGCAGCTCCGCTTTCCGTTCTGGTGATAGTTTGATATTACCGCTAATGAAATCCCCCGGGGTCAGGGCATACAAGCTAAAAATCAGAAATGATGCAGCAATCAAAATGACAATCATGTAGACAAATCTTTTCGTTAAATAAGTACTCATGGTTGTTTGCTCAACGACCAATTCGGCAAGCTCGTGGAAAGTCCATTAAACGGACTTACAGATAGATTCTCAATTCTACCGTTATAGCCATAGACCGTCTTCTTGTAGTTCGTGAAAATGACCGGCAACTCGTCATTCATCAGCTGATAAACTTCTTTGTACACTTTTTTGCGCTCTTCAATATCGATAGTTGCCAAGCCTTTATCATATAATTCTTTGAATTTCGGGTTGTTATAGCCTTTAATCTCACCGTCTACGAATGGCTGTAAACCGTCCGATGGATCGGTAATCAAAGAAGTAGAGAAGCTCACCATATCGTAATCCCCGCTCTCCACTTTGGAAACAAGTGCGTTGAAATCGGCAAATACCTCCGGTTGGAACTTGACGCCAAGCGTTTTGAACGATTCCGTCGTTATAGCAATAAAGTTGTCCGTCTGCGCACTCTTGGATCCGAGGAAATGAATCGACAATGGTTTGCCATCTTTCTCACGAATACCGTCTGCGCCAGGTTTCCAGCCCGCTTCGTCGAGCAATTGCTTTGCTTTTTCAACGTCGAACTTGTAAGGGTTAATCCCCTCCTCTGTATAGGACCATGAAATCGGTGATGATGGGATATTAGCAATTTCTCCTGCGCCCTGATTAGCGTCGACATAAATACTTTGACGATCAATGCCATAGGCAAACGCCTGTCTAACTTTTTTGTCTTTCAGTTGGTCATGCTCCAAATTCACTTGTATGTAGCCATATGTGCTCGGTGTATAAGGAATAATGTTGACAAAGCCCATTTTTTTCAGCTTATCCACGTTTTCTTTTGTTGCGCTGAACGAAGCATAGTCCACTTCGCCGGTTTCAAGAAACTGCCAAGCGTCGCCTTGCGATGTTTTATAAATAAAATGCTCTGTTTTCGGCTTGCCGCCATAATAATTCTCGTTCGCCACGAAGCGCACTTCTTGCCCTGGCATGAATTTCTCAAGCTTGTACGGACCCGTACCTACTGGCTTTTCGTGAAGCTTCTTAATGTAATCCAGCTGGCCGAATTTATAATCCTTGCCATAATAGGCCTTAGATAGGACATCGGAACCGAGCGTCAGAAGCGCTGTTGCATTCGGTTGTTCTAAAGTAACAGAGATCGTTTGGGGATCGATCACTTTAATGCCCTCTATACTAGTGGCTTTCCCCTCTTTGTATGCTTTGCCGCCTTTCACGTGCAAGACATCGACTTGCATATCACCGTCGTACGCTTTGTCGTGTAGAATGGTCCAGGTAAATGCAACATCTTCGGCGGTAATCGGAGTTCCGTCGCTAAATTTCAAGTCTTTGCGAAGATGGTAGGTGTACGTTAAGTTGTCCGGGGAAACATCCCATTTCTCTGCAAGTCCAGGCGTAGGAACACCTTTGTTGTCCACTGTGACTAGTGGCGTGTATAGCAAAGATGAGACATTCCCGTCATATCCACTTTGATGGAAATAAGGGGTGAATGCGCCGCTTGGATCTGTAAGGCCGACGATGATCGTATCCGTGCGCTGTTTGGCGCTGTTCGGCAATTTGGACAAATCCGCCGCTTTAACCTCAGCCAGTGCACTAGCCGGTGCAGCTGTTTGGTTTGCATTTGTCGCTGCTGGTGTGCTACCGCCTTGTGTCGGCGTAGTCCCTTGATCATCCGAGCAAGCGGATAAAAGCAGCGAACCAACGGTTAATAAGGTAGATAAAACAATAAAGCTTTTTTTCATAATAAACCCTCCCATGAATTAATTCCGACTAAATCGCTATGAATAAGTTAATAATCATATTATAAAAACGAATTGCAGTTCTGTAAAGAGAGAACCGAAAAATATTTCTCACACAAAAGAAACATGTGTTAGTTAATTAGAAATAAAAAAAATCATTTCCACTCCGAAGACCGAAGCGAAAATGATTTCTTGATAGTTCTATTCCTGTTACTCGTGTTTGATATAAGAGGTTAGTTTGTTCTGAAAGTGCAGCAGTGCATCCTCTCTTAAACTGTACTCCGTTAATGTCTCCCCTTCGAAATGTGCGTAAATGAGCCCTGCACTCCGAAGCTTGGAGATGTGATCGTGCGTAATTCCTTTCGATAATTTAAGATGACGGACGATTTCAATAAAACTTCGCGGCCCCTGATGCAAATATCTTAATATTTTCAGCCGACTCATCTCCGCTAAGCTGCGAATAATACGGTATTCATGAGGGGGTAATTCCTCTTCATCATTGAAATAAATCCTTGCCGAATAATTGCAGATCGTTAATTGACGAAACGAAGAAATGACATTAATAGGCTGAAAATGGTATTGGGGAATTAATATTAATTGTTCCAATCCTTTCATTGGCTTAAAACATAACCCATTCGTCGTCTCATCGACAAAATTGTCTGACTTCATTGTTGGCTGTATAGCTTTGCGATGGTCAGCCTCATCTTGAAGCCTTTGTATGATCAGGGGGTCAATATGCTGAAAATATAGCTCGTTCCATTGGGAGAAAAGGGATAACGTCTTTGATCTGAAAGCGCCCATATGATCTGGAAACTGGCTAATGTAGTCCGACATCAATTCATATAAATCACCTGGACTCAAACCCTCCAGCCATGAAAGAAATTGATCAGCATGCTTTTTTTCCGGGCATAAGTGGACAAGCAGATATGTCAATTTCCAATTGGAATCAACTTCCGTTTCATCAAGCAGCGAGGCGAATTCGGGAGTTAAGCGCTTGCGGCTTTCCTTAGCCCATGCGGAAGTTAAATCGATCTTCTTATAGGATTTACGGCAAATATAGGTATGTAGACTGTTGATAAGCTCATGTAATGGTTCAAATGTTATATCTATTTTGTAATCCACTGTTCTACACCCCTTTTGTCTCTTTATACTCTATTATAGCTACAAGTCCAAATAGTTGAAAACAAAACTTAGAATCGCTCTCTTGATTTCGTTCTCTTATTCGGTAAATATAGCATGAAGAATGCCAGACTAGGGTATTTAAATCGTTTATATCTGACTCGGAAAATGGGCTTGGACGCAAAAAAAAAGTACACTCTCTCCATGAAAACAGGAGGAAATGCACCTATTTCTGTGTACCTCTATTGAACATGGATTACCACGTCCTTCTTCTTTTAAAAATGGGAATTATGTATTTATTTCCTTCGCTTGCGTGCAAAATAGCCTCCGAGTTATATAAATCAATGCACAAAGGCTCCTGAATGGATGCCAACGTAATTTTGTTGAGCTTTAATGCAGATAATAGGGATGGAATCAACTTTTGAGTTGTACCAATGAAGTTAACAGGTACAGGAACTTCATTGTAAGAGATGTTAATTTGATTCATAGCGATTCATTCCTTCCTACTAGATAGTTTGGGATGGCTAACATGCCAGAATTCAGAATTAATATGAGCTTCGATCAGGGGACCATGATCCTCGATGAATAATTCCTCAACATGGTAGACATCATCTGGTGTTGTCTGTGTGCTGGATTTTTGCTTTTTGAGAAACTTAACGGTATCCAGTAATATTCCCATTGTTATCCCTCCTCTCGCATAGATGATGAATAGAAAAAAGCATGGATTCAATATCCATGCTTCCGGTTTTCCGGTCAGAATTAGATTTATAATCATCATTCAACTTAAATGTAAGGCCTTCTCGATCGCACCAGTAGCACCAAACCCATCATGGTAATCAATCTTCTTCCCCATTTTTTCTGCGAGTTCCCTGACAGCCCACATGGACGTATGTTTTATGGCACCTTTTAGGATAATAATGACATCTGCCTGATTAATAATTCGCTTAAAATAATTTTCAATGGAGCCTCCACCCGTTTTACCGCTGTGATGCTCCACAATTAAGCCTCGCTTCTCACCCATCTTTTTGAAAGTGCTCGTTTGACTGCCGCCAATAATCGCAACTGTTTTCATGGTTGACTCCCCCATTCCGTTAGAATGTTCGTTCCGCTGTTCAACAACCTGTTATCTATATCCTAACTGATTATACAAGAAAGTCAATAGGTTTAGTCGGAATTAATTTCAATAAGAGAAGAAGCTGTCCCAAAAGTCACCCAATGACCGAGGGCCAGCCTCTTATTTGCTAACTAGTAAACGTCTCCTCACTGCGATCTGTTGCGATGGGTGGATCAATCGACAATGCCGTGACTTCTTTACGCCATTCATTCGTGAAATCCAGATCCACTGCCGCTAGTGAGGGCTCTAACTGTTCCAAGCTGCGCGCACCGATAATCGGCGACGTAATTGCCGGGTTGCTAAGCACCCAAGCCACTGCTAATGTAGCTGGATGAACATCTTTCTCACGGGAATACGCTGCGAATCTATCTGCGATATCGTAATAGGCCTCGTCACCATAACGCTTCGTATAGTTGCTCTGATCCACCAGTCTGCCGGTTGCTGGCTTCTTGCCTATTCCGTACTTCCCTGTCAACAGTCCCCCGCCAAGTGGACTATAACTGATGACCCCAAGTTTCTCGGATTCAGCCAGCGGCAGGATCTCGACTTCTGCTTGTCGTTTGACAAGATTGTACATAGGCTGGATCAATTCAAAGCTTGCCAAACCTTCTTTGGCGGAGATGCCAAGCGCCTTCGCGATTTGCCAAGCAGCCCAATTGCTGACGGCGGGATACAAGATTTTCCCTTGCCGCCGCAAATCGTCCAGAGCGCGCACGGTTTCCTCAATGGAAACCAGCGAGTCAAAGCGATGAATAAAATAAAATTCAATGCGGTCCGTACGAAGACGTTTCAGGCTTTGTTCTACCGAGAGGAATAAGTGTCTGCGCGAGGCTCCGCGTGCGTTAGGATCGGAGCCAAACGGAAAGCCAGCCTTAGATGTAAGGACCAACTCGTTGCGTTTACCTTCGATTAGCTCCCCCAGTATTTCTTCCGATGCTCCGCTGCTGTATACGTCGGCGGTATCGAAGAAATTAATGCCTTTATCCAAACAGCGATAGAATAATTGTTTGGATGTTTCCTTGTCAGCGTTACCTCCAAAGGACATTGTTCCGAAGCAGAGTTCTGAAACTTGAATGCCCGTTTTTCCAACTGTCTTGTACTTCATAGGGTCTGTTTGTCCTCCTTAGATCTAACTAATGTGTTCAAGGTTTCTCCTATACTGCGCCGCAGGATGGCTAACCGGGAGCAGGGGTTTCCCCGATCCGAACAGCTTCTCCCTGAGCGTCCCAGGCTCATAGTCTAGTTGATATACGCCACGGCGCTGCAGTACGGGTACGACTCCATCAACAAATTCACGCAAGCTCCCTGGTGTAATCAGATGCGCAAGATTAAACCCATCCAGTCCAGTCTCCTCTATCTGCTCCTGCATGTAGTCGGCGATTTGATCTGGTTCACCCACGAGCAAGCGGCCCTGTCCCTTGTCTAAAGTCCCGATACGTTCCATTATTTCCTTTACGGTGAGGCGGTTCTGGACATGTTTGGTATACTGAGCCGCCCGGCTCTGGCCATGATCGGTAGCCCGATACGCCAGATAGGAATCAGGATCGAAGGCGGATAGATCATAGCCGCTAGAGCCGCCGAATTGCGCAAGCGCCGCCTCCGGGCTCCATAAGCCGGCGTATTCTCGCAGCTTCGCTTCCGCTTCCTCCTGGGTTGCTCCAACGATGACGTTCAAACCCGTAAACATCTTGATACTCTGCGGATCCCTGCCTAATTGCTCCGCTTTGTTCCGGATGTCTTGAATGTTTGCTTTCAGAGATTCCTTCGAGTTACCGCCTACGAAGACACATTCCGCGTGCTTAGCGGCGAACGCCCGTCCTTTCTCAGAGCTTCCCGCCTGGTACAAAACAGGCGTCCGCTGCAAAGAGGGCTCGCTTAGATGCGGTCCAGGTACACGGAAAAACCGCCCTTCGTGATCAATCCGGTGAACCTTTGCCGGTTCTGCGTATACACCACGAGCGGTGTCACGCACCACCGCATCGTCCTCCCAACTGCCTTCCCACAGCTTATAGGCAACTTCCAGGAATTCATCCGCAACGTCATACCGGTCATCGTGCTTGATCATTTTATCCAGACCGTGATTCAAAGCCGCATTAGGCAAATAGGACGTAACGATATTCCAAGCCATTCGCCCGTTAGTCAGATGATCGAGTGTAGTGAATCGTCTGGCATGCGCATAGGGATGCTCATAGGTGGTTGTCACCGTAACGGCAAAACTCAAATTCTCCGTGACACTTGCCATCGCAGGAACAATGAGTGCAGGATCGTTTAGCGGCACTTGAACGGCATCTCTAATTGCCGGGTCTGCGCTCATTTTATAAACATCATAGATGCCAACGACATCCGCAAGAAACAGCGCATCAAATTTCCCGCGCTCAAGCAATCTAGCCATCTCCGCCCAGTAATCCAAGTCCGTATAGTGATGTCTTTCACTATTCGGATGTTTCCATAAACCGTGTGAATTGTGCATCGCACTATTCATATCGAATGCGTTCATAATGATTCGCTTTCCCATAGCCCGGTGATTCACTCCTTCCCTTATAACCTTTACATTTTATATTCATGATAAACCCCATTCAAGAACCACTTGCCAACGTGATGGAGTTTTAACCGAGCCGGATCATGCAGCGTATGAATGCGAACATTACGCCAATGGCGGTCGTAATTATGTTTGCGATCCATGGATGAAGTACCTGCAACCTCGAAGAGCGCATTCGTGATTTCGATCGCAGTCTCTGTCACGAGCCATTTGGCTGAATCAACCGTCAATGCAGCCTTGCCAGCGGTTTCTGCATTCAAGTCTTTGCGCGCCTGATCGATCGCATCGGCAGCACGGTCCAGCAAGGCTTCCGCCGCTTGCAGACGAATACCGAGCTCACCGAATCGCCGAATCAGGTCGGGTTCCTCACTCGCTCTCGCTGCACCGCTGCCGTAAGCCGGACGCGAGTGATCGCGAACATAGGAGGCAGCATCCTCCAATGCAGCCCTCGCAATACCAATATCAATGGCAGCATGCATAATTTGCCCGAAAGCTGAGAAGTATTGCGGTCCCTCAAATATTTGGAAATGGGGCAGCAAATAGTTCTCCGGCACCTTCACGTTCCTGAGCACAACGCTGCCGCTCGCCGTCGTCCTCTGGCCGATACCCGACCAGTCGTCGAGCACCGTTACCCCTGGAGCGTGTCTCGGAATGAAAGCCGTCATTCTTTGTTCATCTTCGTTCAGCGCGGTAACAGGGATCCAGTGTGAATAGAGTGCTCCCGTCGAATAGTACTTATTTCCATTTACTTCAAAGCTTTCTTCACCCTCCAGCTTACGAACAGTTGTTGTAAGCTTTCTTGCGCCTTTGCTGCTGCTGCGTTCTGCTAAACCATTGCCAAACTGAGCACCCTTCAATACTTCTCGGAAGAAAAAACTTTTCTGCTCCTTACTGCCAATCAACTCGATCGTTTTCACAAAGAAATGATGATTTTGTGGAATTTGACCGATGGATCCGTCCGCGTGCGAGATGATTTTAAAGATGTCCACAAGCGTCCGGGTGGAAACATCAGGACCTCCGTACTCTTTTGGCACGACGAGCCCAAGCAAACCTAACTCCGCCAATCGCCTTATCTCGCGCAGAGGCAGCTTTCGTCCGCGGTCCCGGTCAGAAGCTCCGGAACGAATTTCCTCCGCAAACAATCGCGCGGCTGCCAGCGCGTCCTCGTCCCCTTGGAGTACGTGAGCCCGTGGCCGCTCATTGAAGAAGGAGAGCGGCAGATCGCGCTCAGCGAATTGTGAGAGCGATTCCCGCTGAGGACGCTCCAGTTCCCCGCTGTCAACAAGCAATTGTGCGCTTTGTATGGTAGACAGAGACAGCGATTCTTCTAAAGAAAAGTCCCCTTGCAGACATCTGTGCGCTTGCATCTCCTTCTTGAGATTGACGAGCCTGCTCCATTTATCATCTGTAATGCTAACTCCAAATTGCTGGTGCAGGTGCTCGGAGAAAATTACAGGGATCGAATTCTCGGGGACTCCAAGCTGTTTTGCAGCGAGCCGGTGTGCTTCAGTGCGGTTCTGGGTGGCCCAATCGGCGGCTAGCGATAAATGGGCGAGCAATCGCTCGATCTCAGCTGAATGCTCTCTAAGCGATCCTGCTGAGACAGTCAGTACAGACAGCGCGGAAGTTTGGAAGCTGAAGCCTTCCAGTTCACGAATCCCCAAAAGTCGTCCAGACTCTGCGGAGAGTGCCCAGTCGGCATACACGGCATCTACTTCCTTGCTCAGTAAAGCTCGGAGCTCCCTCCTCCCAGCCTGAAATCCGTCCGCAGCATGCTCGACTTGAAGTTCCACCCATTTCGGCTGTCCTCCCTCAACTCCAACATTTTGGAGCGCAGCATCCACGTTCTTTGCCGCATCGAACTTTCGCATGTTATCATCTGGGCTGCTCTTCACGGCAATCCCAAGCTTGGCGCCGTTTAAATCCGCGGCTGTTCGTAACGGTGAATCCGAATGCACGAGAATGGCACCTCGCCGATCCTGATGCTGAAGTCCAATCATACGGACCTCTTCTTTCAAGGCTAACCGCCTAAGAACGACCGAGGCCGGTTCAATTCGGAGATCACATTCATCGGCTGCCCCTGCCTTAGGCCGAAGCCTGCCGGAGCCAGCATCCCGTAAGGCCGGGATGCCTCTTCGCCGCAAATCGAATGGCAGCTCTCCCAGCTCATAAGCGAGATCGATCGCATTCGGAATGTCAGTCGCTGGCTGCGGTAGAGCATCTATTTTTATTGACATACTTATCCTCCTATCAGGTCAAAGTAGGCTGCTTACGGTATGCGGCGCCGGGATGATCTTCAGGCAGTCTGCTTACGCCAACACCAAACAAACGTTCCCTAAGCGTTGACTCCTCATACTCTTCCCGAAACAAACCTCTGCGCTGCAGTTCAGGAATGACGAGCTCCACAAAATCGCGCAGCGTATCCGGTGACACAATCTGCGTTACGTTAAACCCGTCGATCCCCGTCTCCTCTACCCAAAATTGCATTTTGTCGGCTACCTCTTCCGGCGTCCCGACAACGAATAATCCCCGTCCACCCAGCGTCCCTAATGTTTCCATGACTTCCCGGACTGTCTTCGGACGGGGGCTGTCCTTTGTAAATTGGGCTGCTGCCGTCTGCCCATGATCCGTTTCTGTGTAGGCTAGAACGTCTTCCAGGTCGTATGCGGACAGATCATAGCCGCTTCCTCCACCGTAATGAGCCAGTACGCCTTCCAAACTATAGAGCTTTTGAAAGCTCTCAAACTTACGCCACGCTTCCTCTTGCGTTCGTCCAACAATGGCAATCAGACCCGTCATCAGTTTGATATGATTCGGATCACGGCCGAAGGCGGCTGCCTGTGCACGAATATCCGCTGCATATCTCTTCAGTGTCTGAACGTTCCCTCCACCAAGAAAGACGGCTTCCGCATGCTTCGCTGCAAATGCACGCCCGCGCGCTGAACTACCGGCCTGATAAATGACCGGCGTCCGTTGTATGGATGGTTCGCTTAAATGCGGTCCGGGTACTTTGAAATATTTACCCTCATGATGAATGTGATGCACTTTATTCGGGTCCGTATATACACCACTTTCGACGTCACGAATAACCGCATCGTCTTCCCAGCTGCTTTCCCAGAGCTTATAGGAAACGTCTAGATATTCTTCGGCAATTTCATAGCGGTCGTCGTGTTTAATCATTTGATCCAAACCGAAGTTACGGGCAGCACTCGGCAAATACGAGGTTACGACGTTCCAAGCGATTCTCCCCTTCGTTAGGTGATCTAGTGTCGACATCCGCCTCGCATGGCCGAAGGGCTTCTCATATGTCGTGGAAAAAGTGACAGCGAAGGCCAGATGTTTGGTCACAAGCGCCATCGGCGGTACGACAAGAAATGGATCATTGCAGGGAATCTGCACAGCTTCACGAATTGCTGTCTCCGGTCCTTGTTTGTAGACATCGTACACCCCGACAACGTCAGCTAAGAATAAGGCATCAAACTTCCCGCGTTCCAGCAACTGCGCTAGCTCCGTCCAATAACGGATATCTGTGTAGCGATGTCTTTCGCTGTCGGGATGCCGCCATAAGCCGTGTGCAATATGCCCGACGCAGTTCATTTCGAAGGCGTTGAGGTGAATTTTTTTGGGCATGTTGATTTCCTCCTTATTTACAACCGTTTATCCAGCTTGCGTACGATATAGTTGCCTGTGAATTGAAAAACTTGTACGAAGAGCACCATAATGACGATCGTAACGAACATCACATCCGTTTGATAACGGTAATAGCCATATCGGATGGCAAAGTCGCCGATTCCCCCGCCTCCGACTAATCCCGCAACCGTAGAATACGAGAGGAAACTAACGGTAACAATGGTGACCGCATTGGCAATACCGGAACGAGCTTCGGTGTATAACACCTTCCAAACGATCTGGAATTTGTTTGCCCCCATTGATTCAGCTGCTTCTACCACACCGCGATTGACATCGAGCAATATTTGCTCAATAAATCTCGCAAAATAGGGTACCGCATTGATGATCATCGGCACGGTGGCTGCTGTTGTACCAAGCGCCGTTCCCACCACAAGCCGGGTAAAAGGAATGATGGCAATCATCAGGATTAAGAAGGGAAACGAACGAATGAGATTGACGAATCCATTCAAAATGAGATAAAATTTGGGCCATTTGAGAAAAGAATCGGGCCGTGTCAGGAACAAAATCGTCCCAAGCGGAGTACCAATGGCAACGGCAATCGGAAGAGTCAAAATAAGCATGTATAGTGTTTCCAGCAGCGCCTGAATAAGTTCAGGCCAAGCAGTGGCTATGTTATCAAACATAGTTGGCCTCCAGTTCTCTCTCCAACGAGATCTCATTGTTGAACAAATACTGTGCAATGTTGGATTGAGGCACAATATTTTTCTCGCTCAAATCAAATTTCTCCACAATTTTCCCGTGCTCCATGACTGCAACTTTATTGCAAATTGCTTTCACGACGTTCATCTCATGCGTGACGATAACGATAGTGATGCCTAAATTGCGGTTAATTTCCTTCAGGGCGGCCAAAATACTGCCTGTCGTCTGCGGATCGACGGAAGAAGTCGGCTCGTCGCACAGCAGAATTTTCGGGTTGTTGGCAAGCGCACGTGCAATCGCGACCCGCTGCTTTTGTCCTCCGCTCAGCTTGGCTGGGTATGCCTTGGCCTTGTCGGTTAAGCCGACCATTTCGAGGCAGCTCTCGATGCGTATATGTCGCTGAGCCTTGGGCACCTTGGCAATTTCTAGCGGAAAGCTCACATTGTCATACACATTTAAATTATTAAGCAAATTAAAATGCTGAAAAATCATGCCAATGGAAAGTCGTTTCTTTCTTAGCTCGCGCAAATTGAGCTTCGTCAATTCCTCGCCGTCGACGATGACTTGACCTTCGTCAGGCCGTTCTAGCAGGTTAATCGTACGCAGCAGAGTCGATTTACCCGCTCCACTAAACCCAATCAGGCCATAAATATCGCCTTGCGCTATTTGCAGCGAAGCGGAGGATACCGCGTGCAGCGGTCCTCCGGCAGTTGTGAACGTTTTGCTAATATTTTGCAGAGTGATCATGGAAAGCCCTCCCCATCGTTATTTATTCAAACTTTCCAATGTTTCAATGGCGTCTCCGTATTTCTCCTTATAAAAATCTTTGATTGCCTGGCTCTCATAAGCTTTCTGCAGCGCTTTGACTTTAGGCGTGCCTAGCAGCTTGTTATTAACGGCCACAATGCCTTTGTAAGGCAAATCTTTTCCTGTCTCCAAGGCCAAAGCATCCTGTTTAGGTTTATAACCAATCTGAACAGCTGTTCCAGCGAACAAGAAACCGACATCAACATCATCAAGCGTCCTCTGCAGCATCAATTGGTCTACTTCTTTAAATTTGTACTTATGAGGGTTATCTGTAATATCCTTGAGCGTTGCATGGATAACATCCACGCCGTCCTTCAATTTCAGAAGCCCCAAATCGCGAAGCATGAAAAGCGCGCGTCCATTGTTGGCGGGATCGACTGGGATACCAAACAGGGCACCATCGGGAACCTCTTTGAAAGATTTATATTTCTTAGAGTACAAACCTGATGGGGTGAAGGTTGTGTAGAAAGCTCTCGAGATGTTCTTCAGACCCTGATCCTTCACGAATTGATCAAAATACGCCTCGTGCTGAAACGAATTCGTATCCGCTTGGCCGTCGTTAACAATTTTATTGGGTTGGATAATATCGTTTACGATAACATAGTCAAGCGTATAACCGTCCTTAGCTAATTCAGCTTTCAAAATTTTGACAATCTCTCCGTTGAACCCGGCGTCACTCATCACATGATGAATCACCTTATCTTCCGGATTAGCGGTCGCTGCAGCTTTTGCATCAGGCTGAGCAGCCGCATTCGTGCTAGATGTCTCCGTCTTCGAGCAAGCAGCCAGAAGGAACGTGAGGGCAGCGATAATGAGCATTGTGGTGAGAATGGTTGGTTTTTTCATCTTTTTTACCACTCCTTAATCTGAGATTTTTATGTTAAAAAAGAGACTAAGACGGCGGCTTCAGCCGAACATCGTTGTCCCCAGTCGTCTGGTCAGCATTTGATCGTGCATCTATCCCTGTTTGCCAAGCGAATGGTGGACGCGATCCGTTAACAGCATAATCGCCGACAATTCGCTCTTTATAGATCAAGGGGTTATGCGAAGTGATCGTCCGGGCGTTCCGCCAATAGCGGTCAAGCCCCTTCGACCTGGCAGTCGCTGAAGCGCCCAGCGCATCAAAAATTGCGGCAGTAGCTTCAAGTGTCAGCCTCGCAACAATCGTCTGTGCTTGAGCAACTTCCACCTCCGCTTCGACATTCACCCTTTCCACATATCCGGTATCCTCTGATGTCTTGGCCTCGTACGCTCGCTGCACAGCCTCAGCCGCCTTCAGTACGATCGTGCCCACAGCGTATGCCTGACTGTGCACACGTCCTACCACTTGCAGCACTTGAGGATCCTCGCCTGCCCGAGCGGCTGAAGCATGCGAGTACGTTCTCCGCCGTTCGGCGACTGCTGCCGCAACGTCTCTCGCTGCCGCTCTGGATATCCCTGCCAGCGTTGCAAGATGAACCATTTGGGCAAACGCAGTGCCGTACTTCGTGTACGTTTCTCGGTCGAACACTTCCTCTCTCTCGACCGGTGTATTGACGAACTTCGTCGTGCCGCTGCCAGTCAGTGTTTGCCCGAAGCCAGCCCAATCATCCACAATGTCGACGCCTTCCGCCGCAACTGGAACGATGGCTGAGACGATGTCGTCTTCTCCAGCCGTCGCGCTAACTACGATCCAATCCGCATAAATCGTGCCTGTGGAGTAAAATTTAATGCCATTTAATCGAAGCTGATCCCCCGCTTCTGACAACGTGGTCGCGATACTGCCCACCTTGTTTTCCCCGATCTCCGTCAAGGCATTCCCGACGATCTCCCCCTCTGCGATGCGCCTTAACCATCGGTCCCTTCGCTCTCCATCCGGCAAATTTAATATTCTCTCGACGAAACCGAAGTGAATCCGCAGCGCTTGCGTCACATTGGAATCTGCTTCTGACAATTCAATCAGCAGTCCAAATAATTCAGGGAGCGTAGCACCGAGCCCGCCTTCCTCTTGCGAAAGGCGGACGGTCCCGAACCCGCATGCCCTTAGCCAGTTGACCTCTTCATGAAGAAGTTTACGATTCAATTCCCGATTAACGGCTCCATCGCGAATTCGTTGAAAGATCGGCCGGAAACGCTCGGCTAGTCTCGTGTAGTTGTCTGATGGGCCGCTGCCCCAAACACCTTCATTTATTCCCATCTTCCTCCTCCTTGTTTCTGATCGATAGGGTACCCTCGTAAGCTCTCAAGAGGATGCTACCGACCTATTTTCCGCATTAGGCAAAATATCGTTTGCTACCATCTCGCCGAACGGACTTACGAACGCATATTTCTCTTTAGGTGCTTCCCTATGCTTAAGCGGAAGCTTGGGAAAAAGCAGTTCTTCGACTCGGAAAGCTTCTTCTAAGTGCGGATATCCAGACATGATGAATGTCTCAATGCCCATCTCATGGTACTCCAACATCCGCTCCGCAACCGTGTCCGGATCGCCGACCAACGCTGTCCCCGCACCGCCTCTGACGAGGCCGACACCTGCCCAGAGATTGGGGCTGATCTCCAGTTTGCTACGATCTCCTCCATGCAACTCTGACATCCGCCGTTGTCCGACGGAATCCATTTTGGCAAAGGATGCCTGCGCCTTGGCAATCGTTGCGTCATCCAAGTTCGAAATTAATCGGTTTGCTGCAGCCCAAGCTTCATCTTCCGTTTCACGAACGATGACATGCAGCCTTATTCCGAATCGAACCTTCCTTCCGCGTTTTGCAGCAAGCTCCCGAACAATCTCAATTTTTTCTTTGACTTGTTTAGGCGTTTCTCCCCATGTTAAATAAACATCAATATGATCCGCAGCGATTTGTTGGGCGATTGGTGAGGACCCCCCGAAATAAAGCGGCGGATAGGGTGCTTGAACCGGCGGATACATAATTTTTGCCTTATCCACCGTGATATGAGATCCATCGAAGTCGATCTGCTTCCCCTGCATAAGCTGTCTCCAGATGGTCAAATATTCATCCGTCAGCTCATAACGCGTATCGTGATCGAGCAAAAGTCCGTCACCTCTTGCCTCGGAGGTATCTCCGCCAGTAACGATATTGATGAGCAGCCTTCCTTGGGATAACCTGTCGAAAGTGGCTGCCATCCTCGCCGATAAAGTCGGTGACATGAGACCTGGCCGCAGTGCAATAAGAAATTTCAGCTTCTTTGTAGCCGGGATTAAGGCAGAGGCTGTTACCCAGGCGTCTTCACACGATCTTCCCGTTGGCAGCAATACGCCACTGAATCCAAGTGTGTCAGCCGCTTTGGCAATCTGGGTAGCATAGTCCAAATCTACCTCCCTTGCTCCCTCTCCCGTGCCAAGATATCGTCCATCTCCATGTGTCGGTATAAACCAAAAAATTTCCATGTGACCATCCATCCTTTCTGTAAATAAAAAGGAGACCTATGCCGCCCTATAGGGCAGAAGGTCTCCGGTTGTCCGGTTGACAGTTATTACGAACACTTAATTTCCGTTTGCAGCTCCTCGCTTTGCTGACTCTTTAATGAGTTTCCAAATCGGAGCGGTCAAGCTTTCTTTATCGTGAGTCAAATATTGATTGGCAAAACCACGTACAGGGTCCCCGGCGTAAAATCTCTCATACAGCTCATGTCTGGAACCAAGCGGGCTCCCCACTAAATCCCATGCGAGTTTGAACAATTGCACCTTTTTCTCTGCACTAACCGTAGCTCCCTCGAAATATTCGCTCATTAACTCCGATATGGTGCCATAGAAATCTTCAATGCTAGAGGGAACTTGAACAAACCCGCCACCGCCAATTTGTTGTAATATTTCAACGGCACGCGGATAAAACTTAGTCCCTATGTTTCTTGCTGTGTTTATATAGGACAGCTCCGGAACCAAAACGCCGTGATCGTCATATTTGGCTTGCGCCTCGGAAGCAATGACAAGCGCTTTGATGGTATCAATTTGCGTTAACAGCTCGCCAAGCTTTTCTTGAATGTGGAGAAACCCCCCTACACCAATCGCTTCCGCAACAGCAAACGTGACACCGGTAATAAATTCAAGCTTGGCCACATAACGTACGACATTTTGATGAAAAGCTAGTGCATTTGCCGTCGTATTCGCCCTAAGTGCCATAACCTTCTGGGCATCGCCATACATCAGTACGCGTTCCCATGGAATCAATACATCATCGAAAAACAACACGGCATCCATTTCGTCATATCTTGCGCTGAGAGGAGAATCGTGTGCTTTATCGCTCGCATACGACTGTCGGCAAACGATATGAAGGCCTGCAGAATTCGCTGGCACAATGAGGACATGTGCATGCTCACTATGGGCTTGTTCCAATTTGAGAAAGGAGAAAATAACAAAGTCATGCGTATATGGCGCACCAGTCGCAATCATCTTGGCTCCTCTAACGACGATGCCTTCACTTGTCTCCTTAACCACATGCAGAAAGCGGGATGCGATTCTGTTATCGTCCAATCCGCTCGATCTGTCAATTTGGGGATCAATGATGGCTGTCGTCAAAAATAGATCATTATCCCTAGCCGTTTCATAGTAAGCCGTTATTTTATGAGCAAAACCTGGTTCCAATCGATCAAACTCGTGGCGTGCTGCATACCATCCGGTAATGAAAGAGCGAGCATAATCAGAGAGCCGGCTCATCATGCCGTTGCATTGTTTAGACCAGAAGGCGAAGGATTGACTTCTCTTTGCAAGCTGCTCCGGGGTATGAGGAACAAGGAAGGAACTGTGAGCATAAGCTTCCCTGCCCTTGATTCGATAGCCTACCTGATCTCGAACCAGGGGATCGTCAAGCGAATCAAATAGGTTTCGTATGGTAAATAATGTTCCACGAAAAGCTGGATGTGTATCGAGATGGGTAACTTTATTGCCATCCAGCCATACCGTTCGCCCATCATTCAAACTCTTTATAAACCTTTCGCCTCTCAAGCTCTCACTCCCACCTTTCGAAATTCAATAATTCCGATGAATTAACTCAGGTATTGAACTAATCATATCCATCCAACGAAACATGGTCAACAAACAAAATGGGATAAAATGAAGCTTTTCGGACATCTAGCTTTTTTTTGACCAGTATTTTTCAGCAAAATAAACACAATTCGTTCAATTGTGCACCTAAAGGCTCATAGCCTGATAAAAGCCAATTGAAGCTATTCGGCTTAATTGAATTGCCATATAGTTGGGTGAGTAAATCATCCCTTGTTTCAACCAGCTAAGGACCATTCCGCCAATCCAAGACGACATGCTTACCAGCAAAATATCAAGTGGAATCGGCTGCTTCTGGTCCATTCGGTTGTTGTCAACCCGTTGACCTATCGTGTGCTGTATAGCTTCCATCATGCGATCGCCAAACCGTGAATCTGGCAAATGAAACAACAGAACACGATAAATTGGAGCTTGCTCGGATAAATGCACGAACAGTAGCAGGAAGTAGGGGTCAGGGACTTCATGATGCGGTACATATCCCAATATTCGCGATTTATTGTTTTCATATAAATTTAATAACTCGGTAAGCTTATCTTTCATGATTTGTTCAAGCAAGTCGTATTTGTCTTGGAAATGAGTATAAAAGGTGGATCGACTAATATCCGCAGCATCAGTTATATCCCTAACGACAATTGTTTCGAATTCCTTCTTTTCACAAAGCGACAAGAATGCACGGGTAATATGTTGTCTCGTTTTATGAACTCGGCGATCTGATCGTAAAATAGTCATGCTCATCTCCCACCTTTACATATAAATAGTTGACATTTGAACTAGTTTTGTCTGATAACAGACATTTCCTGTCATTATGTTTCCTGCCTGAATTTGTTACATGTAATCATAAAATACAATACCAAGTTAATCAATTGGAATTATAAATTTTAATCAGCCAGATTTGGGTTCTCCCCAACTTTAATAATTTATGTTGGCTCCATGCGAGAGCGAAAACAACACTGCTTGCTCTGTATCCATTCAACTAACGTTTGGGCATGTAGAAAGCGAAAAAAATCGGTTCCCTTCTTTCGTTAAGGGAATCCGATTATTGGTTTGTGAGCTTATAATTGTAATTCAAACTGCTTGGAATACAGTTGTGCATACACGCCTTCGCGTGCCAGCAACGCTTCGTGCGTACCTTGTTCCACAATACCGTCTTCAGTTAATACGATAATCCGTTCCGCATTGCGAATCGTGGAAAGTCGATGGGCAATTACGATCGTTGTACGCCCTTTTGCTAATGATTCAAGTGATTCCTTGACAATGCTCTCACTTTCGTTATCAAGTGCGCTCGTTGCCTCATCTAAAATGAGAACGGGTGGGTTCTTTAAGAATACGCGAGCGATACTAAGCCGCTGCTTTTGACCACCAGACAGTTTGACACCTCGTTGCCCGATCTCAGTGTGGTAGCCATTCGACAAGTTCATGATAAAGCTATGGGCATTCGCGCGTTTGGCGGCCTCGATAATTGCTTCTTCGCTCGCGGCTGGATTTCCGTAGCGAATATTTTCCATTACCGTTCCCGCGAAAAGGTAGATATCTTGCTGTACGAACCCGATGTTATTTCTTAATGTCCTCAGATCGAGATCCCGGACGCTGATCCCATCTAGTAATACGTCCCCATTGGTTACATCATAAAAGCGAGGGATGAGTGAGCATAATGTAGTTTTCCCACCACCAGACGGCCCCACTAAAGCAACATACTCTCCTGATTGCACACGAAGCGACACATTTACCAATACATGGTTCAAATGGGCATCATAACGAAAAGAAACCTGTTTAAACTCAATTTCTCCATGTACCTCTGGAGGGATCAAGGCATTCGGTTTGTTTTCAATCGTCGGATTCACATTCATGATTTCCATAAAACGCTGGAAACCCGTTATTCCTTCTTGCAACTGAGCGCTCATATGCGTCAGTCGTTGAATGGGTTCAATCATAAAGCTGATATATAGTAAGAAAGTTATCAAATCCGCTAAATGGAGTGTATCGCGGGCCATACTGGCACTTCCAAAGATGATCACCGTTATCGTAATCAGCTGGATGATCGTTTCGACTGCATTGTAAAAATACGCTTCAGCCTTGTATGTTTTCTTTCGGCTATCGAGGAAATGATTATTTGTCCGGTCAAACTTCTCGATTTCGATATGCTCGTTTGCGAATGCTTTGACTACACGGATTCCCGATAGACTATCCTCTACTTGAGCGTTTACGTCTCCGATTCGTTCTTTGTTATTTCTTAATGCATTGTTCAATTTCTTATTGAAATACAATGAAAAGGCACCTAAGATCGGAATGAAACAGAATATGGCAATAGTTAAGTTTGCGTTAATCGAGAACAAAATGAAAAATGCTCCAATAAAGCGGACAAAATATTTGACGTAGTCTTCTGGCCCGTGATGGTATAGCTCAGAAAGCAACAGCAAGTCATTCGTTATTCGAGACATGAGCCGACCTGTCTTTTCCTTATCGTAAAAACCAAAGGAAAAAGTCTGCATGTGCGCAAACAACTCGCTGCGCAAATCTCTTTCCATACGAGCTCCAACTTCATGACCTTTGTAGTCAACAAAGTAATTTCCGATATTCTGGACCGCGACTAAGACAATCATCAGCCCGCCAATTCTATACACGCTGCCAAGCGCTGCGGACATGTCTCCCTTCAAAACATCTTTCGTAATATGCTGAACCAGCAACGGAAACACCAATGTCGCAGCAGAAACGATAAAGGAACAGGCCAATACACTAAGAAACAACGATAGATACGGTTTGTAATAAGACAAAAACTTTTTCACTGGAAAACGCATGGTCTTACCCCTTTTTCGTGTTATTTAATTAACACATATAAGGTGTACACCGTTTACAACTTAAGTAAGTGTTCCTCCCTTATATGTTGGTACGGTAGTGTATTTCGTTAAATTTCCCATGTAAATTGCCCCCTTTATTCGTTCATGCTTTGATTATAAGCGATATCTTTCAGGAACAGACCCGTATATTTTAGTTATATACATTTATTACTTATTTCATTTTTGCGAAAATAACTATGTCACCTTAGATTGTAGTATCTAATGTCAAGATTCGTAGGAAGTCCGGATGACAAGAACTAGATTTCATGACCATAATTTTACAGATATTATTATTTATATTTCTACAAGATAAATTGACACTCGATGTTTTTGAAACCTCGGCCTTTTCTTATTTTTCAAGAATCTGACCAATAGCCATATCATTCTTTCTTCACCTTTTCTTTCGGCCTATTTACACTAGTTGTAATCATTCCAGGCCTATGTATTTTAGTAGTAATAGCAATACTTACGTCAATCTCGGGGAATTTTTCATCCCATTGATCTTTTATCTCTTCCCATTCCTTTGGATACTTCATATGAAAAGCTTCCGCAAAATCGAAGATTTGGAGGAATAACAGGTTCATTTTCGTTTCCCGTTATGAATGCAGTAAGATATATTCATATTGCAGAATTCATTGAACATGTAGAATCGATTTTAATGGCCATTTGGGTTATGGGGGCTTTTCTTAAAATCTCCGTTTGTTATTACTCCCTAGTTCTTGGTTTTGCTCAATTGATTAATTTACCTAGTTATAGATCGATTGTTTTTCCGATCGGATTAATTATTACTGTTTTTACCATCTGGATATTTCCCGGTTCAATAGAGATGTCCCAATATTTCAAAACCATTGCTCCATTTTATGATTGTAAAAAATATCCGAGTAAGCAAGTCTGCATAACTGTGCGAAAAAACCATGTTACAATTTTTTGACATCGAACATAAAAAAGAAAGAGCTGCTTCTTAGCGGCTCTTTGGAATTAAACAGTCGTTTCTCGCCAGAATTTCGTTTCGTGATCCATATAGGCTTCATTCAATTCGATTTCCCTACGATTCCTTATGTTTATAACCGTCAACTATTAAATCTAACTTTCCTGTTTCCGGATCGATTACAAGGCCATGAACGGGAATGGCTTTTGGCAGAAGGGGATGGTTTTTGACCGTTTGCACGCTTCCTTTGACGGAATCTTCAACACTGTCGAAACCGTGTAGCCACCGTTGCAAGTTGATTCCGGAACTTTCGAGGGTGTCGATAATTTCGGAAGATATGCCGTTCTCCTTCATTTTATTAATCGTTTCCCCGGGGTCAATACAGCTCATCCCACAATCATGATGTCCGACCACAAACACTTCATCGGCATTTAATTCATACACAGCGACAATTACGCTACGCATAACGCTGCCAAATGGATGCAAAACAATCGCTCCAGCATCTTTAATGATTTTGGAATTTCCATCCTTTATATTTAATGCTCGGGGAAGGAGCTCGGTAAGTCTTGAGTCCATACAAGTTATAACAACCATCTTTTTATCTTTGTATCTAGATGATTTATATTTTTCAAATTCCTTCTTCTCTACGAACTCCGAGTTAAAGTGTAACATATCATAAAGTCTGTCCAAGCTTCTCACCTCAATTTCTCTCTTGTTATCTTATAATCTTATCATAACCAGTGAAGTACCCTCAACATACCAAACCACATGCTTATCGATACTTGGTTCTAACAACCCAAAGCTTCATAATCGCATGCTCCAGAAGACATAACGTCGAAGCAATACCAGACCAACCTACAAAATCCTTTTTGTCGGCATTCCCCGAATTATCGTTATCTAAACCCGTTATTTTCCAACGGCGGTTGCTGTTGATAACCCTAAAACAAGGTTTGACATCACTAGGAGAAGATGTTAAATTTAATACTAAGTATTCCAATAAGTTTAGTTTTTATATATCGACTACCGGATAACCGGAGACCAGCCTTGCGCTGCGTTTCCGGTTTCTTTGCGATGGACTGCTTCAGATATGTGAAAGGAGAGTTCCAGAATGAATCCAATAATCGAACAATTGAAGCTTCACCGCTCTATCCGCAAATATAAACCGGATGCCTTGAGCGATGAACACTTGCAAAGTATTCTCGAATCCGCTCAGAAAGCCTCCACCTCCAGCAATATGCAGGCATACAGCGTAGTGGGTGTTACCGATCCGGAAGCCAAGAAGAGGCTGGCGCATCTAGCGGCCGACCAGCAGTTTATCGAGGAATGCCCTTTGTTCCTCATTTGGTGCGCTGATCTTCTCCGTCTCCAACACGCCTGCACGCCCATAGAGGAGGTGGACATCCCGTCTACCACCGAAATCTTCATTATCGCCACCGTCGACACGGCTCTGGCTGCACAGAATGCTTCCATAGCCGCCGAATCGCTTGGCCTCGGCGTTGTCTATGTCGGCGGTATCCGCAACAATCCCAAGGAAGTATCCGAGGTTATCGGACTTCCCAAGCTGGTTTACCCCGTATTCGGCATGTGCGTAGGCTACCCGGATCAAGAACCGACCCAGCGCCCACGCTTGCCTCTGGAAATCATCTATCATAAAGAAAAGTATTCTACCGACGCCTATACGCAAGGGATCGAAGATTACAACCGTACGCTCTCGGAATTTATGCTGACCCGCGCAGGAGGAACAAGGGACTCCAACTGGTCCAAAGAAATGGTCAGACGTTTAAATTCCCGGCACAGAACGCATATGCGAGAGTTTTTATCTGAGCAGGGCTTTGAGCTGAATTAACTCTAAACGGAAAGTGGAGCCGTCTATTCAGCCCGCAATATCGTGCGAAGCCGAGCTTATTTATCGGAGGGAAGCGGCCAACTACAGAGAAGGCAATACCGGACGAGAGCTCATTCAGCTAGGCGAAGATTTCTACGGATTGACTGACGAGCACAAGCGGGAGCATCGAATGAAGAAGCCCGGCAGCGCTGCCGTCCTTCTACGGTCGGCCTCCGGATTCCGGATTAAGCTTGCCCTCGTCCCCTTCCTTCATCCCCACCCTTGCTTCCTACAGTCATGGCCCAGCCTTTGGCTTTATCGCCGGTCTCGGTAAAGCATGCCGCACGATCATTCCGCGAATAAGCGTCACAAAAGCCGCCGTTCGCTGAATACTCGAGCTGGATACCCCTCAACAATAAAAAGCCGTACATCCGGATAATCCCGTGATGATACGGCTTCTTTCAGCTTCGTTCCCATCCTGTACAGCGGTACGCATGGTCCACTTTGATCAAGTGACCTCTTCGACTTACAGCTCCCGCCTTTTCCGTATTATTTGTTGTTCTTCTGCAGCCTTTCCACTTCTTTATCGATGCTCTCGGAGGCTTTCCGGACCGCTGTATTAACGTCTGTGCCTGTAGCTATGCTTTTTGCGGCATCGGTAACAAATTTATTGATATCCAGCTCAAATTGATGAGAGGTATGCTCCTGGAGAGGTTGTGCGGCAAACACATTTTGTACCTTCTTTCCTTTCAGGACAGGAAGATCCGCACCATACTCCTTCTCCAGCTCAGGGTTGATGATGGAGGGCACCCTGCCATTGCGGGATAAAATCCGCTGCACTTCATCCGACAGGATGTGTGCGATCGCCTGAAATGCCTCATCCTTGTGAGTACTCTTCGTAAACACGGAGAGTGTATGATTTTGCGCTTCTCTAGCTTTGCCCAACTGATCGCTAAAGGTCGGGACTGGCGCAATATCCCAGTTGACCTCCAGCCCCTGCTGACGGAGCTCCTCCAATGGGCCTACCATGTTGGCCAGCCAAGTAGGACGCATTGCCAAATTCCTGTCCTTCATAAACTCATCGCGACCATACACATATTTATTGTCTTTTCCAAGGTAGCCCGGGATATCATAATTTTGTTTGGCAATGTTGAATACGCGAAGCCATTCCGGGGAGCTTAAAAGCGATTTTCCTGTTTTCACATCAATGACGGGTAGAGCCAAATTTTTGGCAATTCCAATCGGCCCTTCTGCATCGATCCCGATATAGTTGATGCCGTTTTCGGTTCTCGTCAGCTTGCGGCCTAATTCCAAAGCCTCTTCCCATGTCATCTGCTTATCTGACGGGTAGGGGACTCCAAATTTATCGAAGATATCTTTGTTGTAGTATAAGATATGCTGGTTGGAATTGAAGGGAAGCTCCAAGAGCTCGCCTTTATCCGACAGTTCTTTCGCGTAGCTAAGCATACTTGGCTTAATGCGGCTTAAATCGAAATTATATTTTTTGACGTATTCATTTAAATCCAGAAGAACACCCAAGCTAATGATTTTTCGGTGCGAGCTGGAGCTGGAGTAGATAATATCCGGTGTTTGACCGGAGGAGAAGAAATCTTCGGGTGTCGTTCCGGTAGGCGGCTCCAATCTCTCAATCGTGATATGAGGATATTTCTTATGGACAGGGTCGGCGATAAATGTTTTAAATTCAGTATTCGTAAAGGTGCCGCTGCTGTTATAGAAGGTCAGCTTGACCGGCTTGAGCTCGGCAGGAGCTGAAGTCTTATCACTCGCGCCGGAATCCGGCGTAGAGGCTGTCGTTGACTCTCCTAGTCCGTTGGAGCAAGCCGGAAGCAGCAGAACGCTAAGTACAAGTAAGGAAGGCCAAATGTTTTTCACTTGAATGATATACCACCTATCATATTTATTAGGGTTCACATTATTCCACCAGTCCCGTGCGCTCAATCCCTTCAACAAACCACCGCTGCGCAATCGCGTAAACAATCAGCACCGGAGTAATAATCAGGAAGGACGCCGCCATCTTGATAGGTTCCGCAAAGATGCTCGTTCCTCCTTGAGCGGCTTCCGCGCTTAACGAAGTGGCCAGCTTCGCCAGACTAATTGATAACGGAACGTCCTTGGAACCCGACATATACATCGAAGGTAAATAGAAGTCGTTCCAATTCCATACAAAAGAAAACAAAAAGACGACGATAATGGCCGATTTGGATATAGGCAGCATAACTTTGAAGAAGAAGCGAAACGCGTTCGCTCCGTCCATTCTTGCAGCCTCCTCCAACTCTTTGGGCAGTGTCGAAAAAAATTGTTTGAAAATGATAACGAACAGCGCGCCTTTCAGTCCATGGCCGAAAAGCGCCGGCACAATCATGGGCAGAACGGTGTTCGCCCAACCGATCTGCTTAAACATCAAGATCGACGGAAGTATCGTCAACTGGGGAGGAAGGATGAAGGTAAACACAAGCGCTACAAACCATAGCCTTTTGAATGGAAACTCCAGCCTGGCAAAAGCGTATCCCGCGATAGCACAGGATATAATCTGCAGCACCGCTACAGTCAAGGAAATTGACACCGAGTAAAAAAAACTGGTCTGGTACTGCAGCAGCTTGAACGCTTCCTCTAGGTGACCAGTAAAGATTGAACGAGGAACCCAGATCACTGATGGGTCGAGCATGTTCGTCGCGTCTTTGACCATAGTGCCCACCATATATAAGATAGGCTTCAAATAAATAAAGGCTGTATCGATAAGGATAATGTACAGAAACAGCCGGAACAGAAACCCTTTATCCGCTTCCTTGCCAATGAGGAAATATTTCCCTGATACAAGCCATTCTCTGACGGTATCCCCGTTCAAGGTGAGGCGCCTCCTTATTAGCCGGATCATACGCTCCATGGTGTCAACCTCCTATAAGTTTCACTCTGGTTATCTCTTTGGTCCAAACGCTTTATCCACCCGGCTGAACACCAACAGAACAACACCGATAAAGGCCAAAACAATAACGAAATAAATCCATGCCAGCGCGCTGGAAAGCCCGTAATTGGCCGTAGTAACTTTGCTGATGATGGGATTCGTCGGAAATGTGAATAAGTCGATAACCGTAAAGATCATATTTAGAAAAATAAAGGGGACCAGTCCGGGCAGCGTAATTTTCCAGAACGTATTCCAAGGATCGGCTCCGTCGATCCGCGCCGCCTCATAAACGGACGAAGAAATCGTCTGCCGTCCTGCCAGGAAAATAAGAATCTGCACCCCCGAATACCACAACACGAGCACGAAGGAGCTGATTACATGATTAATCGGCTCCGCCCATGAGGCTGGCACATATTCCATGATGAAATAATTGATTCTAAGTGATTCTACGAAGGCAAGCTGGCCTTCGCCTTGTGAAATAAACTCCATAATAATTTGCCCAGAAGAGAAGATGACCGGCAGGAAAAAGATAACCCGGAACAACGTCCTCCCCCAAAAACGCTGGTTCAACAAAATCGCTACTATTAAGGAAAAAATCAGGATGATAGGGATCATGACAATCGCCTCGCGGAGGAACGGAATCAAGCTATCGTACAGCAATCCTCCGTCAGCGAATAAAATCTCGCGATAATATTCCACTCCGTTGGGAATCGTTTCAATCCCCGACACCGTGACTTTTACTCTATGAAAACTCATGTACAAGGAAAAGCCCAGGGGAAATGCGACAAAGGCGAAAAAACCGAAGATCCACGGCGATATAAAAAGGGTCCCTTCCCATTTCCGTAAAGTGGACGCCTGCAGCCTCCATCTGCTCACATCTTCAAACCTCCCTTCAGCACAATGAAATCCTGCGCCGGAACGCGAATCCGTCCATCCGAATATTCCTGCTCATTATAATTCACGATGATTGTCTTTCCGCCTTCATATACGGTTTCTCTCACCTGCGGCGCTAACGTCCGGTGTTCCGTAATAAACTGAGCCTGAACATCGCCAAGCGCTTCATTGAAGCGTTTATATTCCTCGACCGCTTTGTCGAGCCAGGAGCGGTAATTCATACTGTAATACCAAATGGAATACGCCCCTTTCATACTTCCCGAATCAGAAGCTGTAAAGATATAAGAGGGATAAGAGCCGAATTCGATACTCCGGAGAAACTCGTTCCGGTACTGCTCTCGCAGGTTGGACCATTCCGAGGAATACGTAATCAAACCATGGAGAGCTATTTGTGTAAACGGAATCTGATCATCTACAAAAATATCGTATGAGTACGTGTCCGGCAACCGGTGAATATGCCTAACTTCATCGATGGCGTAAGCATTGGCATTCTCCACACTCACACCTCCGAGCGTTTCCCTTGTCTTCTGCAGCAGCTCTCTCTGGCTGTTCAGCACTTCGCTGCGGCCCGCTAAATAGCGGGTGTTATAATCACTGTTCAAGAATTGCCCTATTCCTTCATTGAAATAAATACCATCCGCGCCAAGTGCCTTATAAGCTTTCAAATCCTTCGTTACGGTTTCGACGCTGAACCTCGGACTGACCAAGGTCGTCATCTCCCGGTTGGTCTGATTTTCGAACTCCAGCACGGTACCCGAAAGATCCCTCATACCGTCAAAGATCGGCCAGAAACCATCGCTCCCCGTATTGTTCAAGGTGTAATTCGCCGTCAAATACACGGGGATATTCTCCGAATGGGCATAATCGATAAACTGCTTCATTCCTTCATTTCCGCCAAGTCTGGAGTCAACTGGAAACAGACCGCCGTACGAGCTATAGCCACCATCCTGCCAGCCCGCATATTGAACCGTTACATTTTTGATACCGCGTGTCAGAAGATTATCGACAATCCCTTTAGCCTCAGTGGTCGTCGTCCCTTGCAAATATTTGTCCCACACCAGTCCCTTCTTAATATCCGCCCCGACAATATCCAAGTAGAAAGGTACCTCGCTGCTTTTGGGCTGCAGCGGTTTCATGCCTTTTTCTTTGGTTAGATAGGTCCGGTATTTGTCCGCCATCGCTACATAATCGTTTTTACCGGGATCTAGCAGATAATAGCGGGTTTTACGCTCCGGAACATTAAATCTTTCTTTGCTGTAGGTGAAAAAACCGGTTTCTGTCTTTTTGCTGGTACTTTGAAAATATTTGGTACGGTATTGCCATTCCGGCGTGACCCAATTGTACTGCCCGAATGCACCGCCTGGCGCTGCAAACAGCTTGGCGTATTCCTCTCCCGCAGTCATCACACCGACAAAAGCCTGTGTACCCGACTTTAAGCCGAATACCGGAAGCCGCAGCGGATTGCGGTCCGTACGCTCATTGAAGAAAGCCGTGTCCGCACCGTACACATTAGCCCGATAAAACGATTTGTCATTGGTCAGGTTGGGCTTGAACCGGATTAGCGCTCCGGGGCCGTCCGGGACCAGCATATAACCTTCTTCGTTCTCCTTATACGCTCTCGCACCAAACAGCGGAAATAGCTTGATATTTAAGAGGCTCAGCTTGCCTTCCTGAATGCCAGGGTCATAAATAACCGTTTCAACGTAATCCTCTTGCAAGCGGAGTTGCACCGGAATTTTAAACTGCGTTCCCGTAAAAGAATAAGTCGCCTTAAACCCGTCTGCTGTCGCTTGAAAGCCCTCCAGAACGCCTTTATCCTCCAGCCAACTTATCGTTTTGGCTTGAGATTTGGAATTCGACGCATCGATATATTCCACCATGATGGGCGAGAGCAGATTGTTTCTCCAGTTGCCAGTAATTGTTTCTTGAGCCCACTGCTCCGGGTCTGGATATGATCGCCAGACTTGGCCGTTTTGCTTATGTTCGACCTTGAAATGTCCCGTCTTATCGTTCACCCACAGCTTTAGGCTGGATGATTCGGCAATGACCCGGAAGTCCGCTTCATTGGGAAGGGCCAGCTGGGGCGGTGCTCCTGTACTCGGGGTCAATGCTCCGGCAACGGGCGTTTTCGCATCGGCGGCAGACAACGAAGCATGAGGTCGAATCAGCCATACTGCCAAAGCCACAAGCAGAACTATCGCTGCTGCAGCCGGATATATCATACGCTTTCGGATCATCGGATCGTTACCTCCTGGAATACGGAGTAGAAGAAATCCGTCAATTCCTTTGTCAGTCCGATTGTAATGAAGACCAATACTCCGCAAACCGTCATCGTAAATAAGGATAAGGCTACATTAATAGCTGTTTCCCCCACTGTGTAATTTTGCAAACTTTGAACCTTCCAGAACAGCAGTAGCCCGATCCATGCAAACAGGCCAAAATAGAGAAAGCTGAAGATGGAGCCCTCGCTTAAGGTCATGACATTGGATATAACAGTTATCGGCAAGCCCAGCAGCACTAGAGGAAACAGGGCGTAAGAGCTGCCGTACACCACATCGCGGAATCTTCCTTCACCACGGTAGATCGTACTGATTAAGTAATTAGAGACGACCCAGCCCAACCAAATAACCAGAAATTGAATGACTACGATCAGTAGATTGACTTCAAGGATGACATCCGGGTTAAAGATAAAGCTAATTCCCGCCCTCATCACGCAATAAGAAGCTAGAGCCAGGATGAAGATAATCGCACTGCTTAACAGGCTGCCTTTTTGTTCATACCGCAGGGATCCAAATCCTTCCAATGGATGCTTCAAAATAGTAAAAGCTATCTTCAGCTGCCCGACAAGCCGGTGCTCGCCTGACCGCCTGCTGCGATATATACGGCCCCATCCTGATCTTCCGCTCCATTTTTTCGCTATAAACAAAACGGCTAGGCCCGCTAAAACAATATTCATCAGCCACCCGAAATGCCGCTGAAACCAGACCAGCCGGTTTTGCCAGAAGGAATCGGAATAGCCTTGAGCATGACCTGCTTCCAGAAACAGCATTTGTGCTTTTTCATATTCCCCTTTTTTATAGGCGGCTTTAGCGAGTCCAGCAATAGCCGGTGTATAATAGGCGTTCAAACGGTTTACTTCTGCCCACGGGGCCTCGCTCTCCTCGTATTTTCCGTCTTGCGTCAAATGATTGGCTCTATGGACAAGCGCACCAAATTCAGAAAGCCGGAAAGCTTGCACCAGATTGTTTTCGCCATCCAAAATAAACAGCTCATTCCTCGAATTATTAGCTATAGCTGTAGGCGTTTTGACCAAACCAAGCTTCGTGGTCACCGCACCGTCGTCCCCCCACCAAAAAAACAACAAATTGCCGTTGCTGTCGTACTGGTTGACCACTTTACGTTTGGAGTCGATAGCTGTGATATTCCCGTCGCTGTCTACCGTCAAATCTGTCAAAGTTGGTATCGAATGATCGTAATTGCTGAAAGCCAATTCGCCAAAGGAGGTTTTTTCCCCTGGCTTCGTAAATTCGCCTTTATGGGCCAGCTGATCCAACCCTGCAATATTCAGCTTTTTGATTTGTCCGGTTTTTGCATCGCTGGACACGGTATAGATCAGTCCGTCTTGATCCGTCGTAACACTGGCTATCGCGCCGGGAAGCTTACTAATTTCCTTCTGATACATTTCCCGTGTGTACATGAATCTTTTAAACATATCGATAATGGAAAAGCTCGTAACGTTTGCTCCAAAAAATCCTTGAAATTGCCCCTGCGGATCAATCTCCAGCAGCCCTTGATAACCTCCGAGAATGGCAATATACAGAAATCCCCGCTTATCGACAATGAGTTTTACAGGATCGTATTTAAAGGAAGCCGGAAGAAACTTTGATTCTGGACGTTTGAATTCCCGCAGCAGTTTACCATCCTTATCCAGACGAACAACTCTTTTATTACCGGTATCCGCAATATAAATATCCCCGTTCCTATCTACGAACACACCCTGCGGCTTGTTGAGAGGATTTTCCTTCAGGTCCAAAATACGTAGTAGTTCCCCTTCTTCATTCAAATGAATAATCCTGTTATTACCGGTGTCTGCAATATACAGCTCATCCTTGCTGTCGATGAACAGATCCTGCGGTTGTTTTAACGGCGAGTAGATGCGTTGGCCGGGCTTCTTAGGATCGGGAATATAAATTTCACGCCCTAATGCTCCCACAGGGTTGTAAGCTGACTGGGTCCAAACCAACTGCCCGTAACCATCCTTATAATTAGTGCTGTAAGGCGTGTAGGCGTATGCCCCCTCCGGTCCGCACAAGACGGGCCAAATAAGAAGAGCTAGGGCGATGATAAGAAGCTGTTTTTTCAGATTCGGCCGCACAGCGTGGTCCTCCTTCAAGTTTTCGCAAGATCTGCTCGGCAACCCCCATTATTTGATTCCCGAATGAGCCATGGTGGCAATAACCTTTCCCTGCAAAAAAAGGAAAATAATTAGATTCGGAACAAACATAATTAAAGCGGCTGCGGCTGCGGCACCTTGACGGGCGACAATATTCGTTTGATTGTTCGTCAAGGTGGTTAAGAAGAACGGGAAATTTTTCATCTCATCGTCCTGCATAAATAATGACGAGGTCTCCACATTTCCCCATGAGCCTTGAAAGGTCAGAATCGCAACGGTAGCCACAGCTGGCATGCACACCGGAATGACCATCCGCAGGAAAATCTGGACTTCCCCTGCCCCATCAATTCTTGCCGCTTCCAGAAGCTCGTTCGGCAGCTGGTCGATAAATTGTTTGAGCAGAAAGACACCCACCGGCATCGCGAGAATAGGTAGGATATGTCCCCAATATGTATTCATAATTCCCAGATGACTCACAACTAGATATCGAGGTATTTGCATAACCTCGGGAGCGAACATAAGCGTCAGAATAATCAGCGAGAATGTGAAGCGATGTCCCGGGAATTTATGCTTGGAGATCGGATAGGCGCACATGGCGCTGATCAAAGTAACTCCTATGACCGAAATAAAAGATATGAGAATACTGTTGAACAAATATCGGGAGAGCGGAACCGTCAAATTGGAGGCCACCACCATAAGTTCAACGAAATTTTGGAGTGTAGGCTCTCTAACGATAAAATTCGGAGGATACACGAACAGCTCATGGTATGGCTTCAGCGCATGGTTGATAATATAAACAATCGGCAGAAGCATGAATGCCGCCAGGATCGTCAACCCTATAATTAACCCGATCTGAAAGCCGTCTATCTTCTTAAGCCGGGGTCTACGTCTCCAGAAAACGGCCGGTTTCCAGGGAAGCACTATTCGTTTCATTTCTCATCCTCCTTGGAACCGAACAGACTCCAGCTTAATTTGTTGCACACATACATCAGCACGAGCAGAAAAACGGAAATTGCGGAAGCGTAACCCATCTCAAATCGGATAAACCCATAATCGTCAATATGATTGATAATCAAATGACCAGCATATTCAGGCGTCGGGTTCATTCCGGATAATTCCTCGCCAATAGCTCCTGCCTTAAAGGTGGAAACGATGGCCATTACCGCTCCGAACAGCATCTGCGGTTTCATCGACGGAATGGTGATGTGCCATATCTCCTGGAGCCTGCTGCCGATCCCGTCCAACCTTCCCGCTTCGTAAAGCTCCTTGTTTACATTTAGAATACCCGCAAGCATCGCTAGAAAGCCGACTCCCATACTTGACCACAACGTCACTACGATCATCGAATTCATTAAGTAATCTTTGTCGGTCACCCACAGTTTGGGCACATCAATAATGCCCAACTGCAGGAGAGTGCTGTTCAAATAACCTATCCGGTCGCCAGTCAGCATAGGAAGCCAGACAATGGACATGGCGATTCCTATCGTCAGGCTCGGCGTATACATGGCGAGGGCAAACCATCTGCGCAGCGCATTCGGCAGCTGGGTAATGAGCCATGCCAAAATAAAAGCGGCGATGTACCCCCCGGGGCCAACCAGCAACGCGAACTTGAACGTATTCGGCAGCGCATACTTTAGAAACAGCAAATCCTGTGAAATCAGATACTGAAAGTTTTGCCAGCCAATAAAGCGAGGAGCATGAATGGCATTAAAATAAGTAAAGCTCAATCCTATGGCGGCAAGCACCGGCACCAGAATAAATGCGATAAAGCAAAGCATGAAAGGAGCAATGAACAAATAGGAAAGGCGATACGCCCATATGTCCGAAAGCACGCTTCTGAGCCGGGTTTGCTCAGTTTTGACTATCACTTCTTTCGTAGCAGTGCGGACTGCCACATTGGTGTTGGACAGTTTACTTAACATAAGCGTCAACTCCTTCCCACGGTTTATTCACAACCGGCAAATCCAAAGTTCGAGCGGTTCGCCCGTCCTGATCCACAAATCCGAACTCCTGCTGCTTGCGTTTAAGCTCTCTATCAATATCCATCACCGCTGTTTCCAGAGAGGAACGGGAGTTCGTTCCATCCACAACCGTTCTAAGCCATGCGTTCTTGATTTCCCTCTCCAGAAAATAACCCCCGGGAAGGTTCGGAACGTCCTTATACCAGCGCCACTGCTTCAGAATGACATTGGCATCCTCCTGCTTCCACGGAAGCTTGACAAACGCTTCGGCGACGGAAGTGTTCCAACGGAACGCGACACCGTTCACCGCTTCGATATCGTTGCCGTATCTGGCCTGAACCTCGGCTGAATTCCACCATTTCAAGAACTTCCAGGCTTGATCTTTCTTCTTGGATTTCTCGAATATGACTCCCGTCCGCTGTCCGCCTCCGGCCCACCTCTCGATCGTTCCGTCCGGCTGTTTTACCCCCGGAATTTCGGCTATACCCCAACGACCGTTTAGTTCGGGGGCCGCTGCGGACAGCTGGACGTACATGTTGTAGTCTGAAACGCCGATGGGCATCGTGCCTCTTCGGAAATGCTGGTAGAAGCTCGGTACTTCCTTCTCCACCGCGTAAATGTTAAACAGATCGGTCCACTGCTTAAACGATTTGAAGCCTTGCGGCGTATTCAAAGATGTGCTCAGCCCGTTGTATTCGAAAAATTCCGCATGGTTCTGATAGAAGAACGGGGTATAATCCTTATAATTTGAATAAAAATTTAGCGAATTTTGCTGCAGCGTCGGAAGCAGTGCATACACATCATCCCATGTTTGCGGAACTTCCAGATTCAGCTGCTTCATGATGTCTTTTCTATAAAAAAGCACCTGAAACGATTGCGTTTCCGGAATCGCATAATAGCCTTTGTTATAATACAACGGCAGCCACGAACCAGGGCTGAACCTTGCATACACTTCCTGAAAATCAGGAAACTTCGACAGCTCCACTACGCTGCCCCGAATTGCATAATCAACAGGCAAATCCTGCGTCAATCCGAGCGCAATATCCGGTTGAATGCCCGCAGCATTGGACATGACAAGCAATTGGGAGGTCGGCAGCAGGTTCACCTTCACCTTAATCCCCGACTCCGGGGTGAACGCCTCGTCCGCCAGCTGCTGCAATTGGTCTACATAATCCCGACCTCTCTGTACCCATACGTTAAGGACTCGGTCATCCAATTTACTTAAATTGTCCCGCGTCTGGAAGGAATAGAAAAAATTCGTAACCGTGCCCACAATCTCTGACAACCAGGAAGCTTCCGTTTTCGGAAAAGGCTGCTCCACGGGAGCGATATATAATTCATCCAACTGCAAAGACTGCTGCAGCAGCGTTTCGATAAAATTGCTTATTTTATCGATTATTAAATTAATCTGATCAGAATAGTAGGGAATATCGTCAAGCTTTTCCAATAACTTAGTGATATCCTGTGAGGATGTACCAAGTCCCTGACTGCTGCTGTCTTTGCCGCCATTCACCTGCTGAAGCTGCTTTGATAACTCGGCCAATCGTGCTGCCACCTGAGTTAATCTTTCCTCCAGATCCGGGAGTTCCTCGCTTACCTTCCAAGTCCTGTTCCGATCCACCAAACCTCCTGTAAGCGACCGTAAGTCGTGTTCAACGGAACGCAGCTTAAGGGACACTTCATCAATACCAAGCAAAATCGGCTTAAGAGGTGCATGGGTAACCGCTAAGGACACCGTATGCTTGCCTTTTTCCAAATACAGCTCATAAGGCTTCTTATCCGGTGTCTCTACCGGAGTCCCCTTCCAATCCGAGTCATACGGAAAGCGATAGGCTAACCACTCCCGGAAAGGAACCTTTCCATCCAGCTTTATATTCCTGAAGGATGATTTCTGGGCAAACTGGTTCTGCAGCGTCCTGAGTCCAAGCTTATATTTCCCTGTCTCAGGTACCTCAAAGCTCCAGGAAATCTCCTGATTCTGATAAACCCATCTCCTGCCGCCTACCGTATTGTAAGTGATGCGGCCTTTCGCCAGCGGAACCGTGCGAGGATCCGTATCGGAAAACAGCTTGATCGAGGTATCGTTTTTATAATCCAGATCTTCAGCCTGCAAGATCAGAGCTCTGGCCTGCACGGGATTACTCTTAGGATAGCGCGAGGAGACCTCGGCATACGTACGAGTGACTTGTGGAGCGGTCAACCTGAGTTCCTCCAGAGCAACGGGTTCACCTCCGCTTAACCGGATTGTGTGCGTCCCTTTCGATAAATACCACTTTAAAGGCTCCGCATAAGCCCCTTCCGAATCAATCAGCGGGCTTGTAGCCCAATCTGAAACCTCGATTGAACGTGGACGGACTTCATCCCCGTCGTCGTTTTTCAAGATAGGACGTGAATCCTTCCATTTCCGGTACAAAGTAATGGAAGAAGCCTCGCGAAAGGGGTGTTGGCTGTCCAGCATCACATCCCAAACAATGGCGTTCCCTACGCCGTTTCCTGCAAGCGGGCAGTAAGTGGCCTGTATTTCATACAAACCTTCCGTCAGCACCTGAAACTGGTATTCCACCCAGTTGGCCCCGGTTCCCTTCCACTGCAGCACATTCGGTTTGCCCTCGAAGCTCCCCGAAGAGAACAACCCTCCTTTGGAATACGCCGACGGGGATGAGGCCTGAATGCTGATTTCCGAAGCAGTATCCTTCATTCCCCGTTGCTGCCAATCTTCCAGGATGTCTGCATAATAGGGCTCCGCATCCGTAGGACCTGTTCGCTCTCGCACAGCCGGGGCCGATTGCGGTGGAGGCTTAGCTCCTTCGGCATGGGCTTGCAGAACTGTTCCCCAACCGGTCTGAGGATCCAGGCCGAGCACCACTGTCGTCAAGAGGATCAACACGAAACGTTTTTTTATATATTTGTTGAATGGAACTAACAACACTGTTGTCACACCCTTCCCGAAGACTTGCACTTACTCAGTGAACCTGACCCCGGTGTCCGTATGGAAAAAGATAGCTTTCGTCATGTCAGGAGCGAGCCGGACTTTCTCATCCTCCTGATATTGAAAATTAGGGTTGACCCGTACAACCAGCAGCTTGCTCTGCCCGATATCGAGATGGAGAAAGCGGTCGGCTCCCATTAATTCGCTGAGCTTATAAACGCCAGTAAGGATCGCATCTGAGTACAACCCTTCCAGGTTTATATGTTCCGGACGAAGACCCAGCGTCACTGTCCGGTTGATTTGTTTGTTCTTAGCCAGCACACTGCCAATATCGTGAGGAATTTCCAATGAAAAACGCGACGTGGAGAATTCAAGCTTCCCCGGCATATTTTCCACAATGCGGCCCTGCAGGAAATTCATCTGCGGAGAGCCGATAAAACTGGCCACAAATGTATTGCTAGGAAAGCGATAAATGGCTTCAGGTGTATCCACCTGTTGAATAACCCCGTCCTTCATCACGACAATACGGTCGCCCATCGTCATCGCTTCCACCTGATCATGAGTCACATAGATGAACGTAACTCCAAGCGATTTATGAAGCTTGATGATTTCCATGCGCATTTGGACACGCAGCTTCGCATCCAGATTGGACAGCGGCTCATCCATCAGGAACACCTTCGGATTGCGCACAATGGCCCTCCCGAGCGCTACGCGTTGGCGTTGTCCCCCGGACAAATGCTTCGGTTTCCGGTCCAAATATGGCTCAATTTCCAATACTCGAGCTGCTCGTTTTACAGCCAAATCAATTTCATGTTTGGGCAACTTGCGCAGCCGCAGCCCGAATGCAATATTCTCGTACACGTTCAGATTCGGGTATAACGCATAGTTCTGAAACACCATTGCAATATCCCGATCTTTCGGGGGCAGGTTATTCACCAGCGTGTCTCCGATATAAATCTCCCCTTCGCTTACATCCTCGAGCCCTGCTATCATGCGCAGGGTGGTCGACTTGCCGCAGCCTGAGGGGCCTACAAAAACAAGAAATTCCTTGTCTTTAATATCCAGATGAAAATCCTTTACGACTGCGTGCTTATCTTTTCCATATCTTTTGTATAAATGCTTAATTACGATTCCCGCCATTCTTCAATCACACTCCTCCGCTTAATCATCCTGACTATGGAAACACTCCTTTATCGTTTGGATTTGATCAAGTATTATGCCTGCCCCTAAATCGGGTTGGCGAAAGCGGTGCGAATATTGGCAGGCCGCACCAAGCCAAGGTTCTCCCGCAGCGTCCTTCCTTCGTAAGCCGTCCGGAATAGACCACGGTTTTGCAACTCCGGAATTACTTTGTTCACAAAAATATCAAGACCGCTCGGAAGAAGCTGCGGCATAATATTAAAACCGTCCGCCGCCCCGTTTGTGAACCAATTCTCGATGGCGTCGGCCGCTTGAATTGGCGTTCCCGTAAAGGTAAAGTGGCCTCGCGCCCCAGCAAGCCGATTAACCAACTGCCTAATGGTCAACTGTTCATTCCGGGCCAGTTCCACGATTAGCTCATGACGGCTCTTGTGCCCGTTAACTTCCTCCGTTTCCAAGGCGGCATGCAGCGGTACCGGGCCATCGATCGGATACTGCGTCAAGTCCACTCCGAATCGTACGGAAAGCCGTTTAACAGCCTCTTCCGTCGCCGTTAACCCATTCAGCTCTTCATCAATTTCGTGGGCTTCGGCTTCTGTATCCGCTAAGATCGGGCTAAAGCCCGGCAATATTTTCAACTGATCCGACTTACGGCCGTACTTCGCCAATCGCGACTTCACATCGGCGTAGAAGGATGCCGCTCCTTCAATGGTTTGATGGGCGGTGAATATGACTTCCGCCGTCTTGGCGGCCAGTTCCTTGCCGCTCTCCGAAGATCCAGCCTGCACCAGGACCGGGTAGCCTTGCGGCGGCCGGGGAATGTTCAATGGACCTTTGACGGAATAGTAGCTCCCTTTGAAGTTTATTTCATGCACCTTGCCGTTATCGAATTGGATGCCTGCGTCCTTGTCGAATACAAGTGCATCGTCCTCCCAACTGTCCCATAACCGTTTCGTAATTTCGACGAATTCTTCAGCGTCATGATAACGCTCCGAATGCTCCGGATGCTCCTCCCTGCTGAAATTAAACGCCGCCGACTGGGCCCCGGTCACGATATTCCAGCCTGCCCGACCTCCGCTAATATGATCCAGCGACGCAAACTTGCGGGCCACATGGAAGGGTTCGTTGTAGGTAGTGCCCACCGTCGCGATTAATCCGATATGCTCGGTTACCATCGCCAAGGCCGCCAATTGTGTGAACGGCTCCAGTTTATTCGACCTTCCCGCATAGCCGTCGGCCAAAAATATGGAATCCATCAGCCCGCGCTCAGCCGTCTGTGCCAGCTGCTGCGAGTAACGGATATCCAGACCAAGCTCCGGCTTCGCATCGGGATACCGCCAAGACGCCTCGTGATGACCGGTACCGTATAAAAATGCATTTAAATGAAGAAGTTTTTTTTCCTTAGCACTCATTTCTCATACACCTCATCCGCTTCCATTATTGGTTCTTTCTCAACCGCTCGACTTCTTTATCAATTGCTTCGGATGCTTTGCGGATAGCCGTATTCACGTCCATGCCGTTAGCCAGGTCCACGTTAGCTTGCGTGACGAATTTGGTCACGTCTCCTTCAAACTCATGAATGGTATGATCCTGCAGCGGCTCCCCGGCGAAAATATTCTGAATCTTTTTCCCTTTCAGCACGCCTACTTCCGCTCCATACTCTTTCTCCAAATCCTTATTGATAATCGCTGGAACTCTGCCGTTGCGGGCAATGTTCCGCTGGGATTCATCCGATAACAAATAGCTCATTACTTGAAACGCTTCATCTTTATGCTTGCTTTGCTTCGTCAGTATGACCGAATGGACTTGGGCTTCTCTCGTTTTGCCTAGCTTGTCTTCAAAGTTCGGCACAGGCGCAATATCCCAATTCGATTCGATTCCCTGCTCCCGAAGCTCTTCCAATGGTCCTACCATGTTGGCCAACCACGCGGGCCTCATCGCCATGGTACGATCCTTCATAAATACGTCGCGGCCCCACAAATATTTGGTTTTGTCCTTTGGCAAAAAGTCGGGGATATCGAAGGTCTCTTTAGTTGCATTAAAGACACGCAGCCACTCCGGACTCGTTAACAAGGATTTGCCGGTTTTGGAATCAATAATTGGCAGTGCCAGGCTTTTGGAGAAGCCGGTCAATCCTTCGACATCCAGACCAATGTAGTTTACGCCGTTCTCTACCCGCGTCAGCTTCCGCGCCAATTCGAATGTTTGCTCCCAAGTCATTTGCTCATCCGAGGGATACGCTATCCCGAATTTATCGAACACATCCTTGTTGTAATAAAGAATGTGCTGATTGGAGTTGTACGGAAGCGCGTAGATTTCGCCGTTATCGGAAGCCGCTTTGACATATCCCATTAAATACGGTTTAATTCGACTTTCATCAAAATTGTATTTTTTGATCCACGGCCGCAGATCCTCAATAGCCTGCACCTTTTTCAGCGGGTTGTAGTTGCTGGCAAACACAATGTCAGGGATGGTGCCCGATGAAAATAATTCCTGCAATGTCGTTGTTGCCGGAGGCTCGATCCGCTCGATTTTAATATTGGGAAATTTCTTTTGGACGGGTATTTGAATCTGGTTTTTAAACTCGGTGTTCGTGAACGTTGAACCATTGGACATAAACTTTAAGGTAACCGTCTCGGTACTCGGCGCTGCCGGGACAGCAGTTCCAGCGGCATCAGCAGGTGCAGACTGCTGGCTGGAGCATGCCGCCAAGAGCAGGCATCCCGCTAACAAAACAGTGAATGAAACGGATATGGATTTCATCGGAAGTACTCCTTCTCTTATATAAATACTGGATTTTCAATCCTTTGCCCATTAGCTGCCCAAACCTGGTTATGGCTGTTACTGGGTCTGGCGAGACCCAAGTTTTCGCGGAGCGTCGTCCCTTCATAGGCGGTTCGGAAAATTCCGCGATTTTGCAGCTCCGGAATGACCTTGTCGACAAACGCTTCCAAGCCTGCGGGAAAAATAGGAGGCAGCAGATTAAATCCATCCGCTCCGCCTTCATGGAACCATTTCTCGATAAAATCCGCTACCTGCAAAACAGAACCCGTATACGTAATATGTCCATGGCCACCTGCGCTGCGGCTCACAAATTGCTTAATCGTAAACTTTTCCCTAATTGCGGCATCTATGATGACGTCGCGCCGAGAGGTAATTCCGGTCCTGAACAGCTCTGCGGGCTTCAGCTTGTCGATTGGCACGGGAGCATCCAGCGGATACTCGGACAAGTCCACTGTAAAGAATCGGGACAGATTATCCAGCGAGTGCTTATCCAGCAGTTGGAACAGCTCCTCTTCGAGGTCTCTGGCTTCCGCTTCCGTATCACCGATAATCGGGCACAATCCGGGCAATACGAGCAGTTGGTCCGGCGTTCTTCCGAATTTGGCCATTCTGCTTTTCAAATCCACATAAAACTCCTGCGCTGCACCAAGCGTTTGCTGAGCGGTAAAAACAGCATCGGCCGTTCTCGCCGCAAGCTCCTTGCCTCCTTCAGAGGATCCCGCTTGCACGAGTACCGGGTAGCCTTGTGGCGGGCGCGGAATGTTGAGTGGGCCTTTGACCTTGTAATATTCGCCTTGAAAGTCAATATGGTAAACTTTGTTCGTATCAAGACGCTTGTCGGTCACTTTATCGTAAACGAGCGCATCCTCTTCCCAGCTGTCCCACAGCTGCTTAACAACATCGACAAATTCCTCGCCAACCTTATACCGTTGCTCCACCTCCGGATGCTCCTCACGCCCGAAATTGTGGGCTGCGGATTGAGCGCCCGTGACGATATTCCATGCCGCACGCCCTTTGCTGATATGATCCAACGAAGCAAACTGCCGAGCAACATGATAAGGATCGTTGTAGGTAGTTCCTACCGTAGCGATAAAGCCGATATGCTTCGTCAGTGCCGCAATGGCGGAAAATAAAGTAATTGGCTCAAATCGACGGGATAATCCTGCATAGCCATCCGCCACAAACAACGAATCCAACAATCCACGTTCAGCAATGCGCGCTTGATTAACAAAATGCCCCAAATCCAATCCTCGATCAGGGAAAACTGAAGGGTGTTTGGAGGAAGCGGCATGATGTCCGGTTTCGCGAATAAATACATTAAAATGGGCTTTTCGGTTAGCTTTAGTCATTTCATCCACCCTTATCTTTTACATTTAGTTTGCCGACTCGGCTGCGCTTACCTGGACAGCCTGGTATTTAGCTGTCCATATTTTCCGATTGTGATTCTCGGGACGGGCAAGCCCTAAGTTTTCCCTCAACGTAGCACCTTCGTATGCTGTCCTGAAAATTCCGCGATTTTGCAGTTCAGGAATTACCTTATTTACGAATATCTCCAAACTGTGCGGCACCACCTGCGGCAGCAAATTGAATCCGTCAGCTCCCCACTCCCGCAACCATGTTTCAATGAAATCCGCTACCTGTATGTAGGAACCTCTGTACGTTACATGCCCATGTCCCCCGGCGCTCCGGTTCAAAAATTGCCGGATCGTCATATTTTCTCTGCGCACGGCGTCGAGAACGACCTCCCGCCTGCTGGTAATGCCCCCAAGATTCTTGTCATCCGGCTTCACCTTATCCAGCGGAACCAGGTCATCCAGGGAGTACTCCGACAAATCGACGGAGAAAAACCGCGAAGCCTGTTTTAACGAGCTCTCAAGATTCAACAAGGAGAACAGTTCATCTTCCAAATCTTTGGCTTCGGCTTCCGTTTCACCGACAATCGCGCCAAGTCCAGGCATAATGACCAAATCATTCGGATTTCTTCCATATTTCGCTAATCTTGATTTCACATCGGTATAAAACTCCTGTGCTGCACCCAGCGTCTGCTGTGCCGTAAAGATGACTTCTGCGTGCTTGGCCGCCAGCTCCTTGCCGTCTTCCGAAGAGCCAGCCTGTACAAGAACAGGGTAACCTTGCGGGGGACGAGGTATGTTTAATGGCCCTTTCACATTAAAATAGCTACCTTTAAAATCAATCTCATGAATATGGGTATGATTGATTTTTAAATGCCTTTCATCGATGCTTTCTGCGCCTTCTTCATCCCAGCTATCCCACAGCTGCTTCGTTACTTCAACGAATTCATCGCCGATTTCATAGCGTTTGCTAGGCTCCGGATAGCCACCCCATCTCGTAATATTGTCCCCGTCCTCAGGTGAATGCCCTGTTACAATGTTCCATCCCGCCCGGCCTTTACTTAAATAGTCCAGAGAAGCAAATTTCCTAGCTACATGAAACGGATCATTATAGGTGGTGCTTACCGTTCCGATTAATCCGATATTTGTCGTTACAGCAGCAAGCGCCGATAGCAGGGTGAAAGGCTCAAGCCTTCTTCCAGTCCCCGAATAATTATCTGCGGTAAATAATGAATCGAATAGTCCCTTTTCAGCCAATTGCGCAAGCTCCACATACTTATCAATGTCCAAATCCCGCTGAGGCTCCGCTTCCGGATGCTTCCATCCTCCGGCATGATGGCCTGATATGCGTACGAATACATTAAGGTGAATCTTCCTCTCTTTTTCGCTCACGGTTCCCACACTCCAATCAATAATTTTCATTTATCTAACCGTTTCACCATCTCCATACCGTTTCGGGCAATAAAAAAACCAGAAACTGATGAAGTCAGTTTCCGGTGGTCCGGTTTCCTAAACTTACATATTTATTTTCTGTTGCCTTCCGGTACTTTAAAATAAAATCGGTTCTCGGTATCCCCTGCAAACAAAAATGGAGACAAAAATCTCAAGAAATATATTCTCAAGAAATTGTCTCCAGCAGACTGGTCGATTAATATTTAAATTCCATTTATACCCATCATTATACTCGGTATAATCTATAATTCAATACTTTTTTTATTTACTCATCTTGCCCCAATGCCTGAATACCCTGGTTGTCATAAAAGAAAGGCCCGCGTGTCCAAGTACACATTAAATGCATCAGAAGTTCAGTGACCATTCGTTCTCGAGTCATGGCCCAGCGTTCATCTTGGTATACATTGTCCCACTCGTTGGGATCTTCCTTCAAGTGATACAATTCCCCTTTTATCTCACCCATCCTCGTCACTGCATCCTGCAAGGTACCAGGCAGGTACAGGATTAACTTCCAATCCTGCTTGCGCCACATAAAGGCCGGAGCTGCAAATAAACCGCTCTCTACCTTGCGATGAAACTCGCAGAAAGCTCCAACTCGTTGCTTATCGCCGAGCAGATTAAGACCAGGAAGTAGCGGATTGCTCTTCGCTCCAGCTGCCTTCGTAAGCGTCGGAACAAGATCGATGAGTTCTGCAGAACGTTCGTCCACCGTCCCCCGCTTCTCATTCGGCACCCAACTGCCAGATAGAATCATCGGTACCCGTACGCTGCTCTCGTACAGGCAGTATTTACTGAAGCGAAATTGTCGTTCTCCCAGCATTTCCCCATGATCGGAAACGAAAACAATCAGGGCATTGTCCAGTATACCTTTAGCCTGAAGTCCCTCCAGCACCTGTCCGAAATAGTGGTCCAGCCAAGAGCAATTTGCCCAGTAACGCAGCGTGGTTCTTCTTCGTTCCATCGCGCTCATGTCTTCCCATACTTTTCTTCTATCCCAATACACGCTGTCGCTTTTTCTTCCTGGATCCTGCGGCTCTGACAGGTGTGTATGTTGCTCCATTTCCCAAGGAGGTTGTTCAATGTCAGGAATATCTTCCAGTCGGTACCAATCCTCGAATTCTTTCGGCACATTGAAGCCCGCATGCGGTTTAAGGAAGGAGAGATATAAGAATAGAGGCCTCGAGGGATCGATCCCGTTGTCGATAAAGCTCTTGCACTGCTCTGCGACCCAACCATCCCGATGCTGGTGCATCGGCACTTGGCTGGTGCAGCCGATGTAGCCTAGCGCGTTCTCTTCCCCGCTTCCATAGGGGCGGGTTTCCTCAGAATAAGCTTGGAGCCCTTCGGGATCATGGTCTCCCATCATCGTAGCATTCTCTTCATAATGACCGCTATCCCGCGACAAGCCTACCGCCCGCACTTCAAAGCCGCGAGTCGACGGATTGGCGTTGCGCAAACCATGGTTCCAATGAGTTTTTCCGAAGCCAGCTGTCTGATAGCCTTCCCGGCGAAGCAGCTCCGGCAAGGGCTGCACCGACAGCTTATCCTCGTCGTATAGCCCACCGTGATTCGTCCGTACGCCAAGCTGTGAGGGATACAAGCCGAACATCATGGAGCTGCGGCTGGGTACACACATAGGTGCTTGGCAAACCGCTTGGCTGAACACAATTCCTTCATCTGCCAATCTGTCCAGCGTTGGTGTCTTGATATGCTCATTGAATTTTCCGATACAATCCCAACGCTGTTGGTCTGTCATCAGAAAGATGATATTAGGTCTATTGTGTGACATTACATTTTCCTCCAATTACATAACTCACTCAACCTTTTATTGAACCAATCATAGCTCCCTTGGCAAAATGCTTTTGCAAGAAAGGGTACACAATAAGAATCGGTACTGTTGCTACGATAACTGCAGCCATTTTCAACATTTCCGACGGCGGCGGCTGAGTGGAAACATCAAAGACTTCAAGATCGGTATTGCTTGCACTGATCAGCATGTTCTGAAGCAGAACTTGAATGGGCCACTTGCTGGAGTCGTTCAAATAAATTAGAGCCGAAAAAAATTGGTTCCAGTAACCCACTGCATAAAACAAGCCAAAAGCAGCCAAAGCCGGCATAGAAAGCGGCAAAATAATTGTAAACCAAGTTCGCAGCTCGTTGCTGCCGTCTATCGATGCAGACTCATCCAGTTCAGCCGGTATGTTTTCGAAGAATGCCTTCATGAGCAGCACGCTCCAACCATTAGCCAGCGCCGGAATAATCAACGACCAAATGCTATTAATAAGTCCTACTTGGCGAACCAACATATACGCCGGTATAATGCCTGGACTGAAGAGGATCGTAATTAGAACAAGCAACAACACTTTCCTTCTCCCACGCATTCTTTGGCGAGACAGGGCATAGGCGAGCATTGAGGTTACGACGAGCGATAAAGCAGTGCCGACAACAGCTAAAAAAGCGCTATTACTGACCGATCGTACAAAAGCTTTTGCCGACAATAAATAATGGTAAGAGTCAAAACTCCAATGGTTGGGAAAAAGCATCCAGCGCCTCTGGAGAAATTCAGAAGGATCCGATAAAGAAACGATCAGTACGTAATAGAATGGGAAGCATGTGATCAACGCCATCCCTCCAAGTGCAATGACATTAAAACCTTGAAACAGCTTGTCGCCAAAACCAGCTTCGATTTTTCTCACAGAACGAAAATCCCCTTTCCTAATAAATCCCACCCTGCCCCAGCCTCTTGGCTATATGATTGGAAATCAGTACGAGAATGAGTCCTATCAACGATTTAAATAACCCTACCGCCGTGCTGTAACTGAATTGCCCCCGCTGTATTCCGGTTCGATATACGTAAGTATCAAATACTTCCGCAACCTGCGAAACCGCACCGTTGTACATTAGGAAAATCTGTTCAAAACCTACATCCATAATGTCGCCAAGCCGGAGAATCAAGAGAATGACAATAACACCTCGCAATGCAGGGAGTGTTACATGCCACATCTGTCTAAGCCTGCCTGCCCCGTCCATACGTGCTGCCTCGTAAATTTGGGGATCAATACCGGCTATCGCAGCCAGAAAAACAATCGTCCCCCATCCTGCTTCTTTCCACATCGACTGCAAGGTCACCATCACCCAGAAGATATCCGGATTGGTCAGGAAATCAATTCGCTCCCGCCCCATTGCCTCCAGGATATGATTAATGAGGCCTTCCCCTTTGGCAAAGAGTGTAAAGGTCAAGCTGGCGATAATAACCCAGGACAAGAAGTGAGGTAAGTACAGCACGGTTTGTACAAGCCGCTTATATACCATGCTTTGCAGTTCGTTCAACAAGATCGCTATGATAATAGGAAGTGGGAAAAAGAACACAAGATTAAGTAAATTAATAGCCAAAGTATTCCGAAGCAAAATACCAATATCTGGTGTATCAAAAAAGGTGCGAAAATGCTCTAAACCTACCCAAGCGCTTCCTGTTATACCCGAAAATGGCGAATAGTCCTGGAAGGCGATGATGACTCCCCACATTGGAACGTATTTAAAGAAGAGGAAGAACATAACACCGGGTAGAGCCAGCAAATAAAGATAAGGATTACGGCGAATATCACGGAATAGATTCTGGAAGTAGGATCGCTTGTTAGAATTATCGGAACTAGCCCGCTGTGCGGGCTGTGTCTCGCATAAAAGCTCCGCTTTCTCCATGGTCGGGTAGCCCTCCTATTTTCCTCTTCGTTTTTGATATGCATTTGATATTTCTTCTGTCGCTTTAATAAACTGCGGATCGCTTTCCGTCTTTTTAACAAGAGCGTCCCATGAGGATAAAGGTTCCTGGCCAATAATAATTTTGGCTTTGAGGTCAGAAATTCGTTTCTCTAAATCAGGGAGCAGCTTCTCGGCCGTTGGTGAATACAGTCCCACTCCAATATCCGGCACACTCACTTTGACACGTTCCGCATCCACTTTAACTCTCAGTTCTTCCAAGTCCTTTAATTCCTGATTAGCAGGAGGAGGGTTTAATGCGGGATCGATTGAATTCACGATTTGATTGAAATCCGAAGCATTGTCCGCCTGGAGCTTCTCTGGGATCGTAACCTTAATCCCATCTTTCACATTATAATGAACTCCCTCTATACCAAAGCGTTGGACAGATGACACCTCCGTCGTTAACCAGGTATCGACAAGCTTCAGGATTCTCTTCAGTTTTTCCTCAGGCACTGTCTTCGGAATAGCGAGGATACCATTGAAACCAGTTCCCTTAGGAACATAGCCGTTAATTGAAGCTAGAGGGTAAAAGTCGGCTTCTTTATACGTAGGCACTATTTTTTTGAGGTCTGGTGCAAATATTTTAGGACCCGTGCCCGTCTTGTCGATTACAGCGCCGGCTCTGTTCCCCTTGTAGAGGTCCCGTATTTGCGTAATCTTTAGGGACAACTGATCTTCCGGCAACAGCTTTTCTTTATACAACTTTGTTAAATATTCAATGGAGTTCCTCGTTTCCGGCAGAAACGGTGCATATTTCAATTTGCCATTGGCCTCTTTCCAGGATCCGGTTACTCCTGTGAAGATTCCTTGAAACGTCCCCGTTAGGGTTTCAATATCCGTGGAAAGCCCGAACGTATCCTTCTTACCGTTTCCATCCGGATCTTTATCAGCAAAAGCTTTCAACACCTGATATAGCTCCTCCGTAGTTGCAGGCGGCTGAAGTCCTAGCTTATCTAGCCAATCCTTGCGTAAAATGAGGAATGAGACATCGTTGGCGTCACGTCCTCTGGGAATGCCATAAATTTTCCCGTCCTCCAACTTGGTCAGTTCCCAAGCCACATCAGGAATTCCTTTCGCCAAATTCGGATAATCCTTCAGATAAGGCGTAAGATCCCAGATAGCCCCTTGTCTTGCCAGGGTTCTAAAGGATTGATTAAATGGATCGCTAATGAAGGTCAGATCGGCTATTTGGCCTGAAGCTAGCGTAATGTTCAATTTATCATTATAAACATTGTTAGATATCCATTGGATACTCAGCTTGGCATTGGTTAGCTTTTCAATTTCACGCTTTAATATGTTGTCGTCTGCTGCCGGAGGAGTACTTGGCGTAATGGTCATAATACTGACCTGGACAGGATCCGACTGTGCAGAGCCACTTGCATCACTCGTTGGCTGATCTTTCCCTTTTGTTGACACTGGGGCTCCGCAAGCCGTTAATGTCAATAAAGCCGTATTTAGTACCAGTAGAGCAAGTGTTGGAACAATCCTCTTCTTCAGTGGTTTCTGCAAGTTAAACTGCATGTTATCCATCTCCCATCATAAAACATAGTATTCTACTAGGTTTTATCGTCTTTGTTCTTATCTTAACTTAAAAGTCGGCATTAATTTTGTTCAATCAGGACAAATATCTTGCTAATCGAGACGAAAAGAAAGGAAGGACTATGTCCTTCCTGGTTTCGCAAATTAGGCATCTTTACGTGCTTTCTTACGGTATCCGCTTGGCGTATTACCTGCAATTCTAGCGAATAATCGGTTAAAGTGAGAGGGATCGCTGAAGCCTACAAATGACGAGATGGAGTCAATGCTCCTGTTTGTGTCGGTTAGCATTTGCTTGGCGCGTTCGATACGGATCAACTGGAGGGTTTCGATAATGCTTTTGCCTGTTTGCTGACGGAAGATGCGGTTCAAATGTCTTGGGCTTATCGTAAACTTGTTGGCCAACATTTCCGTTGTAATTTTTTGTTCAAAGTTATTTTCGAGGTATGTATTCACATTGCGGGCCAGAATCTCATGTCCGATAATTAGGGGTTTGGTAATGTCTAGTGAAGGGGTCTGACGATTTACAATTCTCGACAGACGAATCATCAGATGGATTAACAATTGTTCGACAATAAGATTCGCACCGGTCTCATTTCTTAGTAATTCCCGAATAATTGTCTCTAATTGCGAAAGCACCTCTGTAGAATCACTTGAAGATAACGACAACTTTCTCGGGAAACGCTCATTTGCCTTATAGAAAGGAATAATAAATGGTAGTTCCAATAGGGAATCCTTGTGTAGCGGCAGCAAAGAAGTGATTGATTCTCGCCGAAACAGGCAATTGACGATTTCCAAACTGTAATCTTTGACATCCGGGAAGTCATGGATTTCACCTTGCATAATCATAAAGACGTCCCCGGTCCGCATGTCATAGTCGATTCCATTGATTCTATGTCTTCCCTCGCCTTGTACAACATAAACCATTTCAATAAAGTCATGCCCATGTTCCTCAAATAGATTATGCTGCCCATGTGAAGAACGCTGTGCCCAAACCTGATTTTTATACCTCTCGTATTCATGAAAAAGTTTAATCTGCAATCGTACTATACCTCCCTCCACTCGCAATGATGATGGATGAAAAAAAGCATGGATTCAGCATCCATGCTTTCGATTTTCCGGTCAGTGTCATAATCTCGTTTATTCCAATTGGTTTACTATGTATTGATATACTAGCATGGTCATTCAAAATCTGTCAATGCAAAGTGCTGCACAAAGTGTCCAGCAACGAGTCCATATGTGCTTCGAATCAGCAATAGTCCTACAGCGAAACGAGCTCTCGGGAAAGCTGATTTATGCGCTCACAACCATTCGTTGTGACCAGCACCATATCCTCGATCATCATCGCACCAATGCCATAACCATAATAAGGCGTTTCGAGGCAGATAACCATTCCAGGCTGGAACAATGTCCTTTCTAACGGGCCTAGGAAAGGGGGCTCCTCGGCTGCGAGGCTTAAACCTGCGCTATGTCCAAGGTGCCCACGATTGTAATGGGGTAGCCCTGAGCGCCGGATCACTCCCATCGCATCCTCGAAAGCCGCCTGCATCGAGATGCCTGGTGCCACGATTTCCAAAAGGCGGTCGTGGCCAGCCTTCAATGCTCTGTAGATACGGGTAATCGTTTCGGAGGGATTGCCGAGAACGAATGTCCGCGCAATGTCGGACCCGTAGCCGTTCACATCCACGCCAACATCAAATTTGATAACATCCCCTGTTCTCGCGGGGGTGGTTTCAAAGCGGTGAGCAGGCGCAAATGAAGCACCCACGGAAATCATATGGAAACGTGCGGCTAAGCCCTTCACATCTTTCATCAAAGACAGTTGAAACTCATGCACGATGTCCTTCGCTGTGCTGCCTAGCCGAATGCTTTGAACCGCATCCGTTATGCCTGCTTCCGCAAACGCGCATGCTGCTCGAAGTTGCTCGATCTCCCACGTTGTTTTGATCGTGCGCAGTGCCGTGAACAGCCCCTGAGCTTCCACTAGCTCCGCTTCTGGTGCCGCCTGATGCAGTGATTCCACAGATGAATGTCGCATATTGTTCAGTTCGGCAGCAATTCTGCCAGCCTCGCAGCCATACTCTGCTAGCGTGCTCTGGAGCAGACCGAACATTTCCTGCGCCTGATGACCTGTTGGTCGTTTTCCTTCATACTTGCCCCCCCTCAAACCGAGCGGATCATCGACATCTACCCAAGTCGGATAAGTTCGCAGCTCACAATTCGGCAAATCGCTGGATACACCAGCCGCTTCGAAGTCATTCATGATAATGATTGTCTTGGAACTAGGGTCGCGGAATAGGACAGCTAAAGCGACTTCGCTCATCCGCAATGTATACATAAACGTGCTTTCATGCCCGCAAAGATAATAGAAATTTTCATAAGACGAAGCCACAAGCGCATCCAAGTTCATTTTTTCCATCAGTACTCGTGCTCTTGCCGCAATTGTGTTTAAATGATGCTCATCGGGATGGGACACAGGTATTTTTCTCCTCTCCTTTGTCTTCTTATTGATTCCTGTACGCAAGACTGCGATTACGTGAGGCGTTACACCTACATATCCCCTAACTGTCTTAGAAATCTACGAGCACGTTCTGTCTGCGGCTGCATGAAGAATTGACTCGGACTACCTTCTTCTTGAATAGCGCCATCGCTCATAAAAATAACCCGATTTGCAACTTCGCGCGCAAACTTCATTTCGTGGGTGACAACGATCATCGTCATCCCTTCCACAGCAAGGTCCTTCATGACCTGAAGCACTTCGCCGGTTAGTTCAGGGTCAAGCGCCGATGTCGGCTCATCGAAGAGCATGACTTTCGGCTGCATGGCTAACGAACGCGCAATCGCTACTCGTTGCTGCTGTCCGCCAGAAAGACGTGAGGGATATTCGTGCTTTTTCTCCTGAAGCCCAACTTTCGTGAGTAATCTTTCTGCAAGTTCTGCCGCTTGTTTAGCACTCATATTTTTAACCAGCATAGGCGCCGCCGTAATGTTTTGCAGTACCGTCATATGGGAAAATAAATGAAATGATTGAAAAACCATCCCGCTCATTAACCGAATTCGTTTAATGGCTTCCCGCTTCGCGGATCTGTCCATAGCGGCATCCCATGTGACATCACCCATTCGGATTGTCCCGGAGTCCGGCTCTTCGAGCCCATTGAGACAACGGAGCAGCGTGCTTTTCCCCGAACCACTCGGTCCAAGCAGCACCACGATTTCTTTGGCCTTCATTTGAAAGTCAATCTGTTGAAGAACTTGCAAGTCGTTAAAGCGTTTTGAAAGCTGATTCACTTCAATCATACGGCTCACCTTTAGTACGCCTTAGATAATTTTTTTTCAACTCTAGTCAGCAGATGGGAAAATAACATGCTCATGAGCCAATACATGACGGCAATGGCGATATAAAAGGGCATGGCAATATAATACTGTGCGATCAAAAGCTGAGCCGTACGGAGCAACTCCGTCACGGTAACAATGGAAACGAGCGATGTTTCCTTGAGCATCCCGATAAACGTGTTGCCCATTGGAGGTATCGCTACCCGCGCAGCTTGCGGCAGTACAACCTTATAGGTCGTTTGCCAAGGAGTAAAACCCAGTGACATCGCAGCCTCCGTCTGTCCCTTACTGACCGATAGAATGGCACCTCGGAACGTCTCCGATAAATAAGCGCCTATGTTGAGACTAAGTGATAGAAATGCTGCTGTAAGTGGACCCAAACGAATACCGTAATCCGGCAAGCCGTAGTAGATGATGAAAATTTGGACGAGAATCGGCGTTCCCCGAAAAATAGAAATATAGAATATCGCAATATTCCTTATAACGATGTTCCCTTTTAGACGAGCAAACGCCACAATCAAAGCAAGAATGAAGCCGAAAAACATCGACACCATGGTGATCAACAGCGTATAATACGCACCCTTTAACAGAAAGTCGAGATTTTGCAAAACAAGCTCCATGCATGCATCCTCCTACGCACTGATGCTCAGATGTTAGGATCGACTTTGAACCATTTTTGGAATATTTGTTTAAACGCACCGTCTGATTTCATTTCAGTCAACGCATTATTCAATGCACTTAAGAGTTCAGCATTATTTTTACGAATCGCGATTCCGGCAAAGTCATCTTTTACAGAAGCACCGACGGTTTTGATCTGAAAATGATTCTTTTCAACCAACGGTTGAATGGCAAAAACATTGTTGATCGTGGCGTCGATTCTACCTGCATTCAAATCCGTAAGCGACGTAATCACATCGTTATAGGTCACGATATTAAATGTACCAACCTTCGGCAGTACTTCGTTGCGTAAATAAGTCTCATCATTTGTCCCAAGGCCTACGCCAATTTTCTTCCCTTTAAAATCTTCAATCGCCTTCACAGAGGTATTATCATTTTTAACGATGACACTCACGCTGTTTTTTATGTAGGGTGTAGAGAAATCCATCGTTTTCTTGCGGTCGTCCGTAATGGTGACTTGGCTGACGAGAGCGTCATATTTGCTTGTTTGCAGCCCTTCTATTAATCCGGAGAACTCGCCCGTAATGAAATCAGCTTGAACACCGATCCGCTTGGCAACTTCCTTAGCGACGTCGGCATCGAACCCGTCCACTTCATGTTTATCATTGAGAAAATTGTAGGGTGCGTACGTCCCCATCAAGCCGATTCTGATTTTGCCTGACTTCTTAATCGATGCCAACAAGTCCTCTGAGGCAGCACTGGTGCTCTTAGGTGTTGCTGAAACGGTTCCTTGCGTGCTATCCCCTGATTTACTCGAGCAACCAACAACCACTGCAGTTATAACACTTATTAATGAAATCCCTCTTATTATTTTCTTGACTGTGACTGACATGTTCTGTCCTCCTAGAGAAAGTAAGTTAACCCTTTAATACTGCTCAAAATAATCTACCACACTACTTATCTACACCTAAGGTTTCCCAATTCCCCCAAATAATACGCAGGATATCTTCACTCTTGATACTTAAAGATTGCTTTTGTTAAAATCCCCGCTACAGCAGCTTCCTAACAAAATAAAAAAACATCGCCCAATTGCAACGATGTTTTTAAATCTCTTATCATTTCCTTTTATACGAGTAGGCAGAGCCATTATCGAATTGCTCTTCCCATTCTGGTGCGGCAATGCCTGCTATTTCTCCATTAAGAAGTGGATCCTTCGTAACTGTCATCCAATCATCCACTTTCGATCGAAGCTCTTCGAGAACTTCCTTATAAGCTGGTAAAACAGCCAAGTTGCTGGTTTCAAGCGGATCCTTTTCCAAATCATATAGTTCCTCCGGAACGTTAGGCACGTAATACGCTTCTCTTACAGCAAATCCCGAAAGACTGCGGTGAATATCGAGCGGTAAATAAACCGAAGGACCATCCTCAAAATTACGGATATATTTGAACTTCTCCGTTCGTATGCTCCTCATCGGGTGATACAGGTCGTGCCAAGTGAGTTCTGAGAAAAAATGATCGCGGGTTGACTGATTTGCATCCTCTTCATCCAAAATAGGCAAGAAACTGTTACCATCAATCCCTTTCGGCGATTCTGCTCCAGCAAATTCAAGGAGTGTTGGCATTAAGTCGACGTTACACAACAGTTGACCTACAACCTTACCGCCTTCTATGCGGCCAGGATAGTACATAATTAAAGCTGTTTCCAAACCTGCATCCATCAAGGTGCCCTTTGCTCTAGGAAAAGCAATACCGTGATCGGTTGTATAGATGACAAGCGTATTTTTATCTAACCCGGTATCTGCTAAACTTTTTAAAATATGTCCAATGCTTTGATCCAATATTTTCACTGATCCATGCAGCAGCGCAAAATCCTCCCGAACTTTCGGTGTATCTGGCAAATAAGCCGGAGGAATAACTCGGTCTATCGGATCAGCAATCGCCTCGTATTCATCGAAATCACGATGTGTCTCAAAAAAGCCGACGGAGGCAAAGAATGGCCCACTATCCGTAGATGCTGCCTTCTCCTCTAAATATTGGACAACTTTTTTCGCAACATCAGGCCCTCGATCACCTGGCACAGGTAATACATGTTCGTAGCCTAATTTATACGTTGAGGAAGTAAGCCTGCTATCCGGCTCATCAATCGTTTCATGGCTAAAACCGATTAATGAGGTTTCGTATCCGTGTTTTTGAAGCTCTTTAGGCAGAGTGGTCACATCCGGATGCATAGAAAATCCAAGGTGAGCCAAGCCGATCATGCCGTGGTTATGCGGGTATAAGCCAGTCAATATGCTTCCTCTACTAGGACTGCATTGGGGCGCCGGACAAAAATACTGGTCAAAGCGCACGCCTTTTTCAGCTAGATTATCCAGATTTGGAGTTTCTACTTGCTTGCCGTAACTACCTAAATATCTGCCTGTATCATGTGAAATCATAAATAGAATATTGGGTTTGTCCATGGTACTCTCCTTCGGTGTTTACATTTTTATGTGTACGCTATTCTTTGACAGCGCCAGATGTCAATCCAGAAATGATGCGTCTCTGAAACAAAAGAACCATGAGAACAATAGGTACTGTTACGATGATGGCAGCTGCCGATATTTCCCCCCACGGGAACGTGAATTCCCCTTGAAACATCGCGATACCTACCGGAACTGTCATCATATTTTCTTTCGTGTTGATGGTTAGTGAAAAGAAAAATTCATGCCACGCATCAACAAAAACAATGATTGCTGTTGTAAATAGACCGGGAGAAGCTAAGGGCAGCAATACTTTCCAAAAAGTTTGCAGGACTGACGCCCCGTCCATTTTAGCAGCTTCATCGAGTTCATATGGGATTTTCGCAAAAAAAGATGTCATATACCAAATGGATAGAGGCAAAGCAAATGTCGTATAAGGGATAATTAAGCCTAAGTACGTGTTGCGTAAGCCTGTAGCTTGCATAAATAAAAAAATGGGCGATATGGTTGCAATCTGAGGAAACATGGAAACCGCAAGCAACACACCTAAAAACACAGATTTCCCCCAAAAATGAAGCCGTGCAATCGCATATGCGGCAAAAGAAGCAATGATTAAGCTGAATATCATACTAAGCCCCGCAACAGCAAAGCTGTTAAGCAAAAATCGTCCAAAAGGATGATTGGCAAACACACTGATATAGTTATCAAGTGTATAACCAGGTACAAACACATCGAAAGCATGTATACCGTATAAATATTGAGGTTGTTTCACAGAAGCTATAAATACCCAAAGAAATGGAAATATGATGACTGCAACAAATACCATCAAGCCGGCGTAAAAAGGCAGGCTCGCTTTCCTAACCATGTCACTCTACCCCCCGCGTTTGCTGATCACGTCGCCGCCTAATATTTTCACATAAATTGTACAAATAACAGCAATACATATAAATACAATGACAGCCAATGCCGATCCAGCACCGAAGTCCAACTCTGAGAACATGGTTTTGTACGCGTAAATCGATAATGATTCCGTGGAGTTGGCCGGCCCACCTCCGGTTAAAACATAGATAAGATCAAAAACACGGAACGCATCCAATGTACGGAACATAAGTGCCACCAGGAATGTCGTTTTGAGAGACGGCAAGGTAATATGTACGAACTGCTTCCATTTATTAGCTCCATCCATTTGTGCAGCTTCGTATAATGAACTTGAAATCGTCTGAAGACCTGCTAGTAAAAGCAGCGCAACAAAAGGTGCGGTTTTCCATGTATCAGCCAAAACGATAGAGAACAGTGCTCCCTGCTTGGTCGACAGCAGCGTGCTCATATCGGGAATTACACCGATTGCCGCAAAAAGTTTAGCAACCACGCCATTCTGACCATCGTAGAGGAAGTGCCAAATCATCGCAGATATGGCTGTTGGTGTCGCCCAAGGGATTAAGACGGCTGCTCGCACGAGACCTCTGCCACGGAAGGTGCGATTGATCAGGATCGCAATCAGCAGGCCGAGAAGCATCTCCATGGATACGGCATATACCGTGAATAGCGAGGTATTTCCAAGAGCATGCCATAAACGGGCATCCGTCATGAATCGTTTGTAATGTCCTAAACCAACGAAATTCGGTTTAATAAAAGAGTCTTGTAGCGCTTTAGTTAACCCGATAGCGTCATCTGGGCGTTGTAATGCTCCAGCTTCCTTTAATTGGAGCAAACTTTTACGCATCTCGTCCAGACTCGATTGAATGCGCTCTGCCTTCTGATTATTCAATTCGATATACTTCATTTCATCTGGAACCGGTTTGAAATCATACAGAAGCTTATCGATCTCTTCATATCTGGCATTTAGAGAAGCGTCGGTCTCCAATTCTTTCTTAATCTGATCCGTCTTCTCTTTTAGCGGTTGCAATTTCATGCCCAAATCTTTATTGCCTGATGCTTCTTTATCAAAAGTTCGGAGCAAAATGGGTAAGGTCTGCGTATATCTCTCCATATCCAACGCATAGGTCGAATGGATTTCACTTCGCGTTGGATCATTCAAACGTACATCGTATAAACTGATCCACATAGAGCGCAGCACTGGCCATATAGCGATTGCGCCAATCAATATGGCAGCCGGCAAAACAAATACATAAGCAAGTCGCGCTTCTCTGGTCATTTTGCTGCGTTTGTTGCGGTTAAACATCCCGGGTATCACCTGCCTTAGTCACCTCGTACGCTAATGAAAGGAAAGAAAGGAAGGGTCACTCCATAGTCGGTAGACCCTTCTTTATTTGGTCCTACTTGCTGACAGCTTGCTTGATCTGGCTTTCCAAATTGGAAAGCGTCTGTTCCGGCGTCTGCTCGCCTGCGATTGCCTTAGAAACTTCCACCTGAATCACACTGGAAATCTTTGCGTATTGAGGTGTAATCGTACGTGGAATAGCACTTCCCAAACTATTGACAAAATCACGGCTAGCGAATAATGGGCTTGCCTTTTGAACATCTGCATCATCAAACAATGGTAAATAGGTTGGCGTTTGTGTGCTGTTTACTGCAATAATTTTTTCCCCTTCAGCACTTACCGCGAATTTCAAAAATTCCCATGCTTCCTTCGGATGCTTGGAGTATTTATTGATTGCCGCCAACCAACCGCCTAATGCTGCCGCTGAACGGGCATCTCCTGCCGGAAGCGGAGCAATGCCTACATTGCCTACTACTTTAGATACCTTTGGATCATTAGCTTGCGCATAAAGTGCCGGCCAATGACGGGCGAATACTGCGCTGCCCTCTATAAAGGCATTTAAAGTTTCTTTCTCAGTAAAAGTGTTCAAATTCGAAGGAACGGCAGAAGACTTGGAAATTTGAACGAGTTTTTTCAGTCCTTTAAGAGCTTCAGGACTATTAACCACGACATTCCCTTTGTCATCGATAATGTTTCCACCATAGGCTGCGACAAGTTCCGTAAAGCTCACGGCTAAACCTTCATATTGCTTAGCTTGAGTGACGAAACCATATTTCGTACCACCTTGACCCTTCAATTGTTCCGCTTGTTTAAGCAAATCATCCCATGTTTTGGGCACTTCTTTTACCAGATCTTTACGGTAGTATAATAGTCCCGCGTTATTGTAACGAGGGAGTGCCCATTGCTGACCGTTAAAGTAGCCAGCATCAATGCCACCCTTTAAATATTGACTTGTTTCAACCTTATCTTCCTGAATAAAACGGTCAAGAGGCAGCAGGAAACCAGCTTGAGCAAATTCAGCCGGCCATACGACATCAAGGTTGACAACATCCACTTCAGCAGATTTTCCGCCTAGAATAGTAACAAGTTGATCATGCATTTGCGAAGAATCATTAGGAAATTTCCGTACTTCTACTTCAATATTTGGATGTTTGGCTTGGAAAGCAGCTATCAACTTCTTCGTTCCCTCAGTTTGATCCGCACCCTGACTAAAAACAATTTTCACTTTCTCATTGGTCGGTGATTGAGACTCCGTTGCCTTGGCGGTTTCCTTGGGTTGTTCTTTCGCTGGCTCGGTTTGGTTCCCGGAAGTACTGCTTCCGCATGCGCTAAGCGCCACAATTAATGATAATAAGAGTGCCGTGTTCGCTGCTGTTTTTTTCAACATATTTACATCCTCCCAATGATTGTTTTTTCATTTGAATTCTCATGCTTCTGAACCTCTGAAAAGCTTTTCAGAAAACGTAGGGAAGCAGTTCAACTGAATCCCTTTTCCATGAGGTCCACCTATTTATTGCTTTAAGTTATACACGGTCTCTCGTTCTTCAATCCAATGAGCCATATACGTTCTTAACTCTTCCAGGGGTTCGCCATTAATCATAAGGTCCAGTTTCCGGATGACCAATTGCCCCATTTCATACAAGGGCTGAGCGACTGTTGTCAGTTTGGGAAAACACATTCCCGCCATCCTTGTATTGTCAAAGCCGATGACCGATATGTCATCTGGCACTTTAATTTTGTTTTCATGCAAATAAGATATGCACCCGAGTGCTCTTTCATCACTTGTCGCAAAAACCGCCGTCATTTCTGGAAATTTCTTATGTAGCCTTTTGACAGCCTCGTAACCATCATTAAAATGATAACTTCCATATTCAATGCAGGTATCGGGATCAAGATCAATGCCATGTGTTCTTAATGCTCGAAGAAATCCTTGGATTCTTGGCAAACCTGATATTGGATCCAGCATAGAGCCGCTAATCATCCCAATTTGATGGTGCCCTTGGCGTATCAAATATTCGGTTGCATCAAATGCAGCCTGTTCGTCATTCACTTTTACGGATGGAATCTCATATTCCAAGCTATGAGTTGCTGCGAGCACAATTGGTACTCCTAATTGTTTAAAAAGCTCGTAGTTGTCAGGGAAAACAGGCTCACTCGTAAAAATAATCCCATCAATTTGCTTTTCACTTAATACTCTAAAACTCGCATTCTTGCGTTCCTGATTGTTATCTGTATTGCAGATAATCAAATTATTGCCGCTCTCTCTCGCAGCATCTTCCATCCCTTTAATCAATTCGGCATAAAATAAGTTGGAGATATCAGGAATAAGCACGCCTAAAGTCTGAGTGCGCTTGTGAATTAATCCGCGTGCTAGCGCATTAGGTGTGTAATTCAGCTGTTTGATCGCTTCCAAAATTGTATCACGCTTGTCCTTGGCTACAATATCAGGGTTATTTAGTACTCGTGAAACAGTACTTATGGAGACATTGGCCATTTTGGCCACATCTTTAATCGTTGATTTCATCTCATTCACCTGCTAAATGTTGTGAAAAGCTTTTCATATATCATATCAAAGCTATCCGGATTGTTCCACAACGTATTTTCAAGGAATAATAAGATAACGACAACTATTATACCTAGTATTATACTCGGTTTAATACGAATTTCAATAGGTTGCAACAATTTCACTTATTGCTAACAGCAAATGCGCAGTTGGTGAGTTTTGCTGGCAAGTAAAGCCTAAATAAAAAAGTCTGTAAATCCCTGGAAGAGGGCTTAAACAGACTTTTTTTGCTAGAGAAGCAGCAGATCTTTATGAACTTTGACTAGGCCGATGAACCGCTGTTGGGAGACAATCCGTTAGTGGAAGCTTGCTCTTGATTTATCAATAAACATTCCGCAAAATCCGGGTCCTCCAAGAGCGGGCTCCCGATGGCAATACAATCGGCTAATTGGTCTTCAAGTATACGGTTGGCAAGACTACGGGTATATATCTTTCCAACTGCAATAACCGGGATATTGAGATGTTGCTTGATCGCAGCAGCGTGCGGCAGCTGATAACCAGCGTGCACATCACTAGGTTGTATAGGGAGAAGTCCGCCTGTTGAGACATGAATCGCATCCAATTCATTCTCAAGGGTCTTTAGCATCCGCACCAACTCCTCAGGTGTTAACCCCCCTGAGCAATAGTCAGTGGCAGAAACCCGTATGGTAACCGGATATTGTCGTCCGACTTCTCCCCTGATAGCCAGAAGAACCTCTCTCAGAAATCTTGCTCGGTTCTCCGAATTGCCGCCATACTCATCCGACCTCACATTGGATAGAGGGGAAAGGAATTGATGAATTAAGAAGCCATGTGCGGCATGAATTTCAATGCCATCGAACCCCGCTTCGACAGCTCTTTTTGCTGCATGTCGGTATTCCTCTACGATTGTATGAATACCCGCCAGAGACAGCGGCTCGGGCGAGCCATAATGCTCGTCGAAAGCAATTGCGCTCGGTGCAACTAATGAATTCGTAACTTCGGGTGAAGATTTTCTACCACCATGAGACAATTGAATAAATACTGGAGTTTGATGGGCATGGATGGCATCGACAATTTTTCTTAGTGGTTCCACATGCTGATCAGTAAATATGCCAATATCATTTTTCCATAGTCTTCCATTGGGGGAGATCGCAGTTGATTCTAAAATAACAAGCCCCACATGCTTGGCCCTTCGTCCATAATGTTCAATGTGGTGGTCAATGGAAAACGCTTCAATCGTCCCTTTATATTGCTGCAAAGGCGCCATGATTAATCGGTTCTTCAGGCGTAAGCTGCCCAAATTAATAGGGTCATCCAAGATCCATGTCATTTCTATTCATTCTCCTTTGCATGTTATTCCTGACTTCATTATAGTGTTGATAACATACAAAACACATAGTAATATTAATATAAATAACGTGTATTAACTAATTTATTAAGTTATTTATTAGTTATTACCTTATATATTTTTGTGAGGTGATTTTATATTGGACCAAGTTGATTCTAAAATCTTATCGTTGATGCATGAAAATGCCAGGATATCTATTTCTGAAATGAGCAAAATTATTGCCATGTCGCAGCCTGCTGTAACGGAAAGACTCCGGAAGTTGGAGGAGCAGGGAATCGTAACAGCCTATCGTGCGCAATTGTCCCCACAGAAACTTGGCAAACATATATCCGCTTTTGTTATGTTTAAAACCAATTGCTGTCCGGACTTCGTCAAATTCTGCGAAGCATCCCCTGAGATTGTCGATCTTTACCGAATCAGTGGAGATTATAACTTTCTACTGAAAGTGCTAACCGAGACGACAGAATCACTTGCACAATTTCTTGATACTTGCAGCCCTTATGGATTTTCAACGACTTTAATTGTACTCTCGACGGCATTTGAAGACAAAAGTCTTGTATAGTTTCCCGATTGCGCACATTCCGGATTATGTCAACCGAAGGCATCTGCACAAACTACCCCTTCTTCTTACTTAATAGGAATCTGCACCGTATCACCGGTTTTCGTAATGATAAGCTGCACGGATTGAAGATTTTCCGGGAGGGCGCCATACCGCATGGAAAAGGCATGCGTTAGGTGCGACTCTTCGCCGGAAATCTGTTGTACCGATTCTCCATTCGCGATCAGATTGATTCCGTTCATGCCAATGCCTAATTCCGGTTGGGATGTACCCTCGATCAAAGTCATCGTCGGAGTTGCGGTGATCGTACCAATATGAATGGACTGGCCATCAACCGTAACTTCTACGACCTGTCTGATCTTGGTCGTCATCGCTTCGTCCGGTTGGTAAGGGAATGTCACTTCTTTCTCCCGTCTTTGATCTTTTACCGGCGGCTCATCGTAGTACGAAAACGTTAGTTTCTTAGCAAGAGGACTGACCGGCTCAAAAGCCAAGAAGCCTTTTGTCTCTGTTTGCCCTTCAATTGGCCCGGATCCGCCGGATTCGAATCGGGAATCCGTTCGAAAGCCTTTGATCTGAATCGGATCAAAACTGTCGTAATTTTGAAAACCATTCGGATTGCTTAAGGTATAGAATAAGATAATCTGATTATCATCTGACATAAGGCCGTTGAGAGTAAGCAATGATCCGTTTGCGAGTTGAACTTGCTCGTCAAGAGGCTGACCCTTCCCTTGATTGTTCAAGTCGCCAAGAGTGCCGTTTACGACTCCGTTGAAACCCAGCAGTGTCTTGCCGTAATAGGCTAACGCATGATATTGGTTGCCCGCGAACAGCATTAGCGCAAGGACTGCCACAGCGATTCTCCAACCGCTTTTTACGTTCCGTATCGTTTTTCTTCTCGGGGCTGCGGCGTTCAATGCCTTTCTCAATCTCGCTTCCAGCACATCAGGTGCGGAAAGTTCACATAGGCGCGCTTTCTCTTCCCATAACCGCTCTTCAACGTTGCTCATCTCAATTCCTCCCATATAACGTTCTCAGCTTCTTCAATCCCTCGAAAATTCTTGATTTGACTGTTCCCGGTGAAACGCGAGTCAACGCGGCAATCGTCCCATAATCTAGATCAAGGTAATATCTGAGTCGTATAGCTTCACTTTGGTCATCGTTCAATTGAACCATTAGCGATTGAAGATCCATTTGCTCCTCCACTTGTCTGTAATCAGACATCTCCGCGTGGCTGCTATATCCGTTACTCCCCTCAAGCGGATTTTCTAACGGTATGACCTTCTTGTTTTTTTTCAGCGCCTGCTTGCATCGATTGACCAAAATGGTCTTGCTCCAAGAGTAAAAGGACTCTCTTTTCTTTAATTGACCGATTTGCTCGTAGAGCTTCACGATCATATCTTCCAGAACATCCATGGCGTCCGCTTCATTCCTCATATAAGAATAAGCAAGCCGATAATACGCGTCTTTCTCGGCTACGATTAACTTCAGCAAAGCCTCCTTGTCCCCATTTTGTGCAAGTTTAACCTCGTTTACCACTAGCATGTCTTCACCTCTCTTTTCTCTAAGAGCATTGAGTAGCTCAAATGGTTCATTCACAAAGAAGGAAAGTTTTGTTAGTCAAGATAAATAAGTTGTTTTATGATGTGCCGATCCGTGAAATCGATTATCAACACGAGGGGTTCAAAATGGTACGGTTATCGGAGCAACGTTTGGACGTAATGCCGCTAGTGTTTATAAGACTGCCAATTCAACCAAGCATAAGTAGCATTTGAGATTGATAAAAAGGCCTGGGATAAGTAATTATCTCCAGGCCTTTGTGTTTACTTCGGGCTTTCCTTCAAATCGCACTAGTCATGAATAGCTCTAAGGTGTACCGTTATTATTGGCGATGAAGATAATGATTATTCCCCCAAATGCTTCTCCAATCTGAACTTAAGTGGGATGGCATAAGCAGGAAGGGAATCTACTAAGTGGTTGGTACACAAATTAATGAAAATTAGTAATGAAAATTATTATATTTATAGATTAGACGTATCGCTCAAATGAGCGTAAGCTTACGCATGTGAGCAAGGCCTGCTCCAAGGAACCTCCCCGAAAGTACTCGAATAAAAACAATTTCGCCTGGCATTATTCAAACGCATGCGGAGATCGTACGATCGACCATATGTACCGTGCCAATTGTTTAATCTGCCAGGTCGACTTTCATCAGTGATGAAACGAAAAAAAGAGCTGCTTCAATGCAGCTCTTGTGCTATAAAATATTCTTTTGCATCCCGTTATTGAACATTAATATTTCCTACCTTTATTTGTCATGAAAACCTGTAGAAGGATTTGTTATGAAGAAACCTTCATCAGGCACATAAAAGTACTGAATCCAAACCCCATCTAAGAGGTCTTCGCGTTTATCTAATACAATTTCAATGTCTTTGTCTGTTTTTACGATTTCATCATGTTCAGTTGGTGTATCCAGCTTTATATCATAATGAGCATGATCTCCATGATTCTGTGTAATAAAAACACGAATCATCTTCCCCTCAGCCGCTTCTTTACTACTCAGCATATTTTTTAATACATTTGCAGCATTTCGATTGATTTTACATTTCATGTTTTGTGTCCTCTATTCAAAATTTGTATACTGTAATACTATTTGTTACAGTATGTTTTGTCAAGATATATTGATTAATCAACAATGAAGAATGAGCAAGTGTGAGAGATAGGCTTTTCATTTCAGTTTCAAACCTATCGATGTCTTTCGTTCTACTTCCACGATAATTCGATTGTTATTGACAAGCATTATTGAGTCCGTTTCTTGAATTGATTCAGGAAAAATTGCAAGGAAAGAATTAAGATCGCGAAAGCAATTCCCGTTTCAATTAAAATAAAAGGAAAATTTCGGATGTACTTAGCTCCATAAGCGAGCAACGAGGTCCACTCGCCGGTCGTTGTCAAATAGATAATATAAGGTGGTTCTCCTGGCTCTGACATCATCAACGTCTCCGAACCACCTATAATGATATTGAAAATCGCTAATTGTCCCATAAGGAAGAGCACGATGATGAATTCGCTTATCAGCATATAAAGCAATTCAAGTCGCATGCTGGAGAGAATGTGTCTTACGATTATATGAAATGTCGAGCTGCCCATCAACCGGGACGTTTCAACGTATGGTTTCCTATTGTAGAAGCTGCTTCTTTCTTTAATTTGATAAGCGAGTGGAAAGATACCTAGGACGGTCATCATGACGAAATAGACGATCGTGAATAACATCAAGTCGTGAGGATCCGCTTTGTTCACCTCATTCAAGCCAAGTCCGAAGAACATGCCTACGAGTGGCGGATATAGAAACAAAAATGCCGGAACGGCAGAGATTACCCAATGCATGGCCCGCAATGCACCGCCGCCTTTACCTGTCGTCCCTGACCACATACCAAGCGGAATCGCGACAATGAATCTTAAAACTGTCAATAATGCGGCATTCGCCAACGTATATTTCAATCCGTTCATAAGCAGGCTCAACATATCGAATCCCCTATGATCGCTCCCTAGAAGATAAGTAGCATTCGGCGAGTAAGGCGGAGTTTCGAAATCCATTTTACCGTCGTTTATCTTCGTTGTCAGGACGACTTTATCGGCATTCGTAAGACCATGGGGCTTCAAACTTCCACCGATAGCAGCTACTAATAGGACGAGAATGAGAATCGCGCAAGAAAAATAGAATATTTTCGAAGTTTTTTTCTTCATGGCTTATACACTCTCCTTGATCTTCACGACAAAGAGTTTGCCGAGCAACGCATACATGGCATGAAAAAGAATTGCCAGAACCGCCAATACAATGCAAAAGATCGGAGTGGCGCTAACATTTTGCATTCTCGGACTTACAATATATCCGCCGAGCCCAAGAATATCGCACATCGCTTCCGCAACTACCATGCTTGCGAGTGCCAATGTTGTCGCTTTAGGAAGCACCATCAAGAGGTCCTCTATGATATTTCGAATAACGTGATGAAATAGAATTTCCCAACTAGACAATCCTTTGGCCTGTGCCGTCGTGATGTAATCCTGTGTCATCTCACGTTCGATCGACAGCCGTAGCGTCCCATATATCAAGAAACAGGGAATGAAGGCGATCGTAAGAAAGGGAATCGTGAACGGTATGTTATTACCGTATTGCGCGATAAGGATCTCGTTTTTCCCCGTCAATCGAGTTAAATAAATGGACACGAGCTGAATGAGAGTGATAAGCAGAAAGTCAGGCAGACCGCTCAATAACGCGTGGATGGAATCCAATAATCTCCCTGTAAACCGCCAAAGCGAAGCCAACATTGATAATAAGACTGACAACAAAACCCCAGCTATAATGCCCGGTATTAAATAAGAGAAAGTGCGGATGATGGTCTTCGTTAATATGCTTTTTACAGAGATGGAATAATCCCCGGTGCGGATTATTCCTAAATTGCCATGTGAGTAGTCAATCAAGAGATTCTTTACAGAAAACAGATAGTAGCGAAACGAAAGCTCTGTCTTTTTTAGCGGTACAACTTTCGCTTGGAGCACACCGGGAATTTCGACGGCTATCTTTTTATATTCATCGACTTTGCCGAAAGGTATGGTTATCATGCGCGTTTTCGGATCGACGATCTTGCTTGCGGGAAGTTCGGATACGACTTTATCAATCGTCGTTGTAGAGCTAAGTCCAAGCTGTAGCCTGTCGGGAGCCTCGTGAATAAAGGCTTTGCTCGTATTACTCAACAGAAAAACAGCTGCAATAGTAAAGAGGCCTAATAATCCCCACTTCAGAACAATTTTCAATACGATCAACTACCTTTCTACTCGTGGGAGCCTTTGATCCTATGCAAACAGTAGCCCATTCGTATGGCCTCCATCTGCCGTAATTTTTTTTCCAATTGAAGGTTTCTACCTAAGAAGAGGGTGTGGTTGTCGCAACAAATTATATTCAAAATCATTAAAGATGTCATTTACATAACGTTAATAATAGGACCTATACTGGACGTTACTTGAACAGAGGGCTGCCTCATGGCAGCCCTCTCATTATTGAACTCTAGTTTTCCTATAGTTGAGCTATAAATCTATGTAGAGTCAATTATGTGTCATTAATATTTACACAATTTCAAAAAAATTAACTCTATAATACCCCTTCCACTCGTATTTTCATTGGTAATTAACATTCCTTGAAGTTAATGTTATTTTATATAACATAATATATCAAAATACTTGACGTCATAGTAACGCAGTGCTAGAATTCCCACTATATTCACTAGAGGGAGTTGAAACATAATGTTTAAGATCAAGAACATTTTGAGGCTCAATAAAGGTCAGTCTTCTTCAGATTTACCAGTCCCCCACGCAGTAAAACGTACTTGGAGCAAAAAAACCACTTTTGCAGCAACCCTCGCTCTTACCATGGCCATCGCAGGATTGGCTCCGTTCAACAGTGCATATGCGTTAACTAAACTGACATCGAAAAGCGGCACGGAATGGGAATTCCATGATTCCTTTGCTCCTAACCTCGATACAGGCAGTGTTCGCAGAGCGAGCGCTACACCTTTACAGGGCTTCGGCGATATTTTCGTACAAGTGTCCACCACACCTGGACCTCGCATGAACGGCCAAATGATGAGAGGTTTTGGACTTACATTTGACAACAATGACACATTTGCCACTACCCAATCTGTTAATTTGGGCAATGTACTTATTACACGCGATATATACTTTGATAGCACAAACAACAAAACACGTTTCTTTGACACCTTTACCAATACGACCGCTTCGCCCATCACGGTCAATGTTTCTTTCGGCGGATCACTCGGCTACGGTACAGGCCCATATTACGCCAATGTGAAAACGACCTCCAGCGGAGACACTGCCATCGCTTCCAACGATTCATGGGTGTTGATAGCCAACGCGAGAGCAGCAGATCGTCCAATCGGTGTCGCTCTTGGTTCGCCTGCTCCATTTGGAGGCGCGTTGCAAGGCACCGGCAACCAGCAAAAGGATCCTTTCACTACTCCACTGGCCACTTCAGGCAATGATGCAAACTTCTACGGCTTTATCCATCGCCTGACGATTGAGCCTGGCCACACCAAGTCGCTTGCCAGATATGTGCTGGCTGGAGAAACAGGCGCAGCCGGACTCACACAGGCTGCCGATTCGCTGGACCAGTTGGCGAAGAATCCTGATCTTACGCACCTGACTCCTGCACAGGTGTGTACAATAAGCAACTGGGACTTGTCCAACCTGGCTGGTTATGATGCTGCTGCTTGTGCAGCCGTTACTCGCCTTGACATTCCGGCGGCTCCTGCCGTACCACCTACGGTGACAACCTCCACTTACGATGTGCTTAACAAAAGCATTTCGCAAATGCAGGATGCTATGGAGAAAGGCTTTACTACCTCCGAAGACATCACAAGGGCTTATCTGGATCGCATTACAGCATATGATTTTGGACAGTTGGGCTTCCATTCTTTCCTTCACGTCTCTGAAACAGCTATCCAACAGGCCCAGGCAGCGGACCAAGCTCGCAAAGGGGGGAAGAGAGGCCAATTGCTTGGCATTCCGATTGCTATCAAGGATCTCTATGATACAAAGGATATGCCGACCACCGGCGGTACCAAAGCACTTGAGGGCTGGCAGCCCCAAGCAGACGCTTACCAGGTTCAGAAGCTGAGAGAAGCAGGAGCCGTCCTTATCGGCAAAACCAATCTTTCAGAATTTGCCAACAGTGGCAGCTTCAGCGAAAGCGGCTGGATGCAAACCTGGAATGCGCTCTATCCGTCCAAAACCTCGTTCGGTTCCAGCGGCGGCTCCGCAGTAGCCGTTGCGGCAAACTTTGCAGCAGCAGCCTTGGGTACACAAACTGGTGTTTCGCTGTACGCACCGTCTGTAGGTGCTAGTCTGACGGCTTTCCGCGGAACGGATGGCATGGCAAGCACGCGCGGTGTTATGCCGCTGACATGGGGACAGGACTATGCAGGACCCATTGCCCGCACCGTCACCGACCTGACTTATTTGCTTAATGCAACTACAGGAACCGATCCACTGGATTTGCTGTTGACAAAGGAGGCAGATACAAAAAGGCCAAGCGACTGGACGGAAGCACTTGATCGCAATGCCCTGCAAGGCAAGCGAATCGGCTATATTCCATCCTCATTCGTTTCCTCGTACGCTGATGACGGCACGGGTGAAGCAGTTTTGCAACATTTATCCGATCTGGAGGCGGCAGGAGCTACTCTGGTCGAAATGAGCACGCCTCCTAGCGGCGGATCAAGCCCACCGGGAAATACCGGCGCCGAGGGCTGGGCGCGCTACATCGAGCTACAGAAGGATTTCCCATTTGCTAACGGCGACGAGCTGCTCGCCTCGCCTAAGGTGCTGCTGTACAATCAGCGCAACTTGCAAGTGCGTCCGCGAATGACAGAAAGCCAGGTACAGGCCTACCTCGATTACAGAAAGAACTACAAACAGATTATTGCAGGCTGGATGGATCAGTACGATGTAGACAGCGTCGTGTATGCAGGATTTATAAGCGATGTGTACAACAACGACAGTGCAGCTACTCAGCTGAGCTCGGACAGAGGTACCGGCGTACTGACATCCAATGTCGGACTGCCAACTGTTATCGTACCTGTAGGCACAAATCCAAATGGCTATTCGATTTCTATGCAGCTTGTAGGCAAAGCATGGGATGACGCCAACATTCTGGGTATGGGCTATGCACTAGAGCAGCAAACCATGGCTTCCCGTCATACAAGCTTTGCGCCTGCGCTGACTCAGAAAGACAATAACGTACCGTTAGACCCAGGCAATGAACATTCAGATTCAGGCAACGGACCGATAGACTCAGGTAATGGACCGACAGTTCCAGGTAGCGGACCGACAGTTCCTGGCAACGGACCGACAAATCCAGGCAATGGGCCGTCCACGCCTGGTGACGGCACTATCGACAAGCCTTCACCAGAAGTGATCTCGTTTACCGACACGAAGGGACACTGGGCCGAGGATAGCATTGTCCTCCTGATTAAGAAGGGATTGCTGTCCGGTTACCCGGATGACAGCTTCCGTCCTGACCTCAGCATTACCCGCGCCGAGGCCGTGAAAGTGCTGTCGACTCAGCTTGGCCTAAAGCCGCAAACAAGCGATTTTACTGATGTACCTGCCTCGCACTGGGCTGCAGGCTACATCGGAGCCGCAGAGAAGTCAGACCTCATGAACGGATATGATGACGGCACATTCCGGCCGGATGACAGACTTAACCGGGCAGAGATGGCCGCCTTGGTTGCCAGAGCATTCAAACTAAGCGGCAGTAGTGCTGTTTCATTCTCAGATGTCCCGTTGGATTCCTGGTCATACCCATATATCAATGCTCTTATAGTTAACAAGATCGTCACAGGATATGATGACGGCACATTCCGCCCAGCTCAAGCGATTACGAGAGCCGAATTTGCCACAATGATAGCCAGAGTACTACAACGCTAGACAAGAGAAACGGGCGCCCGTATGGAATCAGCGCCCGTTTCTTTATTTTATATTATCAAGACCAAAATACTGGACAGTGAAAGATTGTCACACTCACGAATGCCGACGTCGACATCAGTCGCAGCCTGCCTCCGTCGTGCCAATCTCTCATTTCTGTTGAAACTGTCCCCGATATTGTCCCGGCGTCATGCTAGTAATGCGGCGGAAAGTCCGGATAAACGAGCTAGTATTTGTATAACGTAGTCGCTCGGCGATCTCGGATACTTTGTCCGTCGTTGTCTCGAGCAAGTTTTTCGCAATCGTCATACGGTATTCGACGAGATAATCGACGAAGTTGACTCTCGTCTCCTTTCTGAATACCCTGCTCAAATAAACGGGATGGAAATTCAATATAGATGCGCACATCTCCAGCGACAATTCTTCCTCATAGCGCTCATGAATCATTTTGACCATCTGATTGGCAATACCAACGTATTGCGTTTCCGCCCGCTGCGCCAAAAACGCAAACAGCGGATCGAACAGTTGCTGCTTGAACCAGCGCACGATGGCATCTAGCGTCGTCTGCTTCAAGAACTCCTCTACCATCGCCCCATCGCCCAACGCTTTTTGTACCGTACTGCCCTGCTCATGCACGAGCTGATAGATATTGGACACAAGCTGCAGCATCAGCACTGGATATTCATTAAAATGTACATCTCTCACAATGATCGCTGCAATATATTCGCCGAACAGAGCGTCCGCCTTCTCCCGATTCCCTTGCTTCACGGAATTTACAAGCTGATCCTCCATGAACTTGAGTTGCGCATAGATGGCAGCCTTCAATTCCTTTCCGCTCTCGATATCCTCCGCATGAATAATCAGATCGCTGCCCAGGCTGATTCTTACCTTCAACGCTTCCAAACTTTCGGTGTACGCCTTCATCGCGTCGGTAATATGCACGAACGGTCTACTGATGCCGATGCTAACAGTCAGCTGCAAATATTCGTCCACCTTTGCTTTAATAACGCCGGCTAGCTCATGTAACTCCTGTTTTTGCGATACCGGATCACTATCCCCTTTTAGGATAAGAAGCGTCACTTGTGACTGGCCAAGCACAATTGGACTAAACGGGTGCTCCTCGCTGACCAGCTCTGCGACAATATTGTTGATGGCGAACAGCAGCAACTCGCGATCGTGCTCGCCATAACGCGTGCTTTCCAGTGTATCAATCTGCAGCGTCAATACGCCGAGTTTTTTCCACTTCGTAGGCAACCCATACATCGACGATCGGTACGCATAGTCGCTTTCCGACAATTGACCGGTAAACAGTTTTAGCATAAAAAACTCTTTTAGTTGCGTATATTGTCCACGAATTTGCTGCTGAAGCTGCTGCCCTTTGCTGGACAATTGTCGCAGCCGGTCTTCGATCCACACAAATTCATCCTTGCCTTTGCCCGTCGCCGGCCGACTTTCTCCCGAGGACTCCGGCTCAATCTCTCTCGTAAATTCAAACAACCGATGAACAGGCGAATAGATGCGGCGACTTCCGTAAAATCCAAAACTCGCTACAGCCAGCAGAATCAGCAGACAGGCAAAAAACGTAATCCAGCCGATATTGCGCGACTGCTTCGTAATTTCGCTGATCGATACAACCGAAGCGTACACCCAGTTATTGTAAGGAGAGACGCGGTACGTCACAAGCACGCTTTCCCCTCCGCGCTCGATTTCGAAGGAGCCATGACCGGCCGTAAGCTGGGAAGCTGAAAAAATTTCCCGAGCAATGATGCCACGTTCCGCCTTCCCCACTTCTTCGCTATACAGGAAGTCATTCCCCTTCTCATCCAGGACCATCATTTCTCCGAAGTTCACCGACTCTGTCAGCAGCTGCTTGATCTCGTTTTCAGGCAGTTCGGTCACAATCAGCCCTTGGGGACGCTCGGCTTGTACGAACGGAATTTTCAGCACCATACGGATAATTCGTTCGGGCAATTGCTCGGGATAAGCCGACTCATTAGTCACCGTTGCTATCCAGTTCAAGCTGTTCGGAAGCCTGGCATATGTCGCCAGCTCATCGTGGTTCAACAAAGACTCAAACGGCTGGAAGGAGCGGAAATTGATCGACCAGCCGCTGTTCAAGCTGATTAGATACGCCTCTCTGATACTCCCGAACGACTGCAAGCTGTACAATCCCTGCGACAAATCGCGCACTTGCTGGAAATTGTCGGGAGTCAGCGTTTCTGTAATCGATTTCAATATTAACGGAGAATTGGCATACTGGACAGCTGACAGCTCCAGCGTCCGCATCACCTGCTCCACCCGCATCTGCGTCTGCAGTAAAATCTGCTCATTGCCCTCCTTGACCTTGTCCTCGATGTCGCCGGAAGCAATGAGGTAAGAAATTACACCTATAAAAATAATGGGTATTGCACCCAAGAGTATACTGAACGTGAGCAGTCGTGACAAAAACTTTGACATGGCGCACCTCCCCTGGTAGCATCTCAGCCAAGCTTCTCTATAATAATTCTCACATGAAAGCGTTTTATGAACAATAGTTTCATTATATCATAGCCTAGAGATGCATAATATGCATACGCGGATTTCAACCTCTTACGTTCATACAAATGCGGCCGCCTCCTCGAGGAGCGCAGCCGCATGGGTAAGTATGCAATTATTTGGACTCAGCGTAAGAAGCATTAAGCTCCTCGATAATTTTGTCTCCTCCGTTTTTCTGCCACTTCGTCACTTCCGACTGGAAGCCAGCTTCATCCAATTGACCCATAATTAATTTGATTGTTGCGTCGTCGATAATTTTTTTCAACTCGGTCCCACGAGTTGTCAGCGTGTCGGAGACTAGAGCTTCCGCCGGGTTGGCTACAACCATCTTGTCATTGTCGAGCGTAAGCGCCTCATATTTCTCGCGTAGTGGATCGTTGGCAGCTTTCAGGTTCGTCAGATCGAGGCCGATGATCGAGTCCAGCGGACGAACTTCCTGCTCGAATGCATCTTTCGCTCCCGCGATTTCCTCGAATTTGCCGTCTCCCAGCAGCTTGTGATGTACACCCTCAATGCCGACTCTCATCAAGTTGAACACTTCAACCGTGTTCATTTTGTCCATCACGGTAAGAATTTGCTTCAACTCATCCTCCGTTTTGATCGACGTTTTCGGGAAAACGAACATGCCGTTATGCCCCGCCTGCGCCCATACAGCTTCTTTGCCGTCCGGGCCTGCGATGCGGTTGAAGATATCGATTTTAACATTCGGATTAATTTTCGAGCTGTCATTGAACAAATTTTTGCCGTCTACCATATTGCCGACGTACAGCCCTGCCTGACCTTTGGAAAACTTCTCCCATTGCTGCGTTTTGCTCGTCACGGCAAAGTCATCGTTCATCAGCTTTTCCTTATACAACTTATTGAAAAATTTCATTGTCTCGATATACTGCGGGAACATAAATTCCGGCACCAACTTGCCGTCCTTCAAGCCCCATTCGTTTGGGGTACCGAAGTAGGAGGATACCGTCTTAAACGCGCCAAACTTCAGATCGTTACGCTCCGTCAGGCCAAACGTATCGTTTTTGCCGTTTTTGTCCGGATCGTTAAGCGTGAACGCTTTCAATACGTTATAGAGGTCGTCGATCGTCTTGGGCTGCTGTAGGCCGAGATTATTCAGCCAGTCCTGACGTACGACAATTCCTTGACGCGACAGCGGACGTTCGCGCGGGATGCCGTAAACTTTGCCATTAATTTTTATGTTCCCAAGTGTGGTCGGATTTACTTTGTTCAGGTTCGGATAATCCTTGAGCAGTGGCCCGATCTCCCAGAACATGCCGGCCTTCACAGCGCTCTGGAACGAAGACATCTTGATGTCCTGTACCGCTACAATTTTGGTCAGCGTGCCGGACGCTAGCGCCGTATTCAACTTGTCTTCCTTGACCGCATCTGGCACCCACGTAATATCAAACTTGGCGCCAACCTTCTCTTCAATCAGCTTCAGCACCGTATCTTTTGGAACAGATTGTGTATAGAGCGGCGTTGTCCAGGTAATATTGACAGGAGCAGCGCTGGCGCTTGCCTCGCTTTCCTTTGGCGTTTCCTCTTTCCCCCCGCATGCTGTAGCTATTAGCGAGACTGCAGCGAGAATTGAGACCGTTGACATCCAATTTTTACTTGCCGATTTCTTCATGTTTTTGACCCCCCATAATAGAATTTGCAAAGCATGTATAGTACACCCGCCCTCTCGGGTAGGGATCTACTGAAGTTGCCGAGGCGTCAGCCCTTGATCGAACCGAGCATAGCGCCCTTAGCAAAGTGCTTCTGCAGGAACGGATACACGATTAGAATCGGCAGTGTCGCAACCACTACAACTGCCATCTTGATCGTATGCTCCGGCGGAGGCACAAAATCTCCGCCCAGCTCCGAGGTGTCCGCCTGCAAGCCGCTGGAGACGATAACAATTTGTCTTAACAGCACTTGGATCGGCCATTTTTCAGAATCGTTGATATACAATACCGCCTGCTGGAACATGTTCCAGTACGACACTGCGTAGAACAGCGAGATCGTCGCGATGGCGGGCAGACACAGAGGCAGGACGATCCTCCACAGGATGCCGAAATCGTTGCAGCCGTCAATCTTGGCCGATTCCTCCAGCCCGTCGGGAATGTTCTGGAAGAAGTTGCGCAGGATAATCAGGTTAAACGCACTGATCGCCGACGGCAGGATCATCGCCGGATACGAATCGAGCAGCCCCATCCACTTGACGACAAGGAAGGTCGGGATCATGCCGCCACTGAACATCATCGTAAACACAACGAGGAATATCAGTGTGCGCCGTCCATACAGATCGCGCCGGGACAATCCGTAAGCCATCATTGAAGTCAGCGTCATGCTGACGAGTGTACCGACGGCTGTAATGCCGATCGACACGAGCAAAGCCCTGAAAATCGTATCCGTTGAAAAGATATACCGGTAAGCATCAAGTGAAAATTTCGTGGGTAACAAGATAAACTGCCTCTGCAACATCTCCTCGACAGTGGCAAACGAACCTGCAACTACATGCACGAACGGCAAGAAAGTGATTAGCGCAAAAATCGTCAGCGAACTGTAGATAAAGATGTCGAGCAGGCGGCTGCCAACTGTTTTGTCATGTACCATGTCAAACCCGCTCCTTCCTTAATAAATGCCTTCTTCGCCGTATTTTTTGGCGAGCTTGTTGGCGAATACGATCATTATCAGACCCACTACCGCCTTGAAGAACCCGACAGCTGCGCTATAACTGAATTGACCTTGCCGCAAACCGGCCGTATACACGTAGGTATCAAATATTTCCGACACCTCACGGTTTGCCCCGTTCAGCATCAGGAAGATGTGATCGAAGCCCAACTCAAGGATATCGCCTACCTTCAGAATCAGCAAAACGAAGATCGTGCTGCGAATGGCCGGCAGCGTCACATGCCAGAGCTGGCGGAACCGTCCGGCTCCATCCATGCGGGCCGCTTCGTAAAGCTGCGTATCGACTGCGGCTATAGCCGCCAAGTAAATAATGGTGCCCCAACCCGCTTCTCGCCAGATCACCTGCATCACATATAGCGGGCGGAACCACGCTACTTCCGTCAGGAAGCTGATTTTGGCAAAGCCCATCGAAGCCAGCCATTCATTGATCAAGCCGCCTTGCGTCGTGAACATTACATACGTCAGCGAGACAACAATCGCCCAAGACATAAAGTGCGGAATGTAAATAAGCGTCTGCACCGTGCGCTGAAAATATTTGACCCGCACTTCGTTCAGCATCAGCGCCAACATAATCGGCACTGGAAAGAAAAAGATGAGATTAAGCACAAATAACATGATTGTATTGCGGAACAGCATCCAGAACGTTGGCTCGCTGAACAGCCGTTCGAAATGCTCTAAACCTACCCATTGGCTGCCTCGAATGCCAAGAAACGGCTGGTAATCCTGGAAGGCAATAATTAGTCCCCACATCGGCAAGTATTTGAAGATGAGGAAATAAATCAACCCCGGAAGGATCATAAGATAAGTCAGTTTGCTCTTCATCATCTTAGCCCAGACGGAACGTTCCGAGTGGGAGTGGGGCTGCGGCTTTATAACGGATTGTGCGGCCGAGGTGTCCATAAGAAGTCTCCTATCCTGTCCTAAAGTTTGCGTTGCTTGCTGTTGTTTTTAGCATAGGGCTCGGCGCAACCGCCAGTCAATCTGCAAGATTTAATCTTTGCCGATTTAAATCTAGGCGAGTCAGCCAAGTTAAAAAAGGAGTATGTGGCGCAAACAAGGATAAACGACTTTGTCGTCCTTTTAGGACGAGCGCGTTTCATATTTTACTAAATTAACGCTGTGGTGCATTGAAATAAGTACTTAAAGAAAGACTGCCGAGACTCTCTCGACAGTCTGAGGTGTCGGGGTGAAATACCCAACTACTTTTTTCTATTTCAATGAATCAATCAAAGAAGCAATTTCAGGGTTCAATTTTAAGGAGCGAAGCAGTACGGTTAATGCTTCGGCACGAGTCGAGTTTTTGTCCGGAGCAAAGGAATCTTCGCCTACACCGTTAATAATACCGGCCTTTGCTGCCGCTTCAATCTGGTCTTTATTCCATGAATCGCCGAGATCAGTGAACACAGTGCTGCTTGTTCCTTGAACTGTCGTCAAGTTAATGATTCTGGCAATAATGGCAACCATTTCTGCACGAGTAATGTTAGCTTCAGGGTGGAATTTGCCATCTTCATATCCGTTAATGATACCATTTGATGCAAGTGCCAGGACCGCTTCTTTCGCCCAGCTTCCGTTGATATCACTAAACTGAGCAGTCTTTAATTCACCAGTACCGATATTGAAGGTTTTGGCAACGATAGCAGCAAACTCGCCACGAGTAATTTGAGCATCCGGCTTAAATGTACCATCCTCGTAACCATTAACGACACCAAGTTTCGAGAACACATAAATACTTTCAGCTGACCAATGATCGAGCACATCTTCGAACGTTACAGATTCATGAGAAGATCTTATTTTTTCTCCCAGAATCTCCTTCAATAAAGTAACCGACTCAGGCTTGCTCAGATCGAATGCCGGTTTGCCCGGCGTAGTCGTTACCACTGATGACGGTGTTTCCGGTACAGATGGTGGTGCTGGCGTTGTCGGTTCTGTTGGTGCTCCTGGGGTAGATGGTGATGCTGGCGTTGCCGGTGTTGAAGGTGTATCCGAAGGACCAGAGGAGTCATCATCGTAATCATACCCTTCTGTCATTACCGTCATGCTCAGCCCACTGGTAGACCAGTTGCCTGCCGAATCCCATGCCTGTACGGTGAAGGTATAGACAGTTCCGGCTGCTAGACCTGTTACATTATAGCTGTATACTCCACTCGTTACTGTTGTAAGAGGCGTTGAGCCACTGTATACCTTGTAATCAGTTACTCCTACATTGTCTGTTGCTGCGGTCCATGTAAGTGTTGTCCCTGTTCGGGTAGTATTGCTTGCAGTGAGCGTACTTCCTGCAGGCCAAGCCGGTGCTGTTGTATCTGTCGAAGCAAGTGTGGTAACAGTAACCGTTTTTGCTTCTGAGAAATTATTCACACTATCTGCAGCCTTTACATTAAAGGTATAGGATGTACCCGCAGTAAGTCCTGTTACTTCATATGAATATACGTTTGATGTTACTGTCTGCAAAAGAGACGAACCATTATATATGTTGTAGCCGGTTACACCTACATTGTCTGTTGCCGCAGTCCATGTAAGTGTTGTCCCTGTTCGGGTAGTGTTACTTGCAGTGAGCGTACTTCCTGTAGGCCAAACCGGTGCTGTCGTATCTGTTGAAGTAAGCGTGGTAACATGAACCATTTTTGCTTCTGAGAAATTATTCATACCATCTACAGCCTTTACACTTAAGGTATAGGATGTACCCGCAGTGAGCCCTGTTACTGCATATGAATATACATCTGATGTTACTGTCTGCAAAAGGGACGAACCATTATATATATTGTAGCCGGTTACACCTACATTGTCTGTTGCCAAAGGCCATGTAAGTGTTGTACCTGTTTGGGTAATATTGCTTGCAGTAAGCGTACTTCCAACAGGCCAAACCGGTACTGTCGTATCTGTTGAAGTAAGTTCGGAAGCTTCTACTCGCACGTTGTGCAGCATGACGGTGTTATTGGTGCCCGTGTTGCCGTATTCGTAAGAGGAGTTGCCAGAGTTGTTAATGCGGACACCGAAGCCGCCGAGCATGTTGTTACCCAAAGCGCCGGTATCATCCGTCCACGAGATGTCAACCGAATTAGATAGATTTTGTTCGATTTGCAGCGGCGTCTTCTCGGACAGTGTCGAGGCCTGTACGCGAAGGGTGCTGCCTGTAACGGAAACGGTCATGGTGCTCTTCGGCATAAACGCCACTGTTTTAAGTGGCTCGCTCAAAGGTGTCTGACCGGTGCCATCATATTTATACAGCGTCCATAACGTAGCGTTCGAGCCGGCGGCAGCTGTACGTTCTACGCGCAGGCCGTATCCCTTGCGGGTCGCCGGATCATATTTCACATAGATATCCATGAATTGGCCGTTGCCGCCGAAGCCCTGGCCCTCTACCTTGCTTGAGGAGTAGTTCAGGGTCAGTGACATGTCGCTGTAGCTGCCGGGTTGTCCGAACACGAATCTGGTATTCGTACCGCCGGAATTGTTCTGAAGGCCCCAAATCTTATCCGTGCCGTTGCTTCCGATACCCCATCCCCACGGCACTCCTGTACCGCTCACGCGGTCAAAGAACCATCTGCCCTTCGTGGTGGTATTGTCTTCATTGGTAACAGACAAATTTTTAAAGTCAGTGTACAACGACGTTTCCGTTACGTCGTCCGTCGTGACCGCACGCTTGGTGTATATCGTGATGGGTGCGCCGGCGGAGCTGAACTCATACTTCGGTGTGATAACGGCGCGCAGGTAGTAACCTACGTCGTACTTATTAACAGCGTAGTTTTTATATGGTTCGTCTACGAAGAATCCGTTAGCGTCGTTGCGCATCGTGCCGATATGAATGCCGTTTGTAGTATCGGGTCCCGTCTCGCGGTACCATTCGATGACGGAGGTGTCCTTGTATCCGAGCTGATTCAGCGCATAGCTGAGCGTCGCAAGATTCTTGCTGATATCGATCATTGGCGCCGTAACTACGGGCGCGGGGACAGCCGTCGGGCGGATGTAAAGCGTCGCGCCGCCCGAGATGCCGCTTGGAAGCGTACCCGTCACAATCGTCTTAACAATAGCGCCAGTATTGTTGGGCTTGGCGGTCAGTGTAATTACGCCTGTCGCAGCGTCGACTGTGCCGTTCAAAAGATTGGTATCGTACGACCAAACGGTATTTTTTACATCGACGGAATCCGCCGGAGCTGGGGCGGGAGTCAAAACAGCCCTGTTGGTGTTGTCTGTTTTGTCGGAATACATGGTTTTACCCGTTGCGCCGACTAAGAATCGATATGGCAGGTGGGCGTAAGGTGCCCACTCAGCGTTGTACTGGCCTTTAGGGTCCCAACCGTCATTACCCTTTAAGAGGTTATACACGTTGTATTCCTCGCCGACCTTGAAAGCGTTAAGGGCGTTCCCAGTAAGCGTGACAGAGGTTTGCGGCTGGGACGGGCTAATTACGAGCGGCGCATGTCCTTCGCCGATTGTGTTGTTCGACACAAAGTGGCGGGCGTCCTCGCGCACTACGTTTTCCCACTCGACAGATTCGATCCGGCCGGTGAACTGGGTATCGATGATGGCAAAGATACCGTTCGCGTTAGGGCCGATAGCGTTGGACTGCTTGGCAAGGTAAACATCCGTACTGGTCATTTGCGGCATACCGACGACTTTGCTACCCAGCAGGACGTTGATGCCACCGTTACCGGCACCGCTGACGGACGGGTGGTTGCCGAAGAAGTGGAAGGTACTGTTCTCGTACACATTGACACCGCCGGCGAAAATAGAGTCGTCTGTTAATTGGAGAAAGCTGTCTAAGAAATACGCACGGGTGGGCGCAAGGCCAAGCATCATGTTCAAATAGCCGACGAATCGCGTGTTTTTAAAATACAGCTTGTCTGGCGCACCCGTGCCGTTGGCTCTCGTTAAAACCTCGGCATGGTTTTTGGAGTCTATGCGCTTCTTTATATTCTGTGAAGGATCGCGTGGGTAAACCAAATCCTCCTGCGCGTAGTTTGCGATTGTGATGTTCTCGCTGTGGAAGCCCGAGGAGATGCCAAGCGAATACCAGCTGCCGCTCGCGCCTAAGCCGGTCTCGCCCCCCTCGCCTCGGTTACCGGCGATGATCGTGTTTGTAGCATCATCGGTAAGGCCGATGAATGAGATGTTTTCGCCCAAAATGCTGAGGCCGATATTCGGACCTGCAATCACGCCGCCTTCCCTATACGTCAAGTCCGTCCAGTACACGCCGGGGGCAACGTACACCGTCGTGCCCTCGGGCAGCGTCAATTCGCGTTGGTTTGTGGAAAGCGTTCCCAAGGTCTGCAACGTTGACGCGACGTAAGGGCTTTCAAGCTCTTCAGTCGAGGCGTAGGCGTTCAGCAGGCGATGCTTCTCGTCCACCTGGACCCACTTTGCGTGCAGCACCGTGGAACCGGCCACTTTTTCATTCAAAAAGTCCCACATATGGACGCTGGTGTTTTTATCCGTGTACCAGCCTACAAAAACCCAACCGTCCTTTTTAGGACGCACCGGAACTGTGATGGCGTCGCCGACGTGCACGCGTTGCGGATCGACTGCGCTACCGCCGTCGGTGTCAAACGTTACCAACTGATTATCGCCGCTTATTGCGTAGATAGTAGACCAATCACTTTCTCCGATGGCATTCACCGCCTTTATCCTAAATGCATATGTTGCGTCTCTGCTTTCGGCCTGCGCCAAAATGGCTTTAAAGTTGGCGAATTGGTCAATACTCTGCGTGATAAAGGTAGTTGGCCTGGAGCTCGCTTCAACGGTTCCAATTGTTTCCCAGTTGTTACTTCCCTTATCCCACTGAATTTCATAGTGGTCTGTCGAAACATCATTGGAAACCCAATCAATTGTAAAGGTATCTTTGTAGACAACAACCTTGCCGGGTGAAGGTATAAATGTGCCAGCAGCATCGCTGAAAGCAGAACGCACTTCGTCGTTGATTTTGACGCCTGAAATTGCAGGAGTCGCGGGAGCTGAATCGGGAGCCAATGCAAGCATTGCGCCGGAATAGGTCTCAATCTCGTGTTTCAAAGCTTCCACTTGTTCCGGGGTTCCTGTTGGCCATACGACACTACCAGTTGGTCTGAATGACCAATCCAATTGCGCAGGTGGGTTTGTGGTCATAGCCGGATTCGTAGTGGTCGAACCCGCAGCAACCACAACACCAATGTCCAGTTTCGGGTCAAAGTTCTCCTGAGAAGCTTCGTCAAGAACATTTGGCTGAAGGCTTAGAGCAGCAGTCTTAAGGTCCTGAAGGGCTTGATCTGTAAGACCGGACATATAATCCGAGGTATTTCTAAAGCCAGCTATACTACTAGGGAAGTCGCCGTCAGTTACATCCTCTTTTGCAATAATAAAGCCGGGAGCGTCTCCAAAGAAATGGTTAAATCCGGCGTTAGCGGTGCTGGTTTCGCCGGGCCCGGGCACATAATCAATAGCTTGAGAGCCCCTCGCATGGCCCTGGCGGCTTCTAAGGAATGGGAAATTGACGTTTTCAAAGACATTGCCTTCCGCCCATACGGTAGCATTGTGGGCCGCGCCAATACCATACCCCGTGCTTCTGTCCAAGAGCTGATTATGATATACGGTCCCCTGGACATCTTCATACAGGTTGTTAAACACGTGAATCCTGCCGTTTCGCACACGGGGGGTCCTTTCCGCCGAGCCATCGAACCAGTTGTGATCTATGGTTCCATAGTGATTGCTCATTGAAGTGGTGCCGCCGCCAATCAGCAAGACCTTGCTGCTTTCGACATATTTATTGTAAGAAACCGTATAATTTCTCGCGTGATTGCTTATGTCTGTTGCGCCATCACCCTTCGCCTGGTCAGGATCTTGATTCAGAGCGAGATGCTTGTTCTGCCCGTATCCAAACGTAGTGTTATGCACCCATACGTTGGAAGCCCTTACAGTCGTACTTGTGCCATTAATCTCTATGGCGTCGTCAAACCACTGGTCGAAGTGGAGGTTGCTGAATACCACGTTGTGAGCGCCGCTGGTGCTTATCCCCCAGCCGAAGATCGTCGCGTCGGGGCCAATACCTTCCAAGGTTACATTGCCGTTGCCCTGGCCGACCTGAATCATACGGTTGGCGTTTAACCCCGGAGGTCCTACCGTGCCGGAATTGGCAACAGTTGAGTTGACTGTTTTAAAAGAGCCGACAGTACCTAAGAAGCGAATGACAAGAGGTGTTCTCGCATTTGCAGTAGATCCTCTATTTGCTGAAAATACATTCGATGGAAGAGTTTCCCCCATATTTTCATGGGTTACATAGATTATTTTAGCACTGGGATCCTCTCTGCCATCCGGCAAATATCCGCCTATGGCCCCATTGAGAGCAAAAGTGTGGCTTCCTTCGAAAGTATTTGCGTTGGAAGGCACAAACGCTGCACCATTACGCGGGAAAGACCAAGTTTCAAGATCGGTGAATGTGTGAAGAACCGTCGTGCCATCAGTTGCCCTGACTTGGATTTCGTATTCTCCTCTTGGAAGACCGGGAATGTCCACACGCCAGATATTGCGGGCAGGATCCACCTTACGGACAAGCTGAGCGTCCACTTCTTTCCAATCCTCAAGCCAGCCTGCGATTGGGCTGTTATTTCTCCAGTCATAAGCGCCCAAAGTCCTGACGTAAGCCCGGTATCCGCTAACCGATTTACCTGCCCAAGTGGCGTAAGCGGTTTCAAACCAAGTGCCTGCATGCATAGAACCTGTGGTCATAGCACTTGTGGGCGCAGCTACATCGTCGCCTTTCTCAGCAAAAGCGATTGTTGGTAACATGCTAATCACAAGAAGAACGCTGATCAGAAAGTTGACTACTCTCTTTGCTTTAATCATACATACACCTCTTATTTTGATATACTTTTTGCACGCTTCTTCAGTGAAAGCCTCTTCGTGTAAAGACTCCCTGCAATCGTTTTTTTCAATTCTATCAATGAATGAATAACAAGCAATGGCATCCCCCTTCTCAGGAATAATGAAAACACTTACATAGATAAATATATGGGGCTAGTTCGTTACAAACAATATACATTTATTAACCTTGATCCATATGGAACAGATTGCGAACCGGACAGCTTGAGAACTTACGGTTAAACGTAATCCTCATACCAGAATCCCTCCTTTAATGATTACCTAGTATACGATGCTGTATCTTGACAATCTCAATTACTTCAAAAACTCCAACAGCCAACAACACAGATATGCTGTGCGCACCAAAAAGGGAGTATCGAAAATTAGCTTCGTTTGAGCTATTTTCCGACACTCCCTTGAAATCCACAGATTTTACAAACTCTACTTATTCTTCCTGTAATATAACGGGGCATGTCTCGTAACTGACTTAAATACACGGCCAAAATGTGTAACACTGCCAAAGCCGACTTTCTTGCCAATCAGGCTGACTTTCATCGAGGTTCGTTCAAGAAGCTTCTTTGCCTCCTTGACCCTGACACTGTTCAAATACTCCACGAACGTAAAACCTGTCGCTTCTTTAAAAAAACGACTTAAATAATAAGGGCTGACATAAAATTTCTCTGCAAGCAGATGAAGCGATAACTCCTGCATATAGTAATTGTTGATATAGCGGACAACCTCCGAGATTCTTTCATGCATGGAGCTTGGAGATTCCATCGTTTCTATGCTGTTTTTTATGACATGCCGGCAGCAAATCATGAGCATCTGCAGCACCAAAGTCTGTGCATACATCTCGAAGCCCATCTTCTTCTCCTGCATCTCCTGCCTGATACTTTGCCCAAGCGCCTCGATGGCAAGCTTATCAGACAGAGAACATTTCACAATGAGATACTCATTTTCAAACAGCGGTTGCAAAATGTCTCTATACGAAGCATTCACTGAGGCCATATAGTTCTCATGAATATTCACGATGAGCCGTTCATGCTTAGGCATTTCCGTATTGGTTGTCCTGTGCAAAATATTCGGAGAGATAATGATGACATCCCCCTCGTTGATCACTATCGTTCTATCCTTAATAAAGAATTCCCGTTTGCCGGCTATCAAATAGAAGACTTCAAATGTACTATGAAAATGACTGTTCGGCATATGATGACTCAATGCTTTCCTATAAGATACCGAGAAGGTACCTTCACGGTTATCGAATTGAAAATCACCCATTTTGTGCTCTTCCTTTCATTCGATTTGCCATTTATTATACGCCTCTATTTATTTACTACAAGATATAAGAAGAATGAAATGGTTTCAGCAAAAAATGTACATATTCCTCTGTTAAAATAGACTTATTACAAGAAGGAGGAATGAACCAAATGAGTTCTTCAGAAGCTAATAGGCAGACCAAACATACAGAAATAGAGACACGAACCCCCATTCAATGGGCTGAGAAGGCCTGCGAGGCGTTAATGTTCAAATTTGAGCCTGAATATCTACCGCCGGATAGGTTCCACTATCATCAAGGCGTCTTTCTTTCAGGAATGGAGAAGTGCTGGCGAGAAACCAAAAACAATAAATATTATGACTATATGAAACGGTGGGTGGACAGCCAGGTACTTACGGACGGTAGCATTAAGAAGTACAACCCAGATGAACTGGATGATATTCAACCTGGTGTACTTCTCTTTAACCTGTTAGAACAAACGGGCGATGAGCGATATAAAAAAGCTCTGTACACGCTAGTACCTCTTTTAAAGTCATGGAGAACTAATCCATCCGGCGGATTCTGGCATAAGGGACATTATCCGAATCAAATGTGGCTGGACGGGTTGTATATGGCTGGACCGATTGCCGTCCAATTCGGCAAGACCTTCGGTGAGAGCGAATATTTTGACATGATGACCTACCAAGCGATTTTGATGGAGAAGCATACCAAGGACTCTAACACAGGCCTGTTATACCACGGTTGGGATGAAACCAAAACTGCTGCTTGGGCTGACCCTGCAACAGGCTTGGCACCGGAGTTCTGGGGTCGCGCAATCGGCTGGTACCCTGTCGCTTTGCTTGAGATGTTCGAATACCTCCCTGAGGACCATAAGGATAAAGTACAACTCACTAACATCCTTCAAAACCTTCTCATCGCCTTAACACATTATCAAGATACCGCCACAGGTCTGTGGTATCAAGTTGTTGACAAAGGTGATATGGAAGATAATTGGCTGGAAAACTCCTGTACAGCCCTGTACGTTCATGCCATTGCCAAAGCAGTGCGGTTAGGCTATCTGGACGCAAAGTATTTGGTTTATGCCTGGAAAGGCTATCAAGGGGTAATTGATACGCTGAAGTTCGACGAGAACGGTCATGTGATCATCGGCCAGATCTGCATCGGTACAGGGATTGGGGACTACGCCCACTATATCGCCCGTCCGACTAGCGAAAATGATTTGCATGGCGCAGGCGCATTTATTCTCATGTGTGTCGAAATGAGCCTAGCCAAACAAACGGCTTGAGCATGTAAAAATAAGGAGGTAGTAAGTAGAAGTTCATATATCAAAAACCGGAACCCCCCGACAACAACTTACTTCTTGACATTGTGTATACGAAGCAACGTAATTGGATATCTTTTCACACGTAAAAAGCTGAAGTCCTGATGGGAGACTTCAGCTTTTGGGTATTACTTTCAAAGCTGCTAAATCAAATACTTCTTATGCACGCCTCATTGCTCCTGTTTTTCAATAGCACAGACCCGGATTGCCATGTACGGTGTTCCAGGAAGATCGACACGGGTCAGGCCACTGTAGGAACCTTCCATTGGAGTAACTGTCATCTGCCATGTATCAATTACTTCAATCTTAAACAGCTGATCTTCTGGTAATGGAAGTTGACGGTAGGCAGGACAGTGTAGGCCGAAATACTGCAAGTAGTACTCACCATTAATACCGATAGTTGGAGCATCATAGAAAGTTTCTATCGGACTCATAGATTGCGGTGCCTCCTCCATAATTTCCTTTAAAAACGCAATGCGCTCTGGGCTTCCCCCATGTAACTCTCCACCTTTGGACCACCATACAATCTCTTCAGCATGCAAGAAAGTCTCACCATGACCCACATATCCGCCACGGGTAAATCCATCCCAGAAGCGTGCTGTCATATCTTGACCTGTAATGTTTCCCCAGCGCTGCGGCAGATTTCCTTCATAGCAGCATTCATCCACTATCACAGGCTTTTTGTACTGCTTGCGCCAAGCGTGCATCGGGGTTAGCTCCCAGTACTGCATACTTACATGGGTAACCCAAGGCTTGGAATGGTCATACAGGACTAGATTGGTTGGATCATACATTTTGGTTCCGTTATGTATGGACCGTAGATGCTGATAAGGGTCGCATTCTTGTACAATTCGGAAAAACCGATCCCAGTCCTCCATCGTTTTCGTTTTCATAAAATCAAATTCGTTTGCCAAGGACCACCAAATATTTCTGAACGATCCCAAGCGGGCTATTATGTAACGCAGATAGAACTCGTCTGTCTCGGCATCCATACGGTCAAAACACCAGTGTCCTTTATCATAAGGGTGAAATAAGATTAAATCGGCTTCGATGCCTAGCCGCTGCAGTTCTAATATTCGCTTCTCTAATTTTTGAAAGTAAGCAGGATCAAAACATGTCCAATCGAATCCGTCCGCTTGCGAACCTACAAACGGAAAACAATCCGGTTCGTTCGTGTTAAAGCTATAATGCTTCGGAAATATACACATACGAATTTTGTTAAAAGGTGACTTACTTAAGGCTTGCAGGGTTTGTTCCTGCAACGCCTCCTCTTGGTGGGTCCAAACATAACACGTTGTTCCGAACGGCAGATAGGCTGTTCCGTCTTCGTAAACAAATCGGGATGCATCACGAATTCTCACTGGACCGTGATTGCTTTCAGCTGCTGGGATACACTCAAAACTGCCACACGCACCACTCAACTCAGGGCATTGACTGTGTACTTCGTATGTCCACACACCCTCGGTGTCCGGCATAAAACGAATATTATATATACCGTTCCCGTCATAAAATCCGTCAACTCTTACCTTTCGATGCTTATGTCGAAACTCCGCCTCTACTTGAATATCCTTATACGGGTTACCATGGGTTGGTCCTATTAATGACAGTTCAAAAAAATCCCATCGTTCAATGTTATTCTGATTAAGTTGAGTAATCATCGATAATCGCTCCTATCGAAATAAAAAGATTCTTTTTATATTCTTATCCTTTGATTCCTGAAGTGGAAATGCCTTCGACAAAATATTTCTGACAGCTGAAAAATATAACTAAGCTTGGGATCAACGAGAGCACAGACATCGCAAAGAGTACCCCCCATGCCGATTCACCTGATGAATCCATAAACAGTCGCAAGCCTAACGGAATGGTATACAGCTTGGAGGTATTAATGTAAAGCAGTTGACTAAAGAAATCATCCCATGTCCAAATGAAAGTGAAAATCGCCGTTGTGATCAGTGCTGGCAATGCCAACGGCATAACAATCCGCCAATAGATTCGTACTTTGCCACAACCGTCGATGGTTGCTGATTCGTCCAACTCTTTGGGCAGACCACGTACAAATTGAACCATAAGGAAAATAAAAAAGGCATCGGTTGCAAGCCATTTTGGAATTGTCAGGGGATAGTACGTATCGATCCAGTTCAATTGCTTGAACAAAATATATTGCGGGATTATTGTAACGTGATGCGGCAGCATGATCGTCACCAACATGAGTGCAAACCAAAGCTTTTTCCAGGAAAAATCCAACCGACCGAACGCATAGGCCGCCATCGAGCATGATAGCAAATTCCCGATCACACAAAGTAGTGAAACTGCAACCGAATTCATAAAAAATGTAATAAAAGGTACTCGTGCAATGCCTGTCCACCCCGTGATGTAATTCTTTAGAGTCACCTCCTTAGGCCACAAGCTTAAATCTGTAAATATCAAATTAGCTGGCTTGAAAGAGCTCGACAGTAGCCAAAGAATGGGATATAGCATAAATAAGCCAAGACCCAGGAGCAGAGCGTGCAATAGAATCCTACTTGATCGGTTATACGCATTTGGAATCATCTTATTTTCCACCGTCCCCGTAATGCACCCAATACTTGGATGAGCGAAAAGTAATTGCGGTAAAGAATCCGATAATAACGAGCAACACCCAAGCCATTGCAGAGGCATAACCCATTTCGTAGAATGAAAAGCCTTTCATGTACAAGTACAGCGTGTAAAATAAAGTAGAGTCCATCGGACCACCGGTACCACCGCTAATAATAAAGGATTGGGTGAAAGCCTGAAAGGCACCAATCAGCTGGATGACCAGATTAAAGAAAATAACTGGTGTCAGTAATGGAATAGTTATATGGAAAAACTGTTTGTATTTGTTTGCTCCGTCCATTTGAGAAGCTTCATAGAAATCTTGAGGTATCTGCTTCAGCCCAGCTAGGAAAATGATCATGGAAGAACCGAACTGCCAAACGGACAATGCAACAATGGAATAAATCGCATATTTCGGATTCGCGATCCAGTCAGGCGCATGAATGCCCAATTTAAGAAGCAATTGATTAACAACACCCGAGCCGCCAAATATTTTGCGCCATAGTACCGCTATCGCGACACTCCCTCCCAATAGGGTAGGCAAATAGTATAGCGTTCGATAAAAGCTCAGTCCGCGCAGCCCCTTATTCATTAAAGCCGCAATCAGCAAAGCAAATCCTAACTTCAAAGGTACTGAGGTAAATACATATAGGAACGTAACTTTTAATGAGGCGAAAAATCTGGGATCATTGGTAAACATCGTGATGTAATTCTCAAGCCCGATATATTGAGGCGGTGAAATCACATCAAACTTGGTTAACGAATAATAGAACGAATTGATCATTGGTCCTATCGTTAAAGCAACCAAACCAATAAACCACGGCAAAAGGAAAAAATATGCAACAGCATTTTTCTTCCACATCTTTACCAGTAAAACACTTAAGTATCTGGAGTTCCTTTTGTCTGCAATTGCAATCCGGTTCATGAGTACACCCCTTTAAACTGTCGGTCGAAGCAACTGTTCGAGGAACGGACCTGATCTAAATTGTACAGGTCCGCAAGGTAGGTAGCATTTACTTTTTATTAATAGCCTTCTCAATTGCGCCGACTAGCTCTTGTGCTGCATCAGAAATAGTCTGCTTACCATAAGATACTTTCTGGCTTACGTTCACCATCGTAGAGTCATATTCCTTAATGTTGGGAAGTTCACGATCTTGCACACGTGAATTTTTGGCTGCCAGATCGATATATTCATACATTTTTTTGTCAACTGGTGTGGCCTTTGCTTTCAGCGCTTCCCGAACCTTGGATGAGCCTGGTACTCCCCGCTCGCTACCTAGTACGGATGTCGCTTCAGGATCATTCACCATAAAGTTAATAAACATAGCAGCTTCTTTCGGATGTTTCGTATTCGCGCTTACAGATATAAACTGGCTCGGCTGCATCCATAAGCCTTGCACAGCTCCCTGCCCTCCGCTCGGCGGCAGCACAATGTTAATTTCGTCCTTCATAACCTTTTGATAGGAATTAATGGCGTTGGACCAAATTAAATGCATGGCAGTCTTACCTTCCACGAAGGAAGAATTCTCAGGCTGCTCGGTGTACGCTGATGTAAATTCTGCAGTTGGCACACTTCCCGCTTTGCGGTAGTTATCCCAAGTTGTTAGCCACGCGGAAATATCCTCTTTACCTAAACCAATTTTTCCATCCTTGTAAAGGGTTTTGTTGCTCTGGCGTACATGATAGTTCATGTATAACGATAGTTTGGATTCATCTACAGCTCCATAAGAGCCTTTACCTAATGCCTTGGTCAAATCCTGAGCATATTTACCGAAGTCATCCCAAGTCCAATTACCCGTTGGCGGCTGCATGCCGGCTTTCTTAACCAATTCCGTATTGTATGCGATTCCAAATGCATTAGATCCTAAAATAATTCCATAGAGTTTACCGTCTAAAACCCCAGAATCTACTGTGGCCTTGTCAAAATCCGCAACGTTAATTTCCTTGTTTACGTAAGGGTTTAAATCTAGTAGAGCGTTTCGAGTGACATAGTCAGGGTAGTTGTTACCCAGCTGAATTAAGTCTGGGGGGTTACCGCCTGCGACTTGAGTATTCAACTTATCCCAGTATCCGTCACTCCCCAGGAATTCGCCGCTGATTTTAACATTTGGGTATTTCTTCTCAAACAATTCAATCACTTTTAATGTAGCGTCATGTCGTACCTGCGAGCCCCACCAGGTCATGCGCAGCTCTACATTCTTAGCTGGTGCTGAATCACCCACAGGTTCACTCGTGTTATTTGGAGTTGAATTCAGTGATCCACCGCCGCCACCTGGTGTACAAGCAGCAAGCATGGAAGCAATAGTAGTAAATGAAACAAGTAAGCTCCATTTTTTACTCATTTTCATATAAACACCCCCTGATATAATTACTAGACACATGATAAATCCCATTGCCATAATACCAACACTCAAGCTGCCAATCATAAATATTGAATTCGTATGATTGCGAGTGTTCACCGCCTTTCATGGCTGTATTTTCAATTACTGTCCCCACAATAACGCCACTAGGAGATTACGTATATGGTCCTATCCGAAGTAGTTTACGATAATCATTAGCGAACTTTCTTATAATCATGAGCGAAGGCATGTCCCCTGGTGTATAGCCGCCCATTTACCAAGCACCCACTTGCTTCATCTCTTCATGTAAAAACAATAAAATAGCCGAGCAAGAGTGACTCTTGCTCGACTACATTTGGCAGTAAGAAACTACTGTCTATTTGTGATTATATTTATTGTACTCCGCAGTATATTCTACAATAATTTGGCTTCCGCCTTGTTTCTTCCATTCTTCTTTCGCCGCGTGCCATCCGTTCTCATCAATTACACCCATAATGAACTTGACTCGAGCATCGTCTATAACTTTAGTTACTGTTTTGCCACGCTCTGTGAATGTATTAGATATCAACGGAGTCGTAGGATCAGCCACAGCATATTGCAAATTGTCCTTAAGCATCTGCTCCACTGTTTTCGCTAACGGCGTTCCATTATTCGTAACCGGTAACGACATACCGAGATGACGTACCGGGTAAACCTCTTTGTTTGCCTTTGTCGGATCGATTGTTTTGATTCCATCCTGTACCGTGTATTGATTTCCTGCCACTCCATAATTAAACATAGTGATCATCTCATCACTGTTCAACTCATTCAGGAACGTAAGTACTTTCTTCAAATCAGTTTCTGTTTTTACCGATGTTTTTGAAACCATATACATGCCATTAAAACCGCTTCCCGCTTGAACACGGATACCCTTCGGCCCTTGCAGGCGTGTAATGACACCAACCTTGGCATTTGGATTAACTTTCAACAAGTCCGTATTCAGATAGGGCAACGTGTAGTTTTCGAGAGCGGAGGAACGGATGCCCACTCTTCCTTTGACGAATTCATCTTCAGGTTTTGTATTTGGTGACGAGGCAAAATCCTGGTTAATTATCTTTTCATCGTATAGTTTCTTCAAAAATTTAAGATTATCCATATATTCTGGGGTCATAAAAGAGGGTACGATCTTACCATCGATAACGCCCCAACCATTCGGTGCGCCTTTCATAATCTCAAACGGGTAAATACCGTTAAACAGCCCGGAACCGGATCCTGTAGTTGAAGTGGCGAAACCGTAGGTGTCCTGCTTACCGTTACCGTCCGGATCTCCAGTCGTGAATGCCTTAAGCATCAGATATAGTTCATCCATCGTGGTTGGCTCCTTCAGACCGAGCCTTTCTAACCAATCTTGACGGTAAAACAAACCATAACGCGCAGTGTAACGAGAGCGGTAAATACCGTACGATTTGCCATCAATAGAGGAATTGTACAACAAGTTTTCATCTAACTTGCTCAAATTCGGATAATCCTTCAGATAGGGAGTCAGGTCCCAAAACGTGTTAGAACGGACGGCATTGACGATCACAGGATTTTTCGTATCTATCACCAATGTGACCATCGGCAGTTGATTAGATGCTATAGTAACGTTAAGCTTTTCGCCATAATTTTGACCGATCCATGTGATATCAAGCTTGGTGTTCGTCTTTTTCTCTAATACTTTCACTAGAGAGTTATCTTCCATCGGTGGCTCGGACGATTCGAACCAAGTCATCATAGAAATATTGAACGGCTTTCCCGCGTCCTGCGCTGAGTCGGATATGGCGGCATCATTTCTGCAGCCAGTCACGGTCCATACAGATATGAAAGAAAGACTCAGTACAATTACGGGCTTCAAAGCCTTTTTATAAAGTTTCATTATTCAGATACTCCTCCCGATATTTCCCCGGGGTCGTCCCCTCCGTCTTACGGAAAGAGCGGATGAAATTTTGAGGGTTGTTGTAGCCTAGCTTCTCGGCAATTTCGGTAATCGTCATGTCAGTCTCGATTAGCATTTTCTTGGCCATCTCGAGTCGGTACGCACTCAAATATTCGCTAAAGGTGATGCCAATGTGCTTGCGAAATACTTGCCTCAAATAGTCTGGACTGAAATTCATGATTGCAGCGCATGACTCAAGCGTTAAATCCGTATGATACTGCTCATGGATGATCATTTTTAGCGTTTCGGAAATGCTGTTATACTGGCGTTTCCGCTTCGATTCCAGCTCTTGAATCAACGGCCCGACCATCTCTTGATTAAAAAAAGTTTCAATTTCTTGGGACGATTTCAAGTCAAAGAAATGATCGACTGCCGATTTATCATGTGGAGAAACCCTCCCACTAATATCAAGTTCATGCTGTTGTGCAAACTTCAACAGCTCTAGCAGTACACCAACCAACGTTAATTGACATTCCCGGTAGCTGTATTCTTGCGCCAGCATCACTTCCGTCACCAGTTCATGCACGAGTTCCTGTGCTTTCGACTGATCCGCAAAGCGGATGGCCTCCATTAGTTGATTTTCAATATCTTTGGGGAAGATGTACGCCGAAGACGCTACATTCCTCAAATCTTCGATATGCAGGACTACCCCGCTGCCTGCGCGAATTCGGTAATCAAGCGCTTCCAGTCCTTCATAATAAGCTTTGGGTGCATCCTTTAAATTACTGAACAATCGGCTAATCCCTATGCTGGAATCCAGCTCCAAATACTGCTTCACCGCTTCTTGGATAGATCTAGCATATTTACGGCTCTCATTCGTCAGATCGAGAGTATCCATACTAGATTTAGCAAGAACAAGTACAACTGATCGGTTGAGCAGCACTGGACTTAGACGGCGCTCTACCGGTACGACCTCGGCGATCATATTTTGAATAGCAAATAAGATCAGATCGTAATCCTTAAGTTCGAATCGTGTTCCTGCCAGTGTATCGAACTGGACGGTGAGTGCAATGAATTGGTCATGTTCTGCCAAACCAAATAATTGGAGTTTTTCTTCTATCTCCTGCCTGCTTAATGTGCCCTCCAACAATTGAATAATAAAATATTCATTCAACTGCGTGGACTGCATGCGCAACTGATTTGCAATTTCCGATTGCGTATGCATCAGATTGAGAATATGTTTACTGATGTGCTCCATCTCGCTGAGGCCGTCACTTGTCACCTCTGGCTCGTCTGGTTTACTAAGCAGCTTATATACTTTACCAATAGGTGAATACATTCGTCTGGAGCCAACGATCGAAATAAGCAGCGTCAGCACAAACACGACGGTGCAGGTCGCGATCGTAATTTTAGCAATAACACCTGTTCCTGCCGTAATATCGGACACCGGTACGACAGATACATAAATCCACCCGTTATAACCGGACTTTAAATAGGTCACTCCATATTTCTGGTCACCGCTGTAAAAAAAGCCGTTCAACTGTCCAGAGGATTCCGCCGAGAATATCGGTTCTTTTGATGCAGCGATAACTTGAGCAACTGAATCCTCTGCAGGCGTAAGGAGTTGAAATTTCTCGTTCAGAATGGCTATGCTGCCCAGTTCATTTTTACGTGCGATGAGTCTTGTCAACTCACTTAATGATATGTCCGCAGCTATAAAACCCTTGGGATTACTAGAAAGTAACGGAAGTTTTTTGACGATTCGCAGAGTACCTACTGTCGATGGATCCGCTTTCATAATAGACCAACCATTATTCTGAATGGAGACAAATTCCTCTTTTAATTGATCTCGTTTGGAGGTTTCATCTAATGAAATGATACCCCCTTGAGCTATATACCAGTTTTCTCTAATATTAATCATTTCAATCTTTTGAATTCTCGTTTCATATGATTGCAGATTATTCATCTCATTCGTTATTGATTTGACCTCATTGAACTTTTGGATGGTAAAAGACAAATCCATAGACTGAATAACCAATTCCGAGACAGCAAACTGAGTAAGAGCACTATCGACCGATTTTATCAGCTGTTCCGTCTGCATTTGAGTTTGCTCAAGAATCGTCTTACTGCCGAGGTTCATTTTCTCTTTTACAAGATCAGAGCTCTTAATATATGAAACTACTCCAAGAAATACGATCGGAATCGTCATGATTATCAAATTAAGCAACAAGATTTTGGTTAAGTAGCTGGATAATCGAATGGGCATGTGAATCTCCTGTGGGATTGGATGTATATGTCTATTCATAGCATAAATATACAATCAAAGTCTACCCACGATGTTGATCTGTTGTTGCTGGAGAAGGACACTAGAAAGGATTTAATCGTTGAAAAAAGAAGCTTGGGATAGACATCAAACTCTCCCCCACTTGTCAGGATAAAAATGAGGAAGAACCACCCTTATTAGGATGATTCTTCTCCCTTGGTTTCTACTTTGCAATCATCCCGAACTTCATTCAATCAGTCACTTACTTTCCTACAGTAGTCCCTTCGCGTATAACAAGCCCTTGTCATGTTCCATTGACGACGCATACTCCAAACCGATGTAGTTCGCATATCCTGCAGAGCCTAGCTCTGCAAATACGTCTGCATACACAATTTCGCCCAATTGTAACTCATGGCGCCCTGGATATCCAGCAGCATGAATATGTCCGATATCTGGGAGCCGCTCAAGCATTGTCCGTATAACATTTCCTTCTGTGATGTGCTGATGGTAGACATCGAAAAGCACCTTGACATAATGACTCCCCACTTGATCGATAGTCGTAAAGGCTTCGTTGGAGCGTGATAAAAAGTGACCGGGATGGTCGATTCGTGTATTCAGCGGCTCCAGCACCAGAGTAATGCCCGCGTCTTCCACTATAGGTGCGGCCAAACGCAAGCCAGCCACAATATGCTCAAACTGGCGCTCACGCTCCACACCCGGCTGTTCAGCACCTGCTGTCGTAATTAGCGTGGAACATCCCAAGCGATTAGCAATCTGAACTGCATCTTTGATACCGTCTACATAGGCTCGATGAGCCTCCTGTGATACAAGCGTGCCACCATTCGTACAGAACGCTGAAAGCGTGAGAGAGAGGCTTTTCATTTCAGCCTCAAGCCTATCAATGTCTTTCGTTCTCCAATTCCAGAACTCGAAGGCATCAATCCCATATGCTTGAACTACACGCAATGCATCCCCTAGATCCCATCCTCTGAATAGAGAATCAATACATACCGAAAGCTTCATACTCTCTCCTATCTGAATCAGGATGTCTTAAATAGCCTCGATAACTAACTGAGCAGGATACATTCCCTCTGAGGATGCCGATAACACTACACGTCCTGTTTCTCCCGTTAATCGGATGACTGTACTCACACATCCTCGATACATGTGCATCCAGTTTCTGTCGTACGGCTCACTTGAGCATAGATCTCCATTATCTACCGCGATAATCTCTGCAGGCCCAGTCACATGGAAGATGACCTTTGAACTATCGCGAAATACAGGTGTGCCATCCAAGTCTTTGGCTCGAACCGTGAATAATTTCTGATAGCCTTCCGTGGCTTCCACAGTGATGACTTCTGAATCAAATCCAAGCCTCACTACTGGACCTGCTGTTTTCAACATATAGTTGCACACCTCTTGACCACTAATATAACCTCTGACCGTTATCGTCCCTGGCAGGTAGGGAAGATAGCCTGTAATCATTCGGCTTGGAAAGTCAGATGGCTTATTCACGTGCAACTTTTTACCGTTCAAATCAATGGTAACTTCCTCACAATTCGTTGCGATCATATAAGGAATTACCGTCTTATTAAATTGAGGAAAATTCCAATGGCTCGCATATCTCGGAGCATCCCAATGTTCCTTAACGCCTTCATCTTGTAGAGAGTAATCCATGACAGCCAAGTAGACCATCGGGTTCTCTGACCAATAGCTTTCATATAGATAAGAAATCGGCTTACGCTCATTATTCGTCGAGAACAACGAACCCGCCCATCCTTTAGCAGGATACCCCATGGATTCACCCAGGTAATCAATGCCTGTCCATAGCATACCGCCTATGACATAGTCATGTTTCTCCACATCCATCCATGGCACTTCATCGCTGAAATTCTGCATCTGATCCGGATGCCCCCGGAAAAATTGGTAAGTCTCCGTTCCCAGAATCAATTTATCGGGAATGGCTTCTTGTATAAGCGGATACCATTGCTCCTGATAATTGCAGCTAATAACATCCACGATCTCGGCAATTCTCCGGATGCGCTCCACTCTTTCATATTTATCATAGATTTCTGTGTCACTAACCTCATCTACAAACTGCTGAATATCCTTTACCTGGGATAAATCGACATTGCTTTCATATTTAAAATGAGGATTCATCGCATAAGAAATCGGTCTCGTATCATCGAGGGTGAGCAGATGGGTTTTCAACATGGTTAATATCTTGAGCATGGATGCCTGCCCTTGATTCTCAACTTCGTTGCCCACTCCCCACATAAAGATGCACGGATGGTTACGATCTCTCTTTACCATAGATTCCAAGTCCGCTTGCCATTCTGTCTCAAAATATCGTCTATATGAACCACCCGTCCATTTATCGAATGGCTCTTCATACACAAGCAGACCGAGTTCATCACAAAGATCCAATATTTCTGATGCTGGCATGTGATGAGAAGGACGAATGGCATTGCATCCCATGGCTTTGAATTTCGTCAATCTTTCTTTCCAGATTTCCGTTGGAACGGCCACTCCGAGACAACCCGCATCTTGGTGAATACAAAATCCCTTTATCTTGGTCATACTGCCGTTGATAGACATGCCTTTACTGGGTATCATTTGAATATCTCTGACACCGATCCGTAAACCGTAGGTATCCACAAGTTGATCCCCCTCAAAAAGGGATAATTCCAAATGATATAAATGCGGTTGATCTGGGCTCCAAAGCTTTACTTGGGGTATTTCAACTCGGATCGTTCCATCTTCCGATTCGCCTGTAAGATAAGTTGTTCCATCAGTAATACAGGCTCTTACTAAGGAGGAAACCCCTGTCTGGATAGTCACAACCCCTTTATCACCAATAACGGCAGATTTTACTTGAATCTCTTCCGGTTTGAGATGATGTTGATTTAACTCTAGCAGCTTAACGTTTCGGTAGATGCCTGCCCCTGAGTACCATCTGTCTGCCGGGAAAGAAGTGTTATCCACTTTAACCAGGATCAGATTGTCTCCTTCATGAATTTTATCCGTAATATCCAGCGTAAATCTTGAATACCCATATTTTCGTCCACCGGCTTCTTTCCCATTCACCCATACCGTACTGTTTTCGTATACACCGTCAAATTGCAAATGATAGACATGATTTTCTTTCATTTCTGAGATAACCATATTTCTTCTATACCATCCGATGCCCCATCTCTCTCTAAAACCTTGAGCTTCAGCCTGTTTCATTTCTCTGTTTATGGGAGCAGTTATTGCCCAATCGTGCGGCAGATGTACGGGCTCGAAATGCTCATCCTTAGGCTCCTTCAATGTGAATTCCCAACCATCCATAATCAAGTTCTCTACATGGCTCATACCTATTCCATCCTCTCGTTATTAAAAACCAGAGGTCTGCACCTCCGGTTACTTAGCGCGTCCTACTCCGTGCAGTGCTTTATCTCGTTACCCTTTGAGTCCTGTTGTGCTTATCCCATCCACGATATATCTTTGGAAAATAAAGAAAACAATAACAGGCGGAAACAAGGATAAACTCGCCATAGCAAACATGGCGGACCAATCGGTCTGTGAACTCGGATCGGCAAACATACGCAGTGCTACACTTACGGTATATAATTTGGGTTTTCCTAAATAAATCATCGCCTCATAAAACTTATCCCAGGTCCAGTAAAATTCAAAAATAGCCGAGGTTACAAGTGCGGGCACAATTAATGGAAGAATAATTTTCAGATAAATACCAAAACGGTTGCAACCATCCATCTTAGCTGACTCATCCAGTTCATAGGGAATGGTCCGAATAAATTGCATGATGAGAAAAATAAAGAACGCACTCCCGAAAAAGGACGGAACAACGAGCGGAAGAATCGTGTTAATCCAATGCATTTTATAAAAAATGATATACTGCGGGATTAAAATTATCTGCGATGGCAGCAGCATCGTCACCATGACGGTGGCAAACCAGAATCCTTTAAACCGGAATTTAATCCGCGCAAAACCGTAGGCGATCAAAGAACAAGATAGCAAGGCGCCTAATGTAGACAATAAGACAATAACGATTGTATTGGTAAAAAAGGTGGCGAACGAAATCCCCGCAAATCCTTTCCAACCGCGAGCGTAGTTAGAGAAGTTCCATACTTGCGGTAACAGGGACTGCGAATCAGCAAAAACTCTTGAGCTTTCTTTAAAGGAGCTGGCAATCATCCAAAAAACCGGGTATAAGGAAAGCACTGCAATAAGAATACACAAGACCTGGAAGCCAATTTTAGGAACTAACGATTTTTGTACAGACGGCATGTCACTCACCCTTTGATTCATAATGAACCCACGAATTTGATGTTTTGAATACAATGGCTGTCAGTACTGCCACAATCACCAGCAGAATGCAGGACAAGGCGGCTGCGTAACCCATCTCAAATAATTCAAACCCTCTTCGGTATACGTACAGCTGGTAGAACAACGTTTTATCCAGCGGGCCTCCCCCCGTGATAATTAAACCTTGGGTAAACGTCATAAAACCGCCGATGATTTGCATGATTAAATTAAAGAAGAGAACCGGACTGAGCAAGGGCAACGTAATTTGTATAAATCTTTGCCAACCATTTGCACCATCTACGACCGCAGCCTCATAGTAGGAGACCGGGATATTTTTCAAGCCAGCCAAAAAAATAACCATCGGAGATCCGAATTGCCACATACTTAGCAGGATAATGGAGCCCAATGCGGTACTCGGATCCGCAATCCAAGAAATATCAGGCGTCTTGCCGAACAGATAGCCAATAAAGGAATTGACAGCCCCTTCTCTGGAGAACAGCAGTCTCCACATAACAGCAACAGCAACACTGCCACCGATGATTGAAGGAATATAGAACACTGTGCGATAAACCCCGACAAATCGATGCTTCGTATTGAGCAGCATGGCAATCGCAAGTGCGACGATCAGTCGAGCAGGAATCGCAATGAGTACATAAACGAAAGTTACTTTCAAAGACTGTATAAACTTAGGGTCATTTGTTAAAATGGCAACGTAATTATCAAGCCCCAGCCACTTGGGGGAGGATAGCAAATCATATTTCGTAAATGAAAAATAGATGAGACAAAATAAAGGAATTAATGTAAATGCTAAAAATCCAATAATCCACGGTAAAATAAATAGATAACCCGACGTATTTTCAAAATTCGAGCGTACAGTTGTTTTTCTCACTTTCCTCCACCTCTTCCGGACACTTACTTGTAAAAGGCGGGAGCATGGGTCTTTCCAACCGCATCCTCCCGCATCTCATTATTTTTTATTTTTCTCCAAAATTTTGACGGATTCACTTTTTAGTGTTGCGTAGGCTTGCTCAGGTGTTGTCTTGTTATATAGAATTTGCTGTTCCAAGTCCAGCATCAGCTTCTCAATCTCCGTTGAGCCGGCAGGAGCTTGAGGGTCCATCGGTGAGCTTGCCTTAGCAACCTGGTCGATATACGCTGCAGCTACTTTCTGCTCAGGTGTGAATCCTTCTTTAATTCCATCCCTTACTTTCGAAGCAACCGGCATACCTCGCTCGCCATTCAGCACTTTGTTCGCTTCTACATTATTCGTGAAGTAGCTAATGAATTTCGCAGCTTCTTCCTGATTTGTCGAACTGAGTGGGATCACAAAATGCGCTCCTGGACGCAAATCCATCGCTTTAGCTGCATTAGGCCCCGGCAGTGGAATAAGCTTCAATTCCTTACCTGCTGCCTTAGAAATACCAGGATATTGATTCGTATAAATAACATTGACAGCTGACTTTTTCTTCGTAATCATGGATTCCTCCGCTGACTTGATGGAGAGGAACACATCGATAGGTGGCATCAAGCCCTCTTTGATCCAGTTCTTCTTCATTGTGTAGAAATCAACATATGTCTTTTCATCGAAACCTATGCCCGTTTTATCAGCGTATTGGACCTGTCCAAGCTGTCTAGCATAATAAGGAAAGGTGAAATTCTCTCCCAATAGATCATCTGCACCATAACTACCTGTGACCGCTTTCAACTTGACTAGATCTTTTCCCAGATCCTCCCATGTCGTATAGCCATTCGCCGGAATGGTCAATCCTGCTTTTTGATACGCTTCAGGATCTACAACCATGGCCTTGGCATTTACACCAAGAGGAATCCCGTACAGTTTCCCACCAATTTTTCCACTTGCGAGCGCGCTTTCGCTAATATCGCTGACATCGATCAGCTTCTTTGCTACTAGATCATCAAGTGGTGCAATCAAGTTTTTGTCCATGAACTGCTGCGCATCACCGGCACCAACGTAAAATTGAGTCACATCCGGCATATTGTTGGTCGCAGCCTGCAGCGTCAGCTTCTGATAGTAGCCGTCAAACCCTTGAAATTCGGGCTGAAAAGATACGCTCGGATTGTCCTTTTTATACATGTCGAGCACTTTATTCGTTGCATCATGCCTCGGTTGATTCCCCCACCAAAATACGCGCAAACTTGTTGGTTTGACGCTTGGCGTCGAGCTTTCCGCTGCAGTCGACCCACTTGGTGTCGCAGTCGTAGAACCTGTTTCCTTTGTACCTGAAGAGCAGCCTGCAAGCGCCAGCGTTACTGCTAAGCTTGCAACTAACGGTGTCATTGATTTATATCGCATTGTATAACCCTCCTGTTATAGGCAATCCTTTGGAAATCATTTAGTTGGTAAATCAGATGATTATTGCTACATCCGGGCCCTGGGCATAGCATATGACTTGATATTATCGTACCGTTGAAACGCTTCAGTAACAATGAAATAACTCGATGCCCTTTATGCAAAAAATCGACTTTCTCATAAAAATACTACTTATTCAAACCCTCATCGAAATTCCGTTTATATTCCGAAGGTGTCATTCCTGTATATTTCTTAAACACTTTACTGAAATACTGTGTATCTTCCCTGAATCCAGTTAATTTGGATATTTCATATATTTTCAAGTCTCCTGCTTGTTCAATGAAACGGATCGCCCGATCCATTCTGCGTTCAAGCACAAATTGCGAAAATTTCACGCCCGTTTCCTTGGAAAATAATCGGCCCAAATAGTCCACATTCATATATAGTAATTCTTTCCCGATCCAGGTCAGCGATAACTCCGGATTGCCGATATGCTCGTCGATAATGCGAAGTACAGATGAAATCATTTTATTTTGATTCGTAGACGACGCTTGATAATTGGACATGGCCATTTCTTCCGATACCACGTGCAGATAGGCAAGCGTCGCATGCAGCGTATCTAGGTCTTGAAATTTGATGACTTTGAACAACTGATCTGCGGATGGAGGCTCCTGGCCTTGACGAATGACAATCATATATAATTCCATACAGTGTGATTTCACTTCATTAATCTCCATTCGATATTGCTCAAAAATGTTAAATAGAGATTGAAGTCTACGGGTGACATCCCCGACATCCCCCGCCTTTACGGATGAAGCGATCGCTTCAAAATGTGCATTGAAATCAACCTGCCAAGCTACCTTCGTCGTTAGCTGGACATCGCCCTGAGTCAACAAACAGCCTTCTGTAAAATAGAACCGATACCGAAGAATGTCTTGCACTTCTTTGTACATGGTGCGAATATCCTTGAAGCCCCCGACTCCGCTAACCCCTATAAAAAGCTCCATCCGATAATAGGATTTATAGATTTCCCTGACTTCATTTAATATAAGAGCCAGCTCACCAAATTCCATCGCTTGTACCAGAAGTAGTACACTTTCTTCCACAACGGTACTTAAATATAGCTTATCTGAAGTGAACAAATCTTCGGCGATATTCTTCAGAGCAAACTTTTCCAAGTAGCCTCGGCTCTCACCAAATTGAACAAGGACAAGCTGAAACGAACGAACGTGGATATGGAACATCGCCATAAACTCTTCGAAATCTCGCTGATTATAAGTTCCGGTAAGTGCAATATCCCTTAGAAACTGCTCTTTTACATGAGGCAGCACCCGCTTAAAATTACTGTTCAATTTGGCAAAAAAATCGCGTTCCATGCTCAAACTTACAATTTCCTCTTTGATTTCACTTAAAACCTCGATAATTTGCAGCTCGTTACACGGCTTAAGTAAGTAATGCTTAATGCCGTAACGCATAGCTTCACTCATGTAGTCATACTCATCATAGCCAGAAAGGACGACGAATACGGTATCACTTCGTTTTTCTTTGATCTTTCCAATGAGTTCAAGACCATTCATAACGGGCATTTTAATATCGGTGATGACAATATCCGGCCTCTCCTTGTCCACCAAATCCAGTGCTTCAAATCCGTTTTTCGCTGCCCCGACCAACTGTAATTCGTGCTCATCCCAGTTAATTAAACTGGCTATACTATCTCGGGATAGCTTCTCATCATCTACTAATAGAACCTTATACATGGGGCTCACACTCCTTTGGCAGTTTAACTGTAACTTGGGTACCCTTTCCTTGCTTACTGCTGAACCGAATGCCAGCTTTCTCCCCAAACATGAGCTGTAGGCGTTCATGAATATTTTTAAGTCCAATCCCAGTCCCCTTCGAAGGCATCTCAAATTTCCTCAATCGTTCCAGGGTAGTTTCGTCCATACCCGGACCATTATCCGTCACTGAGATTTCGAAAGCCGCTTCCAAGGCAACAGCTGTTACCGTAATTGTGCAATCTCCCAGCATATTTTCTAAGCCATGCTTAATCGCATTTTCAGCAATAGGCTGTAAAGTCATTTTCGGAATAAGGTATTTGTAATAACGCTCATCGATATCCAGAACAAACTGCAGCTCGCTCTCGAAGCGAACTTTCTGGATATTCATATAATCTTGAAGCAATCGGATCTCTTCGCCGAGTGTAATGACTTGGGCATTATTACTAATGGCACTGCGCAGCAATCTGCTAAGTGACTCGACCATACTGGATATAGGTGCTTGTCCGTTTACCCTTGCCATCCAATTAATTGAGGTCAAGGTATTGTACAGGAAATGAGGGTTAATTTGCGCTTGCAACGCCCGGTACTCCGTATCCTTTAATAACATTTGACGGGTATAGTTCTCTTCAATCAATGCGTCGATTCTTTGAATCATAATAAAGAACCTTTTTTGCAAATAACCGACTTCATCCGACCGGCCGTTCTCCGAGGGCAGGAACACAATCGATCCGAAATCGCCCTTCTCCGCGTGCTTCATCTGATGCGTCAGCTGCTCAATTGGCTTCGTAATCCCTCTGGCAAAACGGTAACTAATTGCGATGACCGTTACAAACAAGAGAAGTACAACTACAAGAAGTGCTAAACGTAATTCATTTTTCTTCTTAAAAATATCGTTATACGAGAGAACACTGTAATAGGTCCATCCCATTAACTCGGATGTGGTGTAGGCAACGAAAGAGCTTAATCCTTCAAATTTTTGAATGGTATACCCTTGTTTGGCGTCTCGCATATCCGCTGCTTCTGGCCGAAACCTCTGATCTGGCGTATAAATCGGCTGATTGTCTTTCCAGATATATAGCATCCCGCTGTCCTTGGTGACCGTTTGGTGATGTTTCACAACTGAGTCCAAATTCACTTGAAAAATAAGCGTACCCAGCGGCTCCAGCAAATTCGCACCTGTCGAACGGATCTCTCTTGCAGCCAGTAAATAAGGATGATCAGCATCCGGCTCTGCCCATACGTTGGCCCCTTTCGCCTGCCTCGCTTTGATGATAACCGCTTCCTTCTCGCTTTCCTCCGGCATTTGCGCACTTTGTCCTACCAGCAAATCGTAACCGGTGTCATTCACAAAACGGATGGATGATATATTTTTTTCCGTCAGAATATAAATAAAAATCTTATTTTTAAAATCCGTTAGCGCCTGCGCCCGGTCATATTCATTGGTCATTTCCTTAACTTTGATCAACTGTTCTTGGATGCGCGTATCCGTAGCAATCGTCAGCGAAAGCTTCTCAATATTACTGATCTCGTTCTCAATATCACCGATCGAATTATTGATGGTTTGCGCTGACTGTCCATACAGCATAGCATCATAGGCTTGAAAGACGTATTGCAAACAGGAGACGACAACGATACAAAAAAAGATGATCAACAGCATCATGACGACCATCAACTTATGCTTAATCTTCATATCTTTGAACGATATGCGATGAATTCGGTCAGCAAACACGGTGCCCAGCTCCTTCACAATTAGTAAAAAGAGACACTGACGCAACATCATCAGTGTCTCTTCTTAAGATTATCCCATTATTAAACCGATTCCTATAGAAAAATTCGGACTTTGTTATGTACTTTACCGACTTGTTTCGCAATGTCCACAGTTCTTTCTAATGATCCTTTACATCGCTGTCCTCATCCCTCTATATTGAACTTTGTGATTTTTACGATAAGAAAACGGCGGCTTATTGAGCTATCGTTCTTTCTAATGCACCTCTCCATTCTGCCTTGAAATTATTAGTTAGCTTTTATGTTACTCACTCAAAATTCAAAATTTAAACCAACATACACTTTTTGAACTGATCTAACATAAAATTTTAATATTGACTGTAGAAGGTGGAGGTTCCTAATGTACGCTAGATTAAGTATGTTTAGATTAAAACCTGATGTCCCCATTTCATTCGCAGAGCAATGGGCAGAGAAAACTCACATGATCCATCGATCATTAAAGGGATTTAGAGGTATTACATTTTTGGGAGAAGATATAAGTAATGAGTTCGGTGCCATAAGTTATTGGGAAACGAAAGACGACGCAATAGCAGCCGGTGATACAATTGAGATCAAAGTTTATTCCACCTTATCAAAAGCTTATATCGAATCTCCGCCTATGATTACTATATATGGAGTTTACGACCTACCTACGGGAAACGGTGAATTAATATTTTCCGGGAAATTTAACTGGTAGGAGTTCTTAGATAGAAAAACCGTAGGCTCTTTTTTTATACCTTCATTCTTAGACGGTCTCGTAAACCCTCCTTTTTATTCTCAACAGAAAATAAAGTAGACGGAATTTTTATATTCATAAAATAAGTTTTAGACTGACCCTTGAAAATGAAACAGCGACAGTCATGGACTAGAAAATAAAGTCCTAGACTTGTCGCTGCTTTCATTGAACTAACGTTCCCAGTTACTCCACAGCTGAGTATATCAAGGCGAAAAATGTTTCCAATTCCCTTCGGAAACAACTTCGACTGCTCCGTCGATTACTTTGATGGCAGTCTGATCATCAATCGCATACGTCGATCCTTGCATCCCAGCCGCCCATCTCTCTGCAGCGGCCATGGTGTTTCCAGGCAGCATCTCGTGGTCCAGATGCGGAAATATTGCAAAATCAACCAGACTCAGCGTTTCATCACCACCGGTGGGTGGAGTCCAGCCAACGAAGAATTCCCCAATGTTAGGTGCCATCACCATGCTCCCGGTAGGGTCCTCCGCTATGCCCCAACAGTCATCAAGGTAGAAGCAGCTCACCCCCTCCTGTGGCTCTTCCACTTCAAGAAGCGTGCCACAGCCTTGCATATTCGATTGTCCGGCAAGCACCCAGAGATCTCCAACGAAGACAGGCTCTACTTTCGTCTCAGCGATTAGCTCCTCAGTTAAGCTATCGCGAATTCGAAATTGTAGACAATAACTTCCTGTCGACAGTCCTGTTAGAACACCACCGAACGATTTTCTATCGCAGATCAATCCTGCCAATATCCAGGCACCGTTCATCGCGGTTCGTACTTCCACATTTCCATTAGTCGGCAAAGTAAGCCTTAAAGAATAAGTCACTTCAGCTAGTCCCATCGTATTGCGCTGATACACCCTTTGCGGACTTGGTCCTTCTACCCGCATACCAACGGGTTCATTCCCCATTTTCTCGGCATCTCGTTTAAACGATTGTTCCATTCTTCTCTCCCTCCAATCATGTAATAAAGGAAGCAGCCCCATCGTGCACCGCTTCCTTTTGTCATCATCGCTTTATTTACCTGTATTGATTTTTTTAATAAATTCATTCATTTGCTTCACATAATCGGTACCACCGTTTTTATACCAACCAGCTAACAGCGCATCAAATTCACTAGCCGGAACCTCACCGATCAGAATTTTCATCGTTGTTGTATCCCATGTTTTTTGGTAATCCATATAATTCGGCTTTTTCGCAGCTTCCGGCTGGAAACCTAGATCCATACCAGGAACAACCGTGTCTACCGACTTTTTCAGCCATGGCTTCACTTGATCCACGACATCCTTAGGTGTACCTGTTGTGATGAAGAATTCCGTATCATTCGCTCTTCGCATGGAGTTACGGCGAATATAGAATTTCGGTGGCGACACAATTGCTTTCTTCTCAGTGCCCGTTATTGTATAATCCGAACCTTCATAACCATCGACGACAGTCGGCCACATGTCGTCCGAAATCCATGAATCAAACAAATCCACTACTTTTTGAGGATTCTTTGCATTTTTGGTAACGGCCCAAAAGCCCCATAGTCCAGTCGGACTTGTCGCCAGATTACCACCCTTAACCTCGCCTTTTTCATTCTTCACATGAACAAAAGTCAATTCCGCATTTGGCTGCTGCTTTTTCAACTCGGGAAGATGCCAAGTGTAGTGCCCTGCGAAACCAGGATAAACCCCAGTCAATCCGCGCCAGAAGCGTTCGCGCTGTTTCGTCCCGTCGTTCGTTGCCGAATCTGGGTCGAAGACGCCTTCTTTGTAGAGCCTTCCCGAGAACTCGAGGGCCTTCCTGAAGGCATCCCCTTTCTGATCATACATGGCATTCATATATTCATACTCGCTGCCTGCTGTCTTCTGCCAACCCAAGAGACCAAATGGTCCTGTTAAAACTGGATCCAGTACCTTGCGTGCGTTATATGCCCCAGCATATCCGTAAGTATCGTTTTTCCCATTTTTGTCAGGATCGTTGAAGGTGAACTTCTTTAAAATATCCTCAAACTGCGCTATCGTAATTTCCGCGTTATCCGGAGCCGAGAGACCTACATTCGTTAGCCAGTCTTTCCGTATCCAATACCCGTCGTTGCGAACGACTGAGGTCCGTGGAATACCATAAATGTTGCCGTATTGGTTAACTTTCAGCTGATCCCAAGAGGCTTGGTACGTATACTTGTTCAAGTTGGCAGCTGACTTCACATAATCGTTTACCGGGACAATTATGCCGTCACGAACAGCGTTCTGGAAAGCCTGATCCGTCGTATTTTCGAAGAAAACAACGTCTGGATATTCGCCTGAAGCGAGCATCAGTTGCAGCCTCTCTTTATACCCTGTAACCGGTGGAATATCAAAAGTCAGCTTCACGTTGTTCTTCTTTTCCAACTCTTCAATAAACTTGGCATCTGTTACTGATATTTCTGGTTGGTCATGCATAGCCATGATTTTCAGAGCTACTGGACTTGAGGACTGTGCCGGTTGTGTGCTTGCTGCTGTTGAACCTGAACCTGAGCCTGGATCTGTTGAATTCGAAGCACAAGCGGTTAACAGCATCATACCTGCAAGTACAACCACCATTCCTTTACGTTTCTTACTCATTTCTAATACCCTCCTCTAAGTAAAGCTGAACTATAGTGCGGGTCTCCCCGATGACTATCCTTTAACTGAACCTAACATGATCCCTTTAACGAAATACTTTTGTAGAAAAGGGTAAACAGATAAAATGGGAATCATCACAATCATCAGAGTGGCGTACTTTAAAGTTTCACTTGTCACCTGCTGAGAGCCCATCTCCGCGGCATTCGATTGCTGAGCCATCATACTAGCCGCTTCAATCACCTCACGCAGGTAGAGCATGAGCGGCCAATTCGTTACACTCCGAATGTAAATGATCGCATTAAAAAAGTTGTTCCAATAGCCTACCGCAGCGAACAAACACAAGGTCGCTATAATCGGCTTCGATAAAGGAACGACAATCCGAAATAAGATATAGGGATCCGATGCGCCATCCATTCGTGCTGCTTCCTCCAGCTCCTCGGGCAGCGATTCAAAGAAATTCTTCATCAGAATAAGACTGAAGCCTGAGAACAAAGCTGGCAGAATTAAAGCTGCAAGGGTATCCAGTAGCCCCAGTGAGCGCATCAAGTAATAATTGGGAATCAATCCCCCGTTGAATAACATCGTGAAAACGATGAGCACCATGAGGAACTTTCGACCCTTGAGCACACTTTTGGATAATGGGTATGCCGTAATGATATATAAGAAAATGCCTATGCTTACTCCACAGATCGTAACAATCAGCGTATTCAAGTAGCTTCTCCACAGGAGTGCACGCGACATGATCTCTTGATAAGCAGCTAAGTTGAACTCATGCGGCCAGATCATCATTGGATTATTGACGTAAGCCGAGTAGGAACTCAGGGACACTGAGGCGACATTGATAAACGGATACAGCATAACCACACAGATGAGCGTGAGCAGCGTATAATTAATGGCATCGAAAAGCTCTAGTTTCTTAATGCTCATGTACTCTCACCTACCAAATTTGTTTTCCGAACAATCTTGCAATCCGATTCGCCAATAGAATGAGAACGAAACCGATCACAGCTTTAAACAAACCGACAGCTGCAGCGAATGACAACCTGCCGTCAATTAAACCAATTCGGTATGTGTAAGTCTCGAAGACATCGGCCACCTCATAGGTCATTGGATTATACAAAAGGAACACTTGCTCGAAGCCATTGTCAAGAATGTTGCCGAGCTGCAGAATGAGCAGAACGACGACCGTAGTCGTTATACCCGGCAATGTGATATAGCGGATTTGCTGCACTCTGGATGCGCCATCCATTTTGGCCGATTCATACAACGAGGGATCGATACCGGTCATTGCAGCTAGATAGATGATGGTTCCCCACCCAACTCCTTTCCAAACTTCAGCCGATACGAGAATCGTTCTGAAATACTCCGGCTTTAACAGAAAAGAAATCGGCTCATAGTCCAAGGCTTTAATCAGAAAGTTGACCGGTCCCGTTGATGGCGATAAAAAATTAATGATCATCCCTGCGAGCACAACCCAGGAAATAAAGTGAGGCAAATACAGAATTGTCTGAGATAATCGTTTGAACATGAGATTTCTGACTTCATTCAGCATGACAGCCAATAGGATAGGCGCTGGAAATCCGAACAATATTTGATAAAAACTAATGATTAACGAGTTGCTCAACACTTTGTAAAAATCATGTGACTGGAACAAGTAGGTGAAATTTTCAAGGCCTATCCATTTGCTTGCCCATATCCCCCGCACTAAGCTGAAGTCTTTGAAGGCGATCACGATACCTAACATCGGAATATATTTGAATACGAGCAAATATAGCAGTCCCGGTATCAAAAAGATATACAGCCATTTGTGCAGCTTAAAGTGCTTCAGGGTCGCACTTTTGCGTTCTATTGGCCTTGAGGCAATATGTTTTTCCGCAGTTATTTCCAAACGCTTCACTTCCTTTCTTCCATAACGATCAATCTCGTTGTATGCAGGTCAATTCTGTATGGCCGCTCAACATAATGAAAGCGGTTACACGCAAGGCGAACACCTTCCGCATGATGAACGTCTACCCCGATGGGTACATGCCGAAACGTACATTCATCAATGACGATGTTTTTGTTATAATAACCCTCAAGACCCTCGGATCGAATGCCAATGCCGCCAGTTACTCCGCAACGAGGCGTATAGCCGCAGTTATCAAAGCTGCATCGGCGAATTGTAACACCCTTTGGATGCCCACCCTCGTAAAATTCAGTCCACTCGGCACCAATTATAATGCCGGCATTCATTAAATTCTCATAGGAAACGTCCTCAATGGTAACCTGACTGTACTTCACGATATGTCCGCTGCCAGCTATATTACGAAACGCGGAATGTTTCATCGTATAGGAGTTCAGCTCCCAGCAGGATGGGACAGCATGCGCGTCCAGGTCCAGTGGCAAATCCATTGGTTCTTCACATTCGATCAAGTAATAGTGACCGCCGTTGCCATTACCGTCCGGCTGCCATGATCGGATCTCGCTCTCCAACTGTTCTTTCCCACTGTAGAAGGTAATACGACTCCCATTCCGAAGAGGAGCATAGCTCCATTTGGCCCAGAGGCGTAAGTGACGGCGATCAATCGCCTTGTCAACCAAGAGGAACGTGCTGTGCATGTTCTGACCGTCCATCCGCACACCCTCTACAAACATGTGCTCGATCTCGAAGTCACCTTCACATTTATAAATTTTCCAAGCATCTCTTGGCGCTGTGAACAGCAGCTTCCTTTCCGGCTGAAATCGCACACGGCTTGCTTTCACTCCATTGCAGCATTCTGTCTGCATCGCAAACCCGTTCGAGCTAACCGTGTGCAGATTGTCGAGTTTCAATAGATGGCATTCCTTTAACTGCACTTGAAACTCCGTATTCGCTCCAAAATGCCAAGATAGCCCTTCGCCGATGGCTACTTTCTTAGCAACATCAGGGCTTTCAAGCCTCAACCTGCGCCCCTCGCCTCCTTCAATGCTTCGCCAATTGACACCAGCACCCTTGCCGTAAGTCACACTTTCGCCAACCAGTGCAGCAGCCTGCAAATCAAAGCGGTTTGCACAGAAGCAAGCCATACCATCTATATATGGATTGCTTTCAAATACCTCTACGACAACAAAATCATCCCCTTTGTCGACGATGACTCCGGCGCTGGAGTATGCTGGCTCCCTAGAAAACTTCAAGTTTCGCAGCTGCAAATACGAGCAGCGATCTGCCCATAAGATAGCAGGCAAATAGGCTTCGTTCTCTCCTTTGTGACAACCAACTAGCATCGATGCCGGATTGCCGCCCTCATCGACCGCACCCTCAAGCGTCAAGCCATGAGTATCGCGAATCCAAAGATGTCTGCGAGCCCAATTCTGATGCTCTGCTTCCCCATCTGTCACATAGCTATGCAGGTAGTATTTCCCAGGATCAAGCAGCACGCGCGATTTTCCATTCGCAGCAGCAAACTCTATGGCACTCCGAAGCGCCTCAGCCTGATCAGACGGGTCATCCGGTACGGCTCCAAAGTCCCTCGCAAGTACACAGTTCTGAGAATCTTGTTCTGTTACATTCAGCATGTTATAGCACCTTCCTAGATAACGAATTACGGTTTAACCAAATTTTGTTCAACTAGCTGCTTGTTAGCTGCTTCCATGTATAGATCATAATGATAGGTATTCTCCAACGTGTGAACGAAATCGTCATACTCCGAAATCGGCCGTTTATTGTAAATGAATTTGAACGTCTCCTCCATCATGTACCGATTCGCATCCGTAGCATTAAATCCAATCGGCAGCTCGATAAACGCGTCATAAACCTTCAACCTTGGCTGCTCAATCGCGAAACGATAATAGGGTTCGGCATCTGGGAATTTCGTTCGTAAATAGGTCATTTCGTCACGGCCTACTAATTGGTACAAGTGCGAATACACAACATCATGAATTTGATTGGTTGCCGTAATGGTATCCCCATCCAATTGATAGTGAATGCCAGGAAGTCCATACTGCACAAGACGAGAACCCTCTGTAGAGGATAAGTAATTCAGCAGTTCCATAACCTTTTTCATTTTCCCCGGTTCTTGTTGAAGCGAAGCTGGCATGACCAGCATACTGCGTGCACCCACGTCGTCATAACCGTTATAGGAGCCTCCCGGCCCTATTGGCGCTTGTATTTGAACCCATTTTGCTTGCGGCTGAAAAGCACTAATTTGTTTAGCTACATCGCTATTCACCACGACTGGCCAATTGATATTCAGCAATCCGACCTGTCCTTGATAGGCCTTATCTTTCTGCTGTCCCTTCGTATTCGCCAGAAAATCGGGATCTACGACACCTTGCTTGACCATGTCATTCATAAACCAAAGCGCTTGCTTCAGACGAGGATCGTAGATTGAATTCATAAGCTTTCCGTCTTTCAAATAAAACTTGCCTGGATACGTCGTTCCGTAGGCTCCGAAAATTTGATCCAGCGCGTTAAATTGTGGATTGCCGGTAAAACCGTAAGTATCGTTTTTACCATTATGATCTGGATCTTTCTCGGTAAATGCTTTCATGACCTGAAGTAGTTCGACGAGTGATATCGGTGCCTGCATGTCAACCTGTTCCAGCCAATCTTGGCGCAGCCACAAGGTGAATTGTGAGGCAGGCGGTACCTTCGGAATGCCGAACACCTTACCTTTGACCGTCCCCGCCGCCATCGCCTCTTCTCCACCGACAAATTGCTTCGTCGCTTGGAGCTGATCCATATAAGGTGATAGATCCAATAAACTACCCTGCTGTGATAGTTTGATCATATCTCTGCGATCCACATAAAACAGATCTGCAGAAGTGTTGCTCGCTAAGCGAAGATTGCGCTGATTCATATAATCTTCGTCCCCAACAACTGCTGTTATTTTCAAATCAATACCAAGCTTTGTATCAAGCTCCTTCTTGATCATATCCATGGCCGGGTCTGTTGGCAGGTTGTTAATCGCACTTACCAGCACTTCGATCTTCAACCTTTCTCCGGCTTGATTATTCGTATCAGATGATTTCGGGCTCGCAGACTGTTGATTACAGCCGGCTATGCATAAGGCCAAACATACGCATATCACCAAAGCGGGAAGCGATTGCCATCGTTTCAAGTCCATAAGTCTCTCTCCCTCATTGCAATGAAAGTGATGCTGTACGTCTATTGTACAGTCTACGAGCCCTAATTGCCTTTCAACATTTCATAAAATTCTTCAATATTTCAATCCACTTGCCTGATCGGTTGGATCACTGGTAGTAGGAATGAACATCACCGCATCCGCACGTAGGTACGCCTTATCCATGGCAGTCATCGTAACGGATGCTTCAACTTCTTGTGTAAAGTGATAAGTGCCAAGCGATATCCACTGCTGGCCTCCCAGCTTTTGATCGACCATGACGGACGTTGTTCCACCCGCATGTTGCACCGTGTAGGCTGCTTGCGTTGTACTGTTATGAAAGGACGGATTCCATATCCGGACTTCGTAGTTCCCCTCAGCTTCAAGAGCCGTACTCCAATTAGCTTGATCACCTACTCCATTCCGTACGTATGGTAACCATCCGATGAGTCCACTTCCTTGTAAGTGGTGTATGGCACATAAGTCAGATGAGCATCTCCTGACCACCAATAATGGCCCGCTGTCATTAATCCGTCCGGGTGTGAAGTATCTATCTCAAACCCGTCAATTTCATTTACTTGATAATCCGTTGACGGTGAGTAGAGCTGATTCCCATCAAGTACGGATACACGCTGATTTAAGCCAGCAATCCAAAAGGAGCTGTGAAATCCTTCCTTGTTCCATTGCTTAAATCTAGTTTCATAATAGCCATAACCCAGAAGCGGCTTGGTGATGATACCTCCACCGGAATAGGCTTTTCCTCCGCTGCCAGCAGGCTCCTTTTTCAAAGAAATTCTAAGGAAGCCATCCGATACAGACACATTTTCCTTCTTATTATCGGTATAAGCATTGCTTCCAATGCGATAGTACCACTGATCGTTATTCAGCGCAGAGCCATTAAATTCATCCTCAAAAGCAAGCGTATAGCCGGATCCCGGTACAGACGGCACCAATTCAATATGCAAATAATAGATGATCTTACGGCTTCCGTCCTGGGACGTAACCTCGATGGGGACGGTTCTGACTTGGCCGAATAAAGATTCTTTGGTAACAAGCAGACTATTTTGAATTTGACCATCCATTTTTAAAGTCTGTCCTAGAGCGCTCTTCACCGGTGTTACTGCAATGTCTTGATCCGTCACGATCGTATAATCTGTTATATAAGGATCAAATGAAATAAGTCCGTTCGTTAATGACATGTTGGATAACCGTTCATAATTCTTACCTGGTTCGTCCGTGGGTGGCGTCGTCCCATAAATTTCAAAGGAATAAAGCCCGGTAAATACCAAATCTTTGGCTTTATCCGCATAAAATCTCACGTATCTGGCTGTCACTTCAGGGAAGCTGACGCTTTCAATAGAGGAAGGCTTTGCATGGCTGACATAAGCATCCTGCCATTGCATGCCGTCGTCCGAATATTGAATTTTGAAATTTTGCATGTCCGTGTAGTTGTAAAACGCAGCAACTGCCCGATTAAACGACGTATTGCGGCGTAAATCTATCTCCAACCAGACATACGGGGTGCCGTCTGCCAGCACGTTCCGCCATTCGGTAGCCCCATCGCCATCCACAGCTTGCTTCCCTGGCGTCAAATAATATTCCTGAGAAGCTTTAGCCGGCTTTCCACTCGTATGATTCCCTTTACCTACTGTAAGGTTATATTGCTTCTTGATGGAACGATCCTCCGCTTGCACCTCGACTTGAATGGTTTGAACACCATGTGCCAGAGTGATCGGCAAAGAAACCGTACCGCTGTTTATCAGATCACCGTTTACAGAAAAAATCGCCTTCGAATCATTTGGCTCTGCCGTTACGATGATTTCATTCACTCCCGCCGGTGCCTCATAGGAATATGTTGTCAAATCGGGCTCAAAGCCCGGCGATTGATTTTGACCAGGCATAGCATTGTAGCCTCTCGTCAGCTCTTTGCCGTTTATCTGTAATTTTTTCAGAGTCGCATCCGCATTCTGACGGTAAATATTTAACATATACGTCTGTGTATAGGCTGGATCTTGAGCTATGACTTTCACTTCAATTGCATTATTTCCGACTGTTAAATCAAGTGGCATCGGTTGTTCAGAGTTGATGACTGCTCCGTTCACCAACACATAAGCGGCAGCATCAGCTGCTGTAGGCAGGATATAAATGGATGCGCTCTCATAATAAGCCGTATACGTATACGTGGTCACGCTTGGGTTAAACCCCTGCAATGGAACTCCATTTAACTGCAAAGCGCTTAACTGTGTAATCGTGTTGTTACCAGTGGAACGCTTAACGACAACGTGATAGGGTTGCATGTAGCTCGTATTTTCCGCTTGAACATTGATTTGAATCTCATTAACTCCAACGCTAAGTGGAATGGACTCACTTGAATTTCCACTATTTACAACCGCACCGTTCACCTTGATTTCGGATGTTGGATCTGTTGCTGTCGGTGTAATCGTTATCTCTTGAACAGAATTACTGACGAGATATGTATATGAAGTTACTGTAGGCTGTAAGATCGAAGCGTTGCCTACCTGAAGATGACTCAGCGTATGGATACGCGATGGCAGCTTCTCGAACTTCACTGAATCCGAGTTGAAATAACCAGTTGGTCCTCCCGGATCTCTGGATAGCTTCACATACTCCTCCCCTATACCTTGAAAATCAAAAATACCAACCTCTACCCAACCACCAGCTGGAGCCGCATTATCATATGCCGTCTTGGTCGACTCTCCATTCCGATATACCTCGGTCATAAGTCTCGCGCTTGCCGCCGTTCTTTGAACAACCCATACGGATACGCGATATGTCCCCATTGTAAAGCCCTGCTCGCTTAAAGATGGTGTGTAGGTGGCGTAGGCTGTATTCGTATTGGCGTTCTGCGAGCCCTTCGCGTAGGCAAGTGTACTTTTGGCCCCGCCGCCTAGCATGCCCGAGCTGGAATAGCCCTTCATCGTCGTGGGCAGTCCACCTACGCTATTGGGTGCCCCATCATTATCGTTATCGATAATGATCGTTTGCTGCACAGCTTCTGATGCATAGGTTTTATTAGCTCCAAGTACTTCAAAAATGCCGCTTATCCCTGAAGCCATTAGAAGCACTAGTGCAAGAAAGCCGTAAACCGTACGTCTGAACGATTGATACATGACAAATCCCCCCATTTTCCAATGAATTCGAATAACATCCTCATTATCACTTCATTTGATCCATCACCTGTATTCAAAATTTATTAAAATGATTCAAAATTCAACGAAGTTACCTTTTACACTAACTTTCACTGCGAAAGACATTATAATGGAGAGGAGAAGATCGGTTTAGGGGGACAACTATGAAACGCCGTATTGCTGTCCAAGTGTTCGTTATCTCCTTCTTGCTGGTGGAGTCCATTATTATATTACTGGGTTACCGGTATTACCGATATGCATCAGACTCCTTATTGGATGCCCAGTATGCCTATGCGGACCAAATTGCAAGCAAATCGAATGACTATTTAAATGTAACTTTGGAGAATATCCGTAATTTATTCATTACAGTTGGAACCGATAGCCGGTTTCAGCACGGCTCAAGCGAGGAAATCATTCGTTGGTTTAATAACAGCCTGCTGCCTTATATGCCTAACGTGTACAATATTCATTTGCTTGAACAGGGAAAATTAGCTGCCAGTACTTCTTATGTTCAATGGGCCCTATTAGATAGCCCCTCTTTAACCAAGGAATTAGAGCAAATTAAGCTAAGCGGCATCGTGTATTGGATCGGACCCTATTTCTCACTGCCCTCCAATTATACGGTGACGGCCGCAATGAAGCTTCCTTCCACCGATGGAGACAAGATTATTCTGCTCGATTTATATTTAGCCAGACTGTTTGATTCCTTACAGTCCCAGTCCACAAATCGGATTACTGGGGAAATCATTTTGCTTGATCGATTGCACCGCCCCGTCTTTGGACGTCCTCCCTATTCGCAATATAATGTTTTTAATAAATCGTATGAGCTAAATGGACTCGAAGCTGGATGGTTCGAAGGTGGCTGGAAACAATCCGAACGTCAAACCGTTGATGGGCGAAATCTGGTCCTTACAAGAGTGACGAATCCAGCAATCGGCTGGGATGTTGTTTGGATTCTGGACAAAGCAGCACTGCTGAAGCCACTTCAAGAAACTGTTTCGTTTACTTGGGCGCTAGGCTTGATCTCGTTGTTATTGTCCATTGGGATGGCTTATATCATTTCTGTGCTGATAAGCAGACCCATACGTAAGATCGCTAGCTCAATGAACGCTGTCAGCGCTGGCAACTTGGACACATCAATTCAGCTAAATCGACAGGATGAGCTCGGACTGCTCGCTAAACATTTCAATCAAATGACAGCACGTATTCGCGATCTTATCACTAATTTGAAGCAGTCAGAGAAACAGAAACAAATCTCTGACTTTCTAGCTCTTCAGGCCCAGATCAAACCGCATTTTCTATTTAATACGTTGAATTCCATCAGCATGGCCGCTCGTTCCGGTGAGTACAACAAAGTCGATCAGCTTGTCTCTTCCTTGACGGCTCAGCTGGATTATACGTTAAAAGCAAGTCCGGGTCCCGTTACCTTAAGAGAGGAAATTAACGCCTTAGAGAACTATGTTCATCTGATGCATATCCGGTATCCGGGCAAATTTTCGTTTCACATGGACCTAGATCCACTGACCTTGGAGAGGAAACTGCCGAAGTTCGTGCTGCAGCCATTGGTGGAAAACAGCATTTTCCACGGCTTGGTGCCGGATCAAAAGGAAGGCGTGTTGTTCATTGGCACAACCATGGGGATGGAAGGCTGGGATATTATGATCGAAGATAACGGCAAAGGTATGTCGGCTAAGACGATATCGGATATCATGGAGCGACTGACGATTTCTTCGGATAGCGATATTGGAATAACAACGGAAGAAACGAATAACGGACATAGCGTTGGTCTTGTGAATGTTCACCGCAGACTTCAAATGATGTATGGAGATAGATACAGTTTTCACTTGGAAAGCACAGAAGAAGAAGGCACGAGGCTATTAATCAGATTGGGGGCAGAACCGAATGAAGAGCATCTTGATCGTGGATGACGAACCGTTGGCCCGTCAATACATACGCACGCAATTTCCCTGGGAATATTGGGGATACTTGATTGTTGGCGAAGCGGAAAATGGGGTCGAAGCTTTGCAGAAGTGCCGCTCCATTCAGCCGGACATCATGCTGCTCGATATTACCATGCCGCTAATGAGCGGATTGGAACTTCTCCATCATCTGAAGAAGGATTATCCTAATGTACGCTGCATCATGTTAACCGCTCACCGGGACTTCTCCTTTGCACAAGAAGCGATTAGAAGTGGCGCCGATGGCTATATCTTGAAATCCCCTATTGAAGCAGAAGAGCTTAAAGCCGCTCTAGCGAAGGCTTGTGAGGAGCTTGACAAGACAAGTCGATTAAAAAGCAGTGAACATAGCTACAAGGTGCTGGTGCAAAGTTATCAGTACCCGCTTCGTCAAAAGTTTCTTGAGGATATTCTCTCTTCTTTACTAGCCAAACCGGAGGAAATCGTAGCTCATGGTTCGAAGCTTGGCATCGACCTCGCTCAGTCTTCTTATGTATTAATGGAATGCTGCGTCGATGAGCTGTCCAAATTCGAGCAGCGTTATCCAATCAAAGACCGTTCATTGATTGAATTCAGTATGCTCGAGATCATTCGAGAATGTGCACAAGCCGATTTTCCTTGCCGGTTCGAGCTGTTTCCTGTTAGCTTCGGGAGGTTCATTCTACTCCTGACAGGTCAACCGCCATCAAGCAACAGTCTTCTTAGGGAAAGTATTATCTTATTTATTCGCAAACTCTCAAACCCGCTCAAGCAATATTTAAAGCTCCGGCTCATAGTAACTGTTAGCCGGCCTTTTACGACTATTTCCTCCCTTCGTTCCATCTATATGGATACAGTGAAATATGGTGTTTACCACTTTTATTCGGATACGGCTGAGCCTTTGTTCGTAGATCAAGCGCTACCATTCAGGGCAGTTCCGGAAAAAACACTAAGTAAACTGCGAACGCGTCTAGAAGAATTGATTAACCATCCAGAAGAACCGGTTTATCAAGATTGGGCTACTATGGTGCGGAATGAATATCTCATGTATAAGCCAGATCCATCCATAGCGATAAGTTGGCTGGAATTGCTAGAACCGCTCCTTACTTCAGGTATCGGAGCTCCTGAAATGAATCCACTAGCGCCCATCAGTTTGAAAGTAGAGACTTCTTTCCACCGCGCTCTCGATACTCTCATAGGGCGATTCATCGAAATTAGGAAACGAAGCACGCGGTCGCTGCAGTTGAGGCACGAGCTTTCCACCGCGATTCAGTACATCAAGACACATCTAAGTGATGATCTCAATGTAGAGTCGATCGCAATCAAAGTAAAGCTGAGTCCATCCTACCTAGGGCATCTGTTTAAAAAAGAAGTCGGCGTTTCCATTGTGGACTACATCCTGGAGCAGCGCATGGAAATAGCCAAAGTGTACCTGCAGACCGGTCAGTATAGGAATTATGAACTCGCTTCGAAGGTCGGCTTTCGCAGTTACTCGTATTTCTGCACCTTATTCAAGAAATACTCAGGGTTAACGCCTAATGAATACAAGCATGCTCATCAACCTCTTGTGAATCCTTAACCATTAACTATAAAAAAGATTGCCTCCTATCCTGCCTTCCCGGCCAGGTGGTTAGCAATCTTTTTTTTCTGATTTCCTACGATCTTGCTCAAATTATGAAATCAATTGTGCCCGTGATTCCTGAACTAACAACCAAGGGCTGATCCACACGTTCAAATTGATTGTTATTTATTACCACTTCATCTGCATCAATGGCATGAACGCCAATTGATGAATTCTTGAAGAGGTTCCCCGTAATCATAATATTCCGATTATGCTTTCCTTCGAATCCTGCCGATTTAATGCCTATGCATCCCTCAGCGCCGTATCGCGGATAAAATCCACAATGATCGAATTCGCAATCTTCAATTCGAATGTTCGTTGCATGTCCTCCCTCGGCATGAGTCGGCAGTTCCGCACCTAGCAGAATCCCCGGATTCATTGTGTTTCGATAGGTGCAATTCGCAATCAGGACATGATCATTCCTCACCAGATGCCCAGCTCCTGCAATGTTGAAAAACACGGAGTGTGAACACGTATAGCTGTCAGCCTCCCAATAATCGGCTGCACACAAAGATCCCTCTGCGGCATATTCAGGAATATCTTCCGTAAATTGAATTCGATATAAATGGCCCCCATCTCTCTTCCCTTCGTGCGACCAATGGGCAATCACTCTTTTCTCCATATATTCACCATTGTAGAATTCAATGTGACTGCCGAGCTGCAAAGCAGCGAACGTATACTTCCCAAAGAACAGTGCTTCTTCAGGCGAAAGCCTGCTGTCAAAGAATAGCCAGTTGCTTTGAATATTTTGCCCATCCATTCTAACGCCTTCCACATACATCCGGCTGATTTCAATTCGTCCCCCACACTTAAACAGCTTCCATGCATCTCGCGGTGCAGTGAACAATCGATTCCCATCCGGTTTAAAAACGACTCGATCTGCTGTAATATGGCGGCAGCTTTCTGCTAGCATCGCAAAGCCATTGGCATTCATTACGCGTAGATTGTTCAGCACAAGGTTATTGCATCTTGCAAAGTAAGTTTGGAAATCTGTTTGAGCTCCTTGATGCCATGATAGATGCTCGCCAAGTCGAACCTTGGAAGCAACGCTCTCGCTATTTAGGATAAGCGTTCGTTCACCTATTTGTTTCCAACCGGCGTCAGCTCCACCGCCATAGGTGACACTTTCCCCTATCAGTGCCCCCGTTACGGGGTCTAATCGGTTCATACAGTATGTACCCATTCCCTCATAACACGGATTGCCCTCGAAGACCTCAACCGCAATCGATTTATCCGTGCGATCTATAACGACTCCTGCAGATGCGAACACTGGCTCTCTCGTAAATGCTAGATTTTGGAGTTTCAAACTCTCATTGTCCTCGCACCAAAGAATGGCTGGTAAATAGCCATGAATAGTTCCATCATTATAACCGACAAGGACAGTGGAAGGTTCGCCGTTTTCTCCTATCGCACCTTGGAGTGTTAAGCCACTAGCATCCTTAATTGAAAGGTGGCATTCTTTCGAGTGTTGATTGCCGCTTCCTGCATCATGCACCATCCCCTCGGTCTGCAGCAGATTAACGGAAACTAATCGATATCTCCCTGGTTCAAACACGACCCTCTGCGCTCCTACAGCAATAGCCTTCTCAATCGCTTCGCGAATACCTGCTGCGCTGTCCTCCTTGGAGGGACGGGTAAAATCTTTGACATAGATGCTTTTATCAGAAAACATTAGAATTTCCTCCTTTAATCCGCCAAAGGCTCTCATCATGTCACCATTATAAAGCTTCCATAGCCCACCAAATATGAAGGATTTAACGAAAAAGTTAAAAATATAACAATCTTGATTTACTAAATTAAACTCTGCGCTTCCATAATCGCTTAAATAATGCTCCACTTATTAAACAATCTGGGCTTCACTATAATACACAGTGGTGATAGAAGCCGGTAAGAGGAAGCTATCTCCTGGACCGATAAGTGAGAGGCCCATGCAATTTCGCATGGGCCTCTCACTTATATCGACTTAAACGGATGGTAATGTCGTTTACTGTTTTATTTGCTTGGCATCGTTGAAATGTATTTTTTTACTACTTCAAAAACATATTCCTGACATGCTGTTGCTGTATCTGGGTTGTATTTACCACCATTCACTTTATTATTTGATAATACTCGAATACCCAAAAGTGGTACATTATAAGCTTTGGCAATTTGTGCTGCTGAGGCACCTTCCATTTCTTCTACAGATGTACCATACATTGTATGGAACCATTTAATACGATCAACTTCATTATTCCAAACGTCTGCAGAGCCTATAGTACCCTCGACAATCTTACCTTTTGTATATTTATTTTTAACCGCATTAGCAGCTGCGAGTAGATCCTTAATCGAGTGATTGACATGGGGTTTATCGCCAAGCTTGACTGGGACGAAACCATTATTCCGATCACCAGAGACAAGATGGTTGCCGTAATATCCAAAGGGCACCGGCTCTCAAACTACCAGGCGATTCCTGTGCGGATGATTGCGGACGCTCCATTTATCATGCCAACAGGTGGATGCGAGCTTATGATTCGAGAGATTTTCGAGCAATCCGATTTGTCTCTTATCGTATAGTTTCAAGTCAGAGAACTAACTACGATATTAAACATGGTTCAAGAAGGGCTAGGTGTTACAGTACTTCCTGAGTTTGCGTTGCCGGACAAATTACCCGATATTGAGATTCGAGAGTTAGAACCTGCTGTTTGGAGACACATAGGTCTTTGTTGTCCTTCTATGGACGAAATCACGCCGGCCGCTCAAAGGTTTATTTCTATTGGACAATCTTTATTTAAGTAGATCACTCTTTCCAGCGGATATTTGTGTCATCGCGATCATTCACTGCTAATGCTGCCTAATGGAAAAATTGCATGTAGTGAATGATAGCGAAATCATTACATTACAACGGATAGCTGATTAAGCTATCCTACCCGTCCTAAGGTCATAATAACAAAATAAGAAACCGGAACCCCATCGGAGTCCCGGCCCTCAACCTATCCAACCTCACTCAAAATCCCATCCCGAAAATACACAATACGCTTCGCCTGCTTTGCAATCGCCAGATCATGCTTAATCAACACAATCGTCCTGCCCTGCTCATTCAACCGCTTAAAAATCTCCAAAATCTCTAGACTCGTCTTTGAATCCAGCGCTCCCGTCAGCTCATCCGCCAGAATTATCGCCGGATCTCCAGCCAACGTCCGAGCAATCGCAACGCGTTGCTGCTGCCCGCCGGACAACTCCGAAGGCAAATGCCTTCTCCGATCTACTAAGTCAACCGTTTCCAATGCCTGCATGACAAGCGGTTCCCGTTCTTTTCTGCTCATGCCCCGATAAATTAACGGTAGCTCCACATTCTCATACGCATTAAGCCGTGGCAGCAGATTAAAATTCTGGAAGACGAAACCGATTTTTTGATTCCTTATTTCAGCTAGCTGAGCATCTTTTTGCCGTTTAATCGCCTTTCCGTCCAACACATAATCCCCATCATCCGCCACATCCAAGCAGCCCAAAATGTTCATCAGAGTCGACTTCCCCGACCCCGACGGCCCCATGATCGCCACGAACTCGCCATGATCAATCTCTAACGAAATATCATTCAACGCCCGAATCATTTCCCCGCCCATCACATAGTTCTTACTCACATGTTCGATCTGGATTAAGGTCATGCTCTCCGCCTCCATGATCTGAAACCAAATAAATGAAGTATGCGACTCTTCCGACTGACCGACCTTACCGTTTCGCCTTATAAAACTCATGATACAGCTTCATCAGCGCCCGCTTCTCGATCCGCGACACATAGGAGCAGCTAATTCCAAGCTCCTTTGCAATCTCCCGCCCTTATCCACGACATCGTCTGCTTCCGTGCCTAGGATGTCGATCAGCGTAATTTCATTCCCCTCTTTGTCCGTTCCGATGGGATCATGCAAGGACACATCTTTCCTCATCTTTTTCAACGAACGCAGATGCATAAGGATCTCGTTCTCGATACAACGAGCCGCAAAAGTCGCGAGCTTCGTGCCCTTATTCGGCGAGAACGACTCGATGGCTTTGATCAATCCGATCGTTCCAATCGAGATCAAATCCTCGAGATCTTCGCCCGTGTTGTCTAATTTTTTGACATTGTGGACACGAAGCAACGTAAATCGATGTCTATTCACACGTAAAAAGCTGAAGTCCTGATGGGAGACTTCAGCTTTTGGGTATTACTTTCAAAGCTGCTAAATCAAATACGGCTTATGCACGCCTCATTGCTCCTGTTTTCCAATAGCACAGACCCGGATTGCCATGTATGGTGTTCCAGGGAGATCGACACGGGTTAGGCCACTGTAGGAACCTTCCATTGGAGTAACTGTCATCTCCCATGTATTAATTACTTCAATCTTAAAAAACACGCCTTATTCGGCGTGTTTAAAATGACTTTTCGCACAACATACTCTGTGTTCAAGCAAATCTAACAGGATATATATTTCATAACTTTGCGTTGGTTCAGTGCATACTGTAACCATCCAATACAAGGTCCAGTGAGCACCACCGATAACACCGTCACAATACCTACGACCCCGCCCAATGAAAATCCAATCAGGGTATACAATGCATCCGTTAATATACGAATTCTCTTGTATGGAATACGCGTCATTTCCGAGATAATAAGGCCTATGCTGTCAGCAGGACTGGCGCCCAACTGCGGAGAAATATAGAGATAGATACCGAATGACAAAATGATAGTTCCTATAAATGCTGTAATCAACCTCAACCACAGCGACAGATCCGAGCCGATAAATTGACCGATCAGTTGGTTAAATAAATCTAACAGCGGGCCTGAAATAATTAACGACAGGAAGAGAGAAACATTCATATATTTCTTCTTAAAAATGACTATAAGAATAACAATGATGGAATTCAGCAGTAAATTTGCTTGTCCATAACTAATGCCAAATCGCTTATGCACAGCTATTGCAAACACCTGGTACGGATCTGCCCCCATATTGATCTTATAGAACAGGGAAGCACTGAAACAAGTAATGGCAATACCTATGATGCTAGTCAATATCTTGAGGATATATTTTTTAGTAAATACGGCATTTAATATCCTATTCTTCATATAAGCGGATTAAATATTTCCCAATGTCAGCAACATGTGCAGTCATTGTTCGACGAAGCTCCACCGGCAATGGGCTTGAAAATGCCTGAATTTCATAGGTGAAATCCCCTTTATAGTTGATTTCTTTGAGCGCACGCATCATTTGATGCCATTCTACGTTGCCATAGAATGGGGCCAAATGCGCATCCGCATTACCATGGTTGTCCGCGATATGAGTCGACTTCAGTCGTGAACCAATCTTGCGCAGCTCGGCTGTTTGGTCGCCTACGCTAAGATTGGCATGCCCGAAATCCCAGCATACACCAACGTTGGGACGGTTCAAGGCGTCCACCAGCTCCGCCAAATCTTCTCCATTGCATGCAAATACATACTCACTGTCCCATTGCACCATATTTTCAAGGGAAAGTCCGTATCCCAGCTTCTCCACCTCATCCAGCATGGGTCCATAATAGTCCAAATTCAATTGTAAATAATCTTGTCTCGAGTAACTCGGCATGTGCTGATGCAGCGGGTGAGTTACTGCCCATTCGGCTCCAAGTACCCCTGTGCAAACGATAGAACGTCTCAAAAGCTCTCGCTCCCAGCCATGATCAGTAACTCGCGGATCATTCGGGTCATACATGTGCAGATGGGTTTGCGAGAAAGTTACGCCAAGTTCATCTGTGAACTTTTTAAATTTGCATATATACTCATACCAATCATCTTGCGCAATAGGGCGACCTGGCCTGCCTTGATCGCAAAAGTTAAAGTCAAAAACCTTAAAGCCCGCTTCCAGACACTGTTCCAGACAACTTTCAGGGGAAATAATCCCGAATTCATCAAATACTTTGTCTAACAGGTTTGTTGAGGTAGATAAACGCATAATAGAGTCCTCCTTATTAGTTGAAGAATAAAATAAATGCGTACCAGGCAGCTCTTGCCGGGGTACGCATTCATTATTATAAATATCCTCGATAGGCACAACCTTGAAAATCAATGTTCTATCACCAAAATTATTCAATCTCCTTGAAACGGAAGGTTAACCATAATCCTTGTTCCTTCTCCTGGCCTAGAGGTTATTCGAACACCATACTTCTCTCCGTAATACAGATTCAGTCGGTGATGTACGCTCGCAAGCCCAAAGTGTTTTTTATTGACATTAATATCATAATTAAGCATATGCTGCAGGGTGGCATCCAGCTCTACTTCTGACATTCCATTCCCATCGTCTTCCACGACGAAACACATTTCTTGCCCGCTTCTTTCCCCCAGAATCGAAATATGCCCTACCTTCCGACCCATGAAGCCATGCTTAAAACAGTTTTCCACCAGCGGTTGAAGAATGAACGAAGGCACATTGAGCTGTTGAATTTCTTCCTGAAATTGTACACGAAATGTGATGAGGTCATCCTTCAAGAACGATTTCAGCTTACAATAAGTGATCAGTTCGGTCTGCATATCAAGGACACTAATAAATTCTTTATTTTCATGAAGTGTATGCTTCAGGTACGTAGAGAAATCTTGAATCGTGTCGGTCACTTTATCAAAGTCTTTAAATTTCATTGTCCAAATCATAGAGTCTAAAATATTGTAAATGAAATGGGGATTAATGCCGTTGCGATACACACGCAGTTGCGTTTCTTTCTTATATAAACTAGCCTTATAAACCTCGTCAATTAAGTAGTCAATACGCTGCACCATGTCAGCGAGGCTCTGAAATAAAAAAGAGAACTCGTCCTTTCTGTCTGTCTTGAAAATAACCTTCTCATAACTATTCTGACGGTACTTTTTGATCATGGCAGAGAGCTGATAAATCGGAGCTGTGACATGATCCAACACGCGATACAGAAACATCAGCATCACAACAGAAAACAGGAAGGCAATAAAGAAAAGCAGTCTGCGGATTTTATACATGCTAGAGAACACTTCTTTCTCTAACATCAGCTTCGTATATTTCCAGCCGTACATTTCGGACTCATCGCTGATTACAATATACGACTGATCTTCGATCATGACCTGCCCTCCGGTTGGAATGTCATGGATCTTCGCAATAACCGCTGCAGGATTATCGGTTCCGCTGTTGGCGACAACCTCGTGGTTCTGGTCACTAATAATTTGAATCGAATTAGGATATACATTGTCCTTCACTAATATTTCCTTAAACGAATACTTCAGCATATTTACAGAAAGATAGGCGACAGGTTCTTCGAAATAATTCTTCTTTACCTGTCCGGCAAGAGCTATGAGTGCTGCAGAGCTGGTTGTCAGATCGCGGGTATGAATCAATCCTGGCTGATCTACTTCTTCCCGATTGAAGCCCTCCACCCATGTACCGGTCGTATCCTTCACAATGCTGGATTCCTCGGTAGAAACGATCACACCACTGCGAATATCCTTGAGATAAATGGAGAATAGCTTGTAATTCGAAGAGAATAAAATATTTTCAAACTTGGATAGCATGCTTGTATAATCAACTTCACTTGGCTTTAGGGATAATGCCTTACTAATTTCTTCATCAAAGGCAATGGCATAATAAGCTTGATCCAAATACTTAAACTGATCGTCAATCTGTTTAATGGCAAAGTTGATCTCCAAATTCGCGGTATAGATGGCTTGTTTCCGTAATTCCGAACCAAGTATGTGATAAATGATGCTGCCTGCAATAGCCATCGCAATAGTAAAGAACGTAATAATCGCGAAGTAGGTGTTCCATTTGATTGATTTAAACATAGCTGCTCATCGCCTTTAGCCTACATCAGGATAATTTTTACTTTGATATTCTTTCGGCGTTATTCCCATATATTTTTTGAAAAGAAAGTAGAAGTTCTTCTGCTCCAGCCCTATCCGAGCACAAACATCACCAATTTTGGCGTCTGGCGCGGACAGAAGCTTCTTGGCGAGTTCAATCCGATAAAGATTCATATATTCCGTATATCCAACTTGGTAGTCCTCCTTAAAGGCCTTACTCAAATAGACATAGCTGGTATTGATTTGGCTTGCAATAAATTTCAGATTTAAACCTACCTCTTCAATATGGTCCAAGGAATACGACAAGGCCAGCTTTACAATCGGACGAATTTTTTGCGATTTATTGTTCTTAACCTCGTTTGCAATAGACTGCATTTTTTCTTTCATAAAGCTTTGCAGCTCGGCAAGACAAGTAATAAGCTCGAGCTCTTTCTGCACGGTTTTCGGTGCAAGTGCATCCGCATCGATCAACAGTTCTGACGTTAATCTAGATATGCTTTCGCTGCACTGATTCATCATATGGGTAATGCTGCTGTTGCTGACCTTCCATTTCGTAGTCATCTTGTCGATGTAAACCACTGCCTCAACATCCCATTCCGCTTCCATACATTTGATTAAATAAGAGGTATCCAGATAGAGCATGCTGTCCCTCTCAACCTGCAAGTCATCCTGTATTCGTTCATAGAAAGTGACTCTATCTAAATTGTGAAGAAAACCATAGCGATAAGCATGAAGCGCACTTTCGTACGATTCTTTTAACTGGACAGGCGTGTCGACATTGAACCCTACACCAATACGAATCTTTGCGCTAAATGGTAAGAGATTGTAAAAAATTTGGAAATAAGCTTTATCAATTGGCTTGTCATCAAATATAACGCCGGCAAGCAATGTCCCGCATGGCAGCAGCATGATCTTTCGGCCTGAGCTTGCGACCTCTTCCTTTAGTCTACGCATCGAGACACGTTCTCCATACTCTCGCAGCACAAATACAGTAGCTCTAGTAAAATCCAACTGGCTTTGTAACGTTTCAAATGCGTGCTCCAACAGGAAAGGATCAACTGCTTTGCTCATCAGATAGGCTTCCAACGTACTCCCAAGCTCCTGCAGCTCCACTAACGAGGCAAGGGCATGAACCTCGCGATCCTTCATGATTTGATGCGTTGCTTCACATACCTTCTCCAGCAGCTCCACCTCTGCAATCGGCTTTAGCACATAGGAGAAAACACCATATTGAATGGCTTGATGGGCATAGGAAAATTCCGCGAAAGCACTAATCATTATGATCTTGATCTGAGGCATCCGTTCGTGAACATAAGCGGCAAGCTCCAACCCGTTACCATGATCCATCTCAATGTCTGTGATAATAATGTGGACATTGTTGTGACTTAAGAACTCGATGGCAGACTGCCCGCAATCAAAGGCTCCTACGACGCGTGCGTTAATCGATGCCCAATCTATGAACTGGACAAGCCCTTCACGGGTTATTTTTTTGTCCTCAACAATTACAATGTCAAACATCTTGTTCTCCTTAGATCGTAATAGTAGAGATAAACCCTGAGTGAAAATCCATCTCGCATTCAGTATAAAAGACGATAATGTTCATCGTGGCATACTTTTGTTATCGCAGTGTAATTGTTTTTAAATCGCTTTCTTGAAGTCGGTTGATTTTCAGGATATTACACTGATGTTTTGGATTGTGAGAGCAGATCGCAATTTGATAAGCTTCAAGTGGAAGTTAGAGAAACACCACAAGAGAGGAGAATGGAAGCTATACATACAAACAACTCTGGGGTAATCAAATCTTCGCAAATACAGAGATCGAGAACCGCTTTACTATTCCGGAACATCTATAAGCAGCGTCAGTTATTTTACATTATCGCCATCCCATTAGTGTTATATTTACTTTTTGAATACCTGCCTATGTTAAAGCTGCGTTGGGCATTTACCAATTTCGGAGAGGTTCCAGAATCACAGGTTTCTTACATCGGTCTAGATAATTTCATTAAACTAATCAACACGGAGTCGTTCATTAATGCTTTCAAGAACACGATTATAATTAGCTTCATGAAGCTGGTATTCGGCTTCCCGATTCCTATTCTTATTGCGCTGATGCTCAATGAATTAAGTTCGAGACTATTTAAATCTTCCGTGCAGACCATTATGTACTTCCCGCACTTCTTATCATGGGTTGTCATCGGAAGCATCTGGTTCCTTATTCTAGCTCCCCAGAACAGTGTGAATTCGCAGCTAGCCACCCTACTGGGAGCAGAGCCGACCTACTGGTTCGCCAGTAAAGAGCATATTCGAGAGCTATTAGTGTTAACGGATATTTGGGCAGGAGCCGGTTACTCAGCTATTGTCTATCTAGCCGCAATTACTTCTATTGATCCGACTTTATACGAAGCTGCCAAGGTAGATGGCGCAGGAAAGCTATCGCAAATTTGGCACATTACACTAGCTTCCATTCGTCCTACCATCATGATTATGCTCATCTTTGAACTTGGCAAGATCCTAAACATCTTCGACCAAGTGCTCATTATGGCGGCTCCTGTCGTGTATGAGACGGCTGACGTTATCCAAACCTATGCCTACCGAACAGGGATTAGCGAAATGAGGATTGGATATGGCATGGCGGTTAGTATCTTCAAGGCTGCCATCTCCTTTATGCTTGTGATGATTACCAATAAATTTGCTAAAAAAATGAATGATGAAGGCATATTTTAGATAAAAGGAGGTGTCGTCATTGCTTAGCAGACAGACGCTTGGGGAGAAGGCCGTACACATCCTATCCATCGTCGTCATGGGCGTATTCGCATTAAGTGTGCTGCTGCCGATCCTGTACATCGTTCAGCTCACATTCTCAACTTCTTCCGATGCGTCATTTCGCATATTTCCTAGAGGCTTTACGCTAGAACACTATAAATATGTATTGGAAAATGACCTCATCCAAGTGCCGTTCATGAACTCCTTGTTCGTAACCGGATGCAGTCTTGTTGTCTCTATGGTTCTAACGATTGGATTTGCGTACCCTCTCTCCAGAAGAGAGCTTGTAGGAAGAAGATATCTTAATTTTATTGTTTTACTCCCCATGCTCCTTAGCTTAGGCTTTCTGCCCAAATATTTGCTTGTCAAAGACTTCGGTCTGCTTAATACGTTCTCAGCACTTATTTTTCCAGCCGCTTTGAACACCTTTAATGTTCTCATTATGCGAAACTTTATGGAGAGCATTCCTTCTTCCCTTGTAGAGAGTGCTCGAATTGACGGCTGCTCCGAAATCAAAATTCTGATCAAAATCATCCTGCCTCTATCCACGGCTGCTCTCGCAACTGTCGGCTTGTTTTATATGGTAGGCTCATGGAACAGTTACTTGGATGTCATCCTTTATATTAATGAACCTAAGATGCATACTTTGCAGGTTGTCTTGCGCACCTTAGTGATGGAAACCACGATGGATTCGACGAGTACGGAGCAAACACTGATTAAAAATATTCAGTATACGACTATTGTCGTAGCGCTATTACCCATTATGATTGTTTATCCATTCCTGCAAAAATATTTTGTAAAAGGTGTATTGATTGGCTCCGTAAAGGGCTAATGCTCAAATCATATAAAGAGGTGGAGAAAAAATGAAAAAAGTCAAACCAGTTCTCGCAGTTCTTATCACCTGCACAACGGTATTAGCAGCTTGCAGTAATAGCAGTCCGTCAGACAAGCCTGCTGCAAGTGCTGCTGAGGGAGAAAAGCTTACCTCAATCTCATTTTTGACCAAGGACTATTATACGAACCCCGATGTAGCCCAGATGTTATCCACGCAGTTTATGAGCAAAACAGGCATTGATCTAAAAGTAAAACATATTCCGCAAAATAACTGGGAGGATAAGGTCACAGCTTCCTTCGTTTCAGGCGACAAGCCCGATCTTGCCCGCCTGCCTGCGAATCCGTATCCCTTAGTGAAGCAGGATTTTCTAGTTCCTTTGGATGATTATATTAACGGTAACCCGAAAGTAAAAGCTGTTCTCGATGCGAATCCAAATGTCTTGACCCCATTTAAATATTTCGGGAAAACGTATGGGATATCGGTTACGAACCAAAAGTATATGAATCTATGGCTGCGTACCGATTGGCTGGACAAGCTTGGCGTCAAGCAGCCGAAAACGATGGATGAGCTTGTCAACATACTGACTCAATTCCGTGACAACGATTTGGATAACAACGGGAAAAAAGATACGATTCCAATGACCCTCTCGGCCGTACTGAAGGACCAGGATATGTTCGCCGCATATTTCGGCACTCGTAATCAAATTTATATGAAAAATAGTAAAGCTGTTATTCCTTTCCTTACACCTGAATATAAAGAATATCTGGATTTCATGAAAAAACTATACAGTGAGCAGCTAATTGATCTTGAGATGCCAACGAATACAAGCTACGGTGCAGTAAGAACGAAGTTCATGAATGGTAAAGCCGGTGCCATTATTATGTGGGATGATATTTATGACACGCTCAAAGAGGGTATAGACAAGAACTTCAAAGGGGCAGATGTTGCTTATGTGCAGCCGTTCGAAGGTGCCAAAGGCGTGTTCGGATTATCGTATTATGAAGCAGATTCTCCAATCGGCATTACACGTGCAAGCAAGCACCCGAAGGAAACGTTTGACGCTTTCTTCACTTGGCTGCTAACCGATCCAGAAGCTATTGTGTCCACTAGCCGCGGAATTGAAGGTTACCACTATAAGGTAGATAACGGCGTACTTGTTGCGAATGTGGAAAATGGCGGTGTCGGCTTCCGCGGGCAATCCTTCCCGCCACTTAATCGGGATTTTAAATACCCATTCACATTTGATCAAGAAACTCAAGGAGAGTATAACGCCATTATTGAAATTGCCAAGTTGGGCGAAACCTATAAAGATAAAGTTGTAACCGACGCTCCCTCGAGCACATTTACGCTGTATAGTAATGTTTCAAACGATCTTAAAGCTAAAGCAACGGATCTGTTCCATAATTATGTGATGGGCAAGATTGATTACGATAACTATGTAACGAAATTTACGAGTTATGCCAAAGAAATCAACCTTCAAGCAGTCGTAGACGAAATCAATAAGTAAACGTAATGGGAAGAACGGCATTGGACAACGAAGCTGATCTTCCCCTCTTTTTAATTCAAGGAGGTACAATATGCTGAGAGAATTCATATATGAGACAACCAACTCAGGTCATGTAAAATCAAAATCTTTTCCCGTACTCCCCTTAAAGCAGTTTGTCCCCTTTCTTCGCTATGAGCAGCGAGAATTGTGGGATTCAATAGATACTCAGATCCGGGATCTTATTATAGAGCAGGCAATGACGTACCAAAACTTCGACTATCCCATGCTTAAAGCCACTGATTTTAGAGAGTACTTCATTAGCGGAGACCGAGCTATCTACGAAACACCCTATTTCGCTCGAAGACATGCTCTTTCCACATTGACGCTAGCGGAATGCTTTACAGGTGACGGCTCTTATTTGGAGGACATCATTAATGGTATTTGGTGCGTTTGTGAAGAAAGTTCATGGGTCGTTCCTGCTCATAACTTTATTTATGAGCAGGATCCCATTAATGGCGAAAGAACTCTTCCTGACATCGATGTTCATGCACTTGATATATTTGCGGGCGAGACCGGAATGACACTTTCGATAGTCTACTATCTTCTCAAAGACAAGTTGGATGAGATCGATCCGCTCATTAGCCGTCGAATCAAGCGTGAGATTAAACGCCGTATTATTGACCCCTATTTGACAAGATATGATTATTGGTGGATGGGCTACAGTGATCGAAGAGATATGAATAACTGGAATCCATGGTGTGTGGTTAATTGCTTAATCAGTATTCTATTCTGTGAGGAAGACGATGATCTCCGAAGTAGAGGAATTGTCCGTGCAATGGATATGCTAGATTATTACTTGCAAGGAATACACGAGGACGGCGGCATCGATGAAGGAGCCACCTATTGGGGAAGATCCTGCGGCATGCTGCTAGAAGGATTAGCTCTAGTCGATTATGCGACTAACGGTGCGATTCAAATCTATGAAGAGCCAAAACTGCGCAACTTCACCGATTATATTCGAAAGCTATATATAGGCAAGAATTATGTCGTTAATTTTGCGGATGGCAGTGCAAAATACAATCCACCTGCAGAAATTATTTTTACTGCAGGCATTCGGATGAGTGATACACGGCTAGCGGACTTTGGAGCCCATTGCTTTAAATACCAATTGGATAACAAAACATTCCCAACGCTCTCCCTCTCAAGGGCCATGTCATCGATCGGTCACTCACATCGTATGCTGCAGAATGCACAGTGCGTTAAATTTGAAACAGAATCCTATATTGAAAGTCTAGGCATAATGGTTGCACGGGAAACCGAGGAGGCGGATAAAGGACTGTTCCTCTGTGTCAAAGGCGGAAGTAATGGAGACAGTCATAATCACAATGATGTTGGTAATTATGTCGTCTTTTATAACGCTCGTCCAATACTTATTGATATCGGGGTAGAGGTCTATCGCCGATCGTTTTTTGGCCCAAACCGCTATGATATTTGGTCCATACAGTCACAATATCATAATCTGCCTACCATCAATGGTATGATGCAGCACGAAGGACCTGAATACCGTTCTGAACAAGTATGCTATCATGCGACCGAGCAAATAGCCAGCCTGTCGATGGACATTAGCCATTCCTATGAAGCAGAAGCTATGATTAAACACTATATTCGCCATGTTACCCTTAACCGGTTGACACAAAATATAACCATCAAAGATCGTTATGAACTAGAACAGAATAAAAGCATGTCGCATCACTTTATTACTCCCTGTGAAGTGAAACATACCAAAGATGGAATTATATTCATTTCTGAGAAAGATGAGGTACAAATGAATTTTGACACGAACTGTTTTACCATTCATGTCGAAGAAATACCCTTGACTGACAGCAAGCTCGTATCGAGCTGGGGCAATACGATCTTTCGAATTGTACTAGAGCAGAAACATGTTCCAAAAAGTGGAGATACCTTGTTTTTAATATCGAAGACAGGAAACCAAGAATTTATAGATCGATTTTAGTTAGTCGACACCTTACGTGGATTTGCACATGGGAACGCACTACTCCGCCACGCATGACTTAATTTGACCGAAGCAAGCTTGGGAAAATGGAAGGGACAAATGACACTCAGTAATCGAGGCCGTCCACGCCTGCCCATGCTGGGCGCACACAGACAAAGACAGCCGATCGTGTGCCGGCTGTTTTCATGTCGTGATTAAAGAAATGTGGAAATTCCACCTCCTCACCTATCGACAAAAATAAACTCGACATCATCTTTGACAGCCTCCAACATGATATTCAAAAACACATCTCGTTCGATTTCGTATTCATCTTTTCAGTCACATCATCAGAATTTTTGAATTCCATCACTTCCATGATTATTCTGTTCGACATGATTTGGTCGAACAGCCCCATACGTTTCACGATATCGATGGTATTTTCGTCTTCATGAGCGCCCGCTTCTCAATCCGCGACACATAGGAGCGGCTAATTTCAAGCTCCTTCGCAATCTCCCGTTGCGTCCGTTCTTCCCCGTCAAGCTCTAACCCGAACCGCCAGACAACAACTTCCTTCTCGCGGTCATCCAAAATCTCTAAATTCCGATATATTTTGCTTTTCTCTATCTTCAATTGAACCTTATCCACGACATCGTCCGCTTCCGTGCCTAGGATGTCGATCAGCGTAATTTCATTCCCCTCTTTGTCCGTTCCGATGGGGTCATGCAAGGACACATCTTTCCTCGTCTTTTTCAACGAACGCAGATGCATAAGGATCTCGTTCTCGATACAGCGAGCCGCAAAAGTCGCGAGCTTCGTGCCCTTATTCGGCGAGAACGACTCGATGGCCTTGATCAAACCGATCGTTCCGATCGAGATCAAATCCTCTAGATCTTCTCCCCTATTATCGAATTTTTTGACATTGTGGACACGAAGCAACGTAATTCTATTCAAATTTGAATAAAAAAACAAGAAGCTGCTTGTTAGCAGCCCCTGTGGAATTAAACAATCGTTATCCGTTAGCTCAATACGGCAAGTCCAATAGATAGGACTTGCCGTACATTTTGTTATTGGACAATCACAGCTTCAGTTTTTGTAAGCCAACTGTCAATAGCTTTCAATGGGAAATATATTGTATACCCAATTTTCACATAAGGGATTTGACTTGTAGTTGTAGCCCCCATGGATTGCGGTCCCAGTTTGTCTACCGCAGTTTCACTAATACCTAGGTATTGGGCTAATTCAGAACGGGTTAAAAGCTGATTCTGACGATTAGAAGATGGAACCTCAACGTTATTTTTGTCAAATGAATTTGATATGAGCCAGCACCCAATTATTAAACAAACACCTAAAAATACAATGGACAATGCATTTGCAGAATTTTTCATTTTTTCCTCCTGCAATATATTTATTTTTTCTTATTCGTCCACGTACTAATAAACTCCTTTTACAAGGTAGTTATTATTTAAATATTGTATTACGAATAACTCCCTTTAGTTTAATAGTGGCGAAATTCTCAATGGGAATCCCCGCTGCAGTTGCTACCCGGTATTTTTTGTTGCAAACTTGCCTGCCTACAAACTTTCCACAATATGGTAAGATGGGATAAAGCGATAGTTTTATCAGAAATATAAAAGATTTATAGGGGGATTATATATGAAGACTCTAAAAACAGCACTGTGCACTTTCTTACTTAGCATGTTATTTTGTTTTAATAATGGGTTAGCAATGGATGACAACGATCTCATGGCTAATATTGTGATTGATAATCAGACGCTTCATCTTGAAGTTCCGCCTGTTAATCATCAGGGGACTGTCATGGTTCCTATGAGGCCTATTTTCGAAGCGCTAAATGCACAGGTTACTTGGAATAAAGAAGATCAGAGTATTGTTGCTAAAAAAGACAACATATCTGTTCAACTTTTTATTGGCTCACAGTTTGCTTATATCAATAAGGGGGCAGTTGTTTTAAGCGGTGTTCCCTATATTAATAACGGGAATACAATGGTTCCGGTAAGGTTTATTGCAGAAACTTTCGGGGCTCTGGTAACTTGGAATTCTGTTGATCAGAAGGTTAAGATTGTTACATCATCTGAGGTATTAGATGATACATCGCAATATCGTCCGGACTCTTTGGATCAGAATAGTGCCGCATCTTCTGCTTCTTTTGTACCCAGCGAACTAAGGATTCAATTCGTCCCTTCTCAAATGGCGGAACTTTTACTGGCTAAAGCAAAACCCCTTGAGAAAATGCTTAGTGAACAGCTTGAAATCCCCGTCGAATTTAGTGTCAATATGGATTATAACAATGTAGTTAAATCCATGAAAGCTAAGACTATTGATCTAAGTTTTTTGCCACCCTCTTATTATGTTTACGCACATGATAACCTTAAAGCAGTCGATGTGCTGTTGCAGGCATTACGCTATGGTGTAGAAACTCCAACTGGAAAGTCAACTCAAGAACTTGTTGATTTTTATCAAGCAATGTTTCTCGTTAGAGCAGATTCGCCTATCCAAAGCATTGAGGACTTAAAAAACAAAAAAATTGGATGGCAAAGTGTAACCTCAGCTGCAGGCTATGTTTATCCAGGATATTTGTTGTTAAAGAACGGAATAGACCCTTTTCGTAATGTAACGGGCGAGCAATTCAGGGGACATGACAAAGCAGTTCAAGGACTGCTGAATAACAAAGTAGACGCTGTCGCTGTATTTCAAGATATTCGAACCAATATGCTGAAAGATTACCCCAATGTTATGAATGACACACGTATCCTTGCATTTTCAAGTAAAATCCCCAACGATACCATTTCTGTTCGTTCGGATATGCATCCAGAATGGCGTAAAAAGATTCAGGACGCATTTATTGCTATCGTTAATGATCCTGAGGGGAAGAAAGTTATTCAAGATGTGTTTAGTCATCAAGGTTATACTGTCTCCGAGGATAATAAATTTGAAATTGTTAGAGAGGTTAATGAATGGTTATATGATGAGTTGAACACAACTCAAAAACCCTGAAACTTGATAACAGAAGGACTGCCTTTAGAAGGCAAGTGATGTGATTGCAACTAAAATATGGGAAATGTCACTCATACTAGATGAGATAAAAATAGATACCATCTGGCGTGGGAAAGGCTTTAAAACACCTTGTAATGCTTCAGCTAATCTGCCCAATTGCTTAATGAGGCTGCCCGATCTATTCGCGGCAGCCTTACTTTTTAGTTCCTGAACTAACGTTTTCGTTAGCGTAATAACTTAATTTCTGCAACTTGTCTAATGTAATCTGTCCCCCAAGCACCCAGTGTAGGATATAACTCCCATTCACTTTTAGTAATTGGTCTTAATTCAACTAACCCTTTCATCAACTTACAATATTCAGGCTGATAACCAGTTTGAGAGCGAAAGTAATCAGGTTCAATAAAGTCTATTTCTAATGGGCGATAACCGATTATCATTTCTGGTAAACCTGTCTCGTGGATTGCTTTAATATGTGCCACGCCTTGTATTAAGGTCTTTTTTCCTGCAATATCTTCAGTCTTTGGAGGTGCATCTCCTACCCAATCCATTAATCCAGCAAGGAATGTTTTTGTTGGGCTTGCGATGTATGATTTAGTTACTTGAATAACTCTACCACAAGCAAATTTCTCGTTTTGAAGAGGGATGGCCCAGAACTGACCAGGAGTTAAAAATTTATTAGTCTTAGGTTTAAACGGATATTTTATTTCCACAAATTCATCTCCAAAAACACTGATTTATCATTATTATATCATGATACTTACTGCGCTAAACTGCCCTTTAACACGACCAGGGAGCAGTTGCCGCGTGGCGATCTGCTCCCTAGTCAGTACGCTATAGTTCTTTCGTTAGTTCAATAGTGCTACATTTGTATTGCATTAATCGGTAGCCGTCAGGGTCTTCAATAATGAAGATATTGTTTTCTAATATCTCGTTATGAATCACAATTGGGACGCGATTTTACTTTCGGCAGATAAAGACCAGATCATGGTGGTCTGCGGTAGCTGGTTCATCTCTGAAGTCTCCAAAGATCTGGATGTCGCTGAAGCCCGCGCGCTCAAGCATCAACACCAACTCGTTCTTCGTAAAGTCTTCCACCATTTGCGTGTGAACTTCTTCCTTGATAAGGCTCTCTTCGTGCCACAGCCGAACTCGCATCTGACGGGTGGAGACGTTCTCCAAGGGATCTGTCTTAAGTGTCCGGGCAGCCATTTCCAGCTCCATGCCGTCGGCCAGGCGCTGGCGCTCGCTGGATGCGGGCCATTCCTGGGGTTCAGCCCGCCTGTACTCAGGCAACCTCGCTAGCCAAGCGGGCGGATCGTTCCATCGCACCGCATAGTTGAATGCGAACGTGCCGCCTGAACGTAGATGCTCAAGGCAGCGCTGCATGGCCTGCATAGTCAGACGATGCTCTCCGCCGAGACCAATCACTCCACAGGCAATTATCGTCCTATAGCGCTGTGGCAGATCCAACTCATGCATGGCCTGCACATAGAGTCGAGGTGAAAGGCCATGCTTTGCTGCTCGCTCCTGGCAGACTGCAAGCATATCCTCGGAGTAGTCGCAGCCATCCACATCCAGACCAGCCTGCAAAAAGTTGAGCAACAAGCGTCCACTGCCGCAACCCAGGTCAAGTGCCGGTTGTCCGGATGTCTCGATCAGCTTCTTGTAGTACGCCCCTTCCGGACCAGCTTCCGTAGCATTCGCCCACGATTGCGCGACAAGGCCATAGTGCCATATTTGGGGTCGTTGCATACTTTGTTGACCTCCTTCTATTCCTCTTTGGGAAGTTGCTCTCGTGAATCGCACCTTATTATCTCGCTGAGTAAACAGGGAAAATTATACATACCTCAGTTTACTAAACAAATCACATTTGTTGCGGGTAAAAATCGCTATAAATTGAATTATCCTGCCTGATAACATAATGAGGCTACCACATTTTCTCGGTGGTTGCCTCATTTGTAGTTTATTGAAGTAACGTTCACCGTTAGTTTAACAACCAACTCTTTTACTTATTTATCGCCTCATGACATTAATCTTTACTCGTTATGAATATGCCGTCATAGTCATCCAAAATTAATACCTTTGTTTGTTCGTTAACAGAATCCAAATCATATGCCGTTTCAGAAGTTTTATATGACTGTTCGGACGAAACACGCCTGAATTCTCCAAATTTAGTAGTAATCAAATCTGTTTCTTGTTTTAGCTTTTTCATTTCTCCTTCTGATATTTTCCTTGGTGACGATACAGAAGAAGAACTATCTTTCACAGTTATTATTATTGATTTTGTAGCTAGACCTGCAAAAATAATACTTGCAACAACAAAACTAATAATCAAACTAGCACGTTTTACCTTACTCATGAAATTACCAGTCCCTTTCAATTATTATCCCTTTTATTAATTGACGCAGTAAACATGGAAATGTTTCTATGGTTTCGCTTAATATTCCATTTTATTAGGGTTGTTGCGTTATCCTGCCCTTTAGCTTAATGGGCTGCGCTGCAGCCTGGTTTCATGGAGTTCTCGTATCCTTAAGGATAATAAAGCAATCCGTTGATTGCTCTAATTCATCATTTACAAATGCCCTATAACGGACAAGCACTCTCCTGATAACTTCATCATATCTTTAAATAACCCAAAAACGCTCATAATCAGTTTGAAATTCATGAATCCTTCCTTTATAACACTTAGTAATATCCTCAATTAATTGTCCTGTTTCAAGGTATATTTTATTAATACAGATTCTAATATTTTGAGTAGTTCCTTATCCTCAGCGTTTGTAACATCTATATTGAAGAGTGCATGATCCTGATTTCCTCATTCGACTCGAACATACCAACGCTCCTACAGGTATGAACCAAAATAGTGTAATATAGATATATATATTAGCACGGAAGCCAGATACGAAGGTTCCCTCCGGAAAATTCAAAATGCAAAAAGTAAAGGGGGATCTGCGCATGGAGATCATGACATTAAAAAATCATTTACAAGTCGTACTGAAGCCAGATTCGTCTTCGCGCAGTGCGGTCTTTGCCTACGCGATTAAAGCAGGATGCAACATGGAAGTAGGCGTCCCTGCCGGGACTGCTCATTTTCTCGAACATATGCTCTTTAAAGGCAGCGCCACGAAAACGGCAAAAAAGATTAACCAGGACGCCGCGGACCTCGGCACGCTTCCCAATGCCTATACCTCGGAGGATGAAACCAAGTACTACATCCAGGTGCAAAGCAAGTACGGCATGGAGGCGCTGGACCTTCTATCGGACTTTTTTTGGCAACCGGCGCTCCCAGAAGAAGAAATCGAAAAAGAAAAGCAGGTCATCATCGAAGAAATTCATATGTATGCCGATCAACCGTCTTCGGTTTCCGGCGAGGTGCTCGAAGGTCTGTTGAAGCGAAGCTCGCTTCTGGGTACTAAGAAAAGCGTGGGGAAGATCCAGCGATCACATCTCCTTCAGTTTTATAACTCGTACTATCACACAGGCGCTGTGATCTTTGTAGCGACGGGCAATTTTGATAAATTTGCGGTGCTCTCTTATTTGGAAAGCCTAAAAGTTCATCAGCCGAAGGATCGTGCCGAGCAGGAGAGGCGTGAATATGATCTGCAGCAAAAAGAGGCGGTTGTCAAACGCAGCGTCAAACAGGCGCATATTTCATGGGCAATTCCCGTAGCAGGTTACGGGAGCGGCGATGAGCCGGCGCTTGAAGTTATTGCCACGATCTTAGGAGCGCATGGAAATGCGTCTTCTCGTTTGTATGATGAGATTCGTGAAGAAAAGGGACTCGCGTATGCGGTCGATGTGGATTACGAGTCTTTTCATGACCACGGCTACCTTTTGGGATATATGGGACTGCCGGCAACGTACGTAAACGGGGCAAGGAAAATTCTGTTTAAACACCTGGCGGATCTGGAGACAAGTCTCGTCAGTGCTGCGGAGCTCCGCCGCGCCATTGCATGTTTGACCGGACAGCTGGTAATCAGTATGGACGATGTGCTCACTCAGAATGATTCTCTGAGTTATAGCACACTGTATGGACTGGAGTTTGATGTTGATGCTTTCGTAGCCAAAGTAGAGGCGGTGACCGCAGATGAGGTACTGCGGGTGGCGCAGAAATATGCCTTGGCTGGGAACGTCTATGTGGCATCCGTGGTGCCGAAGACATGGAGCGCCATCGAACAACTTTCTTAAAACCCTGTTAAAATTCGGTGTGATTTTTCAATAACAAAGCTTAAACCCACCATTTGTTGGTGGGTTTGAGCTTTGTTATTGAACTATCGCTCCCGTCTTAATCGTTTTTCAATATGGAATCAACTGAACAATTAATATTGGATTTTTATTAAATACAACTTCTCTTATTGATAATACTACCGTGTTCTCCGAATCATTGAATTTCCATTTCTTCTTTATCATTTAACTATTAAACTCCCTGTAACAATACCCATTTTGTTTGAACTAATCTGCCCGATCGTATTATGAGGTCACCAGATCTTTCTGGTAGACCTCATATTTGTGTGGTCGTAAGATAGCGGTAGCCGGGGATCGAACGTTTCTGCTCGTGGGAGTTGGATCCCGAGAGCTATACAGTTCATCCCCCCTACTTGTTATACCATGATTAGGCTGGTTGGGACGATGATCCCGAATCACATGCGATAGTGTGGACGACAAGAAGGTTAGGGGTTGCCGGTGAAAATATATAGGGAGTGATTGTGTGAATCCTGTCATTGGTTTGGATGTTTCCAAGGGGGAAAGTCATGCGCAAGCTTTTGCAGACAGAGGAACGCCCTATGGAAAGAGGTCAATATCTGATGAATTTGCGTTACCTGACAAGGCAACACGAGTCTCTAACGGGTATGTACGTTCAAGTAAAGTTACAATTCCAATCGGTACTGGATCAGGTGTTCCCGGAGTATCATGGCGTTTTTGGTGACCTTTATGCAAAGGTTTCCCTTCGGTTCTTGGCTCTATATCCTACGTCTCAAACGGTGCTAGAGATGTCTGAGAATGACGTTATGACGCAGATTCAGTCTCTAGTGGGATATGTCAATTCAAACGACTGGACGCTGGAAAGCGCACGAAAACTAATGGCTGCTGCAGGGCGTAATCCCTTCAAGGAGACAGCTTTCCCAAGTCATTTAATCTCGTTGGAGCTACTTGTTAATTTACTTCTTCAATACCAAGAGCATCTATCTAAACTTGATCACTCCATAGAGAAGTTGGCTCAAGAATTATTGGAGTATGAATTAATTCAATCGATCCCCGGAATTGGTACTAAACTTGCGGCAACAATTTTAGCCGAAATCGGGGAAATCGATCGTTTCGATCATGCAAAGAAATTGATCGCATTTGCGGGTATTGATCCTAGCGTTTTTTCTTCCGGAAAGTTTACTGCTACTCGAAATCCAATTACTAAACGCGGTTCTAGAAAGCTTCGTACAGCCTTATACCAAGCTGTTCGTTGTGGTCTGCGAAGCTCACGCAATAAAAAATTAAGGGTCTTTTACGATAAGAAACGTGCTGAGGGCAAATTGTTTAAAGTAGCAGTGATCGCTTGTGCAAATAAACTAATCCACTGGATTTATGCGATCTTAACTAAGAAAGAACCCTTCCGCCTCGACTAAATTAGCAAGCCTTAGACATAGAGGAAAACTTTCCCAAATTCTGTTGGACGGCTATTTGTCGTACCCATTTATCAGTATAGCATCCTTCAAATCATTGATTAATTATTAAATATTGACAGCCTATTAGCTGGTATAGTTTAGAGATGACTTGTAAGAGCTTAAAAAAGAACGTTTAAATGGCTCTGTCGGGAATGGGATCAAGTTCTTGTCATTGGGTTTTGACAAGAACTTGATCCCATAAAATAAAAAAACCGCGGTTAACGCGGCAATAAATGAGATAATGTTCTTGTCACCCGACAGTTGTCCTCGAAAAGTAAAAAACCATGCAGTAAATGCATGGCTTAAATCATTTAGCAGAACTACCGTACGAAACGTAACTGCTGATCATATAGTAATCAATTCTGTTCCCACAATTCCGAACATTCTTATAAAAACCGTCAGGGGCACTGTGGAGAATACGTCCAGCATTTGTAATGAATCTCACTACAAAATTAAAAAAGGTTAGCCTTGTTTTTATAATATCTTCTTATACATTCAAACGCGTGCCAAACAGCGGCTTCTTTAGCCATTTTTAAAACTATTTCTTCTTCTTGATCTATTTGTTTTAAATGTTTTTCCAATATGTTCCTGATACCATCACAAATTTCCTGGATGGGTTCTACATATGAAAAATAATCGACTAAATATTCTTCTGAACTTTCACTTGCATTATTCATGATCAAAGTCATTTGATCTTCAGAAATCTGATAGCTTTCTTTCAACAAATCTTTAATTCCTTCAATTAATTGTATGTCATTCTTTTCTTTTTGAATGGCTAGATTCAACCTCATGCCCCCTTTGGCTTGCAAAAAAATAACCTAACACGATTTCCTGCCGATCAATCAACCTAAGTAGATACCTCAACATCCTTATGGGGTCTTATCCTCCATAAGATACAGAACGAGACAATCACAATTGCCAGACACACCCAATAAACATCTCGAAACCCAGCATACTGAGCTATGATACCTCCGCCTAAATTTCCTACTAACCTTCCAATAATAGACCCGTTGTAATAAATCGATGTGGACAGCCCTGGTGAATTTGGAAGCAATTCCGTGAAATAGCTTAATCCATTGCCCATAACAATAGCCACAAAAGCTGCCTGCAAAAGCTGGGCTGCGATCAGATGCCAGGAATCGGTAGAAACACTTAAAATAATATTGTAAAGTATGGCAATAAAACATGCGCTGATCATCAAAGAATGGTTGGATATCTTTCTGCTTACAGCACCTAGCACGAACATAATGGGAATCTCTAAACCAGCACATATACTAACAATCATTCCAACATCGGAATATGTACCATGAAGCTCGTTGACAATAAATAATGGCGTAACAATCCCGTTAACGGCATTGACAGCAAATAGAAATATGAAGGCAATTAGCGGATAATATATCTGACTCCGTTTGAGTGTAGTTGTGCCAGTACCCATTCTCTTTTTCTGAATGGCTCCTTTTTTAGGCAGAAATATAAAAACAAGAGATGATATTGTAAGAAAAATAGCAGAAGTCCCCATAAAGAGACCCTTATATCCAACAGTTCCTAAGATTATTGTTCCGATTAGAGGACCTACCAAGAAACCGAGAGATACAAGAGAACGTAAAGTGGACATTGCAAATGTCTTGTCATCGGAGTTGCTTTCATTTGCCGATTCCTGAGCGTAGGCATAAATTTGCGGCATTGCAGCAGCCCCTAAACCACTAAAAAAACTAACAATGATAAGCAAAATTAAGAAGCTATCAAATACTAAATAGGAGGTATAGCCCAGTGCAGAAGAAACCGTTGCTATAATAATAATAAACCTCCGGTCCATCCTGCGATCCGAATGTTTACCAATAAAAGAGTTGGCCACCACGCCACTTAACGAACTCACTGCTGTGAAAATTCCGAAGGTTGCCGCACTCATACCCAATTTCTCTGTACAATAGAGAGCTAAGTACGGCAGTGAAATTGAAATACCTGTACCTACCAATAGAACACAAATGACAAACAAACCATATCCCTTGATCGCAAACAATTTATTTATTCGAGTAAACAACTTTTGCCTCCTTAAAACAATATGATTACCGCTGGTTCTCTCTGATTGCTACGCCTCATTAACTTTATTCTTATTATGCAGCAAATGAGAAAAAGACAGATATCCCATTCGTCTCGAATCATTGTCTATTCCTCTCATTTTACTTATTAGGAAGTCATTCTCTTCAACCTTCCTATTCACCGCTATGTTATTGAGTAATTCGTTGAATAACTTGGAGGGGTTTACAAGATTATTTAAGAAAAACCTGGCGGATCACCGCCAGGTCCTTTTTTACAATGTGGAGTCTTATTTAATTTTATCGAGCCCTTTTTCTTTTAACCATTCAGCGAGTTTTTCTGCAACAACCTGATTGTTCAAATCGGACATAATAAAATGCGTATTCCCTTTTATTCCAATTTCAGGTAGATGTACGATAGTCACATCACCGCCATTGCTGTTAACCAACTCTGCCCACTGTCGCGCTGATTCAAGAGACCGCCTCCAAAAATCCTGCGAAGGGATTCCGGTTTCCTTATCGGGGATGTTGTCTCCATAATACACAATGATGGGAATTTTGGTCAGCTTCATAAAATCCTCCATTTCAATCCCGCCAACGGAACGCGTAGGATTGGCATTTGGGTCAATAGGAAATGGGAAGCCACCTGGTTCAATGGAGACAATTGCCTTTACATTTGCATTAGTAATCGCAGTCTGCCAACCAGTCATACCACTTGCCGAGTGAGTAAATAAGATGCCAGGGCCGGTTCGGTCAAATACATCAGACATGGCGGTAACCGTTGCATTCCGCTCAGTAGTAGTGCCGGTATCTGGCACCATCATACGGAAAAACTGATCGAGCGACTTGCTGTCTTTTGGGAACTGCACACCTTCATAAAAATTAGGCCAGAGACCGATCCGGAATTGTGTGAACCATGTTTGATCGTCTGGAACTGCACTTATCTGTCCAGCCCCAGTAACCTGTCCCGCCTCTCCACGACCGGGCTGATCGATGAGGTAAGTACTGTAACCCTTCTTCAAGAAAATATTGGAAAAACCCTCCCGACCATCGGCAGTTGTTTGCCAACTCCGTCGAGATTGACCATAACCGTGAAGAAACACCATTGGATATTCATTGGCTTTAACCGGAATTTGATAGAGTACATCAGCATGGTCGCCATGCCGAGTTTGACCGCCTTGAGCGACCGTCCACGGCTGCATCGGATCAAATTTTCCGTCGCTTGTTTCAACTGTACCACCGGCCGAAAAATTGCCTTGTTCCTTAATGACTAAAGCACTGTCAGTTGTAATATTGACGTTTGATGAATTTTCGTTCCAAGTCACTTTTCTGCCAAGACCTTCTGATAGTGCACGAGCCGGAGCATATGTAACCCCATTATAAATAAATGTTTCTGCAACTTCACCATTTGCATCGCGAGTAATAAATTCTTTGTTATCAACGTATATCTTTACTCCGCTGCTTACTTCAATTCTCTTTTGAATCAAATTTCCTGCAGCGGTCACGATACCTGTCGTCAGAAAAACCGTTGTCAAACTCAATGCAATACTTGCCTTTCCAAGTTTTTTCATTTTTTCCTCCTCGTATTCATTTTCGATTTATAATGCACGATGCAAATTTAATTACGAATCGTAAATCACCTTTGCATCCCCCCCCTTCCCTCCCTGCTCTAATGATCAATGCATTTAGCCCTTAGCCTTTTTCGTGCTTCTGAATAAATTTCAAAAAATAATGAGTACCGGAGATGTAAATGCCCATAATAGATAAGAAATCTATACTAAAAGGCACGATAGATTCATCGAAGCCCCCATACCCAAATGGATCATATATAAGCAACCTAGAACCAATATCTCTTTCGAAGGAAATCCGGACACCGTATACAACAATTAACACCGCCAAGAAACGAAGCACAATAGTTCGTAACCGGTTTGTTGTGGTGGTACCTGTCATTTTTCTCGTCACAATAATAATCCTTCCCCACGAGATTCCTATATGAACAGCCATGAGTATAAATGCCCAATAAGCACTCTGAACATGAATCTGTCTCACGATCATTTCATTATTCAACGAATTAAATGGAAAGATGTCACGTGAAATTGGCACCGCGCTAATCAGGGCAACAGCAATTAGTAATAAAAATAGTAAGTTTACCGATATATGAAGAATTTGTTGAACTTTGTACGTTCCACGAAAGATTGTTTTATACCATCTTCGATTTAAGAAATTGTGTACCGTAAACAATACAAATAAAACAACGCCTACCAGTTCATGGAACCTATTACCGGTAATAGGATAAGCCATCACCACTAACATAGCTGCTGTCATAAAAAGATCAACGACCAGCTTAATTAACATTTTTGGATTCACATACTTACCTCCATAACTTTTCATCTACGATGTTTCTTCGGATGCTAGAGCAGCCATGTAATCTTTCATTGCATCTAACTCCCAATCGTTCAGAGAGAGACTTGCATGTCTCGCTTCTTTACTTGTATCCAACGATCCAATAAAATCCTCAAGCTTGAAACCCTCCATCTGGCTGTATGTGTATGTGTAGTCATCACGAACCTGGCTTGCGTGACAAGAAATGCAACTCTTTATATCTCTTTTGGTATTAACGGACTTATCAGCAAGGAAAGCCTGATATCGCCAATCTCCGTTACTCTTCTCAGAAGTGTTCTGACCGCCCCACCCCGTGCGCTTTTCAGAGACAAAAATGTCGGAAAGTACGCCATCTCTATAGATCTCGAGCGTTAATACGGTTCCGCTAGGGAACGGCTTATCGGCTTTCACCGCTTCGATCGTTTCTCGACTCGCATAAAGCAGTTCTTTTGCATTTCCACGAGTTACAGTCGTATAGAGCACACCTTTATCGTAGTTCTCAGGAAGTTTAACTTGTTCACTGTCTATTCCAGGAGGTTCCGCCTGCTGAGTACTTTCTATCCTGCCGCTGTCCGTTCTAGGCAGTTCGGTTTCCCGAGTACTTTCTGTCATAGCACGATCAGCTGCAGACGGCTCTGCTTGCCGCGTACTGTTTGTCATTTCATTGTTAGTACTTCCACATGAAGATAATATGAAGGCGCTAACTAATCCGAAAGTAAGTAAAAATAGTTTTTTCAATGATTTTCCTCCTAAAAATTGGAATTGGTTTGATGATTTATCCGGATAATTGCGCTCATTGCCTGTGCGTCGATAGCCCTATCCTATTCTGTTCCTTAATCTGCTCAATCGCAGACTTGAAAGCGTCGGATATAAGGCTGGAACCTGTTAATTGGTCCACGCTAACCTCGTCGATACGCTTTCCAACAACGACCGCCGAGATGGCGTCAGCGATGCGTTGTTGAAAGTTGAGGGATGTCGGATCCGTAGCAAGAGGATTGATTTGAACGTCAGTGATGACGTCATCAACCAGGGTGATGGTCACGGAGATGGACGAGTCGCGGCCCCGATATTTACCGATCGCCGTGTGGACTCCGTCTACATAGGCAGATTCTTTACCTACTTCCGAAATCGAACTGCTGAAACCAGCATTCGATACAAACGACGCTTGCTTAACCGCCGCCATATCCTTCGTAGAACATGAGGTAATGATAAAAGCTAAAGAAATCCCTAAGATCGTCGTCATTTTAATGTTTCGGCTCAGGTTAGTCATAATCAACCCCTTCTCCTTTCCGTCGAATTGTTCGACTTGCTAGGTCGTCTCCAGTAAGGCAATTACTATCCACTGTTTCAATTTAATCGTTGCCCGTCTACCACGCGTTTAGATATTATTTTTATTACTGAAAGAAACACAAAAGTAATCCATAGGAATTCATTCATATGTTGCATAAGAACTACCTCTCCAATCTCAATAACTATTTGGCTATCTGGTGATATCTATAATAAAAAACAACCTTAAACTAGTGAATGATAATATCTAAACAATTTCTAAATTCCTCAAAAAAACAAAACGACCGTTCCCCGATAGAACACCGAGAATCGGTCGCTGCTTATAATTGGCTTTTGAACGTGTCTACTTCTGGTTACAAATTTATTCGATAACCGGCGCCCCATATGGTTTCAATCATTCTAGGTTTGGAGGGATCTTCCTCGATTTTTTCGCGAATGCGATTAATGTGAACCGTAACGGTGGCGCTGTCGCCGATATAATCATGTCCCCAAATTTTCTCAAAAAGCTGATCTTTGGAGAAAACAATATTGGGGTTCATGGCAAGGAATTTTAACAGTTCAAACTCCCGGTTAGGAAACTTTATTTCTTGTCCGTCACGGTACACCTTCCAACTCCGGGTCATGATCTTCAAATTGCCAATTTGGATTGTACTTTCTTCCGAAGATCGAGAGGATGAATTAGTAAGCCGATTGTAACGGCTCAAATGAGATTTGACTCTGGCCACCAGTTCCGCAGGGTCAAAAGGCTTTGCAATATAATCATCCGCACCCAAGCCAAGGCCGCGAATTTTATCAATGGTTTCCGTTTTGGCCGTCACCATAAGAATTGGAATATCCGTATGGTCGCGAATTTCACGACAAATATCATAACCGCTGCATCCAGGTAGCATAAGATCTAGAATCAGAAGGTCATAGCTGTCATCCATGATGGTTCTCACTACTTTGCTGCCATCTGCCACAATTTCCGTTTCAAAGCCGTTGATCTCCAAGTAATCCTTTTCCAGCATGGCGATTTCGGTATCGTCTTCAGCAATCAATATTTTCGTCATGCAGTACCTCCTTTCGATATGGGTAACCTAATCGTAAATTTCAACCCCTGATCGTTTTCAGCGGCAACCGTCCCACCATGGGCTTCAATAATATATTTCACGATGTACAAGCCGAGACCGCTTCCATCACTGTTGTTGCTGTTTCTTGATTCATCCCCACGGTAAAACTGTTCGAAAAGATGCGGGAGCTTCTCCGGCGATACGCCATTTCCGTTATCCGCAAAACAAAGAACTTCAGTTTCGTTGTCTCGAATAACCTTCAGAGAGAGTTCTAACGGATTTACACCTGCATATTTCAGCGCATTCTCCACGAGATTGGCAAGTACCTGCCTTATTTGTTCCCTATCAATCCTAACCGGATGAGTACCATCTGATATCTCGACACGAATTGATGTATTCTTATGCTTTAAATCATCGTGAATATGAAGAGAAAATTTCTGCGTAAACTTGCCAAGATCTGTTACTACCGGAAAAAACGGCAGATTCCCTGTTTCAAGCTTCGAAAAATAGAATAACCTTTGCAGCAGCACGTCCATCTCAGAGGCTTTTTTGTAAGCAATGGAGAGATATTGCGCTTGTTTTTCCGGCGTGTTGGCTATTCCGTCCCGCAATCCCTTGATATATCCTTTGACAGAAGTGAGCGGCGTTCTTAAATCGTGGGAAATGCCGGAGATCATATCGGTACGTGCCCTTTCATAGGCTGCATTCTTATTCTGCTCTTCTTTGAGATGAAACTGCATCTGGTTGAAGGAGTTACATACGGTTTCAAATTCGTCCTTGCCTGTGTAAATAATTGGCGTTGATAAATCACCTTCTTCAATACGCTTGGCACTTTCGGTCAATTGATGGATCGGCGTCATGATGTGCTTGACTAGATGCCTGGTGAGCAGCTGGCTCATAAGCAAAAGGACAGCAATTGCGGCAAGTCCCACAAGCAGGAATGTGATCAAGAATATCTCGAAATAGCTCCGGTCAATGCCAACCCATCCGACCCATTGGTTATGAATATTGTAATTGACTGCAACCACCGCATAGGTTTCATCGCCGAAAGTCATAAGTTGTCCAACCGTTGTAACACCATCCGCATAGAACACATTTAGCTGATCTGTGCTCAATTTGAGTGTTTGCAGAAAGGCTTTAATATCATCTTGAGGGTGACGTATATTACAGTAAATCAGTGAACTTCCATGTCCGACACAAAGTCGATAATTGTATTCTGCCAGAGAACCACTAAGCGCCGACCAATCCTCAACGAAACCTTGATTTTCCTTCAAAATAGAGGAAACTATTAAAATGTTAGGGTCAAGTTGATTATTCTTGTTGGCCGCTTTATGGTACAAATTAATCATAATGCTCCCAATTACCAGCAATACGACTAATGACAGCAATACCATCAATGTATTCGAAGTAAATATTCTCTTTCCTAGTTTCATAGCAGCACCCTCTAAATTATCTGAAGCTAATCATAGCAGTTAATCATAAACAACAATGGGAGATAATCTAAACAAATCCTAAACAACCAAACAAAGGAGCAGTTTGCCACGGCGGCATACCTGCTCCTCGTTTTGTACAATTGTAGTTTTTAACAACATCTACTTTTTCATGCCTACTCGGAGGGAAAATTCGGGCTTAAGTAAGGAGCAACCACTCCGTAGTCAACAGCTTTATTGAAAACCGATATATGGATGAGGAATATACGGCTCTTCTAGAAAAGCAATCTCGTCAGGCGTTAATGTGACTGAAAGAGCAGCTACTCCATCTTCTAGATGGGATTCTTTAGTCACCCCGATAATCGGTGACGTAATAGGCTCCTTCTGCAACACCCAGGCAAGCGCGATGTGGGAGCGCGGAACTCCGCGTTGCCCCGCGAGTGCCGCAACCCGATCTACAATCACTCGATCCGCATCCTCATGTGGGCCATATTGGGATTTCTGCACTTGGTCCGTTTCGGAACGATGAGTTGATTCTTCCCAATCACGCGTCAATCTTCCTTTGGCAAGCGGGCTATACGGAATCACGGCGACCTTCTGGTCCTTGCATAGCGGGAGCATCTCCCTCTCCTCTTCCCGGTATAGAAGGTTGTAGTGATTCTGCATCGATACGAATCGGGTCCATCCATTTTTCTCAGCGATATGCTGTGCCTTAAGGAACTGCCACGCGTACATGGCGGAAGCGCCTATATATCTCGCTTTGCCGGCCTTCACCACATCGTGAAGCGCCTCCATCGTCTCTTCAATCGGCGTTTCATAATCCCAGCGATGAATTTGATACAAATCCACATAATCTGTACCAAGGCGTCTTAGGCTATGATCGATTTCCGCCATGATTGCCTTCCGGGATAGACCTGCTGCATTCGGACCTTGGCGCATTGGAAAACGAACCTTCGTCGCAAGAACAATTTCATCCCGATTCGCGTAATCTTTTAGCGCCCGCCCGACAATTTCCTCACTCGTTCCGACTGCGTACATATTTGCCGTATCGAAAAAGTTAATACCAAGCTCGAGGGCTTTTTTTATGATCGGCCGACTCCGTTCCTCATCGAGTACCCACGGATGACTCCACCGATCCGCAACGCCAAAACTCATACAGCCGATACACAACCTTGATACGTCCATGCCGGTATTTCCAAGCTTCACATACTCCATTTCTTGTCCTCCCCCATTCTAACTAAATTCGCTGCGGCGTGGCAGTGAGAACCAAAGCCCCTCAAGCCATGCTAACTGCCGCTGCGTCAAGTCATTCATTTCAGCGGCTTGCAAGCTCGCATCCAATTGCTCCGGACGACTGGCACCAATAATGGTGGAGGTAATGCCCGACTGCTGCGTAACCCATTTTACGGCCGTAGTCACAGGATTCAATTCCTGTTCTTCACACCAGCCCCGGTACCGATCAACTGCGTCGAACGTGGCTTCTTTCCAATATCGTTCTTGGTAGAAGACCCCCGAATTGTTCCCGAGTCCAAACCGGGTTCCTTCTTCAATTTGAGCGTTTTTTCCATACCTGCCCGACAACATGCCGCCAGCGAGTGGGTTGTATGTCATAATGCCGATCCCTTCATCAAGTGCCATAGGAACCAAATCGTCTTCAATCATCCGAAACAACAGATTGTACCGCGGCTGAACGCTTACGATCCTGGCGTAATTTTTCCGCTCTGCAATGCCGTTTGCCTTTGCTACCTGCCAGGCGCGCCAGTTCGAGATTCCGATGTAACGAACTTTTCCTTGCTGGACAAGATCGCTCATCGCGCGCAGCGTTTCATCTATTGGCGTGTCTGGGTCGAATTGGTGCGCTTGATAAAGGTCTAGATAGTCTGTCTTTAAGCGGCGCAAACTGTCCTCAACCGCTGTGAAGATATGCTTCCTGCTCAAGCCCTTTTCGTTGGGACCAGGTCCCATAGCGCCAAAACACTTTGTCGCAAGCACCAGTTTGTCTCGTCTACCTTGCAACCACTCCCCGATGATCGACTCGGTTGCACCGGCGACGGCATGCGATTGTCTTCCAATCGGGTACACATCGGAAGTGTCAATGAAATTTACACCAGTCTCAAAGGCTTTGTCCAAAATTTCGAAGGAAGCCTTCTTGTCCGCTTGGTTGCCAAAGGTCATTGTTCCCAAACACAAACTGGTTACCTTTAATCCCGTATTTCCTAATGAACGAATCTCCATGTGATCACCTCTTTTGATGGGTAAGGCGAATAGTTAATTATTTCTCGGATGTAAATAAGTCTTTTGCAAACATAATGGCTGACATCGCTTTCGGCCAACCTGCATAAAAGGCAAGATGGGTCATCGCTTCGATTAGCTCTTCTTCCGACAAACCGTTTTGTTTTGCTAAATTTAAATGGTTTTTCAGCTGCTGCGTATTTCCGCCAGTGATTAGGCTCGCTACTGTAATCAAACTGCGGTCACGCGGAGAAAGTCCCTCGCGCTTCCATACATCTCCAAATAATACTTCGTCAGTTAGTTCAACCAACTTAGGCGCGAAATCTCCGATCGCCTTCTGAGCAATAGTAAGTTCTTTGGAATCTGACATTTTAATCGCTCCCTTTTACACTTATTATGTCAATGGTTGTTTAACCTCGTCTTGCAAATTTAAGCACAACCTTATTATGCTACACATTTAAAAGTGACTGTTATCCCATTTGTCTCAAATGATTGCCTAATCCTCTCGTCACTACTATCGCAAATGAAGATTGTTATATTATAATGAGATCATCAAACGTCAACCCGTAAGGAGGACAGTATGTCTGGACAAATTGATAACCTACAGAATGAACTTGCTGAACTGATTGAGCGACATGCGGGCCAAGACGGTGTTTACGAGACGGGGATTCCATCTTTATTTATTGTACGTGCCTCGCAAGTGTCTCAGCCCGTTTACAGAGTATACAAACCTTGCTTATGTTTCATCGCTCAAGGTTTTAAAGACATACTACTGTCTCAGGAACGTTTTGAGTATGGTCCTGCTGACTATCTGGTTTCCTCTATGAACTTGCCGGTAATCGGTCACGTAATAAAGGCTTCTCCCGATGAACCATATCTTAGCTTAAAGCTGGAATTTACGCAGAACCAAATATTAGAGGTATTAAATGAGGGAAACATTCAAATCGACCAGCAAGAAGCTACAAAACGTGCGATGTTCGTCGGCGAGATCGAGTTATCCATATTGGATGCGATCATGAGATTGTCTCGTTTACTGGACAAACCGAAAGACATTCCGTTTCTGGCTCCCTACTACACGAAAGAAATCTTATACAGACTTCTTCAAGGGCAGTATGGTACTACTTTGGCACAAATCGCGATGGAAGGTAGTAGTACCTACCGAATCCGGGAGGCTATTGATCAAATAATCAATAATATGGATAAGCCTTTACGAATCGAGGAGCTTGCGGAATTAGCCAATATGGGGACTTCTACATTCCACAGACACTTCAAAGAAGTAACTGCCATGAGTCCGCTTCAATTTCAAAAACAGCTAAGATTACAGGAAGCCCGGCGCCTATTACTATCCGAATCAACGGATGCCGCCGATGTAGCTTTCCGAGTAGGCTATGAGAGTGCATCGCAGTTCAGCCGTGAATATTCTCGTATGTTTGGTTTTCCACCTAGAGAAGATATTAAGCGCTTGAAGGCGGGCTACGACCAACTCGTCCACGCGTAAAGCAAGTAAAACAGGGAGCAGTAGCTTAGGCGACTGCTCCTCTTTAATGTTACTCATTATTAGAGAGTTTTTTGCAGCGCTAGATTTACATGGTAGCGAGAGGTTTAGGCAAAGATTTGAGACGATTGGGATAACGCTCACTTTATCATTTAATGCATAATAAGAATGTGAAAAGAGCAGCTGTTATGGATATGATTGAGTTGACTTGCACATAATCATAAAAAACTGGAGGAAGTTATATGCAAAAAGTAACTTTGAACAATGGTATTGAGATGCCTATACTCGGTTTTGGTGTTTTCCAGATTGCAGATCAAAATGAATGTGAACAAAGCGTTTATGACGCTATTATGGCAGGTTATCGGCTGATTGATACAGCTGCCTCTTATCTAAATGAGGAAGCCGTTGGCAGAGGGATTAAACGGAGTGGCGTAGCAAGAGAGGAATTATTTATTACTACGAAACTTTGGGTTCAGGATACTGGTTATGAGCGCACAAAAAAGGCATTTGAAAAATCACTGGAACGATTACAATTGGATTATTTGGATTTGTATCTAATTCATCAGCCATTCGGCGATGTGCATGGTTCTTGGCGGGCTATGGAGGAACTGTATCGTGAAGGAAAGGTCCGCGCAATTGGCGTTAGTAACTTCCATGAAGATCGTCTGATCGATCTAATCATTCATAATGAAGTCGTTCCTGCAGTAAACCAGGTTGAAACACATCCTTTCAACCAACAAATCGAAAATGCAACATTCATGAAGGAGAATCATGTTCAGATTGAATCCTGGGCGCCTTTTGCTGAAGGGAAAAATAACTTGTTCCACAATGAGGTATTGGTAAATATAGCTGAAAAATACAATAAATCCGTTGCTCAGGTCGTTTTACGTTGGTTGACACAAAGAGAAGTCGTTGTGATTCCAAAGTCTGTTCGTAAAGAAAGAATTATTGAAAACTTCAACATCTTTGATTTTAAATTAAGCCAAGATGATATGGCATCTATTACTACGTTAGATACGAAACAGAGCCTGTTCTTTTCGCATCGCGATCCTGAAAAGGTGAAATGGCTTGGTACCCGCAAACTCGAAATCTAACAATCGCTATTCCAAAGATCATAGACAGTACTTTCCTCGTGTTTTGCATTTTGCTTTTCGTTACAACTCACAAACTTTGTGGTCTCCTTGGAATGTTTATTGTGACAACTAATCTGGAATTGAGAAATGTAAAAAGGATGGCGAAATCCCCATCCTTTTTCATTTACTTGAGAAAAGGCAACCAATCCATTAAGCTGGCTGCCTTTTCTGCAATTGAACTCTCGTTCGCCGTTAGCGCAATAACATAAGTACATCATCCTGCATCCTGCATCCCATATTTACTGAAACGATGATACCATCCATCTTCTGTAAATAATTCTCCGTGCAAGCCATCACTAACTTCTGCTAAATTGACATCATCTACAAACACCTCGATCTTGTCACCAAGTTCATGCGCTTCTTGTAAACCGAATAATAGGTCATGTAAGCCATGATCGATACAGCTAATGACGACTTTATGTATAATTTCTTTTTGTTCTTCACTGAATTGTTCCAATTGACTTTGAATCAGTTGCAACGATGGTGCTTTCCATTTTCCCATACTTAGCATTTGATAATTATCAATAGCCCTATCTCGAAAGTTCTCCATTATGAACTTCCCAAACTTATCTAACGGCAAATCGACGGGGGAATTGCTATCATACATAACGACGTACACCCTTTCCCTTGTTGGTAGTTACTAATGTATTCGGGTTCTCTATCACAATCCCTTTTGTTATTCTAAACTGCCCGTCCCTCGGTTCAGTAAACGAAAAAGGAACTGCCGCGTGATATGGCTCCTCCGCTATAGTTCACCGTTAACTTAGAGACTTGCACCATTTAAGCACTGCCTCATCAACTTCATCAATGTAACCAACATTTTCGGTTAAATTCCAAGGTAAAATTCTATCTGTTTCATTATTATCTTTAAACGGGAGAATGTAGTCCAGTTCAGCATAAAAAATGGGGTTATATTTTATTGTTCCGTCTGGTTTCCTAACTTTTAGGAGGCCTTTAAAATCCATATCTTGAACAATCTGTGCTGTTTCTTCAAAAAGCTCCCGTATAGCGCATTCTTTAGCCGTTTCATTATCATCTCTTCTTCCCGCAGGTACTTCCCATTGTATCCTCCATGTATTAAAACAAATAAGATATTTCCCGTCGAATCTTACCACTGCGTACGAACCTGCTAATGGCTCATAATTTATTAGTTCAAGTTCATCCAATGAAATGCACTCTATAAGTTCATAACCATTTTTATTAATAATAGCTGTCAATTAAAGCTCCCCCTTTATCCCAAATTATACCATAAAATAAGTGAGGATTATTGAGCATAACTGCCCGTTCGTATTATGAGGTTAACCAGTTTTTACTGGTTGACCTCTTTTGTATTTTAGAGGTTTAGTAACGGTAGCCGGGGGCGAACGTCTCTGCCCGTGGGACCGTGATCCCGTCAGCTAAACTGTTCACCCCCTACTTGTAGAAACATGTTTGAGGCTGGTTGAGACAACGATCTCGAATAACAAGCGAAGCTATGACACTGCAAGAAGGACTAGGGGCTACCGGCAAATTCAGTTTAGGAGGGATAGAAGAATGAATCCAGTAATTGGTCTGGATATTGCAAAAGGAGAAAGTCAGGGCCAGGCCTTCTTGGATAAAGGACAGCCCTACGGAAAGAGCTTTACGGTCATTCATACACGAGAGGGACTGCAGCTTTTCCATCGGCTTTTAAAGGATCTTGAAGCCACGACTGGACAAAAACCTACTGTTATTCTAGAGGTTACAGGCCATTACAATGCTCCTGTCACCCAGTTTCTAGATGATCAGAATTACTTCTACATTGTTATTAATCCGATTCTGTCGTATCAATCTAAAAAGTCTTCGAGCTTACGTAAAGTAAAAACAGATGCCATTGATGCCTATGCTTTATGCGAATTCTTTTACAAGGAGGACTTCAAGCATCGTAAGAATAGAGGCGTGCAGTTACTAAATCTCCGCAATCTCACAAGACAGCATGAATCGGTAACAGGACAATTTGTTCAGATCAAGCTTCAATTCCAAGCGGTGTTAGATCAGGTATTTCCCGAGTTTAGGGGTGTTTACGGGGCTCTGTACTCTGCGGTGTCAGTGCAAACCTTGTTAGCCTTTCCTACGTCTGAGGACGTTCTCAGTGCAGGTGAGGCTAAATTAACCGAGAAGATTGCGGTTTTATGTATAGGCCGATCAAAAAAATGGGCTAAAGAAAAGGCTCAGAAGCTCATGGCAGCTGCAATTCGAAATCCGTTTCGAAAAGCGCCTTATCAAAGTCACTTATTTAGTATAAATATGTACATTAGCATGCTCCTCCATTATAAAGAGCATCTATCAACCCTAGAAAAGCAAATAGATGCACTCGCTAATGAAGTTGAAGAATATGAGATTATCCAATCCATC